>NZ_CP072889.1:0-1186145 GCF_019175485.1 Enterococcus raffinosus
CCAACGGTTTTTTCTAGTGATTTCAATTCGTGAATCAGCAGTTTCTTTTGTTGCGGCGTTACACGACCGAAGATAGAATGACTGTGTGCCAAGGCGCGGATCTCCTTTTCATCGGAATAGCTGGAAAGATCAACCGCTTTTTGATAATCGGCGAATCCAGCTTTTTCAGCGATTGCTGAGACCGTTTTAGGATTGTCGCCTGAAATGATTTTTAATTCGACCCCTTGCTCAGTTAAAAAGTTCAAGGTGTCTTTGGCATTGGCACGAATTGGATCGCTTAAGGTCAAAAAAGCAATCGGCATCAGGTCTTTTGGTTGTTCTAAAATTCCGTCTGATGTCAAGGCAATCAAAAGAATGCGCAAGCCAGATTCTTGGTAATGATGAATGATTGATGGAATCTGACTCGGTTGTAATAGATTTTCAGGAGAACCTAAGTAGAGTGTTTTGCCATTTTCAAAGGCGACCGCACCGTATTTTCGTTCAGAAGAAAAGGGCAGTACCTGCTTGGCTGGTTCCTTTGCGCCCTCACCGAAATAACGATTTAAAGCTTGAGCGGTGGGATTGCTATCTTCAGTCGCTGCTAAATAGCTGGTCATCAGAGTCGGCAGAAGGCCGCGATAGTTTTCGTCTAAAAGGTACAGATTCTCAACCTGCATTTTCCCTTCAGTTAAAGTTCCAGTCTTATCCAAGCAGAGAACATCCATATGCGCCAAATTCTCAATAGCATACATATTTTGAACAAGGACATTTTTTTTCGCTAATTTCAGGACACCGGTAGTCAAGGCGATGCTGATCAGCAGTACCAGTCCCTTCGGCAGCATGCCTAACAGAGCCGCAACCGAAGCGACAACAGCAGTATAAGTAGAGCTGTTACGTAGGAAAAAGGCTTCAAGAAAAAGCAGAATTCCAATCGGCAAAATAATAAAGCTGGTAAATTTTGAGATTTTTTGGATTGATTGGATCAGCTCGGATTTGATTGGCTTTGCGGCTTTCGTTTCATTGATAATTTTTGCGGCGTAATTATCTGCGCCAACGTTTTGTACTTCTGCAACTAAGTGTCCGCTCGTTAAGAAGCTGCCAGAGAGTATTTCCGCGCCGTTTTTCTTAACAATCGTATCGGATTCACCGGTAAGCAGGGATTCGTTGACTTCCGCCAGTCCGTCTAGTACCAGCATGTCGCTGGGAATCTGTTCCCCCGATTTTAGCAGAACATGATCACCTAAGACCAATTGCTCTGGAGCGATAGCTTGCTTTTTACCGTCTCGAATCACCGTGATATCATTTTGAGCGAGCAGCGTTAAACGGTCTACCATTTTTTTCGCGCGAATCTCTTGAACGATGCCGATTACGATATTCATGATGATAATCAGAATAAAAAACATGTTGCTGTAGGCTTTGACCGCAAATAGACAAGCGGCCAAAAGGAAGTTCAATAAATTGAACAATGTCAGGGTATTTTCTCGAATGATCATGCCGGTCGATTTTGCTGGGTTCATCCGATAATCATTGGTTTGTCCATCGGCGATCCGTTCCTGGACTTGTTTTTCTGTTAATCCTTTAAATGGTTGCATAAGTAGTTTTCCTCCAAGTGACAAATCAATAGGTTCGCTTTAGGATACAAAACAAAAGGAAATAAAAGGTGCGGAAAGGATAAACAATTTATAAACTATTTATTAATACTTGCTTCATTTTTACGAAAAGAGGAAAGGTTCGTGTTAAATAGGAAGATAGAAGAAATCAAATGAGGTGACAAAGGATGACGATTCGTCAGCGACTGTACTTTTCCAATATTTTAATGATCGTCATGCCGATTGTTTTGACAGGAATCGTTTTAGGCGGGCTCTTTTTCATTTTTTCTGAAACCTTCGGCAGTGATTTTATCAATCAATGGCAGGAAAATGAGCTGTATACCAAAGAGTATGACCGCATTGAAGCCCTTCAAAAGAAGTTTCAAGTAGAAGACCCGACCCAAGCCCAATTAATTCAAGCACTTGATGATCTGAATGAGGAGCATCCAGCTAGCGAGGTCGTCAGCGTGTTGCTTTATGATAATGATCGAACATTGCTTCAGCGCAGGGGGACTTATCAGGAGGATAGTATCGTGAAAAGTATGCTGGACAATCCGGATCAGCATACTTTGGTAGTGAATAAAGTTTTGATGAATCGTATAACGATCGGTCGTTTTCAGGTGCTATTGGTTAATCAGAATTACCATATGAACTTAGAGGAGCAATTATTAGACAACAAGAGGATGATCTTCTTGGTTGTTCTATTAATCGTTGTCTGTGTGATTCTTTTTGTGGTCTTGACGAATTACATTTTGTCCCGCTTTATTTTTCGACCGATCAATGACGGGTTGATTGTTCTGCTGCAGGGAGTTCAGCAGATTCGGGACGGCAATCTCAGCTGGCGAACAGCCTATCAAGAAGAGGATGAATTTCGTCCAGTAGTCAATAGTCTCAATGAAATGGCTGAGCGGCTTGAAATCCTAGTAACAGAACAGGAAAAAAACAGTGAAAATCGCAAAGAGCTGATCGCGGGGATTTCCCACGACTTGCGCACGCCGCTGACTGCGATCAAGGCGTATGTTGAAGGTCTGGAAAAAGGGATAGCAAAAACACCGACGATGAAAGAAAAATATTTAAAAACAATTACAAAAAAGACGGATGAACTGACGCATTTAGTTGATCAGCTTTTCCTCTTTTCTAAAGTTGATTTAGGAGATTTTGCGTTGCGGATTCAGAACGTGACTATTGGGAAATATTTAGCTGACTTGATTGAAGGCGTGACCGAAGAATATCGGCAGCGGGGCTTAAAAATAACCCTTGGTGTGCACTCATATCAAACACAGGCCGCTGTCGATCCAGAGCAGCTGCGTACCGTATTTATCAATATTATTGAAAATACAGTAAAATATGGACATCCCTTCGACAATCAGCTGCTAATCGAACAATACGAAGAGTCAGAGCAAATCGTGATAACCTTTAGTGACAATGGTCCGGGTGTCCCTTTCCCACAACAGAAAAACTTGTTTGATGTGTTTTATCGGGGGGATAAAGCACGGACGCAGTCAGGAGAAGGCAGCGGTCTAGGGCTGGCCATTGCTCGTCGTGTCATTGAAAGTCAAGGCGGGGAGATTGAAGCGCGCGATTCTTCAAAGGGTGGGTTGCAAATACGCATTCAACTGCCAATTAGCAAAGACGCGGACAAAATGAAACGAATACGATAGCTTGAAGGAGACAGACAATGAAGAAGATTTTGATTATCGAAGACGATGAGGCGATTGCGGACATTCTCCAGGATTTTTTAACGATCAACGGATTTGAAAGTAGAATCGTTCATGATGGCGCGGAAGGGTTGACGGCTGCTTTAACCAAAGACTATGATTTGATTTTATTGGATGTCATGCTGCCGACGATCGATGGCATCGAGATACTGCGACAAATACGCAGCGAAGTACTGGTTCCTATTTTATTAGTAACCGCGAAAAATGAAGAAATCGATAAGCTGCGGGGATTAGGTCTAGGTGCAGATGATTACATCAGCAAGCCTTTTTCACCAACGGAGCTGGTGGCCCGCGTGCGGGCCAACCTCGCTCAATTTGAGCGGTTGAACCAGCAGAGGCAGGATACTCCTAAAACCCACACGATTGGTACTGGCGAGATTGTGATCCAGCCAAAGGCTATGAAGGTGTATGTCCGAGAGAAGGAAGTGGCTATGAAGTATAAGGAGTTCGAGCTGCTGCTCTTTTTAATGGAGAACATTCAACAGGTCTTTAGTAAAGAAGAGCTCTATGAGAAGATATGGGGAATGGATTCAAATGGAGATATTCGAACAGTAGCGGTTCATATCAATCGTCTGCGAGAAAAAATCGAAGCTGATCCTTCTAAACCCGCGCATATCCAAACGGTTTGGGGGGCCGGCTATCGGTTTGTCCCCTAAAGAAATCGCGCATTTTATGGAAAGATTTGGGTCGGTGAGCCAAGTCTTTTTTTCGTGGTAGAACAGATTTGCTATAATCAACTTGTGATGACAGGATTTAGAGAAGATTAGGAAAAGGGGCCTTTAGATGAAGAAAATTATTGATGTGATTACCGCCTATAAACCATATACAGAACAGGAGGCGGCAGATAAAAAGCTGTTTTTAGACAAGCTTCAATTTCAAGACAATTTATTGACAAGAGAGAATCAGGAGTATCACTTTTCTTCTTCGGCGTGGGTCGTCAATCCTACTTATGACAAAGTACTGATGGTTTACCATAATATCTATCAGTCCTATTCTTGAACTGGTGGACACGCGGATGGGTGTGAGGAGCTTTTAGCCGTTGCCCAGAAAGAGCTAGAGGAAGAAACTGGCATTAAGGAGTACCAACTGATTTATGATGGTCTTTTTGCTTTTGATATTTTGCCGGTAAATGCTCACTATAAAAAGGGACAATTTATCAAGGCCCATCATCACATCAACACAACCTATTTGTTCATGGCTTCAGAAAATCAGGAGCTGCAGGTGAAGGCGGATGAGAACAGCGCGGTGAAGTGGATCGAGGTTGCCAATATTGACCAAGCAGTGACTGAGGAAGAAATGCGCCCATGCTATCACAAGTTAATGGAAAAGGCACTGCTTCTGAGAAAGCAAGAATGAGTAGAAAATAGTGTCATGGCGTTTTATATTCCCCTGAAAAAGTGGGAATAAGGGCATGGATACTACTCTATAAAGTAAGCGTTGGAAAAAGGTTGCAGTAAAGCCATATTTGAGCGCAAAAGTCGTCAAATATAGCCGCTTAACGTAATGGTTAGGCAGTTTTTTTCGGAAGTTCTACTTGCTTTTTAGTAAAAAAATTCGCTCAAATGTGACATATGTCCTAATTGGTTTTCTGAAAAGGAACTAGAATAAGGGCATAGGAGGTGCTAAATATGATGATTCTTATTCTATTGATCCTGATTGTTGGGTTGCTTACTGGTGTTAGAAATCAACAGAAAGCAAAAGCAAATGCGACTTATTGGGCACGCATCAACGAACTTGAAGCACAACGCAAAGAACAAATTCTAGCGACCGCTATTAAAATGCAGCAGTTAGACAATGTAGATGCAAAATCTGATCACGATTTGAAACAAGCGAGCTAATGGACTCTAATTTGCTATGTTTTATTCGAAAGTTTAATTGCAATCCCTTCTCTGATATCATTTCTAAGTTCTTTCAGGTAGACTAAAGGAAAATACTTAGTGGATAATTGGAGAGTGGGATGAAACATACAATCAAAGAACTGCCAACTTTTTCAGTCATTGGTTTAGAACAAACGCTGACGGGAAAAAAGAGTCAAAATCTGGAACGCTGCCTATCGTTTTGGCCGTATTTTAATCAACAGCTGAAAAGAAATCAGCTTGGTCAAAAAGGGATATGGACGAAGTTTGCTTTTATGACACGGCGAGAGGGTCAGCTCTATTATTTTTGTGGCATTCCTCAGCCAGAGACTGTACCGGTAAATTTTCTGTCGAAGGAGATTCCGACCTGTACCTATTTGGTGGTGGAGCATCAGGGTGCGATGAAACATATTTACGCGACTTACGAGACCCTTTATCGGGAGCTTATTCCGAAGCTGGGTCTATCTTTGGAGCAAGCGGATTTTCTGCACTTTGAAAAATATGATGAAAAATTTCAGTGGAATCAAAAAAATTCGGTGATCGAAATTTGGGTTCCCCTGAAGGCCTAGGACACTCGAATGAGTGTTTTTTTCTTGTAGTTTATTGTCATGGAGAAGCTTTTTCCGTATAGTGGTTAGTAAGGAGGGCGATAAAAGATGATTGAATTGACAGGTGTAACGAAAGTCTATGGTCAAAAAAAGGCCTTGGATAATTTAAGTTTAACAATAAAGGCTGGAGAAATCTTTGGCTTTTTAGGACATAATGGTGCGGGAAAATCTACCACGATCAAAAGCTTAGTTAGCATTATTGAACCTACGAGTGGAGAAATTTTGTTTGATGGGAAGAATTTGAAGGAAGATCGGTTGGCCATCAAGAAAAAAATTGCCTATGTCCCCGATTCACCAGATATGTTTTTACAATTGACTGCCAATGAATACTGGGACCTGATCTCAGCGGCCTATGAATTGAAGGGGCAGGAGCATCGTCGTCAAGAGCTGATTGAATTATTTGATTTAGTCGGTCATGAGGATGAAACACTGGAAAGCTTTTCTCATGGGATGCGTCAAAAGACGATCATTATTGGTGCCTTATTACCGGACCCGGATATTTGGATTTTAGATGAGCCCTTGCACGGGTTAGATCCTCAGGCAGCATTTGACTTGAAGGAAATGATCAAGCGTCATGCAGAAAAGGGAAACACCGTAATTTTTTCTACCCATGTTTTAGATACTGCGCAA
This sequence comes from Enterococcus raffinosus, assembly GCF_019175485.1. Taxonomy (NCBI): domain Bacteria; kingdom Bacillati; phylum Bacillota; class Bacilli; order Lactobacillales; family Enterococcaceae; genus Enterococcus; species Enterococcus raffinosus. Next base: position 6,381 of record NZ_CP072889.1, read on the forward strand.
CAGCTGTGTGACGAATTAGCGATTTTGAAAAAGGGTGAACTGATTTATAACGGCTCTGTGGAGGCTCTGCTGGAAGATTATCCAAATGAATCACTGGAAAGTGTCTACCTTAAGATGGCTGGGAGACAAGCAAATGGCGAGTTGATTTCTGAAATTGAGGAGGATGCTCATGAATAGTGGGATCATCAAGCGATTAATCGCGGTGAACATGCTTTATATTAATCCTTCATCCACCAATCAAATTCGGAAAAAAGGACATAAGGGCAAAAAGGTCATTCGCAGTATCGCTCAGCAGTACATAATGTCGGGGGTCATTTTTCTAGCGATCTATGGGATTACGATGGTGATGATCGATTTCGCCAAATTACCCGGCTTTTTTACGTACTATATGATACTCTTCGCGCTGATCGGTTTTTCTCAGTCCCTCTCTGCTATTTTCAATGTCTTTTTCGAAAGTAAAGACCTGCAGGATTATTTGTCACTGCCCATTAAGCAGGGGGAAGTCTTTATCGCAAAATTCTTAGCGGTGGGGATGACGATTGTCCCCTTTTTATTGCCGTTATTGATTTTATTTTTTCTTACAGCCTTTAAAAGCGGCTATCCGATAATCCTTGCGGTAATTGGTGCGATAGTACTGTTTTTAATCTTTTTCATTTTATTATTCAGTTTGTGTAGTTTGATCGTCTTTGGGATGACGAAGACGAAGCTGTTTCGTCAGCATAAAAAATTGTTTACCAGTTTGATGCTGGGCTTCTCAATGGTGGTTTCTGTCGGAGGTATCTTAGCCGTGAATTTTTCGCAAAACATGGTGGATCACTCGGCGGGTGTTCCTGACCGTCACCCCTTTGCGCTCTTTATGCCGTTTTATCATGTTATGCATGGACTGCTAACGGCGAAAGGACTGCTCACTTTGGCAGGCTTGCTAATTCTGACTGGCCTATTGCTGTTGGCCTTAAGATTTTTCGTGGTTCCTAGTTTGTATGAGCAATTCAGCGATGAAGGATCGCGTACCGTGGCAACAAAACGTAAACGAAAAGTCAATCAATCGTTGAAGAGTCAGTTAGCAAGCTACAACCATCAACTGCTAAAAAATCCTAACCTGATTATGCAGGTGCTGACGTCCTCTTTGATTATGCCGATCGTAATGATCGGAACGATGGTGACGACCAATCCCGTCAGCTTGCAGGAGTTGGGAATAAAGTTCATGGGTGTATTCTTCGTATGCGGGATCGTTTTTGCGGGGATCACTATCAACCAGACCTCTTTTGTCAGTAACCTGATTTCGCTGGATCGTGAAAACTTTGCCTTTATCCAGTCATTGCCGCTATCGTTGGAAAAATACCTGCGACAAAAATTTTGGGTAGGCTGTAAGATTCAGATGTGTATTTCTGGCGGTGTTGGCTTGATTATGGCACTTGTGCTACGATTTCCTCTTTTCTTACTGCTTTCTTTTGTAGCAGGGATCTTGTGGGGGACTTATCTATTGTCTTTACATTTTTTCAGTCGGGATTATCGATTGATGAATCTTACCTGGACGAATGTCAGTCAGCTTTTCACTAGAGGCGTAGGAAATTATGGCTTGATGCTATGGATGTTTGGCACAATAATCATCGGAGTCTTACTGGTTACGCTATACGCTGTTGCGGTGGTCATGAATCTGAATCCTGTTTTTCTGAACGGCGGAGTCATGCTATGGTTAGGAATCTTGTCCGGAGCCTGGCTATGGATCAATCGCAACAATTTCTGGAAAAAACTGGCTGATTAACGAAAAAAGGGCTCTTTGTCAAATAGGACTGATAGAGTGAGATAAGAACATCTAAGGTAGAATTCCTTTTCTACTTTAGATGTTTTTTGATTCATAGGTAATCAGATTATTTAGTAAGAAAATTCTGGTCTTCATTTTCCGAAAGCTTCGAAAGCCATAAGCGACTCGTTTCAATGCTTTGATGTGGGTATGCAGATTTTCTATTTTGGCATTTGAATAAGGCAATTCGAGGGCTAAACGAATGCCGGATTCATAGTTTATAAAAGCTTTTTTTATAGAATGCAGTTCTTTTGGAACGGAATTGGGCATCGTTCTTACAAGTTTAAAGAAAGTGTCCGCCTCTTTGTCGTGAAACGCTTGAAGAATTTCTTGATAGTAAAAATAGGCGATTCGTAATTCGTCAGAGATCGAAAGCAGACGATCCACCACTTCACTTTCGGTGAGATACGCCCAACCAAAATTGCGCCATTTGGTCCATTTGTCATAAACAAGCTTGTCCTGTCGTTTGATCAGAAGCCGAGACAACGCCTTTAATTGTCGATAATATTTGGCTTGTGTTGGATCGTTTCGATCAAAGCTTTTCATGATTCGTACGCGAATATCCTCAAATTTACGAATGAGATGTTTGACAATGTGAAAACGATCCACAACGAGTTTTGCCTTTGGAAAACATTCCTTTATCAGAGAGGCATAAGAAACATTCATGTCCGTCACGATGACCTTTACCTTCAATCGTGCGCGTCGTTCAAATTGCATAAAATAAGAAACGAGAGCCTTTTTCTTCCGTGAAGGAAGAATATCCAGTAATTTTCCAGTATCGCCATCCATACAAGAAAAGGAGTAGGGACCGACTTGATTTTTCAGTGAACGAAATTCATCCATTAATAAACAACGCGGTAACCAATTTCTTTTTACTTTTGTCATGGGGATCAGAGAAGCGAGTGTCCGAGAAACGGTCGACCAAGAAACTCCGCAATGCTTAGCGATTGTCGTCATTGCTTGTTTTTCCGTTAGCTCTTCTAAAATTTTATAGCGCACTTGTTTAGCGATAAAGCAGTTTCTATCGACAATGTAGGTATTCGCCGTAAAATAGGTGTGGCAGCCACGACAGTGGTAGCGTTGTTTCGCTAAAGCAAGATAAGTCAGTTGGTTCGCACATTTATTAAGTTGAATGAGCGATTTTTTCTTTCCGTTCTTAACGATCATGCCTTCATGATTCATCTGTTTACACAAAGGACAGCGACGAATTTCTTTACTTAACGTCGCAGAAACAACAAGACTCTTGATATTCTTAATGCTCTTCGATTCCACATTTGTGATGAAAATGTTTTTATCTTTGATTCCAAGTAGTAGTTTGATATGATGAAGATCAGGCATACAGAACGCTCCTTTGCTTGTGTTGTGGTGATTCAATTCTAACGGAGCTTCTGTATGTTTTGTTTTTTCATGCTCAAAAAGGACCGATAGAATGATTTTCTATCAGTCCTAGAAATTATAGAGCCGAAAAAAGTAGGAAAGAATCTTAACAGAGGTTCTTTCTTTTTTTGTGTTCAATGAAAGAATAAAAGTTAAGTTTGCTGTATAAATGTGTAAAAATGTAATCAATTGGATTAAAATATTTGCCTTTTTTGATTGATTATTGATGGATAAATGATGGCAAAACGATAAAATTATTTCAATCATTTTTTAATATTATTTATTGCTTAGAAAGTAAGAGGGGATTCTTCCTCTTTTTTATTAGTGAACGACCTGTACTTTTTTAATTTTAAATAAAGCAGCGAAAGGAAAGGCAAGCGCTTTCTAATTTTTACTAATTATAAATAAGCTTTGATATAACAAGCTTTTTTTAAGATGCTCACAGGAGATAAAAAAACAAAATTGATTTTTTCTTAGTGACACTTCAAATTATAGTTATTTTATCATTTAGTATGTGGCGTTTTTCTAATCGAAGAAAGCGGTCTAAGCAAATAATTGTCTGAAAATTTCGACAATGCTGTTTCTTGCGCTCTGTGTTTTTTCATTGTAGAGTTACATTTAGGGTTTGCTTGTTTCTAAAGGGTTCATGCTCAATTAATAACTAATTGAACATGAAAATCAGAGGACAAAAAATCCCGAGACAAAATTGAATAGGAGTGGTTTCAATGTCCAAAGCAGAAAAAGGCATGACGCTTGGCGCCTTGGTCATGATGATCTTTACCTCAGTATTTGGGTTTGCTAACGGTCCAGTGGCATTCTACCTGATGGGGTATGGCTCAATCGTCTTTTATGTCGTTGCTGCGATTCTGTTTTTCATTCCATTCGCATTGATGATGGCCGAATTCGGTTCTACTATCAAAGGTGAAAACAGTGGGATGTATAAATGGTTGGAGGTCAGCGTAGGTCCACGTTTCGCATTTATCGGAACATTCATGTGGTTTGCTTCTTACGTTGTCTGGATGGTTTCTACATCATCTAAAGTTTGGATTCCGTTTACTACGGCCTTTGCCGGAAGTGACCAAACGCAAAAGCTGCATCTACTTGGGATGAACTCAACACAAGTAGTTGGTTTATTAGCATGTGTGTGGATGATCATCGTAACTTTGGTTTCAATTAAAGGGGTCAAAGGAATCGTCAAAATCACTAGCTTAGGTGGTCTTGCGGTAACTAGTTTGAACGTTGTTTTGATTGTGATTTCTGGAATTATTCTGGTTGCAAATGGGGGACACTTGGCTCAACCATTCAATCATATTTTACATTCTCCAAATCCTAGTTATCAAAGTCCGATCGGCTTGCTAGGCTTCGCGGTATTCGCGATCTTCGCCTACGGTGGTTTGGAAGCTGTTGGGGGCATGGTTGATAAAACCAAAAACCCTGAAAAAACGTTCCCTAAAGGAGTCGTCCTTTCAGCATTGATCATCTCTGTTGGTTATGCATTGGGTATCTTCTTGTGGGGTGTAAGTACGAACTGGCAAGATGTTTTATCTGGTGATACAACAAACTTAGGAAATATTTCTTACGTTATGATGAACAACTTGGGTTATGTTTTCGGTGACGCGATTGGCTTAAGTCAAAGTGCCGCGATCAGTATGGGTAACTGGTTTGCTCGTTACACTGGTTTAGGAATGTTCTTGGCTTATAGTGGTGCCTTCTTTACCTTGACGTATTCACCATTGAAGACGTTGATCATGGGTACACCAAAGAAATTATGGCCGAAGAAATTCACTGAATTGAACGCGAACGGCATGCCAAGCTATGCAATGTGGGCACAATGTGGGATCGTTGTTGCAATCATCTTGATTGCGTCATTTGCGACACCAGATCCATCTGCCTTCTACAATATCTTGACATTGATGGCGAACGTTTCAATGACCTTGCCTTACTTGTTCTTGATTTATGCATTCCCTAAATTCAAGAAAAAAGATGGTTTGGATCGTCCATTTGAAGTGTACAAATCTCATGGTATGACCATGGCGATTAGCGTAGTTGTCTTCTTATTAGTATTGGGTGCGAATGTCTTTACGATCTTCCAGCCAATCATCGAAGGCGCTGGCGCTCGTGATACGCTTTGGATGATCGCAGGTCCAGTAGGATTTACAGTAGTAGGTATCATTCTTTACCAAAACTACGTACGTCGTTCAAAAGCAGAATAGGTTTAATAAAAAAATTCTCTCAGCGAATGTCGCTGGGAGATTTTTTTATTATTCTGAAGGCTTCAATGCGGTAGCAAAGTCAATTCGCTTGATGCGGATCGTTAAGTATGTTTGAACCAGCAGCATACAGACAAGCAAAACAAGACTGGCAATCATTAAGCTCTGGAAAGTAATATGAGGCAAATACTGCTGCTGATCAGTGGAAACCATCGCGACATATGCCTTAAGAAACAGCCAACCAGAGGGAAGCCCAAGCAGCCAGCCGACCAAGGTTAATAGAGAAGTTTCTAAAAAAGACAAGGCCAGCACTTCTCGCTGCTTAAAGCCTAAAACCTTTAGCGTGGAGAATTCAATAAAACGTTCGGAAAAGATCAATAAATGACAGTTCAGCATAATGGTTATCCCTAAAGCCAGAGCCGCTAAAATCAATAAAGACACAATCATTAAGATTCCTTCAATCAGTTTTTGGGAATCATTAAATTGCTGCCGCTTCTCGCTTGTGCTGGCGATCATCGAGATGTCAGTCAATTGATCCTTTTCTCGCAGCAATAGACTTTGCGGCTGAAAAGGCTGTTGGAGATTTTTCCAAGTGGTTTGTGAGAAAAATAACCCTTGCGGAGAAGAGACAGAGACTATTTTCTTGATAAATACGGGAAGCATCTGCTGCTGCAGCTTGATGTAAAGGGTATCACCAATCTGTACTTGCAGTTTTTTTGCCAAGGCTTCAGACAGGCCGATTTGATTTTCTGTGAAGCGTTGCAGGTCTGTTTCTGGCAGATTTAGTTCATTTCCAGCTGACAGAACAAGCGCTGTGGCCGATTGCTCCTCTGAATCCTTTAGTACGGTGATGGTTTGCTGCTCCAGCCATTGATAATCAGAATCGGTGTTCTGAACAACCGCATTTCTTTCATCCGAAGGCAAAGCGGTCTTAAAGGTGACCTTCTCCTCGTAACGATAGGTATCATGAAAGACAGAATCCAAAGAAAAATGAATCGAATCCTTTATCCCGAATGCTGCGATCAGCAGCAGCATACAGCCCATAGCCCCAAAAATCCCTAACAATGCACGCCGGCGATTTCTTTGAATATCCCGCAAGGTCCATTGTAAAGAAAATGGAAGATAGGCCCATAGCTTTGTCTTTTCCAGCCAGCTTCGCTTGTAGCGCTGCGTTGTTTGCGACTGTGGGATTTTTGCCGGCAGCTTGCCACTAAGCGCTCCTATTGGAAGTAGGGTAATCAGCATACTAAGCAGGACAACAAGTGCGACTGCCCAATAGCCGACAGAAGACTCTACCGATAACCAGGCTGGTACAGAAAACTGGTTACCGATAGCGGCGATCAAGGCCGGCGAGAGCAGCTTCGGCCCTAGTATACAGCCGAAACTCGCCCCTAAAAAAGTCACGATCATACTAAAGGAAAGGTAATGGACTAGAAGCGTGCGGCGACGAAAACCTAGTGCCTTAAAGCCTGCGATTTGTACCTGTTGTTGCTTAACGAAGCGCCTCATCGTCGCTTCCATCGTAATCACGGTCAGAAGTAGGAACAAGCTTGAAAAAAGAAAGGCCAAGCGGCGAACCTGCATCACGCGATCAAAGAAAATCGAGAGCCCGGCATGTTTTTGAGTCTCCGTCAATTGCCCGTAGTCATCTTGCCAAATGGATGCAAGCTCCTTTTCCAACCAAGGCGTGTTGCTGCTAGCTGTTTTCAATAAGAGCTGATGGACTGGATAAAGAGGCAACTGCTCAAAAGTTTCCTGCGATACATAAGCATATCCGCTTTTTTTGTGATTCGGCAACGGCTGATCGTCGCTTCCCGTATGATAGATGAATTCTGGCTGGCGAACGGTTCCTAATATTTTATAGGATTCTTGTTCAATCACAAAGGCATCGCCAAGCTGATAATCACGTGCCCGAAAGAAGTCTTCATCTAGCCAGATCCCTGATCGATTCGAAAGTTTTGCCCCTTGAACTACCTGAGGTTTGCTTATAGAAGAATGATCGAAGGACAAAAGAGTCAATGAAAACTTGTCCATCTGATACTGTCCGATGGAACGCTTGGCGACCTGTGTAATGTTTTCCAGTTTATTCGTTTGCTGTTCTTTGTCAGCGTCGAAACGAGAAACAGATAAGACAATATCTGCTAATTGACTCTCCTTAACAAATTCCTTTCCAGTAACATCCATTTGCTGGCTGAGGTGGAAGATGCCGGTAAAAATAAACAAACAAATAAAACTCATCAGAAAGACAGAGAGAAAGCTGATCCAGTTTTTGCGTAGATCCCGGAAGGTTTTTCTTACCATTACCAGTTCACCTCGTCAATCTCCAAAGGCTGTGGTTGACGAGTGTTTTTGACAATCGATCCGTCTTTTAAATACAAAACACGATCCGCGATTTTGGCGATCGATGCGTTATGGGTCACGACGATGATCGTATGTCCATGGATGACCGACATTTCTTTCAGCAGGCGCAAGACTTGTTTTCCCGTTTCGCTGTCTAAGGCTCCCGTAGGCTCATCACATAGGATCAGCTGCGGATTTTTGCAGACGGCACGAGCGATAGAGACGCGTTGCTGCTCACCGCCGGAGAGCTCCTGTGGAAAGTTCGTCAGTCGATGGGAGAGCTGAACTTTTTCAAGAATATCCTTGGCTTGAAAAGGATTTTGAGCTATTTTTTGCGCGATAGACACATTTTCTAGGGCAGTTAGGGTGGGGATCAAATTGTAAAATTGAAAAATGAATCCCACCTTTTCCCGACGATAATCTGTCAACTCCTTTTCTTTATACTGATGAATCGGTTCCTGCTGGACGAATAATTCACCGCTGGTAGGCTTGTCCATCCCGCCTAAAAGGTTCAACAGGGTGGTTTTACCAGAGCCGCTAGGTCCTAGAATCACGGTGAAATCTCCCTTATTTAGTGAAAAGGACACTTCTTTTAATGCAAGTATTTCGGTCGTAGCTGTTTGATAGCTCTTTTTTAGTTGTTTTGCCTGAATGTACTCCATCTAACCCCTCCAAATTGAACACTGTGTTGTTTTTTTATGATTTATAGTTTAAGCTTGATTTATGGATGGAACAACGAACAATTCCGTCGTGAATGTTCAAAAGTTAAACAATTCACGAATAAGTGTTCAAAAATTCAACAGATCCGATTAAATAGTTGGAGGAAACGATGTCGAATAAAACAGATCGTACAAGGGCCCATATCATCCAAACTTTTTTTGAGATGATGAATGAAATAGGTTTTGAAAAAATTACAGTTGCCAGTCTATCGAAACGAGCAAAAATCAATCGCGGCACATTTTACCATCACTTTGCTGATAAATATGCGATCTTAGAAGAGGTAGAGGAGGAGATTTTCTCCAATTTCCAGCAAGTTCTAGCGGACCATGTCGGCTGGACAGTAACGGAAAAGATTGATAAATACGGCCGTAATCAAGTGGGAAAGTTTTTCGAGGAAGCCTGTTTAGTGGTTATGAACTTTTTGTATGAACGAAAAGAAACGGCGCAAATACTACTAGGGGATTTCGGGCGCCCGCAGTTCATTGAAAAATTGGAGCGAGCCTATATATCTGAGGTCCAAAAGAAGATCCGTCTGAGTTCAGCGGCGTTTACCGAATTGGAAGAGCTGCAACAGGATTTCATTTATTATGGTGCAATCGCCATTGTTAAGCGATGGATTCGAAACGGGGCGAAGGAGTCACCGGAAGAGATCGCACAAGTCATCTCTAAATGTATGACCTTTCCACCTATCGAGCTTTTTGAAGCGATTGAGCAAGGATAAAAAGATTCATTTTAAATTTTTTATGAGATAACTATTTTAGTTTTGTTGTTATTTTAAAAGTATGAGGCTTTCAGGTTGAAAGGAACAAGAGGATTAGATTGAGCATCGGGTTCTCCACGGAGCAATGGCTAGTAACCGGAATTCAATAAAGGAAGATTTGTTCTTTGACTGAGAATTGATTCGATAACGGTGCATCGAATCGAGCGGATAATTTACCTGAAGCTACAATTTTCGGACGAATAAAAGTGCTAGTTTGTAAAGTGAGAAAAACTTTTTTGGAGAATGTTTTTGTCCGAAAACGTTGTTGTATCAAGCTTAATTAACTTGATAAAGTCTTTTGACAAGGGAAATAGGGCCGATGACAAAGATTTTTGCTGGCGGCGGTCAGCAGAAAGTCATAAGGTGAGGATGAAGGAGCGGATGAAATGAATTTAAGCAAGCAGATTAAGAAATTACGAGAAGGGGCTGGGTACTCCCAAGAGGAGCTATCTGAAAAAATCTATGTTTCGCGTCAAACAATTTCAAATTGGGAAAACGAACGTAGCTATCCGGATATCCATAATCTGTTATTGCTGAGTGTTCTTTTTAACGTGACTTTAGACGAACTTGTCAAAGGAGACGTGGAAACGATGAAAAAAGTGATTAATAAAGATGAGATGAATAAGTACAGTTATATCATGATGGGAACGATAGGGGCAGCTGCAATTTTACTTGGACCAGCAATGAAAATTTTTGGGAACAAAGGCCTGTGGGTTCCCTTTATTCTATGGGTGATTGGTATGTGGGCAGCGATAAAAATCGAGAAGATCAAAAAGGAAAAGAATGTCAAAACGTATAAAGAAATCGTTGCCTATATGGAGAGTGGAGATGTAGAGGAAAAAAGGCAGGAACGAAGCTTTTGGAGAGATTTAGCAACTAAGATACTTATAGTGGTGACATTTACGGCAATAGTATCCGCAATCGTTTTGTTGAGTCTTTGGATCAGCGGAATGTTTTAAAAATCTTTTTCATAGGGCTTAGAAAGGTTGCGAAATCAGCCTTTTTAGGCTTTTTTTATTTTCCAAATAGTCGCAAAAAAGTTGCTTATTTTTTTATTTTTTCTTTTTATAAAGAATTCGTCTTTTTTTAGTCTCAGCGGTATGATAATTGTAAGAAGTTTTTTAAAGGAAAGAAAAAGTGAGAGGAAGCGAAATGCCATGAAAAAAATCCAACAAATCAAACCCTTGAGTCAAGTTCAACTGTTCGTGACCAAACGCCCTACGCTGGAGGCAAAAGTGACAAGCTATTTTGAGCACTCAAAAGATGTATCCGCTATCATTCAGTACGCTGTTGCGATCATGGTAAAAAATGCCTTGGTTCTAAGCGATTATTCTTATTTTTTGAAAGACTTGATTCGAGAAATATTCCTGACTGCCGAACCGAGCGACATTTTGCGCAAGAATCTTAGCTATTTCAAACCTTATTTCAAAAGCGGCGAGTTTGATGTGATCATCAAACGGCTGTTTAAAAACAAAAAGGATTATCTGCAATGTTCCAAGGAGGCTCGCCTGATTAGCAAGTATTTACACACTGAAACGGCGGCACCTAATGAGAAATCTGAGTATCATTATCACCTTATTACTGTATTTAAAGCATCCAACGGCAAGAAACATACGTGGACCTTGAGAGATATTCATCCAGCGGTGGCTCATGAGGAAAATTGTGAACGAACACGTCTTCTATTAAGGTTATTAACCACATTAACACTATTTCAACAAGAGGATGTCCGAAAATTCGCGGAGTTTGTCAAATTTGATTATTTTAAAGCTGCCAATGTCTCCCATTATGAGGAACCGCAAGAGGAAGTTCTAGTTCCAAGTGAAGAACCGAAAGAAAAGGTTACGATTAGGGTGCCTCATGGCTTTGATCCAAGAACCTTAAGTGATACAGAGGCTATGGTCTTAATTCAGGCGCACATGCCGGAAGGGAAAACCTTCGATGATATCGAGGTTCTATTTGTCGAGCGTCCAGCCGATCCTGTAGCAGAAAGAGAACCGGTGAGTGTTGTGCCACCGACGATTACTGATTTTGTCCAAGAACAATCCGCTCAGGCAGCTGCCCAGAGACTGCTAGAAGAGGAAAGCTCCGTAGCCATTGCCGAACCGCCAAAATACGATACAGCTGTCAAACGATCGTCCAATAATCGCCCGCTTAGTGGTAGGCAGCTATCGGCCCTTAGTTTGATCGAGGCTTGGAAAGGGAATGGGCGGAAAAAATCGAATCAGGGTAGAAAAAAGAAAAACGAGTAATTTTTGCCATCGTCAGTTGGCTTATTTGTGCTAGCGTAAACCGCCAACAACAAGTTTTTTTGCATTCAATGAAAAAACGACGGAGTTGATTCTTATGAATCCAGTGGCGCTTTTACTTAAATTTAAACGTCATTTCAAGATACTTGAAAACATTTAAAACCCCCAAAAACATTTTCATAAAAAAAAGCACTACTAGACAAGTGACTGGTTAAACGTCATGCTATAATTTTTTTATAGGCAAAAAATTTCGAGAAGTTAGTCTAAAAAGGGGCGAAATTATGGGGAATAAATGGGATAAGATGAACAAAGCAAGCGTACCAGAACTCTCTACGATTACAGAGTGGGTGAACGATGAATTATGGAATGATCTTTTGGCATATGTGGATACCGCCTATAAAGCGCGGATCAGTATAGAGTATAGCAGCTGCGGTATGGCGCCAGGCTGGAATGTTAAATTCAAAAAAGCAGGGAAAAGCTTGTGCACCCTCTATCCGCAAGAAGGATGGTTCATTGCTTTAGTGGTCATTGGTCAAAAAGAAAAAAGTGAGATGGAAGAAACATTGTGGACCTTTACTGAGTATACCCAAAATCTGTATCGCCAAACCAAAGAAGGCATGGGGCAACGCTGGCTGATGTTTGAGGTGAAGAACGCTGAAATCCTTGAGGACGTGAAGCGGGGAATGCTGCTGCGGCGCAAGGTGAGCTGAGATACAGTAAATGAGAAGAATGATGAAGGGAATCTGTGACGTATTTTCAGGATTCAGATCGCTTAGGAAATGGTAAATACATTTTATATAATCAAGTTGATCTAAGTAATCTTAGTCAAAGTAAAGAAATGACTATATCTTCTAAGTATCAAATAGTTAAAAAAGTATCCTAAAGTTGATAGCAATTTTAGGATACTTTTTTTATTGTCTATTTGAAAAGATGAGAAAGTACTATTGCCCTTACAGAGAGAAGAACCAGAAATCTTCAATTAATTCTATAGTTGGACAAAATGGTTTTAATAAAGAGAGTCTTTTTATGCAAGAAACACTGAAAATTTCAGATAAGAATTCAAATTACAGTGAAATTAATTTAGAATTAGGCTTTTATCATTTAAGGACATCTGTTATAATTGTCATCACATCTTGATGGTGGGTAGCGGCTTGTTTACAATGCGTTTTACTGCTAAAGAGCTAGCCATCCTTAAGCTGGATTTAATTTTATAAAATGAAAAAGGAGAGAATAAGTATGACGATTTACAATTTTTCTGCAGGTCCCGCAGTACTACCAAAAGCTGTGTTGGAGATCGCACAGTCCGAGATGCTTGATTACAAAAATAGCGGCATGTCGGTGATGGAGCTGAGTCATCGTTCCTCCTTATTTGAAGAAATCATTCAATCAGCTGAAAGCCTATTAAGAGAATTGATGGCGATTCCTGATAATTACAAGGTTTTATTCTTACAAGGCGGTGCGAGCTTACAATTTACGATGGTGCCGTTAAACTTGGCTCAAGGGAAAAAAGCCTTATATGTCAGTACCGGCTCATGGTCGAAGAAAGCTATTAGTGCAGCTAAGACCCTTGATAATGTAGAGGTGGAAGTGATCGCCTCTAGTGAAGATAAGAATTTTACCTATATTCCAGAACTGCCGGAAGCTGTCGATCAAGACGCAGCCTACGTGCATATTACAACGAATAATACAATTGAAGGAACGGCATATGCTAAGATTCCATCATTCGGCAACGTCCCAGTCGTGGCTGACATGTCATCAAATATTTTAGCCAATGATTACAAAGTAGAAGACTTCGGTGTGATTTATGCTGGTGCACAGAAAAATATTGGACCGGCTGGATTGACTGTTGTCATCATTCGTGAAGACTTGCTCAATCAAGAGGCGATTTTCTCACCAATGCTGGATTATGCGTTACAAGCGAAAAACAATTCTCTTTATAATACACCACCGACTTATGCTATTTATATCGCGAAGTTGGTTTTCGAATGGGTGAAAGAACAAGGCGGCGTGGCAGGGATCACTGAAAAGGATCAGCAAAAATCTCAGCTTCTATATGATGCAATTGAAAAATCTGCTCTGTTCAAGAGTCCAGTCGAAAAAGCGAGTCGTTCAATCACAAACATTCCATTTGTTACAGGCGATGAAGCCTTAGACAAAGCCTTCAATCAAGCAGCTTTAGTTGAAGGATTTGAAAACTTGAAGGGACACCGTTCTGTTGGCGGAATGCGGGCGAGTCTATACAATGCCTTCCCGATTGAGGGCGTTGAAGCATTAGTCGCATTCATGGCGAAGTTTGAAAAGGAAAATGGAGGGAAGTAAATGTTTCAGATTAAAACATTCAACGCGATCGCTCCTGAAGGAATGGCGCGTTTTGATAAAGAAAATTACCGTATTAACGAAAGTGAAGAGCCAGACGGCATTATTTTGCGCAGCCAAAAGCTTCATGATTATGATTTTCCAGAATCAGTCTTAGCCGTTGCCCGTGCAGGTGCCGGGACAAACAACATTCCAGTCAAAGAATGTACGGAAAAGGGAATTGTCGTCTTTAATACCCCGGGTGCCAACGCCAATGCGGTAAAAGAATTAGTCGTAGCGAGCCTGCTGCTGTCGGTTCGTCCGATGGTTCAAGGAATCGAGTGGGTGCAAACCTTAGAAGGCGCAAACGTGGACGAACAAGCAGAAGCACAAAAATCGCAGTTTGCCGGGACCGAATTAGAAGGCAAAAAACTGGGCGTGATCGGTTTAGGCTCAATTGGTGCGATGGTTGCCAATGATGCGTATCGATTGGGCATGGAAGTGACGGGATATGATCCGTATGTTTCTGTGGATACGGCTTGGAGCATTTCTCGTCGAGTGAAACGGGCGAAGGACTTGAAGGAAGTCTTGACCAATTGTGACTTTGTGACGATTCATGTGCCGTTAACAGAGGCTACACGTCACCTAATCGGCACAGAAGAACTGATGCAAATGAAGAAAACGGCGCACCTGTTGAATTTTGCTCGTGGTGAGATCGTGGATACAGATGCGGTAGTGAAGGCGGTCAATGAAGAGCGAATCGCTGGTTTTACGACGGATTTTGCGGAAGAAAAATTACTGCATAACGATAAAATTACTGTGCTGCCTCACTTAGGCGCGTCAACCGAGGAAGCGGAAGTAAACTGCGCGAAAATGGCTGCGCGGGGCTTGAAGCGTTTCTTGGAAACGGGTGTTATTAAGCGTTCTGTCAATTTCCCGAATGTCGAAATGGCTTTTGAATCGCCTTACCGAATCACAATCATCAATAAAAATGTACCAAACATGCTCGGATTGATTGCCTCAGATATCGCTTCTTTAGAGGTGAATATTGACAACATGGTGAACCGCGGGAAAGATGACTTCGCTTATACGCTAGTGGATGTCTCAGAGACGAACCCAGACAAAATTGCTGCGATCGTTGAGAAATTAAGCCAAAATGAAGGCATTATCCGGGTTCGAGCAATCCAGCGGGATGAGGAGAGTGAATTTTAATGGTACAAGTTCATCCTTTTAAAGGAATTCGTCCGGCGAAAGATTTGGCTGATAAGGTAGCGGCATTGCCCTACGATGTGGTGAATTCCCAGGAAGCTAAAGATTTAGCAGCAGATAATCCTTACAGCTATTTTCATATCGATAAAGCCGAGATTGATTTGCCGGCGGAGCTTTCGCCTTACGACCAGCAGGTTTATCAAAAAGCGGCTGATAACTTAGCCATGTTTTTAGAGAAAGGCTGGTTGTTCAAGGAAGACGCAGACTATTTCTACTTATATGAATTGGTGATGGATGGCCGCAGCCAAACTGGGATCGTGGCCTGTACAGCCATCAGCGACTATATCGATGAAAAAATCAAGAAGCACGAGTTTACGCGCCATGAAAAAGAAATCGATCGAATGAACCACATTCGTACCTGTGATGCCAATACGAGTCCGATTTTCTTGAGTTATCGTCCGCAGGAAGAAATTCAAGCCATCATCAAAAACTGGCAGAAAGAACATGCACCTGTCTACGACTTCACCAGCTACCACGAGGTGACGCATCGGGTTTGGGTGGTGGATCAAAAAGCGACCATTGAAAAATTGACGGCGCTATTTACAGCTGTGGATGCTTTGTATATCGCAGACGGGCATCATCGCACCGAATCAGCAGTGAAGATCGGTTTGGAAAAACGAGAATCTGGCGAGCAAAATCCTGAGACAGAACAGTTCTTATCGATTATTTTCCCAGAGGATGAGTTAGCCATTTGGGAGTACAACCGCGTGTTGAAAACTGCGCCACCCGCTGACTTCATGGAGCGTTTGGCTGAAAATTACCACGTCGAAAAAACAGGTGTCAAAAAGCCTGTAAAAGCCGGCGATTGCCAGCTATACGACGGCGCTGATTGGTATACATTAAGCATCAAACCCGAGAAGGTGCCGAATGATCCAGTGGAAAAACTGGATGTGGCGTTGCTGCAGAAATATGTCTTAGAGGATATTTTTGAGATTATGGATATTCGCACCGATAAACGCATCGACTTTGTCGGCGGTATTCGGGGAACGGAGGAGCTGGAAAAACTAGTTGACTCCGGTGATTGGAAGCTAGCCTTTTCAATGTATCCAACACAAATGACGGATCTTTTAGACGTGGCCGATGCGAAGAAAATCATGCCGCCGAAATCGACATGGTTTGAACCAAAGCTTTTAAGCGGCTTGTTCCTGCATGATTTAGAAACAAAATAAACATTGAACTCTCGAATCTTTCGAGAGTTTTTTTCTTTTTCACAATATTGTGTTGTTGACTATAATGTGTATCGCACAGTATAATAGATGTGAAGAGGTGATCACATGCCCGAGAAGGACATTGTACAAAACTATATTACAGAATTAAAAAGGGGAAATTTGGTTTTGGCGGTACTTGGAAGCTTGAACAAACCTCATTACGGTTACGCTTTGCTGCAGACATTACAAGAGCAGGGAATCGATATTGACGCGAACACCTTGTATCCATTGCTAAGAAGATTAGAAAAGCAGGAATTGCTGGTAAGTGATTGGGATACAACGGAAAGCCGGCCAAGGAAATATTATTCAGTCAGCTCGATGGGGACAGAGGTTAGAGCAAAGTTGTTTGAAGAATGGAAAAAAATGCAAAAAAATCTGATTAAACTATATTCGGAGGGGTGAAAATGGAACATTTGATTGAACGTTATATCAATGCGGTGGTAAAACAATTACCGGAAAAAGACCGTGAAGAGGTAGCAAGGGAACTACAGAGCAATATCTATGACATGCTGTCAGATCAGCCAAATGACGCTGAAATCGAGAAAGTCTTGCGAACAATGGGGGCGCCGAGCAAATTAGCTGAGGAGTATCGTCAAAATCCCCGCTATTTGATCTCTCCTCAAGCCTATGACGAGTATCTGCGGTTATTAAAGCTGTTGGTGCCAATAATCGGAATTCTTACTGCGGTGATTGGCGCGGTAACTGGGGTTGTAGAAGTTTTTCAGCAAGGCAGCCAGCAGGTAGATACCATTCTGCAAGTAATTTTTCAATCAGGTATTCAAAGCGGCGTCTCAGGAGTGCTGCATACACTAGTCTGGACAACCATCGGTTTTGTTATTGCTGAACGAACAGGAGCTTTTAAGAAAAAGCCGGATGATTGGAAATTGGAAGATCTGCCTCCGTTGACAAATGAAAAGGTTATCCCGATTTCAGATCCGGTAGCAGAGATCATAGCAACACTTGTCTTTAGTGCTATTTTTATTTTTGTATCGTTAAGTACATTTTCTCATGTTTACATTGAGTCAGTTGGCGTTAGGACCAATGTACCGTTATTCAGCAATAGTTTTACGCGGCTTTTGATTCCGGTCATGGTCATTGGCGTATTGCTAACAATAATTGTTAATGTCATGAAGCTAATTGATCGTCGTTGGACAAATCGAGTGTGCCTTTGGTCAGTCATAGACCATGCAATTTCAGCCATTATGTGGGTTTTTCTATTGATGCATAACAATATATTTAGTCGCGAATTAATTGAACTGGTACAAGAGCAAGAGTGGTCGACCGGAGACATTCTCCATTATATTTCGACTGGAGATACCGCATCGATTCGTCTGATTATTTGTGTAATCATTGTCGCCGTCTCGATGATTCAAATTATTACGGTCATCTACTACCGAAGCAAACGAAATACAGCACAAGAATATTTCAATCAGGAACGAGCTTCCTAATTGCTAATCGACTCTCGCAACCGTGGGAGTCAATTTTTTGTGTAACTTTCCGATTTAGGAGTATGCTGAAAAGGATAATGAAATCAACAGAAGATAAAA
The DNA here is from genome assembly GCF_019175485.1 of Enterococcus raffinosus. NCBI lineage: Bacteria > Bacillati > Bacillota > Bacilli > Lactobacillales > Enterococcaceae > Enterococcus > Enterococcus raffinosus. The sequence goes on from NZ_CP072889.1 coordinate 24,157, forward strand.
AGAAGATGGGAGAGTATAAAGTGTATGTGGAATGCTGTTAAAAATAATCGACTACTAAGCGTTTCCTTGATATTAGCCATCATCAGCTGCTTGACTGGGCGCTTTTCAGCAGCCTTCATTGACTATAAGGTAATCTTCAGCTTGTTTGGCTTAATGCTGTTGATTCAAGGTTTCGAGCAGGTAGGGCTGCTGCGATTCGTCGCGCAAAAATTACTTCACTATTCAAAAAACAGCCGGCAGCTGGTTCAGTTAATGATCCTTCTATCATTGGTTGGTTCGATGTTTTTAACGAATGATGTGGCGATTTTGACCTTGCTGCCGATTTATTTTAAGCTGCTTTCGGTATTGCCGAAATTTAAGGGGCGTTTGCTAGGTAGTGTGTTGATCATCGTGGCGGCAAATCTGGGCAGCAGTTTCTTCCCTTTTGGTAATCCGCAAAATCTATATTTATATGATTACTATCAGGTGCCATTCGGTCAGTTTTTGAGCTGGATGTCTTTGGTTTTACTATTTAGTTTCTTCTCATTATTCCTTTTGACTCTACTGGTAGCAAAGGAATCCTTGAAGGAAATCGAGCTGAAAGAGAATCAGTTTGACCGTAGAGAAACGTCTTTATTGATCGGGCTGATGCTAGTGATGATTTTGGTGGTTCTGAATGTCTTGCCCTATCAGTGGGTCATTCCAGTTATCGCTTTGATTGTCTGGTTTTATCGACGAGAGTTATTTAGTAAAGTGGATTATGGCTTGCTGCTGACCTTTGTCTGTTTTTTCATCATCGTGGGAAATATCGGCGATGCTGAGTTTATCAAACGCTTTTTACAAGCGTTAAGCGGCAAACAAATTTATTTGGCAGGGTTAGGCTTGAGTCAGGTCATTTCCAATGTCCCCGCAGCCTTTTTAATCGCGCCTTTTACTTCGAATCAGCAGGCGGTTATTCTAGGTGTAAATATCGGCGGGTTAGGGACACTATTAGCCTCCTTAGCCAACCTGATCGGCTACAATTTGTTTCGCCTGTATTATCCGAATGAGACGAAGAAGTTCCTTGGTTTATTTAGTGTCGTCAATTTTGGTCTGCTTCTGTTCTTGGGAACGATCTTTTATTTCTTTATCCATTAAAAAGCGCCAAGAATTCCTAAAAATAAGCTAAGTTTCTTATGGGAATTCATCCAAAAATGATGAAAACGCTTTAAATAGTGTTAAGCTAATCCTGTGAGTAATGACTAAGGGGGATTTGTGATGAAAGATAAGACAAAGCTGATTCATGGCTATCATGCGTTCGATGAAGAGACTGGCGCTTCATCCATTCCGATTTACCAATGTTCAACCTTTAAGCAAGCATCTATTAAAGAGGGACAAGCGTATACGTATTCCCGTTTCGGCAATCCAACGAGAACGGCTTTAGAAGAGGCTGTCGCGGCTTTAGAAGAAGGAAAATATGCAACAGCCTTCGCCTCGGGAATGGGCGCGATCTCGGCGGTGCTGTTGAGCTTTAATCAAGGCGATCATCTAGTGATGTGTAAAAGTATTTATGGAGGGACCTTCCAGTTAGTCAATGAAGTGATGAATCGCTTCGGCATTGAAGTGACCTTCGTTGATGAGACTGATCTTATGGAGTGGGAGCATGCGATTCGACCAAACACCCGCGGTCTTTATTTGGAGACTCCTTCGAACCCGTTGCTTTCGGTGACTGATATCGCGAGGGTGGTGGCGCTGGCTAAAGAACATCATTTAGTAACCATCATCGACAACACCTTTATGACACCGCAATTTCAGAAACCATTGGCTTTAGGGGTAGATGTTGTGATCCACAGTGCCACGAAATTCATCAATGGTCACAGCGACGTGGTAGCAGGATTGGTCGTAACAAATGATGAGGAATGGCATACTCAAATCAAGCTGCAGCAAAAAGTTCTAGGCGGCATCTTAGGCGTAGAGGACTGCTGGCTGACCATGCGGGGCTTGAAAACCATGAGTTTGCGGATGGAGCAGAGTGCCCGCAGCGCTGAGAAGATCAGTGAAATGCTAGAAAAGCATCCGGTGGTACAAAAGGTTCATTATCCAGGACTGCCAAGCCATCCAGGTTATGAAGTTCATAAACGTCAAGCCACTAGCGGTGGAGCGGTACTGTCTTTTGAGCTGGCAAATCAGGAAGCTGTTTATACGTTTGCGGATGCCTTGCAGCTGCCGATCGCGGCGGTGAGTCTAGGGGGTGTCGAATCCATTCTGTCCTATCCGGTCACTATGAGTCACGCCTGTGTGCCAAAAGAAGAGCGTGACAAACAAGGTGTAACCGAAGGACTGCTGCGGCTGTCTGTAGGAATCGAGGATACCGAGGATTTGATTAAGGATTTGGAGCAGGCTCTTACAAAAGTTCGCTTAACTGTAAAATAAGATGATAGGAGAGGACAAAAGTTTTTGTTCTCTCCCTTTTTACGAACAAATGGCAACTTCTTTGGGTAGAAGGGGGATTTTTTGAAGGCAATCATTTCTCTCATAAATATCGTCTAGATCTTTTTAGAAAAATCGTTCCCTTAACTTGAAGGATTTCGGTATAATGGTATCATCTCTTAGAGGAAGTGAACGTCATGATTGAGAATCTTTTGCGCCCAGAAGTCTTGCTTTCGAACGTGGTTGTTTGTTTAGCGACTTTTTTAATTACGCGGTGGGCCATAAAACGAAAAGAAAAACCGCAGCAGCGAAAGGAAGTTGTCCAAGCACCAAAACGGACGGCGGATGGCTGGGCCGTTTTGGAAGCTTCACTGGCTACGCTGCAATCTTATAAAAAAAATCTGAATACATACGGCTACGCCTATTTTCAAGAAACGACCCCGATCGTGGTTAAGCAGTTGAAGGCCGAAGCAGGCAGCTTGATTCCTTCAGAGTCAAATAAAGCCATCCCAGCGTTGCTGGAAGAAAATTATGAGACATTGGAGGGCTTCCAGCAGCGCGACGTGTCAGATACGAAAAAGCTGGAATTAGAAGTATTGAATCACGTCAATAAAACCATCATTACGTGGCGCAATCTTTTAAAAGAAAGCAGGTGAGAGAAATGACCAAAGCGACGGATACGGAAGTGTATCAACTGCTGGAGAAATGGCAGATTCCTTATGAGCGTGTGGATCACAAGGCGGTGTATACGGTGGCAGAGATTGATTTTTCAATTGATGGGACCGACGTGAAAAATTTATTGATGAAGAGCAAGAAAAGTCAGTACTATTATTTTGTGATCTGTCCTGGAGAAAAGCGTTTGGATATCAAAGCACTTGCCAAAGAGTTGGGAGAAAAGCAATTGTCCTTTGCCTCAGAAGCAGAACTCTTTGAGCTGCTGGGCTTAGAGCGAGGCTCTGTAACACCATTGGCTTTGCCTCATGATCGAGAGCAGCGAATTACGCTGATAATCGACGAGGTCATTGATCAATCAGAAAAAATCGGGTTTCATCCCAATATAAATACAGCGACACTGGTGATCGCCTTTCGTGATTTTCAACGATTTTTAGCGAACCTGTCCATCGAACCACACTATTTAACCATTCCGGAAAAACAGCCCGAAGCGTAAGCTTTGAGCTGTTTTTTGCGTAGACAAAAAACTCCCCGCAGAATTATCTGGCTCTATAATATCTAGTGTTGGTGACACCTTCTGTTGCCAACACTTTTTCTTTTTTTCTAATAAACGCAAACAGACACCTTGAAATCCTTTAGAATAAAGTCGACGAAAACCATTCAAAGGAGTGTTTCAAGATGTCCTATTCAGAGTTTACCAAAGAGTTACTAGATATTCTAGACCTAAATCTTACCTTTCATGAGAATGCCTTTCGCAAAGAGCGAATCAAGGACGAGACCTGTTTTGTTTTTGATGGCACATTAACCTATCGACCAGAAGAATGCTTTCATTGCCGCTATGAAAATGATCAAACGATCATTAAATGGGGCTGGAAGAAAGTCTCTATCTTATTAAATGACGTCAGTAACTACAAGACGATTCTGCGGATAAACAAGCAACGCTTTAAGTGTAAACACTGTGGGAAAACTTTTTTAGCCGAAGATTCGGTTAGTGATCGTCACTGCTCCATTGCCCGCAGAGTCAAACAAGCCGTTCTCGAACTATTAAGTGAGCCTCTTTCTATGTCCTTGATCGCACGCATGAAACACGTTTCTCCAACAACGGTTATTCGGATCCTTCGCAGCCTTCGGCCTAAAACCATTTCTTTGAACCAGCCACTGCCAGAAGTGTTGTGTTTTGATGAATTCAAATCAGTGAAAAATGTCTCGGGTGCTATGAGCTTTGTCATGATGGATGGCAAAACCCATCAACTGATCGACATTGTGGAAAATCGTCAACTCGATCCTTTACGCGACTATTTCTTGCGTTATCCCAGAAAGGTACGGGAACAAGTACGTCTAGTGGTTTCAGATTTCTATACACCCTATCGTACATTGGTGAAAGATTGTTTTCCGAATGCCCGAATCGTCGCCGATCGCTTTCATATCAGTCAACACATTGGCCGAGCATTTACCAATCACCGAATTCAGATAATGAAGTCCTTTAGAAAAGGCGACAGTCGATCAAAACATTTAAAGAAATACTGGAAACTGCTTCAGAAGAATGCGTGGGAATTGAAGGGGAGACACCGCTACTGGCGACCTTCTTTTCGGGCACATCTAACGGAAGCAGAAATCGTCGATCGCCTGTTGTCTTACGATGACTCCCTAAAGCAAGGCTACGAAGTCTATCAGCACTTTCTGTCCGCTATCAGAAGACGAGATGTTCCTGATTTCACGAAGCTTTTAAAGGAAAATTACAAAGAGTTACCAGAACACTACCAACCAGTGATTACGACCTTCAAAAAGTACCAAACAGAAATCAAACGCGCGTTGCGGGTTCCCTATTCCAACGGGCCACTGGAATGTTTGAACAACCATATCAAAGTACTAAAACGAATGGCCTATGGCTTTAGAAACTTCCAAAACTACCGAGAGCGAATCTTTTTGTATCGCGGAAAGTATTTCAAGAAAACCACCCAAATGAACAAGACCAGAACGACAACACGGCTAGACAGAAGAGCTGCCTAGCCGTGTGAATGACTTGATTATTCTATTGAATTTCTTCACCAACACTCATTAACGAAGAGCCAATTATCTACGGGGAGTGAAGCTGTTTAGCGCATGTGTAAGCGACGACGGATGCCGTCCACTCGTGGACCTAATAATTTGTCGGCCATGCGTGTCTTTAGTGCTAAGATCATGTAGGTGAAGCCGCCAAATGCAGCGACGATTAAAATAATGATCATTGATTGAACCTTTGAATCCGCATTTAAGAATTGTTCACAACCAAATTTCACGACGAAAGCGACTGCCCCCATGATGAGCGACATCACGGTGACCTTAATGATCGATGTCACGGTTTCTCTAAATGGAAACTGTGAGATAACATGGATGCGGTCTAATAGGAACATGTTTGCGACCAAGAAACCAACAAAGGTTGCGATTAATGGCCCATAGGCTTCAAACAAAAAGGTCAGTGGGAACTGCGCGACGATTTTGACAAAGATCCCGATCGCTAAAAACCAGACGGCCTGCATATTGCCATCCAACCCTTGGAGCATAGTAGAGCAAACCATGAATAATCCCATCATGATCCCCACCACACAGGAAGCGGCTAATAAGTCCGATCCTAATTGATTTGGCCAGTAGAACAGCGTGTTCAATGGATACGCCAGAACGAACATTCCGACAGTTGCCGGCATCATGACGAAGAACAGCAATTGGATATTGTTCGTGACTAATTTTGCTAACCCTTGGTGATCTTTTTTCGTAAAGCGTTCTGTGATCAATGGCAGACCAGCGGTTGCCATTGCGGTACCTAGCGCGATGACCACCATTGTTAATTTGTCCGGGTTTGCAGAGATCAAGGCGAATAAATCAGCGTTTGTGGCAGCGGAATTATCCGTCACGATCGACATGATTTTTTCAAAGGAGTATTGATCGATCAATTTAAAAATACTGATGGCACTTCCCACGATAATGAACGGAATCGCCTGTTGAATCATCTGTAAAACCAATTGTCGGCCAGAGAAGGTGATCTGATTGTTACTTTCTCTAATAAGCTCGCGAAAGGCGCTTCGTTCCTTTAGCAGTGAGAATAGCAGAACCCCCATTGCAAAGGCTACCCCAATAAAGGCGGCGAAGGTCGAGTGAACCACAGCAGTCTTGTAGCTGCCGTTATTGATCTGCATGATGATGAAAGCCGAAGCCAGCATATAGCAGACCCGAGCGATTTGTTCGACAATTTGCGAAATCGCGTAGGGCTTCATGTTGTTGTTTCCTTGGAAGAAGCCGCGAATCACACTCATAGCAGGGAAAATCAGTAGTACGACGCTTAAAGAGCGCATCACTGGCACCAAATCAGCATTTCCTTGAGAAAGATAAGGGGCGCCCAAAAACATGATGGCGGCACAAATAATCCCGCCGATCGTCATCAGCCGCATCGTATAAAACAGCAGCTTTTTACTTAATCCATATTCATTCATAGAATTATAACGAGCGGTCTGCTTCGCTACCGCCGCTGGAATCCCAGCGGTCGAGATCATCAGGAAGAGGGCATAAACGTTATACCCTTTTGTGTATAAATAATTGGCCTCCAACCCATGAGGCTGCATCCAAGCGATCCATGGAATAACGTAAACCGCTCCTAATAGTCGGGAAAAGATGTTGCCGACGGTCAGCCATGCGGTGCTTTGCACCATTTTTTCTTGTGCCGTTGCTTGTTTTTTAGGTTGCGGCGCGACGGGTTCGGTCGGCTCAACCTCTGTTACTTGAACGGCTTTCTTTTTTCTTTCCTTTTTCGGCGGTGCGACCGCTTCGGTATGATAACGAGCCATCCGCGAGGGTGTTTCCCGGAACTCGTTTTCGTGTGTATTATTATCAGTCATATTAACCAGCTTTCTGCAACAGTATCCATCATATTTTACCTGTTCTTTCTTCTAGTTACAATCCTGTCTTGCAATCTTTAAGAATTAGGGATGAAGGTATTGATATGGCTGGCGAAACTTTCGAGATTGCGGGTTTGAATATATACGGTTCCGCGGCCGTGGAACTCATTTACGACGCCTTCACCAGTTTTGAAACCAAAGGTGCCTGACGCGACACGAATATTGTAATCTAACGAACTCGTCCATGCGATGACATGCTGATTGTCGATGATCACAGGTGCTTGCCCATCCAGATCGATCTTTTCAACGTCGCCAAAGGCCGAAACCAAAATTTGTCCGCTGCCCGTTGTCTCCATGACGAAGAGTCCGCCAGTGCCGCCTAAAAGAGCGCCCGAAAGCTTTTGCCGCTTCATTTGATAATTGACGTTTTCTTCGCTGGCAAGAAAAGCACCGGTGTTTAGGCGCCAATGCTCTGCACCAACATCTAATGCAAAGATTTTTCCTGGAACAGCAGGGGCGATGGCGATCACCGCTTCATTTGAATGGGCAGTCGCTGTGCTGATAAAGAAACTTTCACCGCTAGTTACTGAACGGCCTAGGGCGCTTAAGGCGCCGCCGATCCCTTTCTTGCCATTCGTGTTCATTTGACCTTCCAATTCAATCTCACCAAGCTCATAGACCATCGCACCCGGTTCAATCCGCAGTTTTTCTCCTTGTTGCAGGTGGACCTTCGCGATTGGCGCAAAAGTACTTTCGGATAATTCATAATTCATAGGTAAAGCTCCCTTCCAAAGACATTTGCTAAAATTATATCATTTCCCATATCTTTTCTGTGTTGTTTTGATAAAATTGTTAAAAGGGAAGAATATGGAGGCGTAGGTATGGAAATTTTAGCGTTTGAACAGGTTCAATTTATTCGTCAGCAGAAAGCCCTGCTGCAGGAAATCAATTGGCGGATCGAAGCGGGTGAGGATTGGGCAGTTCTAGGATTAAACGGGGCAGGAAAGAGTCTGATGCTGAACATGATCTCAGGCAATTTGTGGCCATCCAGCGGCAAGCTGACGGTTTTAGGGGAAGTTTTCGGGCGGACCTCGATCCCCGATCTGACGAAACGAATCGGCTGGGTGAGTCAATCGCTGCAGGAGCGTATTCATCGAGAGGAGCAGGCAGAATATATCGTCTTGTCAGGGAAATTTGCCAGTATTGGTATTTATCAAGAATACACAACAGCTGAATTGGATGAAGCGAAACAGCTGATGGCGTCTTTGGGAGCCAAAAAGCTGATTGGAAAAGTGTATCAGGTGCTATCGCAAGGAGAAAAACAGCTCATTTTGATCGCACGGGCACTGATGGCAAAACCAGAGCTGTTGATTTTAGATGAACCTTGTAATGGATTGGATTTATTTGCGCGAGAGGATCTGTTATCGCGTATCAAAGAAATGAAACGATCGGCCGACGCGCCAAGCCTGCTCTATGTGACGCACCATACGGAAGAGATTCTACCGCTGTTGAATCATGTGTTGATGATTCGTGACGGGAAAATTTTCAAGCAAGGCAAACGAGAAGAACTGCTGCAAGAACAAGTACTGAACGATTTCTATCAACGACCGATCGCTATCCATGAAATGTCCGATGATCGATTGATGGTCATTCCTAAATAGGTAGAGGCTTCTCCTAAGAGGAGGAGCCATTTTTTTTGCGGTTAAAATAACGATATAAAAATCGCAAAAGAAATATTACTCCTCTTTTTCCATCTAATTATTGGGATATACAGCCGGATCATTCAAAAAAGTTACTTATAACGTTATTTATAGTGCCTTTTAAATAGAACCTTATACAAGAATTAAGTCCTAATAATTATCGCTATTTATTCGTTTTTAAGATATTCCATTTTATTTTAGAATCTTATTGAATATGTTTTGAATGTTATAATATGTTCGACTATGAGAATGCGAAGAACTGTCGTTTATATCTATGGAAAGTCAGTAATGGTCAATGTATTTTTGCTAGTGAGACGACGTTAGAATTAAAGCGTTCGTCTTTATTTATTTTGATTAATACATTTTTATGTTATTTTGAATTGTTTTATAGTGGTCGATCTAAAAATAGAAACGTTAATTTAATTAATTTTAACAAGGATTTAAAAGGTGCTTTTATATTTTTACAGAAAATACTTTTCTTTTAAAGATGTTATAATAATAGTTGGTATTCAATAGAAGGAGGACGTTTTATGTTTAGAAAAAGTGTTCATTTATTTTCCGTCGCGCTCCTAGGGTTGTCCTTAGTGCCAAGCAATGCTTGGGCTGATGAGATAGCGGAGCCCGCTGTACCTAATGTAACAACTGAATTCATTGAAAGCCCTACCGTAGAAGTAGAGCAGGCTGTTTCAGAGCCAGAGATCGAAGTTAGCGAACCGCAGCCAGAACCAGAGGTCGTTCCTGAGGAGCCTGAAGAGGCAGAACTGATCGAGGAGCCTGTAGCTGTCGAAACGGAGTTGCCGGAACAAGAGAGTGCTCCCAAAGAGAAAGTCGCTTTAGAAGCAACGCCAGAGCCTGAGAAAGAGGCAGTAACTAGCCAAGTAAACATTAGTCAACAGGTAGTAGCTGAACCGGCTGATACCATTCAACAGCCGAGAGCAGCAAGAGCGACGACGCCTGTGCTTAAGGATGATTATGATGGAAAAATCGTCGATCATGAAAAAGCGATCACAGATGAGGACGCGAAGATTACTGCTGAGTATAATTTTATGCCGAATTTTGACAATCTTGATGATATTGTCGTGACTTCAAATGGCGGCTATCTAGAGCGCTCTACGTATTACCTTTTTGATTTGACGACGGAATCGGCGAATTCAATCGCAGTGATTTATAAAAATGTCGGTACTTATAATGGAAAAGTGGTAGATATGAAGGTAACAGTCAAAGATTGGACCGCATTTTCCGGTAGTGTTTATAATCAGCTTTATATTTATAAAGGAAACGGGATATCGATGCATGGTATCAGCGATGTTCGCCTGAATTATTCCTTTATTGATAATGTAACCTCTGCGGCAATGAATGTTTCTGGCTTCTTTAATTTTACAGATATTGACTTGCGGCAAAGCATCGATCTCTTCGATCATAATAATGTTCAGAATTATTATGTGACGAAGGACAATCAGCTTTATTTTAAGTCACACAACGGGTATATCCGTATCGGGGAGATTGATGGAAAAGGGACCTCTGATTTTGACATGGATCATTGGCTGACCTATACGTATAAAAATGTGTCAAACTTTGATGTTCGCTACAATCAAGATTATGAGACAGGCGCAGTGTTTAATTACACCTATCAAGCGCCTATCGTAATAGAAGAAAAGCCGACAAAACCAGTGGAGAAGGAGCCTGAAGAAGTTGAGGAGCCGATAGTCATTGAGGAAACACCGGAAAAAGAAATAGTTGAAAAGGAAGTCGAACTAGCTGTCCCTGTAGTTGCAGAGAAAAAGACAGAAACGATCACTGTTACACCGACTGTCAAATCTACGGTGAAAGCTGAAAAAGTCGAACCAGTAGAAACACAGGTCGTACAAGCTAAGCCATTAAAGCAAGCAGTATTACCGCAAACCAATGATCAGACAAATACAATCTTTACCATTCTTGGCGGTGCGTGTCTTTTCTTGCTTGGGGCACTTTTCTTGAATAAAAAAAAGGTATAAAAGCAAAGTGGCTGTGACAAAGCTTGTCACAGTCGCTTTTTTTCTCAATTTTTGTTTATAATCAGATAATAAATATAGCTTAAATCGACATAATAATAAAAATATTCTTCTTTATGACAACTAATGTTATAATATATGTTGTTATGTATGATAAAGGAGGTCTTTTTATGGCGAAAAAAAGTATTTATTTGTTTTCAACCGTAATTTTAGGTGTTTCACTGGTACCAAATGCTGCTTGGGCGAACGAAACTGCGGAATCAATAGAAAATAACGTGACGACCGAAATTGTCGAAAGCGCGAGTATGAATCAAGTACAACCTGTTGCAGAAACGCTCTCTTCGCAACCAATCGAGCAAGAGGGAGCCGCTGTGGCAGAAGAGAGTCATCAAGAGGAAACGCCTGTATTAGTTTCAGAAGGACAGGAAATGACTTCAGAAACTACGGACTCAGGAGTAGGCGAGGCTTCTCCTGTTTCTACTAGCATAGATGATGTTCCAGTAGAAACGGAACATCAGGAGTCTGTTTCAACAGAGGAACCGACTGTTGAATCCGGGGAATCAGTAGAACCGACTGTCTCCAATCCAGCCGATTACGCGGAACCTGAAACAATCAATGAAGCTGTCAGTACAAAAGCCTCGACGCCACCGTTAAAAAATGATAATGATGGGAAAATCGTGGATCACGACCAAGCTATAACGGACGAAAATACGAAGATTCCTACTGATTATGAGTTTATGCCGAACTTCGCGAATGTGGAGGACATCGTGATCGGCGGGACAAACAATTATACCAGTGACGGCTATTCCTACGTGTTTGACCTTGATTCAGAGAAGCCTAATACAATTACGGTGACCTATAAAAATGTTGGTACCTATAAAGGAAAAACCATTGATATGCGAATTACCGTCAAAGGATGGACGGCTTTGGCAGGAAAACAGGTCCTATATATAAACAAGGACAATGGGATCACCATGAAGGGAATCAGAGATGTTCTTTTAAATTATGCCTTTCTTGATAACTTGAACGCAAATCCAGTAAATGTCTCTGGCTTTTTTAACTTTACAGATATTGATTTTGAGCAAAGTATCGATCTCTTCAACAACAATAATATTCAAAATTTTTATGTTACGAAAAACAATCAGCTCTACTATAAGGTGCATAATGATTACATTAAAATCGGTGAAATTAACAATCAGAATACCAATCATTACGACATGCGCTATTGGCTGACTTATACGTATAAGAACGTATCAAAGTTCGATGTTCGGTACAATCAAGACTACGAGACAGACGCGGTCTTCAATTATTCCTTTAAGCTGCCCTTTGCGATGGGGGGGATTTCAGATGGGGTCGATCCGACGATTCCCATTGATGTAGAAATGCCGGATGAGGAGAAGCAAACGGAAAGTACCCAAAGTAATACGACTGGAACCTTCTCCTCGTCTGTCATCATTGAGAATGCAGAGGGGACAGACTGGTCGGTTCAGGCAAGCGTTCCGTCGACTGCTCCAGATCAAATGACAACAGTGCAGACCAAACAAGCGGAGCTGCCAAAAACCAATGAACAAACCAGTTCAATTTTGACGATTATCGGGGGTGCCTGCGTCTTCCTGTTTACAGCACTCTTTCTAAATAAGAAAAAAATCTAAGCAAAAAAAGAAGTGGACACAAACGTATTGTGCCACTTCTTTTTTCATAGAAACGAACTTCCATTTTAATTAACGTCAGGAAAAGCCGCTAAAAACGTTTCAACTGAAACTAGTAAATCCGACATTTTCTCTCGATCAAAAGGAGAAGCGAGATGTCCTAATTGAACAGTTTCTAAAAAGGTTTGGCTGCCGCCAACTCGACAAATCGCTAAGTAATCCTCCCAAGTCGTCGGATCTTTTTTGACGATACTACGTTCCCAAAACTGCAGTGCACACACTTGCGCTAAGGTGTAATCAATGTAGTAGAAGGGCACTTCAAAAATATGTCCTTGGCGATACCAATAAATTCCTCGAGTTAAAGCTTCAGATTCTTCGTAATTTCGTTCTGGACAATAAAGCTGTTCCAGTTCACGCCAGCAGCTCTTACGCTCCGCAGCAGACCAGTCAGGGTGTAAATAGACTGCTTCTTGGAAATGATCCACCAATGCACCATAAGGGAGAAATTGTAAAGCGCTGCTTAAATGGGCGAAGGTATATTTTTCCTTTTCTGAGCCAAAGAATTTGTCCATCCACGGCCAAGTTAAAAATTCCATACTCATGGAGTGAATCTCAGCGGTATCAGAGGTCGGGAAGACCAACTCAGGTTCCTCGATCCAGCGAGATAGATAACTTTGAAAGGCGTGGCCAGTCTCATGGGTTAAAACATCGACATCATCTGACGTGCCATTGAAGTTGGCAAAAATGAAGGGCATTTGCACACCGTCAATAAACTCACAGTAGCCGCCGCTTTGCTTGCCGGGGCGACTAATCAGGTCCAATAACTCATCCTGAACCATGAGATCAAAGAAATCCCCTGTTTCTTTCGACAACTCGTGATACATTTGTTGCGCTTTTTCCACTAATTTGTCGCTGGTGCCTTGTGGTTGAGGATTCCCCTCAGGAAAAACCAATGGCAGGTCGTAATGGGCCAGAACCTCAACACCCAGCCGCTCTCGTTGCCGCTCGTAAAGCTTTTGATTGATCGGCACGACTTTTTCAACGATAAAGCGTCGGAATGCGTGCAGCCGAGAACGGTCATAACCCCAGCGGTTCATCAAGCGATCGCCGTATTCCACATAATTGGCGAAACCAAGGTTCTTTGCTTGCTGGTGTCGATTGTGTACGAGCTGATCGTAAATTGCATCGATTTCTTCCTCATGATCTGTAAAAAAGCTTTCGTAAACCTCATGAGCCGCCCGACGTGTTTCTCGGCTCGGATCAGTGAAGTAAGCAGATAACTCGGAAAGCGTCAGTGTCTTCCCATTAAACTCAAGTTCAGCAGAAGCGATTAAAAGGGTATATTGACTGACTACTTCATTTTCCTGCTGCTTCAATTCAATTACGGAATCATCTAATAGACGTAATTGATCTTCTGCAAATAGAAAAAGTGTTTCAGGGTATTCTTTTTCTAACTGACTACGGAAAGGAGAACGAAGCAGGCTTTGATAAAAGCGATTATGAATTTGGCCGACCAAAGGCTCATGATGATCCCAAAACTCATTTTCCTCACGATAGAATGAATCATAGTTATCAATAGAGAAGCGAATATAGGCCAATTTTAAATTTTTAGCCATTTCGCTGCGTAAGTGATTCAGCTTCTGTAAAGCTTGTTTGGCTTGTGAATAATTGTCCGCATGAACGAATCGCTCGTTTGCCTTGTTGAATACCTCTTCGTATTGCACAAGGTCAGGACGTTTGTAGGGAAACTCTGAGAATCGCATTGAAAAAACCTCCTATAGTAAAAGAATTCAGTTCATTATAACAAAAAAACCTGTCAGCAGACGCTGACAGGTTCCTCCTGTTTTGTTTATGAATTCATCATTAACTCTTCGTTTAGTACTTCATCGATTGGTGTGTATTCCATGGATAGATCATGGGCTACTGCTTCAATCGTTAGCTTGCCGTTGTAAGTATTAACTCCGCGGCGAAGGGCCAAATTGTCCTTTAATAGCTCTTCTAAAGGATTATTCGCTAACAAGTTGGCGTAGCTCATTGTGCTATTGCTTAACGCGTAGGTAGCCGTTTGTGGAACTGCACCAGGCATGTTTGCTACCGCGTAGTGTACAACGCCTTCTTTCACATAGGTTGGATCATCATGAGTAGTTACACGATCTTCGGTTTCAAAGATTCCGCCTTGATCGATCGCTACGTCCACGATGACTGAATGATCAGGAATATTAGCCACCATTTCTTTTGTCACTAAAGTCGGTGCTTTGTGACCTGGAATCAATACTGCACCAATCACTAAATCGGCAGTTTTAATGCATTCTTGGATGTTGTAGCTATTTGACATCATTGTTTGTACACTGTTGCCAAAAATAATGTCTAATTCTTTCAAGCGAGGAACGCTGACGTCAAGTATTGTCACGTTAGCGCCTAAGCCTACAGCTAATTTCGCTGCATTTAGACCTACGACACCGCCGCCGATAACAACGACATTGCCGCGACGAACACCGGGAACACCGGATAATAAGATACCTTTGCCGCCATTGACGCGTTCTAAATAATTGGCACCGATTTGCGCGGCCATTCGTCCAGCTATTTCACTCATTGGAGCAAGCAATGGCAGTGTATTGTCTGCGGGCTGAACATTTTCATAGGCGATGGCATTTACACCGCTGTTCACTAATGCTTCAGTTAAAGGTTTGTTTGCTGCTAAATGCAAATAGGTGAATAGTAGTAACCCTTTGCGGAAATATTGATATTCTTCAGGAAGCGGTTCTTTCACTTTCATGACCATGTCAGCTGCCCAAACGTCTGCGGCATTTTCGATGATCGTCGCACCTGCAGCTACATACTCATCGTCAGCGATGGCAGAGCCTTTGCCAGCATCTTTTTCCACTAATACTTGATGGCCGCGGTTGGTCAGATCAAATACGCCAGATGGGGGAAGGGCAACCCGGTTTTCATTGTTCTTGATTTCTTTAGGAATTCCAATAATCATTTAATACACTCCTTTTTGAAGTAGTCGTACACGAAGTGAATTCGCTTACAAAATAATTGTACAGGATTTTGAGACAATTTCAACTAAGAATTTGCAAAGGATTTGGTCTGTTTGAATAATTACGGTCAAATGAAACCCTTTACATTTTCTAATAGAAGAGTATTCTGCCTAAAAAGAAACAACAAATACCGGGGGATGAAAAACTTATTATTTTTATAATAAGAAATAAAATATTTGCGAAAACCCACATTACTCGCCATAATAAAACCAAGGATATTAAGGAGCGAAGTCACTATGCCAGATAAAGAACGAATTGACCTATTAAAAGAGCAGGTAAGCTTTCTCGAAGCTCGCCTGACTAGATATGAAGAACTACTTCACGGCCCTTTGTTAAAACGAATCCTCTTTGGAGGTGGGCGAAGAGCCAAACTCAGTTTTATAGAAGTCTTGATTAGTTTAATTGTCCTGCTGTATGCTTCTTTGAAAATGGAGCGAAATATAGCGTTTTTTGTAATTGTCATTTTAGCCTTTGCGGTCATTTTGTTTTCAGCGATTCAATTAAACGTGATTCGAAAAAAGAATGGTCAGGAGAAATACCAACGCATGATTAACAGTCTAACAGCGGAAAAAGCCTCGATGGATAAAGAAATTGCCCGCTTACAAGACGAAAACGGGCGGAAGAATGGACTCAAGTAAGTTGCTTGAGTCCATTTTTTTCTTGTGTTTGTTTAGTAGTTGTCTTTTTTGAAATGATTTGATCGACTAATTGCTGAATTTTATTCAACGATTGGATACTTGGACAGAGTTCAACAGCAATAATCGGTGTCAGACAATGAGGAACGTCAAAGGTAGAGGTACTGACAACAATATCATGCTCTTCGAAAACCTCTAAGTAGCTTTTATTATGTAATTGATTCATATTGATTTGATGAATCACGTAGTTTCCTCTAATTGAGAAACGAAGCAGCTCGATTAATAAGCTTTCCTGCATTTTAGAGTCTGTTGAAACGATCAGAATATCTACAGGCTTTTCTGTTTGTCTCATCCCGTTTAAACAGCTCGGAACAGTAGCGACAATTTGATAGATATAATTGTCTATGAATTCTTGAGAGCGAAAGTTCCGATACTCTTTTGTAAAATCTATCATTAAGTTACGTAGTTGATGAACACAATGTGCATGGAAAGTTTCCAGTAATGAGAGACAGTCTTTTTTACGGTTTCGAAGGACGCTGATAAATTTCTTTGTTTTCATATGAAATAAATGTTGATTAACCAAAATTGTTGCCAGCTGCTCTTTTTGTTTTTCAGTTAGCGGATCAACTAGCATTTGACTGAGTCTCTCGGCTAATGCAAGATGTGTTTCATAATGGTAGGCCAGCTTATGATTTGTTTCTAAAGCCCGTCTTCGTTGCTCATCGCCGAGTAGAAACATGTCAGAATAGAGTAGCCAGAAACTATCCTTCATCACGTCCTCAGAGTAAATAAAGAGTAATTCCTTGCGAAGATACGGGTTAAATTTAAAGACAGCACTCTGACTTGGTGGCAATAGAGCTGAGGATTTCAAACTGCTGACGGGCATTCGGTGTCCGTTTGAGATACGAACGAGACTAATGAAAAATGTCATACTTAACCGATTATATTGAGCGAGTGAAACATTTAACTTATTATTGTCGATCATTGATCGGACGACGTTATCCGCAGAGTCAAAAAAGTTTGCACTAAATGGTGTATCCTTCCGATCGATTTTCTTTTCTGAGAAGTATAAGAAAAACAAATGACGAATGGCTGTTTCGTTTCCAACGACTCGATACGGCCGGCGCAAAATCTCTATATTCCAGTGAGCTAACGCCTCCTCTAAATCTTTCATTGACGCTTGGACAGCGGTTAGGCTACAGAAGACACTTTTAGAAAGCTGAATGAGAGAATAACAATTTTCAAAGAAAATCGCTTCTAACATTCTGAAGGCTATGGATTTTTGGAGCAACGTTGAAAAGAGGACATCGATAGTGGCGTTCTCCTTCAACTCTAATCGATAAAGACTGTTTTCACGAATGACTTTGTAATAGTCGCTTTGAGTGTTGATTGAGCGAATATCACTTAACAATGCCGGAGTAGTGCATTGGATCGTTTTGGTTAATTCATCGCTAGACAGTGGATGCTGGGAATAGTAAAGTGTTTCAATTAACTGCAATTGACGTTGACTATCTCGTTTAAGAAGACGTCTTAAGTTCATCGTATAATTCCTTTCGTGTTGAGAGTGATTCGAATTGATTTACAAATTGTTGAATTCGTTCAAGATCCTTTGCGGTTGGATACGCATTGATCGCGATTAATGGACAGGCTGATTCTAATCCAGTCATGGTTACATTAGTTATGATTAAATCGTATTTTTTCGTTAAGCTAGTCAATTGCTCCTGCAGGATAAAAGGTGTTTCAAAGTATTCATAGTTGACAGAGCCCTTGATGTAGACAGGAAAAATAGACTGCCAGAAACGCTCATGAGTTGTAGAAGTATCTGATAGTAAAAGCACTTTAAGCGGTTTATCTGCAGCAACCAAGCGCTGGAAAATATTATCAATCATGGTAATGAGGCAACTTAGATATAGCGGCGCCATCATCTCACGACCGATTGGAGCTAAAAACTCATTCACAATCCGTCTGAGCTTGTTTAATTCACGACTGTATTTCTTATCAATCAGGGTTAAAAGCATTCGTTCCGTTTCTTGAAGGATCTCGATAGGACAATCATTTGGATAGTAGCAGAATAATTCATTGCCTAATAATCGTGTTGTTTCCGCCATTTCAGCGTGTGAGAGTGGGGTGTCTAACAAAGCATTAAGCTTTTGCAATAAGAACATATGCAAATCATAAAAATCTGCAAGCTTGTTATCTATTTTGTGCGCCGTTGCTTGTTGCTGACGAGTCAAAATCAAATGATGGCTGAACAGCGGCCATAGGCATTCTCTTAAGATCGCGTCGGTCAGTTCTATTTCAACCTCTTGTCTGATAAAGCGTCCTAGTCGGGAAAGTCTCTCCACTTGTGGAATTGTAAGCCCGCTGTTGGAAGACAACCCTCGAATAAAATGACCATTTTTCAAACGATGCAAGGCAATCAAAAAGCTGTGCACCAATTGAAAATGACTATTCATCGTGTTGGTGATTTTGTTTTCAGACATAATTTGCCGTATCAGCTGATCCACAGCGTTTACCAATCTATTCGAAAAACGATAGTTAGAGAAGGGGACTCTAGATTCCTTAAAGAAAAGATAATAAAAGCGTCGAGTAGTGAGCTCATCGCCATCAAGTCGTATCGGACGGTAAAGAAGTGCAATATCACCATCGGATAGCGTTGCATTGATCGCTTTGAGGTATCTCTGCATGTTAGAAAAGCTGCAGTTCAGACGTTTAGCTGCTATGTCAATGCGCTGATTTTCCTCAAAAAAAGCACTCTCGATCGTTTGGAATTCCAGATTGCTCCGAAGGATGTGGGCATAAACGCTATCAATTGTTGCACTATCGTCAAAATCGATGGAATAAAGCCCCTTATTCTTAGAAATTTGAAATGGCAGCTCTTCGCCATTTAAGAAACGAACATCGCTAATTAACACAGGAAGTGTACAAGTTACTTTATCTAATAACTGTTCCGATGTTAAATAATCATGTGCAAAATATAATTCTTCTACAATACGTAATCTTCTAATAGTTTCTTTTTTCATTAATCCTCTTAACTTCATAATAAGGCTCCTTGAATATTTTTTTATTTAATATAATGTTCAAAGAGAAGTGAAACAAGCGCGAAAACTTTAATTTTCTAATATATTTGTTATTTAACAAATGATCATTAAGAATTATCCTTGTATAGAATGTCAATATAATAAGGAAGAATGCAAATTATTTTGGAAATATTTGGATAATTTTCTTATTTTTTAATTTCAAATAAACAAAAAAGAAAAAAATGAAAAAAAGAGAAAAAGAGCGTTAACTGTTGCCTTTCTCTGCAATAACGAATAGAATTGTCTTTGGAATACATTAAAAAGATAGTGGAGGCTATACATTATGATCAATAAACAAAGTTTAGTTGAACAAGTAGCAGAGAAGACAGGATTGACAAAAAAAGACGCAACAGCAGCTGTAGATGCTTTGTTTGATGGGATTCAAACATCATTAAAAGACGGCGAAAAAGTTCAAGTCATTGGATTTGGTAACTTTGAAGTACGCGAACGTGCAGCTCGTAAAGGTCGTAACCCTCAAACAGGTGAAGAAATCACGATTGCAGCAAGCAAATCACCTGCATTTAAAGCGGGTAAACAATTAAAAGACGCTGTAAAATAATAGCAGAATGAACCCGTTACATGGTTTGCCATGTAACGGGTTTTTTGTGTATGAATGGTTCGAAAATCAGAGCGAGATGGGTTAGAATAAGACCGTTTTTTGCGAGTAAGAATCTTTTACTAAAATTAATGATGATTGAAGAAAAACATAAAAATATCTAAAAAAAAGTTTGTGAATTAAAATTTTCTTGTGTCTTTTGACGAAAAAGAGTATATCTTTAAGCAGTGAATTTTTTGGAGGAGACACATGTTTAATTTTCTACCACATTCCGTTTTACAAATGAGCGCGATTTTTCTATCAATCGTCATCGAGGCGATTCCATTTGTGTTATTAGGTTGTATTATTTCTGGAGCGCTGCAGGTTTTTCTAACGCCTGAACGCGTGCGGAAGATCTTGCCTAACAATAAATTTTTAGCCATACTCGTTGGTTCTTTTCTCGGCTTCTTCTTTCCTTCCTGCGAATGCGGGATCGTGCCGATAGTCACACAATTCATACGTAAAGGAGTGCCGGAGCACACGGCTTTTGCCTTTATGGTAACTGCACCAATCATCAATCCGATTGTATTGTTCTCGACCTACATCGCCTTTGGCAACAGCGTGAAGTTTGCTTTGCTGCGAGGGATTGGCAGTTTGATTGTCGCTTTGATTATTGGCTCATGGATTGCTTATTTTAATCGTACACCGATCTTAAAAACGGCGCTTCATGATCATAGTCATTCGCACCATCATCATGATAAGGCGAAGCGAGAATCATTTGGTGGAAACGTCTGGTCTGTTTTAGTCCACGGCATCGATGAATTTTTTGATACGGGCCGCTATTTGATTATTGGAGCGCTGATCGCCAGCAGTATGCAGGTCTATTTACCGACACAATTTATGATGCAGCTGACTTCTTCGAAAATCGTTGGTATTTTAGTCATGCTGATTCTGGCTTTTACGATGTCTCTTTGCTCAGAGGCGGATGCTTTTGTTGGTTCCTCTTTATTAAGTCTATTTGGAACCAATGCGATCGTGGCTTTTCTAGTCTTTGGACCAATGGTGGATATCAAGAACTTGATGATGATGAAACGCAGCTTTCACGGGAAATTTATTTTGCAGCTGATTGCTTTGATCAGTGTGATCGTTACAATCTACGCACTTGTACTATAGGAGGAGACCAATGATTCGCTTTTTGATTTTATCCGGCTATTTTGAATTAATGATGTATCTACAGGTTTCCGGCAAGCTGGATCAGTACATCAATGTCCATTATCGCTACCTCATTTATCTGACAATGTTTTTATCATTGTTGTTAGCCCTTGTACAGTTGAAAATCTGGGCAAGCGGAGAAAAACATCAGGACCACGACCATCATGAGGGACATGATCACGGCTTGAATAAGCCTTATCAAAGAGGGATCGCGTATCTTCTATTGATTTTACCCTTAGTCGTGGGGACGCTTTTTCCAACGATCAGTCTGGATACGACGATCGTTGAGGCTAAAGGCTTTAGTTTTCCTATCAGTAAGGAGTCTGTGGGAGACCCTGAAATGAACACCCAGTATTTGAAGCCTGACACGAGTATTTATTACAATAAAAGCGACTATAACGACCAAATGACGAAGCTGATGACAAAATATGAGGCTGATCAAAAATTAGCAATTACAGATGAGAATTACTTAGAAGTGATGGAATTGATTTACAACTACCCAAACTCCTTTGTCGGCAAGAAGATTTCCTTTAATGGGTTTGTTTATGAGGCGAATAAGAATCATCAGAAATATGATTTTCTTTTCCGATTCGGCATCATTCATTGTGTGGCAGATTCTGGGGTCTTTGGATTAATGACCAAACTGCCGGAAAATACGACAGTGAAAAATAATCAATGGCTGCATGTGGAAGGGACGATTACGCTAGATTTCTTTGAGCCATTTGACCGTCAAATCCCTGCAGTACAAGTTGACAGCGTACAAACAGTCAGTGCACCGAAAAATCAATATGTGTATCGCGCATTTTAGCATGTAGGAGAGGTTATGACAGAAGTGGTCAGCTTTAAGAGATGAGAAGGAATCTCCGAAAATTGCTTTTGGTACATCGTTTATTCGGAAAGAGGAAGTGTGACAAGATTTTTGTCACACCCCTCTTTTTTTGCTCGATTCAAGTTAGTTACCGAAATAGTATAATTTTCTAGTATAATAAAAAGAAAAAGTAGAAGGAACTGTAAATGACAAAAAAAATTTTTCTTGTAGAGGACGACACGACCATCGTTTCTGTGATTGAACAGCATCTGACGCAATGGGGTCTGGATTGTTATGTAGCGGACGATTTTCAGCAGGTATTTGCTGATTTCCAAAAAGTGCAGCCGGATTTGGTAATTTTAGATATCTCCTTGCCATATTTCAACGGCTTTTATTGGTGTCAAGAAATACGTAAGGTTTCTGAAGTGCCGATTATTTTTTTATCGTCTGCCAAAGATCAAATGAATCAGGTAATGGCGCTAAATATGGGTGCGGATGAATTTATTGAGAAACCTTTTGAGCTGACCATTCTATTAGCGAAGATTCAAGCGCTGCTGCGCCGCAGTTATCAATATGGGCAGCAATTGACCTATACCTTTGACGTATATCAATTTGTGCCGGCAATCAATCAAATCCAATCCTCAACGGATCAGCTGCCGCTGACCCCTAATGAATCGCGGATTCTTAGTGTTTTGTTTGCGACTCGAGGAAAGATTGTCCCTCGCGAGCAAATTATCGAAACCCTGTGGCAGAGTGATGATTTTATTGATAACAATACGTTGGCCGTCAACCTCACACGATTGCGGAAAAAACTAAAGGATTTTGGGATAGACAGTTTAATACAAACTGTTAAAAACAAGGGTTATTTAATAGAGGAAAAAGAATGAAACTACTGAAAAGCTTTTTGTATGAACGGCGTGTCATTTATGGCATGTATTTCTTTTTTTGGCTCCTTATTTATTTAACGTTCTACCTTTATGAATTCAATTTTGCACCGTTTTGGGACGGCTGGCTGTTTACGATGTTTCTCTTAGTTGTCTATTCTATTGTTTCCTTTTATCGTGCCTTCCGCAAACAGAAAAAACTGGAACTCTTAGCGACAAAGGATCTACAATTAAGCAATCTGATTTTTCTGCCTAAAGCGGACACGCTAAGTGAAAAAACCTATCAAGAGGTGCTGCGTCTGGTGCTTGAAAAGAAGAACCAGCAGCAAGAAGAGCTGCAACAAAATCAAAAGAACATGCTGGATGATTTCGGACTTTGGCTACATCAAATCAAAACACCGGTCGCTGCCTTAGACCTATTGATCCAGTCGGGTCAAATCGAGCCTCGAAGGATGAAGAATGAGGTATTCAAAATCAATGAATACCTGCAAATGATTCTTAACTATATGCGTCAAAACTTAGATCAAGCGGACTTGGTTTTTCAACAGCTGTCAATCGAGAAAATCATAAAATCAGTCGTAAAAAAATATGCGACATTTTTCTCTCAGAAAAATCTGAGTTTAGAGTTGGGAAACCTTGAAGGGCAAGTTTACTCTGATCAGAAATGGTTGATTTTCATTTTGGAGCAGGTCATTTTTAACGCGATTAAATATACAGAGGACGGAACGATCAGCATTGCTTTTAGTGAAAATCAGTTGACCATTCAAGATACCGGTATGGGCATTCGGGCGGAGGATTTACCGCGAGTCTTTGAAAAGGGCTATACTGGCATGAACGGTCGTGAGCAGCAAAGAGCCAGCGGCTTAGGTCTTTATCTCAGTCAAGAGGCCGCAGGAAAACTAGGCTGTCATCTCTATATTGAGTCACAGATAAAAAAAGGAACCAAAGTAACGATTGTTTTTCCAGAAGAAATTTCAGCTTTTGAATAAATCCAAACTTTCATGAATGTAAGTTTGGATTTATTTTCGTAAGTAGTGTTTTTACAGGCAAGCTTCTATGATGAAGTAGAGGAGCTGATCAGAGAGTCGTTTGATCAGAAAATGACTTCAATACGAACGGGGAGGAATTCAAAATGAATGAACTATTAAAAGTAGAGAGTATTAAAAAGATTTATCAAACTCAGTTCAAGGGAATGCCTGTAGAAGCCTTGAGAAATATCGATTTAACGGTTGAAAAGGGAGATTACGTAGCGATTATGGGAGAATCAGGCTCCGGAAAAAGTACGCTGCTGAATCTGATCGCAACATTAGATAAGCCTTCATCCGGGACGATTTTATTGGATGGTATGGATTTGAACACTATTAAGGAAAAAAACGCGGCCGCCTTTCGAAGAGACCATCTAGGATTTGTGTTCCAAGATTTCAATTTGTTAGACACCTTTTCTGTAAAGGATAATATTTTATTGCCGCTGGTGCTTTCACAAACACCCGTCAAGCAATTGATGGGTGAGCTTAAACCGGTGGTAAAGGCTCTTGGCATTGAGAAGCTGTTAGAGAAGTATCCCTATGAGTTGTCTGGCGGACAAAAACAGCGGGTCGCTGTCGCAAGAGCGATCATCACCAATCCAGAGCTGCTATTAGCTGACGAGCCCACCGGAGCGTTGGATTCAAAAACGTCGGAGCAACTGCTGCAGATTTTTCAACGATTGAATTATAACGGGCAAACGATTCTAATGGTGACCCATAGCTCGATTGCGGCCAGTCATGCGAGACGTGTGCTCTTTATAAAGGATGGACAGGTCTATCACCAATTATACCGGGGAAACAAGGACAATTATGAGTTTCTAGAAACGATTAACGAAACACTGACAGCCTTGCTATCAAAGGAGGCGTAATGGATGTTCTATGCGAAATTAGCTTTAACCAATTTGAAAAAGAACCATCGCGGTTATCTGCCTTTTCTTATTTCTATGCTGTTTTTAGTCGCTATTAACACGATGACACAGGTGATAGTGAACAATGAAGGGATGCGCGCCCTGCCTGGTGGTGGTTCGGCCAGTGCTATGTTTGGCTTGGGACATATCGTGATCATAATCTTTACGATAATCTTTTCTTTCTACACCAATAGTTTTTTGTTAAAACAGCGTAAAAAAGAACTGGGTTTATATAATATTTTAGGTCTAGGAAAACGCGAGCTGTATCAATTAATGATTTGGGAAAATCTTCTAAGCTTCCTGATTGTAATCGTTTCGGGATTATTGACGGGCATCGTTTTATCTAAATTTTCCTTTTTAGTCCTTCGTCGTTTAATCAGTGTAGGAAATGCTTTTGTCTTCCAGCTATCACCGAAAAGTCTTGGATTTGTTACGTTGCTCTTTGTGGGAATTTTCTTCTTGCTGCTGTTGATCAATTGCTGGCAAATCAGTCGAACCAATCCGATTTCATTGTTACATGGCAGTAAAAAAGGAGAGCAGGAGCCAAAAGCTCGTTGGTTTCTCGCTATTCTAGGTTTGGCATGCTTAGGTGGCGGCTACGGAATTGCAGTAATGATTGAGTCGCCGCTGAGTGCGTTAAACCTGTTCTTTGTTGCGATCATCCTAGTAATCTTAGGAACCTATTTCCTGTTTACCGCAGGAAGTATCGCATTATTGAAGCTTCTAAAAAGAAACGAGCGATTTTATTATAAAACCAATCATTTTATCTCCGTTTCAAGTATGATGTATCGAATGAAGCAGAATGCAGCAGGATTAGCGAGTATTTGTATTCTGTCAACCATGGTATTGGTCACTGCCGCGACCACCGCGAGTCTATTTTTCGGTCAGAAGGATGTTGAAAAATCACGTTATCCTCGTGAGGTAATGGTTTCTACTGTTCACAAGCCTGAGCTTGTTGAGCAAGCGATCGAAACGGTGAGTGCTGAAAAACAAGCACCACTCACGAAACAAGTTTATCTAACGTCTACCAAAAGTATCATGTTTCAACCGAAAAACGGCAATTATCAGACAACCAGTGCCGAAGATTTTTACAATACCAAATCGCCATCGGTTACACTGATAAATTTTATGACTGCACAGGAATATGAGAAGCATACGAATGAGAAGCCAGATTTGAAGGACGATGAAATTTATTTCTATCCCGTTAGTGGCGATATCAAAGAAAATACTCTTAAGCTGGAGAATCAGGACTATAAAATCAAAAAACGAATCAACCAATTTCCCGGAATCAATCAGCAAGTGGAGCTGACCGACTCATTTGTTGTTGTACTGTCCAATCAAGCGGTACTTGAACGTTGTTTGGCAGATTGGTTTTCTAAGCAATCTGAGGCCGCCGCTGTCTATCCTGAATATAATTTTTTATTTAACACGAAGCTAAAGGAAAAAAACAAGCAGAGTGATTTTGCTCAATCGCTTCGTGCACAATTAGCCCAGCAATTAGGCGAGGGACAATTCACTTTTGACGATAGATATACCTTTGTTGCTGAGAACAAGGTATTCACTGGCGGATTTTTCTTTTTAGGAATCGTTTTTGGCGCTACCTTTATTCTGGCCACTGCTCTGATTATCTACTATAAACAGATTTCTGAAGGGATCGATGACCGAGAGCGGTTTGAGATATTACAAAAGGTTGGAATGAGTCATCGTGAAGTCAAGAAGGTAATAAGCAGTCAAGTAATGATGGTCTTTTCCTTTCCATTAGTTGTCGCGGTCATCCATCTAGGATTTGCTTTTCCGTTGATTAAAAAATTACTCGTTTTATTTGGGCTGGTGAATTGGAAGCTGTTCTTACTTATTTGTGGGATCGTTACCGTGATTTTCGCCATTCTCTATTTCATCGTTTATCGTTTGACGGCGCGCAGCTATTATCAATTGGTAGAACGAAAGAGCTAAAAAGCATTGGTCTTTGGTGGGCTACCCGTCAATAGGACAATGAAATAATGAATGATTTTTAGAACTACTCTTCGCTTCTTGAAGAGTAGTTTTTAACTTTTCTAAGAAACAACTACCGCGCTGCCGCTTGGTTGGTCATGCGTTTCAAACACAAAACAAAGGACGTTTTATGTTTGAAACGCACGAATGATTAGGCTGCTTCGTAATACAGATTGTGATACTCCATCGGTGTCAACACATGCAATTTCCGTTGATAGCGCCCATTGTTGTAATAGTCCATATAATTCGCAATCATCGTGACTAGTTCTGTACGACTCGTAAATTTCTTGCCGTAATATTTTTCTCGTTTGATCATTCCCCAAAACCCTTCCATCGGACCATTATCGATACATTTTCCAACACGAGACATGCTTTGCGTCATTTCAGCTTCAATGATTCTGTTATAAAAATTCTGATGCGTATATTGGAATCCACGATCGCTATGAAAGAGCGGGTGAGCATCAGGTTCTGTTTCGATTGCTTGATCGAAGGTATCAAAGGCAATATTCAGGTCATTGGTATCACTAATGACGTAAGAAACAATCCGACGATCATAGAGGTCTAAAATCGCGCTTAAATAAACCTTGTGGATTTCTGGTCCCTCATAATATTTGAATTCCGTTACATCCGTTAGCCATTTTTGATTCGGCGCTTCGGCAGTAAACTTACGATCTAAAATGTTTTCGGCGGTGTGGTAGGGATGATTCGCTCCTTTTGTAATACTGTTGGCAGAGTGTTTGATGGTCGACTGAATCCCTTCATGTCGGCAGATACGCAACACGCGTTTGTCATTGACATGAATATCGTGTTCTCGAAGCAAGTCATTATTAATCCCGCGATACCCTTTTTCAGGATGTTCATTATGAATGATCCGTATAACTTTCGCCAATTCCATGTTTTCTAGCGTCCGTTCACTATAGGGATGTTCGATCCACCGCAAATAAGCCGAACGAGTGACACTCATGATTTTACACATGGGTAAGATGGCATAGGCTTTTTCTTCGTGAAGTTCTTTGATTGCTTCGTAAGCAACTACTTTTCTGACTTGTCCTAGCGATCCCTTCTTTCTAATTCCTTTACTTTTTTTAACAGGTCGATCTCCATCTGTTGGTATTTTACTTGTTCTTCGAGTTGAGCGATTCTGATTTGCGCGTCTTCCTCTGGGGTGCGACTTTCTTGTTTGGCTTTTCGTTGTCCACGACGATCTTCTAAACCGGCCTTGCCTTTTTTTTCGTAACGCTTTACCCAATTGTAGAGATTGGCATATTTCACTTGGTATTTGACTGCGGTCCTGCTGTAATCATAGTCATTTGCGATACAATACAGGACCATTTCTACACGTTCTTCCAAACTGAATTTTTTTGTTTGTCTCACGTTGCTTCCACCACTTTCTGATTTGAAGTCTCCATGAGTATTATATCTCTTAATCCAGTCTCGAAGTTGAGTTGTACTTCTTAATTCGTATCTTTTAGCTACTCTCAATAGGCTGTCTGAGCCATTCAGATAATCAAGAACGGCTTCAAGTTTTAGTTCCTTTGAATATCCCTTATTCTTTCTTGTGGCAATCAACCCAGCAGGACCTTCGTTTTCATAAATTGCGCACCATCGTTTCAACGTAGTGGAACTAATTCCAGCTTCTTTAGCGGTTCGAGCTGATCCTCGTTCTCCATTCAAATACTGCTTAACAAACTGTACTCGTTTTTCCACAGTAAGTTTCATCTGTCTTTTTCCCATAATAAATACCCCTAACTAGGACTTAATTATTTCTTTGTCCTAGTTAGGGGTAGCATATCACTTCGGACCAATGCTTTTCTTGTAATTATAATAAGTATGTTCGGTCAAAGGTGATGCTCAGTTTTGCTGGCTCACTTTGTGAGATGAATTGGCTGCTTATTTGATCTTGCAGCTGTGTATTTGTTCTCTTTTTTAGGTCTTCTGGTACTACTAAATCAAAATAAATGGTTTCGGGGGTCGTTGTTTTGTCTACCCGTAAATCGTGAAAGCGAAGATTTTGATGAATATCCTTCAAAATCCGTTTTAAGACAGGCGCAATACGCTTAAAATCAGGATCGTCAATCGGATAGGGATCTAAGTGACAAACCAGATCCACCCCTAAATTTTGTTTTACATCATATTCGATGGCGTCGATCACTTCATGGGCGTGGGGCAAGGTCCAGTCTTGATTTACCTCGATATGAACGGAAGCAAAGACACTATTTGGTCCATAGCTGTGTATCAGCAGATCGTGATACCCGATGATGTCGGGATAATTATCCAAATGTTGACGAATGGCTGCAACTTCCTCGTCACGCGGGCGAACACCCATCAAATCATTGATAAACCCCATGATCATCTTAATTCCTGAATAAATAATGTACAAAGCAATTAGAAAACCAATGTATCCATCAATTCGCCAGCCGCTGAACCATTCGATAATGGCAGAAATCAAAACAGCGATAGTCGTATACACATCATTGATACTATCTTGAGCAGTAGCTTTTAGGGTATCGGAACTTATTTCGCGACTTAATCTGCGATACATAAAAGACTGCCAAAACTTCATGAGGATCGATAAAACCAAAACGATGTATACGATCGGAGAAAGCAACACGCTGCTTGGATGTAGAATTTTAATAAAGGAACTGTCTAAGAAGCGAAATCCGACGTAGGTCACTAAAATGGAGATAACGAACCCGCTAATATATTCGAAACGCTCATGGCCGTAGGGATGATCCTCATCAGCAGGCTTGCCGGCAATTTTAAAGCCTGCAAGGGTGATAAAGGAAGAGGCAGTATCAGACAAATTGTTCATGGCATCCGCCATAATTGAAACACTGCCCGAAAGTGAGCCAATAAAAAATTTGGCTAGGAAAAGAGCAAGGTTTGAGATCAAACCTAAGATTCCTGCCAAAATGCCTACACTGGTGCGTTTATTTCCTTTAGAGCGATCTGTAATTTTATTTATTAAAAAAGTCAGCATAACAATCATCCTTATCAATCAATTAATAATAGTATAACTGAAAATCCGGACAATAAGAAGCCAAATCCACTCACAGAAAATAAGGGTAAACTTTAAATAATTGAGGTTTACCATAAAGTTTAAGTTCTTTTTTGAAGAATTTTAATAGAAAATTTGCAGATATCTCAGCTATTTAAAATGAAAGCACTTTATAATAATAGATGTAAAGGGATTCAACAATGGAGGAATGATCATGGAAAATCAAGTAGATATAACACTATGGAAGATTCAAACGAGTAATGTCGTCACTGCCTTGGAAGATTTTATCGAAGACTGGAAAGTATCTCATAATAGCGATTTAGATGAGTACCTCCGTAGTTATCCGGGATATTTCAAAAGTGATGAGCCGACACGTGAAGCGATTCGTCTTGTGTTAGGCTACGCAAAAGAGTTAATGGATGGTGAACGTGATAGCGTTGGTTTTTATGAAAATAAAATCTGGCGTACTGAAAACGGTGAGAGTGTTCGTATGACTCACTTCCATGAACGCTCAATCTCGAAATTGATGCAAAAAATTGTAAAAGAAAAGGTTTAAAAGTCAGGTGTACCTAAACACTTCATTGTTTTGTTTGGGTTCACCTGACTTTGTTATAAGACATCCTACGTAAAAAATCTTGAAGGAGCAGATTCTTACTGCTCCTTCAAGATTTTTTTATTTTTTTACGTATGTTTTATTTATAAAAATATTTATTATGGTGAATTTAATCATTTCATTTATCTAATATTATATTAAATAAATTGATTCTTAGGGTTAACCAGGAAGGAAATGTATCAAATGTTATTTTTTCTTCTAGTGTTCATTTTAATAATAATTGTTGATTTATCAGTACTTGGATTGACTGAAAAAGATGCAAAAGAGGTGAATTCGATTTTTCTATTTAATAATTTTGAAGATTTTATGAACAATGGTCGACTCTTTAGACATACTTTTAAATTAATGATATTATAGTAAGTAATTAAGGAAAATAATTATATATAGAAATATATTTAAATTAGAAATGAGGTATAGATGTGAAGTACAATAAGATTGTAAGTTTATTAGCGCTGGGAACGTTATTCGGCCCGACTCTTTTATCTTCACAACAAGCTTTTGCTGAAGAAAGTGGAACAGTTGCCAGCAATTCTGCTACGACTTCATCTACACAGCAATCAACTGAAACTACAAATCCGGGAAGTACAGAAGACACTGGGAATTCTGAAACGCCAATTCCTGATCCAGAACCAGCGACACCACATAATTTATTGGCAAATGGTGCACCTATCGCTAATAATAGCTTTAGTGATGCAAATGGCGCTCAAATTTCCTTCCAATATACATCAGATAATGGATTAGTGGAAAATACAGCTGTTCATTATACAGTGACAGTGCCTGAGAATGTAAAAATAAAAGAAGTTAAGGTTATCAATGCAACAACACAAGCATTGATCCACTCAAGTGCAGAAGTAAACGGTGTGTTTACGATGCCAGATGCCGATGTATCGATTCAACTGGAGACTGTAAAAGAAGAAAAACCAGCACCAACGCCAACACCAAAACCAGAGGAAAAACCTAGCGGGAACACAAGCGGTAACAGCAATAATCAAAATAATAATAGTAATAAAGATAAACCCGCAACGAATTCAAACAATCAATCAACGCAAAATCCAACGGTGAATACACCTTCAGCGAATCAGGAGCAGCCGGCAGCGGCTCGTCAGCCTGGACCAGAGGATGCGGCAGCAGCAGATATTCGTGTACCATCCAATCAAACGGCACCAACATTTAGTAATGAAGTACAAACAGCGATTGTTCAGGAAGCCTATCGTCATCTTGGCAAACCGTATGTTTGGGGAGCGAAAGGGCCAAATGCCTTTGACTGTTCTGGTTTAGCTTATGTTGTTTACGCCAATGCGACCGGCCATAATATTGGCGGCTGGACAGGTGATCAGCAATATGCCGGCACACAAATTCCAGTTAGTGAAGCACAGCCTGGGGATTTATTGTTCTGGGGAGCACCTACTAGTGTAACGACACACGTAGCGATCTACATCGGCAACGGCCAATACATTCATGCTCCGCAACCTGGCGATGTTGTGAAGATTGGCAGCATTAGCGCCTTCACACCGACATTTGCGGTTCGAGTAAATATCTCAGGTTTGCCAAAAGCAACAGGTTCCTTGTCAAATGCTTTCGGCGAATACAGTACGAATCAGCCGTTTATTTTTAACAAAAACCAAACGACCGATCAATTCATTAAGAAAATCGGAGAAATTTCTCGAGAAATCGGACAGAAAAATGGTATTTATTCTTCAGTAATGATCGCACAAGCGATTTTAGAAAGCGGCTCTGGAAATAGTTCATTAGCCAGTGAACCAAACTATAACTTATTTGGGATCAAGGGCAAGTATAAGGATCAAGGTGTGACTTTCCAAACGCTTGAGCAGGACAATGTGGGCGCAAGCTTCCAAATTACTTCTGAGTTTAGAAAGTATCCTTCTTATAAAGAGTCTTTAGAAGATTATGCGAAATTGATCAAAAAAGGCATTTCAGGGAATGAAGATTTCTACAAAGCAACTTGGAAGGATCAAACAGAGTCCTATAAGGATGCAACAGAGCATCTTCAAGGACGCTATGCGACAGATAAACAATACGCTGAAAAATTGAATGCGATTATCAAAGCCTATGATTTAACCGAGTTTGATCATGCGAAGGAAACGAAAGAAAAAACTACGGGACCTAAGATCGAAGCAACAAAAACAACCGTGGATGTCAATGACGAAATTCAATCAAAATTGATTGCTAGCATTGTCAATAGTCCTCGTATTCCGCAAGTGATGTCAACGAAGCATTTTGTCAATCTTTTCCGCAGTGAAAGTTTGATTGCTTTAGCAGCAACGGCATTACCAGCTAAAAAGACGTTAAACGAAGCATTACCAACAACCGCTTCAATCTATGTTTCTTTAAGTAATGGATTGCTAGCGATCATTCCACCGATTAATTAGAATTTAAACATCAAAAGCTGTTAAGTGAAAACGGCTCTTCGTCAATGAGTGTTGGTGAAGAAATTCAATAGAATAATGGCTCTTTGTCAAATAGGACTGATAGAGTGAGATAAGAACATCTAAGGTAGAATTCCTTTTCTACTTTAGATGTTTTTTGATTCATAGGTAATCAGATTATTTAGTAAGAAAATTCTGGTCTTCATTTTCCGAAAGCTTCGAAAGCCATAAGCGACTCGTTTCAATGCTTTGATGTGGGTATGCAGATTTTCTATTTTGGCATTTGAATAAGGCAATTCGAGGGCTAAACGAATGCCGGATTCATAGTTTATAAAAGCTTTTTTTATAGAATGCAGTTCTTTTGGAACGGAATTGGGCATCGTTCTTACAAGTTTAAAGAAAGTGTCCGCC
Organism: Enterococcus raffinosus; assembly: GCF_019175485.1. Taxonomy (NCBI): domain Bacteria; kingdom Bacillati; phylum Bacillota; class Bacilli; order Lactobacillales; family Enterococcaceae; genus Enterococcus; species Enterococcus raffinosus. Next base: position 56,958 of record NZ_CP072889.1, read on the forward strand.
TCTTTGTCGTGAAACGCTTGAAGAATTTCTTGATAGTAAAAATAGGCGATTCGTAATTCGTCAGAGATCGAAAGCAGACGATCCACCACTTCACTTTCGGTGAGATACGCCCAACCAAAATTGCGCCATTTGGTCCATTTGTCATAAACAAGCTTGTCCTGTCGTTTGATCAGAAGCCGAGACAACGCCTTTAATTGTCGATAATATTTGGCTTGTGTTGGATCGTTTCGATCAAAGCTTTTCATGATTCGTACGCGAATATCCTCAAATTTACGAATGAGATGTTTGACAATGTGAAAACGATCCACAACGAGTTTTGCCTTTGGAAAACATTCCTTTATCAGAGAGGCATAAGAAACATTCATGTCCGTCACGATGACCTTTACCTTCAATCGTGCGCGTCGTTCAAATTGCATAAAATAAGAAACGAGAGCCTTTTTCTTCCGTGAAGGAAGAATATCCAGTAATTTTCCAGTATCGCCATCCATACAAGAAAAGGAGTAGGGACCGACTTGATTTTTCAGTGAACGAAATTCATCCATTAATAAACAACGCGGTAACCAATTTCTTTTTACTTTTGTCATGGGGATCAGAGAAGCGAGTGTCCGAGAAACGGTCGACCAAGAAACTCCGCAATGCTTAGCGATTGTCGTCATTGCTTGTTTTTCCGTTAGCTCTTCTAAAATTTTATAGCGCACTTGTTTAGCGATAAAGCAGTTTCTATCGACAATGTAGGTATTCGCCGTAAAATAGGTGTGGCAGCCACGACAGTGGTAGCGTTGTTTCGCTAAAGCAAGATAAGTCAGTTGGTTCGCACATTTATTAAGTTGAATGAGCGATTTTTTCTTTCCGTTCTTAACGATCATGCCTTCATGATTCATCTGTTTACACAAAGGACAGCGACGAATTTCTTTACTTAACGTCGCAGAAACAACAAGACTCTTGATATTCTTAATGCTCTTCGATTCCACATTTGTGATGAAAATGTTTTTATCTTTGATTCCAAGTAGTAGTTTGATATGATGAAGATCAGGCATACAGAACGCTCCTTTGCTTGTGTTGTGGTGATTCAATTCTAACGGAGCTTCTGTATGTTTTGTTTTTTCATGCTCAAAAAGGACCGATAGAATGATTTTCTATCAGTCCTAGAAATTATAGAGCCAGAATAATCAAGTCATTCACACGGCTAGGCAGCTCTTCTGTCTAGCCGTGTTGTCGTTCTGGTCTTGTTCATTTGGGTGGTTTTCTTGAAATACTTTCCGCGATACAAAAAGATTCGTTCTCGGTAGTTTTGGAAGTTTCTAAAGCCATAGGCCATTCGTTTTAGTACTTTGATATGGTTGTTCAAACATTCCAGTGGCCCGTTGGAATAGGGAACCCGCAACGCGCGTTTGATTTCTGTTTGGTACTTTTTGAAGGTCGTAATCACTGGTTGGTAGTGTTCTGGTAACTCTTTGTAATTTTCCTTTAAAAGCTTCGTGAAATCAGGAACATCTCGTCTTCTGATAGCGGACAGAAAGTGCTGATAGACTTCGTAGCCTTGCTTTAAGGAGTCATCGTAAGACAACAGGCGATCGACGATTTCTGCTTCCGTTAGATGTGCCCGAAAAGAAGGTCGCCAGTAGCGGTGTCTCCCCTTCAATTCCCACGCATTCTTTTGAAGCAGTTTCCAGTATTTCTTTAAGTGTTTTGAACGAGTATCGCCTTTTTTAAAGGATTTCATTACTTGAATTCGGTGGTTGGTAAAGGCTCGACCAATGTGTTGGCTGATATGAAAGCGATCGGCGACGATTCGGGCATTCGGAAAACAATCTTTCACCAATGTACGATAGGGTGTATAGAAATCTGAAACCACTAGACGTACTTGTTCCCGTACCTTTCTGGGATAACGCAAGAAATAGTCGCGTAAAGGATCGAGTTGACGATTTTCCACAATGTCGATCAGTTGATGGGTTTTGCCATCCATCATGACAAAGCTCATAGCACCCGAGACATTTTTCACTGATTTGAATTCATCAAAACACAACACTTCTGGCAGTGGCTGGTTCAAAGAAATGGTTTTAGGCCGAAGGCTGCGAAGGATCCGAATAACCGTTGTTGGAGAAACGTGTTTCATGCGTGCAATCAAGGACATAGAAAGAGGCTCACTTAATAGTTCGAGAACGGCTTGTTTGACTCTGCGGGCAATGGAGCAGTGACGATCACTAATCGAATCTTCGGCTAAAAAAGTTTTTCCACAGTGTTTACACTTAAAGCGTTGCTTGTTTATCCGCAGAATCGTCTTGTAGTTACTGACGTCATTTAATAGGATAGAGACTTTCTTCCAGCCCCATTTAATGATCGTTTGATCATTTTCATAGCGGCAATGAAAGCATTCCTCTGGTCGATAGGTTAATGTGCCATCAAAAACAAAACAGGTCTCGTCATTGATTCGCTCTTTGCGAAAGGCATTCTCATGAAAGGTAAGATTTAGGTCTAGAATATCTAGTAACTCTTTGGTAAACTCTGAATAGGACATCTTGAAACACTCCTTTGAATGGTTTTCGTCGACTTTATTCTAAAGGATTTCAAGGTGTCTGTTTGCGTTTATTAGAAAAAAAGAAAAAGTGTTGGCAACAGAAGGTGTCACCAACACTAGATATTATAGAGCCGTGAAAACTTGACAGCTTTTTTTCTTTAAAAATAGTAGAATTTGTGTGAAAATGAAATCGTATTCTTTTGTTCAGCACTAATAAATCTGTAAAAAGGAAAAGAATTATTTCACAAGCAGACAAATTTTGTGAATTTGTACTAGAAATTTAAAAAACTGCAAAATGAGTAGCTACACTGCTTATTTTGTTTTTTTATGACGGGAGAGATGACAATGAAGAAAAAGCAAGACAGCTTAATAACGAAACAGCGTTTGTTGGAAACCGCTTTTCAAAACTTCTATGAGGTTGGTTTTGAGAACACTTCTTTGGACAAAATATCAAGGGATGCCAATGTTAGTCGCGGGGCGGCGTATTGGCATTTTAAAAATAAATCGGAAATCTTTGGCGAAGTCGTTCGTATGACGATCGAAAAAATTAAAGCTGAAAAACGAAAAATTATGCAGGATGAACATTTATCCTTTAAGGAGAAGGTCATACAGATACTCGTTGTACCGTCACAAAATCAAGAAGGCTTCAAATTTATGCAGCAATCATTAAAAACGTTAGAGGTGTATCCAGAGTTTGCGGAGCTCTTAGAAACGTTTCGGGAGACGCGTGGTCGACTGTATGAATTTTTCTTAGAGGGGTTGAAAAGGGAAGGACTAGAGGAGAAGGACGCGGCAGCTGTCTCCAGTATGCTTTATAATTATTTTGAAGGCATGTATGGCTCTGGTACCCCAGAGGAAGTGACAAAAAATTACACCACCGAGGCAATCAGTCGAAGTATTTCGATTATTTTTACAAACCATTAAAAAAAAGAAGAACTTGTTTGCAGCAACGTTTTGCGAACAAGTTCTTTTTTTCACGTAATTGACAGCGCTTTCATTAGTTAGGTATATTGAGGTTGCAAGCTACATACACCGATGTATGTAAAAATGAAAGGGGCTTGAGAAAATGACAATTGAACAAATGGTAGAACGGGCACGTGTCGCAATGGAGGAAATCAGTGGCTATGATCAGGCGCAAGTGGATAAGATGCTTTACACAATTTCAAAAGCAGTTTTTGAGCAGGCCGAGCCATTAGCGAAATTGGCGATTGAAGAAACTCGTTTGGGACGTTTGGATCACAAAATTGGAAAGAATCAAGGAATGGCAACCAACATTTTTGCGAGCTTAAAGGATAAGAAGTCTGTTGGTGTTCTTAGAGAAATTCCGGAAGAAGGGCTGGTTGAAATCGCTCATCCAAGAGGGGTCATCGGCTCTGTTACGCCAACGACCAACCCAACCATCACACCACTAGGCAATGGTCTAATGGCATTGAAGGGAAGAAATGCCATGATCGTTTCACCGCACCCTCGATCGAAAAAAACAACGAAGGAAACGATCGAATTAATGCGAGAAGCTCTTGTCAGTGTCGGTGCGCCACGAGATTTGTTACAGGTGATTGAAGAGCCTAGCATTGAATTGTCTCAGGAATTAATGAAAACGGTCGATTTGATCGTAGCTACCGGTGGACCAGGGCTAGTGAAATCCGCTTATTCCAGTGGTCATCCCGCCTATGGTGTCGGCCCAGGGAACGTACAGGCGATTTTAGACCGTGATTTTGATGTGGAGGATGCAGCAGAACTATCTGTAATTGGGCGTTCCTTCGACAATGGGATCGTATGTGCTTGTCAGCAAAGTCTATTTTATCCAGCAGAAAAAGAAGTAGAGGTCCTTGAATACTTGAAAGATAAGCAGGCGGCGGTAATCACGAATAAGGCGGATTTAGCAAAATTACGGGAGACACTTTTCGTTGACGGAAAGGCCAATCCAGCGATGATTGGACAAGATCCAAAAGTGATCGCTGATGCAGCGGGCGTTGAGATTCCAGCAGATAGTCAAATTATCGCTGTAAGAGTTGAAGCAGTCGGTAAGGAAGAGCTATTTTGTAAGGAAAAAATGGCTCCGGTCTTAGCATTAAAGAGCTATGACAAATTTGAAGAAGCGGTCGCTTTTGCGCGGGAAAATCTTTTGTTAGAAGGCGCAGGACATTCGGCGGGCCTATTCAGTCATACGAAAGAACATCAAATTTATGCCGGAGAAGTGCTGCCGGTTAGTCGTCTAGTGGTGAACCAACCAACCATTGACGCCGGAGGCTCGCCAGCAAATGGATTAAGCCCAACGGTCTCATTAGGTTGCGGTTCTTGGGGAAACAATATTATTTCTGAAAACTTGAACTATACTCATTTAATCAATATTTCTCGCATTGCTTCACCTATTCCGCCAAAGCATGATGACAATCCTTGGGACTAGGTGGAAAGTATGAAAAAATTTGATGACCTATTAACAAATTTTTCTAGTGAACAAAAAATTCGTATCGGCGTGGTTTGTGCGAATGATGAGGTTTCTATTCAGTCTGTGTTTAACGCTAAGGTGAAAGAGCATTTGGAGCCGATTTTGATTGGGGATAAAGAGAAAATAAATGAACTACTGTTGAAATTTGGTTATTCTGCACAGGTTGTTTCAGGTAAAACGGAAGAAGAATGTGCGGCAATCGGCGTGGACATGGTTCAAAAAAGAGAAATCGATTTTTTGATGAAGGGTCACATTCAAACACGTACCTTCTTAAAAGCGGTAGTAGATCGTGAAAAGGGCATCGCCACTAGTGGTCTACTGAGCCATGTGGCGCTAAATGAAATTCCTGCCTATCATAAGCTTCTCCTGACGACAGACGGCGGAATGGTAACGGCGCCAAGTAAAGGGGACAAGAAAATTCTAATTCAGCATGCCATCGAAGTCATGAATAAAATCGGCGTCGAAAAACCGAAAATTGGATTGTTGGCAGCAGCCGAAAAGGTCAACCCGAAAATTGCCTCGAGTGTAGAAGCAGAGGAACTCATGCAGGAAATTCAAACAGAAAACCCAGAAAGCTGCTGGATCGATGGGCCAATCTCTTTAGATCTGTCCCTAAGTAAAAAAGTCGCGGAAATCAAGCATTATGACAGTCCCGTCGCGGGTGATGCGGACATCGTGGTAGGTCCAGATATCACGACAATGAATGTCTTAGGCAAAAGTCTCACCATTTTAGCGGGAGCGAAGATGGTCGGCTTGATCATGGGGGCAAGTGTCCCAATCGTAATGGTTTCTCGCGGTTCGACTGAAGAAGAAAAAGTATTTTCGATCGTAGTCGCTATGTATTGCAGCAAGAGGTGATCGTAGATGAAAATTTTAGCCATTAACCCCGGCTCCACCTCCACGAAAGTCTCCTATTATGTGGATGGAGAGATTATTAAAGAGCAGGGAATTTCTCATTCAACCGAAGAGTTGCGCCAGTTTCAAAATGTTGTGGATCAGTTGGAATTTCGTCGAGACATTCTATTAGCTTTTATGGAAAAGGAAGGAATTGATCCTAAAGAACTAGATGCTGTAGCTGGGCGGGGAGGAAGTTTGCCGCCAGTGACCTCTGGCGCTTATGAAGTCAATGATGAGATGATTCATTACTTAAAGGATGTCACTCAAATTGAACATCCGTCTAATTTGGGGGCGATGTTAGCCAAGGAAATCAAAGAACAAGGCAGTGAAAAGACCATTGCTCTGATTTATGATCCTGTCTCGGTGGATGAATTTGAAGCAGTTGCTCGTATCTCAGGGTTGAAGGGAATCGAACGCAAAAGTATCGGACATGCGCTAAATATGCGAGCGGTGGCAATGAAGGTTGCACGTGAAGAAGGACTCGATTATAAGAAAGCGACACTGATCGTCGCACATTTGGGTGGGGGCAATACCATCAGTATTCATCATAACGGCAAAATGATTGATTTGATTTCTGATGATGAGGGACCATTCTCAACTGAGCGAACAGGCGGGCTGCCATTAAAATACTTGATGCCGCTATGTTATGAGCACACCTTGAAGGAAATGCTGCGGCTGTATAAACGCGAAGGCGGCTTGAAGTCTTATGCTGGGACCAGTGACGCCAGAGAAATCGAAAAACGTGTTCTAGCAGGCGATAAAGAGTTGAAGGTTGTGTACGACGGCTATATTTATCAAATCGCAAAGGGCATCGGCAGCCTCGCGACTGTGACCAATGGAGCAGTAGATCGTATCGCCTTAACAGGCGGTGTGGCCTATTCAGAAATGGTCGTTTCTGAATTGAAAAAAAGAGTTGGTTTTATCGCACCGATCCTCGCCGTTCCGGGAGAACACGAGATGATTGCTTTATCAAAAGGAGCAGAACGAGTAGTCCTAGGGGAAGAAGAACTAAAACAATTTAACCCTCCTGCTTCATAAATCATTGGAAAATAAATTCTTTTAAATCAAGAAAGGGGAAACACAATGAAAATCAAAGCGGCATTAGTAAAGGAAAAAGGAGCACCTTATGAAATCACGGAGCTTGAGTTAGCGGAGGTTGGATCGAAGGATGTATTGGTAAAAATCGTTGCCTCAGGGTTATGTCGTTCAGATTACGGGGAAAGAAACGGCAATAGCATCAATTTTCCGAATGTTTTAGGTCATGAAGGTGCAGGGATCGTTGAAAAAGTGGGAAATGCGGTAACTTCTGTTGTACAGGGAGACCATGTGATTCTCTCCTATGCGTATTGCGGAGAGTGTAAACATTGCGTAGAAGGTCATCCATCTTCCTGCGAAAAATGGTTCACCGTAAACAATCTAGGAAAAAATCCACGGGGAGAATTCATTTTACACACAGAGGATGGCACCGAGGTCAATAATTTCTTCAACCAATCTTCTTTCTCAACTTATAGCCTGACAGAAGAATCAAATGTCGTAAAAGTGGATAAGGACGTAGATTTACGCTTGCTTGGTCCTTTAGGCTGCGGACTTGGAACTGGAAGTGGTGCAGTGTTAAGTGTGCTTCAACCGAAAGTCGGCGAAGGAATCGCTGTCTTTGGTACTGGTGCGGTCGGTTTTTCAGCGGTTATGGCGGCGAAAATCGCTGGCTGCTATCCAATCGTTGCGATCGATATCAATGATCAGCGTTTGGAAAAAGCGAAGGAACTAGGTGCGAGCCATATCTTCAACAGTAAAGAAGAGGACCCTGAGGCCTTCATTAAGGAATTGACTGATGACAGAGGCTTGGATTATGTGATTGATTCAACGGGGGTTGGACCGGTGATGACCAAAGCGTTACATTCTGTTAGTAATTCTGGTACCTTTGTTCCATTGGCAGTGACTCAGAAGAATTTTGAAGTGAATACCTTCTTTGACTTAGTTTTTGGAAATAAAAAAGTCCGTGGGGTATTAATTGGCGACACCATCGCTAAATACCATTTGCCAAATCTAATCGAATTTTATAAACGCGGAGAATTTCCATTTGACCAATTTGTAAAATACTATGATTTTGAAAACATCAATCAGGCAGAAGCGGACTCAATCAGCGGAGATGTCATTAAAGCAGTGGTCGTAATGGATAAGGATTATCAGCCGCCAAAATGATAGGAGAAAGCTAAATGAAGAAAGGGGACATTGTTTGGGGACTTCTGCTAGCAAGTTTATTGTTGCTTTTTGTAATTCCCACCACGAGAGATTCGATTTTAGCAGCAAGTGGAGCCCATCCATATCTTGGCGGCTTCATCCAATTTGCGATCTTAGCTACGATGGGGGATCTGTTTGGCAAACGTATTGCTTCTGGCGACTATCAATTTTCTTCTCAAGTCTTTTTACGAGCCATCGTTTGGGGCATCATCGGCTGTATGGTGACACTGGTTTTTCCTGTATATATGGGGGGCGCTGGTCTTGCTCAAGCTGGAAAACTATTGCCGTTCGCTGGCATTTCTGTCGCTCAAGCCTTTTGCGGCAGCAGTATCATGAATTTGACCTTTGCTCCAGCGATGAATACCTTCCATCGAATCATGGAGTTATGGATTGAAACAGCCGCGGCAAAAGAACCCGTTAGTTTGAAAAAGCTGATCGGTAAAATTGATTGGGTCGCTTTTGTGACCTTCAACTGGTTGAAGGTCGGCATCTGTTTCTGGATTCCTGTTCATACGATTGTCTTTCTCTTACCTGAAAACATTCGGGTGGTAGTTGCCGCCTTTAGCTCGATTGCGTTGGGAATCATCCTTTCCTTCGCTTCGAAAAAGGGCAGTCGTTCAACGGAGGTAACGGGGAAAGAGGTCGTATAACGAATCATGTTTGAAAGAATATCAAAGCCAGCTAATTAGTTAGCTGGCTTTGTCTGGGTTGATATTCAGCTCCATTTCAGGAGCATTCACGATAGTGTCCTTGACTGGACAGGTTTTCTCAATAAAAGCAACCAGATCTTGGATTTCTTCTTCGGTATTATCAGCATCAATATAATAATTGGTGATGATTTTCGAAAAACCAACTTTTACATCTGGTTTGCCTTTCAGTCGATCTGAATCAATCTCACCTAGAATTTCCACTCGCATCGATTTCAATCGGATGTTTTTTGCTTGATAAAAGAACCGCACCACCATCATTTTACAAGCCCCTAGTGAGCAGAGCAGGGCTTCCAGCGGATTCATCGCTTCGTTGGTCCCGCCGACACTCTCTGGTTCGTCAATCATAAATTCGAAGCCGCGAGCCGAGCACTTTAACTGAAGACCGCCTAATGATTCTACCTCTGCCTTTAGCACTTGTTTTGCCATTCAAATCCCTCCCAATCTTTTCTTCAATCATACGATTTTTCCTCATAAAATTAAATAACTTGTGCAATTTTTCTCAATATTTCATTTTTTTCAAAGTTTTCATTGAAAATGTTATGGAAATCTTGTATGATACCTGTACATTATGGCTCAAGCCAAGAAGGAAGGAACTTTATGAAATCGGATTTATTTATGGAAATTGAAGAAACACCTGCGACTGAAAACGAAAAGCATGTGAAAAAACAATCACCTTTGATGTCTCAGCTGGAGTATTCAATTAGTAAAAAAATTGATTTGTTTAATTCGAGTTTGCCTCGTTATGCAGTACGTTCGATGTTAGCTTGTTTATTTTTAGCGCTAGGAACGGCTATTGCTTTTTATATTGCCATTCGCATGCAAGAAGCGATTCCAGGTTTGGAAAAAATGGCGTATGCCTTCATGTTTAGCTGGTCATTGGTAATGATCTTGTTCATGAACGCAGAATTAGGAACATCCAATATGCTATACACTACGATTGGTGTATACAAGAAAAAAATGTCCGTATCATTTGCTCTGAAATTGTTGTTTACTTGTATCTTGTTTAATTTAATCGGTGGTGTTTTATGTGGCTTTCTATTGTCACTAACCGCACCGTTCGGTCATTTAGAGCCAGATAATTATATGTTCACTGGGATCGCGTCGAAGCTGACAAAATCTACTGGACAAATCTTAGTAGAAGGCATGTTTGCCAATATTGTGGTAAATACCGCTGTTTTAGTTAGTCTGCGAATGAAGGATGACGCGGCCAAAGTTATGGCGATCATCTTTATCATCTTTATCTTTGCCTTCTTAGGCTTTGAGCACGTCATTGCGAACTTCCCAGCATTTTCTTTAGCGTATTTCGCCTCTCATGGGACTATTGCTGAGATGACTGCCGGAAATGTAGCGCACAATCTGTTCTTCACGTTGATCGGAAACTTCATCGGCGGGGGATTAGTTATGGGATTAGGCTACGCGTGGTTAAATAATACCGATTCAAAATATGTCGACTAATAAGCGTTAGGGAGAAATCCCTAGCGTTTTTCTTTTGCCAGTCCAACTTTTCGCAGTTTAGTATAATTTGAGCACACAATCAGTTGTTAAGTAAAGATAAAGTAACAAGCGGTTTAGTTGGATGGTATGCGAACGAAAAAGGCTCCCCTGAAACAGAGCTAGCAGCCAGTCCAACTTTTTGTAGGCGACTTTGTTTACTCTTATTAATAAATGTTCTGATTAACAAAATCTCGCCATTCTATTGAACTTGTTCTCTTGCGAATCGACAGAAAGAATCATATAGTTGGATATAAGATAGACTCATTTTAAGGAGGTAGCTGTATGGATCTTTATTCAAGTATATTTACTAGAAAATCTACTCGTAATTTTGCCTCATCACCGTTGTCTGAAGAAAAATTAGATGAAATCAAAGCCTTTATTGAAACCGTTAAACCACTATTACCTGACGCGAAGATCACATATAAACTGGTTGGTCCAGAAGAAGTCAAGGGAATGGGTGTGCCGAAAGCACCGCATTATTTCTTGATATATGGGGAAGAGCAGCCTTTAAGAAATACCTGTGCCGGTTATTTGTTTCAGCATGTTGATCTCTTTCTTTTCGCTCAAGGATTAGCGTCTCGCTGGGTTGGTATGATCAAACCAAAGTATTCTGATCCGAATTTCATTATTGGGATGGCTTTTGGGAAACCAGAGAAGACTGAAAAGAGAACATTAAAGGATTTTGATCGCAAATCGTTGAAGGAAATTTCTGAGGGAAAAGACGAGCGCCTCGAAGCGGCACGTTTGGCGCCTTCAGGTTTGAATGGTCAGCCGTGGTATTTTATCGCAAGAAATGGGGCAATTTTTGTTTATCGCCAGAAAAAAATCAATGGTCTGCCTGGCATGATGTATAAGCTGACAGATCTAGATGTTGGTATCGCCCTTTGTCACTTAGCAGTAGCGACTGAAAAAAGTGGAAAACCCTTTGAATTTCTTATTAGTAAAGGAGCGCCAGCTGCACCAGATGGGGCACTCTTTGTTGGAACTGTGAAGTAAAAAAACTTGCCAATCCTTGTTGAGGTTGGCAAGTTTTTAAGTATCAAGCAATTTTTCTATATCCAACTGGAAAATATCCTTCATGACTAAGGTTGTTTTCTTTCGATAAGCAGAGGCTCCGCTTTCAAAAAGAGCATAGAGCTGATCATCCTCAACATAGATTTGTTCCAAATAGGGTGGCGTATCAATGATTTTAACGGCCTGACTAAGGTCGGAGAAGTCTGTTGTTTGCTGAATATCGAAAATAAAAATTTGTCCCGGCTGCTTGCCCCAGGATTGAGAAAGCAGTAAATACTTTTTATAAAAAGTTACGCCTTGAATCTTCTGAGGGATCGCTAGTGCTCCATAGGGTGACTCGACCAATGTTTTTTTCGTTGGATTTGCTAACGTGCCGTCTTCATCGATTGGATAGCAGACCACTTGACCAAAGGTTTTTAAGGAAAACAGCGCAACGACCAGATACCCATGATCATAGGTAATCGCTGAGGCCCGCGGCAGTTCTTTTATGGCGACTTTCTCTCGATAGGCAATGGGTCCATTAAGCTCGTTATAGTTATCGATGTCTTCTAAATGAATCGTGGCCACAGCTGCATGTTTTCCAGCAGTATTGCTGATCCAGATTTTTTTGTGAATCGGATCGTAGGCAAGGCCGCCAGCATGGGGCAAGTCCGGCAAAGGAATGGTCTTAAGGTGGATTTCCGTCTGTCGATCCAAGACATAGATGACTGAATGGTGGCGATGATCATAGCAATAAGCGGAAATCAGCAGATAGTTTTCCGTTAACGTCATCCCCTGCGGCGTCATTGAGGGGCAATCCACTGATTCGTGATTTTGATTTAGTGTTCGGGCTTTTTTTAAACCAGGAACACGATACGTTTTCTCGGCGGCGGCATCGAAAAATGCTGGAAAAGCTTGCCAAACGTTTTTCCGATTGTAAAAAGAGCCTGTTAAAAAATGGCGCAGCCAGTTCGTTAGCTTAGAAATAATTTTTTTCAATGATTTCGCCTCCAATGTCCTTATTTTAGCAATTAATTTGTTTTAGGCACAGTCAAACGGACTCGAAAAACACTTTTTTAGTCAAAAAGTATTGACAAGTAGAAGCAAAGCGAGTAGTATTCAAAAAAATAAGTGTCTTACAAAAGAGAAGTAACATAAATGAGCCTTTTCAGAGAGCTGATGGTGCTGTGAATCAGTAAGGATTATTATGCGAATGGACTTTTGGACGAAGTTTTGAAACCTAGTAGGAACTTCCGGGAACTCCCGATACAGAGTAAGGTCGTTGTTGGACGACTGAATGAGAAATGCCTTGTTTGGCATACCATTGAGGTGGCACCGTGGATTATCCGCCCTCAAGTCGAGTTTATTTCGACTTGGGGGCTTTTTGTGTTCTCAAAGGGTAGAGTTTTTAGAACCAATTAAAAACAAATCATAAACAAGAGAAGTAGCTAGGAAAGAGAAAATCACAGAAAGTTTCGGTTGATGAGAAGAAACATTTTCTCCCTAGTGAATGGACTTGTTGGAGCGTTCTTGAATCACAGTAGGGAACGACGGGAGCTCCCGTTACAGAGTACGATCGTTGTTGGACGATTAGAGTTGCTGTTTTGTACAGTAAAAAGAGGTGGTACCGTGCTATTTGCGCCCTCAAACCAAAGTTATTTGGTTTGGGGGCTTTTCTGCGTTTTTTGAGAAAATCTGACAAGTAAAGGAGATAAATGATGAAGAAAATAAAAGAGTTATCGGATAAGGATTTGAATCCAGTGACGATTTATTCACGTTTAAAGGGTCAAGGGACCTGTTTATTTGAGCGAAAATCTGACACGCAAGATTATGCCATTATCGCTTTCGATCCCGTCAGGCGTTTAACTTTTCAAAATGGTGAATTCCAAAATGGTGAAGACAGGTATCCCTGTACGGATCCGTTAAAGGAGTTAGAAAAAAATGTTCTGAAGGAGGAACTGGAGCAGTCAGACTTGCTCTTTCAAGGGGGGGCACTAGGCTATGTCGGCTATGATGTGGCAGCTTGCTACGAAACCATTGGAGAGATTCCAAAGGATGAATTAAATGTCCCCGATCTGCAATTTTACCTCTATGAGTCGTATGTGATTTATGACAAGCAGAAAGCTAGCTGCACCTTGGTTGTCGGAAATACTTACAGTGAAGATACGGAAGAGCAATTGGATAGACGAATGGCAGATTTAACGCGCAAGTTAGAAAAGGAAGTTGTTGTCCCAAAGCAGAAAATATCTCCGTTGAAGTTCACAAGTAATTGTTCTCAGCAGGAGTTTGAGGCGACGGTCAGACGGGCGAAGGAAAAAATCATCGAAGGAGATTTGTTTCAAGTGGTTCCCTCGCAACGATTAACGGCCGATTTCCCAGTGGAGCCATTCAGTTACTATTGTCAGTTGCGAGCGTCGAATCCTTCCGCGTATCTATATTTTCTAGATTTTCCAGATGTTCAAGTTATCGGCAGCTCGCCAGAGAGCTTGGTAACCGTCGAAGGAGAACTGGTTACGACAAATCCTATTGCCGGAACGAGAAAACGTGGAGCGACTCAGCAGGAAGATGCAGCACTAGCCGAAGAACTGCAAAATGATCCGAAGGAGGTCGCGGAACATCGCATGTTAGTAGACCTTGGCCGCAACGATTTAGGCAAAGTTGCTGTGCGAGGGAGCGTAACAGTTCCAACTTATTTAACAATCGAACGTTATCGCTTTGTGATGCACCTTGTTTCAGTGGTGACGGGCAAATTAAAACCAGAGCACACGGCGATGGATGCACTAAAGGCGACATTGCCGGCAGGGACCGTCAGCGGTGCACCGAAAATTCGAGCGATGACCCGAATTTATCAATGGGAGACAGTAAAGCGTTCGATCTACGCCGGAGCCATTGGATTTTTAGGGCAAAACGATCAAGCGGATTTCGCCATCGCGATTCGCACGATGGTGATTAAAGATAATCAGGCGCATGTGCAGGCTGGAGCGGGCATTGTATACGATTCAGACCCAACAAGTGAATACTTTGAAACATTGCAAAAAGCGAAAGCACTAATGGAGGTGGGACAATGATTTTACTCGTCGATAATTATGATTCATTTACCTATAATCTGGTCCAGCTGCTGCCGGAAAATCTTAGGATAGTAAGAAACGATGATCCAGAGTTGTTTTCAGTAGCAGAGGAGGCCGAAGCGATTGTTCTTTCACCAGGACCGGGGCGACCAGCAGAGGCGGGAAACATCGAAATGCTGATCCGTCGATTTTATCGCAGGAAGCCGATTTTGGGCATTTGCCTCGGGCATCAAGCGATCGGTGAAGTTTTCGGTGGGAGAATTATCCAAGCGCCGAAGATCATGCATGGGAAACAGTCCAGTCTTGAAGGTGCAAGCGAGCGGCAGGTCATGCGGTATCACTCACTGGTGGTTGATCCAGAGGGACTTCCGCAGGATCTGGAAGTGACTCATGAGACGGAGGGATGCATTATGGCGGTCCGACATAAGCGGTATCCCGTCTTTGGTTTACAATTTCATCCGGAATCCATCGGTACGGAAGACGGTGCCAGCTATCTCAATCAATTTTTACAGAAAGCAGGGATTTAAATGCAGGAATTATTTGAAAAAGTTTATCGTGGCAACGATTTGACAATTACGGAAATGCAGCAGGTAGGCAGGGCAATCTTTGATCAGCAATTAACCGACAGCCAAATCAGCGGTTTACTGGTAGGGCTGAAAGTAAAAGGGGTGGCTGCGGCAGAACTCACTGGGCTAGCGCAGGTGATGCAGGGAAAAGGAACACCGATGTTGGCGGCTCCAACTGGCGTAATGGACAATTGCGGGACTGGCGGCGATCATTCGCAAAGCTTTAATATCAGTACAACCGCAGCCTTTGTTTTAGCGGGTGGCGGAATCCCGATGGCTAAACATGGCAACCGCAGTATCTCTAGTAAATCCGGCAGTGCCGATGTGCTGGAGGCGCTGGGCATTTCATTGACTGTTAGTCCAGGTAAGATTGACTACTTGCTGAAGGAAGCAGGCATCGCCTTTTTGTTCGCACCGACTTTGCATCCGGCGATGGGTGCGGTCATGAACATTCGTAAAGAATTAGCGACACCGACAATTTTTAATTTGTTAGGGCCAATTATTAATCCTTATCCTTTGGATCATCAATTAATGGGAACCTATGCAGGAGATTCATTAGTAGAAACCGCGAAAACACTAGGACAACTAGGCAGAAAACGAGCGATCGTTGTTCATGGCCATGGTGGAATGGATGAGGCGAATTTAGCGGGCACGACGCATTGTGCTTTGTATCAAGATGGTGCTGTGGAAGAATTTACCTTTGATCCAGAAGAGGTTGGCTTCAAAAGAGTGCCGTTAAGCGGAATTGTTGGCGGCTCTGCTGAAAAAAATAAAGAGATTTTATTATCTGTTTTGCAAGGCACCCCATCGGCCTATTATGAGACAGTATTGTTGAATGCTGGTTTAGGATTTTACGCTAGCGGACGAGTAAAAACACTCGCTGATGGGATCGCTGAAGCAGAACAGTCCATTCTTTCCGGCGCAGCCCATGATCGGTTGCAACAATTAATCGAAAAACAACAGGAGGTGGCTTAATTGGACTTTTTAACAACGATTTTGCTCGAAAAAGAACGTGAGGTCGAAAATTTAACAGCGGTACAAGAGGTACCGGCGAAGCAGCGTCCTTCTTTTTATCAAATGGTCAAAGAAAATCCAGAGAAAATGCATGTAATCGGAGAAATCAAGCGCGCCTCACCTTCAAAAGGAGCAATCAATGAAGGGGTGGATATCTTGAAACAGGCACAGGAATACGAAAAAGCAGGTGTTAGTGCGATTTCCGTCCTGACCGATCCAGTTTTCTTTAAGGGAAGAATCAATGATCTGGCGGCAGTTTCTCAAATGGTAGAGGTTCCGCTTTTATGTAAGGATTTCATCATTGATGAACGGCAGCTGGATCGAGCGAAAAAAGCTGGAGCCAGTATTGTTCTTTTGATTGTGGCGGCATTGTCAGCGAAAAGACTAGCCGAGCTGTATCAGGCGGCTGAAGCGCGAGGATTAGAGGTTCTTGTTGAGGTCCATGACGCCGAAGAGTTGACTCAGGCTCAGGCGATTGGCGCAAAAATTATTGGGGTCAATAATCGTAATTTGAAAACCTTCAATGTCTCTCTTCAAACGAGTGTCGCTTTGGCGCAGCCTGAAGGAGAAACAGTCTACATCAGCGAGTCTGGCTTTAAAACAGGCGAGGATGTAGCGAAGGTGAAGGCAAACTTTCACGGTATCCTAGTAGGGGAAACATTAATGCGAGCACAGAGTCCTACAGAGAAGATCTATGAACTGAAGGTGAAACGAGCATGACGCAAATCAAAATCTGCGGGCTGAAAAATTCCTCAGCAATTGAAGCGGCGGTAACAGCTGGGGCAGAGTATCTTGGCTTTGTCTTTGCAGAAAGTCCACGAAGAGTGAGGCCAGAAAAGGTCAGCGAGCTGACTAAGAATTTGCCAAAAGAAATTAAAAAGGTAGGGGTTTTCGTTTCACCGACACGAGAAGAGGTGGAGGAAATTATTGAGACTGCTGGACTGGATCTGATTCAAATTCATGGAAAAACCGAATTAACTGAGCTTTCCCGACCGATCATTCGAGCCTTCAGTATCAAGGATCAGGATTCCTTCTATTTTTACCAATACCCTCATCTTTTACTAGATGCACCACCAGCTAAGCTGATGGGTGGAAATGGGCAAACCTTTGATTGGCATTTGGTTGATCAGCGTCATCTTCCCAAAGAAAAGCTCTGGTTGGCCGGCGGATTGGATTCGGAAAATGTTGGTGAAGCGATCCGCTTTTTCAAGCCACAAGTCGTAGATGTTTCTAGTGGTGTGGAAACCGCTGGTGAAAAGGACTTGGCGAAAATTCAAGCCTTTTGTCAAGCGGTAAAAATAGCCGATGAACAGCAAAGAAAATGATATGAGAACATAAATTTAGCAGAATGATAAACAGAGAGAAAGACAGACTCATTTTTCACAAGAAAAAGGAATACCATATTATGAACGAGGATGTCAGTTCCACTTTTCCAGTATGTATTGCTCGAAATCCAAAAAAGACCAAGAAATAGATAGAGCGAAAAACGTTTAGTGGAATGATATACGGAGAGAAAAACGGACTCATTTTTCATAAGAAAAATGAATCCCAAAATAAGAACGAGGATGTCAGTTCCACTTTTTCCAGTATGTATTGCTCGAAATCTAAAAAAGACCAAGAAATAGATAGAGCGAGAAACGTTTAATGGAATGATATACGGAGAGAAAATCAGACTCATTTTTTACAAGAAAAATGAATACTATATTATGAACGAGGATGTCAGTTCCACTTTTTCCAGTATGTATTGTTCGAAATCCAAAAAGGCCAAG
Organism: Enterococcus raffinosus; assembly: GCF_019175485.1. Classification (NCBI taxonomy): domain Bacteria; kingdom Bacillati; phylum Bacillota; class Bacilli; order Lactobacillales; family Enterococcaceae; genus Enterococcus; species Enterococcus raffinosus. The sequence goes on from NZ_CP072889.1 coordinate 74,677, forward strand.
AAATAGATAGAGCGAGAAACGTTTAGTGGAATGATATACGGAGAGAAAATCAGACTCATTTTTCATAAGAAAAATGAATCCCAAAATAAGAACGAGGAGTGATTCCATGTACCAACAACCAAATCAAGCAGGTTTTTACGGGGAATACGGTGGCAAGTTCGTACCCGAAACACTGATGTACGCAGTCCAAGAATTAGAAGAAACTTACGAGGCTTCAAAGGCCGACCCAGAATTTCAAGAAGAGCTGGATTATTATTTAAAACAATACGTAGGGCGGGAAAATCCGCTTTACTTTGCTGAACGCTTAACCAATGACTTAGGCGGCGCCAAAATTTACTTAAAAAGAGAAGACTTGAATCATACAGGAGCACATAAAATCAACAACGCTTTAGGGCAAGTGTTACTGGCGAAGAAGATGGGCAAGCGTAAGGTGGTCGCGGAAACGGGAGCCGGCCAGCATGGAGTCGCCACTGCGACTGCTGCCGCCCTTTTCGGTATGGAATGTACGATTTTTATGGGTGAGGTTGACGTGAAGCGACAAGCCTTGAATGTCTTTCGAATGGAGCTGTTAGGTGCGAAGGTAGAGAGCGTTACATCGGGTAGTAAGACGCTCAAGGATGCAGTGAACGAGGCGCTGCGCTACTGGGTTGCGACAGTAGAAGACACTCATTATGTGATGGGTTCTGTTTTAGGTCCTCATCCTTTTCCTGAGATCGTTCGGGATTATCAAAGTGTGATTGGGATTGAGACTCGTAAGCAAATTTTGGAGGCAGAAGGACGTCTGCCTGATTTGGTGATGGCCTGTGTGGGCGGCGGAAGTAATGCGATGGGCATGTTTTATCCGTTTATTGAAGATGAAGAGGTTCGTTTGATGGGGGTTGAAGCTTCAGGGCATGGACTGGATACCGAGGAACATGCGGCTTCTATTAATAAGGGGAGTATCGGTATTTTGCATGGAGCAAAGATGCACCTTTTACAGGACGATGATGGGCAGGTACTAGAAGCCTTCTCAATCTCGGCTGGCTTGGATTATCCAGGGATCGGACCAGAGCATTCCTTCCTACATGATCTTGGTCGTGCGGAGTATGCCGCAATCAATGATGAGGAAGCCGTCGAAGCCTTTCACTATCTTTCACGATTAGAAGGAATCATTCCAGCGTTAGAGAGTTCTCATGCACTAGCGCAAGTCATGAAGGTTGCACCAACTATGGATAAAGATCAGATTATTGTCATGAACCTTTCTGGTCGGGGCGATAAGGATGTTCAACAAATCAAAGAACGAATGGAGGCAGCAAAATGAAACCATTAACAGAAACATTAAAAAGCAGAGCGGAGACTGAAAAATTATTTGTGCCCTATATCATGGCTGGCGCACAAGGATTGGACAAATTAGAGGAAGAAATCGCGATGCTGGTGGAGCAGGGCGCGGCAGCGATTGAGTTAGGCGTTCCCTTCTCTGATCCGGTCGCTGACGGTCCGACGATTCAAGCGGCCGGATTACGTGCCTTCGCTCAGCAGGTGACACTAAAGAAATTAGTTGAGAAGCTGCAGGAAATTCGTTCGGGAGCACCGTTGATATTAATGGGCTACAGCAATTCCTTTTTCCATTATGGTATCAAGGAGTTGGTGGAGGATTTAGAAGAAACCGATGTTCAAGGCTTTATTATTCCTGACCTGCCTTATGAGCATCGAGAGCTAGTCACACCAGATTTAGGCGACATGGCATTGTTAACCTTGATTTCATTGACAAGTCCAGCAGAACGGATCGAGCAATTAGCCGCTGAAGCGGAAGGGTTCATTTATGCGGTAACGGTTAATGGAATTACCGGAACCGATCAACAGTACAGGACCGATTTAATGGAGCACTTAGCGAAAGTCAAAGCCGTTAGTGATATTCCGGTCTTAGCTGGCTTTGGTATTTCTACCAGTGAACAGGTCAAAAATTTTCAGCAGGTCTGTGATGGGGTCGTCATCGGCTCGAAAATCGTTCGTTCCTTAGAAGAACAAGGGACAGAAAAAACGGGAGAATTGCTGGCGGAAATCTTCCAATAGGATTTCGTTTGGTGTTTCATTTTTTTAGCGTTATACTTGAGGTACCATGAAAAGGGAGAGTGTTTCAAGTATGACAAAGAGAGTAAAAGGTTCATGTACCACCGTACTAGTCGGAAAGAAAGCATCGATTGATGGCTCAACTATTATTTCAAGGAACGATGATGGGCATGAAGCTCTAGACCCACAACGTTTTGTAGTCGTTCAACCAGAAGAACAGCCAAGACATTATCAAGCGGTAATCAGCGGGGTAAAGGTTGAACTACCTGACAATCCAATGCGCTATACCTCAATGCCAAATTCGATTTTAACGAATGGTATCTGGCCAGCAGCTGGGATCAATAGTGAAAATGTGGCGATGTCCGCAACCGAAACAATCACCACAAATCCGCGTATTCAAGGGCTTGATCCATATGTAGAAGGCGGCATCGGGGAAGAAGATATCGTCACTTTAGTATTGCCTTATATCCACAGTGCCAAAGAAGGAGTAGAACGTTTAGGTTCTTTATTGAAAGAATACGGTACCTATGAACCAAATGGGATTGCTTTTTCCGATCAAGACGAAGTATGGTGGCTAGAAACTATCGGCGGTCATCATTGGGCAGCGGTTCGCATTCCAGACGATGCTTACGTTGTTGCGCCAAACCGGATGAACATTGATGCGTTTGATTTCGATTCAGAGGATACACTTTGTTCAGACGATTTAAAAGATTTGATTGAAGACAATCATTTGAATCCAGACTTTGAAGGCTACAATTTACGTCACATTTTTGGAAGTTCTTCTATTAAAGATACGGTTTATAATAATCCACGTGCCTGGTATGGACAAAAGTACTTCACTCCAGAAGTAGAACAAGACCCAATGGATCAAGATCTGCCGTTTATCTGCCGGGCCAACCGCAAAATCTCGATTGAAGACGTGAAATTTGTCCTAAGTTCTCACTTTGAAAATACGAAATACGATCCTTACGGTGACGGTACAGAAGCAGAGAAGACCTTGATTCGTCCAATCGGAATCAACCGCAACCATAACGTTCACATTTTGCAAATCCGCAACAATGTCCCTGCAGAAATCGCTGGCGTTCATTGGTTAGCTTATGGCGCGAATACCTTTAACACAGTCGTACCATTCTATTCAAATGTGAACGATACGCCAGCTTGCTATAAAAATGCGACAGGAACGTTTGATTTGAACAATATGTACTGGTTAAGCTGTGCTACAGCTCTACTTGGTGACACGGACTACAACTTCTATGTTGATTTCCGAAATACCTTCGAGCTAGAAGCAATGTCTGTTTATCGTGGAATCCAAAACGCTACAGATAAAGCAGTCGCAGATCAAACAGATGTACAGAAATTCTTGGAAGCAGCCAATGAAAAATTAGCGGATGAATCCTTGAAACGTCAAACCAAATTGTTTGGCGATATGGTCATTTCAGGCTCAGAACATATGAAGCTACGCTACAATTTGAATGACTAATCCTGCTAGTAAGTAAAAGCCTTCGTTTTTGCGAAGGCTTTTTTTGTCAATCTTTTTTTGCAAAAATCTAACATTGAGTGAAAAATGTCCCGTTATTTGGACAATTTTTATCAATAAAGAACCTGTCATTGACTTTATTTCTTTTGGAAGGGTATCGTTGAGATAAGAAAACGAGCAAAAGGAGGCAGTAGGATGCAGGAAATGAATTTGACACTCCAAAAGGTATTTTCCCTTAAAAGAAAGACGATTGAAAAACGTTTATCGGCATATTATGAAAAAACTCATGATGAAAAAGCCACCGTTCAAATCCTAATCGCGCTTCAGGTACGGGATGAATTAGGTGAGGCTGATTTTTCATTTTTCTTGAAGGACTTAGTGCGCAAGCTGTTTTTAAAAACCAAATCAACTCGTACTTTGCGACGATATTATCTATTTTTTAGGGAATATTTTACGGCAAAAGAATGGCGCTTGCTATCACTGCGCCTATTTCCAATTAAAACTTACATTGCCGAAAAGCTTGAGCAATTATATACGCAATTTATCAAAGCACCGTTGCAGGGATTGGTTGGTTCGTGAAGAGGAATGGCTGATAATTAAATACAACTATTTTGACTCTGCAAATTCGTGATCGATAGCAAATCTGTTGCAGCAATTTTCGAAAATTCAGAACGAATAATGTGCACATACTAGTAGTGTTTCGCTATTCTGAAAATTTTTCAAATAGAAGGCATGTTAAAAAAATCTGATGGTTTTATTTTTGAGGAGGAATAAAGTTGGTCTTTCTATAAGTCGTCTCAAGTAAGATTTCTTCTCCCACCTGTTATACTGAAAAAGAAATAGAAAACGGATACGTAACAGGTTTTTCCAGAGAAAGAAAAAGGGAGAGAAGAAGCGATGAAAAAAGCAGTGTTGATTATCAATCCCAGTTCTGGGAATGAAGAGGCCAAGAATTATGAGACGCAGGCTCGAGAAAAACTGGCGCAATTTTTTGATGAGGTTGAGGTAAAGGAAACAGCAGAGGGGGGAGACGCCACTAAATTTGCGCGGAAGGCTGCTGAGGAGAAGGTCGATAGTGTTTTTGCGATGGGTGGAGATGGTACCGTCAATGAAGCCATCAGCGGACTTGCTGAACAGTCTTATCGTCCAACTTTTGGTTTCTTTCCATTAGGGACTGTTAATGATTTGGCGCGTTCTTTAAATATTTCGATGGACCCGCAGGAGGCGATCGAATCCTTTGATATCGAACAGAAGACCTCGTTAGATATTGGAAAGGTCAACGACGATTACTTTATGAATATCGTCTCTGTCGGCAGTATTCCCGAAGCCATCAGTGATGTAGATGTAGAAGAGAAGACAAAGTTCGGCAAGCTAGCCTATTTTGTGAATGGAGTAAAGGAAGTCTTCAATGATGAAAACTATCATTTTACCTTAGAAATTGATGGAGAGCGGACGGAGATCGAAAGCAGTGCTGTTGTCATCGTCTTAACAAGAACCATCGGCGGCTTTACGCATATTGTTCCCGAAGCGAAAAATAATGACGGCAACCTGTATCTCTTGTATTTGAAGGACCAAAGTATTACAGATCGCCTAAAAAGTGTTCCTGATATTATCAAGGGCGTAGATCAATCTACGGATACTATTGGCTACACGCCTTTTAAAGAGGGGCGCTTAACTGTAAAGGAAGAGGCAGAATTACGTCCAAGTGTAGATGGAGACGAGGGACCAGAACTTCCTCTGACCATCAAAGTATTGCCGCAGCATCTTGACGTATATTGCGGCGGAGAATAATTGGAAAAAGCTTATTGGGCTAAACTCAATAGGCTTTTTTTATGTTTTGTTTTCAAATGAATCCGCTTGTCATTATTAATTTCTCGTGAATAATTCTGTGGATGTAGTTGGCTCTTGTGAGAATTTTATTATAGATGATAAGTAAACCTTGTGCTTTTTTGCAAAATAGTTCATTTATTTGATCTAAAATAGTTATTTTCCTTTTTCCTCAAATTTCTTAAATGAAAAGCGCTTAAGCTGAACATTTGGCAATTTATGCCGTAAGGATTATAGTAAATACAGAAAGGGTTTATATTTTAGTTTTGTTATTCACAATTGTAGGGGAGGAATTAAAATGGATATAGTGACGTTGGCCCGTTTTCAGTTCGCCATGACAACGGTTTTTCACTTTTTCTTTGTGCCATTCTCCATTGGGATGGTTTTGGTTGTTGCCATTATGGAAACATTATTTGTTAAAACGAAAAATGAAAAATACCGTCAATTGGCGAAATTCTGGGGAAATATTTTTCTCTTGAGCTTTGCGGTGGGCGTCGTGACTGGGATCATTCAAGAATTTCAATTTGGAATGAACTGGTCAGATTATTCACGGTTCGTCGGAGATATTTTTGGCGCGCCATTAGCAGTAGAGGCTTTATTGGCCTTCTTTATGGAGTCTACGTTCTTAGGACTCTGGATGTTTACGTGGGATCGTGTGAAACCACGGACACATGTCATCTTTATTTGGTTAGTTACCATTGCTTCGATGTTATCAGCTTTCTGGATCTTAGCGGCGAATAGCTTCATGCAGCATCCAGTTGGCTATGCCCTTCGTAACGGTCGAGCAGAAATGACGGATTTTGGTGCGGTCATTGCCAATCCGAAAGTATGGTACGAATTTGGCCACGTAATCGCGGCGGCGATAACAATGGGTGGAATGATTGCGGCTGGTCTTGCGGCATTCCAATTGTTAAAACGTAAAGACAAAAAAATGCGTGAATTCTTCATGAAATCGATGCGCATTGGACTAGTTGTAACATTGTTCGGCTCAATCTTGGTTTTAGGTGCAGGTGATGCACAAATGAAAGCCTTGATCGAAGGTCAGCCAATGAAATTTGCGGCGATGGAAGGAACCTATGAGGACACAGGAGATCCGGCAGCCTGGACCTTGATTGCTTGGGCGAATGAACGAGAGCACAAGCAAGTCTTTGGTGTGCAAATTCCGTACATGCTAAGTATTCTTTCCTATAATAAACCTTCTGGTTCAGTAAAAGGGATGGATACCGTTAACAAGGAATTAGTCAAAAAATATGGGGATCGGAACTATTATCCACCAGTCAATGTCTTATTCTGGAACTTCCGAATCATGGCAGGCTTTGGCATGCTGATGCTGTTAGTAGCGATTCTTGGGTTGTTCTTTACGCGCAAGAAGAAGCCAATCCTCTATGAAAAGCGCTGGATGCTGTGGGTGATGGGACTTTGTACCTTCGCGCCGTTCTTAGCAAACACGGCTGGCTGGTTAGTCACTGAGCTAGGACGTTATCCGTGGACGGTTTATGGTTTATTTACGATAGAAGACAGTGTTTCGCCAAATGTTTCGGTTGCTTCATTGTTGACCTCAAACATTATTTACTTCCTATTGTTCTCTGGTTTGGCAGTAACGATGATTTATTTGGTCAAACGAGAATTGAATAAAGGGCCAGTCTTGGATGATGACAATCATTCTGGACAAGATTCGATGGATCCTTTTGATAAGGGGGCGTTCACTCATGAGTAGTTTACAATTATTATGGTTCCTATTGATCGGCGTCCTGTTTTCCGGTTTCTTCTTTCTAGAAGGCTTCGACTTTGGTGTTGGGATGTCCGTGCAGACACTGGCTCATGATGAGCATGAAAAAGATCAGATTGTTCAAACGATCGGACCCGTTTGGGACGGAAATGAAGTTTGGCTCTTAACTGCTGGGGGAGCGATGTTCGCATCCTTTCCTTACTGGTATGCTTCATTGTTCAGCGGGTACTATTTGATTCTGTTTATCATTTTATTTGGCTTGATCATTCGCGGCGTATCCTTTGAATTCCGCAGCCACATGCCGAAAGAACGCAAACAGCTATGGAACTGGACCTTGAGCATCGGAAGCTTTTTGGTTCCCTTCTTCTTCGGAATTCTATTCATCAGTATGATTCAAGGGATGCCATTAGATGCGGATCACAATATGATGGCGACCTTTACTGATTACATCAACTTGTATTCTGTTGTTGGTGGAGTCGCATTAACCTTGCTTTGCTATTTACATGGGCTAAACTATATTGCGTTGCGGACAGAAGGTCCTGTTCGTTATCGGGCGAAAAACTATGCGCAGGTATTATACGGCGTCTTGTACGTCGGTTTAGTGGTATTCGCTGTGTTAATGTACTTTAAAACAGATTTCTTCCAAAATAATTTCGCGGTTACCTTGATCTTATTGGCAGTGATTGTTTTACTTACAGTAATCGCGAATGTTTCAGTCTTCAGAAATAAGGAAATGCTGGCATTTATCGCTAGCGGTCTAACGATGATTGCTTTAGTGGCATTGTTGTTCAGCGGTTTGTTCCCACGAGTATTGATCAGCTCTATTCCAGGGAATGACCTATTGATTCAAAATGCTTCATCAAGTCCTTATACCCTGAAGATTATGTCTTATATTTCATTAACGATTTTACCTTTCGTACTGGCTTACACTGCTTGGACATACTATATTTTCCGTAAACGGATTAAACATCCCCATGAGATTACCAATTCAGCTCTTCGCAGCGAAGAAAATGGGGCGTATTAGGTAGATCGTTTGCTGAACAATGATCAAACTCATTCAGCTGAATGGTAGACGAAATAACAAACAAACTCATTTTTCGGTTTATGAAAAATGAATACATTAATAGGAATTAGGTAGGAGTTCATCCATGATAGACAAGAAGTTATTACAACTTCCCGGTATCAAAAAAATTCTGATGTTGCTTGCAGGATCTGCTGTCCTGCAAGCAATCTTTATAATTGGGCAAGCATATGGGTTAGCTATGACGATTACTCATTTATGGAACGGGGAAGGCTTAAACAACCAAATATATTGGATACTGCTGTTTTTTGGCTCTTTCGCGCTGAGGCATCTGGTGACCTATGCACGGGAGCACGTATTAGAGGAATACGCGTACCAACAAGCCAAGGATTTACGAAGTCAGTTGTTGCAGAAAATTTTTCGCTTGGGGCCGCAAGTCGTGCAAAAGCAAGGAACCGGAAGTGTCGTTACAACCGCATTGGACGGCATCGATCAAGTAGAGGAATATTTGCATTTGATTTTACCGAAGATGCTGAATATGATGATCATTCCTTGGATTTTGTTAGTAGCGATTTTTCTACTAGATTGGGAATCAGGCGTGGTCCTATTAATCGTTTTTCCGCTGATTATTATTTTTATGATCATTTTAGGCTATGCAGCGCAAAGCAAAGCGGATAAGCAATATAAAGTATTCCAGCTATTATCCAATCATTTTATTGATTCACTTCGAGGCATCGATACCTTAAAATTCTTTGGCATCAGCAAGCAGTATAGTAAAAGTATTTATACGACCAGCGAGCGTTTTCGCAAAGCAACGATGAGTACCTTGAAAGTAGCGATTCTCTCGACATTCGCCCTTGATTTCTTTACCACATTATCTGTTGCGGTCGTGGCGGTTTTATTAGGGTTGCGTTTAATCAATGAAGGGATCTTTTTGTTTCCTGCATTAACGGTACTGATTTTAGCGCCGGAGTATTTTTTGCCAATCCGTGATTTTTCTAGTGATTATCATGCGACGCTGGATGGGAAAAACGCGATGGACGCGGTTCATCAGATTTTGGACCTGCCAGAGGCACAAGGCGTGACGATTGGATTGCCAACTTGGTCAGCGGATAGTCAGTTATCCGTGGCTATGGATTATCATTATGAGGATAAATTAGGTGCGACGGTTGATTTCAAGGTTCAGGGCTATAAAAAAATTGGGATTATTGGAATGAGCGGTTCGGGTAAATCAACGTTAATCAATCTTCTCAGCGGTTTTTTACGACCAGAGGAAAGTCAGATCAGCTTTAATGAACAGGTTCTGCCCGCCTTCGACCAGCCGCAGTGGCAGGAGCAGTTAATATACATTCCTCAACATCCATACATTTTCCAACGCTCGGTGAGAGAGAATATTGCTTTTTATCATCCCCAGGCTAGTGATGCTGAAATTTTGAAGGCAATCGAAGTCACTGGCTTAACGGATTTGTTGAAGGAATTACCACTAGGGCTAGATACAATATTAGGGGAGGGCGCTCGAACCCTCAGCGGAGGACAAGCGCAACGAATCGCTTTGGCAAGAGCTTTTCTAGACCAAGAGCGCAAAATATTGCTATTCGATGAACCAACGGCTCACTTAGATATTGAGACGGAGGTAGAATTGAAGGAGCGGATGCTGCCATTGATGGATAATCATTTAGTGTTCTTTGCTACCCATCGATTGCATTGGCTGGCAGAAATGGATTATTTACTGGTCATGGATCATGGGAAGCTTGTGGAACAGGGCACATTGGAAGAACTAAAACAAAAAAATGGCGCCTTTACAAAATTGAGTCAGGCATTGCGAGGTGAAAAAGGATGAAACCAATCGGATTATTTGAAGTGCTGAAAACTGACGAATGGGTGAAGCCTTTTTTCAAGCAGTATAAGAAGTCTTTGATTTTGGCGTTGACGCTTGGATTTATCACATTTTTCTGTGCAGGTGCGTTAATGTTCAACTCTGGCTACTTAATTAGTCGGGCCGCATCATTACCGGAAAATATATTGTTGATCTATATCCCGATTGTTTTGACCCGTGCCTTTGGGATCGGTCGACCAGTCTTTCGTTATGTTGAGCGGCTGGTCAGTCATAATTGGGTATTGAAAATGACCTCGAATCTGCGGGTGAAGTTGTATGACTCGCTGGAGCAAGACGCTGTTTTCTTTAAGCAGAACCACCGAACAGGCGACATTCTAGGGTTGCTTTCAGAGGACATCAATCACATTCAGAATTTATATTTGCGAACGATTTTTCCAACGATCATCGCGTGGCTGCTCTACGTCTTTATTATTATCGGAATTGGCTATTTTTCACCCTTCTTCGCGTTGGCGATGCTTTTACTATTGGGAATCGTGGTCTTTTTACTGCCCTTATGGTCTGTCATCATCAATGGAGCAAGACAAGAGCAGCAGAAGCAAATGAAGAATCAGTTGTATAGTGATTTGACGGACAATGTTTTAGGAGTCTCGGATTGGATCTTTAGTCAACGGGGGCAGGATTATGTGAACCATCATGAAGAATCTGAGGAAGCTTTACGAGCGGTGAATCGGAAGCTTCAGAGCTTCCAGCGAAAACGCAATTTTCTGCTTCAGCTGATGTTCGGTGTGATCACGATTGCGTTGCTGCTATGGACGAGTCGTCAATTTCCAGGAAATCACGGAGGAGCAGCCAATTGGATCGCAGCTTTCGTATTGTCTGTATTTCCATTGATCGATGCCTTCGCGCCATTACCAGCGGCCGCACAGGAAACTAATAGTTATCAGGATTCTATCAAGAACTTAAATGACTTACCTGCTATTAAAGACAAGCAAAACGATTCTCCTGTCATTTCTGGCTCATTAGAGCTAAAAATTGATCGAGTACGTTATCACTATCCAGAAAGTCAAAAAGAGGTTCTATCTGGCATTGATCTAATTCTACATCCAGGTGAGAAAATAGCGATTTTAGGGCGTAGCGGCTCAGGAAAAAGTACCTTAGCCAATATGATTCGCGGTGATTTGCGACCTACTGAGGGGGCCATTACGTTAAATGGCATAGCTACTTACGCATTCGGCGATGATATCAGCAAATATCTGGGAGTCATTCATCAAACACCGTACCTGTTTCATACGACGATTGCTAACAATTTACGAATCGGAAATGAAGCGGCAGAAGAAGATGAACTTTGGCAAGTGTTAACCCGAGTTGGCTTGAAGGAACTTGTTGAAGAGTTGCCAGAGGGTCTAGAAACAATGGTGGATGAGGCCGGTCTGCGTTTTTCTGGCGGGGAACGGCAGCGTCTCGCATTGGCTCGAATCCTCCTACAGGAAGCACCGATTATTCTGTTGGATGAACCCACCGTTGGGCTTGATCCAGTCACTGAGCAATCGCTGATCAATACCTTCTTCCATGAATTGCAGGATAAGACGGTCATTTGGATTACCCATCATCTGCAGGGAATTGATGCGATGGATCAGGTCATCTTTATCGAAGACGGACACTTGACCATGCAAGGAAGCCCAAATGAACTCGAACAAACCAATGCCCATTATCGTAAATTAAAACAAATCGACCAAGGGATTATTTAAACCTTAGACCTCTCCAAAAAATGGAGAGGTCTTATTTTGCCAGTTGGACTTTTTGCAGTATGAAAAAAAAGAAATGAAGTTCATGCTCAAAGAAAGTCTATAATTAAGCAGATTAGTCCAATGGTATGCGATCGAGAATAAGAAATTTTTCGTGTTCTTCGAAAAATTAAATCTTAAAGCAGGAGATAGCTGCCAGTTGGACTTTTTGCAGTATGAATAAATAGAAATGAAGTTAAAGCTCAAAGAAAGTCTATAATTAAGCAGTTTCGTCCAATGGTATGCGATCGAGAATAAGAAATTTTTCGTGTTCTACGAAAAATTAAAACTTAAAGCAGGAGGGTAGCTACCAGTTGGACTTTTTGCAGCTAAATGCTGACAGCAAAAGTTTATACGAAAAAACAATTTCTGCTTGACTCCCACGTTACGTGTTGGTCCATACTGAGGATAAAGAAAGAGATAGAGGGAGGAAATTGTTATGGCAAGACCAACGACAAAAAATGATTTGATTAAGGCAGGAAATGATGGGTATAAGAAACTGATGGATCTGTTGGATTCAATACCGCTTGAAAAAGTGAACAATCCGTTTAGTTTTAACGTAGAAAAAGAAAAGCAGGCTCATTGGTCAAGGGATAAAAATGTTCGGGATGTCTTGATCCATTTGTATGAATGGCATCAACTGCTGTTAAATTGGGTGCAGGCAAATCAAGCCGGAGAGGCTAAGCAATTTTTAAAGGAAGGATATAATTGGAAAACCTACGGGGCGATGAATATTGAATTTTGGGAAAAGCATCAAACCACCAGCTACGAAGAAGCGCGCCGTCTCTTAGTGGAGAGTTACCAACAGGTGATGCAAATGGCGGAGGCTTTTTCCAATGAGGAATTGTTTTCAAAAGGAATTTTTTCTTGGGTGGGAGGAAGTACGCTAGGCAGCTACTTTGCTTCGGCAACTTCAAGCCACTATGATTGGGCAACGAAGAAAATTAGAAAGTTTAAAAAATCTTTGTAGCTGATCCTTTATTCCTTCAATTTACAAATTAGAGATATTAATATCGTAAATGAAATTATAGTGTAATCCCAACCATCAGCCCCTAGCGGAATGTCTGTCTGCGTGTTTTTCTGGTACAATTGAGAAAAACAGGTTGGAGGCAGAAAATGAAAAAAAGTAAGGTTGTTTTAGCCGCAGGAATTCTTGGGTCAGCGGCCTATTTAATAAAGAAAAAGCTTGAAAATGAAACGGTTACCCAGCAGCTAATCCCGCGTCATTGGGATCACCAGGAGATCAATCAGCGAATGGCAGATTTTACTCAACAGCTAACTGAAGGGAACATTGATGCACTTGTGACTTTTGCTTTGGGGAACGAGGCGCGCCATTTCAAATCATTCATCGGCCAAGAGCTTACTTTTTTAGAAGCACATGTCGTTTCTTTGTTTAAAGTAAAAGGAGATAGCTACAATAATCTACGGGGAATTATTTCATATCGTGTCGCAACCCCAAAAAAAGAGTACACCTATTTGATGAAAATGGCACGGCTAGGAAATGCTGACCAGTTAGAGTGGTACATTCAAACCGTTCTAGAGAAAGATCGAGGGATAAAATACTCCAATCAATACTTGCTGCAGCTGACGCCGGTTCGTCCGCATGAGGAGCTTTGTCAGATTGAAACGGACGCTGGAACGATTACTCTTAGAGTTTTTCAGCAGGATGCACCAAAAGCCGTTAAAAATTGGCGAGGGCTTGCCAGACAAGGCTTTTACGATAATACGCCCTTCGCACGAGTAATCAAGGATTTTGTGATCCAGGGCGGTGCGCTAGATGGCTCTGGTGCTGAAGCTCAGTCCATTTACGGTGGCTATTTTGAAGACGAAGTAGATGAGGGCTTGTATCACTTCGATGGTGCTGTGTGTTTAGGGAATCACGGGCCAAATACCAATGGCAATCAATTTTACATCGTAGAACATAGTCAAGTAGACAAGGAGCAACTGTACCGAATGAATCTACCGTTAAAGGTTCGTTCCCATTATGAGGCAGTCGGCGGCCTTCCTGAATTAGATGGACGCTATACGATATTTGGTCAAGTAATAGACGGAATGTCCGTGGTGCGTAAAATCGCCAATCAAGCCACGGATAGCGAAGATGCTCCGTTAGAACCAATAATGATCCGAAAAATTACCTTTAAAAGAGCCAGTCAGAAATAAATCTGACTGGCTCTTGCTTTTACGATCAAAATTTCCTGTACCTTGTTGGTAAATTGGAGGAAACTATAACCCTCACTATTTTTTCTTCGCTAACCGGCTAGAAGTCCATGAATACAGTAAAATCAATACAATTAAAACAAGCATTCGCAAAATCGCTGGTGGGCTCCAAACCCAAATAACGAAGGCGGCTAATAGCAGGTAAAGAAAGGTAGCATAAATCATAAGACCGCTCCTTTAGTTATTTATTAATCAGAAAAGAAGTACTATTTTACGGAATATATACTGAAAAAAGTTAAGGAAGACTTAAATCGCCTTCCTTAACTCTCTTTATAATACCATAAATTTAGTTGTATTTCAAGATTGTCATTTTAACGACACTGTGCTATTTAGTCTCTGAAGAGGGAGGAGAAGAAAATGGGGAAATTTGATATGACGTTATTTAATCAGTTTCTATCTCAGCAAACAGAAGAACCGCGAACAATGATTAATCGCCAGTTGCAGAAACATCACAAGAATTATCAACTGACAGTAGCGGATTTTTCTGATCTCACGGAGGAACGCAATCAGCTATTCAAAGAACACCATCTACTTGATTTTAGCTGGCAAAATTCACAACAGCTAGCAATGCTCTTAATGGATGAGCCTCTATTTTACAAATGCGACTACCTAGAACACTTGTCAGTTTGCCAAGCGATCTTTTACTACCTACGGGCATATCATCCTGGTCAAACTACAGATCAAGAAATAATAGAGGAAATCGCCAGACGTTACCAGCATTTTCAAGGAGATTTGGAGCAGCTTCAGGGCTCGTTTGAGGATTTTCCAGCACTGGAGGAAGAAGCATGAAAAATGATTTGTTTGATCCAGCATTCTATCCCTTTTTTATGAAGAAATTGCAGGAGCGGCTAAGTGGTTCAAGTGTCATGGCGATTGATCAAGCGGAAAAAATCCAACAGTCCATTGAATTTGTCTTAGCTAACGGTGGAGAGGGGACATTGCCTGAACGCTTCGAACAAGGGAAGCAGCAGTTGAAACAGCGTCTGGATGCTCTTCAGACGCTCTATCAATGGATTCAAGACAATTATCAAAGCTTTGGTATCGAATCATTAGAAGAAAGTTTAAATGAAATCGGAAATTTTTTCTCTGAGTATGATTTCGATTACGGGGCTGCGGAGGTGGATCAGGCTTTTTTAGACTATCAGCTTGCGGAACCAGTACCAGCTAACTTTGTGGGAATTGATTTTTATGAACGCTTTCTGAACAATTTAGCCGCTGAGGTCCTCTTTGTCAAAGCTATTCCAGAAGAGCAAATTTATGAACTATTGACCAATTATGAAGAGACGTTAGGCTTTGATTACCGTACTGACGTCAACAACGTATTTGAAATCGTCTTTAAACAAATGATCGGCAAATTACTCCTTGGAAAGAAGGAGATCCACACGTTGCTGTTAAATGAGATTGAAGCACAATATGTTTTACGGCGCATCCAGCAGCAAGATTACTTTACTGAATTAGAAGTTATTTTCCAACAAAACGATTATTATCGACGATTCTTCTCCCAATTAAAAGTAAGAGTCTCTCCGTTCACGGGGCCTGAGAAGGCCATTCAGTTTTTCATTCTGACAAGTATGACTAAGAAGCTGCTAGAATTTCCGTTAGCGATGCCTGATAGTGAATTTAATCAATTGATGGAAGCCTATCAGATAGCAGACGAAGAGGAGAAAATCCGACTAATTACGACTAGAATTTCAGCACCACAAGATTTCAAGGAATATCTAAAAAGTGTGGAAGAAAGCGGCAAGTTTTATAAAAGACTTTTAAAAGAAGTTGATAAAGACTTTTTAAAGATTTTATTGTTAGGCGTACTATCCGAATATGATTGTAGAGATTATGAGGAATTCATTGATATATCAACGATAGACGAAGAATTAGAACTATTAAAAGATTATATAAAAACTCTTGGTGAAAGTGATCGTAAAGCTCTTTTTCAATCAATTGAAGGGTACCAATTGCCGCCAAAGGATTTCATTTAAGTTAGGAAGAAAGACTTAAATACCGTTTAAATTAATGCTTTGCCTAATAATGTGCTCGTGCTTTTTTGTCTCCGAAAAAGAAAGTTATGAAAATATTGGATGAAAAGCCATTAAAGAGAGAATTTTTCCTTGTAAATATAATATCATTTGTTATTTCATGAGCAGTATACAATAGAAAATCTCGTTTTTCCCTTAGTTTGTAGGTAGATAGCAGACAACCTTTGCTAAGGAGGAACGGGAAAATGAATACCTATTTAAAATTTATTGTAATCGCCGCGCTTTTTATTACAACAGGCGCTGCATCTGTGTTGGGAGATTCCACCACAAGTTCACCCAGTACGACGGATCAAACATCTGTTAAACAGTCATCAGAAAAAGAAGAGAAGAATTCTAATGTCTCAAAAGAAAAAGCAGTGGAGCCTCAAACTGAATCAAGTACATCATTGAGTCCATCTACGAATAGTACTTCATCGAGTTCAGAATCGAGTTCAGAAGAAGCTTCGGCACCTTCAAGTAATGAAGGCCAGGAAGTTGCTAGTTCAGCTGCAGAGAACACTACTACTTCTTCAAAGGAAGCCGCTGAAGCAAGCAATCGACCAGCGCCAACTGTAAATGAAGTCGAACCAACCAACGAAACGACAGCAACAGAAGAAAGTCAAAATGCAGCGACTCCGGCACCTGCCACGATTGGAGCAGATCAATTAATGATCAATGGACAAGCTATTTCTTATTCGAATGCCGGACAAGGAAGTGGACAAGCAATCATAGATGCCAATCCAAATCAAGTGGCTACTTGGGGGGGAGCCGTCGTTCAATCAGGAAATGACGGAGCGAATACGCATTTCATCGGTCATAATCCTGGAATTTTTAATGTCCTATTCTCATTAGGAACAGGAGCAACAATAGAAGTTTCAGATAGCGCGAACAATGTAACGACCTATACGGTTTCGCAAATCGTTACTGTAGATGATTCTGGGGTTGCCGGAGATGGTACTGACTACTGGGATCAAATTACGGGTTCTGGTGGCGGTGAACGAATTACCCTGCAAACCTGTATCAATGACGATTACAATCTGATTGTTTTTGCCAATAAATAATGAAAACGAGCAATCCTGCTAAAGCCATCAGCTTTATCTAGGATTGCTCGTTTTTTTATTGGTTTAGTATCCGTTGGGAAAAATAGATTTCCTTAGCGGTTTTCATTTTGATATTGCCAAGTTCTTTTAAATGTCTGCGAGCCTCTCTTTTTTGAATCGCGACAATCAGGTTCAAAAGGTTTTCACGATCAGAAGCGGAGAAGAAATTGTTTACGATCAATACGTTGTTTTTGTCGTAGCCTTTGATGGGATTGTTACTAATAATGATGTCGTATGTCGCAAAATTTTCAAAATCCTCTGGACCAGTGGAGATCACTGGTTCATTGAAGGTATCCACCGCAATGCGTTTATTGTAATTGGCGATTAAAAAGTCTTGAAGCATTTCGGCATGCTTGCGCCCCAAGTCGCTTACGACTAGGATCGTCACCTTTTGTCTTAACTTCTCTAGGTGCAGCGGCAGATGGGACCATTCCTTCATCAACAAGTAAAAGACATTGTTTAGGCGAATATCGGTCCATAATTCAGGAGATTTCTTTTCAATATCCTGTAAGTGAATCTTCACTATGGTAGAGAAGATCGGATAGACTAGTTGAATTTCGCGAGCAAATTTCTGATGCTTATCAAACAGCATCACTTGACGATAAGGATAGAAATTGTATTCAACATACCACGACATCATCTCTTGCATGATCTTTCGTTTATCATCGCGATCTAAGGGATATTCGATTGCCTGAGAGACATTCTTCAAAAAGGTATCAATTTTACTATTGATTCGCACGATTTGTTCAGGATTGTCCCAATTATAAAATTCATGGAAAACCGTGCGGCTGATTTCTCTATGCCATTTTTCTGGAAGTGTAAAGTCTGTGTCTGCAAGCAGATGCTCGGCGAAGGGGCGGCTATACTCCAAGACCTTATCGATCGTGTCCTCTTCTTCGGCATAGATACTTTCTGGCAAATAAAAGCCTTGATGCATTCGATTCAGCGTCACCATGAACAAATAGGCCGCCTCTTGAATCTCGCGGTCATCTAAGGAGACATCAAAATCAGTAGAGGTCCGCATAATGAAACAGGTGGTTTCTTCGTGATCTAAAGTAAAGGGCCACTGATTTACCCCATAGGCCTCTGTGAAATACTGCTGATAGAAGAAACGCACCCAGCGCTCATCTGGCCCAATGATTCGGAACGGGGAGCGTTCTAGCTGCAACCCACGTCGTTTCAAGAAATCTTCCAGTGCGTTGACCATTCGATAAAAGGACGCTTCACTCATGAATAGTTCATTGATCCAATAATCCGCGTCTTGATTTGATTCATACAGCATTTTTTCAACAAATTGAAATTCGTTCGATTCATGATAGATCAGTCCATAGACATTTCCAAGCTTATTTGAAGTAATATTGTTCAGACGTACCCCCTGAAATTTTGAGTACTCGATATAAATGTAGTCTCCCCAAAACTCATTGATAAAATCAATATCAGATAAAAGCGTTTTGACAGAACAATCGACTGTCTGAGCGGCTTCTTTAATATCGCACCAAGAGGGCAGCTGATCCAAAAACTCGACGAATTGAATTCGACGATACGTAGAGGAGTTAAGTAATTGTTTCATATTGACTCCTTTCGAAAATAATTTTTTATCATTATAATTTTACCGATTTTCTTCAAAAAAAGCGAGCTATTTAGCTAGATAATAGGGAAAAAGGTCAATAATAAAGAATTAATTCGAGTATTTTCTCCTTCTGGGCTATGTTATGATAGAAAAAAACGAAGGAGCGAAAAAAAAACTTGATCACATTAAAAAATATAGCGGCACCTAAATTAGATGAGAACGTTTTGCCAATTTTGTTAACAGATGAGACGATGGCCGCACGTAAAACCAATTTATTGAAAAAGATGCAGCAGGAAAATTATGATGCTGTTGTGATATACGCAGACTTAGAGCATGGAGGAAATTTTGAATATTTTACGGGCTTTGTTCCCCGCTTTGAAGAGGCCTTGCTCGTTATTCATCAAAAGGGTGAAGCCTATTTAGTTTTAGGCAATGAAAACCTGAATAAGGTCCCGTTTGCTCGGATCGAAGCAACAGCCGTTCATATGCCTCATTTCTCACTGCCAAATCAACCAATGGAAACGACTCTTAACGTGCCAGAAATTTTGAAACAAACCAGGCTTGAACAGGCGACATCTATTGGTTTGATCGGCTGGAAAAACTTCACTAGTCAAGAAGAAGAAAATACGGTACTTTATGATATGCCGTACTTTTTAGTGGATGGATTGAAGAAAGCCGCACCCGATGCGGTGTTAAAAAATGCAACATACTTGATGATCGGAGAAAACGGTCTACGTACTACGAATAACGCTAACGAAATCGCTCATTACGAATTTGGCGCGATGCTTGCTGGAAATTGTATTCTCACTGCTATGGATCAATTGACGCTTGGAAAAAGTGAGATGGAAGTGGGCGCCTACTTAAATAACTATGGGCAAACACCAAGTGTAGTGACGATTATGGCTACAGGCGCTCGTTTTGAGAAGGCGAATCTCTATCCCACTGGGAAAGTAATTCAGCTAGGTGACCGGATTTCAATGACTACCGGATATAAAGGCGGCTTGCAAAGTCGTGGAGGCTATGCGGTAAATACAAAAGAAGAGTTGCCCGAAGCTGAAAAGGACTATTTGGATCGTGTCGCAAAGCCGTACTTCAATACCGTGAAGACTTGGCTTGAAACCATCGCCACGGATTTGTTGGGGGAAGTACTATACAACAAAATTGAAGAAGTCTTGCCAAAGGATCAATACGGTTGGCATCTGAATCCGGGACATCTATGCGCGGATGAGGAATGGCTGTCTTCTCCTGTCTATCCTGCATCAACTGAGAAAATCAAAAGTGGCATGCTCTTCCAATTTGATATCATCCCTTCTGTCCCTGGCTATTCTGGCGCTAGCTGTGAGGGAGGGATTGTGTTGGCGGATGAGTGCTTGCGTAGTGACATTCAAAAAGAGTATCCAGAAATGTGGTCACGAATGCGAGAACGTCGCCGCTATTTAATAGAAGAACTAGGAATCGAAGTGAGTGAAGAGGTCTTGCCGATGAGTAACGCAACGGCATACTATCGCCCGTTTTTCTTAAACAAAGAAGCTGCCTTTACCGCAAAATAATAGGAGGCACCTACCCTCAAGGACGAGAAGTCTTTGAGGGATTTTTCATTTTCACTAAAAAATTTGAAAATTTCGAACTAATACTTAAGACTGATTTTTCAGGTATTGCATAGAAACTTTGTGATGAAACCGCTATACTTTTATTAGACAGGCAGTCGGTCACGAAAGAAATGGGATGAGAATCATGCGTGTTTCAAAGGACTCAATTATTCGAAAAAATGAAATTTTGGATGTTGCCAGTAAGCTATTTGCTGAAAAGGGCTTTGATCATACCAGTACCAGAGAAATTATTGATCAAGCCGGAATTGCCAGAGGGACGCTGTATTATCACTTCAACTCAAAGGAAGAAATTATGGATGCTTTAGTCGAACGAACGACGGCTGAATTGTTTGCTGCGGCAAAAAAAGTCGCTGCTGATCAGACGATCCCTGTTTATCAGCGCTTTGTTCAAACGGTTCTTGCTTTGCATCTAGATACTTCTAAAGAAGAGCATATGATGGATTTCGTTCACAAGCCGCAAAACGCGTTGATGCATCAGAAAATGCAGACAGCAGTGGTCTCAGAAATCACCCCCATGCTAGCAAGTATCGTAGAGGATGGGATTCAGCAGGGCATTTTTCAGACAGATTATCCATATGAAACGATGGAGATGGCTATTGTTTATGCAACCGCTGCTTTTGACGGTCAAGAACTAGTCCCAGATAGTGAAGAAATGCGGCTACAGCGCGTGTTAGGGTTCTTTTATCTTTTGGAACGAATGTTAGGTGTTGAAGAAGGGAAACTAGCAAAAGAAATGGAGGGAATGTTTGAGTAATTCGTGGAAAAAAATGAAGGAGGAACGGGTTTTATGTATGGTAGGTTAATAACAAATGACATTAAAAAAAGCAAGCTGGTGACAGCTGCGACGACGATCTTTATCGCCATTACGGCAATGCTGGTCTCGTTGGCGGCAATTTTGGTTATCAATTTAGCGGGCTCTATTGACGGGATGATGGAGCGAGCAAAAACGCCGCATTTTCTGCAGATGCATTCAGGTGCGATCAATCAAGGGAAATTAGAGACTTTTGCCCAATCTCAGCCAAACATAGACGAATGGCAAGTGTTGGATTTCTTGAATGTCGAGAATAGTGAGCTGTTCATTGCAGGAAAAGCGATGACGGACAGTGTTCAGGACAATGGTTTCTCGGTACAAAGTGAAAAATTTGATTTTCTGGTTGATACAAAGGATCGGATTGTTCAGCCAGCAGTTGGAGAGGTCTATTTACCCATTCTTTATGAGCGAGAAGGAATGGCTAAAAAAGGCGATTCAGTAGAAGTCAACGGGCACAAGCTGAAGGTCGCAGGTTTTATCCGTGATTCACAGATGAATGCCTCTCTTTCATCATCTAAACGCTTTATTGTGAATCAAAAGGACTATCAAGCACTTGAGAAACATGGCAGCATCGAATACTTGATTGAGTATCGTGTCAAGGATACGGAGAAAATTAGTGCGCTGGAAACAGCGTATCTAAAAGCCGAACTTCCAGCAAATGGACCGGCGTTGACAGATACACTTTTTCGTATGATGAACGCGTTATCTGATGGTGTGATGATTGCGGTTATTTTACTCGTCAGCTTATTGATGTTGGCAGTCGCCTTTCTATGTATTCGTTTTACGCTGCTATCAAAAATTGAAGACGATTACCCAGAGATAGGTGTCTTAAAAGCGATTGGGCTGCGAAATTCTGATGTGAAACGCTTGTATTTAGCAAAATACGCGGCGATTGGGTTGGTCGGCTGTTTCTTGGGCTATCTGCTTTCCTTTGCTTTTCGAGGGATGCTATTACAAAACATCCAGCTTTATATGGGAAAAAGCGGCAATCAAGGCTTATCGCTTTTGGTAGGACTTTTAGGAACGGGACTGATTTTCGCGGGTGTCATGCTTTATGTCAATCTAGTATTGCGACGTTTCCGAAAAATTTCTGCGGCATCGGCTATTCGCTTCGGCGCGTCACAAGACCGCGTTCGAGGGGGAAAAGGCTTCAAGCTTGCGGGCTGCACCTTTCCTAAGGTGAATGCTTTATTAGGGATCAAGGATGTTTTATCACGGAAGCGGCTTTATTTAACCCTGTTTATGGTGTTGCTGCTGTCTTCCTTCATCTTGATTTTGCCGCAAAATTTATATAGTACGGTGTCATCTGACAGCTTTTCTCGCTACATGGGCATCGGGCAATCTGATTTGCGTTTGGATATCCAGCAAACCGAGAATATTCCGAAAAAAACTGCGGAGGTTATGGATACCTTAGAAAAAGACAACCAAATAACCAAGTCAGTCGCATTGACGACGAAGGCTTTTTCGTTAATGAAAAAGGACAAGGCCGAGGATCGATTAAAAATTGAACTAGGAAACCATCGCGTCTTTCCAGTCGAATATACTGAAGGAAAAGCACCTACAAAGTCTAATGAAATCGCGTTATCAAGCGCCTTATCAGATGACATAGAAAAACCGCTGAATAGTACTTTAACGATTCAGACTTCACAGGGAAATAAAAAACTAAAGGTATGTGGCATTTATTCTGATGTGACAAATGGTGGGAAAACAGCGAAAGCGGCCTTTACTGATCGAAACGCCGCAACCATGTGGTGTACGATCAGCGCCAATGTGAAAAGTGACGTGACACCGAGCCAAATGGCAAAAAAATACAGTACAAAATTCAGCTATGCCAAGGTTTCAGATATCAAGCATTATATGCAACAGACCTATGGATCGACTATCCAAACAGTTGCTACTGCCGCAAAAGTAGCGGCGATTGTCGCGTTACTCATTACCGCTTTGATCGTATTATTATTTGTCAAAATGCTGTTGGCAAAAGATCGTCATGAACTGGCGGTTCTAAAAGCACTAGGCTTTACAAACCGAGATATTCGCCAACAATACTTCATGCGTTCCTTACTGATTGTTATTTTGGGAACCGTTGTTGGAACACTTCTAGCAAGTACGTTAGGTGGACAAGTGGCAGGAGTCGCGATGTCTATGATGGGTGTCAGCACCTTCCGCTTTTCAATCAATCCGCTAGTCAGTTTTGTTCTCTGTCCAGTGGGCATGCTGTTAGTCACACTACTTGCTACAACACTAGCGACAGCTTCATTACAAAAAATAAAAATCAGCGATAATATAAAGGAATGATGACGATGAAAAAAATGATAGTTGGTACAAATATCGAAAAGTCTTTTGGACAAGAAAAGGTTCTGAGAAATGTTTCAGTGGAAATTGAAGCGGGAGAATTTGTCTCGATCATGGGACCTTCAGGCTCAGGGAAAACTACTTTAATGTTTGCCCTAAGCGGTATGGACGAAATAGATGGAGGCAGTGTTCAGTTTGATGGCAAGGAATTGGTAACGCTCTCAGAAAATGCCTTAGCGGATCTGAGAAGAAAGCAAATGGGTTTTGTTTTTCAACAGCCTACCTTATTAAAGAATTTGAATGTATTGGATAATATCGTGCTGCCTGCTCAAAAAGGCAATGAAAAACAAGCCGGTAATTTAATGAAAAAAGGGCAAACATTGATGGAAAAGATGGGAATCGCTGGTCTTGAGCAGCGGGACATTACACAAGTTTCTGGCGGACAGCTGCAGCGAGCAGGAATTTGTCGGGCACTTATGGGTGATCCGCAGATTATTTTCGGAGACGAACCTACAGGGGCGTTGAATTCCAAGTCCGCCCAAGAAATCATGACACTCCTGTCGGAAATCAACCAGCAGGGAACCGCGATTTGTTTGGTAACCCATGACGCCAAGGTCGCTGCTCAAACACAGCGTGTGCTCTTTATGAGTGACGGTCAGATCGTCAGCGAAGTGCAATTTTTCCCAGAGGATGACTTGAATTTAGAGGAGAAAATGGTTCAAGTGACAGAGAAAATGCGGGAAATTGAGATTTAATTAGTGATTAACAGAAGTGAGCTGGGAAGTGTTGTCATATCCCAGTTCGCTTTTTGCTTGTTTTTCATGCTAAGCTAGAGGAGAAGAGGAGGGCGGAAAATGATTGAAAGCAGATTATTGCAGATTCTTTTTATCCTATTAGAAAAGGGCTCCATCACTGCACCAGAGTTGGCGAAAATGTTTGAAGTCTCCCCTCGAACGATTTATCGCGACATCGATGCGTTGAGTGCGGCGGGTGTTCCTGTATATGCGGTTAGAGGAAAAGGCGGCGGCATCTTCATTCAGGAAAATTATGTTCTGGATAAGCAGCTAGTTTCTGACGATGAACAAAGAGAAATTTTGCTTGCCCTCCAAAATCTCATGCTCACTAACGGAACAACGACGAGTCCGTTGGCTTCGAAGCTCAGCAGACTTTTCAAGAAAGAGCCGATAGATTGGCTGGAAATTGATTTTTCAGATTGGAGCGGTCAACGTACGCACCTTTTCGAAGAGCTTCAGCGGGCCATTCTTGCGAAACAAGTCATTCAAATCAGCTACCTCAGCAGCAAAAGCCAGTACACCCAACGAGAACTTGAACCCTTAAAACTCGTTTTTCGCGAGAAAGCCTGGTATCTTTACGCTTTTTGCCGCTTAAGAGGAGAATGCCGCTTATTTAAAATTACTAGAATTCGGGAGTTAAGACGACTATCTGATACTTTTGTGCGTGAGATTCCTAAAAAGGTCTTCTCAGAAAAACAAACGCCGCCAGAAAAAATCGTTGAACTGACGCTGTTATTTGACCCTTCTGCGGCGTATCGTGTACAAGAAGAATTTGAAAATATTACCCAAAGAGAAGACGGTACATTAATGGTAACGATTCTTTTTTCCGATGA
This sequence comes from Enterococcus raffinosus, assembly GCF_019175485.1. Lineage (NCBI taxonomy): Bacteria > Bacillati > Bacillota > Bacilli > Lactobacillales > Enterococcaceae > Enterococcus > Enterococcus raffinosus. The sequence goes on from NZ_CP072889.1 coordinate 99,640, forward strand.
TGAGTCAACCATGAACTATCTTTTCTCATTTGGTGATCATTTAGAGATTCTAGACCCGCCAGAATATCGTAAAAAAATGGCGGATCGCATTGAAAAACTGCTAAACAAATACAGAACTTGACACGCCCTTACAAGTTTTACTTGATACACTAAAACAAAAAGGAGACGGTATCAATGAAGCCCATACTAAAAGACAAAGAAGAATTTCCCACCATCGAAAATTTAGCGAACCATTTATCTGAGAAAGATTTACTGCTGTATCAACAGCTGCTAGAAGCGCTCCATGGGCATTCGTATCAAGAAGATTGGAACTATTACAATGACGGCCACAATTGGCTAAGTAAAATCCTATTCAAAAAGAAAAATCTTGGTTGGATTTCCATTTGGGAGACCGGTATAAAAGTGACTGTTTATTTTGGTGAAAGGGTTTGGCCGCAGCTTGTCGCTAACGAATTATTCAGCAAGCTCGAAGCCAATGAGGCATCAATTCAGAAATCAGGCAAATTAAACGCTGTGCTGATTCCGATTCAAGACGAAGAAAGCTTGCAAGTAACCGTTGCGCTGATTAACTTAAAAAAGACGATAAAGTAGGATAATGGAAGATTTGTGTGGGGGAATAAAAACATTTCGCATGGAAAGAAATTTTCAAACGCAAATGAATGTTACTATGCATTTGAATAGACCGACTTGCTTTTGAAAGCTTGTCGGTCTATTAGTGTTTTTTCAGAAGAGCCTTCATTTGACTCGGACTTCCTCTTTCTCTGCATAAAGTATTGTTATCATCATAAATACTAAAACGAGTTTTCTTAGTTCAAAACAGATATAAAAGGTTACGACTTGTACCTGCTTAATAGTTTTTCGATCAACTTCGTATATTCTTGCCTTAGTATTTCTGGTTCTAGTATTTCCGCATGTTCACCAAAGCCGAGAAAATAATTGGTTAAAAAAGGAAGCTCATTATTATTAAACTCTCCCACAAGAAAAATATCATTTTCTTTAGCTTCGAGTCTCATATTTGGAAATGAATTTCTTAAGAAGTATTCTTTTCCCTTACCAGATAAGCGCACCCTAAAAGGGATATCTCGGTATTCCTTTTCCTGTGTAGTTAAGATTTTTTCCGTTTCTTCTTCAGAGAGAGGGGACGGATAATCCAATTCTATTTCAATATCCTCTATATAGTCGCAGCGATAGGTTCTCTTTTCTTTTTTTTCTATATCTATGGCGATGCAATACCAATAGCCATCCATTAAAGTTAGGCAAATAGGCAAAATTCGCTTAACTTTTTTTGTATAGCGAGTATATAAAATTTTGAGGGGTTCCTTTTTTAAAATGCTGGCAAACAATGCTTCTAAATTTTTCGTGGTTTCAATTTGATGTATGCCCATATAATGTACAGAATCAGTTGCCTGGGCTATCCGCTTTTGTTTCTCAGCACTGAAAGTGTTAAATAGTTTTCTTTGGATAGTGGAATACTCGCTGCCAAACGGTGATCCAGATAACAAGCCTAAAAGCTGCATTGAAAAAAACACACTAAAAATTTCTGCCTCTGTAAAATAAATTGGCGGCAATAGTGAAGAGGGAAGGACTTTGTATCCACCGTATCTTCCATTTTTGACATACATCGGTACACCTAAACGCTCCAGTTCAGCTAAATCTCTTAATGCTGTACTTCTAGAAATCTGAAATTCGCTCATTATATCAGTTAGGTTGAATTCTTTATGACTATTTACGAAAAAAAGTTCTTGCTGAATACGTTCTGATTTTTTCATATAGACTCCTTTATAAGTGTCATAAACTGACACCTTTGAATCGTATACTTAGTTTATCATATTGAGAGGGAGTTTTATTATGGCACAGAGTAAATTATTTTTAGTATCGTCATTTGCGGATGTTTCCGATGAATTGATACCTTTTATGACCGAATTACAGGGAAAAACAGTTACTTTCATTCCTACAGCAAGTAAGGTTGAAAAAGTAAAGTTTTATGTGGATGCAGGGAAGAAGGCTTTGGAAAAAAAGGGGTTAATCGTTGATGAATTGGATATTTCTGTTGAGCAAAGAGATATTGTGGAGCAAAAGTTAAGAGAAAATGATTTTATTTATGTTTCTGGTGGAAATAGCTTCTATTTGATGCAGGAGCTAAAAAAAAGCGGAGCTGACATCATTATTAAAAGGGAGATAGCAAATGGCAAGCTCTATATTGGAGAATCTGCTGGCGCAATCATTTTGTCTAAAACAATTCAGTATATCCAAAATATGGATTCTCCAGAGAAAGCGCCAGAATTGGCTTCTTATGATGGACTAGGTGTTGTAAATTTTTATACGTTGCCACACGACAATGAGATTCCTTTTAAAGAGATCAGCAAAGAGATTAATGATAACTATAGAAACGAATTAACTATCTGTCCGATACGTAACAATGAAGCAATTCTAGTAAAAGGAAATAGCAAAAAAGTCGTAAATGTAAAGAAGTAGTTTTTTCATCGTAAAAGGTCTAGTTTATTATGAACATATCCTAAAGTTGATGTATTCCAACTAATTTCTGATCCGTTAGTTTTTATTCAAGTAAGTTTAAATGAGAATCCTTTTTTTGAATGCCGAACATAATTAATAAATTAATCACTTCAAAAATGAATGTAAGAATTATGTAGAGCCTAGCAATCGGACGTCATCCAATGTCCGATTGCTTTTTTATGTTCAATCAAGTGGTAAGAAGACATTTTATGGTTTGAGAATAATGTTAGTTTTTCTCAAACCATAAAAGAGGAAATGCGAAAGAGCTGATTAAGCTAGGATTTTGATAAGAATCAACTGATGAGACATTTTTTGTTTTTAATTAGTAGCAAAGAAATTTTTTATAGAAAAATTTTGTCATTAATTTTTAGAGCACGAATCATTTTTTATTTTATAGAAGAAACGATTATGAGCGTAGCAATCAAATGAATAATGATCAGTTGAAGCAATCTGAAACGAGTTCAGATGATTCGTTGTACGATCATGTGCACCAGTTGATCACAGAACGACGATTGACAATGAATTAGCCCCAAACTAGGTCAATAAGACATGAGAATTGAGTTTGAGAAAAACTGATGAGCCATTCATATTCATTTAATTGCTTTTGAATGAAACGAAGTATCAGTTCAGAGAATCAAACACGACTTTAGCTGATCTTATGGCTGAAGGACATGGTATTAGAATAAATTATGTTTTCGTAACAATATCTATTTTCCCGAAAGCATAAAAATTATTGCACCAGGATTCGTAAAATATGGCTGATTTGAGCTTTTTTAGCATCATTTTACTATTTAACACATTTTTATTATGATTCGATTTTAAGCACGTTCATGCTAAATTAAGCTCAAATGAAATCATGAATAATTGATAAAACATCTTTGATGTGTCGATATTTCCTTTAAAATCAATCTACTTAAGCCTAAATCAATTTAGAAAATGATCTAATTTAAATAAGATAAAGTTTTGGATTGTATTTGGTTTGCTGGAATAAATTTTGAGAACTCCTCTCCTGCCATTCGGTTATTGTTATTTTATGATTGCTTCTCTATATCTTACGCTTTACAAAAAGAACCATTTTTCAGTAATTTATAAACTTCTTTCTATAGCTATCCTCTCGTATTATTATCGCATATAGGTTATTTTATGTTTGACAAATTGGTATATACCAGTTATAGTATAGTTAGAGGTCGAGTTCCCTCTCCTACTATAAAATGAAAGGACTGAATCGAATGAGTCGAGAATTATTGAGAGAACGCTACGAAAAAGAATTCGAAAAGCTGCCGGACTTTATCCAAAAGTACCTCTTATATTTGGAAGCTATTCCCCGCTCAACGAATACGTTGTACGAGTATTCAAAGGAATATCGTAGATTTCTAAGTTGGCTCTCTTCCGAGCAAATCATTCGTGTAAATGATATTTCTGAGATTCGCTTGGAAGATTTTGAACGGTTAAACAAAGATAAAATTGTGTTGTACAAGTCCTTTTTAAATCAATCCCCTAAACGGACATTTGAAGGAAAATCAGAGACGGACGTTTCTCAAGCCCCCTTGAGTGAAAGAAATACCCATCGATTAAAGGTTACGGTGCAACGAAGTATTACCGCCCTTCGTTCCCTCTTTAAATATTTATCAAATGAAGAAATTGAGGAGTTTGATGAACAAACGGGACAATATATCATCCGTCCCATGCTGCGAAGAAATATTATGATTAATATCGAAAATGGCGGCGTTGATGCCTCTGATGCGGTGCGAAAGGATAAAATTGAGAAAATGCTCTATCTTGATTCCGATGCGATTGATTTTGTCGAGTATGTCTATGCTGGATATGGGAATACGCTGACTTCACGCCAAGCCAAGACTGCTTATGAAAAAAATCGTATCCGAGATACGGCGATTTTGGCTTTGTTTCTTGGATCAGGCATACGTTTATCTGAGCTGGTGAATACAAATGTTAGCGATTTGAACTATGAGGGCTTGTATATTCAAGTTCAACGCAAAGGTGACACAATGGACCATGCGATGATCTCTCCTATCTTTATTGATTACATTCAGGAATATGTCGATCAAAGAAAGAGTTTGTATAACGCGGATGATTCCATCCCTGCTCTTTTTCTAACCAAGCACAAAAATGTCGCCAAACGAATGGAAGGCGGCTCGATTGAAAAGATGATCGACAAATATTCTACCGCTTTCGGAAAGCGAACGACCCCTCACAAGCTGCGCCACAGCGTCGGCACCATGGCCTTCAGAAAGACGAAGAACCTTAAAACAGTCAGTGAAATCCTAGGCCAGCGAGGCACCTCAGCCACAGAAATCTATACTCACATCGTCAAAAAAGAGAAACGATCAGTTATTGATGATTTGTGGACGTAATAAGAATTTGAAAATACGAAAAGCCGCTGAAGTGACAACAACACGTTCATTTCAGCGGCCTTTTTTAAATTTCAAAATATTTTCTTTAGTTTATTGATTTATGTCAGCAGTGCCAATACTTTGACGGTTTTGCTCTGACAATGTCTCCAGCTGACAATGTATACTTTTCAGCAATTCTTCCATTTGATTGACTGTTTGGATTGTTTCCTCGATTTGTGAAGTTGACGGTTGAACGCCCTTCAATTGCCCCGTTGTTTCTGTACTAGTTTCTGCCAAAGTACCATTCCTCCTCATGAATCTGCTGTATCTCAGTATAAATGAGAATTGGAGCAATAAACCAAAATTTGTCGTATACGGAAAAAAATTGCGTATACGACGAATTTTGATTTTTTTTGAATTCTCCTGTTCCTAAGGAAAACGGAAGAAAAGCGAGTTGTAAATGCTTCTATTCAGACTTTGCCTCTTCGTCAACTATTTTCTGAAATAAATTTTCGGATTGTCTCTGCCACTTCTTCTGCATTGGTTCCAATGGCTGGGTGCCCGGGATTTTCAAATAACTTGAATTGACCATGAGGGACTTCATTCACAATCGCCTGGTACTCCTCCGCGATATTCTTACGAATCAAGCCATCTTTCTCGGTTCCGGTTAGCAGTATCGGGCAATCTAGAGAACTTAAAGATTTAAAAAATAAAGGTTTCTTTGATTCGATTAAACGCAGTATCGAATCCGTGTCTTTTTCTACAACGGTCCGCCAATCCTCTCCAATAAACCATTCATAGATTTGAGAAGTTTCAGGATCATTTGCTACTGTGGAACGCTCAGCCACTAGTTCTTCGCCAAAACCTTCATGCAAGCTTCGTCCATCAAAGCTGTCAGCAGTTACTGTAGCAACTAGATCAGGTCGAAGTAATGCGACATTGACCGCCACCCATGCGCCACCGCTGGTTCCTACCAGGTGAACTTTTCCGAGCTTTAAGTGTTCCAATAAGGCTACTGTCTGGTATGCTTCATCTTTCCAAAGTTCAGTGGGAAAAACTTCTCTTCGATCCGATTGACCATAGCCTAAAAAATCGATCAAAATGATTTGAAAACTTGCGTATAAAGGTAACAGCTGCGTGAATAATTTTGAAGACGAGGTATTTCCGTGGAGCAACAAAAGCGGGTGCCCTTCCCCAACGATCTCGTAATACACTTTTTTATCCTCATAATTGAAGAAGCTCATGTAAATCCCTCCTATCCATTTTCTTATAAGTATAGCAAAAAAGAACCGCTTTCATTTCCCTGACAGAGCTGCAGCCGAATAAATGAGTTCATTCGACGTTTCTTATCATGGAGAAAGCGATTCACATGGTTGTTCTTTGTGGCTGTGAAGAAACCTTAACTATACTGAGCAATAAATTGATCAATGGTCTCAGCAACCTCCTCAGCACTGGTTTCAATCGCAGGGTGTCCAGGGTTTTCGAACAGTTTGAATTGTCCGTGGCTGACTTCTCCGACGATCGCCTGGTACTCTCTTTCGATATTTGGACGAATGGTTTCGTCTTTTTTGGTTGCGGTCATGAGTAAGGGTGCCTGCAAAATTTTTAATGAATCGAAAAATAATTCTCTTCTAGAAATAATGAATCGCCACATACAGTCGATATCTTGTTCTACAACGTCCTTCCAATCCTCCCCAATGCACCAGTGATAAAATTGTGAAGACTCAGGATCCTCGATGGTCGATGAATGTTCAGCCAATAGGGCTTCGTCAAAATCTTCAGGGAAGCTGCGACCGTGAAAGCTATCAGCAGTCACTGTAGCGACAAGGTCTGGTCTGAGAAATGCAGCGTTGATCGCCACCCAAGCACCTCCGCATGTACCGACTAAATTCGCGTCTTTGATGTCTAGATGCTCCAAAAGAGCAATGGTTTGACGTGCCTCATCCTTCCAGAGTTCAGCAGGGAATTTGTTCAGACGATCCGAGCGGCCATAGCCTAAAAAATCAATCAAAACAACCTTAAAATTTTTGTAGAGGGGTAGCATGGGAGTAAATGATTTGGATGATGAGGTGTTTCCGTGCAAAAAAACAAGTGGTTTTCCTTCTCCGATTGTCTCATAAAAAACGTTCTTTCCCTTGTAGTTAAAGAAACTCACGACAATCCCTCCTTAGAATTTCATCATACACATTTAGTATATCAGCAAAAACAATATTATTTATTAATTTTGTTAATATAAATTTTAAAAAAATTAAAATAATTGGGTTTGACTTTTTATAAAGCGTATGATTTATTCTAATATTCTTTTTTTATTCCCATTTGTTTAAAGATCTTGATTGAAAAGAAGGCAATCACCACAGTGACAAGTGAGGTGACTATAATCAGAAGCAACAGCATTTCTCCTGAAGCCATCGCGGCAAAACCGCCGTACATCACCTGTCCTAACGGAACAGCTAAAGTCGTCACAATCATAACTAATGACATGATGCGACCAAGCAAAGCTTTATCAGAAACCAATTGAATATAAACAATCAATTGAACAGAAATGACGGTAACTACCCCCATTGCACTTGCTACAAGTAACGTCATCACCCAAAAAGCCATTGTTGGTTCTTGAATCAAGCCGAAAGGAATAATCAGCAATCCAAAGAGGATGGCAACTAAAATCAAATTTTTGGTAATGCTCGTTTCATTTAAACGATTCGCCAACACACCGTAAATGATGGTCCCTAGTAAGCTGCCGATGGCAAATAGAGTATTCATTAACCCAAATTGCGCATCGCTAACTCCCAGCTGGATTCGTGAAACGTAAGGCACGATGACTTGGATAAAGGAAGCTAAGAAAAAGTTTAGCATGAAGGCAACTGCTGCTACCCGCACAATGATCTTTTGAACTTTTAAGTAATGAGTCACTTCCTTTAAGTCACCTATCACAACCTTGACTAAAGAGCCGTCTATAGCGGTCTGATCTTGAACCGGAATTTTTAGTAATACTTCGCAGAAGATCGCAGCCAGAAAAAGTACGCCTGTAATCAAAAAAATCTGGTACACTGCCTCGAAACGGTAAATCATCCCAGCAAGGATAGGCCCTAAAACCGTTCCTAAAGTTCCAATCGAACTGATAATCCCGTTCGCTCGTGGAATCTCCGCTTCTGAACAGATTACGGGAATGGCGGATTGGACAACTGGTGTTTCAAAGGCTGAAACCATCCCGATAATGACCGTCAACAGCCCGATCGCTGTCACTGGATTTGCTAGACGAGTAACTAAAAAGAGACCGATTGATAAGACAAGATAGAGAAAATCCATAAACAGCATTAAGTTTCTTTTTGGCAATCGATCCGCCAATACCCCACAAAATGGCAAACAGACTAACCGACCTACGACAGATAAGGAGGCAATCACGCTGAAGGTAAATGCTGATTTTGTAATATCCAATACATATAGAGAAATTACGAACTGAACAATGGTTGTGCCTAAAACTGAAAATAATTGACTCCCGATTAGCAAATGAAGATTTTTGTTTTGTCTCATAGTTAACTCCCTGCTTTCTTTATTGATCCTTTAGTACTAATATTTTTCATACCTACCGTTGGTATCTATACAATTAAAAAAAATAGCCTTCTATTCTTTTCTTGAACATCCCCTGATCTACCCACATCATAATTTCCCGATTAAAATGTGAGTGATTGATGCCATCAAAATGGATTACGCAAATACAATTTGCAGCTTTCATGAGTTCTCTTCAGTGGAATCTTTCGGATTTCAAAACTTTAATGAAAGCACGAACAAATCACCGTTCAAGTCTTACCATTAGGATTTCTTTACCTCAAGCAGCCTCTTAGTTCTTCTCTAAAATAGAAAAAAGGATCTTTTGATTTATTCGGTTCTAAAACAGTTCACAATAGCATACCTACCGTTGGTATCTATCTGGAATATACCCTGATTCCTTTTTAATGTCAACTTTTTTTTAGTTGAAAACTTGTGTACCTTCCAACTTTTACTAGTCATCTACACTCACTAATCATTGATTTATCAGTACGTAAAAGCTTTTTTACTTAACTTTTTCTCGCAGGTAAAGGAATTTTGATTTATTCTTAAAGAAAGATCGGTGAAAATTGAGGTGTAGAAAATGGAAGTTGGGCAACGCTTAAAGGCGCGGAGAAATGAATTAAATTTCACACAGGATTATGTAGCTGAGGAGTTAGGGATTACTCGTCAAACCATGTCTAATTGGGAAAATGGTCGTAGTTATCCGGATATTGAACGAATCATTCGCTTATCAGAAATCTATCAGTTATCTTTAGATGAATTATTGAAAGGAGATCGAGAAATGGTCAAGCATTTGCAAGAGAATACCGTTGTGAACCACTTTTTGAAAATTTTTATTGCGATGCTTTTCGTAAATGTCCTATTAATGGTGGTTCTTTTAGTCAATCAAACAATGAACGAAGTGTTTCTACTGATTATCTTTGCCTTGATCGGCGCGAATAGTCTCTCCCTTTTCTACTTGATTATCAAAAAAATTTAGGAGCTGATTGCAATGAGTTTAACATTGATTATGATTCTTTTAATGACCTTGCTGGTAATTGCTGCTGGCTGTATGTGCTACTATACCTACTCCCTTGTTATGATGGATGCGAAAAGTCGCGGGATCAAGAATCCTAAATTTTGGTCGATCGTGGCGGCTGGTGGACAACATGGTGAGGGTCTGCTGCTCTATCTCTTTACCCGTAGGAAAACAACCAGTCGAATGAACACAGCGGAAACCGCTCAGTTTTTGAAGCTGAAACGGAAAGTTTTTTGTCTGTTGGCCGTAGTATTTGTTCTGTTCCTACTCTTTGTGGTGGTAATTTTTCGGTTTGATTAATCGAAAAAAAGAGCTAGTTAAAGATTATTTCTTTTACTAGTTCTTTTTTAGTTGACATAATATTATTATTGGTTTAACAAGCCTTTCATCTTAACCAAAAATTTTTAATTGTTTGGATGCGTCTTGTCTTGTTTTGAGGTTCTTTTTTCCAGCTCCAGTAAATATTGCTTTCGTTCCAAGCCGCCAGCATAGCCAGTGAGGCTTCCATCGCTGCCGATTACTCGATGGCAAGGAATTATGATGGCAATTTTATTTAACCCGTTGGCACGACCTACCGCGCGCACCTTGTGTTTATCCCCTAGCTGGAGAGCAATATCGCGATAGCTTAGGGTTTGTCCGCTAGGTATAGTTTCTAAAATTTTCCAGACCTGTTTCTGGAAGGGAGACCCATCGTAGAATAACGGTAGTGAAAAATTGGTACGCTCTCCTTGGAAATACTCTGCTAATTGTGCTTCGACTTGCTGATGGATGATCGTGTGACCGTAAATGATCCGAAAATGATATTTCTTCCGCAGTTGTTCAATTTCCCGTTCCAGCCCACGGCGATCTTCAAACTCTAGCAAATACAAGTACTTCTCATCACTCAAACAGAGCATTCGACCGATTGGTGTAGAAATAAAGGAGGCGTTCAAGATTCGAGTTGACGCATTTGTTGCTGGATTTCCCATGATTTTCGTAAAAGCATCATTGAACCCGCTGGAAGATTCATAGCCTGTCTCCAGCTGCTGATCGATGACTTTGCTTCCATTACGAATTTCCTTAAAAGCTAAGCCCATTCGGCGAGCTCTGGCATATTGAACAAAGGTCATCTGGTAGATCTCTTTGAATTTTCTTCTCGCAGTGGCAGAATTTAGCCCAATAGCAGAGAAATCTGCTTCCTTCCAGCGTTTTTCTGGATGCTCCTCCACGGCATTCACTAACAATTGAACCTCTTCTGGAATGGCTTGCGGAAAGGACAGCGGCTGACAGATTTTACAGGGTCGATATCCCGCCAATAGAGCCTCCTCCGCAGTTAGATAAAACTCACAATTTTCGAATTTGGGTTTACGAGCGCGACATGTTGGATGACAAAAAATCCCGGTCGTTTTGATTCCGGCGAAAAAGATGCCATCGTAGTTTCGGTCGCGTTCCTTTAGTGCATGATAATACTCTTCTCGTTTTTTCTTTGAAGTAATCATTCTTACTCCCTCCCCTTGCTTTACGATTAAAGTATAGCTTCTATTACAAGAAAAATCTTTCGAAAAATGAACAACTATTTTTTCTTTCTTAATTTATTAAATAACCGATATGAGACGATAAAATCTATTTAGATGATGAGTATGCATTATAAAATAACCGTTGTTTGACAACGTTTGCTCTCTGTTTTATACTTTTAGTTATAAAGGAGTTGGCACAGATGAATCAACAGGAAGCCAATCGACGGATGGAGGAAGAAATTCAATTTTTCCCTTGGTTCGTCCAAAATTATTTCCGAAAAAAAAGTGGGGATCAGTATTCTTCCATCACCCTATATGAATATGCTAAGGAATATCGGCGCTTTTTGAATTGGTTGATCGAAGAGGGTTTTTCCTCAGCCGAAGAGCTTTCTGAGATTACCTTGGCAGAATTTTCGGCACTTTGGCCAGAAGACTTAGAATTCTATAAAGCACATCTCGTCAAAGCACCGAAAATTTTGAAAGAGTCCACTAAAAAGCGTTTAGAAGAAAGTGAGCAAGCCCTTCCCCTGCGGCAAAATGCGACGGTTCAACGAGGTGTCACCGCCTTGCGTTCCCTCTTTAATTATTTAAGTGAAGCGATAGATCGCACTACCGGAAAACCTTATCTTGAACACAATATGATGGGAAAAGTCGCAAATGTCAAGGATAATAAGACGATGGCCGAGCGAGGCGCCGCGATTGAGAAGAAATTATTCTTAGATGAAGAAGCATTAGATTTTTTGGAGTTCGTTGAGAATCGCTACATTGATACCCTAGCAACCCGGCAAGCAATCACTGCCTTCAAGAAAAACCAAGTTCGGGATCTTGCGATTATTGGTCTATTTCTTGGCACAGGTATGCGGTTATCAGAGCTCGTGAACATGAACGTACAGGATCTCGATTTAACTGCCGGTGAAGCCCGGGTTTATCGAAAAGGCGGGAAATGGGATATGGTAGTCATTTCGTCTATCGCCATTGAATATTTGACTGTTTATCTCGCTCAGCGGCAGCAGTTATATCAGCCAGATGAAAACGAATCCGCCCTTTTTTTAACACGTTATCGCGGCAAAGCCAAACGCATCGCCAGCGGTGCTGTTGAAGCCATGGTGGGAAAATATTCTGAAGCCTTCAAAATCAAAATCTCCCCCCACAAGCTCCGGCACTCTGTAGCGACTCAGTTATACAGTAAAACCAATTCCCTTGTTCAAGTTGCGGAGCAATTGGGACAATCTGGAACCTCAGCGACAACGGTCTATACTCATATCGCCGGGAAGAAAAAACGCGATGCCATGAATGATTTGTGGACGTGATGAAATCAAAAGAATAAAAAAACAGCCCCACCTTACATGAATCTCCATGTAAAGTGGGGCTGTTTGTCATCTATTTAAAAGATACCTGTCTGCTAAGCCTCGTTTTCCTGTTGAAGCGCCTTTAAGCCTGCCATATTCAGTAGATTCCATGGCGTATCGAACTCAGGCTGGAAGAAGAAGTCGGCATATGCCAGCTGTTCAATGGTAAATTTCGTTTGGATCGCAATCGAGATCGCATTGATATTTGCTGTCAAATCTTTTTTCGACATGATTTGAGCGCCTAAGATCGCATGAGTTTCTGGATCATAGACTAGCTTGAACAACATCCGCTCTTTCATATCCGCTGGGACAAAATCCATCAAGGTTTCTTGATCCAATAAAACAGATTTCGTTTTGATCTTCAAGCGATCCGCCATTTGATCATTCAAACCCGTCGAAGCAAATTTATAATCAAACACACGTAAGGCTGACGAGCCTTGAACCCCAGGGAAAGGATATTTCGCTTCTTCTAGGTTTTTCACAGCGTAGCGTCCTTGTCTTCGTGCATTTGTCGCAAGCGCGATGTTCACAGATGTTTGACCGGGATTGTATTGGATCAAGGTCGCATCGCCAACTGCGAAAACATCTTCCGCACTTGTCCGCATACAGTCATCCGTCTTGATCATACCATTTGGATGCATATCCACTGCATCCTTCAGCCATGCTGTATTGGGTCTGACACCCGCAGACATCACAACCATCTCAGCTGGATATTCTCCCTTGTCTGTTACCACTTTGCTGACCTTGCCGTCTTCACCGACAAATTCAACGACTTTTTCTTCCATCGCTAATGTCATGCCGTTGTCTGTCATTTCTTTTTCTAAGATATCAGTGAATTCTTTGTCAAGGTAGACACCTAATGGACGTGTGATGATATCCACCAATGTGACCTTCTTCCCTGCCTTAGCAAAAGCCTCCGCAGCTTCGATACCGATATAGCCGCCGCCAACGACGACAACGTTTTGGATATCTGGGTCAACTGAATGCAATTTCAGATCGATCGTATCCTGACGTCCCCGCATCGTTTCGATGTTTTTCAGGTCATGACCCGGAACCGGTAAAATAAATGGATTTGCGCCAGGGCTTAAAATCAATTTATCATAAGCTTCCGTACGAGTTTCTCCGCTAACATGATCAAGTACTTCTACTTCATGTTTGTCAGGTATTACTTTGGTAATTTCAGTGTTGGTAAAAACGCGAACCCCGCGTTGTTCCATCTCTTCGGCAGTCATGTAACGGATAGAGTTAACATCCTTTACGACACCTTCGAGATACATTTGCGTGCCTCATCCCATAAATGAAATAAAGTCGCCTTTTTCGTACCATTGCACTTCCGCTTTGGGATGAGCCAATAGTAACTCTTCGACCGCTTCGTAGCCGCCGTGTGAAGATCCTAATACAATAACCTTCATCAAAAATCCCTCCTTATTGTTTGATACACTTCTATTGTAGCGTACCCTCCTTCGAAAAAGACAGCGTTCAGCTCAGGGATGAAGAATTATTAGGAGTTGGTTCTTATACTGGATGAGTAGAATAATGAGGAGAGAGCACTCGAGATTAATGCTCGTCAAATAATGGATTGACGGCAATTGAGTAGTTAGCACAAATTTATCTAAACTAGAAGCAGTGTATGAATCAACAAAAAAGGCGGAGAAACCTTGACAGTTTCTCCGATAGCCACTTTATGCTAAACCATATTTTTTCGCAAAAAGTCAGTGATTTCATCAAAAGGAATGACACCCACCTGATCGTAAAGATCCGTATGAGAAGCATCAGGGATAATTCTTAAGGTCTTATTGTCCCCTGTTAATTCTGTGAAAGCGTCCTTACTGAAATACAAGGAATGAGCCTTTTCCCCATGAACTAAGAGCACCGCGCTTTTGATTTCGTTAATGTATTGCAGCAGCGGCATGTTCATGAAGGATAATGAGGAGGTTGTATTCCATCCGTCATTTGAGTTTAAAGAACGCTTGTGATAGCCGCGAGCGGTTTTATAGTAATCATAGTAGTCTTTGACAAAGTATGGAGCATCCTCTGGTAAAGGATCCACGACTCCGCCGGCTCTTGCGTACTCCCCATTTTTATAATCCTCGATTCTTTGGGCATTCAACGTCTTTTTCGCTTCGTAGCGATCCTCTTCATCCATCGCATCAAAGTAACCACGAGCATTCACACGAGACATGTCATACATGGTCACAGGTACGACCGCTTTGATTCTGGTATCAATCGCGGCAGCGTTCAAAGCCATACCGCCCCAGCCGCAAATCCCGATGATGCCGATCTTTTCAGGATCAACGTTGTCCTGCAAGGATAAGAAATCAACCGCCGCTTGAAAATCTTCCGTGTTGATATCTGGCGAAGCGACATAGCGAGGCTGTCCACCGCTTTCTCCAGTAAAGGATGGGTCGAAAGCAATCGTAAGGAAGCCTCTTTCCGCCATCGTCTGAGCATATAGACCAGATGATTGTTCCTTCACTGCGCCAAAGGGTCCGCTAACCGCAAGGGCTGGCAGCTTTCCGCTCGCATTTTTCGGTTCATACAAATCAGCTGCTAGGGTAATGCCGTAGCGATTGTGGAAGGTGATTTTTCGATGATTTACCTTGTCGCTTTTTGGAAACACTTTGTCCCATTCCTGGGTCATGCTTAACTTTTCATTCATTGTTGAAACTCTCCTTTTTCATTTTCTTTGTTGACATAGGATAAAGTTAGTTAGACCTTTTATGATCAACACCTTAAAGTTACGATTTAAGAACAGATAATCTAGACTGTCAATTTGCTTTTGCTTGGCAATGTTTCTACATTTATTCTATTTTATGAACAGACAGATATCCAATACTTATATCTGATATCCAGATATGCTTTTAAGGAATACCTGAGAATGCGAGTATAAAAGAAGTAGGTGAAATGAAAATCATTGTACGGACAACTATAGTGTAAAACTTTCAAATGAAGACATACTTTTAAGAAAAAGAGCCGAGTTTATTATTGAAAAGTTTGAAAAGACAAAGACAGAATTTTTAGCGATGGATAATATGATTGTCCAAGAGGTTTATAATGGCGTAGCTGAGACGGATGCCCTTGAGATTTTCACGCAAACGTCATTGGATTTGCAGAATGAGTATCCTGATAGGCGCTATCCTCTTTTCAGCTGAAATTTGCGGGATGATTTGGAAAATTCTTTAAATGACTGAACATTGTTACCACATTTCTCCTTGGCTTCGATTCTTCTATTTCAGACAAGATTGCTTTACATGACAAAGAGCCCGCTGGTTCGGCGGGCAAAAATTTTAGTTATGAGAAATAACTGTCGTCTCATACCAACGTTGGATTTTTTGATGAGACAGACATTGCTGTTTATTCGCGTTTTCGAATCCGATCAATCAGCCGCTTTCGCCTTTTTCTCGATTTTTCTGGCGGCGTCTCGTTGACCGCCTCTACTTCTGAGAAAATAGGCTGTTCCTCCACCGCCTCGGTAATAATGAGTCTCGCTGGGACAGACTGATCATCCACTTCGACATTCATTAACGTGGCATTAGGCGGCATACAGGCCTGTAACAGCTCAATGGCTTGATTCTCATTTAGGGACCACGGATCAAGGCCCTTTGGCAGTTCAATTTTCTGAATCAGTGTACCAGGCGCTGGTCGCTCCTCCGTGATGGTTAAATTTTGAAGTGTATCAAAAGTAGCACGTTCTTTAATTGAAGGCTGAAGGTGAGCCATTGGTTCTTCCACTGAAAGAGGTTCAGATTGGGCTTGTTCCATTAATCTCGTTGATGAATCTTTTGTTTGCGTCTCCACTCGTTTGTCGAAAATGGTTTCGACCCTTTTCTCAATAATGGTCGCATGCAGGACCTTTTTAAATAAACCGACGCCGTCTTTTTCAAACAGGTTCAGCTGTGTCAATTTTGTTAACGAGGCTTTGATTTCCTCGGCTGTTTTGGTTGGATCAAAATTTTTTAAACGTAAATGCTGAGAGCTGCCATCACTATTAGCGAACTCTGCATCTAAAGTAAATGTGATAATCATTTTCTATCTTTCCTTTCTTTTCCATTTTATCTCCTCTTTTTCAAAAGCATGGTCATGATTCCGCAAGTCTTGCTAAGGGTTTTCTAATGACTTGCGTATATAATTGCTCAAGCTTTTCGGCGATAAATGTCTGCGCTGGGAATAATTTAAGGTTCAACAGCTGCCAATCCTTTTTAGTGAAATAATCGGTGAAATACAAATAATAGCGGCGCATAGCTGCTGTGGAACGCGTTTTTAGAAAAATGTGTCGCACCAGCTCCCCTAACATATTGGAAAAATCCGTCTCGCACAATTCTTCTCGTACTTGTATTGTGATCAGCATTTCGATGGCGGCCTTTCCATCTTTCGTATCAAAATAAAATCGGCGAATGCGTTTTTCCAATGTTGGACGGGATAAGGTGAATAATTGCTGGTTGGTTAATTTCTGTTTCGTCAAAAGAGGTCCTCCTTTCTAATTTGTTTTTATTTATTCTTAGTTGAGATATCTACAACAACAAAATACGCCTTTTGTCACGGGTTTCGCATACCAAAATATTAATATTTATTAAAGCATAATGATTCTCAAAAGCTAAATATTGATGTATCAAGGATTATCGCTTCAAAAAATAATGGTAACGATTTCAAAAAAATTATTTAAATAGAAAAAAGCCTATCGTTTTGATAGACTTTCCTTCTATTTTAATACACGGTATGATCGCTGTTTCGAACATTGAAGGCCTTGCTTGGGCTATTCGGATAGGAATTGTTGCCATCATATTGAGTGATCGTCGTGTGATCAGCGAATTTTTCAAAAGCCACATAGCTGCCGCCAGCGCCACCAATATTCTTCCAATGGAGAACCATGCGATTCCCTGCTTGTTCTGTTAAACTCCAGCAGCTTCGATGATAATTTTCCCAAAGGATTTGTTGGCTGACTTCGTTCGCAGTGTTTTTATATGTATCCTCATAAAACTGAATGGCTTCATCCATAGAAGCCCATGTATTTACTGGTTCAGTAGATTCTGCGGTTGGCTGTTCCACTGGTTGTCCTGCAACAATATTCTGGAAACCGCTCGTAAGTGCTTGGTTTTCTGTTTGTTTGAAGTGCAGCGCGTGATCCTCCATGCCTTGGTTTTGCATGGAAACTAGGACGACTGGCTGATTATTGTTAAATCCAAAGAAGTAAAGGTGTCTTGCTCCTGAACCGCTTGAGGTTTCTGCGTCTGAATAAACCGCGACAATGCTGTATTCGGAAGAAGATTCACCAGTAGTCGACCACTCAGCAGAGACAGCAACGTCATTAACATCGATTCCCCAGGACTTTGAACTGCCTAAAACAGCCTCCGGCAGCTGCAATCCATAGAAATTGACGTTATTATTCGGTGTGTATTCTTTGTAAGTTTGCTTCATAGTGGTGCCCCAGCTCTCCATGAATTGTTGAAGCTCGCTGGCTTTTTGAGTTGTCCAAAGACTGGAGGTAGTTGACTCTTCCTGGCTCTCAGATGATGCAGTGGAGCTGGCTATTGTCGATGATGTACTTGAATTTTTGCCGCTGGTTGCTGTTGTTGAAGTTTTCTTTGTTGATGATAAGGCTTCTGAAACATGAACGGTGTTCTTGCTGTTTTTATGACTCGCATGTGTTTCATTTTTTGAACAGCCTGCTAGACTTAATAAACCCACACAGATCCCCATTCCGATAAACGCTTTTTTCACTTGATCACTCCTAAATCAATCTTTTGTTACGTTATAATAACATATCATGGTATTTGAGATGGGTCTGTTAGAAAATATAGAGTGAACTTTCATGCCGTTGTTATCGTTCTATAATGACAATGAGTGAATCAAACCGTTCATTTATGAATAGATACCGAATTAAAAAATAACAATAAATATAAAAAGAAACCATCTAGGATGATTTCTTAGTCTTTCGTATGCACTTTTTCCTCTAGCCAAGCAATCAAACGCTGAGCTACCTGTTGATTCTGATCAGTAATGGTTGATTTTCCATCGCCTTTTTGTTTGCCGTACGAACCAAAGCCTGCGTGATTTCCTCCGCCTATTTCTTGATAATCCGTTGTTTTAGGTAATTCCTTCTTCGCTTTTTTGTAAGCCTTCAAATTTAGTACCTGATCATTTTCTGCGGTCAGAGATAATACAGGAATCTTGCTATCTGCTAAACTGCCTTTTTCATCTGGATAGCTTGCTAGGAAAAATGCTCCTCGCAGCTTTTTCGTATGTTCATTGGCAAAACGGCTGGCCATTACGCCACCTAATGAATGACCGCCAATAACATAGTCTCGATTTGGCTGTTGTGCCAAGATTTTCTCTCCGCGATTTGGGGCTAAAATGGCCAAATCCAATGGCATCTTCACAATATAAACAGGATAACCCGCTTTCGCTACTGTTTCTGCCCAATTACTGTAGCTTTCAGGTTCTACCAGTGCGCCGGGATAGAAAATGATCAGCGGCTTCGAGGTATCCTTTGAAGGAAAATAGAGCCAATCGCTGTTATCTTCCGCCTGTTCAGCGACTTGCTGGGCATGATTTGTAGGAGAATAGGTTTGCGATTTTAAGTAGGCGATTCCGCCGCTAATGATAATGACCACTGTGAGAACAATGATCAAAAGGATTTTTTTCCATTTTTTCACTTGATTCATTCCTTTCTATCGCTGTCATCATACCATGTTCTTTTTAGGAGTAAAACCAATTGAAAAACGGCAGCAATGGCATCTCCTATCTAAAGGACTTATTCTTGCGATTGAAGTGCCTGCTCCAAATCCGCCAGCAAATCTTGTGGGTCTTCTATTCCGACAGAAAGCCGCAATAGATTGGCGGTCAAGCCATAGGATTCTCGAAGCTCTGCCGGAATATCCGCGTGTGTCTGAGTCGTTGGATAAGTAATCAATGTTTCTACTCCTCCCAAACTTTCGGCAAAGGTGATCAAGCGCAGCTTTGACAAAAAAGCTGGAATTTGCTTCGTGTCTTGAAGATAAAAACTGATCATTCCGCCAATTCCAGGGTAAAGGACCTTCTCTACTTGCGGAAAAGTGGTCAAGACCTTCGCGATTTTCTGCGCATTGCGTTCCTGCGCTTCAAAACGTATCTTCAAGGTTTTGAGACTGCGAATAAAGAGCCAGCTATCAAAGCTCGATAGTGTTGGTCCCGTTGTATTGCTTAACCACGCCAACCTCTCTCCTATCTCAGGCGTTTTGGCTACAACGACTCCTGCCAGTAAATCATTGTGACCACTTAAGAACTTAGTGCCGGAGTGAAGGACGATATCGGCCCCTTCTTTTAAGGGCTGCTGCCGTAATGGTGTAGAAAAGGTATTGTCTACAATTAGGCAGGCCTGATAATTGTGGGCTAATTTTGCAGTATCAGCAATAGAAACTTCCTGCATTAAGGGATTTGTCGGTGTTTCTAAAAAGATCGCCGTGATCTGGTCCGTGAGCTGTGCTGCTAAATTTTCAGAGTCATCAAAATAGTGGAAAGTAGCCGCATTTTGACGCTCTAATTCTTTGAAATAGCGATAGCTACCGCCGTAAAGATCTCGAGAAACCAAAAATTCACTTTTCGCTGGGAAGATATTGAAAACTAATTGAATCGCGCTCATTCCAGAACTAGTCACAATTGCCTGACTGCCTCCTTCTAATCTTGCCAGCGCCTCCTCTAAAATTTCTCGTGTCGGATTTTTCGTGCGTGTGTAATCGTAGCCGGTGCTTTTTCCTAATCCTGGATGGGCAAAGGTCGTTGATAAGTGGATCGGCGCTGAGACTGCTCCTGTTTGCTTGTCCTTATGATTGCCGATTTGTGCTAATTCGGTGGCTGTATGATAGCTCATTTTCGCTTCCTCCTTTGAGTTTGTGTTCAACTGCTACTAAATTCTTGATCGCTGTCTCGATATTTTCTGGACTCGTGGCTAAATTGATTCGAATAAAACCCTTAGTGTTTGGTGAAAACCACGCGCCGTAATCAATGGCTAAGCCTGCCTGTTCTTGAATATATTCTTCCAGCTCCAAGCTTGGCAGCCAATCATTCAAATTGAGCCAGGCCAAATACGTTCCTTGAAGTTCACTGATTCTAATTTGCGGGATTTGCTGCGCTAGTGTTTGTTTTAAAAGCTGATAGTTTTTTTCGATTACTGAGAGTGTCCCCTTTAGCCACTCATCTCCTGATGCATAGGCTGCCTGTGCCGCTACTTGTCCAAGCACACTGTTTCCTGTTTGATGGTGCTTGCTTTCCCACTGTTGGTACTTTTCTCGTAGGTGCTCATCTGGCAGCCAAATATGCGCATTCAATAATGCGGCTAAATTAAAGGTCTTGGACGGCGCGTTGCAGACAATTAAATGATCTAAAAAATCTAATTCTGCCGCGATTGTCACTGCGGAGATAAAGGAATAATCCGGTAAAATCAGATCAGAATGAATCTCGTCAGAAATCACTAGGACATCGTATTTTTGACAAAGGGAGAGAATTTCCCTAAGTTCTTCTCGACTCCAAACTCGTCCAACTGGATTGTGAGGAGAGCAAAGGATAAACAGCTTAATGTTCTGATGGATCAATTGTGCTTCAAAATCCTCAAGCGACATTTGATAGCCATCGGAAGTCTCAACTAGCTCTGAGGTGAGTAATTGCCGCCGCTGATTTTTCACAACGTCAAAAAAAGGATAATAAACTGGCGGCTGTATGAGAATCTGATCTCCCTCATCAGTAAAGCAAGCAATCAAATCATGGAGGGCTTGCACCACGCCAGAAGTAAAGAACAACCACTCTTCTTGAAATGCTGTTTGTTCATGGCGGTTCTGCCATCCCTTATACGCGTTGAAATACTTTTTTGGTGTGAGTGAATAACCGAAAACACCGTGATTGATCCTTTCCGTCAGCGCTTCTTGAACCACTTCTGGGACGGAGAAATCCATATCTGCCACCCATAACGGCAGCAGCTCTGCCTTGCCGTAGCGTTCCTTTAGCGCGTCCCATTTTAATGAGTCTGTTCCTCTGCGTTTTCGGTAATATTGCTGAATAAAATCTCCTGTTTCCATCTGATCACTCCTCGTAAGATAAATTTCTTCTAAAAACAAAAAAACGCCCCTTTGTCCTGTGACAAAGGGACGGATCAAACCGTGGTACCACCCAAATTCGTATTATTAAAAATACCTCGACAGTTCCATAAAGAAACTCGGTGAGGTATCGGTCACGGCCGTCTAGCAAGCGTGAACCTGCTAAAAAACTCAGAGCTCATCTTCATTGAGTTTGCTTTGTCCTCTTTCTCACCAGCCGAGGTCTCTGTATCTAGCAGCGTCAATTACTCTTCTCTTCCACGTTCGTCTATTAAATTAATCTTATTATAATCATTTTGTTAGCTCTGTCAAATCTTTTATAAAATCATCCGGCTTTGCATTGTCCATTTAAGACATTCTTTGTGTTGTGATAGATATGCTTTGCCACCTCTGCATTGTTCATCGTATAAAGATGAATGCCCGAAACATCCTGGGTGGTCAGATCCACGATTTGATCGATGGCATAGGCCAATCCCGCTTCCCTCAGAGCGACAGGATCATGCTCGTATTTCTCCAGAATGGCCAGGAATTTTCGTGGCAGCTTCGTATTCGTCGTCTTAATCAGTCGTAAAGCTTGGTTCCGATTGACGATCGGCATGATTCCAGCGAGAATCGGCACTTTTATATCCGCTAAATAACAGGATTCCTGAAACTGATAAAACAAATCATTGTCGAAAAACAACTGGGTAATCAGCTGTTCGCAGCCAACCGCTACCTTGTGCTTCAGCTGCTTGATATCCTCAATCCGATTTAGTGATTCTGGATGCGATTCTGGGTAGCAAGCACCGCTGATATGAAGATGCGGCGCCTCTCTTTTGACATACTGAATCAAATCGCTGGCATAGACAAAGTCTTTTTTAGGCGGCAAATCAGGAAGAATATCTCCACGCAAAGCGAGTATCTGGTTAATCCCAATCTGATCCAGCCGTTTCACCAATTCGGCTAATTGTGACTGACTAAGATAGGCTGCCGGCAAGTGGGCAATCGTTGGAACCTTCAGCTTTCTATGGATATAATCCGCGACCTTCAAGGTAGTCTCTTCTATAGTTTGGCGATTGTTGCTGCAGGTAACGCTGATAAAATCTGGCTCTAGCTGCTGCAGCTCTTTCAAGGTTTTGAACAGCTTCTCCGTGCCAATTTGTGTATTTGGCGGAAAAACTTCAAAGGATAGTGTACTGGACATAGGCTACAAATCCTTTCTGACTTGTTTTACGGCTTCTGTCATGTTGGTCAAGCTAGCCTTCGTTTCAGGAATCCCACGAGTTTTTAAGCCGCAGTCAGGATTGATCCAGACTTTTTCCAAGGGAACCTTTGCTAAAATTTTACTGATGGTCTCCTTGATTTCATTCACTGATGGCACCCGTGGAGAATGAATATCATAGACTCCTGGTCCTACCGCTGTGCGGAAATTTTGCGCCTTCAGTTCATCCAATATTGCCAAGTTTGATCGGGAGGCTTCAAAGGAAATCACATCGGCATCCATTTGATCAATCGCGGGAATAATATCCGTGAATTCGCTATAGCACATATGCGTATGGACTTGGGTCGTTGGCTGTACCTTGCTATGGACCAAACGAAAGGCTGGAATGGACCAATCTAAATATTCAGAATACCAGTCCGTCTTTCTTAATGGCAGTTTTTCCCGTAATGCTGCCTCATCAATTTGAATCACGCGAATACCATTCTTTTCTAAATCCAATACTTCCTCTTGGATCGCTAAAGCGATTTGCAGCGTTGAATCCTTTAAGCTGATGTCTTCTCGCGGAAAGGACCAATTCAGGATGGTCACTGGTCCTGTCAGCATGCCCTTCACGATTTTATCTGTTTGCTCTTGCGCATAGGTGGACCATTTAACGGTGATCGGCTTTTCTCGAGCGACATCGCCCCAAATAATCGGCGGCTTCACGCCTCTTGTCCCGTAAGATTGTACCCAACCATTTTTACTAAACAAATAGCCGGAGAGGTTTTGACCAAAGTATTCCACCATATCGTTGCGCTCAAACTCACCATGAACTAGTACATCTAGCCCAATTTTTTCCTGCCAATTCAACCATTCATTGATTTGCTGGGCAATAAATTGATCATACGATTCTTGACTGAGTTCTTGACGTTTGTATTTCGCTCGTGTCAGCTTGACCTCCCTTGTTTGTGGAAAAGACCCAATGGTGGTTGTCGGTAATACTGGGAAATCAAACGCCTGGTTCTGAATCGCCTCTCGTTCCTGGAAGGCAGGTTTACGCGTATAGTCCTGCTCCGTAAGTTCGCGGATTTTTTTCTGAACGGCTTGATTTTCAATAAAGCGGGTTTTAGCAAATAGTGCTTGATTGGCTTTTAAAGCTTCTTCATTGCCCGCTAAAATGGTTGCCAATTCTACTAATTCTGTTAATTTTTCCTTTGCAAAGGCGAAATGCTGTTTAATTTCATCAGGAAACACCTCGTTTTCGGTGGTAAAAGGAACATGTAAAAGCGAGCAAGAAGTTGTTAGAATCAGTTTTTCCTGATCAAAGTCCTTCAACGATTCGATCGTTTGCTGATAATGGTTTCGCCAGATATTTTTTCCGTTTACCACTCCGGCAAATAAGATTTTGTCCTTAGGAAACCCTTGTGCTACTAACTCTGTCGTTTTACGTCCTTCAACAAAATCCAAGCCGATCCCCGCAAAAGGCAAGTTGATGACAGTTTCGTAGGCATCGCGAATATCGCCAAAATACGTCTGCAGCAGAACTTTTATCTGTTGATCCGTTAATAGACGTTCATAAATCCCTTTGAATTCTGCTAGTTCTTCGGTTGTTAAATCCTTCACTAAGCTAGGTTCATCTAACTGAATCCATTCGGCTCCCAGATCTTTCAGCTTATCCAATATTTCTCCATAAGCCGTAATTAATTGGTCGATGATTTTTTTGCGATCTGTTCCTGGTTCAAATTCACTAAGCTGCAGCAAGGTGAATGGTCCGATCAGTACAGGCCGTGTGTCGATGCCTAATGCCTTTGCTTCATAGTATTCTTTAAAAAGCTTGTCGCCGCTGACAAAAATATTTGTTTCCTTTTCGAATTTAGGCACGATATAGTGATAATTGGTGTTGAACCACTTTTTCATCGGTCGTGCTTTGATATCCCCTTTTTGTCCTTGATAACCGCGGGCTAACGCAAAATATCTTTCAGTGTCCGTTAAGTTCAGCTTCGCTACCTCCTGTGGGACAATGTTCAACAAGCAAGCCGTGTCTAACGTCGTATCATAAAAAGAAAAGTCGTTACTAGGAATTTCGTCAATCCCGCTTTCATTGATTAGCCGCCAATGTTTTTGTCTTAAATCCTTAGCAAAATCCTCTAGCTCCTCGCTAGACAGCTCTCCACTAAAATATTTTTCTGTCGCAAATTTTAATTCTCTATTTTCGCCAATTCTAGGAAACCCGATAATGGTTGTTCTCATAGTTTTTCCTCCTTCAGTTGTGTTACGGTACACAATAGCACGCTTCTTTTTGCTTGAATAACTGAAAAAAGTAATAACTAGTTATAGCCAATAACTATAACCTCCGTTATACTCTTTAAAAAAAGAGGTGAAGCGATGCGACTGCAGCAACTGATTTATTTTGAGAAAATTATTGAAAAAGGCTCGATCAATGAGGCCGCAAAAGCGCTGTTTTTAACCCAACCCAGCTTATCAAATGCGCTGAAGGAACTGGAAAGTGAAATGAATGTGCAGCTAGTGATCCGAAACAAGCAGGGAATTATCCCAACCTCTGAAGGACGGGAATTTCTAATATACTGTCGTCAAATTTTGGACCAAGTCAATCTGCTGGAGGAAAAATTTAAAAATGAACCGCTGCGCAAGCAAAACTTTTCCGTGTCGGCGCAGCATTACGCCTTTGTGGTACACGCTTTTGTTGAGCTGTTGCGCACGGTGAATTCTGACGAGTATAATTTTACTTTGCGAGAAACCGAGACGGAAAACATTTTTGACGACCTCACCAGCTTTAAAAGCGAACTGGGCATTTTATACTTAAATGCCTTTAATCACCAGGTCATGCTGAAGCTGTTCAAGGAAAAAGGGTTGGTTTTCACTCCATTATTTGAAGCAAAACCGCATGTTTTCGTTAGCCGCAGCAATCCACTAGTAGCGAAAAAGTCACTCACCTTAACGGATCTCGAGGATTATCCTTATTTGTCCTATGAACAGGGAGAAACAAACTCTTTTTATTTCTCTGAAGAGATTCTCAGCACCTGGGATCGCAAGAAGAATATCAAGGTCAGCGATCGCGCGACCATTTTTAATCTGATGGTGGGGCTAAACGGTTATACTATCAGTTCTGGGATCATAAGCAGCGAATTAAACGACGACAAAATCGTCGCGATTCCTTTAGAATATGACGATGTCATCACGCTAGGCTGGCTTAAGCAGGAACAGCTAGAGGTCAGTCCTTTGGCTCAGACCTATTTAGAGCTGTTGAAGGAGCATATCCGCGGTTACGGATTTGAGATTATCCAATAAAAAAGGAGCAGTCTACTTATACTTTGAAGTAGCTGCTCCCCTTTTTTTGTTCGTTTTATCAAAAGTGCAATTGAAAAACAGAGATTTCCGGCGGCACCCCCAACCGTGCATGGATGGCTGTCGTACCTAATCCGGTATTTACATAAAGTTTGGTATGATCGCTGAGTTCGTAGAGACCACGAACGTATTTTTTCGCTAATACATTCGTCACCTGATAAAAAGGCAGACGAATTTGCCCCCCGTGACTATGACCAGCTAAAACGAGTTGTGTGTTTGCTCCCACGAAGCCATCCGCCACATCCGGCTCATGGGTCAACAGCACAGAATAATCATACCCTTGACGATAACTTAAGGTTTCATCGATCGAAGGAGACCCCAGCAATGAATCGTCTAATCCACCGATGAATACTCTTTTGCCATTCGCCAAAGAAATCGTTTCGCCGGTATTTTTTAATACGTCAAAATCGGCCGCATTCATGACTTGCTGATAAATTCTTGCGGCCCCGCCCCCGTAATCATGGTTGCCCCAAACTGCGTATTTACCGATAGTCGCCTTCATCTCCTTCAGCTTCTCAATAATTTCCTGTTCATGGTTGTATTGGCTGTAGTTATCAAATAGATCTCCGGTAAAAACGATAATATCAGGTTTCTCCTTGTTTACCTTGCGAATCACCTTGTCCAAACGTTTGGTAGCGTAGCTTTCTGAGACTTGAATATCTGAAAGCTGAAGCACCTTTAATTCTTCCGGCTTGGAGGAAGAACCCAGCTGCAATCGATGGACAACCACCAAGTTCGGTTCGATTTTAAATGCGTAGATGGGAATAAATAATAGGAGTAGTAACACTCCGAGTAATAGTCTTTTGATCATAGAATTTCCTGCTTTCTTTTGCTTATAGTATCTATCTGTTTACTGACTGACGGATGGTGTCTGTAATTGCGTCGTTTTCTCCATCATGCCTGCTGGAGCGATTTTTTCATGTATGGCGATCATCGCCAGCATCCCGCCTGTTAGAAGCAGCGCGGCTGTCAGAATTCCGATAATTATCTTTCGTTTTGTTTTCTTGTCTATACTCTCTCCTCCTTGCAGAAAAAGAATACGAAACAATTATGCAAAACTTGTGCAAAAGAAAAACAGCACAGATTATTGTGCTGTCTGTTGAATGGGCAATACGATTGTCGCAAGGAAAGAATGGTTTTCCTGTCGAAGCGTGAACTCGCCGCCAATGAGACGAAGCGTTTGTTCGACGATGGAAAGTCCGAGCCCTGTCCCTGATAAATGGCTGTTGCGAGACTTTTCTCCTACCACAAAAGGTTCCTTTAAATGGGAAAATTGCTGCTGGGACAATGGATTGGCTCTATTCTCAAACATGATCTGATACTGGGACTCCTGCTTATTGCCAGTTATTTTCACCTGTTTATCCAAGCTGTACTTCATACTATTCGTCAATAAATTAGTCAATACAATACTTAGAAGCTGAGGGTTCGTTTCTAGTTCACAGGCCTCTGTCTTCAGGTCGATTTGAAAGGTTTGATCGATGAGCCTTTCTTGTGCGACTTCCTTTTCAAGCAGCGAGGAAATGTTGATTCTTTCAAATTGAATCGTCTCCTTCATCTGCTGACTATAGGCCAGTAAATTTGTCACCAGTGCATTCATGTTTAGCAATTGCTGATCGATATCTTCCAGAAATGCAGGATTCTCTAACCCCATTTGTTCGCCGTCTACTAGCAGCTGCATAATGGATAACGGTGTTTTTAACTCATGAGCTAAGTTTGAAGAGAAGGCCTTCAGTTGATCATTGCGTTCCAGCATTTCCATTTCATGCTGCTGCAACGAGCGTTTCATCTGATTGATCGATTGACTTAACTGACCGAGCTCATTTTCCTCCTGATTGTCAGAATCCGTAAAATTCAGCTTAGAAATATTTCGCGTCGTCTGCTCCAAGCGACGGATCGGCTGGATGATTTGATTACGTACCAAGAGGATAATCAAAGCAAATAACAGCAGTAAAAGTAACACTGTCGCTGCGATTAGAATGGGGAAAAGCGTTCGGACTGCGGCTTGAAAGTCAGGGATACTTGTCCCAACAAGGTAGAATTGATTTCCTTCCGAGAAGAATACTGTATAAAAATCATTTCGCTGTCGGGTTTGATTGTACAAGCGTTGGACCGACTGCCCCTGCTGGACGCCGCGAATCGTTGATTTATCCACCCAGAATCGATGAAGGGCAATTCCTTCTTTACTTAGTCGAAAGGTAATGTCGTTGGTCAACTCTTCCTCTGAGGGCGTGCCGCTGTTATCCAGCGCGATCACCACAAGTTCATCAGAAATCTCCTTTTCTTTTCCGTTTTGGATCAGTTTTTGCGCCTCCTTGACTGGCTGTTCCATTTTCCAGTAATAATAAGTAGGAAAGCCCCAGCGATAAAATAGCGTCAAAACCAACAGGATCAGCGCAAAGATGATGGCTACTCGCTGAATAAATACACGGGTCAAACTATTTTTTCGCAAGCTCAAAACGATACCCTGTTCCGTAAACAGTTTGAATAAATTCTTTCCCGATCTTCTCACGCAACATACGAATAAAGCTGTCGACGGTCCTTTCATCATTTTCGTTATCCAATCCCCAAACAGAGAGAAGAATCTGTTCACGCGTCAAAGGCAAACCTTGATTCTGATATAGATAAAATAACACATCGTACTCTCTGCTGGTTAAATCCAACTGTGTCCCATTCAGTAGTACGCGCTTTTCATTCGGGAGAATAACCAGCGGCTGATGAAGGTCTTGATGGATTACGCCTAATAATTTTGCTGCACGAGCCAGAAGAACTTGAGCATGGAAAGGCTTCGCCAAGTAATCGTCCACCCCAGTTTTCAAGGCTTCTACCTCATCTTCAGGCATGTTCTTAGCCGTCAGCATCAAGATTTTAATAGTACGTTCTCGTTTCATGGCTTTTGCTACTTCTAGCCCGTTCATTTTCGGCACCATCCAATCCAAAATGGCCAAATCGAAAGACTCATCATAGAATTTCTCCAAAGCGGATTCGCCATCCTCGGCTTCTACTACTCTATACCCTTCTTTTTCGAAAAATTTCCTCAGCAGCTCCCGCATTTTATCTTCGTCTTCACATAATAGTAGTTTCACTTTTTAAAAATCCCCTCTAAAAACATTGATCGTTGTAACAATAGCGCGAAGAACTTACTGTTTCAATCTTTTTGAATGATCGGCTCGGTAATCTTATCAATTCTCTAAAAAATTGGTGTAGACAAAAAAGTGATCCAGCTCAATGAAGAGTGGATCACCAAGAGTATTTATAATTCTATTTTTACCAGCTCACCGGAGAGTTCTGCTGCGTGCTGCTGGATAAGTTGTTGAATGTTCGACTCAAATCGTACCTCTGAACGCCAAGATATGCCGCAGCCTGCGGATAACTTACGAGGAATCGGCAGTAACCGCCCCTCGATTTTTGCTTGTTTACATAAGCTTGAAAACTGCAGTGCGTCATATTCTGTTTCGAAAGTCACAATCAACCATTCCTTTGCCACCGCCACTCTCTCCTTCTTTCACTAGCCGCTCTATTTCGCGGATGTCTCTATTTTTTTACTTAAATTTGTAAATGCAATAATGAATAATAACGCAATGGACAGAAGCGTCGCGATCCGTCCAAAACTCGTAGTTCCTTCTGCAGATGAGGCCAAACCGAAGTTATGAGCAAAAGCAGCCCCTACCAGCATGCCAATTACAGTGATTCCCGCATCAGAAGACCCCTGCCCGGTTAAAATCAACTGCCGCAAAGGACAGCCGCTGAGTAATACACCCGCAAAACCAACGACGTAGAGACCTAAAATATTCCACAGATGCTCGGTATGAGCGATCGGCTGATTGGCAAAACTCAAATGGAAATTCCCAGTAACTAGGTTGTAAATCAAAACAACAACAAACAACGTCAATACACCAGTAATTCGATTAAAATTCTTCATTAAGAAGATATCGCGAATACTACCAGAAAAGCAAATCGCTGACAATTGAGCCAAGCCACCGAAAATCAAACCACCAGCCAAGGAAATCATGACCGGCGCATGAAGGCTCCCAGGTCCTTCTTTACTTACCATGAAAAGAGAGGGTACCACTAAAAATAATACAAATAATGCTAAGAAGAAGCCCGGTACCATCACTCCGCTGCTAGTCTTTGTATCCTGAGGTTTGCCTAGTGTATACCCCTGTTTTAGGAAAAGACTTCCTGTAAAAACACCCCCAACAAAACCAATCAACCCAACATAAGCATTCAGATCACCGCCACTCATTCGCAGAACCATCCGCAAAGGACAGCCAAGAAAGACCAAGGCACCGATCATCATCATAAAGCCTAGTAAGAAACGTGTCCCTGTTGAGGAGCCGCTTCTCGCGTGAAACTCTTTTCTAGGGATCGCCATAAGCATCGCGCCAAAAATAATCCCAATAATTTCAGGACGCAAATATTGTACTGGTGGTGCCCCATGAAGTTTTGTAGCACCAGCGATGTCTCGAATAAAACAAGCGACACAGATGGCCATATTCGCTGGATTTCCGAAATAGGCCAATAGAATAGCAACCAAACCAAAACCTAACCCTACCGTCAAATACATTTTTTTATTTGCCATTGTTTATTACTCCTTTTGACTAATTTTTTGCAAAGCCTTGAGTGCTTCCAAAATCTCGAACTCAGTCGTAAAGGAGGAAAAACTAAAACGAACAACTCCCTGTTCTTTTGTTCCTAAAGCCTCATGCATCAAAGGTGCACAATGACCACCAGAACGAGTCGCAATCCCAAATTCATAGGATAACAAATCACTAATTTCCGCTGAATCGCGTTGTCCAACATTTATCGAAACGATTGGACAGCGTTCTTTTTCGGTAAAATCACCATAAACGATGATACCATCAATTTCAGATACTTTCTTATAGAAAAGCTGTGTCAGCTCTTGTGTTTTTCTATTAAGCTTTTCAACCGTCTCCTCTAATAAATAATCCACACCAGCCTTTAAACCCGCGATCCCATGTCCATTTAAAGTCCCTGCTTCTAACGCCGTAGGCATAATAGCAGGATGTTCAGGGTTGAAGGTATCAATGCCGCTGCCGCCGACTTTTAACGGACGCAGCGAAAGACCTGGCCGAATATAAAGTCCGCCAGTTCCTTGCGGTCCATAGAGGCTTTTATGACCGGTAAAACACAGAATATCAATGGATAAAGCTTGAACATCAAGCGGCACCAGACCTGCGGATTGCGATGCATCAACAATCAAATAAAGCCCATGTTTTTGACACACTGCTTGAATTTTTCTCAAATCCACGATATTTCCCGTTACGTTTGACGCGTGCGTAACAATGATCGATTTTGTATTCTTTTTTACCGCTTTTTCAAAGTTTAGGTAATTTAGCCGCCCTGTTTTATCAGCGGAAACGACCGAAAGCTCGAGGCCCTTCTCTTTTCTCATTCGGTAAAGAGGGCGCAGAACAGAATTATGTTCTAACGCAGTAGTAATCACATGATCTGAGCCGTTATGGAGTCCTTCAATTGCTAGATTCAAGCTTTCAGTAGCACCTGAGGTGAAAACAATCTGTCTTGCTTGCTCTCCGTTGAATAAACGACACAAGGATTGTCGCGCCTGAAAGATTATTTCAGAGGACTTTAAGGAATCGGTGTGGACGCCTCGCCCTGAATTGCCTAATTGACTTAGTGCAACGGTTACTGCTTGGATTACTGTATTCGGTTTTTTTAACGTTGTTGCGGAGTTGTCTAAATAAATCATCGTTCATTTCTCCTCTTGTTGTAAACAGTTCCCCAGCGTGATGGTGGGAACAACCTGATTGAGCAGGAAACATAAAGTACTTCTTAGAAACTTCTAAGTGAGAGCTGCCTCATATTCAAGTAAAAGCAGTAGTATATTTCTGCATAGTTCCCACCTCCCAACGTTTTAAAACCCACTAGCATCGTTCAATAAATCACAATACAAGTGTAGCGGATAGCTCTCCGTAAAGTAAAGTTGAAATTTCATTTTTGATGAAATTGGTCTAGTTAGAAAAACTAAAACTACAAGAATTCATACCAATTGCTGATTTCTATGGTGCGTTTCCTTTTCAGTATTGATACACTTAAAAGTAAAAGAGTTTGGAGGACGTCTGGTTGGAAGAGAAAAAACAAGTTATGTCGATTGATTTCTTATGGCTGGCGCTTTATGCGTTTGCGGGATTTAGTTTAGAATTGCTTTTGGGTATGGTTTTTGAGAATTTGACACTTTCCATGAATGCTATTTTAACAGCGATTTTGTGGTCAAGTGTGACACTATTTCTCATTCGGTACGCTAAACGCCAGTTCAATTTTGATGTATTTAGCAGTTCCCAATCTATAGAAATGAAACAGCTGATTCCGATTTGCGGAATTGTCATTGCTGTGATTGTTATCACGTGGATTGGCTTTGGCGGCTTCAAACCGTTGGTTGAGTTTAACGGTGAATTGGAAAAGAGCTTGAGTGCGTTTCTTTTTCGAATACTTTATTATTTGGCTGAGTGTAGCTTGATTGTCTTAGTCATTACTTTCGGACAGAAATTTTTTGAAGCGCAGTTTGGATTATCGGATCGTTTTCCCAGCGGTGGTTTTTTACTCGCTATAACTTGGGGATCAATTCATTTTCTTTTGCAAGGCGTCAGTGGCGGAATCTATACGGTCTTTTTCTCTCTTGCGGCCGGCTGCCTGTATCTTCTTTGCAAAAAAGACATTCGTTGGACCTATTTATTTGTAGGACTCGCGTTTATTCTTTAATTAGAACGACATCTTTTTTTGGAGGTTATTGCCTTGGCAGCAATTGTTTTACTTACGCGCTTTTTACTAGAACTAGCAACGATTATTGGCATTTTTAGTGGTGTTTTCTTACATTCCACACGCTATCAAAGAGTATTTTTTGCTTTCTTAGCGTGCGTACTTACTTTTACTTGGGCAAGATATGGGGCGCCGAAGTCTCCCACAGCCCTAACTGGTCGTAAAAAATTCATTTTAGAAATTACTGTCTACTCTATTGGAGTTCTTGCTTTCTTTTCCTTATTTGGCGTTGGGATTGCAAGTTGCTATGTAGCAATCGCAGGAATTGATTTATGGCTGATGTATCGCTTAAACTTGCAGGGGCATTAAAGCCTCTGCTTTTTTGATTGACTTTACTTGAAATTTTCATTAGATTTTCGTTGGCATTCGTTAATAATTGGGATATAATTCTACTACTAAGGACCTTTTTAAGGGGCTTTAAAAAAAGAAAAAGGAGTTGTTTCTCTTGAGAATATTTGAAGGATCAGGTGTTGCGTTAGTTACCCCCATGAAAGCCGATGGTGCCGTCGATTACAAGAAGTTAGAGGAACTAGTAGAATGGCAAATCAGTGAAGGTACTGATGCGATCATCGCTTGCGGAACGACTGGTGAGGCCTCTACCCTAGCCAATGATGAACACATCGCTGTCATTGAGGCGGTGGTCAATAAGGTGAATGGTCGAATCCCAGTAATCGCAGGGACAGGTGTCAATGATACACAGCATGCCATCGAATTATCTACTGGTGCGGAAAAAGTTGGTGCTGATGCCTTATTGATCGTAACTCCTTACTATAATAAAGCGTCAGACGAAGGACTATTTTTACACTATCAAAAAATTGCTCAAAGCGTGAAATTGCCGATTATTTTATATTCAGTCGCTTCACGAACAAATATGAATATCGCTCCAGAAATGGTTAAACGATTAGCAGAGATCCCGAATGTCGTTGCCATCAAAGAAGCCAGCGGAAATATTTCCCAAATCGCTGAGATTGCTCGCATTATGCCAGAAGATTTCACGATTTATTCTGGAAATGACGATCAAGTTTTACCGATCATGGCTTTAGGAGGCAAAGGATCAATCTCTACTGTCGCGAACATCGCTCCTCGCCAAACTCATGAATTGACACAAGCATTGCTAGATGGCGACTTCCAATTAGCCAAAGAGTTGCAATTAGCACAACTGCCATTAATTCATGCCATTTTCTGTGAAGTCAATCCAATTCCTGTGAAAACTGGTGTCGGTCTGCTAGGAAAAATTGAACCAAACTTCCGTCTTCCCCTTTCTGCTGCCAAAGCAGAAACAGTCGAGGGCTTGAAAAAAGAAATGTCAGCCTATGGTTTGGAGGTTGCGAAATAGATGATCGATATTATTTTGAGCGGGGCAAACGGACGGATGGGACAAGTCTTACAGAACATGATTGCTCAGCAGCCTGAAATGCAGGTCGTTGCGGGCGTTGATCGTGAAGCCTTTGAGGCGGATTTTCGCACCTATCAATCGATGGCAGATTGCCAAGTTGAAGCCGATGTGATTATTGACTTTTCTCACTATTCAGCGGTTCCAGCAGTGTTGGATTATTCTGCTGACAAAAAAATCCCAGTCGTTGTCGCGACTACGGGCTTGACCGATGAAATCAAGAAGCAAATTGAAAAAACCGCAGAGCAGACAGCCGTTTTCTTCTCAGCAAATATGTCATTAGGCATTAACCTATTAGCGAAGGCGATTCGTGAGATTACACCTGTTTTAGAGGAAGAATTCAATATTGAAATCGTCGAAAAGCATCATAATCAGAAAAAAGACTCCCCTAGCGGTACTGCTCTGCTGCTGGCTGATGCGGTCAATGATGCGGTGGAAGAAAAGAAAACCTATATTTATGGTCGCCATGGCAATGATTTGGAAAATCCGCTATCCGAACTAGGCATTCACGCTGTTCGCGGTGGAACTATCCCTGGGGAGCATACCGTGATTTATGCCGGTCCTGATGAGGTCATTGAACTAAATCACCTAGCCTTATCACGAAACATCTTCGCCAGCGGAGCTGTTAAAGCAGCAAAATATGTAAGTGAAAAATCCACTGGCTTATACGATATGGAGAAATTAATCGACGAGAGCTGATTTTTCCAGAATAAAAAAAGAAACTGAGACAAGAAATGAGGAATTTGATGACTTTAACCGATCCCTATGAAATTGCAAAATATATTAAAAACGCCGAAAAAATGACCCCTGTCAAAGCATATGTGCAAGGAGACTTGACGGGTATCACCAAAGAAAAGGTTCAATTTTTCGGACAAGAAAAGACCTGGATCTTGATTGGTGAAAGTCAGGCCGTGCAAGAGGTACTAAACGAGCAGCAAGCAAAAATCACAGACGTCCATGTTGAGAATGATCGCAGAAATTCAGCGATTCCGATGCTGGATATCTCAAGTGTCAATGCGCGCATTGAACCAGGCGCACTCATTCGCGATCGTGTGGAAATTGGTGATAAGGCAGTAATCATGATGGGCGCGATTATTAACATTGGTGCTTCTATCGGTGAAAGTACTATGATCGACATGGGTGCAATCTTAGGCGCTCGTGCAACTGTCGGAAAGCACGCCCACATTGGTGCTGGCGCAGTCTTGGCCGGCGTACTAGAACCACCTAGTGCCTCCCCTGTTGTTGTTGAAGATAATGTGCTAGTTGGTGCCAACGCGGTGATTTTAGAGGGTGTCCATGTTGGCAAAGACGCGGTCGTTGCTGCTGGTGCCGTTGTAACAAAAGATGTTCCTGCAGGAGCCGTTGTTGCTGGTACCCCTGCTAAGATCATTAAAATGAAAGACGAAATAGATCCAGGAAAAACGGAATTTTTAGAGGATTTACGTTAATTCAAAGGCTGTAGTTATTCAATAGAATAGCTACGGCTTTTTTATTAACTTGTACATGCGTGCGTAGTTCTTAATTAATAAGCGAAGCCATTGAAAACGTTATCTAGTTCATCTTTTTCGTTATTCTAATCAAAAATTAGTGTTTTTTTGATTCAAATAACATCTTTTACCTTATTCTTACTGCATTTTTTTCGAAGTATGCTATAATACAATCGGATTAGAACTATTCTTAAAAGAAAGCGACTGAATGACACTAGTGAACTTAAAAAGTATTAAAAAATCAATCAAAACTCGTAACAAACAAATCAGCAAAACATTTGCTCAAGTGGAAGAAACACTGGCAAATCACATCCATAGTGATGTAAAAATCTACTTTGACAAAGTGAATCCTCATCAACTTCACCTTGAGGAGAAGACTCCTGACGGCAAAACACGTCATATCCAAAGTTCGGAGCATGATCACTCTTTCAAAGAATTGGTGGATGCCCACATTCAAAAGCCACATACCAATACGTTGAATCAACTAACGAACAGCGTCTACAATTTGTGGTCAGAAAGCTTCAAATCATCAGCACCTGCTGAAAATCAAGACACGGACAAAGCGGCAGAACTTGCTCAAGATATTTTGGCGGATGTTGTCAAAGAACCAGCAAGTGCCGTCGTGACTGCGGAACAAGCAGAAGCATTGAATCAATCATTGAAGACTAAAACGAATTATTCTGCTGAATGGTCAGATGCAGAAAGCTCAATTGAAGTCTTCTACAACCCTCCAAAAAAAGAGCGTCAATTATTGGCAACAATCGCAGCGGATCAAACAATTACCTACACTGATGCCCTAGCAACAAAGCGCGTCATGAAAAAAGAATTGCCAGATATGATCGCAGCGGTATTAGCGTAAAAAAATTCCCACTATCATTATTGATAGTGGGAATTTTCTGTTTAGTCCAAGACGCCATAGAAAAACAGTTGAATGGCTTTTTCTAAATTGTCTTTCCGTGTCTCTTCTGGTGAGTCCAGATAAGCAGAAATCAAAATGAATAACTGACGAACCGCAAAATCAGGATCTACTGATGCTTTGATGTTGCTCTCTTTTTGGAAGACCTCAACAAATGGCTGCTTATATGAATCCTGCCAAAGGGAAAAGAGCTTTTTCGCCGTTTCAGGACTGAGGGTGTGCTGAATATCGTGCATCATCATAAACAGACTGAAGGGATGCCTCTGCTGCAGGTATAAAGCCATTCCTATAATTTTCTCTTCAAAGCTCGTCGCTTTTTCAGCTATTTCTGTCAAACTTGCTCCTACCTCGGTGGACAACCGCAGCATGACTTGATAATAAATGTTTTCTTTGTTTTTAAAATGATAATAGATATTTGGCTGGGTAATGCCAAGAATCTTTGCGATTTGCCGCGTAGATGTGTCATTATACCCCTGCTTCATAAATAATTCTTCGGCAACATCTAAAATCTCTTCGTACATCGAATCGCCTCATTTTTTCTTTGGTACCCTCATTATACGCTATCCGACTCTTTTTCGTCCTCAGAAACTGATTTTTCTTTTAGTGTGCCATCCTTCATTTCTAAAATTCGATCACAGAATTTCACTAAACGTGTGTCATGGGTCACCATGATGGTTGCTTTGTTCTTTTCCTTCGTCTCTTTTGCTAAAATTTTAACCACTTCATAGGCTTTTTCAGAATCTAGACTGGCGGTTGGTTCATCCGCTAAAATGATCGTCGGATCATGATACAATGCTCGAGCGATCGCGACACGTTGACGTTCCCCCCCAGACAGTTCTTCTGGATACTTATTCTCCAAACTGGCAATTCCTAATTGCTCAAATAACTTTTCTGCCACCTGTGTATTGTCATTTTTGCTGACCTTATCAACTAGCTTTAACTGCTTTTTAACGGTCAAAAAAGGGACGAGATTTGAGGCCTGCAAAATGAACCCAATTTCTTTGAACCGTAATTTTGCCCGCTCCTTCTCTTTCTTTTCACTAAAATCTTCATCATTAATCAACACTTCACCTGAAGAGGGAGATTGAAGGCCGCCTGCAATGGTCAGGAAGGTACTCTTCCCAGATCCGGACGGACCAATGATCGCGACAAATTCTCCTTTTTCGACTGAAAAATTCGTTTCCTTCAATGCTTCGATGGTTGAATCCCCATCTTTGAATGTTTTTTCTACTTGTTTAAATTCAATTGCACTCATTTTTTTCCTCCTTACCCGATGGCCTTCAGCGGATCGATCTTGACAATCGTGCGAACGGAGAAGAACGCACCGATCAACGCTACAAGGATCATTAATAGACTAATGCCGCCAAAGAAGAGCATATTGACTTGGAATGGAACCGCATCTGGTAAAACTAAGGCCGTGCCAAGTGTCGCCCCTAACCCAATCACGACACCGACTGTTGCTAGTAAAAAGGTCTGTGCGATGACTGAATTAGAAATATAGCGGCTTGAGATTCCTTGTGCCTTCATTACGCCGAAAATTTCTGATTTTTGCATTGTTAATACATAGATAAATATTCCAATAACGATCGCCGCGATCACGATCAAAAAGCCAATCATGAAACCAAAGGTCAAGACCTGTGCACTATAGCCAGGCAGTTCGTTAATAAAGTCTTTGATATTTGTTTTCTCTAAATCATCCGGGATTGATTGGACATTCCCGCGTGTGATAATTGCATTAATCCGGGTATTTTCACTCGCTCCTTGTGTTTCAAAGCGAATTTCTTGATAGGCCCCGATGGTCGTATAAAGAACAGGTGCTACATTGAATTTTGCATTGTCCGTAAACCCAACGATCTTCAGAGTTTTTTCATTGCCAGCCATCTTCACCGTTTCGCCAAGTTTTAAGTTGTACTGATCCTTTAAAGAACTATCGGCTACGGCTTCATCATCCGAGGCGAACATTTTTCCACTAGTTAACTTTGGTGCGATGAATTGGTCCTTATCAATGCCGAAAAAGCTGACATCAATTTTTTCTCCACTGTCCCCTTTTATGACACCAGCGGTTTGAGCTAGGTAGGCTTTTTCATCTGCCTTCACCTCATCAAAGGTTTTTAAGGGGATCATGGACATATTTAGATTGTTGTTGGCTTCCTCGGTTAAAAGGATATTGTCCGCATCCCATTTATCTACTGCGGTTCGATTGTCTTGTGCCAGCCCGTAAGCCAATCCTGTTAAAAAGAAGACCAAGTAGGCAATCAAGAACATAACTCCCATCACTAGCGTATAACGCAGCTTGGAGTGTTTGATTTCATTAATCGCTAAAAACATAAAAATACCTCCACTTATCAGTTGATAAAATTACCCTAACACGATTA
This sequence comes from Enterococcus raffinosus, assembly GCF_019175485.1. NCBI lineage: Bacteria > Bacillati > Bacillota > Bacilli > Lactobacillales > Enterococcaceae > Enterococcus > Enterococcus raffinosus. The sequence goes on from NZ_CP072889.1 coordinate 138,494, forward strand.
ATTTCTGAAGGAAAATAATTTGCTTAGGACTTCCGGATAAAAGACTACTATTTTTGAAACTAGACATTCCCTGTCAAGATTAATACGGTACACTAGATTTAAAGGAGGTCAGAAAATGAATATTAAACAGGAAATTATAAAGCAGCTGCCGGAGGATCCTCAGATTTACTTGAATGCCATCAAAATTGATCCTAGTACAATAAAGGCCATCATGATCAATGAGGTCGTCCCTGCTTCTCCAGAGAATGATTTTTACGGTTCACCGGATGCGACCTATATGGAGACCACTATTCCCTTGTTCCAAAAGGCTGGTATTGAAGTTTCAACGATTGAGGATATTTTGGCTCATGGCATCTACCTTACGAATGCTATAAAGACGCCAAAGCAGGAAACAACGATCGACAACGCCAGTATTGAGCGCAGCCTTCCCTATTTAGAACAGGAACTGGCTCTGTTCCCAAATGTCCAAGTCATTATGCTGATGGGGGATGTGGCGAAGAAATGCTATAACAAGATTACTAAAAAAACGACAAAGAAAAACGTTGTCCCTGCCATCTCCACCTACAAGCTGAGAAACACGGAACTTTTTTATCAAGGGATTCGAATCATGCCCTCTTATATTATGACTGGAAAAAATATTCTGATTGAAAAATCAAAGGTACAGATGGCTGCAGAAGACCTTGCGACGATGTTTGCGATCATTTCTGAATAGTTATCTAGGAAGCAAAAAACGACGAATCCAAAAATGGACAAGTCGTTTTTTGCTTCTAATGAAAAAGGCGCTTCTTTTTTCTATTGACCGGATTTCTCATTAAAGGTCTGCTTGTTTTTCCGATACTCACTAGGCGACATTCCCATCTCCACTTTAAACACCTTTGCAAAGTAATTGCCATTCGACATCCCCACCAATCGAGCAATCTCATGAACTCTTCGTTGCCCATCTAGTAAATGAGGCAGTGCTTTTTTTATTCGATATTTCTTTAGATAAGCGATGGGTGATATATGATACGCCTTTTCAAATAGTCGAATTGCTTTGTAGCGGGACAAGCTGTACCGCTCCTCGATATCGATTAGACCTATTTCCTGTTGGTAGTTCTGCTCTAAAAATGATTTGATTTCCTTAGCCAAAGGATGTTTTTCTACCCGTTGTGTCACGAGTTCCTTTTTTATTGCCAAAACCAAGTCATAGGCTAATGAAGTATTTTCAAAAAAAGGACTCTCTGCTTGCTTTTTGAGCTGGTCATGTGCCTTCTTTAGTGTTTCTTGAAAGTCTATTGAACTTTGATGCAGCGTTTGATTTACAGGATAGAACCATTGGAGAATGTCTTTGGAAAACTCCAAATATAGAAATCTCCAGTCCGATTTTCCATAGTAGCAGCAATTACTAGGGATCTCAGCAAGAAAAAAACTTCCCTTTCGTTGAGTACTGCGCTGTCCTTCTACTTCAAAATACCCTGTTCCTGCCAACGTATACTGCAATACAACTAAATCATCCTTGCGCGCGGCATTGTCCCAATGATAATTTTCATCCCCATGTCCTACACCGCCCCCCTTTAAGTAAGGCAGGTTGTAGGTGTCAAAATAATAATAGCTATGAGAAAAATAATCTTGCAATATTTTACCCCTTTACTCAAATTTTTTATTCTTGTTTCCCAACATCTAATTTCTTATGCTTACAGTATATAATATAAAGGAGCTGTTTTCATGCCTATTCTATTTGATCATCAACGGCAAATATTTCATTTATCAAATTCTCAAATCAGTTATGTTATTGGGATAGAAAAAGAAAAATTTATTACCCATCGATACTTTGGCAAGTCTCTCCCCTTTTATGCCGGTAGCAATGAATTGCAGCGGATCGATCGCGGCTTCGCTACGAATCCAGATCCATCCGATCGTACATTTTCCTTGAATGCTTTACCACTGGAAACAAGCACCCAAGGAACGGGAGACCATCGTATTGGCAATTATCAAATTCGTCGAGAAAACGGGGCGAACGTGACGAGTTTCAGCTATAAAAGCTATACTATTTCCTCTGGCAAGCCTACATTAGAAGGACTTCCTAGTTTACGTGGTGAACAGGCGGAGACATTGTCGATTTTGCTGGTTGATGAAGTCCAGAAGTTGGAGATGATTCTCAACTATACACTTTATAAAGATTATCCCGTTGTCACTCGCAGTGTTCGCTTTCTTAATCGTGGCAAAGAAAAGGTGTTTATTGAAAATGCGGGATCAATGCTGCTCGATCTTCCCCGTACGGATTTCGATATGCTTACCTTAAACGGCTCCCACACAAATGAAGCGACGATTGGTCGGCAAGCACTGCATGAAGGAATTCAGAAAATCGAAAGCTCTCGAGGAACCAGCAGTCCTCAGCACCAGCCGTTTTTAGCGCTGATGGATTCGACTACGAACGAATTTCAGGGAGAGGTTTATGCGTTTCATCTAATCTACAGCGGAAATTTCACTGCACAGGTAGAAGTTGAACAGTACGGCTCCAGTCGCGTTCATCTGGGAATCCAGCCTGAAACCTTCGAATGGTGTTTGGAACCAAATGCGTCGTTTCAAACACCAGAGGCAGTTATCAGTTACTCTGACGCCGGTCTTAATGGGATGTCTCAAACCTTTCACACACTCTATCAGAAGGAACTAATTCCTGTTCAATGGAAAGATCAGGAGCGGCCAATCTTATTAAATACTTGGGAAGCGAATTATTTCGACTTTCATGAAGCGGATTTGCTCCAACAGGCTGAAGTAGCAAAAGATACGGGAATTGAGCTTTTTGTGCTGGACGATGGCTGGTTTGGTCAACGTAATGATGATACCTCTTCTTTAGGCGATTGGTTTGAGAATCGTGAGAAACTCCCACAGGGAATAGCCGGTTTGGCGGAAAAGATTCAGCAAAAAGGACTCAAATTCGGGCTGTGGTTCGAACCGGAGATGATCTCTGAAAATAGCCGCTTATTTGAGTCGCATCCAGATTGGGCGTTGCAGGTTCCTGATTATCCAAAAACAGAGGGTCGACGACAGTTGGTCCTAGATTTGAGTCAGACAGTCGTTCAAGAATATTTGATCGAAATGTTAGACAGCTATCTATCCACGGGAAAAATCGACTATATTAAGTGGGATATGAACCGACATCTTACAGAAGTGGGCAGCTTCGCTTTTCCCGCTTACCAGCAAAAGGAGATTTACCATCGCTATGTTCTAGGGCTTTATCGTGTGCTTGAGGTCATAACGACAAAGTATCCTAATTGCTTATTTGAAAACTGCTCAAGCGGCGGGGGGCGTTTTGACCCAGGGATGATGCATTATATGGCGCAAACGTGGACTAGCGATAACACGGATGCGCTTTGCCGCAGCAAAATCCAATATGGCTACAGCTTGTTGTATCCGCCAATCATGATGGGTGCCCACGTGTCGCCTGTACCGAATCATCAGGTTGGTCGAAGGACTTCACTGCATACACGAGGATTGATTGCCATGAGTGGGAACTTTGGTTATGAGATGGCTCTTACTCACTTACCTGCTGATGAACAGAAAGAAATTCGTGAACAAATCACTTTTTATAAAAAACATCGCTCGTTGTTCCAGTTTGGTAAATTTTATCGTCTACAATCCGCCGATGATTTTTTTGCAACGGCTTGGCTCTTTACAAATGATGAGGAAGCAATAGTCATTTATTTTAACGGACTTGCTCGACCAGCAGTTCCTGTTAAGTACTTAAAGACTCGCTACTTGGAGGAACAGGCAATCTACAAAAATACGGCAACCGGCAAACTCGTATCTGGTGCAGAATTAAATCAGGCGGGGATTACAATTCCGCGCATCAAAGAGGATTTTTCCACGTTGCTTTTCCATTGGAAAAAGATCTAAAAAAAGTGCTCTCTGCAACGAAAACTGCAGAGAGCACTTGTTAGTTAGTCTTTCGAACAGCATAGGCCTCATAAGGCTCTAATTGCTGTCGTATCTTGTGTTCAGGATAATTATGAATGAGGATGTCCCCTTCCATTACGGACTCACCTAACTGATAATTCTGAACAGAGGAAGAGAAATTTACAACGACGATTACTGACTCCTTCGCATCAAAACGTTTATAGGCAAGGACCTGAGCATTCCCAGTTTCCAGTCTTTCGTATTTTCCAACGACAATCACCGGTAATTGCTTTCTCAAATGAATCAAATGTTTATAGGTGTAAAAAAGAGAATCTTCGTCTGCTAATGCGGCCGCTGCATTCACCTTAGGATAATTGGTGTGAACCGGCAGCCAAGGAGTATCCTTAGAAAAACCAGCATTCAACTGATTCTCCCACTGCATCGGATGCCGTGCGTTGTCTCTACCCTTGGCGTTTATTGACGTAATAATTTCTTCTATCGAATATCCCTGCGACAGTCGCTCTTCGTACATACGAATGCTTTCAATATCGTCTACTTCATCAATCGATTTGATCGGATAATTGATCATCCCGATCTCTTCCCCTTGATAAATATACGGCGTTCCCTTCATGAAATGGAGATAAATAGCCAACATCTTCCCACTTCGTTCACGATATTCCTCTGAATCATTTCCCCAACGCGAGATAATTCGTGGCAAGTCATGATTGTTCCAAAACAGTGAATTCCAGCCCTTTTGATCCAGTTGAATTTGCCATTTTGAAAAGACTTCATGCAAATCTTGAGGATCTAACGGCTTCAAATCCCATTTACGTTTCCCAGGATGCTTATCTAAATTGATATGTTCAAACTGAAAAACCATGGATAGCTCGTCTCTTTCAGGGCTAGAGTAGAGCTCGGCAACCTCGGGAGTGGCCCCCCATGTTTCTCCGACAGTTACAACATCATAACTACCAAAAGTGTGCTGATTCATTTCTTGTAGGAGTTCATGTAGTTTTGGCCCATTTTGTGTAATTTCTCTATCGGGTTCCTTTCCGATCAAGTCGATCACATCTAAACGAAAACCGCCGATCCCTTTTGCTAACCAGAAGTTCATCATTTTCCAAATTGCCTGCTTCATTTTTGGATTTTCCCAATTGAGATCAGGCTGTTTTTTTGAGTGTAAATGGAGATAATACTCATCCAAGTGAGGAACATAGGTCCAAGCTGAACCGCCAAAATTTGATTTTAGCTCGTTAGGCGGTCCCCCTGCAACGGGTTTCCGCCAAACATAAAAGTCATGGTAAGGATTCTCACGACCTTTTAACGCTTCTTGGAACCAATGATGCTCACTGGAGGTGTGATTAACGACTAAATCCATCACTATCTTGATTTTCCGTTTCTTCGCTTCTTCAATCAATCGATCCATATCTGCCATTGTGCCATATTCAGCCCCAATTGCTTCATAGTCACTGATATCATAGCCGTTATCGTCGTTGGGTGAAGAATAGACAGGACTTAGCCAAAGCGCATCCACTCCTAAAAAGGCCAAATAATCCAGGCGTTGGACAATCCCATTCAAATCACCGATCCCATCATTGTTGCTGTCTTGAAAGCTGCGGGGATAAATTTGATAAATAACCGCCTGCTGCCACCATTTGCTATTCATAGGCTTTACTCACAGCAAGGATGTCTTCACCTTGAGTAACAGTTGGCTTATCTAACGTGCTGACATCGCCATAGGCCGCTGAGTTCGTTACTAACAGCATAACTGTATCATCATAACCAGCCTTTTTAATAGCTTCTCGATCAAATGTACCTAGTAATTCCCCTTTTTTCACTCGCTCCCCTTTTTTCTTGTTGGTTGAAAAGAACTGTCCAGCAAGGTTGACTGTATCAATACCTATATGAATGAGGATTTCCGCACCACTGTCGGCTTGAATGCCATAAGCGTGCTTCGAATCATACATGACGGTTAAGACACCATCTGCTGGCGCGAATAATTGATCGCTTTCAGGGATGAGTGCGACTCCTTTTCCCATCATTTCTGTGGAGAAAACAGGATCCTTAACTTCTTTTAATGGTAGGACCTCTCCAGTGACCACAGCTGATAGTACGTCGTCTTGCACCGCTAATGATTGATCTGGATTTTCATTGATCATAACAGCCTCTTGTCCATCTGGGGCTGCAGTTGCTGGGACCTCCATTTTCTTTTTCCCGTAAACAAATGTAAGCAGGAAGCCTAAAATGAAGCTGATTACGACACCGATCATGAAGAACGGGATTGATTTAGGTGCAATAGAGATAAATCCGATCACGCTCGCAGGTCCCATCGCTACTGATAGAACGTGGAAAATCCCTAGTGAGACACTTGCAATTCCTGATGCGATCATGGCACAGACGAATGGGAATTTTAATTTCAAGTTGATCCCAAAAATCGCCGGTTCGGTGATTCCTAGCAACGCAGAAATACTTGCTGATGAGGCCAAGCTTTTTTGCTTTTCATTTTTTGATAAAACAAAAATAGCCAATGCTGCGGCACCTTGGGCAATATTCGCCATTGACGCAACTGGGAAAATAAATGAGCCACCTGTTCGTGCGACATCCGCTAGTAGCGTCGTTTCGATCGCTGGAAAACTTTGATGCAATCCGGTAATGACGATTGGCGAGTAGAACAAACCAAAAATTCCTAAACCAACGGCCCCGGTTGTCTGATACAACCAAACTAATCCGTCTGTCAAACCATCTGAGACTGTACGCATGACAGGTCCAACGAAAATGAAGGTTAAAAATCCAGTAATAATAATTGCTAACATTGGTGTAAAGGTATAATCAAATGCTGCTGAAATCTTTTTGTGGAAGAATTTCTCTAGCGTAGCCAAAATCCAAGAAACCGCCAATACGGGTAAAACAGAGCCTTGATAGCCAGCCTGCGCGACCTGCAAACCAAAGATATTCCAATAAGGCATACTTCCTTCGGCGATCGCGTTTGCCACGCCGTACCCATTAATTAAGTCTGGCATAACCATCGCCATCCCCATCGCTGCCCCGAGATAGCCATTTCCGCCAAAGCGCTTTGTTGCTGAGAAACCGACTAAAATTGGCAGAAAAGCAAACGGTGCGGAAGATAATAAGTTAATAATGCTGGCAACGTCTTTAATATTTGGAAACATTTCAACAACCGACTTTGGCCCGAACAAGTTCGGTGATGTTAAAACGTTGTTAATGGCCATCAGTAAACCGCCTGCTACTAAAGCCGGAACAATGGGAACAAAAATATCTGATAATACTTTAATAAATGCCATTGCGGGATTCACTTTTTTTCCTTCAGCAGCCACCGCTTTCAAATCTTCTGTAGACGCTTCCTTAACATTCGTCAATTTGACGAGTTCCGCATACACCTTATTTACGTCTCCTGGTCCGATAATAATTTGAAATTGACCATTGGCCTCGAAGGTTCCTTTAACATCGTCATTATTATCTAAGGCTGCATGATCTACTTTACTTGGATCCTTTAATACTAGCCGTAATCTAGTGGCACAATGAGCGGCTGCTTGGATATTTCCTTCCCCGACGGCTTTACTAACCTCTCTAGCTACTTTCTGATGATTCATAATCAAACTCCTTTCCATGTAATCGCTTTTTTCACTCTTATCATACCGTAATTTTTCAAAATGTCAAACGTTTATCAAAAATATTTTTAAATTTGGATGGTAATTCTTTTCACGTTGATTTATATAGTATTTTAAAAATGATATACGTTTGACATTTTATGTGATTTGAAGTATCTTAAAGACGAACGAAAGCGTTTAATAAAAGAGAAATCTTTTATAGGTGACCCATTCTGAAGATACTATAGTTTTGTGCAAGTGGAAGGAGTTAATGAAATGGAGTTAATAAAAAAATGGACAGATGAGCTGCGCTATCTGCCCTACCATGAGTGGACCAAGGAATATCAGAAATTTTTAGAGGTAACAATTCAGCATTCCCAATGGCGTCTGGGATATCATATTCAACCCAAAAGCGGGCTATTAAATGACCCCAATGGTTTTTCCTATTTTAATGGAAAATGGCAGCTTTTTTATCAGCTATATCCAATGGGGCCAGTTCATGGAGTGAAATCTTGGGCACACATAACTTCTGAAAATCTGGTGGATTGGACCTATGAAGGGATTGCCCTTCTCCCTGATTCGTCTTTTGACCGTCATGGTGTTTATTCAGGATCTGGCATCGTTATTGAGGATGAGTTAGTGTTAGCCTATACCGGGAATGTGCGTGATTCCGATTGGCAACGTAAATCTTATCAAATGTTGGCCCGTATGAATAAAGCTGGCGAAATCAAAAAGGATCAGCGGCCAATGATCCCAGCCCCGCCTCGAGGCTATACGCATGAATTTCGTGATCCTCAAGTATTTGAGTACCAAGAGAATTATTGGCTTTTGATTGGCGCTCAGACGGAGACGCTGGAAGGAAAAGTGCTGGCTTATACCGGTAAATCATTAGAAATGCTGCATTTTGCAGGCTCTTTGAACTTCACGGATCAAGCGATGGGCTTCATGGTAGAATGTTCGAACCTCGTATTTATTGATGGAAAGCCTGTCTTGCTCTTCTGCCCTCAAGGATTGGATAAGAAGATTATGAACTATCAAAATATTTATCCTAACGCTTATATTGTCGCGGATAGCTTTGATACTGATTCCCTATCGTTGGTAAATCCGAGTTCGTTGGCAAATCTTGATCATGGGTTTGATGTTTATGCGACACAGGCCTTCAATGCACCTGACGGTCGTGCCTTAGCCGTAAGTTGGGTTGGCTTACCTGAGATTGATTATCCTAGTGATTCAGAAGGCTGGGCGCACTGTCTAAGTCTCGTCAAGGAACTGCAGCTCAAGGATGGTCAGCTGTATCAACTGCCAGTGAAGGAGCTAATTGAGTTGAGACAAGAACGCCAATCTATGGACGGGAAAATTTCTCAGCAGCCCTTGACTCTTGCTGAAGAAACAACGAATTGCTATGAAATGCATCTTGATTTTTCAGCAAATAGTCAAGGAAAACTCCATCTTTATTCAGATGCGCAGCAGGATCACTCATTCATCATCGATTTCGATACAAAAAATGGTATGATAAGTGTAGATCGCTCACACGTAAGCAATCCCTTTGCTCAAGAATATGGAACGACTCGCACACTTACAATTGATAAAAATGAGTCTCTGTCTCTGCAGATTTTCGTTGATCATTCGGTTTGTGAGGTTTTTGTCAATGGTGGTCAAGCTGTTTTGACGGCAAGAGTGTTTCCTAACCATGAAGAGAAGAATGTTTATTTAGAAGGAATTTCTGGAGATTTTTCCGCTGATTTCTGGTGTTTGCGTAACATGAAAAACGACTAAGGAGTACAACGAAAGAATGGCTATCAAATTAACAGATGTCGCAAAAAAAGCAGGTGTCTCTCCCACGACGGTCTCACGTGTGATCAATAATTACGGATCACTTAGTCAAAAGACCATCGATAAAGTACATGCGGCAATGAAAGAGTTGAACTATCAACCAAATTCTCTCGCCCGCTCGTTACAAGGAAAAAATACACAGCTGATCGGGCTCATCTTCCCAACAGTTTCTAACCCCTTCTTTGGCGAACTTGTCGATAAATTGGAAGCTACCCTATTTGAACAGGGCTATAAGACAATTCTTTGTAACAGTGCCAACAATAAAGAAAAAGAACGGGCATATCTGAACATGCTTTCAGCCAATCGTGTGGATGGTATCATCGCTGGAGCTCATAACTTAGGAATTAAGGAATATGAAGATATTGGATTGCCAATTGTTTCCTTTGACCGTCATCTATCTGAAAATATCCCCATTATCGGAAGCGATAATTTTCATGGCGGCTATCTTGCGACGGAAAACTTATACCTGCGTGGTTGTAGGAAAATCGGTATTTTGACAGGCAGCTTAAAATCAAACTCACCGACGAATGAACGCTTAGAAGGTTACGAGAAGTTTTTAACCGAGAAGCAGCTGCAGTCGCATGTGTTCACGATTGACTCGAGAGCCAGCTCCATGGCGCTTAAAACGATTGAGATCAAGCGGATTTTAGAAAATGAAGATTTAGACAGCCTTTTTTGTACAGATGATCTGACAGCTATCCTCGTTTATAACATCTGCCAAGAAATGAACATCGCTATTCCGCAAGACCTAAAGCTAATTGGTTATGACGGCACAAAATTTGTACAAAATTATTTTCCGCAGCTATCGACCATTGCTCAACCAATCGCTGATTTTGCAGATTTACTAGTGGATCTATTAATCCAGCGCATCACAACTCCAGAGAAAAAACTGGAGCAATATTATGCTCTGCCAATCAAGTTGATTCAGGGGAAGACAACGTAAACGGACTACTTCAAAAGAAGTGGTCCTTTTACGTTGCTCTGTCTATTTATATGTTTCATTCAGATACGTCAATAATTCAGGAACCATTCCTACTGCGGATTTATCATCTGGTCGATCTTCCAAAAATTGCAGGACTGCAAAATTTTGACTTTGCCCATCAAAGGCATAAAGAAAACTATTTTGCTGCCCACGCTCGTCTTGCTTTTCTTTTATCTCTGCGGTACCGGTTTTTGCCATCAAAGAAATTCCTAAAGACTGCAAGCTGTTCGCCGTACCGTTGGGATCATTCACAACGGCTTGCATATCCTGATTGATTCGTGCAATGGTTTCACCAGTGACGACGTCTGCTTTGCTTTTTTCTTTTTGAGAAAGCAATAATCTAGGATACACGATTGTTCCATTATTTGGAAAAACCGAGTAAGTAGTGATTTGCTGAATAGGATTTAAAAGCAGCTGTCCCTGTCCGTATCCAGTATCTGCTAAAAGTATCTCAGAATTGAAATTTTTTTCTGTCGATATTTGCGCAGGGGTCATTTCGATGGGAATATCCAGCGCTTCGCCGAAAATAAAACGATTTAAACCGTTCCGAAATATTTTTTCTCCCATTTTTAACGTTTCCTTTGCCATATATATATTGTCAGAATAAATCATTGCACGCTGTAAATTAACTGATGATACATCAGATACACGGGTCACCTTGTAGCCGCCCCAAGATAAATCCTTCTGCCATTTCAGACCGTTAATAGCAACGGTTTGATTGGGATCTAACGTTCCAGCATCCAACCCAATAGCAGCTGTAACCAATTTGAAAGTTGAGCCTGGCGCATAACCATTTGAATAACGAGCTAAAAAAGGCAACTTCTCATCTTTGGCTAGTTCGTCGTATTCCTTTTGACTGATTCCATGAGTCATTTTATTTGGATCAAAGCTTGGTGAACTAGCAACTGCTAGCAAATCTCCAGTTTTTGGTTCACTTACCACGCTAGATCCCCGTTCATTGTCCAAAGATTGATAAGCAAGATACTGTGCTTGAACATCTATAGTCAATTGAATCCTTTTCCCTTCTACGACATCAACCTTTTGAAGCACTTCTTTTTCTTTTCCATCTGAACTCGTTATGGCGATATAACCTCCATTTTTCCCTCTCAGTTCTTTGTCATAAACTCTCTCTAATCCTGTACGTCCGATAACACTATCTTCTGAGAGATAGCTATTCTTTTTCATATCTTCAGCGGTCACTGCACCTACATATCCAATTAAGTGAGCCGCCGCTTCTCCGAGTGGGTATGTTCTTCCAGTTTCTTCTCTTACTTCTAAACCTGTTGGTGCTTCGAAGTGTTCTGGCACCTTCGTTTCTGTTTTTAGTGGAACAAAATAATCTTCCTTTACCCATGGCTGCTTCAATGAGGAGTTGATTGTTTTCTCGGGCAATTCTAGTGTCTCACTGATTTTTTTGATGTTGTCTTTCCGTTCCTCACCTTTCCCAAGTTTTTTTGGAACGATCCCAAAATTGTATACGTCACCATTGATTGCCAAACCGTGTCCATTTCGATCCACTATCTCTCCTCTTGCAGCAGATAAATAATGATAGCGGACCTTATCTCCATTTTTCATTTTTGGAAAAATTAAGTTTGGTTTCCATTCTATTAAATGATTCTCTTTCGTTAATGTGCCTGAATACGTTTGTTCTAACGGACGTCCTAGACTCGTTTGTAGAATCAATGTGTAGTTAAATGTCTTCTCCTTCACACGAAGGTTCTTAATCTTAATATCATGAATTCCTAGACCACCAAAAATATTTTGATATTTTTCCTTCACCTGTTCTTTCGAAAGTTGTCCTGATTTTAATGATTCTTGTGATAAATAATCCAATGATTCGTCGTATTTCCCAGTTGAAAGCAAGTTTATATATTCTTTGAGTGTTTCTTCCCCATTCTTTTTCAAACGTTGTTCATGGATATTTTGATAAATGAAAAAGCCAAGACACGCAAGTAAAAGAAAACTAATTATGATCACTACTCTACTTCCTTTTTTTCTTTTATCAATTCGTCTCATTTTGTATCTCCTCCTTAAAACTACATTTGTAGTATTTGATGTGATTGAGAAGCTAGAAATTAGTAAATTTCTAGCTTTCTTAGTATTGCTAAAGTTTTTTGAGCTGCTGCTGTTCCAGTTGCACTATTGCCTTGCAAATGACAAGCAAAATAATAATTTCCCTTCTTGGTTTCAATCAAACCTATAAACCAGCCGGTACTTGTTTGCAAACTATTACCAGTACCAGTTTTCCCATATAAAATATGATCCGATTGAGTCTGTAAACGAATGGCTTCCTTTACAAAGGAGACATCTTTGGTCGAAAAATGTAAGTCACCTTCGACTAGTTTTCGCAACAAATTGACCTGTTCAAACGGAGAAATCTTTAGAGAAGACTCCAACCAATAATGATCAATTCCGCCAAGAAGATTCATATTGCCATAATTAATTGAATGAAATTTTTCCTTCAACTTTTCTTTTCCTAACTCAGAATCAAGCTGCTGAAAATACCAGTTCGTTGAATTTGTTAGTGCGGTTTGCAGCGTTTGATCTCGATTCCAGCTTTTGAATGGATAGGTGGTTCCATCCCAAACTTTTTGATTGTCTATGTCTGTGATCGTTTTCTCATCCAGTGCGAACAGGGCACTCCATATTTTATAAGTGCTGTCAGGAGAATAACGTGTATGTCCGCCTGCCTGATTGTACGCTAAATATCGATCTTTCGCTTCATCGTAAATGACCAGAGAATTATTTGAATGCTGATCAAATAATGGATCAGTTTTTTGTTCAATCCACTTTTCTTGATGAGAAAAAGGATCTTTTTCGTCTGTCCGCGCTTGAGGGATAACGAAGAAAAAGGCAATAACCAAAGCGCTGATCAGTCCAAATTTTACTGTTATTGTCTTAGTTGATGACGGATGAAAGCTGCTGATAGATTCGATTCTTCTTCTCAATTCATTTCTTTTTCCCGAAAAGCTTAGCAGATATGAATGTTCACGCTTTTGTGCAAGGCTTAGTAATGTGGTCCCGTAATGATAGATATCCTCTTCTTCAAGCAAATGCATCACACGCTGATCGCAAGCAATTTCTCGATCCTCTCTTGCCTGTTTTACGATTAGATAACTGAAGGGATTGAACCAATTTAAAATTGCGATTCCAATCAAAAGATAATTTTGTGCGGCATCTTTATTTTTCTGATGAACAAGCTCATGCAATAGAATAAAAAATAATTGATCCTCCGATGCTTGGTCAATAAAGTGATTCGGAAGGATAATCCGAGGATGAAAGACACCGAAAGTGCTAGGACTTCTGACTTGGTCACTCTGTAGGATCACTAAGTCTTTTTTCTTATATCTTAGTCGTTCTGCCGCTTTTTGCAGCTGAGTATAGATCCGTTTATCCTCCACTAAAACGGTGCTTCTAATCATTTTATGAAACTGAAGATAGGAAATAGTTGATCGTATAAGGAAAATTACGAAGCCTGCAGTCCATAATAGTCCCAGTAGCAACATTCCTCTTTCCAGCAAACCATTGGCAGGTAGAGCATTATTATTCATCCAGTCAGAGGGATTACTATTGAGTATAGCTTGAGCATTCTCAATCGGTGATGTTGAGGGTATGGTCCCATTTGGGATTGCACTTTGTATTCGATAAAAAATCATTTCTCTAATTTTTGAAAAAAACTGATTGGGTGTAAAAAACAAGAATCCTAGTCCTGTTAGATGCCAATATTTCCCTTGAAATAATGGAGATAACTGCTTCCCTAACAGCTTTCTGAATAAAAACAAAAGAATCAGAAATAGATTGAATGATGCTAAATTGAAAAGGAAGTGAGTCATTTATTTTCTCCTTTTATCCAATAAGTTCCGAAGCTCGTCAATTTCTTTTTCATCGATTGATTCATCCGCTACAAAATTAGAAAGAAACTCGCTAACTTTCCCATCAAAAAATTTACTAATAAATTTTTGACTTTCTTGCTTAACAAAATAGTCTCTTGGAATAATTGCATGGTAAACATATACCCTGCCAGCTTTTGTATGATCTATCACGCCCTTTTGCTCTAGGCGAACCAATAGCGTACGTATCGTATTTGGACTCCACTCCTCGTCCTTTTCAAAAGCTCGGACGATCTCCGTTGAGTCAACTGGACTATTTTTCCAAACGAATTCCATAATTTTGAGTTCAGCATCCGTGATCTTAATTTCTTGTTTCATGGTGTCCTCCTCTAAAACTACAATTGTAGTTTAATCTATTACACGCTATTTGTCTACAAAATGTTTCTCGAGATTCTTTTACTAGTGGATCGGTGAAAGAGCCAGAATAGTCGGCGTATGTTATGTTGTTTCCTTGAGTTTAGGGAATTTCTATATCTCGTTAGTTGTTTTCCGTTTCCTAAACCGCACCAATATTATAATAGAGAGAATCAGCAAGCAAAGCTTAGTCACAGGAATACTTCCCAACGCAAAAAGAAGAATATTCTGTACCAGATAGGCGTTCATTTTTGCAATCATACTGATAAATGGCAACGCCAAGGCCAGAATTTCAATAACATAGAAAATTAAAGATAAAAGAACCATTTTCCTCTTTGCTGGAGAATTCTTGTTTATTCGTAAGCAGATAATTTCACAAACAAATCCGACAATGTGCATGAAGCCGACAAAAAAGGGAAGTAATCCCAAAATTGAAAATAAGAAAATCCCTCTTGAAGCAACAGTGAAAACACCGATGGTTACTAATAGAATAAAGCTAGTGATAGCATATACGATGGTATAAATGGCAGTAATCTTGGTAAAATTTTTCATAGCAATCTCCTCGTTTTCGGGAAAACGTCTTCTTTTATACTAAGTATACGCTATTCAGAACCTTCTATATAGAAAAAATCCATCAAGATATCACAAGTTGATCTTCTGGTGGATTTTTTCTACTATATATACAGATTATTTTCGCAACACTCTTTTTACAGCAGACATATCAGAATTGGCAACAAAGCTTGAAATGCTCTTCCCTTGTTTGTAGTCAATTCTCAGTTAATATGGTCTGCTTTTTCGGCGCTCTCTTATTAGTTCAAAATTATTTTTCCAGGACAGACAAATCACCGCTGATGATTTTCTCTTTTGCGTCTGAAACTGCCTGATAGGCTTCCTCTGATAATTGTCCTTTTGTCAGATCCACCCCTTCTTCTTTCAACCCAAAGGTCAAATGCTTGCCTCCAGGAAATTTGTCGTTATAAGAAGTTTCTGCAAATTCTTTGACTGCTGCACCGACATTTTTCTTTGTAGAGGTCAACGTGAAATTCCCTGTCTCGCCGTTCTCCATTTTATAATCTCCTTCATCCGCTTGATCGCGATCTACACCAATCACCCATACTTTTCTGCTATAGTCGTTTTCATTGCGGGCTTTTGCTTCTTGGAACACCCCAGCTCCTGTACTTCCTGCCGCCTGATAAAGAATATCGGCTCCCTCTTTGTACATAGAAGCAGCAATAGCTTTTCCTTTATCTGGCGAATCATAGGATGCGGCATATTGTACGTTAACAGTAATTTCTTTGTTCAGTGCTTCGGCCCCTGCCTTAACGCCAGCTTCAAATCCGCTTTGGAAACGTTGAATCACGGGACCTTCCATTCCACCAATAAAGCCTACTTGATTGCTTTTTGTCGTATATGCGGCAGCTATTCCTGCTAAATACGCACTTTCTTGATCTTTAAAGGTTGCTGATGAGATATTCTTTTTCCCAGTAATTTCGCCATCTACCAAGGCAAAATTCAACTTTGGATTATCCTTAGCAGCATTTTCCAGCTCCTCTGCTTGCAAGTAGCTCAAGCTAATAATGGTGGTAAAGCCATTTCTGATTGCCTGATCGATATTGGTACTGTTATCCTCTGGATTGTTCGTTTCTATATACGTAAAATTTTTTTTTGCTGTCAGCTTTTTCTCTTTTCCCCAAGCCTCTAATCCTTCCCAGCCGGCTTGATTGAAGGAGCGATCATCAACCCCGCCAAATCCGAGAACCAAAGCGATTTTACTATTCTCTTTTTCATTTTGCTTCTCCCCCTGAGACTGACTACAGCCGACCAAGGTTACCAGTGAAACCAAAAACAACAATGAAACAAGTATTTTCTTCAAAATTTTTCTCCCCTTTTTATGTGTCTTGACACATTGAACTTTTAAAAGTATAGCATACCAATATATAGAACACTACTCTTCAACGAAGATTTTCCGTTTCCCAATTTCTCCACTATCAAAAAACCAGCAATCACTTCTGACTGCTAGTTTTTTATAGCTGTTATTCTGCTTTTACTGGACTACTTATATTCTCAGCTAAGTCCTCTAAAGCTTCGATATCATGGATCAAGTAATAATTCTTTTTCTTTTCGATAATATTCGCCTCACGAAAATTCGTGATTGTTCGTAAAAGATGTCGATAGCTGACATTTAAGATTGAGGCGCAGGTGGTTAACCGAAATGAGAAACGTTCGTTTTCGTGATGGGTCAAAATAAACTTTGCTAAACGAGTTTCAACAGGTTCTGTCAGTGAGTTCGCCAAATTTATCCCAGAATTTAAACGATAACTTAGTAACTGGCAAATATTCTGCAAAAAGCGAACATCTTTTTGAAGCTGTGTTCGATATTGATTTAGCGGAATGCTGATACAGATGCACTTAGTCACTGCTTTAACGCTGCTTTTCGGCGATAATCCCCACAATGAAGAGGCTTCGCCGAGTGGTGTAGCGGGCTTTGCGTAATCGATGCAAATATTTTGTGTATCAGAAGAATACGAGTACACCATTACCGTCCCATCCACTAAAAAATACAAATAATCTGAGGTTGTTCCCGTTTGAATGAGGTGCTCTTCCTTTTCAAAAAAATGTAAAGAAGCCATTGCCAATATATCTGAATCCATATAATCCTGCAGGTTGTGCTTCTCAACGTAAGCAGTTAATTGCTTCGTATCATGGATTTTTTTCATGAAATCGTCACCTCTAAGAAGTTTTTCTTTATTATAGCCTAGAATGTTTTTCGGCTCAATACGAACAATTATTTGTATTTGTTTGTAAATTGTATGTAAAAGTTGTGTAAAATAGGACGTGCGTCACTTCATTAATTTTGATTCCCTGCTATGATTTAGACGTATTAGAAATTATATCCAACAGGAGGAGAAAAATGCAGTTCAAACAGTTAGCAAAAGGGTTTATCGGAGTCATGTTATTGACCACTTTGGCGGCCTGCGGTTCTGGAAATACAAGCAGCAGCTCAGAAAAAGAGAGCAAGGAAAAATTAGTTGTCCAATTCGTTCCAACAAACAATGATGGTAGTATGGAGGCAAAAGCAAAACCATTTGCTAAGTATTTATCGAAAAAGTTAGATCGTGAGGTAGAAGTGACGCTAGCGACTGATTATTCAACGATCGTCGAAGCGATGTCTTCTGGTCAAGTCGATGTCGGAATTATGCCGCCTGCAGCCTATGTTCAAGCAAAGGATGCTGGAGCTGCCGATGCTATCCTGACTTCTCAGCTCGGCGATTATGATCAAGAAACTGGCTTGCCATTAAAGGACAAACTTACGAACACCTTTAAAGGAGAAGTATTGGTTCGTGCCGATAGCGGATTGAATAAGTTAACTGATTTAAAAGGAAAAAATATCGCAACCTTAAGTCCTAACTCTGCTAGCGGCTACATCTATCCTGTCGCTGAATTGAAAGATGCTGGGATTGATCCTACTGCAGACACAAAGATGACCACTGTGAATGATATTCCGAGTGAGATTACCGCAGTGTTGAACAAGCAAATGGATGCGGCGTTTGTTTTTGAAGGCGCACGAAATGTTTTTGCTTCGAATTTCTCAGATAATGATTTATTTAAGGATTTAAAAGTCCTGTACCTGACAGAAGGCGACATTCCGAATGACGCAATCGCTGTACAGCCTGACATGTCAAAAGACTTAAAGACGAAAATTAAAGAGACCTTCTTAAATATGAAAGATGATAAAGATGGCAAAGAAGCAATGGCATTATGGGGGCATCAGGGCTATGAAGAAGCTGCTGATTCTGCCTATGACACGATCAGAGACTACACGAAAAAAGCAGCAGAATAAAACATCAGTAAGTGTCAGCAAGCTTTTTTTGCTGACACTTTAAAAAATGGAGAAGGATAATGATTATTTTTGACAATGTTTCGAAGGTCTATCCCAATGGCGTTGTTGGCTTGAAGGATATTGACTTAACAATTGAAGATGGAGAATTTGTTTCCATCATCGGATTGAGCGGTGCTGGAAAGAGCACTCTGCTGCGCAGTATCAACCGCTTGGTAGAAACCACCAAAGGAGATATTCGCATTAATGGAACCTCTATTACAAAAGCGAATAAAAAAGAGCTTCGACAGATTCGCCGCCAGATTGGTCTAATCTCGCAAAGCTTCAATCTGGTAAAGCGTAGTACGGTTCAGAAAAATGTGCTATCTGGACGTTTGGGCTATTACTCCACTTGGAAAAGTATTTTAGGTCTTTTTACGAAGGAAGACTACCAGCAGACAAAGGAAGCACTAGAAAAAGTTGGTTTGTCTGATAAATTACAGACACGCAGTGATGAGCTCAGTGGAGGGCAACAGCAGCGAGTATCCATTGCGCGAGCACTCGTGCAGCAAGCCCCCATTATTTTAGCGGATGAACCCGTTGCATCATTAGATCCAATCACGACTCAAAAGGTTATGATGGACCTAAAAAATATCAATCAAACGATGGATAAAACAGTCATTGTCAATCTGCATTCAGTCCCTCTGGCTCGTGAATTTTCTACGCGTGTGCTCGCGTTAAAAGCTGGTCAGGTTGTCTTTGATGGTCGTCCAGCCGACTTAACCGATGACCGCTTAGAGCAAATTTATGGCAAAGCAATCTTTGAAGAAAAGGCAGGCGAAATCGATGAGCTTGAAAGAAACCGTTCACTTTAAATGGTATAAACACCTGCTTATTCTTCTGTTCTTAATTGTTTGTTTTCAAGGAAGTGTCTGGATCACGTCAGCTGATTTTTCTCAGGTTTTTCAAAACTCCAATCAAATGACTGCCTTTTTATCACGCTTCATTCATCCAGACTTTAGCTATTTACCTAAATTAGTCGAGCCTATGGTGAAAACTCTTCAAATGTCTTTGCTTGGAACGGTCATTGGCTTAATTTTAGCGATCCCTGTTAGTTTTTTAGCGACCACTGTAGTGACAGAAAACCGTCTTCTTTCTACCATCTTTCGTTTTCTTTTAGGTCTAGTACGGACCATCCCTACCCTGCTTTTAGCCGCGCTTTTTGTTGCTGTGTTTGGTATTGGTGAAGCGACTGGCGTGTTGACTATCGCCGTCTTTACTTTTGGTATGGTGTCACAATTAATGTTTCAAGCAATTGAAACCATTGACTTTGGCCCGATTGAAGCCGCGGCGGCTGTTGGAGCAAATAAAATGCAAATCGCTATTTGGTCGATCGCTCCACAAGTTTTGAGTCAGTTTGCCAGCTATGCTTTTTACGCGTTTGAGGTGAATGTTCGTGCTTCTACTGTCCTTGGATATGTCGGAGCTGGTGGTATTGGCGTTATTCTAAATTCCTCACTTGCGCTTTTGAATTATGAACGAGTTTCAATCATTATTCTAACGATCCTAGTAACTGTCGCGATCGTTGATAAATTAAGTGAATGTGTCAGGAGGTCCCTGTTATGATGCTTCGTGAAATGAACAGAAGAACCCTTTTATCATTAGTTGCTTTAGTGATTCTCGTTATTTTGTCGGCCGCTACTCTGGATTACTCTGGATTAAGCACCTTCTCTCCTTCCATGGGGATGGACGTTTTGAGAGGGTTAGGTCAGCCTGATTGGCAGTTTTTATATGATGGCAGCGGCGAGGATTTGATTAGTTTGCTATTATTAACCATTGGAATCGCCTGTTTAGGGACAATGATCGCTACGGTATTAGCGATTCCCATTACCTTGATCAGTGCGGTGAATCTCTGGCAAGCACATCCATGGGTAACAAAAATTGGTAAGCTTATCTGTAATGTTTTACGAGCTTTTCCTGAACTAGTTTTTGCAATTATTTTTGTGAAAGTCGTCGGACCTGGTCCCTTTGCTGGTGTTATGGCGATTGGCGTCCATCAGATCGGAATGCTTGGTAAGCTTTTTACAGAAGAAATGGAAGCAATGGATGAACGACTTGTTGAAGAAATGCATGCGGTAGGAGCAAATTTTTGGCAAACGATTTTCTTTGTTCGCATCCCCTATTTGATGCCGATTTATTGTTCTTTAGCATTGAATCATTTTGAAATAGCGGTTCGCAGTGCGGCTACCTTAGGGTTAGTTGGCGCTGGCGGAATCGGTGCTCCATTGATATTCGCGATTCAAACTCGTTCTTGGAGCAAAGTGAGTATTATTTTGATTGGTGTAGTCGTAACCGTGTTTATTTTAGATCAAATAACCGGAATTATAAGAAAGAAATTGAGATAAGAATGAATATATTGCATATATCAGATATACACTTTCGCAGAGAGTATGAGGCTTGTGAAGAAGGCTATAAGGGAATGCTGGCTAAGATGCAGAATCCCCTTATCCCTTTGGAGCAATGCATTCATCATCTCCTGCAGCAAACAACCTTGGACCTTGTGATTATCAGCGGAGATTTAACCGAAGATGGCGAAATAGACGATTATCGATACTTGAAGACTTGGCTGGAAAATGCGCTAGGAGAAACGACGATCCTTGTTACTCTAGGCAATCACGATATCAAAGAACATTTTTGGGTAGGCTGGTGCGATGAAGCCGCCTCTTCTGCCCCGTACAATCAGATAGTCAAATATCCTGAGTTTACGGTGATTTCCTTTGATAATTCAAGCTATGGATACGCAGATGGTATAGTGGACGATCAGCAATTTCAATGGCTGAAAAAAGCTTTAGAGCAAGAAAAAGACCAACCGATTTTCCTGGTCACCCATCATCATCTACTGTCTCACCAAAGCAGTATACCAAAATGGCCTGGCACCGAACGTTTCTTGAAGCTAATCGCACCTTATGATATTCGCTGTATCCTAAACGGTCATACCCATCACACATTTACTGATGAAATTAATGGGATCCCCTATTTTACTGTATCGAGTATGTCCTTTGTTGGTGAAGATGAAGGCGATGGCTTCGTACGCTTTGAAGAACGTCATGGGTATAACCTTTATCATCTCGATCAAGGAAGGATTGTTCGTCAGACAACAGAAAACTTTATTCCAGGCAACATTTTAAAAACACTTCAAATGAAGTATTAAGGCATTATAAATCAGAAAAAGAGACCGAACAGCTGAATACGCTTCGGTCTTTCTATTTTGAGTCAGCTAAAGGAGCACACAGAATGAACATTAGGTTTTTAGAGACAAGTGATATGCATGGCTATGTTTCACCAACAGACTATTCCGGCAGAACCGATCTGGCCTTAGGAGCGGCTAAAGTATCGTCGAAACTGAAGGAATTACGGGCAAAAGCAGATGGACCGGTAATTACGATCGAAAATGGTGATTTTATCCAAGGGTCTCCTTTGAGTTATTATCTTGCTAAAGAATATGGCTCAGCCCAAGAGCTTACAAGCTTGATTAATCAAATGGACTATGATGTTCAAGTGTTGGGAAATCATGAGTTTAACTATGGCGTGGATTATCTCAAGGAAGCGATTAAGAATTATCAAGCGCCTATATTAGGAGCCAATATAGTGAACAAAAATGACCAGCCTTACTTTGGAAACGCCTATAAGATTATCGAAAAGGCGGGTATAAAAATTGCTGTCTTGGGATTAACGACACAATATATTCCTCACTGGGAAAAGCCAGAAACCTTAGCAGGAATTACGTTTAAGAGTATCGTCGAAACAGCAAAAGAATATGTTCCTCTATTAAGGAAACAAGCAGACTTGGTAATCGTCAGTTACCACGGCGGATTTGAAAAAGACTTGTTGACCGGTGAGGACACAGAAGCGCTAACTGGAGAGAATGAAGGCTACGAGCTATTGCAGCAGGTTGAAGGCATTGACGCCCTTTTCACCGGCCATCAGCACCGGAAAATTGCTGAAACGGTTCATGGTGTTCCCGTTGTCCAGCCAGGCTATCGTGGCGAGTTCATCGGTGAAATCCGTCTTACCGTCGAGAAAAAGGAGAATCAAGTGGTTGTTACAGATCACCAGGTTGCTTTACACTCAGTTGAAAAATCAGAGCCTGATCCAGAAATTCTTGCAGCGATCGCACCGGTAGAAGAAAAACTAGAGACATGGTTGGATCAACCCTTAGGTAAAGTGAACGGAAATATGCGTATTAGTGATCCGATGCAGGCTCGTCTTAAGGAACATCCCTATGTAGAGTTCATTAATCGTGTACAATTATTTGCCAGCGGCGCAGAGATTTCTGGAACTGCGTTATTCAATAATGAAGGAAAAGGCTTTGGTGAGACGATCACGATGCGGGACGTCATCACCAACTATATTTATCCGAATACTCTGGCAGTGATTCAAATTAATGGTGCAGATTTGAAAGCGGCGTTGGAGCAGACCGCAAAGTATTTAGCTGTAGAAAATAACCAAATCGTATTCAATCCAGCCTTTATTCAGCCTAAGCCACAGTACTACAATTATGACATGTATGAAGGGATTCAGTACACTATTGATATGAAACAGCCTGTTAGCCAACGGATTACCGAACTTCGTTTTAAAGGTCACTCCGTTCTTCCGCAACAAATGCTGGAAGTGGTGACAAATCAATATCGGGCAATCGGCGGAGGAAATTATGCGATGTTTGGTGCGGAGAAAATTGTCCGAGAAATCCAAATCGACATGACCGAATTAATTGCCGACTATTTGAAAATTCACCCACGCATCGAAGCAAAAGTGAATCATAATTTTCAAGTGATTTTGTAGTATATAAATAAAAAATTCAAAAAGGTGTGAGCAGTTTTTTGCCCACACCTTTGTTATACTAAATTGTTAGGCTGTCTGATTTCCATCCAGCCATTCTTTAGCCAGCGATCTACCTCATCAAAACAAAAATTTCCCTCTGATGGTTCCTTAAATAAGACTATTTTGATCCTTTTTCCATGAATAAGATTTTGCATCAGACAATACGTCATTTCTGAAAAAGTTGCGGCACCAATATAGCCTGATACCCCTTTTCGATCTTGATTAAATACAAAAAATAAATCCGCTCCTGCGATATTCTAAAAAAAAGTCGTCAAGATTTCTGGATACTCTTTGTCTAGGTTCTGACATGAGCGAGGATAATCAATTAATTCAATGCCTTCTTTACTGAAATTTTTTCCAGATCTCGATATTCTTCTTGAAAAATTACACTTCCAGAAATAACAGCTTTCACAAAATTGGCCTCCATTTTTACTACAATCATTTTTTCTTTTCAATAAATGTCCGGATCGCTTGATCTACAAAATCGCCATTTCCATCTATTGTGTGGCCTCCAGTTTCGCAAATGGCTGTCTCTGCCTTCACTCGCTGAAGCATTTTTTCGATAGATTCATAGTCGGCCATCGGATCATCCTTCGCATGACAAACTAGGATCGGAACTTGAATGTCCTCTAAAGGATAGTTGTCATAATTTAACGTCATATCTGTATTTGTTCTCTCAGTGTCCGCTTTGACGCCTTGCCTTCTCGGTGTTGCCGGCAGCATTGTTTCGAACAACTCATTGGTCTTGACCGTTGTTCCCATCATCTTATTAAAGACAAATCCAAAATGCTTCATCGCAAACCACAGAATAAAATCATTCACGATGAATGGTGGGGGTCCTTGGAGTCCCATCTCTTGAACTTCTTTCACTGTCCTCTTTTTATCTGGTGCTCCTGAGGATAACAAAATAATTCCTTTGACGCGTTCAGGGTAATCCAGTGCCATCCGCAATGTGACGGCGCCACCAGCAGAAGTCCCTAAAATGAAGCATTTTTCGATCCCTAAATAGTCCATCAGTTCAATAAATGCCTTTGCTTGATTTTCAGGTGTAGGATCCGAAGGCGGCGCTGAACCAATATAGCCAAAACGCGAGGGCGAAATTTTTCGCTGCCTGTCTCCTACGACTTGCCTGAGACTAATCATTCCTTGATCGTAACCGCCAAAAATTCCATGAGCGATCAAAACAGCTTCGCCAGAACCCTCATCAAGATAATTCATTTTACCAAAACTAGTAGTTAGTGATTTCACCTGATACTGATCCAATCGATCATATGCAGCCTTGATATCGCGCTGAAACTGATACCCCTCAAAAATAAGCAATACAAGAATTATTAGTACTAATACATTTATCCACAAAGTTTTTTCTCCTTTTTGTTCTTACTATAAGTATAGCAAAGGTTGATTTCAAAAAGCCGTTATTTATAAAATAACAGCTTTTTCTGATGATTTTATTTTTCTTTAGGAAATTGTATCAGGAAGGTCGTTCCTTCATTTTTTCGGCTGGTCACTTCAATTGAACCGTGGTGCAGGCGCACTAGTTCCTTCACGATTGATAATCCAAGACCTGACTCGCCTATCTTCGTATTTTTCCTTGACGGATCGGCTTTATAATAGCGATCCCAAATGTTTTTTTGTTCCTCTTCAGTCATGCCGATGCCATTGTCCTCGACAGTGATAAATACATCAGAATCCGTTTCTTTGATTGCTACTTTTATCTCGCCGTTTTCGGTAAACTGAACGGCATTTTGAATAATATTCACCATAATTTGAATGAAACGATCGTGATCCGCATAGACTTCAACAGAATCTGGAGTTGATAGGAGCAAGTGATCATTCATTGACTCGGCTTTTTTATTCAGTTGCGTCAGAATATTGTTGATGGCTTCTGTTGCATTAAATGTTGTTAAAGAGAGAGTGATTTGATGGCTTCTGATATTTTCATAATCTAAATTCTGCTTCACTAAACGGATGAGTCGATCGGTCTCATTTTGCATCAACGATACAGCTTTTCCCTTTTGGTTTTCTGGGATCGCGCCATATTCAAGCCCCTCCAACAGTCCCTTGATTGTCGTTAGCGGAGTCCTCATTTCATGAGAGGTATTTGCCATAAACTGCTTACGTAATTCTTCTTGGCGAATGATTTCTTTTTCGTTTTCCTGTAAGGACACCGCCATTTTATTGAAATCATGGGCCAGTTCATTAAATTCATCTTTATTGTTCTTTTCCTCGATCTCTATTTCATAATTCCCATTAGCGATTTGATTAACCGCCCGTTTCAGATCATTTATTTTTTTCACCTGTCTTGCTGCTAGGCCAAAACTGATTGCACCACCAAATAGGGAGGAAATAATGAAGCCCTTCAGTAGATTGTCAGAAATCTTTTTTTCACTTTCTTCTAGGTCTCTAGCGGATTTTGAAGCAATTAAGACACCAGAAAACTCATTGGAAACATACCGATTAGAAAGAACATAGGACGTTTGATTGGGCTCACCAGTTAAATCATATTTGATTGTTTTATAGATGCTTTCACCGTTTCTTAGTTTTTTCCATTCTGAATCGTTTAATAAGGACTCTTTGATTTCGGTACGCGTTGAAGGATAGATCACATTCTTTTTACTATCAATCAAGACGAACTTAATTCCCTGTTGGGCTAGCACTTGTTCAGCGTTAGCTAAATGGTAAGGTAGAATCTCTTCACTAGTTAGGTTACCGTAGGGATTGGTATAAGGATTTGATAGATCACTATTCAACGAGTTATTGACGGACTCAATGTTATTCTCTGATCTGGTTGTAGTTTTGATTGACTAATGTCCGCTTATTGATGCTGGTAAAAGATATGCCGATCAATACGACTGTCAAGATAATAAGGGACCAGAAAGCTAATAATTGCTGATATAAATATTTCATCGTTTTCCTCTTTTACTTGAATTCTGAATACCTTTACAATAGCTTATTTTCAGCTTTAAATCCTACGATTCATTAAAAATTCAAATAATAATCTTATTTTCATCAAGTAGAATTCTGTTTTTTTATATTAAAAATCGAAAACGTATTTTAGTTCTATTAGGATTCCTCCCCTTTCGAGTTTTATGTGAGAATGCTACACTAAAAGTATTATCGAAGGGAGTGATAAAATGACAAACGACTTGAAATTAGATTCTGCTTTAAAATTGAAAAAAATGGTTAGAAACAAACAGTCGCTTGAGTTTTCAGAAATCGAGAACTTATTAGAAAACTCTGAGGTCGTTACCAATATATTAGCTGAACCTTTCCGTACAGATACATTTACCGGTTTGCGAAAACTAGAATTCTTATTAACGGAGCTTTCAGAAATTCCTTATTTCGAGCGGCTTGATCAGGTGCAGACGATGCTGGAGACTCTGCACACTCATGTGTCATTTGAAGAAGGATTTTCACTAACTGGAAAACAAGAAGGAATTTTAGCCTGTCACAACGCACTCTGTACTTTATTATTTTTGCGTGCTGGTAAAAAGAACTGGGCGGAAAAAGGAATTCAATGGATTATTTCTTACTTTCCATTTACTAAGAATGAACCTTCCGATTGGCATGGCAAGGATCTTTTTCATCGCTTTGGCGGTTGCGTCGGAAAGTCTCCCTGTTACGATGGTTTAGTTAAGTCAATTAAAGCTCTCTCCGAGTACGCCGCTAAATACGGTGATTTTCCAGGACTTCAGGCAAAATTGGATAAAGGAATTGCTTCTCTATTGAAGCATCGAGTTATTTTCCATGAAATGAATGATGAATATTTGTACGATGACTTGATCACTCTGTTTTATCCCTACCCTTATCGAACAAATATCATCGAAGCATTAACTGTTTTGAAAGCTGAGGATCAGCTAGATCGCGTTGAGTGTCGCCAAGCGATTGACTACCTAAAAGAAAAACAATCCGCCAACGGCTGTTGGCAAGCAGAGAAAATTTTTATGAAAAGCTCTTGGATGCCGTTTGATCCTATAAAAAAACCTGGCGCTTGGATCACAGATGAAATTGAATGGCTGCTTTCAGATCAATAAAAAAGATCTCCATGACAAAAAGTCATCGAGATCTTTTCTTCTATGTTAAATCAGTGGCTCAGATGATAATACTCTTCTTCCATCCGTTGCATTCTTTCCCGTTCCTTTTTGTTATACCAAGGAGAAACGGTAAATGCCAAAACGTCATTGATCAGGTAAACAGAGCTATTCACGAACATTGCCAAGCTTGCGGAGCCGTGTCTGAAGGAAATGTACCAAAGAACCATTTGGGCAAGCCCTGAAGCCAACCACCAAAAGTATTGATTATTGTAACGTAAGAAGCTGATAATGCCTGCACTTAAGCTAATTGAAAAGGCGATTGCATCAATCCAAGGACGAGGATCGTCCGTAAAGCGTTGAATCAGAAAGCCGGAAGCAAAGTACACAACGATTGTACTGATAATTGCCACAAACCAGGTTTTCCCAGTAAACTTGCGAATCTTAGACGCCATATTATGGTTCCACTCTTTACTTAGTAATACGGGAATATCCAGTGTGATCATATACGCGATTTGCTCCCCGATGCTTAAGTAGTTTTTAGCGGAATAGCCTACATAAATAAAGCAAATCGCAGAAATAATTCCTAAAATACCATTGACCGATTTCGCGGCGTTAATCGAGAGAATGCACAGTACCCCTAGAGTCGTTCCAATAAAGGTAATCACTGTAAGAAAGGTGATTGGCTGATTGACTAATGTCATCACCTGGCAGCCTAAACTAAAGAAAAAGAGGTAATAATTTTGTTGTGGCCAGCCTTTTAATTGGTGAAGTAAAAACTTGAAATAATTTAACATAATTGGCTCCTTCTAGAAAACGGTCGTTCTTTATTTAGTAAGAAAAAAAGGACGTTTAAAAAATCCCTTTTTCCATCTTTTCACTTGAATAATAGCTTGCGTTCTTGAACGTTGATACGTTCAGCTTGTTGGTTTCTTCCTTGATTTGATTGATCACGATTTCTGCTGCCTTTGGATCAGCAACAAAATCATAGCGGTCTCCATCAATTTGAATTTTGGGACAAATCGTGAAGCTGTCAAACCATTTTTCATAACGTTCATTAACCAGTTTGTAATACTCATATAGCTCTGGATTCGTAGCGATTTGTTCATAATCTCGGCCACGTTTTTCAATCCGCTCCAGCATGACATCAAATGAGACTTTGATGTGTACCAGCAAATCGGGTCTTTTTTTCGGCGCAATCTGTTCTAATTCTTTTAACATCGTATCTAACAAATTATCGTATTGCTTCACTTCCTCCGAACTTACGCGACCAAGGTCCGCATTTAAATGAAAAAGCAGACTGTCTTCATAAATCGAACGATCCAGTACGTTATCTGCTTGCGGCAAGGCATCCTTCATCGCTAAAAATCGTTTATTCAAAAAGAATACCTGCAGCAAAAATGTATATTTTTCTGGATTCGAGTAAAACAATGGCAGTACTTCATTGTCATCCACGTTCTCATAAAATGGTTTTGAGTTCATTTCCTGTGACAACATATCTGTCAGACTGCTTTTCCCCGCACCAATCGTGCCAGCTATCAATAGCATCGTTTCATCCATCCTCTCTCATTAAACTAAAATTTTCTTTCAAATCCTTGATAATAGTACTCCTATTTTTTTTCGAAGTAAAGTCTAGATTTTGTGTCTATTTCGTGATATGTAAAAAAACAACACAATATATAGTGTTGTTGGGCTAGATGCTTTGAATGTGCTTTCTTATTTAATATACCAGTAAAAAACCCCTTTGCTCCCGCAAAGAGGTTTCTAAATTAATACTCAAACTGACGGTAATAGCGACGAATATCCAACGGATGACAATTTAATTTCTCTACATGGGCATCGATTCGTTGGGTCACACAATGCATCAATAGATGCGGCAATACGCGTCCACGGTTTTTCTCACTGATACCTTCAATCGGATAGTCCTTTGAATCAATGAAGGTATAGTTCCCGCAAATACGTGGCAGCAAGTTTTTCACTCGCTCTGCCAATGGTCGCTGTTCATCTTCTCCTAAGAACAAAGTCACTGGCGTTGTTTCGTCCACGATTTCTAATGTTCCATGTAAGAATTCTGCTGCATGAATGGATTTAGAACGCAGCCAACTTTGTTCTTCCCAGTAGCACATTGCATAAGAGTAGACCGCTCCCCATTGATTTCCGGCTCCAATAAAGTAATGCATAGCATCATGGCGATGTTTTTCAGCAAATTCACGTCCGAAATCCTCCGCTTGTTTCTCAGCTTCTACTAACCCTTTCGCTAGGTATTGTTCCAGCTCACCATAGTATTCCTCATAATCAGGGAAATCTCCATTTTTATTCATCAAGCGATCTGCAGCCATAAAGAACTTGATTTGTTCCGTTCCAGGCGCCGGATAAGTAATCACATGATCACAGCTTTCCGCTAAGCTAGTGCCCGCAGTATCAATAAATCCTAATAGTGTAGCCCCTACTTTTTTGATTTCCTTCACCGCTCGGACGACTTCTTCAGTTGTTCCTGTCACTGAGGAAAGAATGACCAGTGAATCTTTAGTTAATCGACGGTTTCCGGTAGTGTAGTATTCTGCTGCATGCTGTACATATGCTGGTAATTCACTGCGGCCGTTAATGTATGTTACTGCCTGCATAGCCGATGCATAGGTTCCGCCAATCCCTAGATAAAAAATATTGTCATAGCCTTTTTCCATAACTTCGTCGATAATTTGTTCAACCTGTGGACGTAATGCCAAAGCCCCTTGAATATCATCAATCTGTTGCTGCTCGTTAAATTTCAACATGTTCTAAACCCCTCAACTTTTATATTTTACTTTTTAATACCGAATCAAAATCATCAAAAATTCGTTTGCTTAAATCGATTCCTTTTGCTGTCGCTGTGCGATAAGCGAATAATTGGAATGGAATAATCAATAGTAATGGTGAGAAAATCTCTGGAATCGTGATAGCTAGGCCCAAAGTATTCTTATCAGAACTTTTTTCTGTGGTTACTTTTAGAATACTTCCGACAGAGCTATCCATATAATCCGCTAATGCTTGTGATCTGCTTTGATTGACGCTTGGTGTTTCGATGAAGAACAGTGTATGCTCCCAATTTGCTTCTAGATAAGGGCCGTGCATATATGCTTCCAGTTCAAAGCCTTGGCTGGGACGGCGAACTGTTTCCGTGAATTTCGTCTCAAATTCCTTCGCCGTTCCCCAGTTTGGTCCATAGCCTAGAGCAACAAATCGGCCACCAAGCTTCAAAAGCGGTTCATGCTGTTTAAAGAACTCATCAGATTGGGCAATCACTGCTGGAATTTTTTCAATCGCCTTCTGTAATTCTTCCTTCAGCTCGACCAAACGTTGCTCATCAATTTTATTCTTCGATACCCCTACTTTGATCGCTAATAAAATCAACTGTAAAATTGTCGCCGAAAAGCCTTTCGTTACAAAACCAACTGTTTCAATTCCAGTGTTTAAATCAATGACAGTATCGACGACTTGAGCAATCGGACTGTCTAGATCACTCGTCAAAACGATTCGTTGAATTTCCTGCTCATCTAATTGCTTCATCGCATCGATGGTGGAAGCACTCTTTCCGCTTTGCGACACACCGATGATTGTATCTGTTCCCTTAATCAATCGTCCATAATGGTTGAAGTTATAAGGCTCTTCAATAGTGATGCTCACATCCGCCAGATGTTCAAATGCTGCCTTCGCAGACAAACAGGCATTGTTGGAAGAGCCGGTAGCCAAAATGGTGACGGTAGCCATTGTAGAAAATTTCGAATCGCTGGAAAAATCATAGTCCTTCAAAACTTTAGATAATGTTTCCTGCTCTTGATTGATGTAATCAAGCATTGTTTTTGTTGTCATTCTATTCCTCCATTCTTAAAAGAGACCGATCCATGAACCAAGGATGCCAAAAATAGCTAACCCTAATAAAATCGTCAATGCTTTGACTTCCTTTTTCAACAGATAGAAGACTGCTCCGAAAGCGCCTAAGGATAAGATTCTTGGTACAATATCATCAAAAATACTTTGTACGGTCACAGCATTTTCTCCCGTACCGATTTTTAGTGGAATGTTGATATCGATCATTGAGGCGGTCATTCCACCAACAACCATCAACCCAATAATCGAAGCGCCTAATGTTAGACTGCCCATCATGCCGTTTTCTTGAATTTTCTTCAAAAAGCCTGTCCCTAATTTATAGCCCCATGAAGTTGCAAAATAGCGGAACAATAAATGTGGAATATTAAAAATAACCAAGAATAGAATCGGGCCTAAGATATTTCCTTGCATGGCTAGCGACGTTCCTACACCTGTAGCGATCAAGCGTAGGGTTCCCCAGAAGAAGGAGTCACCAATGCCGGCTAGCGGACCCATTAATGAGGTTTTAATATTATCAATGGTCGAAACATCAAAATTGGGGTCGTTGGCATTTTCTTCTTCCATCGCTGCGTTAATCCCCAAGATCAGCGTTACAATATGCGGGGTAGTATTGAAGAACTCTAAGTGACGCTTCAATGCGGCAGCCATTGTTTCTTTGGTTTTATACAGCTTCTTCAGGATTGGAATCATGGCGTAGCAGTAGGCGAGATTCATCTGACGTTCATAGTTCCAAGAGAATTCCATTTGGAAAGAGCGCCAAAACACCTTGCTTAAATCTTTTTTCGTGATTTTTAACTCATCTTTTTCATTAGAAGTCATCATCAACTACCTCCCCTGTTGAAGTTTGAGCACTATTATTCTGACCGCCGTGCACATTCATAATATTCACCACAACCACCGCAACGATGGCGCCGAAAATAGCGATTCCTGTTACCGGAATTTCTAAATAAGCAGCTAGAGCAAAGCCTAAGAAGAAATACGGAGCCACTTGCTTATTGATTAATAATCTAGCAAGCATGGCAAACCCTAATGCTGGAATTAAACCAGTCGCCACAGATAAGCCGTGTTGAATAAATTCTGGAATCATGGCTAGCAAATTACCGACTGTTTTACTACCCACCATAAATGAGATCATTACGACTAAACCAAGCATCAAAGAAAGTCCCAGACCAGCGGCTAAGTGCATTCGTTCAACACCTTTATAATTGGCCTCTTCAGCGTATTTATCAGCCTTTTGGTTCATAATTGGAATTAAAATTCCAAGATAAATATTTTTCAGAATCAATGTCAAGGTCGCAATTGGCAATCCTAGAAGCAAAGCTGTTTCTGTTCCTGCACCGGCGGTAATCGCAAAGGCGGTTCCTAAAACACCACCAGTAACAACATCCGGCGGAATCGCCGCTCCGACTGAGAAGGAACCAATAAATGCTAACTCTAATGTTGCCCCCATAATAATGCCGGCCTTCATATCCCCTAGTACGATCCCCGTAAATAATCCCGTTACGATTGGTCGGGACAAGAGCGAGGTCCCTAACGCATACTCAGACTGAGCAATAAATGCGACTAACCCAAGTAAAATTGCTTGAATAAGCATATTTCTTCAACCTTTCTTTTTTAAAGAACTTCAGTGACAGCGACTTTTTTATCAGTAGGAACTTGTCGAATTTCAACTTCAATCCCTTTGTTTACCATTTCCTTTAGAACTTCTTCCTCTTCCGGTAAAACATTTACCGCTTTCCCGATGCTTCTTGTGCCTTCTTTTGCCTTGATGCCGCCTAAATTAATTTTTTGGATCTGTGGATACGCATCTGCTAGTTTTTTTGCATCTGCGATCGATTCCACGACGATAAACAATTTATATTTGTCTGTCACGCCGCTTTGAAGTGCCGCAATCGAGTCTTCAATATTTTTGATAACCAATTTGACTCCCTGCGGCTTGGCTAATTTGATCGTTGTTTTACGCAGCTCATTTGTAGGAACGTCATCATTTGCGATCAAAATACAATCGGCTCCCAACCCCTGCGTCCATGAAAATGCCACTTGCCCATGCAATAATCGATGGTCCACTCTTGTTAGTAAAATCATTTTTTTCTCCTCCATTTCTTATGATTAAAATTCTTCTTCTGCTAGTTCCTTTTTGACCACTTGATTACAAAATTGGATCATCTGTTTCGATGACTCCAACGCTGTTTCGATGAGCTGCGGCAGAGATTCAGCGCTTTGCAGCTGCATCGTTAGTTCTACTAAAAATGGCAAATTCATTCCTGCGACTAAATAGAAGTTCGAACGATCAATATGACTTAAAAATTCATTATTTACACTGCCGCCGAATAAATCAGTCACCACAACCAATTCTTGCTGGCGATACTTTTCCAGCAGTTCATTTACTTCTTTTTCTAAGTCGAAATCTTCTGTTAAATAGCAATCTAATGTTTCCACTGTTATTTGGGTTCCGCAGATCAGTGCTAAAGAAGAACGCATTCCTGACGCTAACTTGCCATGGGATGCTAGAACCAGTTTTCTTTCCAATACGATTCACCTCTCAATCTCTTCTACACTTATAATAAAAGCAAGCGGTGTGCCAACTTTAGTGGCGCACCGCTTGCTTTGCTAAAATTCTTCGTCTTTCATAGAAGTATCAGACTTTTCATGGATAATATCGAATATATAAGCGAGTTCAGAATCAGGGATCGTGACACTATAATCTCTTTCTATGACACTAAACGCCTGTTTGATGATTTCCAAGAGTTCTTTTTGACACTGATACAGTTCCGCATAACCTTCGTAGGTCTCAATCGGAACATTTCGGATTAGCCGTTCGATCAAACAACTAACATGTACATAAAGAGCAAGCTTTTTCGCGTTTGATAGCTGGATTCTTCCAGCCAACTCTAAGTCACGCATAAATAGATCGATCTCACTCATAACTTTATCTGTATCAAGTATAGTAACTGAATCAATGACCTTTTCCAAAGAAAAATTACGAATCACATTGGTATTGAAAATCTGATTTTCTTCCTCCGTCATCACGGAGGCTAACCATTCTGTAAGGATCTGCTGTTCATCACCAGAAATCAGTTCCTCTAAGGATAAATACGGCATCTTTGGAATTTGAGGATCATCGGTACCAATAATTCCTAACACGTCATAAACTGAAAAAACAGTCTCATCTAGTTTTTTCTCTTCTAAAACACGATACTCGTAAGGAAGTATCTTCAACTCACACGTACTAGGCAAGCTTTTTTCAAGTAAATGACAAATTTGCGTAGCTGTTCCGATTCCTGTTTGACAGGTAGTCAATAACGCTTTGGTTCGGTTTTCCTCAGGATAAATGATTTCCCAATCAAAATGTGCTTCCTCGGCAGATTTAGTTGCCAGCTCATTCAATGTTCGTTGAAACTTGATATTTTCACCCACAGCGATCGCTAGTGGCGTAGTTACGTTGTTCATAATAACGATCGGAACATTGATTTGTTTTGGAAAGTATTGATAAATTTCCTTGAGACTACCCATATCTACTAGAATAACCAACCCATTTGAGATATCATTGTTTTCACTATAATCCAAAATTTCTTCCGCGATTTGCTGCGGTGTCACATCCAAAGGCATATCAAAGGATTCAAAAACATCTTTTCCTAAAAAGCGATTGGCTACATTGGCGATACTGCTGGCCGTCGCATAGCCATGAGCGACGATTACCGCTTTTGCCATTCCTTGCTCTTTCGTCCAATCAGCCTTTTTCAAATATAGGGTCAATACAATGCGATCCATTGCTGATATTTCGATATCTACCTTTGGCTTACACAGCTCAAGAATTCTCTGAACATAATGATAGCTCGCTGGATAGGCTTCAGAGATTTGTGTTTCTAGCTGACGTATCAGCTCCATGATTTGAGTGTCCTCAGACATCCAACGACTAGAGCCTCGCTGAAATAAGTAGTACCCGACAGCATAGACACTATTACCGTTAAACTTAATCTGATAAGCACTTTCCATTTGTCGAAAAGTTTCACGAACATATTGAGTAAGATACAAGAGCATCTCATGCTTTTGCTGACGATCCGTTTCAAACAGCAGGTAATCAAATAGCTGATCGACGATTTCTTTTAAATTCAATTGACAGTCGCTTAATCGCCCTTGAGACTTTTGATATTCCAAAATCATCTTAGTAAAAGAATCCTCTACTCGTTTCTGGCTCTGGGTATTTGCTAACATTAAAGTATCCAGACGCGATTCACTATTGATCAAAACTTCCTCAGGCAGTGAGTTTTGCAAATTAGAACTATTCATTGAAAGCAAAGATTCTGGCAAGTGATAAATAGTCAGCTTTACTGGCTGGTCAGGACTTACTTCAGAAAGCGCCTTAGCTGTCATGACTTTAATGATATTTTTTAGCTCACCGATGTTCCCCTTAAAGTTTCCACTAGCCAATAATTCCAAAGTCTGCCCTGTAATCAGCAGCTCCCTTTTGATTTTCGTCTGTTCATGGATCAAAAAAGAATAGATCAATTCTAAACGTTCATTTCTCGCTCGCTCCTGCAAAGAAGGAATCGTCACTTGAATTGGGATACGCCGAATAAAGGTATTCAAAAAATTACTCGTTAAATCCTCTGTTGTCGCAAAAAACAATCTGGTATGAACACTTATTGGGTGACTAGTGTCCCCCATCCGATAAATCTCTCCCTGATCTAAATACGTAAAGAGCTTTTCCTGACCTTCCGCATTTAAGCGGTGTACCTCGTCCAAAAATAGTATCCCGCCATCAGCGGCTTCAAAGGCTCCCTTCCGATCCGTCTCTGCTCCTGTATAGGCTCCCTTCACACTGCCAAAAAGATTACTCGTCAACAATTCAGGATTGTTCGCATATTGAGCACAGTTTAGGGTGATGAACGGTGCGTCTTCTGGTAACAGCTCTTTTTGAATGCAATAATGATGAACCAGCTTGACTAGATAGCTTTTCCCAGTACCGCTCTCCCCATTGATCAGCACCGGCAGACCACCATCAGGATAATTAAGCGCCGCCTTGATTTGTTCAATGACCCGATTGAGACTTTTATCATGGCCAATCAAAAGCGAAAAGAAGTCCTGCTCTTTCCCAAACATCGGCTGCTCAGCTAAAATCATTTGAACGCTTTCATAATGATTCGTGCGTAACCCAAAAAATTGCTTTTCAAAGGCTCCTTTGTGAAAATAATAAACCGGTCTGGAATTTATTTTTACAAGCTCTCCGC
This sequence comes from Enterococcus raffinosus, assembly GCF_019175485.1. Taxonomy (NCBI): domain Bacteria; kingdom Bacillati; phylum Bacillota; class Bacilli; order Lactobacillales; family Enterococcaceae; genus Enterococcus; species Enterococcus raffinosus. Next base: position 174,864 of record NZ_CP072889.1, read on the forward strand.
TTTCAGTCAGTTGGTTTAAATACTGACTCACGGTGTTTCGTTTTACGTTGAAAATTTCAGCTAATTTGGATGCAGTGAACAATTCGCTTAGATCCTCTAAATTGAGAAAAGCTGTTTGATTCTTTAAATAATTTAATAATTCCTCTTTCATACACTTTCCCCCTTCTCTTTATATTAAAAAAAGCTGATTCAAAGTCAATCATATTTTTCACTTTTCATTAAGCAAGCACGATGCCAGTTATTGTTCCTCTTCTATTTGAAGAACTGTCGGACATTAATAAAAAAAGTTCAACACTTTATGAATAATCAGAAACTGTTGAATAGAGTGTTGAAGATTATTTGACTTGAATTATTCATAGCAAGAAAAGGAAAAATCTGACAAAATAGAAGAAAGCAGGACAATTTATGTCACACTTATCCTCTTCGTTTGTCTAATGGGTTAAAGGAGGGAAATAATGGAAAACGATCAAGAAAGACTACTCGTTGAAGCCTCATTGGCAGGAAATTCCGATGCTTTAGCAGAATTATTAGCTTCAGTTAAAGACAGTGTATTCAATCTTTCTTTAAGGATGTTGGGAAATGTTTTTGATGCTGAGGATGCAACGCAAGAAATTCTGCTTAAGGCAATGACAAACCTATCTTCTTTTAAGCAATATAGCCGCTTTAGCACCTGGGTTTATCGAATTGCCATCAATTATCTGATAAATAATCAAAAAAATCGGTCCTTTAAAGAAAAACTGACCTTTAATCTTATGGCGGAAGATCTAGAACAGTCGATTCCAGTAACTGATGAGAATTATTTCGGCTTAGAAGAAGACGAGCTTGCTGAGGAATTGAAACTTTCCTGCACAAATATTATGTTGCAGTGCTTAAGTCCTCAAGATCGCTGTGTTTTTATTTTGGGAACGATGTTTAAAATGAATAGTCAGCTAGCCGGTGGCTTATTAAAAATGACACCGGAAGCCTATCGAAAGAAGCTATCTCGCACACGAAAACGAATGGGAAGTTTTTTGAGTGCTCATTGTGGAGTAGCTGGTGGCAGCTGTGAGTGTAAAAAGAGAATCCCCTTTGCTATTCAACAAAAGCGACTCAACCCTTCCCAGCTCGATTATTCTTCTTTAAAAAAATCAAAGCTAGGAACAATTTTTCATCAAAAACAAAATATGGAATTTTTAGATGAGCAAACCCTTCTATTTGAAACCTTGTCTCACTATCAATCTACTTTTGATCCTCAACAGTTTCTCAAAGAACTGCTTGGATCACAACAATTATCGGAACTAACCCAGGAGGATGGACTTTTATGACCTATAAAAAAATCTTTAACTACTTATCTGAACTAGAGAAAAACAACAACCGTGAATGGTTCCACGAAACAAAGCAAGCTAGGATGGAAGCGACTGAAGCGTTCAATCAATTGATAGACAGCCTCTCTCAAAGTCTTCACGAAAAAGATCCTGACAGTCCTTTGATACCAGCAAAAAATTTAACTTTCAAGCTTAATCGCGATACACGCTTTAGTCATGATAAATCACCTTATAATCCTGTTTTTCGTGCTCATATCGGACCAAACGGAAAACTACCGATCCCCTGTGGTTACTTCATTTTCTTGAAACCAAACAATCAGTCTTTTTTAGGCGGAGGATTATTTGCGGATATGTTTTCTGACGCTACAGAGTGTATTCGTCAAGCTTTAATTGAACACGAAGCTCAATTTTTCTCGATTATTGAAAAGCCGGCCTTCAAACAATACTATCAGGTGAAAGGAAATCAATTAAAGCGAATCCCGCGGGGCTATGAAGATTATGCTAACACCTCTATTGGAGACTATTTGAAATATAAAAGTATGTACTTAGAACTACCCATTAGTGATGAAGAAATCCTTTCTGCCGATGATTTTGTTACAGAGACCACAGAGAAGTTTCTATTAATGAAAGAATTCAATCAATTTTTGAATACTGCGCTTCAAGACTTCCGTTTTCCCGAACGTAAATAAAATAAAACAGCCAACCCTTTGACAAAGCGGTTGGCTGTTTTCCTCACTGCTTATCTTACAACAACAGCGGATCTTCTTAAATTGTAGCTAGCTTCAAATTTACTAGCGGATACCCAGTATTTGCCAGCATTTGGATCGGAGATATGATACGTATTGTTCGACTCATTGAAGCCATCCAGGGTTACGACGTGGGCATTGTCAATCCCTGTTCCCCACCAGTACTTACCATAGACTGGCTTCGCATAGTTTCCTGTTACATAGACAACAACTGGGTTCCCCTTACGGAGTTCATCCTTTAATGTTTCGACAGAACAGCCGGAAATATCCGCGACCTTCCCATATTTATTCCCCCATTGTGCCAACGGTTTTGCATAAATTGAATGATAGATATTGGGCTTGATCACATCAGGGCGTCCCGAAAAGCCATTGTTAGGATTGTTATTTGGCGACATAGGCATTTCCTTAATAAAGCTCTTCAAATTGTATTTCTTAGCATAGCCTTTATTTTGTAAGGCCTGCAATAATGATGCGGCTTCGCAGCCCATCGGATAACCGGCACTATTTTGATTGATGTATGGAGCATTCAGCAAGGCATAGGAAGCGACACTTTGTGATCCGCCAAGAGTGTACCAAGAAATTCCTTCGTTACGCCAACCTCTTTTAATTAAATCGTTTCGTTCACTTAGAAGCATCGTGTAATGGTGGGAACCCGCGCCCCGTGCATTTGGATTGAAAACACGATACATCGGTTGTCCCGTTTTTGGTGTTTTCCAGGCGATTCCCTCATAACGCCAGCCGTGCTTCTTCAGATTATCTCTTTCTTTAGCTGTTAAGGTGTAGAAATGTTCGCCAGAATTAGGGTTATATAAGCGATAAAGATCATTTCCAGTTCCATTCACATACATACTGATTCCCTCATTGCGCCAACCAAGTCGAACCAAATAATCACGCTCACCCGCGTTCATAGTATGGAGATGCTCCCCAGAGTTTGGATTATACACACGATAAATGGCGACTCTGGCAGCCGCTTTAGTTGTTTCCGCTCTGCTAACTGCAGCTGAAGAAGATTGCGTCACTGCTTTAGCCGCAGAAGAGGCAGTCTGCTTTTCTACGGGTTGGCTAGATTGAACAGTTGTAGTCTCTTTTTGTTCTTCTACTAGTGCATTTGAGGACACGGTTGTTTCCGTCTGCACTTCTTCAGCACTGTTATCTGTCGTTTCAATCTCTTTTTCAGGTTCTGGTTCTTCTACGGTAACGTTTTCTGTTTCGTCATTCTTTTGTTCAATTGAATGATTTCCCATATTATCGTTTGAAGTAGGAGCTATTCCAGGAGTATCTAGCTCAACAGCGTCATTTTCAGCCTGTTCGATGACTCCATCTGTATCAGTTTCTTCAGGATTTGGCGTCGTTGCTTGATTTGACTCATTAGCTTCAATCTCATTGGCCTCTGTGCTGATCGGTTCTTCTGGAACAGCTTGCTGAGTGGATACAGCTTCAATCTCATCGGCATAGACATCATTTTTATCGATCCCAATACCAACAGCACCTAAAATCCCTAAGAAAACAATTGGTGCGATTAACCAATTCTTACCTTTTTTGTACATTTTAAAGCGCTTCTTTTCCATTCATTTTCCCCCTACCAAAATTCAAATCAATGCAACTTTTCCTCTATCTACATAAAATAAATATTATTTATTATCACAAGTGTATTTTATCAAATTATTAAACAATAATACAAATAATTATTATTAAGTTTTACAGATGCCATAAGTCTCTCTTTATTTACAACATTCAACAAATGAACATTAAAAAAGCCATCAGAAAAATAACTGATGACTCTAAAAATTTAAATTTTAGCGTTCTAACTCTCCAATTATTTCTTTCTCACTGTTTGATTGGATAGCAAGAGAAACGAAGCCAGCTAAAACAAAAACTAAAGCAATGAAGGTGAAGGCTCCTTCATAAGAACCACTAGTATTAACTAATGCCCCAATAATCATTGGTGCAAAAAATCCACCTGAAACGCCTATTGCATTAATAATGGCATATTTTGTAGAAACTTCTCGTTCTGCAAATAATTTTACAGGCAAACTCATCAATGTCGCAAAACCGACACTAGCAGCAGCTACTGCAATCGCTAAAAAGAGCATACTCAGAATTAGTGACTGACTTTTTGAAAGCAGAAAAGACACTAATCCTCCTGCAATCGAAGCAACTAAGATCACTTGTTTTTCTCGGTTCTTAAAATAGCGACTAACTGCAGATCCGGCAAATATTGCGCTAATCATCATAACAAGGCCAATTAACGCAGTCATCATCGCCATATTATTCATGCTTAATTGAAATTCATCCACTAAGTACGAGGCAATCCATCCTGTCATCCCGTAAACGGCGGCATTGATGAAAAAGGCAGCAAATACCATGACCCATACATTTCGATCTTTGATCATCTTGATAAAAGAAACATTCGACTGATTAGCCGTAACAAGAGGCACGCCGGCTGTCTTTGGGATTCCACGTACCATGATCAATCCAATGACCAAGACAATGCTACCATAAATAAAGTAGGTCATTTTCCAGCCGACAAAAGTTAACAAGGGAGCGACGAGTAAAGGCCCTACAATCCCTGCGAAACCAGAAGAAGCAATCATCGATGACTGAACAGCTCCCCGTTTGGCCGGTTCTACTTCTTTCGTTACAAATCCGCTAACAGCTGACGGATAGCCTGCATGGGCAAATGATCCGGCAATAAAACGGATAAACAGCAGATAAAATAAGGAAAAGCCAAAACCTAAACAAATCATCAAAGTACCAATTAGTAAAATCGCAAAAATCATGACTTTACGAGTACCTAAACGATTGCCCAAAAAACCAAAGGGTATTTGAAATAAGGTATAACCTAGAAAAAAGGCACTCAAAACCAGCCCTTTTTGCCCAGCATTCATTCCTAAATCTTGTGCGATGGGAATAATTGATAGGCTGATAATATTTTTATCGAGATAGACACAAGTATAGCCTAGAAATATTAAAAGCAAAGAGCGATTTATTTTATTTTTTTCCATCATTTTATGCACCTTCGAGAAAAGCCAAAGCAGCTTCTACATAGACATTTGCGCCAAACTCCAAAATATTTTCATCTAAAACGATTTTAGGATTATGCAGCATCAGTTCTGTATCAGCCGCGGTGATAAATAATGTGGTTGTTGGGATTCGATGACTGATTTCACCAAAGTCTTCACTTCCCATCATAGGGACTGCCAGTGGTGCTTGTTGAAGAATGTTTGAAGGAAAGACTTTTTCTAACCTAGTTTTTACCGTGGCTGTCACGTCTTGATCTACTTCGTTACTGCAGCAGCCATTCGTAAAATCAACCGTGACCTGTGCCCCAAATGCCTGTCCGATCGCCGCTGAAATTTCAACCATTCGTTTTTTGATCTGTTGACGAACTTCTTCTTTTATGGTGCGTAATGTTCCTTTCATATAGGCGGAGTTTGGTATTACATTCGATGAACCAGGTGTTCCTCCGACAAACTCACCAATCGTAAGAACAAAGCGTTCTGCTGAACTTATTTCACGTGCTGAAAGGGTTTGTAGGGCATCATAGATTTTAGTAGCAACATTGATTGGATCAATGGATACTTCTGGCATCGAGCCGTGGCTACCAACTCCTGCTACTTTAATTTCAAACCAATCTGCACTCGCCATGAATGTTCCAACTGGCGCAACCAACACATTTTTTACTGGTAAATTCTTAAACGGAAAAACATGGATCATCGCACCGGCGTTAACTTTAGGATTGTCTAATAAGCCATCCTCTAAACAATCCTTTGCCCCTTGAAGGATCTCCTCCCCTGGTTGAAAAAGTAATTTTACTGTCCCCTTCAACTCCATTTCTCGCTCCTTCAATATTTTCGCAGCACCTAAGAGCATCGTTGTATGCATGTCGTGTCCGCAGGCATGCATCGCGCCATTTCTTGACCGGAAAGATAAGTCCGTGTCTTCCATTAATGGTAGCGCATCCATATCCGCCCGTAATAAAAAAACGTTCTCTCCTTGACCGATCGTACAAGTGATGCCCATTTTTCCGCAGGCTTTTGGTTCATAGCCATATTCAACCAATTTTTGCCAGACAAAGTTTTTAGTAATGGGAAGTGCCATTCCAACCTCTGGATTTTGGTGTAGATGTCGCCGAATACTAATTAATTCTTCTAGTAATTTTGTTTCTTTAATGATTTCCATTTCTATTCCCCCTTTTGGAAAAATCATAGCATATTCCAAAAGCGAATATTTTCTTTTTTTTGATGTCAAATCATCAAAAAAACAATAGTTTCTTCTTACTTAGTTATTTTATAAAAAAAGAGAAGTCAGTTTTTCTGACTTCTCTACGTATTTTGGATTTTATTTTATTTTTAATTCCGCCAATTGTTTTTCTATTTCTTCCTCGGCAGCATCTGCCGCTAATAAAGCACATGCCGTATATGCACTTTCGACTAAAGCTGTATCAAAGAGAGTAACTTTTTTATCCGTCATCTCAATAGCCATTTCTAAGTTCATCTTTGCGCTGCCAAGATCGTAAAAGGCTAACAATTGGTCAGCTGTATTCTCCTCGATGGCTTGAGAAATTCGTTCCATTGAAGTTCCAATACCGCCGTCTTCTAGGCCGCCAGCAGTTGTTACAGGAACGTTTTTGGCTACTTCGCCAATGAGACGTTTTAACCCTTCAGGAATTTCTTTTGTGTGAGAAACCAATAGAACACCTCTACTCACTGAAAACACCTGCCTCAATCATAGATTCGAAGAAATAGGCTGATGACATCGCACCTGGATCAATGTGTCCAATCGAACGTTCACCGACATAAGATGCTCGTCCCTTTGTTGCTTTGATATTTTTTGTTTTCTCTACTAAAATTTCAATTGTTGCCGGGTTCAATGTACCGTTATTTAAATTTTCTACTGCAGGAACCCATAAATCTAACATAGTCTTTTCTCCAACAGTCGAATTTCCTCGTTTTTCTATTCCGGCGATAGCCGCTTTAAGTAAAAGCTCTGGATCACTTGTATCTTTGCTGGCTTTCATCATTTCCATCATAGCTGTGCCGTAAAGAGGGCCTGATGCTCCACCAACTTTGCTGATCAACGCCATGGCAGCTGCTTTGAAAATATCCGGCAGCTCTCCCGATAGATCTGCTGCCATTACAGCGTCCATCCCGCGAGCCATGTTATTTCCATGGTCGCCATCGCCGATCGGTGTGTCTAGTTCACTCAAATAATCCTTTTTAATTTGAATCTTTTCATTGAATAATTCTAATGTCTTGCGCAAATTTTCTGGTGTAAACATGATGAACCTCCTAATTCGTACTAGTTACTCTGTTCATTTTTGCCAATATTATTGGGTCTTTATCAGCCGGCTAGACAGATAGTGTGATCGATTCTTTACCAAGCGATTGTATGAACGGGTTCATTCAACAAACGTAGGCGTTCGTCGTCTAATTTGATCATTGTAATAGAGGCACCTGCCATCTCAAGAGAAGTCATATAGTTGCCGACTTTGTTAAACGTAAGCTCAATCCCTTCTTCGGAGAGAATCTTCTTCGCATCATTGAACAGGATAAATAACTCCATCAATGGTGTAGCACCCATTCCGTTTACAAATAATCCATAGCTGTCGCCTGCCTGCCAGTTGAATTCTGCTTTTAGCTTGCTGATAATTTCCTTCGCAATATCATAAGAATCTTTGATTTTTTCCCGACGATAGCCTGGTTCACCGTGGATTCCTACCCCGAACTCCATCTCATCGTCTGCTAGCACGAAACCTGGTTTACCAACCTCTGGAACAGTTGCACCAGATAAAGCAATTCCGACTGTTTTTATGTCTTTAACAAGCTCTTTTCCGTAGCTTGCTAGCTCGGATACTGATTTTCCTTCACGTGCCATACTGCCTATAATTTTATGAACCAAGACTGTTCCAGCAACGCCGCGACGTCCTTGAGTATACGTGCTGTCTTCAACGGCGATATCATCATCAACCAAGATAGAATCTACCTCGATATCATCCATTTCAGCCAAATCTTTTGCCATATCAAAGTTCATAACATCGCCTGAATAATTCTTTACGATCATTAATGTCCCTTTTCCTTTATCTGTTGCCTTGATTGCTTCATGAATCTGATCTGGTGTTGGTGAGGTAAAGACTTGACCACAAACCGCCGCACTTAACATCCCATCTCCTACAAAGCCTGCATGAGAAGGCTCATGACCGCTTCCACCACCGCTGACTAATGCGACTTGATCATAATCGTCGCTTCTGGCAACAACTAAGGTTTCTGGAACTTGCTTGACATAATCTGGATACGCACCAACCAAACCACTGACCATTTCTTCCACGACATTTTTCGGATCATTGATTATTTTTTTCACTTGCTTTTCCTCCTTGGTTTAAGGTGTTTCCTTTATAAAACGCCATCTTCTTTAAGCAATCCATAAACAAGTGTATCCTGCCATATAGGTTTTCCTTCTTCGGTTCTATTAAAGAAGATATTTTTTCTTAAATGTCCTTCTTTTTTAAATCCCAACTTTTCTAATAGCTTCCAGGAAGCTTGATTTTCCGGATGACACTCCGCAAATACACGATGTGCTCCTTGGTTGAAAACTTGATTGATTATCCCTAAACTCGCTTCGTAACCATAACCTTGATGCTGATAGTCAGAATGAAAAACAAAACCAATCTCCCAGCTTCCTTCTAAGACTTCTTCAAGGTAAATATTCCCGATTACCTTGTTTTTTAAGCATACCGCCCAGAATTGATCCGATTCGCTATGACTTTTTGCGATTTCTATGCTTTGTTGCTTATTAATCGGTTCATAAGGTTCATATTTTACAACACGTGGATCTGACAGATACTCCAACAAATCACGCCAATCACTGGGCACAAATTTTCTAATGATCAGTCGTTGTGTTTTTATCGTTTTCTCCGTCCCTTTCATGAAAAATTGTTCAAAAAATAAACATGTTAGGGTAATAGAAAACCTCTATTACCCTCAAAAATTACATTGGTAAAATCATAAACAATAATGCAGCTAAAATACCACCAATAATCGGACCAACAACAGGGACCCAAGAGTACCCCCAATCCGATTCTCCTTTATTTGGAATTGGCAAAAAGGCATGCGCAATCCGCGGACCTAAGTCTCGAGCTGGATTGATAGCATATCCAGTCGTTCCACCTAAAGAAAGTCCAATAACTAAAATCAAAATACCAACAGCGATTGGATTCAACCCATCGCCAAATTTGCTCATGCCAAAAGCTAGCAGCGCAAATACTAGTATAAACGTTCCGATAATTTCGCTAATTAAGTTGGCGCCTAAACTGCGAATGGCTGGCCCAGTTGAGAACACACCTAAAATAGTCGCTTGATCTTTCGTTTCTTTCCAGTGTGGATAGTAATGAATGTATACTAACACTGCTCCGATAATTGCACCGACCATTTGCCCTAAGATATAAGGAACAACCATTTCCCAGCCAATTTTTCCAGCAATGGCCATTCCAATCGTCACTGCGGGATTCAAATGGGCAAAGGACATATAGCCAGCCGCGTAAGCACCTATTGTAACTGCGGCCCCCCAGCCTAGAGTGATCGCAATCCATCCTGCACCTTCAGCTTTTGTTTTACGTAAACTTACACCAGCCACGACGCCATCACCTAATAAAACCAAAACCATTGTTCCAATAATTTCACCGATTACCTGCGTTGACATACTCGTGTCCATAAACTCATCCCCTTATTTTTTGTTCCTATAACAGCTGTACAACTATATTTTCTCTCTTAAATATCTGTCGCGTTGTACAGCTGATTTAGTTACTTATTTTTCTTTTGGTTGATGTTTATATTGCATCGTTGCTTGAACGGCTTCTTGCCAGCCTTCGTAAAGGTCATCCGTTATCTCTTTATCCATCACTGGTTCATAGCGTTGACCTTCTGAAGCGAATTTTTTGATATCATCAATATCTTCCCAATAGCCGACAGCTAGACCTGCTAAATAGGCAACCCCTAAAGCGGTGGTTTCTAAGTAAGGCGCCCGTTCTACTGGAGTCTGTAAGATATCTGCTTGGAATTGCAGGAGTAGATCGTTTTTCGAAGCGCCCCCATCTACACGCAATAATTTAATGTCTGTACCAGAATCCTTATTCATTGTTTTTACAACATCTGCTGTTTGGTATGCTAAAGATTCTAATGTGGCACGAATAAAATGCTCTTTTGTTGTTCCGCGAGTCAAGCCAAAGATCGCCCCGCGAGCCTGTTGATCCCAATATGGTGCTCCAAGACCAGTAAAGGCAGGAACAACGTAAACATTTTCACTGCTGTCTACACGTTTCGCATAATCTTCTGATTGCGGTGCTTTTTGGAACATCCGCAACCCGTCACGCAGCCATTGAATGGCAGAACCGGCAACGAATACACTTCCTTCTAGTGCATAGGTTACCTTGCCATCAATCCCATATCCAATTGTCGTTAATAATCCGCTTTCAGAAAGGATTGGTTCTTCTCCAGTATTCATGACGATAAAGGCACCTGTTCCATAAGTATTCTTCACCATGCCTTTATCAAAGGCTAATTGTCCGACTAATGCTGCCTGTTGGTCCCCTGCCATACCAGCAATTGGAACTTTATTTCCATAGAAATGGTAATCTGCTGTGTAGCCATAAATTTCTGAATTGGATTTTACCTCTGGTAGAATTTCTTTTGGAATATCCAAAAGATCTAGAATTTCTTGATCCCATTTCAAATCATAAATGTTGTACATCATCGTGCGGCTAGCATTGGTATAGTCAGATACATGCACTTCTCCACCCGTTAATTTCCAGACAAGCCAAGTGTCGATTGTTCCGAATAACAGTTCGCCATTTTTTGCCCGCTCGCGAGATCCTTCGACATGGTCTAAAATCCATTTTACTTTTGTTGCTGAAAAATAAGAATCAATCAATAAGCCGGTTTTCTTTTGAATCATTTCTGAATGGCCTTGTTCCTTCAAGTCATCCGCAATATCACTCGTCTGTTTCGATTGCCACACGATGGCATTATAAATTGGATGGCCTGTTTCTTTCTCCCAAATGACCGTTGTTTCACGCTGGTTGGTGATCCCGATTCCTTCGATTTGATCGGGTTTCAACCCACCTTCAATTAGTGAACCTGCAATAACCGATTGGACCGAGTTCCAAATCTCATTTGCATCATGTTCTACCCAGCCAGGTTTTGGAAAATGCTGCGTAAACTCTTTCTGTGAAGAACTTACCTCTTTCCCTGCTTTGTCGAAAACGATTGCCCTGCTTGACGTTGTTCCTTGATCGATTGACATGATATAAGACTCCATGTTCCCACTCCTTTTTATATAATATTTAGTGCTTTTTTAAATCCGTTAATTGAGTTTCCTTGATTTGCTGCTCCAATTCTGCTTGGTAGGCCTCTTTTGTTGCCGATGACCATTCGAAATAGTCCGCCATAGCTTCAACAACAGCATCCTTGATTTCCATCAATCGATGACTGATGAACAGCATATAGTTTGTTCGACGCAATAAGTAATCGACCGGTGTCAGTGTCATCTCCGCTTCCATTGCATAACGCAAGGACATTGACTCTGCCAATGAAAGACCGTCAAAGGTTCCTTCATCCTTCAGTGCAAACACTTTTTCTGTATTTGACCCATAAAGCTCAGCCAAAAACTTAGCTTCTTCAGCATTCAAGCCGATACCCGCACCCTTTTTCGCAATATTTTCCAGCTCTTCATCCACATTTTTCGGATCGATTTCGCCACCAGAAACTGGATACTTTTCAGAATCAACTAATTGAAAAGCATCGTCTGCCAAAAGTGAAATAATTTTTTTCATTGCTCCAGTAGCCATCAATCGATAATCCGTCAACTTCCCGCCAGATAAAATCAATAGTCCATCTTTGGCGATGGTCAAGTCGCTGCCGCGAGAGACGGCTGAAGGATTGTCTTTTGGTTCTTCTTTGGCGGCATCTGTAATCGTTTTTTCTACTTCCGGACGAGACTGTTTTCCGTTAGTATAATCTTCCGCCGCTCGGATGATTTTTTCAAAATTCTCATCGCTGATTTTTTCCTTCACCGTTCCATTATAATCACCGCCAGCGTCACTAATTAAAGGCCGGAGTCCTGCCCACGACGCCTCGATATCTTCAATGGTTAAGTTTGCCTCAGGGTAGCGCCGATTGACAATTTTTAACAAATAATCGACATCTTCTTGCTCTACTGTTGGATGATTGAAATCGCCTTGGTAATCCGTATCTGTAGTTCCAAAATAAGTTTTGCTTTCTCTAGGAATTACAAAAACCATCCGACCATCATTTTCCCCTGTATCAAAATAAGTTGGTTGAGGCACTTTGAGTTTTTCACCGTCTACAACTAAATGCACACCCTTTGTTGGTCGCATATGCGGCTTATGATCAATTTCCTTATCTAACTGATTTACAAAATCTGACCATGGCCCAGCAGTATTGATTACTAGCTTACTGTTGATGGTGATGGCTTGATTGCTCAGTAGATCGTTCGCCTTCACACCAGAAACTTTTCCTTGTTCATCGTGGAGTATATCCTCGACCTTTAATCGACTAACAGCAATTGCTCCATCCTCAACGGCACGTTTGATGTTCTCAATAACTAAGCGAGCATCATTATTCCGATAATCTAAATAAACGCCGCCTCCTAATAAGCCATTCGACTCAAGCTGTGGTTCTCTTTTTAAAATTTCTTCTTTACTCAACATATAGTTGGCGTACTTGCCGCCAGTGATTCCTGCTAAGTGATCATAAAGGTCCATCGCTACTTTTACAGAAAATAAATTAAAGGTAGACCCCGGTTCATCATAGATTGGTAAAATCATTGGATCCGCTTTCGGAATATGCGGTGCCACTCCTTGAATAATTGCACGTTCACTTACCGTATCCGCCACTACCTCGACATCAAAGGTTTTAAGATAACGCAATCCTCCGTGCACGAGTTTTGTCGAACGAGAAGATGTTCCTTCTGCAAAGTCCTGCATCTCTACTAATGCGACGGATAGTCCAGAAGCTGCTGCTTGCAAAGCAACACCTGCTCCAGTGATTCCGCCACCAATGATTACCAGATCAAATGTTTGATCGCTTAAATTTTGAATCATTTTCGATCGCTCTTGAAAAGAAAACATGAATTTACACCTCCAAATAAAATGAATTTATAGATGAACTCTGATGTCACCATCCCCTTCTAAAAAAGCGAAATGTTTTATATTTCAAACTTACAAAATCAGTGTATCATAACGAAAAACGCTTTCAAAAAATTTAGATTGTAAATTATTGCTCAATTAGACCGAAAGACTGTCTTATTTTGCTTACATTGATTTTTCAAGATTATTCCCTCTTAGTTTTTATATGATAAACTGTTTATATAGAGACTGAGGATACGAATGGGGGATCATAGTATGAAGTTCTTTTCTTTGTTCAAAAAAATAATTATCTTTTTATTCATCTATTTCATTTATTTTGGTCTTTGCGTATGTATTTATAATCTTCATCAAATAAATTCTGTAGCTAAAGAAGCTGAAAAGGATGAGACCGAACCCTTAAAAGCCCTCTACGCAAAAAAAATTCAAAATGAATCAGTCTGTGTTACGGCAAAGCTTGATCAAGCTTTGGCATTGCGTTGTCAGCTCATAGATAGTGCACAGAGTACCTTATATATATCGCAATATGCGATTTCTGATGATGATAGTGGGCTAATCTTCGTAGGAAAACTTTTAGAGGCCGCAAAACGCGGTGTTAAAATCAAACTGCTTTTAAACGGTCTAGCCACTGAGATGAGTATCACCAGTAGAATCCCTTTTGAAATATTTCGTGATGAAAAAAATATTGAAGTAAAAACCATGGGTGGTTTAAATCTTTTAAAGCCTTGGGAAATCAATAATGTATTACACGATAAGCTAATTTTAGCGGATGATAATTATTTTCTATCCTCTGGAAAAAATATAGGCAATCGTTTCATGTTAAAATCCGAAGATTACGAAGCGACCTATGACTATGACCTAATTATTAAAAAGGATGGTCCTTCATCAAAAAATTCTTTGATTGCTCAAGGAAGAAAATACTTCAACAAGCTTTGGACTTCTCGCTATAACTATGATCGTTCTCATTCGTCACGTCCTTTTACTGGAAGAGCCTTGAACAACCTGACAAATGAAATTAGAAAGGCGAACAATCGTCACGAAAAAATATTGCGACAAGAAATTCTTTCAACCTTGGATTTTCATAGGATCAACGCAGGGTTGTTACTTCATAATCCTGTCGGCACATTAGTCAAAAAACCGTTGCTCTGGAAGCAGCTTGTTCGTTATGTAGAAGAATCTGAGAAAGCGACCATTCAAAGCCCGTATGTAATCATTTCTGATAAAATGAAGCAGTTCGGAAAGAAACCGCTTCCTAAAGATTTGACCTTGATTACCAATTCTGCAGCGACCTCACCTAATTTATTTGCTTATGCTGGTTATTTACATCAAAAGGAGCAGTTAAATAAGCAGATGGACATTTGGGAATATCAGGGCGATGGTTCTCTTCATCATAAAGCTATTTTGTTAAATCAGACGATTGGTGCAGTGGGTTCATTCAATCTAGACTCTCGTTCCGCTTTTTTAAGCAGCGAGAATATGATCTTTATTGATAGCCCAGGTTTTCATGATCAGTTAGAAAAAATCATGCAGGAGTATCAATCTGAAAGTTTGCAGGTCAAAAATTTAACCACTTATAAAAAAAGTGAACTTAAACATCGTATCGTCCATCCAACGAAACAAAAGCTGTTGGATCTGATCAGTAAAATTATAAAACCCTTAGACTTTCTTTTGTGATAAAGTCTCTTACTATTTATGAGCTATCATCCATTTTTTCTTATGACTAAATATGAATACCATTCAAGGAGGCAATCGTGAGAATTCTAATTATTGAAGACAATGAACAAATCGTCAAAGTGTTGAGCCGTTTTTTAAACGAAGAAGGATATGAAATCTTCGTCGTATATGATGGGAAAGATGCTCTCCCCTATTTCGACAGTCATGCTATTGATTTTATTCTTTTAGATATTATGCTGCCACATGTGAACGGGTTTGAAATTTGTCAGCAGATTCGCAAGAAATCAACCGTCCCTATCATCATGATCACCGCAAAATCAGAGGATGCAGATCGTATCTTAGGTTTAGAAATTGGCGCAGATGATTATATTATTAAGCCCTTTTCTGCAAAAGAAGTTCTTTATCGAATCAAAGCGATTATGCGACGAATCGATTTTGAAAAAGGAATAGTAGAAAAACAAATTCTCTTAGGCTCAATGCGTTTACTAATAGAAAGCCGACAGGCATTGATTCATGATAACGAAATTAAGCTGACCAAAAAAGAATTTGAGTTGCTTCTCCTTTTCGCAAAATATCCCCATAAAGTTTTTACCCGTGATAATTTATTAGATACCGTTTGGGGGTATGACTATTACGGGGATAGTCGCACCGTCGACAGTCATATTAAACGACTTCGTGCAAAATTGAAAAAAGCGGGTGTTGAGGATTGTCAAATTGAAACTGTTTGGGGTGAAGGCTATCGAATTGAGGTTTCCTCATGAAGAAGATTACCGTTCGACTAATTAAACAATTTGCAGCGTTGCTATTGGTTTTTGCGCTTATGATTGCCTTCTTTTTTGGCATTCTTTTCGCAAAGCAAACCGAAGATATGCATCAGGAGGAAATGACTCACCGCAGCGAACTGATCAGCGAGACGCTCTCAGGCTACTTTCAATCTACCACTCATCAAAGTCAAGGAGAGGGCAATGGACAAGGAGCTGGCATGGGCGGCTATGGTGCGTTCTTGAGATTTCTTAATCAAATTGCCGGGGAAGATGTATGGGTAGTTGATACGAATATGAACACAATTATTTCCTATCACCATGAAGATTCCACTAATCAAACCACGCCTCCAACTGAAGCGAAATCGCTAGTACGTGCTGCTTTTAATCAAAAAAAAATGCAGGTTTCAAAAAAGAGAAAGCTTTTTCAGTTACAGGAATTAACGATTGCGACCCCTATTCTATCTGGTGGTTCTGTCCAAGGGATTGTTCTAATGCACTCGCAGGTTGATGCCATTCACAAGAATCAAATTTCTGGATATTTGATCTTGCTTTTAAGTTTGCTTGGATCTGTTATTGTTGCAATTTTCCTAGCATGGCGTCTGTCTAAGCGCTTTGTCAAGCCGATTGAATCTATGCGGGTTTATACTGATAAGCTAGCAAATGAAAATTATGGGGAATCCTTGTCAATTCAATCAAAAGATGAATTGCAAGAACTTGCTGATCAACTGACTTTGTTAAGCCGAAGATTAGCAGAAGCCAAATCGGCACGTGATCGTAAAGAACAATCTGAAAAAGACTTTCTTTCTCAAATTTCTCATGAGCTGCGCACACCTGTAATGGTGATAAAAAGTTCTCTAGAAGCAATTAACGACGGATACTTAAGCACGAACGAGAAGCAAGAATATCTAGCGCAGCTACTAAAGGAAAGCGCCAATTTAGAACGACTCGTAACTGACTTGTTGGAATTAAGCCGATTACAATCAACAGAATTTCAAATTCAAAAGGAAGCGGTTAATCCTTTAGACTGCCTTGATGACGCTTTGAGAAGCTATCGATTGGCCTTTAAGGAAAAAGGACAAGTGATAAAGAAAACGAATCAGATAGATCAACCTTGTTTGATACTTGGTGATTATATGCGTATTACTCAGGTAATCAAGATTCTTTTGGATAACGCAACTAAGTATTCTCCTTCAAACTCATTGATCGAAGTTTCCGTTTTAAATAAGGATTCTCAAATAACCTTGACCTTCTCTAATGAACTTATCACACCACTAGAAAACACAGATCAGCTATTTGATTCATTTCATCGGCAGCCACAAAACTATCAGCATGGAACGGGGCTTGGTCTCGCAATTGCCAAGCAAGTGATTAGACGACATGAGGGACAAATTACTGCTGAGTCTAATTCGCAACAGTTTACAATAAAAATTGTTCTACCTTCTTATTAATTGCCATACTTTTGACACATTTTCCTTCCATACTATAGTCGAAAGGAGGAGATCACTCATGATCAAAATTAATAAAAAGGTTCTTACAGCTTTTCTTTTTGTAGGTCTAATCGGTTTAACTAGTATAGAGGCCGATGGAGCTGCTACTTCTAGACAAGGGATCCAAGAGCTGCGATATTGTACGATTAACAACATTTATAAAGCGCCTCAGGTTGATTGTCCCCTACGTCAAGATCGTATTCTTAATCAATTAAATCAAGATACTGCCGCTACTAATCAGACAGCAGCTCGACCTCAGGACGGCTCTGGTGCGCGTCTCGGTAACGGAAAGCAGCATGGTACAGGATTAGGGAGAGCAGATGGGCCAAGAGTCCCAGATTGTCCTTACTATGAAGAAAAGCAAATACAGACAACTCCCGACTCAAGCACCACTCCAGCATCAGAAACGACAAATTATGGTGTTCAGCCTCAGGATGGTACGGGAAACCAATATGGACAACAAAACACGGTTGTAAATAATACTCAGCAGAGCACTGGAACGAATTATACAGGTAATGCATCGAGTGTTCAGCAACAAGCAAATGAGAGTACGCTCGCTCAAGCTCAGCCGAGTACTTCACCCTCACAAGCAAGTGATCAACCAAACAACTCAGGGCAAGCAGGTTCCCACCATGGGTTGCGTGATGGCTCAGGCTCTGGTGGACAACGCGGAAGAAACGCAGGACATTGCTATTAAAAAACGAGTAAAATCCGACCAACTACACCTATGCATAGTTGGTCGGATTTTTATTGATGAGCTGTTTTTAATGATCCTTTCGTGCCCGCAGAGCAGATAAAATGGAAACAGTATCAATAACTTCCTGCAATGCTGCACCAAGTAATGCGGGTATTACACCTGTGCTTGCAATCAGCATTAATACCACACAAATCACGATACCGATCAACACAGATTGACGAGCAATTCGCATCGTATCTTGTGAGAGTCTAACAGCTTCAGAGACACGAGTTAAATCATCTTTTAAGATTACTGCGTCGGCACTTTCACTAGCAGCAGTCGAACCATGTGCCCCCATCGCAATTCCAATATCAGCGATCGCTAACGCTGGCGCATCATTGACGCCGTCACCTACCATGATACTTGGTCGTTCAGCTCCACTTAACGTTCTTAATACATTGATTTTCTCTTCTGGCAAACATTCCGCATGAACTTCAGAAATGCCAACCTCGCTAGCTATCTTATTTGCAATTGATTGATGATCCCCAGTTAGCATAATGGTTTTCTCAATACCTAATCTGTTCAATGAGGTGATCGTTTCAGCAGATTCTTCACGCACAATATCAGTGAAGGTGATGTATCCCGCATAGATATTATTTATAGAAACATAAACTGCCGTTTGTTCATTGCTTAATTCTACAGGTGCGGCTGCGAACACAGCTTTTCCTACACGAAGTTCTTTTCCGTTAACTTTAGCTTGGATTCCCTGACCAGTTACTTCTTCCAAATTTGTTACTGGAAATAAAGACAGATGGTTTTCTTTTGCATAGGCAACTAACGATCTCGCTAAGATATGACTAGAGTCTTGTTCGCCACTCGCGGCATAGATCATCAATTCTTCTGGAGAAACCTCGGCTGTGACTGTTTTGATTTTTTCTACAGATAATCTACCTTCTGTTAGTGTACCCGTTTTATCAAACGCAATACTTTTTGCTCGTGCCAGTTTTTCAATGGTCGTTCCTGTTTTCACGACAATCCCATTACGACTTGAACGACTCATGCCCGCTACTAGTGCTACCGGTGCTGCTAAAATCAATGGACATGGAGAAGCAACGACCAAGACTTCTGCAAAACGAACAGGGTCTTTTGATACAAACCAAGCAACTCCGCCAATAACATAGGCAATAATTGTAAAAGGAACAGCATAACGATCCGCTAAGCGAACAAAATGAGCTGGTTTTGCCTCAGATTCTTTGACTAGTTTTACCAGTGTCTGATATTGGCTGTCCTTCGCTGCCTTTGTTACTTTAAAGCGCAACGCAGCATCCCCATTAATAGAGCCTGACATTAACTCGTCGTTGATTTTCTTCTCTATTGGCTTGGATTCACCTGTTAATGAAGATTCATCAACAAAAGATTCTCCTGAAAGCACACGACCATCAACTGGAACCACTTCCCCTGGTTTGACTAAGATGATGTCCCCTACTTGCACTTCTTCAACAGATAAATCGCTTATTCTCTCTCCGTCGATTCGATGAGCCGTTTGAGGAGAATTATCCAAAAGAGAACGTAATTCACGACTAGCTTGATGACTAGCATAATCCTCTAAGCTATCTCCGCCAGTCAACATGATCAAAACCATTAAGCTGGCCCAATATTCACCCACTAGTAACGTAGCAACAATGGCAGTGATCGCCAAAATATCCACTCCATATTTTCCAGAGCGAAGCGTTTCGATCATTCCAATCAGCATAGAAATGGTCATTACACCACCAACAATCGCAATTAACCAAAAAGCCAGCTGATTTTGATGAAAACCAAATTCTAAAATTAATGCTACAATCCCGATCATTACAGTTAACAAAAATTTCTTTACATTACTCATACGAACGCCTCCATTTATCTTCAATATGAGAATAGCACTTGGAGATCCTAATTGAAAACAGAAACACCTAAATGAGAAAGATAATCATTAACATCGTTGATCTATTGTAATCAATCAATAATAATTATAATTAAGCGCTTTAAATTATTGACTTGTATAGTTCATTATTCGGTAACAAACCCACGGTGTCGTCTGATAAATGTCAACAAGTTCTAGACCTAAATCGTTTAGGTAAGCTCGAAGATACTCCTCTTCTACTAAATTTGGCAGAAAATAGTTTACTTTTGTTTGCTCACAAGCAATCCATAGTTCTCCTTCTTGTGCTAAGATTCTTTTTATTTCAGAAAAGGATTGATCCAATTTTTCCCAATGAAAATGCGTTTGGAAAGCAAATACCAATTCAAAAAAATTTGTTGGAAGATCAGTCTCTTCAATTTTTTCTTGTTTAATGATTACATCATCCCTATTTCTTTTTCGGGCTTCTTTTACAGCAGTGCTCGAACAATCAATCCCATAAATCGTACTAGTTGGAAAATGTTTGCGAATGAGATTTGTTGAGGCTCCATTCCCGATTCCAATATCTAATACATTTTTTGGGGGATAAACCGTTATATACTTAAATGTCCACTTGACCATGGGCAAATACGCCCGATTCCATATGTTCATCATCCACATACCCAAAATACCAGTAGGATTCTTCGACTGTTCTATCAAGCGTTTGAAGATTAAAAATAAGACGATTGCTCCTATTAATAAACTAAAAAAAATAAACAATTGTTGCACCTCCATTTATTCTAGTCTACTAAAACTTGAGACACTTAGATAGTCTATTCAAATCCGCTGTTTCTTTTCTAATAAAAGTGATTTTTGTCCGGAAATTCCATTATAAAAAGCCCTTGCATAGCAAGGACTTCGTGAAAAGTATTTTCTATTCTTCATCGTCTGTGCGATGATCACGGAGACGATACCCTACTCCAATCTCAGTAATTAAGTATTCTGGCTTAAGTGTATCCGTCTCAATTTTTTTTCTGATATTAGACATATTTACTCGTAAAGTTTGAGAATCATTGCTATAAGGTCCCCAAACCTCGGTAATCAGTGTTTGATAGGTGACGACTTTGCCTAATTCACGAAACATCAAAGCAAGAATGCGATACTCATTTTTAGTTAAGTGAATTTCCCTTCCATCCTTATAGACCAATTGTTTATCAAAATCAATTTTCAATGCATTATTTTCTACTATGGACAAATTTTCTGGATGAACGTTTTGATGACGCAGGGCTGTCCGAATTCTAGCCAGCAATTCATTCGTTCCAAAGGGCTTTGTGACATAATCATCGGCCCCTAAATCCAACGCCATTACTTTTTCTTCTTCATTATTTCTAGCAGAGATAATGAGAATTGGCAGGTGCATGCGTTTGCGTAGAATTTTCAATAAATCAATACCATCAATATCAGGTAGTCCTAAATCTAGTAGTACCAGATCAATCGTTGTGGTTTGGAAAGCAGTTAAAGCCTCCATGCCTGTTCGCGCGATTGTCAATTGATACCGCTCTTGACCTAAAACAACTTCCATAAAATCCGTGATATTTGGATCATCTTCAATTAATAATATGGATTGCTTCATTTACTTTCCCTCACTTCAAATAAATTCTTACAAGTGTTCGGCCTTCACCAACGGTCATTTCCATTCTTCCATTGTGGGCGTGGATTATTGTTTTAACAATACTCAAACCGATACCTAAACCATTTTTTGAATCTACAGGAACTTCGTTGGTACTAGATAGATTGGACTGAATTCGTTGAAATTGTTTCATCGGTATTTCACCATAATTTTCTATTTCGAAAACAGTGCCATCCTGCTCATGGTGAACTGTCAGCTTAACGGGGTGATTTTTTTCCCCATGACGGAAGGCATTCTCTACTAAATTAAACAATGCTTGTTCAATCAAAATAGGATCAGCTTGAATGAATACCACCTCTTGTGGCAATTGAATAGTCACTTCTCCCTCTGGATAGACTTTCTTCAAATGCTTGTACACCGCTTCAATAATTTCTTCGACAGGTTCGGCTGTTTTTGTCACCTTCATAGTATCCATATTGATTCGAGTGATGGAAAGAAGATTTTCTACCATTCGAATTAACCATTGTGATTCATCCTGAATATCCTTCAATAATTTCTGACGTGTTTCTTCTTTTAAGTCTTCAGCAGCACCTAAGGTTTCGGCAATTCCTGAAATGACTGTTAAAGGTGTCCTTAAATCATGAGACACTGCTCGTAAGAGATTGCTGCGAACCTTTTCTCGTTCATTTTCTCGTTCAACTTTTTCTTTTTCTTCTTTCAGTTCGGTTTGTTCTAAAATAACCGCAATCTGAGTCAATACAAGCTTTAAATAATTGAGCTGATCATTTTCTAGTTCCAGATTAGCCCGTCGTTCAATTCCTAATACTGCCAATGTTTTTCCGCTGGCGACGATCGGTAGGTAAAATCCTTTAGCGCCTACCAGAGTATCTGTCCCATTCCCTGCTTCTTTTTGATTTTTTGCTGACCAAAAAGCAACGGCTGCCTCCTCTTTTTTATTTAATACAGAGGCTTTATCAGCAACGCAATGAACACATTCTACTGTTCCCTTTCGATCAAAAATAATGACTTCTCGTTCTAGCAATCTTGACAAATAGGTGGCCGAGATATCGAGAATCTGTTTGCGGCTTTCTGCTAAAACATATTGTTTGTTCAATTCATAGAGAATTTCCATCTGATGTTCTTTCTCCATAGAACTATCTGCTTGCTTCTTCAAGCGAACCATCAGATTACTGATCATCAGCGCTACCACTAACATAATCAGTAACGTGATAGGGTAGCCTTGTTTGTATACGGTTAATGAATATAATGGTTCAACAAAAAACCAGTTAAAGGATAGAACACTTAATATGGAAGAAAGGGCGCTCCAAAAATAGCCAGAGGTCGTTCGGGCAACTAATAAAATAAAAAAGATATACATCAGCATCAAGTTTTGATCACCAACATGAATGTATTGCATCAGTTCTGTGATGATTGTGGCCAGAAATACGCCGCCAACCGCAATGGCTAAATCTTTTCCGCCTCCTTCGATTACTTTTCGCGTCTTGAAAAACAAGGATTGCTTCTCTTCGCTGAATGGAATCAGGTGAAGCTCGGTATCATTTAATCGTTTTAACAATCGATCATCAAATGCTTCGACGAAGATTTTTTCATACCACGGCTGACGAAGATTTTTCCCCATGATGATGTCAGTAACACCAATCATTTTGGCAAATTCCACAATGGTTTCAAAGCTGTCATCCTCCTCAATACTGATCATCTCGGCGCCTAACTTTTCGGCTAAAGGAATATTCGTCGGCGTATTTTCCTGTGTACGAATTTGAATGACTGTCCACTCAGCCCCTAAACCTTGAGCCAACCTGGCAGTCCAGCGTATGCACTTTTCAGTCATTTTAGGAAAGGTGTCATTCACGACTGCCAACAGTTTACTTTGAATCCCGATTGTTTTTCCACTTATTCGATTGATATGGTCTGAAGCTCGTTGAATCGCCAATCCCCGAAGCTGATCGAGCTTTTGTGGGATAAAGAAATTCTGTAACGCTCGTCTTGCATTCTCATTCGCATAGATTTTTCCCTGCTCCAATCGCTCAATCAGTTCATCTGGCTCAACGTCAATGACCTTAATCGTTGCTTGTTGTAAAAAGGTATCGGGAACTGTCTCTTTGACTTCGATACCTGTCACTTCTTCAACAATGTCATTCAAGCTTTCAATATGTTGAACATTGACAGTAGTAAACACGTTGATTCCAGCCTTCAATAATTCATCTACATCCTGGTACCTTTTTCGATTTCGAGAACCTTCGGCATTAGTGTGGGCCAACTCATCGATCAAAACTATCTCTGGTCTTTGTTTGATGATTTGATCAATATCTGGCTCTGTTAAGATCATTTGTTTGTAGGCGATCTTCTTGGGAGGAATTTGAGGCAAGCCTTCTAGCAAGCGATTGGTATCCGGACGATCATGCGGTTCAATGTAACCAATCACTACATTTTTTCCCATTAACTGCAATTCATGAGCTTCTGCCAGCATTCCGTATGTTTTTCCGACCCCCGCTGCAAAACCAAAAAACACTCGGAGCCTGCCACGTCGACCATCACCTAATTGTTTCTCTTCTTTGTTTTCCATCACCACACCCCCTTTTTTATACATAATAATTCTCTAGCTGCTAAAAACAGCTAGAGAATTCTCACTGATTATGCTTCTAGTTTATCTAATGCGAGGTTCAACTGCAAAACATTCACATAACTTCGATCAGAAAACCAATCTTTTTGACGATGATCATCAATTAATTCATAAATTTTTTCTTGAGAAAGCCCACGCTCTTCAGAAATTCTAGCGACTTGAAATTTGGCCGCGGCTAAACTTATATCTGGATCAACACCGCTCGCAGAGGCAGTAACGAGGTCATTAGGCACTTTTTTTTCTGATGGATTCTTTGCCAATTCAATCTCGGTTCGCTGTTCAACCAATTGCTTTTGTTCGCTTGAAACAGGTGAAAGCTGGCTAATTTTTTCACTTCGTCCTGAGAAATATTTCTTCTGTTTGAATTCTTGACCAATCAATGATGAGCCGACGACACGTTTTTCTACCTTTACCTGACTCCCATTAGCTTGATTTGAAAAGAATAGCTGCCCTACACCAGTAACAGCTACAGTATAGACACCGCCAAAAATAATTAGACTTAAAATCAAAAAACGCAAACTACCAAATAGGCTTTTTTTCACGTTTATCTCCTCCTCATTTCTATACATTTAGATTCTACAAAATGATTAATGAAAGAACCATGTCGATTAATTTAATGAAAATAAAGGGAGCGATGATCCCTCCCAGGCCATAAATCAATAAATTATGACGCAAAATTTGACTAGCAGGTTTTTCTTGATAGTTCACTCCTTTTAATGCTAGCGGAATCAAAGCAACGATAACTACCGCATTGTAAATAACAGCCGATAAGATCGCTGTAAGCGGGCTGCCCAATCCCATGAGATTCAGTCGATCTAGTTGTGGATAGATACTATAGAATAAAACAGGTATTACTGCGAAATATTTAGCGATATCATTGGCGATACTGAAGGTGGTTAATGCTCCTCTAGTCATTAATAACTGTTTACCGATTTGGACAACCTGCAGCAATTTAGTAGGACTCGAATCTAAATCAATCATGTTCCCAGCTTCTTTTGCGGCTTGTGTACCAGTATTCATTGCCATTGCCACATCTGCCTGTGCTAAAGCTGGTGCATCATTTGTACCGTCCCCTGTCATTGCGACGAGGTGCCCTTTTTCTTGATACTCACGAATCAAATCCATTTTGTTTTCAGGTGTAGCTTCCGCTAAAAAATCATCAACCCCCGCTTCAGCTGCGATGGCCGCTGCGGTTAAAGGATTGTCCCCAGTGATCATGATCGTTTTGATACCCATCTTTCGCATATCGGCAAACTTTTCTTTCACTCCGTTTTTCACAATATCCTTCAAATAGACAACCCCTAAAACACGATTATTTTTAACTACTACTAAGGGTGTCCCACCTGCGCGGGCAATTTTGTCGACAAGGTCATCACATTCAGGAGGGTAACTTTCTCCTTTTGATTGTACATATTTCTTCATCGTGTCTGCTGCGCCTTTACGAATTTCATCTCCACGATAATCAATTCCGCTCATTCGCGTCTTCGCACTAAAGTCGATAAACTTCACTTCTGATTGTTGAAACGCTCTTTCACGTAAATTGAAGCGTTCCTTTGCGAGAATGACAATACTTCTGCCTTCTGCTGTCTCATCTGCTAGTGAGGACAATTGAGCGGCATCAGCAAGCTGTTCTTCACTGACCCCATTCACCGGTAAAAATTCACTCGCTCGGCGATTCCCCAAAGTGATGGTTCCTGTTTTATCCAGTAGGAGAACATCGACATCTCCAGCCGCCTCAATCGCACGACCACTCATAGCGATCACATTTTCTTTCGTTAAACGACTCATACCAGCAATTCCGATTGATGAGATCAACGCACCAATCGTTGTTGGCGCCAAACAGATCAACAAAGCTATCACAATAATCATTGAGAGAGCTTCCCCTTTTCCTGAAAGCTGACTACTGAAATCTGTAAATGGAACTAGGGTTATTGAGACCGTTAAAAAGATAATCGTTAAGGTTATCAAGAAAATCTGCAACCCAATCTCGTTCGGTGTTTTTTTTCGTTGTGTTCCTTCAACCATTGCAATCATTTTGTCTAAGAAGGATTGGCCATTTTCCGAAGTTACACGAATCACTAAATAGTCCGATACAACCGTGGTACCACCAGTGACGGCACTACGGTCACCACCAGACTCTCGAATAACCGGTGCAGATTCTCCAGTAATTGCACTCTCGTCAACGGAAGCAGCCCCCTCAATGACATCTCCGTCAGCAGGAATCTGTTCTCCTGATCGGACATAGACCAAGTCTCCGCGTTTCAAATCTGATGAACGCAATTCTATAAAGTTCTCTTCTCTGATATCCTTCAGACTGTTTATTTTATAGGTCATAACTTCTTTTTTTGCTTGCTTCAAGCTATCTGCCTGCGCTTTTCCTCGTCCTTCTGCAACAGCCTCTGCAAAATTCGCAAAGAGTAAGGTCAGCCAAAGAAAAATAGTGACAGCGATACTGAACCATATTGGAACTCCAGTTGGATAAAAACATAAGAGCGTTGTGAGAATTGCCCCCAAGTAAACAACAAACATAACTGGATTTTTGATCTGCTGGCGAGGATCTAATTTTTTAAAAGATTGTCCTGCTGCCCATTGATAGATTTTCTTCATTTTATTCACTCCATCTATTTCATCGTAAAGAATTCTGCGATTGGACCAAGTGCCAATACTGGCAGAAAACTTAGCGCTCCGATCACTAAAACAACAATAATTAACATAGATACAAAAGTTGGACTAACTGTTGACAACGTTCCTGAACTTAATGCAGCTTTCTTCTTGCTTCCCATATTCTCAGCTAGAAGTAAGATAGCGATAATTGGTAAATATCTTGAAATAGCCATCATTAGACTGCCCAAAATATTTATGAACGAGTGATCTGCCAGTAGACCGGCAAAAGCACTTCCATTATTATTGGCTAAGGATGTTGCCCCATACAATAGTTCGCTGAAGGCGTGGGGACCGCGATTAGTTAACCATGCCTCAACCTCTGGATGTAAAACCAAAGCCATTGCGCCAAAAAGAGTTAACATTAGCGGTGTCAGGATGACCAAACTAGCCATCTTTATATCGAAAGCTTCAATTTTTTTACCTAGGTATTCTGGTGTTCGTCCCACTAGGAGACCGGCGATAAAGACTGCCAATAATAGAAAAGCCAACATGCCATAAAGACCACTGCCGACACCGCCAAAAATAATTTCTCCTAATTGCATTAAAAACATCGGGATAGCTCCACCAAGCGGCGTGAAGCTATCTAGCATCGCGTTCACAGAGCCATTTGATGCTGCAGTAGTTGAGACTGACCATAGGCTGGACCACCCGACACCGAAACGAACTTCTTTTCCCTCTAAATTCGCAGAGCCAACAACGCGTGCTATTTCTGGACCATAGTATTCACTGATAGCAACACCTATGAAGGCAAGTAAAAGAAAGAACAAGGAGACTATCATAATTGTTCGGCCTTGCTTCCAATCCCTGACCCAAAATCCAAAAGCAAAAATCAACGCGGCTGGAATCAATAAAATCGCAATATTCTCGATGAAATTTGAAAGGAGCGTTGGGTTTTCAAAAGGATAAGCCGAATTTGCACCAAAGAAACCACCACCGTTTGTTCCTAATTGTTTTATTGCGACTTGACTAGCGACAGGGCCTAAATACAGCCATAGATTTTTCCCTTCTAATCCTTGATAAGCAATCCCTGATTTGAACGATTGGATCGTTCCTTGTGAAATCAAGACAATTGAAAAAACAAACGCTAGCGGAAGCAAAATATACACCAAGCTGCGTGTCAAATCTTGCCAAAAATTTCCAAGTGCTTTTCGTTTTACTTGCGATATTCCTCGAAACAAAGCGATTAATACAGATAACCCAACACCCGCAGAAACAAAGTTTTGAACGGTTAAACCGAACATTTGAGAAGCGTTTGATAAAGTTGTTTCTCCCGCGTATGCCTGCCAGTTCGTATTCGTTACAAAACTAACTGCTGTATTTAAAGCCAGAGGAAAGGATAAATTTTTTACTGCGGATCCTCCAGGCAAGAAATGCTGTGTCATTAAAATAAGAATAAGTAACAGAACCGAGAAAATACTCAGTACGATCACATTTAATGCGTAGCGTTTTGCAGACATTTCTTTTTTACTAATAGGACCAATGACTTTATAAAATAAACGTTCTACAGGCTGCAAAAAGCGCACACCTCTAGGTACTCTTCCTTGCATTATTTCTTTGATATACCACCCTAGCGGCAGAGCTAGGGTTAATAGAATAAACAAGAAAAATAGGCCTTGATAGATGATACTACTCATAACTCTTCCCCCTTAAATAAAAACCAGAAAAGATAGATCATTAGTAAGAACCCAATCATTCCTAAAATAATCGTCATTTAAATTCTCTCCTTTTCAAAACGGCCTACCATTGTGACCGCTATTTACTACTTTTTAAGCATAAAAAAAAAGACCTAAAGATAGTGTGAAACTTTCGTCCATTTCTTTACACTATCTTTATATGGTCTTTTTTTGACTTTTAAAACGTATGAACGTTGAAATTCTGGTAAAACTCTCCTTCAACAATAGTGAATTTCAAAATTGTAAAATCCGGTAATCCGCCGCCTTTTTCATAGTAAATATCGTAACTTTCCTGCCAAAACTCTCTTTTATCCTTTTCTTCACTAAATACTTCCATCTCTCCAATCAAACTAACTCCAGTAAAAGTCTCCCCATCATAAAAGTACAAGCAAGCTTTAGGGTTTTCTAGAAACTGATGGACTTTATTGGAAGAAGTATTGGTATGAAGATACAGATGATTATCTTCAATTTTTATCGGCTTCAGCATCGCCCGAATCATAGGGTAGCCATTTTCTGTAATCGATCCTAGCAAACAAAAAGGCTGCGTCTCAATCAGTTTCGTCCATTCTGCTCTAAACTCCATTTTTTTCTCCTTTTTTCTCTTGATGTTTGAAAGAGTGTATCAATTTTAATCTTTTGCCGTATAAATGTCACTCTCTTTGGTCTCTCTAAACATCATAAAGCAAGCTCCTGAAATCAACAAAACCAGTCCGCTGATTAAAAGTAGTGGAACAAAAACACTGTCTGTCGTATTTCTGAAGATTAGTCCCATCAGTAATTGGCCCAAAGGAACCGCACATTGTGCAACTGCGATAATTGTCGCCATCACTTTTCCCAAGTTTTCCTTAGGAGTAATTCGCTGCACAATGGTGATCAGATAAATTGAAATCGCGCTGAGCATCATTCCGATAATGATTTCCATGACGAGCACAACCATAAAACCAACCCCAATACTCGTCATACTCAATAAGAGATTCATGAGTATCAATAGAATTCCTGAGAGCGTAAACACCCGATAAAAATTATTGAATTTTATATTTTTCGTTAACTGCCCTGCAAAAATAGCTCCAATAATACTAGCTAAACTAAATACTCCCATGCCGATTCCATACATGGTGTCATTTACCTGAAGCGTCATTCGTAAAATAACTGGAAGTCCAACAATAAAGAAAGACGTTAAAACAAAATTGATCGCCGCAGCAATAGTGATTGATTTGAAAATCACTTGATTGTTTTTGACTTCCTTGAATCCGTCCTTTAAATCGGCTGTTAAAATCTGCATAATGGTACCGGATGACTGCTCGCGTTTTTCAAATGGAATCTTTAAAAAGCTCTCGATAATCGCGGCTATTATGAAAAAGAGAATACTACTGGCAACCAGCAGTTTAGCTCCCATAACCCCATAGAAAATACCGCCAATAATCGGTGCAACAACATTCGATAATTGTAAAATACCATTCGATAATCCATTGATTTTTTCCAGTTCATCCTCTTCTACCAATAAAGGGATGCTCGCACCCACTACTGGTGTATCAAAACTGCCAACAATCGCTAAAATAAAGATTAAAACACCAATACCTAAAATTGATTCAGTTGTTCCGACCACTAGAAAAAGTAACCCTGCAATAATCGCATTGGCAACATCCATCAAAACCATTAAGAGCTTTCGATCGAATCGATCCGCAATTGCCCCACCAATTGGCGCAAACAAGACTGGAATACTGGAAATGGCTAATACCGTAGCAAAAATATCGGCCCTTCCTGTTACATCTAAAACAAATAATGACAATGCAAAACGTAAGATTGCCCCACCAAATACAGAGATAAACTGCCCCAACATCAAATAGCTAATATTCTTTTTATTTCCCTTCACACTCTTTCCTACTCTCTTTCGTTGATAGATTTATCTTAACGAATTCTTAATTTATCAGCATCCGTCTAAAGTCTCATTCTCTTCTAATCCTTTTTCATAATTTTATGAAATTAGACCATAGTATTTTAATCCCTCGATAACACCATTCGTTGATGTTGCGATATAAGAAGACTGCATCTTCAACTGCTCTGTGCTATGGGACATCGCGACACCAAAATCAACGAGTTGAAACATACTAATATCATTATTTTGATCACCAAAAGCATAGGTTTCAATTTGACTATCTCTCAATGAAGTCAATAAGCTTTTGATCGCCGTTCCTTTTGAAACATTCTTTGGCAATACATCAATCGCCAAAGGCGCAAAACGGACGAGATCAGCGATAGCACCCAGCTCTTTACGAATTTTTTCTTCCATTTCGGCATTTAGATAGAGATTCATAAAATTGACAGGATTCCACTGATAAAAGTCGGCAACCACCGGAACTTCTGAAATTCCCATATAAGCAACATGTTCCTTAACTACTTCTGAAAGCGGAGTTATTGCATAGCTCCGCTGATTAAAGTAACCTGCCGACAATCGATATTTTTCTGCAATCGCTAAAATAGCTTCGACTTCTTCAATGGTAAACGTCACATTCTGGATGGTTCTTCCTGCAGAATGTACATAGCAGCCATTCGATAAAATGTAATGCTCTACTCGAAGTAAATCTAGTAGCTCCCTTACTTCATAATGACTTCGACCTGTCGCGATAATCGGTAAGATATCATTTTTCTTGAGGTCGTTGAATGCGGTTATTATTTCTTGTCCTACCTGTAAACTTCCATCTGAACATAAGGTGCCATCTAAATCAAAAAATACCATTTTTTTCATACTTCTCTTCCTCCAAAAATAATTATTTAAAGGACACATCGACTTTTCCACGTACAAAAAAGGGGAAAAGTCAGTGCATCACAAATACACTGAACCTTTCCCCTCAGATCTTTTTTATCAATAGGTGCCTTCTGCATATGGCAAAAGATGAAGCCCTCGGTCACAGTCCTCTTTAAGCGGAACCCTAGCTCCAGTTTTCCAGTTCAACAAACATAATACCATGATTTTTTTACTATCAGCAACGAAAAAAAGACCTAGACAGCAAATTTGCTGCCTAGATCAATAGGTTTACTTATTTCTTCTTCTGAAATAAATAGTGCCCGCTATGATGATCACGGCAATTCCTGCAATAAGTAACCACGGATTGCGTGTGTCATTCGTTTTCGGATAACTTCCTGTTGTTGTTTCCGAATCTTTGTTAGAAGGTTTTGATTTGTTCATAGATGTTGGAATATTCGTTTTCTTCGCAACTTCTTCATTCACAAATTTACCTAAATCAAGCGTTTCTGGTCTACCTTGCTTAGAAGAAGTAATCGTGAATTTCCGTTTTTCACTACTAATCTTATAACCATCCGGAGCTTTTTTCTCAGCAAAATAGTAATCGCCTGGCGAAAGCATATTCACTGCAACCTGCCCTTTTTGATCAGATGTGTAGTCTCCGATATGTTCTCCATCAGAATGATAGAGTCCAAATACTGCACCGTTTAGTTCCTTGTTTAAAGGAGAGACTTTTTGTAATTTCACCGAACCTTGATAATTGATAAAATCAGCTAAGGTGATCGTCTCAGGTTTTCCGGAAGCTTTATCGGAAACAGTAAAGGCAACTTTTTGCTTATTTAATAAATAATTTGTTGGTGCTTTCGTTTCAACGAGTTGATACTTACCGGGGTTCAGTCCATTAGCATAGATTTTCCCATCTTTGTCTGAAATGAGCTTTTTGGTTTCTTTTCCGACTGAATTTAGGATTGTTTGTACCTTACCTTCAGTGTCTTGAATTTCGAATTCTGCACCACTTAATATTTTTCCATCTTCGTTTTTCTTTGTCCCTGAAACAGCTCCTTTATAGTTTACAAAATCGCCTAAATTTACTTTATCTGGTTTGCCTAATTGTCCTGTAATTTCGAATGGATGAGGTTTGGTGTCTAAGATATAGCCTTCAGGTGCCTTCGTTTCGACAAGCACATATTGACCTTCATCCAAACCTTGGAAATATATTTCGCCTTTTTCATTTGTTATGATAGTGTTGTTTTCGTAATTTTTTCCATCACGATCTTTAACTACCACAGGAGCGCCCGTCGGCTTGTCACCATCAGCTTTATAGACCTGATATTCTGCCCCCTGTAAGGCTTTCTTCTGCTCATTCACTTTTCGACCGATGACACCCGATTCATAATTCTCAAAATCTAGATTGTCTATCGTAGGATCTTGATCGTTATTCTCCTGAACGACAAAATAAATCGGCTGTTTATTTAGAATATAGCCAGGAGCCGGTTTCGTTTCCTTTAACATATACTCTCCTGCACCTAAACCTGAAATATCCAAAATACCATTTTCAGGAGCCACAGTTGTTCTTACATATTTTTGCTCGCCATTTACAATATGATATAGTTCAAATTCCGCTCCAGCGATAGAATCGCCTTCACCGACTTTCGTAATCTGAGCCTTTCCACGGAAATTCTGGAAATCTCCCAACTTCTCCAATTCAGGAGCACCTTCAGCTCGATCTAAAATTTCAACCTTAATCAAAGCTGGGTTAATTACATAGTTTGTCCCATCAGCGACAGTCGGTGCTTTCGTCTCTTGATAATAATACGTACCTGGTGCCAAGTTATTAAATGTGACCTTCCCATCTTTATCACTTTTTACTTTTTGTTCAATGGTCACTTTATCCTCTTGATAAAGAGTAAATTCTGCTCCAGCTAAACCATCGCCATCAGTATTGCGTTTGACGATTTGGAAGGCACCTTTATAATTGATGAAATCAGGTAGTTTAACAACTGATACTTTTCCTTTATGTGAAGCATCGATAGTAAATGAGAGTTTCATTTCATTCAATAAATAACCATCTGGCGCTTTCGTTTCCACGAAAGTATAGTTACCCGGTGCTAAATTATCAACATGTACTTTCCCGTCTTTATCAGATGTAATCGGTTCTTGATTGACCTTTTTCCCTTCAGTGTCTAACAAGTCAAATTCCGCACCTTCTAATATTTTGCCGGATTTGTCCTTCTTCAAAAATTCTACTGAACCTTTATGATTTACCAACTCCAGTGGTGAACCATCCACCTGAGTCGTGACCGTTTTAGGTTTATCGTGAGACGTCTCATCGATGGTGAAGGGAATTTCTGTACTGTTAATGATATAGTCATCTGGTGCTTTCGTTTCTACAAATTTATAATCGCCAGGAGCCAATCCCGTAATCGTTACTTTTCCATCATTTTGTGAAACTAAAGGTTCAGAATTCACTTTTTTTCCAGTACTGTCTATCACATCGAACATCGCTCCAGCTAAAGGATTTCCTGTGCTGTCCGTTTTCAAAAGCTCTGCAGATCCTTTGTAATTCTTATAATTTAAATGGATCGTTGGTATTTGATGATCGCTATTTCGATATACAACAAAATTAATTGGAGTGTTGTTCAGTACATAACCCGTTGGCGCCTCAATCTCAGTAATCCGATACAATCCTAAGGGTAAACTATCGATTTCTAAAATTCCATCACTGTTTAACCGATCAGGATCTAACGCTACAGGTTCCCAAAGAGCATGATTAGGCATTAAATTACTAAAGTGTTCTAGCTTAAAGCGTGCTCCTGTTTGGATATCGTCATCAAACTTAATTGGATTTCCTTGTTCATCCGTCTTTTGTAAAATAACCTTATTTCGTTCATTTGGAATGGTTAATGGTGCCGCGTTTTCCGTTGAAGTCTTATCATCAATAGCGATTCGTCGTCCATCTACCAAATCATCTGAAATCGTGAAGCCTTTAGGGGCAGCCGTTTCAAACAATAGATATTCACCATAAGGTAGATTTCCAAAGGTAATTTGTCCATTATCATCTACTTTTCCTTCACGCAGCAGTTGGGTCTTTGTTGTGTTCCAAAGTTCAAACTTAGCACCAGCCAAAGGCGTCTTCCCATCTGCTTCTGTTTTTTGGATAACTAATTTCCCTTTTTTACCAGTCGCAGAACCACCACTATGATTGATTTCTACTGTCACGTCTTGCCCATCACCACCTGAAACAGTTTGCTCATTATCTCCCGATACAGTTATTTTATTAGAAACTGTATCTTTGCTGCCACTTGCAGAGGAATTAATGTAACTGCGATATTCTAACTGATAGGCCGTTTCAATTTTATTAGTAAGTTTGATTGTTAATGTTTGCTTTCCAGTCTCGTTATCCGTTATTACTTCTACGGTGTAGTCTGTTTTTGGCTTTAAAGGCTTGTCGTAATTAGGGGTAATGGTTCCATCTTCTGCTACAGTGGTCTCGTATAATTTTATCGAGTCCTGATCAATCACTTGATTATCCGAAGGCTCATCCTTGATCACGACATGAT
Source organism: Enterococcus raffinosus (assembly GCF_019175485.1). NCBI lineage: Bacteria > Bacillati > Bacillota > Bacilli > Lactobacillales > Enterococcaceae > Enterococcus > Enterococcus raffinosus. Next base: position 209,463 of record NZ_CP072889.1, read on the forward strand.
CCAACGTTGACTGTGAAGGATTTATAACCGCTTGCCAATTCACATAATCCGGATCTTCACTATCCTGTGCGCCCGTTTTTTGAACATATTTCCCACCGTTTTTTATCCCAACCTCGCCGATAACATCTCGTTCATCATCATTGTTTACATAATTTGCGACGTTCGTATATTGATTTGAACCTTCAATAATTTTTCCTTCAACTGACGTCTCAAATTCAATTAAATAAGTTTTATCTACATTATTTGGAAAATTAATCTGTAGTGTTTGGTTGTTTGAGCTGTTATGTTCATCAATGCTTTTCATCTCATCATTTACTATTTTTTCCGGCTGCTTCTTCACTACCGTACCATCTTTATTCACTTCAGCCTCATAGATTTTTAGTGAACCATCAATGTAGTCTTGATTTTCTTTTATTTCATCTTTTAACTGTGCATCAATCAAGATATTTCGGCTATGATTAACTGCTATTGTCCAAGTAATATGTTTTGATTGTGCGTTATATGTCCCGCTTTTTTGAGCATTTAATTGAAAGGGATCTTCTGGCTTAAAATCTTTGTCATCATCTGACTGCTGCTTATTGCCATGTTCATCTTCCCAATCGGCTTGCATATTATTTTTGAATCGGTCCATAGATGGGTTCGTGGGATCTAGCAGACTGACATCGAAATTAGTGTGGTAGGTAATCTCTAGTTCAGATTCTGTTGATTTATAGTCTCCTTTAAAAATAACCTTGAATCCAACTTCATTTTTTCCAGAACTATCTGTCAACAATTCAAGATCATAGTCCTTTCCAGGAACTAAAACTTTGTTTGTAGTAACATCGCGAATTTCAAAATCGGGTGTCAAATCTTCTTTGATTGCCATCGACAAACCGGGAACAGGGTCATAGGTGTCTGTTAGTACTAGATTTTCCATATGGTAATGATTTTTATTGACCGCAATTTTCCAACCGACTTTCTTGTCCGCATAGTTTACATCTTTAATGTCTTTAATAACATTTTGTTGTTGAGCGGTTCCTTTGTCTCCATCAGTTTGTCCAGTTCCAGTAGAAACATTGTTGCTTACCTGCGTTGGGTCAGTGACAAGTCCATTAACTTTTGTTTTGTATTCGACCCGTATTGCACCATCCACATCGTCAAGAAATTTTATGACAAAACCTTCGCCATCAGGATTGGGTTCTAACGTATAATCTTTCCCTTCGATCAATGGATCCCCTTTAACTTCTTTTCCTTTTTCATCAAAAGTAATCGGATAAAGCTTTACAGAGTCATCGACAAGATCCATGTTTTTGCTTATCGTATCGGTAATTATCGCGGAATCCTTTGAAATTTTCTTTTCATTATAGTTATATTTAATTGCCCAATCGAATTCCTGTTTATTCGGATCATAGCCGACCATATTCTTTTCAATAGGTTTTCCAAAATTATTTGTTACGGTTGCCTTTGCATCAATTCCATCATCATTGTTCTTATCTGTTAATTGAGCATTATTAGTGAAACTAACTTTTCCACCATTTTCTGGTTTTGCAGAATCACTGATGTCTGTTTGATAGACTAAGCGGTACGCCTTATTTGTTTCACCTAAGATCGTGACATTTCCGTTTTGGTCTACTTTATACTCACTAGGGCTCAGTTCTCGTCCAACTTCTTTAACAGTCCCATCAAGATTCATTTCCAATTCCGTTACTTTCACCGATTTGTACTCAATTCCTGTCGGCCAATTTTCAGTAATGCTTGGTTCATCTAAATGGTTCATTCCCTGGTTAAAATCAACAGTCCAAACAACAGTGCTTGGATTTGGCGTACGGTCAAAATGCCCTTTTTTATCAATAGATTGGTCGGTATCGGGACGAATCTCAATATTGACAGGCGGTAGATCATCCTCTACTGGATAATGAATTGTGATGTCTCCTGGACCATCAATGTGCTCTTTTTTAAATTCTGTATCAAAAAAGAAGCTTCCATTAATGTCACTTTGATTTTTGACTTCATCGGTAAATTCAAAGCGAATGTTTCCATCAACATCAATTGTATATTTAGCATACACTTCACCATCACTATTTTTTAATTCTCCAGACTGCGCCTGTTTTGGTTTCAATTCATCAGGTAGCTTGAAATCAAAATAATCTCCTGGCTCAATTTGCTGGCGGACGTCTTCTGGAATACTCCAAGAATAGAAAATGCGTACTGTCGTATTAGCAGTTACTGGCGGCTCAACCACATCTCCATTTTCGTCTAAATAAACAAGCTTGGATTCAGTTAAGATCGTTCCATTTCCATTTGGAAAATAATCGCGGATATCCGTTGGTCCATCTGCTTTTATTGTTTTTTCTTTTGTATCAGCAGTTGATGTTTCTGTACTTTGAAGAGTCTCTTGCGCTTCTGAGCGCTCACTTTCTTGTTTTGAAGAATCAATTTCTGTCGTACTTTCTTCACTGATTGCCTCTGAATTTTCGGTAGTTTCTTCTGAAGATTCCTCGGTTTGTGACATACTTGTTTGTTCAAATGTGTAAGTCAGCTTCTGATCTTGAACACTGATATCTACAGAAGACAGGTCGTTGGTATCTTTTAGGGTTAAATGTATAACACCACTTCCAGTCGATTGAGTAGGAACAATAATTGACTGTTTATTCTCTACTGTTAGTGGTATGAGCTGATCCTCTTGCTCTAGGACAGCCTGTTGAATTACAGGTTGTGATACTTGTACTTTTTCATTTTCTTGTCCACTTCTTGTCATAACCTGCAAATCTAATTGGTCATCCGTTTTTCCTTTACTTATTTTTTCAAGTTTCAAAAACGGTTGATCATTTGACTCTGCAAAAGCAGTGAGTGAAGTTAATGTGTTAACTAATATTAAGACCGTCATAAAAATATGAATGAACTTATTGCAGCTTTTTTTTCTTCGCATTTTTTTACACCTCGCGCTTATTTTTTTCAGCTAGTTTCAGTTATATCAAATTATTCTTTTCATTAATTTCAAAAAGCGCTCCTGTATGGAGCGCTTTTTGAAAGGCATAAAACTAGATTTTCCTTTTATTTTCTGAAATCTCTTCTAGTGCTTGATTGATCCTGGTTATATCTGTCATAGATATTTTTTTGCTCACTACAACTATTTGTGCATCAGGATATGCTGCTTTCATATCCTTTTGATTTCCGGTCGTCAATAAAACGTCCGCATGCTTGCTTGATGTTTCAAAGATATCCGTAATCTTCACATTATATAAATAGCTGAAGTATCCACGAAGTTGTTTTATGAAATTTTTAGTCATCAGGCTAGGCATATCGCTCTCAACTAACATCGTTAATGGAACCTCAAATTGACAAGGATCAGAAAAAAATAAGCTATTTTTTAAATAAGGGATTAGTAAAAAATCTTCCTCCAAAAATATTGGATTTTTAGATTCTTTATATAGAGACTCCACGAAGATACGTGTCTTTTTCACCAATTGCGGATACCGTTCAGAAAAAATCGCTTTATACGTATTTCCTGTCATATCTGTATTAAAGCCTTTAAAGTACATAGCAAAAAAGTGACTACTCAAAATATAATTTCGAAAACATAAATATTCTTCCTTTTTAATAGGAAAGAACTCGTCTTGAAATCGTTTCAACATTAATTCTGTTGCGCTATAAATCAAAGTGTTCTGATTTTTTTGTTGCTGATACAACTCGTGAATGATAGGATCCTTAAAAATATCAATAGTTTTAGACATAGACACCCATACTAGAAAAAAGAAAGGAATCTCCGATTGTTTCGTGTTTATTGCCCCGTGCTTCTGGCAAATGATCTCCTTAAATCTAGGATATAGCTGATTTGTCGTTATTTGAGTCTCTAAAGCTTCAGACATTTTAAGTATATTGCCCTTTCTTGTCCGAATGACGGCCTCCGCAAAAATATATGATAGTTGTTTTTTGTAAGTGTAGGGAATTTTAGGATACACAGTAAATTTACTATTCAAAACTTCATCTACATAAGAATCGATTAATTGCTCGTTCACATAGTCAAAAGGCCAGCTGCTTCCTCGAAAAATGCTCCAGAAAAAAATAACCATACACATGCGGATTTGATATTCTTCTCCCTGTAATTGGAAATTTTCTCTTCCAATCTCGATATGATAATGCTCCAGCAATTTTTGTACCTTACTCATATCTCTTCGAACAGTTGATTCACTGATAAAGTGTTCTAATGCGTAGTCACGTACACTAGTGAATTCATCCATAATTAAAGCTTTCAAAAGGACTACAGTGGAACAGTCTTTGACAATTTCTGTCACTAGATTATACACATCTGCATCTAGCCCAACGATTAATCGAACCCCTTTTCCTTTTGATTGTTGGAAGGAAAATTTTTCTGAATGAAGACTCTCAATTTTCTCTGAAAGACTGTTTATTATGTTTAATGTCATTCGTTTACTCAGTCCTAATTTTTCACTTAGCCACTCACGAGTGACCCAACGTCCACCTTTTTCATTCAGTAATAAAACCATCCGACGCTGATTGAATGTTATGCGATCAAACAGTTCTTCAAAGTAATCTTTTTCTGCTGTAACCATTTCCCCATCTCTTTTCTAGTGAATCAAAAGCTTCTCTCTTTTCATTAACTACTAAATCATAGTAAAAAAATGAGAAAAAGGATAATTTAACGCTCGAGAAACATTCTAGGTATTAAAAACGGTCACGGAGCAATCCGTGACCCATGATTAATTTATTGACATCCAAACTGGTTCAAATTGATTCCCATCTAAATCCATTACTTCTAAGCTAAACATTTGTTCTTCAGGAATCCCCATATCGACACTGAAATAGTCTCCACCATTCGCTTTTGCAGCTTCCGCAATTTTTTTAACCGCCGCTGGACTTTCTACAGAAAAAGCTGTTAAGGTGCCACTTTGACTTTTTGTATCTGCAATTTTTTTATTTTTAAGGAATAAATTATAAAAATCATATTCTAACAGCATGATCCAAAAATGATCATCCCATACCATTGAACTAGAACGCTCATTAGAAAACTCTTCATTCTTCTTAAAACCAAGTTTTTCATAAAATTCCGTCGAAGCCTGCACATCTTTTACTGGGTAATTTACAAATACCATCGTTGCCATGTCGTCCACTCCTCTAAATTTTTACTTATTATGCAAAAAAAAAGAGACGAAAGCAAAGAAAGCGCTTGTAACAAAGTGAACGAATTCCTTTTTAATTAACTATTTTTCTGATTCCCTTAGAAAAACCTCTTATCTCATTAGCTACATCGTTGTATTTAAGAAAATAAATTTTCCCATTATAAGAAAAGCAATCTGAATAATATTGATACATTTCGTCTCTGCAATTGTTTTTCATCAACGTAAGTATAGAAATTCTCTCTAGCGAATTTTATAGACTATGACAGAAACAAATGTGCCAATTTATCCGCATTTCGGTTTTGAGTTAGTTGAGGTTCACCATAGTTCGAGGGTTTCTTACGATGAATACTGTCTTATTAAGCGACCTAATTAACTAAAAATGAAAGCAGAAGCCGCCTAAACAAAGGCGGCTTCTGCTTTTGTCACTCATTTTTGGTTAAAGTTCATTAATAGTGGGCATTGTGTTTCTAACCTTTCGTCTATCTTCATCATTTCTTTCGTCTTTTTGCGGTACTGCATTGGAGACAGATGATACTTTTCTTTGAAGCGTTTACTAAAGTATGCAGAATTATTAAAGCCGCACTCAAAGGCAATTTCCGTAATCAAGCGATTGGTCTGATACAGAGAAATCGCGGCCGAAGTCAATCGTAGATCATTTAAATAATGACTAAACGATAACTCAGCGGTTTGAAATATTTTTTGCAAAGTGCGAATGGAGGTTTGACAATAGTGAGCAGTTTGCTCAATGGTCAATTGAGAATTCTTTAAATTCAGACGCATGAAATCCGTCGCTCGTACCAATAACCTGTTATAGTTTTGACTATCCAAAAATGGTGCTGAATCTGATAGCCACTCACAAAAAAGTTGCAGGAAATGTTTGAGTAACAATCGACTCTCCTCTTCGGAACAAAAGGAAAATTGTTCTGTCATCTGAAAAATCATCTCTAATAAATTACGCCCCATTCCTCTTTCTGCATTAATAATTCTACTGTTCTTAGGACTCTCCAAAAGTTTTTCTGTTTGACAATCCTTCGGAATGAATAAGTTAATCCCTTCTGTTCTTCTTTCACGCTGATAGTTACTAGTCGCTCGTAAATCAAAAATCCCAATCGTGTAGTCTTTTAAAATACTTGTGTGATGTCCATCAAAATGTCGTTCAAAACCATTTTTAACAAAACGAAAACCTAAATATTCTTTTCGGTCTTTGATACTTCGGGTAAAAACTCCCTGCGAACAATCAACAATACTGTGGGTAATAATGAAAGGATCCAATTGGTAGATTTTTGAAGCAGACAATGTTTCTCTGGGGCTGTTAATCGTGTATTGATAGTTTAACTGAGACAAACCATTTGAATAATCCTGCGATTTAGAAAACTGAGAACAATGGATTTTTCCTTTTACCATCCGTTTTTCCGCTCCCCTCGCGCAATAGTTATACTCTACGTGCGTTAAAATCATAGCTTGCGATACCAGAGGTTCTATACTTAAATTATACTATTTGATCAAATTTTCACAACACTATTTAACAAAGGAGGAAGTATTGTATGACAGCAAAATTTGAGCAGTTGTTTTCCCCTTTACAAATTGGTTCCGTTGAAATTCCCAATCGTATTGCCATGATGCCAATGGGTGTCTTTTCCGCCCGCTTGCTAAGCACTGAGACTGTTGCCTATACAAAAGAAGGCGCCGATTATTATATTGAGAGAGCAAAAGGCGGCACGGGCTTAATTATCACTGGCTTGATGCCCGTTGTAGCCAACATGGGCTTTTGTATCCTGAATAATCCTGAAGGCTATGTCAAAGAAATGAAGTATTTGATGGATGGGGTTCATGAAGCTGGCAGCAAAGTTTTTGTTCAATTAACTGCTTTGACTGGTCGAGCGAATCACGGACTAGTCGGCATCTGCCCTGCCCCTGCTCCGATTCAAAATGTTTGGGACCCGACCAAAACAGATCGCGGAATGTCGAGAGAAGAAATCAAAGAATATATCCAAAACTTTGCCAAAGGAGCGAAGCTTGTTCAAGAAGCTGGCGGTGACGGTGTGGAAATTCATGCCGTGCATGAAGGCTATCTACTGGATCAATTCGCTATCTCCTTCTTTAATCGTCGAACGGATGAATACGGCGGTTCATTAGAAAATCGTCTGCGAATCATTAAGGAAATTGTGGAAGCGATCAAAGATGCCTGTGGCCAAGACTTCCCAGTATCTATGCGCTATAGTGTTAAAAGCTATGTGAAAGATTTTAATCGTGGCGCCATTCCAGGAGAAACGTTTGAAGAAAAAGGACGCGATTACGAAGAATCCTTTATCGTTGCCAAAAAACTGGAGGGATTCGGCTATGATATGCTGAATTGCGATAATGGAAGCTATGACTCATGGTTCTGGGCGCACCCGCCAATGTATATGCCGAAAGCCTGCAATCTGGAAGACGTCATGAAAGTGAAAGAAGTTGTTTCTATCCCTGTCGCTTGTGCCGGAAGATTCGATGATCCGGCCCTAGCCAATCAAGTGATTGCGGAAGGAAAACTAGATATTATGGGGATGGGGCGTCCACTGTTAGCAGATCCCTATGCACCACAGAAGTTTTCTGAAGGTCGTCTAGATGATGTTCGTCCATGTATTTATTGTCATCAGGGCTGTTTAGGTCGTATTTTCCAATTCAAGGACATTTCTTGTGCAGTGAATCCTGCCTGCGGTCGCGAAAAGAGCTATGCGTTGACTCCTACTGATACGAAGAAAAAAGTGATGGTGGTCGGCGGCGGTATCGGTGGTATGGAGGCTGCTCGAGTGGCAGCGATTCGTGGACATGAGGTTGATTTGTTTGAGAAGACAGATCAGCTGGGAGGTGTATTTGTAGCTGCGTCTACTCCCGACTTTAAAGAGGATGATCGTCAACTTTTGGCCTGGTACAAAAAACAAATGAAGGACTTAGACGTGACGATTCATATGAATAGTGCAATTACTGAGGCGCAAACGAAAGGTTATGATGAAATTTTTGTTGCTACAGGAGCAAATGAACGCCGTTTAGACACTCCTGGCTTTGACAATGAGCGTGTAACTTATGCAATTGATGCGTTACGCTATAAAGAAATTGAAGGCGAAAACGTGGTCGTTGTCGGCGGCGGACTAACTGGCTGCGAAATCGCTTATGATCTAGCGAAGAAAGGGAAAAAAGTAACGATTGTTGAAGCAAGTGAGACGATTTTAAATGCCTTTGGTTTGTCAGCAGCGAATTACAACATGATGATGGAGCTTTTAGATTATTATCAAGTGACGGTCTTGAAGAATTCGGTGGTTGATAAATTTGCGGATGGGACTGCTTTTGTAACGGAGACAGTTAAAAATTATCCAAACGTTGCCAATCGTGCACAACATATGTTTGCTCTAGGTGTACAAGGAATGCCTAAACTACATGAAATCCCAGCGGATGATATTATCGTTTCTGTTGGTTACATTCCAGATGACGCGTTGTATCATGCGATTGAAGCAGATCATGTGCACTTAATTGGAGATGCAAAAAAACCAACAAATGTCATGGATGCCATTTGGGCGGCTTATGAAGCAGCAATGAACGTTTAAATAACAAGGGAAGTCACATTCACTGACTTCCCTTGTTCATGTTATTCTGAAGCTAAGTCTTTACCATTAGAGGCAATGACTTTTTTATACCAGTAGAAACTGTCTTTGCGGCTGCGATCGAAGCTTCCATTGCCTTCATCATCCTTATCGACATAAATAAAGCCGTAACGTTTTGACATTTCTCCTGTACCGCCAGAAACCAAATCAATACAGCCCCAAGGTGTATAGCCAATTAGATCTACCCCATCATCAATTGCTTTTGCCATTTCCTCAATATGGCGACGGACGTAATCAATTCGATACTCATCATGAATTGAGCCATCTGCTTCTACTTTATCAACGGCTCCTAAGCCATTTTCCACGATCATTAATGGAATTTCATATCGATCATATAGTTCGTTCAGCGTGAAGCGAAGACCGACCGGATCGATTTGCCACCCCCATTCGCTCGTTTCTAAATAGTCATTTTTCACCCCACCAAATAGGTTTCCGCCAACACGATCACCGCTCTCGTCAATATTTGCGGTGACACAGCTGGTCATATAATAAGAGAAGGTATAGTAATCCACCGTTCCTTCCTTTAAAATCTCTTCATCGCCCTCTTCAAATGCTAGCTGAATATTATGCTTCGCAAAATAATTGTTCATATAATACGGATACTTTCCTTTGACTTGGACATCTCCGCAAAACCAATTCAATTTCTTCACCAGTTCTTGATTTGCTAACGCATCCTCCGGTTTACAGGTCAGCGGATACATAGTCATATAGGCTAGCATACAACCAATTTTGAAGTCGGGATTGATCTCATGACCGATTTTTACTGCTTTGGCACTAGCGACGAACATGTGGTGCAAAGCTTGGTAGCGTTGTTCTTCGTTGTCTTCTTCAGCTAAAATACCCAAAAGATTTCTTCCGCCCAACGGCAGTGTACCAAAATTGATTTCATTGAAGGTCAGCCAATACTTTACTTTGTCCTTATAGCGTTCAAACAATGTGGTCGCATAGTTCACAAAGAAATCGATGGTTTTACGATTAGCAAATCCGCCATAATTCTCAGCAAGTGCATACGGTAATTCAAAATGACTGATGGTTACTAACGGCTCGATGCCATATTTTTTACATTCATCAAATACTTTGTCATAAAAAGCCAAACCAGCTTCATTCGGTTCGGTCTCATCACCTTTAGGAAAAATTCGTGACCACGCAATACTCAACCGGAAAACTTTAAATCCCATCTCCGCAAACAGTGCGATATCTTCTTTGTAGCGATGATAGAAATCAATTCCATCATGATTTGGATAATAACCATCTGGATCGATTGTCGGTGTCAGTAGTCTATGTTTGTGAAGTCCCCCTGCGCGCATATGATCCGGGATGCTTTCACCTTTACCATCTATATTCCAAGCCCCTTCACATTGGTTGGCAGCTGTGGCGCCGCCCCACAAAAAATCTTTAGGAAATGTCATTCACTTCATCCTCGCTTCTGATTATTTTTTGAATAGTTCCATTAAAACGACAAAAACCCATCAACAAATAAAGCGCTCGTCACGCTTAATTTATCAATAGGTTTAGCTTGCTTTTGGCAATCACTATCCATTTGTATTTATTTCTATAAAAGTATAGCACTACAAATCCAATTAATGCAAACGCTTTTTTAGTTATTTTTAAAAAAGCGCTGCTGTAATTTCTTAACTAGTTCTTTCAATTCATAGGCATTAGACTTCGCCTTTTCCAGTGAATCGATTAAATTGTCACAAGCAGTAAGAATACTCTCATCGGGATCGACCGGGTTGAGTAAAGATTTGATATCCTGCTTTTCTTGGTCAATTGCGTTTAACATGCGCAAAATAGCTGCCAGAGAATACTTGGCTGATCGTAACGTACGAATAATTTTTAGTCGTTTGATATCCTCTGTATCGTAGGTTCGATAATTATTCTTCCTTCTTTTGATAGCCAGCAGTCCATTTCGTTCCCAATTTCTCAAGGATTCTGAAGTAACCTCCAAATACTCTGCTGCCTCGCTCCTAGTCAGAAAAAGAGCCGGCTCCTCTGTTTTACCAACAAGTAGCTCCTCCACCACTACAATCACTTCGTTTGCTCGAGTAATTTCTTGATCCACCGAAGCCAGATAATCCTCCAACAGTGACTGCGCTTTTTCAAAATCATACCGCGCCACCGCCTTAACCATCTCCACCATAGTCATCCGTAAACCTGACTGCAATACTTCGATTTGAAAAGCGATCTGGGCGATTTTTATTGTCTCAATGTGATAGTCCGTAAAAACGCGATACCCATTTTCCGCTCTTGGAGGAATGGGAATGAGTTCCCACTCCTCATAGCGTCGAATCGTATTCGGGTGCAGGCCGACTATCTTAGCAACTTCAGACGTTTTATATGTTTTCATTTTGCTTTCCTCACTCTTTAATGAAAAGGGTCAATTCATGCAGCGCACGGGAACAGCTAGTGTATAACTTATTACTTTTTTTTCCTAGCTGGTCGGCACGAATATCTGGTAAGATCACCTGATCAAACTCTAACCCCTTGGCGAATTGAGGTGTTGTCAAAATAATTCCTTCAGAGATTTTCTTCGTGTCTTTCTCAAAACGAACCATGTTTTCCTCCGGGAAATCCGCTTCGATCGCTGCAGCTTCCTGCCAATTCTGACAAATTATACCACAAGAGCTATAGTCGCTTTCATTAAATTCTACAATTTTTTTAGCCATTTTTTCTTTGGTATAGGTTTGAACCTCTACTTCCTTTCCGTGGCGTTTCACTGGTTTGATTGCTTCCTTCTCAGTGATAAATTGTTTAGCAAACGTCATAATTTCGAAACTAGAACGATAACTGGTCAAAAACTTTACCAGTCGTACATTAGGAAGGATCGCTCGGATCGTTGAAAGAAAATCATCTTCATAGGAAACAAGGGATTGATGAACATCTCCGCAAATAGTTTTTTGACAAGGAAACAATTGCTCAATCAAGGATAGCTGCAGCAACGAATAATCCTGCATTTCATCGATCACTAAATGCTTAATCTGATTGTTTGGTCTGATTCCCTCGATCATGTTCTTAAAATATAAATAAGGGTACAAATCTGAGTAAGCAATCAAATTTTTTTCTTCTATATAATAAGGTATGTTCATCGCTGATAAAAAGCGATAATAGTCTGACAAACTGCCTATGACGTTGATTCTTTTTTTGAACTGCTTCATTAGCTCCTTTACAAAGGCTTCACGTCGGTGTTCTGAGACACGTTTGCTAAGCAAATAAGAAATTTCTTGAATGATTTCAAATAAGCTTTTTCGGGTCTGCTGTGTGACATACTTTTTAATGTCCTTTGTGGAAATCAGTTGACCTTCAATATCGATGTCTGCTGAATAAAGCTTGGCTTTCATTTGTTCATAGTGATCCAAAAACACCTCAAAAAATTCTTTGGACTGCTTGTAGCGATATACCTGTGCTTGAGCTGATTGCGGGTTCTCCATAACTTCTTTCAATTCGTCTTGGCGATCGGTAACTTGATACTTTTCTTCGATGAACATTGACCCGAGACTGACTATGTCAACTTGAGGCAGTTCATCTTCACCTAACTCCGGCAACACTGTGGAAATGTAATCCGCAAATACTTGATTTGGTGAAAGGATCAAAATATCTGAAGCGGATAATTCTTCTTTCTTTTGATACAGCAAATAAGCCATGCGGTGAAGCGCGATCGAGGTCTTTCCTGAACCAGCGGCACCTTGAATAATCAGATTTTTTGTCTTTGTATCTCTAATTGTCTCATTTTGTTCTTTTTGTATCGTATGAATGATGGTTTTCATTTCATTTGATGTGCTTTTCCCAAGTTCTCGCATGAGGAGTTCATCGTTAATCGCATCGTTAGTGTCAACGATAAAATTAATCGTTCCATTTTTGATTTCAAATTGACGTTTTAACTGCAACTTCCCATAAAATTTTCGATTGTGAGATTCATAAAAAGCCTCGCCAAGAGAAAAATCGTAATACAGAGAGGAGATTGGTGCTCGCCAATCATAGATCAGCTGCTCCCCATAACGATCCGCAAAACCATAACGTCCAATATAAAAGTCCTCCGATTCATCCTCTTCATCGAATTGAAAGGTAATCTTACTAAAATAAGGCGTCTGCTTCTGATAGTTTAATTTTTTTAGGATGTTGGCTTCCAAAACACTTCGACTATCGATAAAATTCAAATTTTGGTGGTGATTGTACACTTCGTATTTATCCAATTCATTTTTATAGTCAATTGTATAATGCTTCAATTCTTTGTAATTCGCTTCATTCTTATCCAAGGTTTCTTCAACTTCAGAAATTTTGCTTTTAAGCTTCAAGGTTACCTCGGCTAGGTAGCGTTCCTCTGTCATTGTCTTCATCCAATCTCCCCTTTCTTCCTAATCTTAGCAAAGCTCTAAAGGGTGGTGTTATAATGGAGGGTTAGAATTGGAAATATCTAGAGATATGAGGAAGTGTCTTTAGTAATAAACGTTAGTTAACTATCGGTTCATAAACGGAGTTAGGTTCCAAAAGAAAGACCATTGTTCTCTTTTCTATCAAAAAAGACCTGGCGGATGGCCAAGTCTAATTCGAACTTATATCTTTAACTAACGGACTGTTTCTTTTTCTCTATAAGCAGCCGGCTCTCCAAATTGTGGGAAGCCAGCTTCATCCCAAGAAAAAACTTGGGCGTTCGCGTGACGATTAGGGTTATCTAACGGATCTCCTTTTTTATTTTTCTCAGGTCGAGCGTGGAAGATCAGCACATCCTCTGAATTATCCTCACTCTTAGTAAAGGAGTTATGTCCCGGACCGTATTGATGATTCTTTTCAGAAGAAACAAAAACTGGCTGCGGGCTCTTATGCCAAGAATAGCCGTCCAATAGATCACTCGTTTCATCTGCCCAAAGCAATCCCATCGCATAGTTTTCATCTGTTGCACTACCAGAATAGGTAATAAAGATTTTACCGTTGCGTTGAATAACCGCAGGACCCTCATTGACCCAAAAACCAATTTTTTCCCAGTCATATTCAGGAATCGTCAACAACGTTTGTTTTCCTTTTAGCGTCCATGGATTTTCCATTTCAGAAATGTATAGATTCGAGTTTCCAGGAATTCGAGGATCTAGCTGTGCCCATACATAATAAAGCTTCCCTTGATGTTCAAAAGTAGTCGCATCTAAACTGAAACTCTCAAATTGTGTCACAACTTGCCCTTTTTCCACCCATTCTCCCTCGAACGGATCCGCGTGTTCATTTTCTAATACGAACATCCGATGGTGATGGTACTGATCACGAATTTCAGCATGATCGCTGGCAGCAAAATAGATGTACCATTTCCCTTGAATAAAATGAATTTCTGGCGCCCAAATTAATTGGCTCATATTTCCTGTTTTATGTGCATGCCAAATTGTTACTGCTTCTGCCTCTCCTAATTCATTCAGTGATTTGGCTCTTCGTAATTCCAGTGTTTGGTAACCAGGTACAGAGCCCATAAAGTAATACCAGCCATCCTGATGTTTGTATACCCATGGATCTGCTCGTTCTAAAACAATTGGATTGTTGTAGTGTTTTTGCATATGATTTTCCTCCATTACCTCACTTCAACTGCATCTTCGGCAGAAGTAAGTGTGTGTTCATTTTTTTGGTCGTTTTCTAAGGTGAAGATACTAATAATCGTGATAATCAGGACTAACCCTGCTAACAACAAATAGGTTTTATGAAATCCGATACCATCATACAAGCTACCAGAAATCGTAGAAAAAATAAAAACAGAAACCTGCTTGGCAAAGTTTGAGCCCAGCATATAGATTGTCGCGTATAATTTCCGATCAAACGTATGTGAGATATACTTCATGATGGATACAAGCAGCAATGGCATTTCTAATCCGGCTAGTACTCGGAAAAAGATCAAGAATGGATAGCTTGGAGAGAGAGCGCTGCCAAATATACGTATAAAGGTAATAAATCCGAAAATGATCAATCCTCGCTTCGCACCAATCTTATTAATGATGTAAGGCATCGGAATCATCAACAATAATTCCAAACCTACTTGCGCTGAAGCCATGTAACTGTAGATAATGGTGCCATCATTTCCATTCTCAAAAAAGCTCTTGAAGTAAACAATGAACTGCTGATCAAATACATCATAGATAGCCGCAGCACCAATATAAAAAAGTGCCAGCGCCCAGAAATTTTTCAGTTTAAAAATCGAGAAAATTGTTTTTCGATCTAGCTTTGACTCTTCTTCGTCAGTTGAAAGTTCAAGATCACCTTCATCAACATCTACCTTATCAAAGAAGAGAACTAAAATAGTCAAAATTGTTCCCGCGATGGAGCAGGCCCAGAAAATCGCTGTAGGATTCCAAACGAATAATCTCCCTGCAACTAAAGTAGCGACGATTCCTGCTAGCGAACCACCCATACGTGAATGACCATACTCAAAATTGTTGACCCAGCTCGCACGCTCGATGTACTGTTCAATGACTCCGACACCGCCATTTAAAACAAAACTTAAATATAGTCCCGCAACTAAAACCGCCAAATATAAATTAATTCCCAATAACGGCAGCATAAGCCACTGAAAGAAAGGTCCTATAAATATAGCGCTAGCAGAGATAGCTGCTAACAACGTCTTCTTGAACTTCAATCGATCGGAAGCGATTCCAAAAATTGGTTGAAAAATCAACGAAATACCTGCCATTACCGAAAACAGTAAGCCTGCTGCTGTCCCGCCTAATCCGGCAACCTGCTCCAACCATAAGGTTAAGTAGCCATAGACAACTGCCCAAGAGAAGAAATACGCAAAGTGACTTCCAGCAAAACTCCAAAAATGCTTTTTTTGATTGTTTACCATAATAATCTCCCTTAACATTTACATTAATCCAAAAAGTAAATAGAAAGCGCTTTTCTTTTACTTTTTCATCATAAATCAATATTACCGCTGTGTCAAACATAAATTTATTAATCTTTAACCATAAAAACATAACAGATTAACATTTTAATTAACATTAAACCGTTGATTTTTCTCTTGTCAAGAGTATAATTAAGGTAATCATTAATTCAAAGGAGATTTTTATGCAGCTAGATATTTCTCAAGACTCTCTCCCAGTATACGAAGCATTGGCTAGCTCTGTACGGCTAACAATCATCCAACTGCTTTCCAAAAAGAAAATGAGCGTGAAAGAACTCGCCTCAGAACTAGGACTCAGTAGTGCAATTGTTACCATGCATGTAAAAAAATTAGAAACAGCTGGGCTAATTACCACAGATCGACTTGGTCGTTCAAAAGTTTCCAGCTTAAAGGTTGACTCGATTACCGTGAATTTTCCTAAAAAAATTTATACCGCCTACAATACCTTGGATACTTCTATTCCGATTGGTCAATACACCAACTTCTCCATTGTTCCGCCTTGCGGATTGGCGACGTCTGACGATTTCATCGGAATTAATGATCATCCAAAATATTTTATGGATCCTTCGCGAATGAACGCACAAATACTTTGGTTCACCCAAGGCTACATCGAATATCAAATTCCGAATCTATTAGAGAAAGAGCAAAAACTTGAAATGCTGGAAATTTCTATGGAAATTGCTTCAGAGTTTCCTTTTTCGAATAATAATTGGCCTTCTGACATTTCTTTTTCATTGAATGGAAAAGACTTAGGAACCTGGACTTCTCCTGGTGATTTCTCAGATATTCGTGGAAAAAATAATCCGGCATGGTATCCTGACAACTTGAACCAATATGGACTATTAAAAACTATTCGAATCATGGATCATGGAACCTATATGGAGGGCGAACCTCTATCGCCTACAAAAATTACTGATTTCAACTCAAATGACACACAGCTATGGACGTTAAGGATCGAGGTCAAATCCGATGCGAAAAATGTCGGTGGTTGTACAATCTATGGCAAAAAATTTGGAAATCATGAACAGGATATTGATTTTAAACTGTTTTATAGTTAATAACTATAAATAGAGACCGCCCAGCAAAAAAGTTTTACTGGGCGGTCTTTTTTGAATTCGTGATAACACTATTCAAACGAGAAACTATTTTTGTAATTCAATAAAAGGACTTTGTTTTATTCACATAATTTTTTTTTAAGAATTCCTTTCATTAAGTATAAGGAATTTTTATCAGGATAATAGCGTTTACAATAGCTTCCAGAAACTACTTATTAACAATAATAAGAATTTAAAAAATCTAACAACAGCAGAATAAATGTTTTTTCGAATTTTAATAATATTATTTTTAGAATGAATTCATTATTATAAATTCTCAATCGTGGAGTATATCACATGATTTATAACTTAAACGGTGCTATACTTTAGCTATTATAAATATCATTGGAGGATATTATGAAAAATAAATATTTTATTTTTATCGGTGGAATACTTTCAGTACTATTCGTTTTTTTCATTGCTAATTCCAATAAAGTAATGGCTGATGAAAACAAATTTCATTATGAGTCTACGCAAACAGGAAATTATATAACTAACGGAGTTGCAAATGGCGATACCTACAATTATGGATATCAAGGGACGCAAGATATTCCTATTGATAATGAAGGCTTTGTCAACTATGATGATCAAGCTTATGTGAAGAAAACCGTTAAGGCTAATCCGCAAAAACAAGGTCTTTTTGATGTAACATTGGACATTAAAGGAAATCAAGTCTCCCATTCACCATTAGATATTGTTTTAGTTATTGACTACTCTTCTTCGATGAAAGGAGAAAAGTTGGCTAATGCCTTAAAAGGGCTTCAAGAATTCGGCAATGAATTAGGCAGTTCTTTGTCCAATGGTGTAGTAAAAATCGGCATCGTTGCTTATAATCGAAACGTGTACAGTACGAATGGATTTACAAATGATATGTCCGAACTAGAGAACTTTTTAACCAATACGGCGGAAAGTCATACGGGAACCTTCATTCAAAAAGGGTTATATGCTGCCCAAGACCTTTTTGTAAACCATAGTCGAGCTGATGCTGAAAAAATGTTGATCCACATCGGAGACGGAAGTGCCAATCGCAGCTATCTGCCAGTTGATAATGCGGCGTCATATGTGAATAATGGAGAAATCACTGACTATAATGGATGGCATACTAACTCTTATTATACAGCTTTCCAAACAAGCTCGGAGAAGTTCAATACAAGTGATAACATTTCAGATACCAATGGCACGCTTGTTGATAGAGCAGTTGTTACGGATGCAACATTGGGAACAGTCGTATCATTAAAAAGAACAGGCATCATCTCCTACTCAATTGGTACAGCTCCTACAGATAGAGGCGGGTATATCGCCAAAAATATCGCGGATAAGGAAAGTCATTACCGCTCTATTGATGAAAATCTTGTTGATTTAGGCGAAGCTTTGAAAGATATCATTCTTTCTGTAGCAAAAACAGTCCCTAATGGAACGGTCACTGACCCTATGGGAAAAGATATCCTACTACAAGGAAGCGGAAACTTCATACCAGAAAACTATACTTTGACTACATGGAGAAGAGATGCCAGCGGTACTTGGAATGCATTGGAACAACAAACAAATCTTCCGAGTGTGTCGGAACAAAATCAAGTCATCACTCTCTCCAAATTATCTTTAGGAGAAGATGATCGTGTCACGTTGACTTATCAAATTCGATTGAATACAGAAGCTAATGACTTTAAAGGCGACTTTTGGTATTTATGTAATCAGCGGACTACTTTAGATCCAAATAGCGATGGGACCCTTTTAGATTTTCCAATTCCATCTATTAAAGCACCAAAAGTATCACTGGAATTAGAAAAGAAGTGGAAAAACACACCAGAATCCTTGATTCCAGAAAAAATCGATTATCAAGTGAGTCGTACACCTTTAGTGACCTCTACTGCTTGGACTACTTCAGATACCATGGCTCTGAAAAAGGAAAAGAACTTTAAAGCAACAATTACAACTATCCCTGCACTCGGAGTGAATAATGACCTTCCATTGTACAATAATGCCGGTGACACAATCAGCTATAGTATCAATGAGGTGAATATCCCAGGTGATTTCGAGTTGTCTACCAGCCAAGAAAATAATCACTTTATCTTAACCAATACGTACAAAAAGACTACACCTAGCAGTACCGAACCTAGCAGCTCACAACCTGCGTCTTCTGAGTCGACTAGCTCTAACGTACCAGCAATTGCAACAACAGAATCTACTAAGAAACAAGTAATCACAAAAGCAGAAACAAAGAAACGTTACCCGCAAACAAATGATACAAAGAGTAGTGCTATCTGGATTGTATTAGGTACTTCACTCATTGGTTTTTCTATTTACTTCTTAAAGAAAATTAGTTAGCAAATAAATTTTTAAACTAAAGCTTGATATCAAAAAAACAATCTATTTGGAAGAGGTATTTCCAAATAGATTGTTTTTTAGTTTAGATTAGTTGTTTTAAATGCTTTGCTATACTCAAATTCCACTGGTTCTTTTTTGCTTAACAGTTCCTCATTCAGAGTAAGCTTAAAAACTTCTTGATTTTCGTAAGGATTAAAGTAATAGGTTCCCTCAGTAACATCGAAAATGGAGCGATATTGTGTGTAATCCACTGAACCATCATTTTTAATGTTTACACCTTTTGGAATGGTTACATTATCTAAAATCTTGGTGATTGCATTTAGCGCCTCGTCTAAGGTACTTCCTGAATCTGTCAACGAACGGAGATAAGCTGTTCGAACAAATCGTTCAGGTGAAGTATACCCACCAGGCAACCCATATGTTCCAGAACCTTGCCCAAAGGGGGCCACTTCGAAGGCATCAATTTTTTTCGTTGGAAAATTGTTTGGCTGAAGACTTAGATAATTGTTTAAATTTTTTAAGTGCCAACCGAATTCCGGACTGTTGGTCATGACACCAACTGGATTTTCTTTTATTACCAATTCACCGCTATCTGATTCGATGACCACCGTTTCACCTGTCTTATCTGTAACGATAAAATGAAGGGGTGGAACAAAGCCTAGTACAGGAACCGCTTCATCTACTAAATTTATCGAAGCAATTTTTTCTCTTAGTTCAGAAATATCCGTGATACTTCCTAGCAACCACATAATAAATTCGTGAGGAGCCAAATTTATTTTGTTCTTTTTTATTTCAGAAGAATACTTCGCCTCGTTCAAAAAATAGAGTTCAGCAACTGCGAGGCCTTGTTCATTCACACCATCCGCTAAAAAATATTCTCCTAAATTTCTTCCAGTACCTACAAATCCAAAAATCGTTTTTTGATCTGCATCTACTTGCTGCTTCCAAGTATAATTTCTCGGAATGTATACAGGCCTTCCTTCAAGCTGAAAACCAAAATCCATGGTTCTTGCTAAAAAATGTTCCTTTGATTTGGTGGTTAATGTCAAACTAGTACACATAAGCAATCCTCTCAATCTGCATATAAATTTTTTTGGCAGTAGTCATCCCCTATGTTTCTCGCCTAAAAAAGTTCTACTTCTTCTATTTAAAAATTCTTACTTAAATCGATCTTTGATCGAAGAGGAAAGATCTTTAAATTGTTTGCCTACGGCTTTCCCTTTCTCTGCATACTCCTCGCCGACTTTTTTTCCTTCTTCGCTATATTTCTCTCCTAATTTAGCTCCTTGTTCCTTTGTTTGTTGAAAGCTTTCTTTCAAGTTATTGATTTCATCTTTAAATGACATGTTAATCTCTCCTATTCTTCATTTACTATTTTTTTCCAATCAATCGTCAAAAAATCACCATCAGCTGTTTTTGGCAAAATTTCCGTTAACCGATGTGAACGTAATTGTTCAAAATATATCTCCTGTGCATTCGAATGTATTTTCTTAACTACATCAGATTTTTCTTTAATGAGTTCTTTATCCATAAACATCGCATGGATTGGCTCCAAATTTACCTGTGATAAGAACTGATTCTTACCCTCCACCGCTAAAAAAATATCGAGAAAATTAATTTCCTCCATTGGTTTGTTTAGCTTATAGCCACCTTGCTTGGATGCATAGGACTCGATTAAATCCGCATGCTTGAGTTTTGATGCAATCTTTTGAAGATACGTGTGGGAGACATTCATTCGCTTGCTGATTTCACTGGCCTTTAATGATTCATTTTCCGGCAATTCTGCCAACATGACTAAAATTCCTATTGCTTGGACATAAGACGATGATAATTTCAAACAATCTCCTCCTTTTGTCGATATTATATATCCACAGACTTGTTTTGTCCACATAAATGGCTAGTAATATTTTTTCATCAAATAAACGATAACTGATATGAATTTTTAATGAATTTCGAATTTGTCTATTTTATAGTTCCTCTATAAAATGACTTATATAAAGTAGAATAAAAGGAGTGTATCCTATGATTGGAGGGACGTTTGATGAATCTTAACGAAAATACATATCCGCAGTTCTATTACCATTGTTTCCCATCCATAAATTTCTTTCCTACGATCAAAATGATTCCAGATACAGGCTTCATTTATGTTCGATTGATTTCAATCATTTTTGCTTTGGCTGGTTGGGAGAATAGAAAAATTAACGCCGACTATTTATTCGAAGGATAAGAAGGGAAAGTCGAAAGAAAAATAATGATGCGCTTACACTCTCCTTTTGATACTATTAAATTAGTGAATGAATGGGAGGCAGCTATGAAAAAGAAGCTATTTTTAATGCGTCACGGAGAAACGCTTTTTAACCAATTAAAAAAAATCCAAGGGGCCTGTGATTCCCCTTTAACTGAAAAAGGCATTCAACAAGCTAAGCAAGCCCGAGACTATTTTTATGAACAAGCGATTCATTTTGATCATCTTTACTCTTCTACTCAGGAACGGGCTAGTGATACGCTAGAAATAGTTACTGACGGGAGGCCTTATCAACGCCTGAAGGAACTAAAGGAAATGGGCTTTGGTTCTTATGAAGGTGAACAGCAGTTTTTACAGCCTATGGGGCAGGAATATTTCGAGTCTTTTTATCTTCAATTTGGTGGCGAATCCATGTCAAAGGTTCAAGAACGAATGACAACTGGCTTGCATCGAATCATGGCGCAGGAAGATCATCAGAATGTCTTAGCAGTCTCACATAACGGCGCCTGTGTCAGTTTTCTTCAGACGATTTGGGAGGGCGATGAAAATGAATTGGTTCGGGCATTTCCTAACTGCGCAATCTTTGACTTAAGCTATGAAAACCAGCGATTCAAACTAGAAGATATTATTGATCCAGCAATCAAGCAAAGTATTCTGTAAAAACACGCGCAATGATCGGAAAAATGATCGTTGCGCGTGCTTCTTCATTCTCATGCTTTTCTTTCTTCTTACTGAATTCTTTCGACAACTACATCCCCACTTCCCAATTGCTCCGCTAGAAGTTCCGGTTGTCTTATGCGACCGATTCTTGTGTAGGAATAGCTTGTTTCGAAACTTTGATAAAAGATTACCAATGTTTGGTCCCCATAGAGCAAGACATCTCCTATTTCAATCTTTCCCACCTTTTCTGCCTGAACGGGAAGTGCTTTTGGAAGTTCGAAATATTTTTCATTTTGATGCAGATCCTTCATCGCAAATTCTTCTGGTAGAATTTCATGTAGCTCATCAGCCGTTGAATTTCTCTCTAATTCGATCTGGTAGTCGTTTCCATTCATTTTTAGTCGGATCGTTTCCCTCCCCTTACTAATCTTACTGGGTGCATTTATTTCCCGAGAAGAATCAGCAGTTCCACAGCCGGAAAGAAATATAAAACAGCTGCAAAATAGCCCTATAAAAAGAAGTTTTCGCAAAAGCTTCACCCCTATCTACTCCTTTTCTAATGGAAAGCTTCTATATAAACCTTAAAAAAACTTGTATTCCTATTCTTTGATTTCTTTGACTATCTTAGCCGGAGTTCCTGCTACGATAACATTCTCCGGGACATCCTTTGTCACCGTAGAATCCGCTGCTACGATTGAATTTTTACCAACAGTGACACCCGGAAGTACCGTTACATTTGCACCTAACCAAGCATTTTCTTCAATTTTGACTGAAGAAACGGAAATCCCTCTTCTTTTTTTCGGTTCAACTAAATGATTGACCGTGATAATTCGACACATCGGTCCGATCAATACATGATCCTCAATCACAATTCCACCTAAGTCAACGAACATGACGTTTTGATTGATAAAAATGTCTTTACCAAATGAGATATGTCTTCCATAATCAGTGTAAAATGGAAGTGAAATTGCGACAGAGTCTGCTATTTCTTTTCCAGTGATCCTCTCTAAATATCGTCGGACTTCTTCAGGAGTATGATACTTCTCGTTCATTTCCATTACAAGCTGCTCATTGTCGGCCTTTAGCTCGTGAATCTCATCGTAAACAGCGGCGCCAGGTACTATTTCTATTCCTTGGATTTTAGCTAACAGCTCATGTTTGTTCATTCTTTTTGACCTCCCTTACTTGCTGACTTAAGTATACTTCGCTATACTTGCAATGAATAATACTTATAATGAATAGCTAGCTATCGCTTTAGGTTATAGGAGGGGCATCATGGAATTACGTGTATTGAATTATTTTTTAACCGTCGCCAGAGAAAGAACAATCAGTAAAGCCGCTGAGGTGTTACATCTCTCTCAGCCTACTTTATCTAAGCAGTTGAAGGATTTAGAAGAAGAATTAGGGGTACAATTATTTATTCGCGGAAATCGAGAAATCTCACTGACAGAAGATGGTGTTTATCTGCAAAATCGCGGCAAAGAAATCTTGTCCTTAGTCGATACCACTACCACAAATCTGCAAAAAAACGAGATTATTGGTGGTGAAATCACGATTGGCGGCGGAGAAACACAAGCCTTCCAAGTCCTCTCCAAAATTTTGAACAAACTAATAACTGATTACCCAGACGTAAATGTTCATATGTATAGTGGCAATGCAGATGATGTAAAAGATAAAATCGATAAAGGCCTACTTGATTTCGGTTTGGTTATTGACCCAGTAGAAAAGCAAAAATATGAATATCTTTCCCTGCCTGTTTCTGATCATTGGGGGATTTTAGTAAACGAACAGCACGAGTTAGCCCAAAGCAATGCTGTTTCGCCAAAGGATTTAAAGGATCAGGCATTGCTCATTTCTAGCCAATCGTTAGTAAATAATCAACTATCAGAATGGCTGGGTGGAAATTTAAGTAATTACAAGATTGTTGGCAGCTATAACCTGCTTTATAATGCCTCACTTTTGGTTAAGGAAGGTTCAGCAGTTGCGTTTTGTATTGATGGGATCATCAATACAACAGACAGCGATTTGGTCTTTGTTCCATTAGAACCTGCTCTTCACTCAACCATCAGTGTGATTTGGAAAAAGAAGCAGGTCTTTTCTAATGCGTCCTCCCTTTTTCTCAAAATGCTGAAGGAATCCAGATAAAACGAAATCTTCGTGATTTTTTCTATTCCGCGTTACAATGAACGTATTAAAATTAGGGAGTGGATAAAATGACTAGCTATGATAAACGAACAGAAGACGAATTGCTTTCGCCAGATAATACTGTTTTGACTGTGATTGATTACCAGCCAACACAGATCAATTCTATCAATTCTATGAACCGTTCAGAATTGATTCGTAATACAGAGATCGTCATTGAACTGGCGAAGCTTTACAATATTCCCATCGTTCTTTCTACTGTAAATGTAGAAAAAGGCTGGAATACCGATACGATCCCTGTCTTGAAAAAAGCTGTCGGTGAAGATGTCCCATCTTATGACCGCAGCTCAATCAATGCTTGGGAAGACAAAGAATACAATGAAGCCATTAAAGCGACCGGGCGGAAAAAAATCTTGATCCTTGCTTTATGGACAGAAGCCTGCTTAACCTTCCCGACTCTAGATGCGTTAAAAGAAGGCTACGAGGTCTATCCAATCGTTGACGCTGTTGGAGGAACATCGCCTATCGCTCACGAAACTGCTTTACGCCGTGTCGAACAAGCCGGTGCGCAATTAACTTCAATTGCTCAACTCGCTTGTGAGTTGCAACGAGATTGGAACCGGGAAGAAACTGTTCCAGGGTTTGATGAATTATTGACGAAGTTTGGAGCGTTTTCTAATTTAAGATAATGAATAAAAGTAAAAGTGAAGGCAGCGATATCAAAAATTGATATCGCTGCCTTCACTTTTTATATACTGTCTTCACTCTTTAGAAGAATATGCAGGCTCTTTTTTCAACCATTCTTTTCTGATGAGCCATAGGATGATCACGAACAGAATAAGCCAAATTCCTGCTAATTGAAATTGTGTGCTTATTTGATCATTGGTTTGTGGATACTGTTTGGAAACAGTCGTATGCATCAGAATGCTTTTGGGTTTAGAACTTTCTACATTCGTTTGATCTTTCGCCAAAGGATCGGTGGATGGGTCTAGCCCGATGAACCCTTTGACCTCAATTTCATTTCCCATCGTCACCCCTCAAATCACTTTTTTATTATCACTTTAGTTCCAAGTATTAGGCACATCCAATTTCAAGGTCATCGTAAATTCAGGCGTTGTTTTTGCTGTAGAAGCTGCAGTCAACTCTCCGTCATAGCTAAAAGTTGTTTCTGCTTTTGATGGATCTGCCATATCAGTACTTGTGAAATTACCATTTTTATTGGCTAATGTAACTAATGGGCTACTAGCAAATGTAGTATTTAAAGTGCTACTATCAATCAATTTCTCACTCGTTGTTCCATCGCCAATTTTTAGGTTCAAGCTGCTGATCGGTGTATATGCATCAGAAGCGCTTTTATGCTCAAATTTTTCTACAGATACTGCTACCGGACGTCCAGAATTATTTTTAATACTATAGGTTGGTGATTCAATTGACGTTTGTCCATTAACATTATAAAAAACTGTCGCTGTATCCAAAGTAACATTAACCCACGAATCGTTTCCTTCTTCGATCGGTGATGTTGGATCTGTATTATCCATTCCAATCGTACCGTTTACTGTTACATCTGCTGATCCTTCACCATTTACATCTGCTGCGTTAACTACTGATGGTAAAGCCATTCCAAAACATGCTCCTGCTACTAATAAACCTGCCATAATTTTTTTCATTGTCGTTTCTCCTCTTTTTTTATTGGATTTTTAGTGTAATACCAGCTGCCACTTGACCCTGTTTTTCTTTTGTTTCAGGATCATAAATACTGAATAATGCGGTTGCTTTATGGTCCCCTTTCTCTAATCGTTTTTCTAAAGTTCCTTCTTTTATTTCATACCCGGGCTTGATCGCACCGGAGGTATAAACAATTTCATTTGTTTCTTTATCTCTGATTTCGACATTTACTGGATAGGCATTTTCCTTTGGATTGCGTATCGTGATATTGCCTTTTAATGTCTGTTGATCAATTGTCGCTTCAGGAACAATCATCATGTTGAACTTACTCTTATCTACTTCTTTTTGTGCTAATTGCTTTAATTCTTTCTCTGAAATCTTCGAAGCATCTTTTCCTTCTGGTAAAAATTCTCCGCTGATTACAGATACAGCTTGCGGTTCTTGTCTTGTTAAGAAGTAGCCTGCCGCTCCACCAATAAGGAGGAGTAATAAAAGCAGGACTAAAATCTTTTTTTTGTGTTTATTGTAGAATTCTTTCATTAAGGGGTTCCCTCCTCTGTACTGCCATCTTCAATCAACAGCGTCAATTGAGAATCTAATTGCATTACTTCTTCGATTGTTCCTTGATATTTCCCACCTAAACCAATTTTTTTTGAATTACCGCCATCAATCGTTCCGAACAGTGGCTTTGTGACAGGATTTTCTAAATTCACCAATTCGATTCCTTGAGGATCTTCACTAACCAGTTTTAAGAATAATCCTTCTGCTGAGCTATTTAAATCCGTTTCTGATAGCAATGGAATGTTGTTAGGATTACTTTTCACTTGGAAACTATCGACTTTAATATCTACTGGAGAGGTCCCATTATTTTTGATGGCATACTCTCTATCCTGCACAATATTGGCATCCATATCTGTTCGAAATGCGATATACGTTGGAACTTCCACATTAATCATCGCCTTCGTTTTAACCGTGTCCTCGAACCAATAACTTGACTGTCCGCTCGGATCACATTCAATTTGAGCATATAACCAATATTTAGTGTCTTGCTCCAAGCCGTCAAAGGTAACTTCACCATCGATTGTAGTGGTCGTTTTTTCTGCGACAAAATCGACAGAATCCTCTGTAGGATCATCAACTTCTTTGGAATATAATCGATACCTTACTTGTTTAAATGTGTTATTAAATAATTCATAATTAGATAATCGAACGTTAAAATCAAGGTAATTTGATGTTTTCTTCAATGTAGCTATCTGTGATCGAGGTTCTGGAATTTTTACTAATTGGATAGTGGTTGCTGTCTTCATGGCATTCTTTTCTTCAGCAGTAAAATCATTTGTATCCGTCACAACTTCTCTTGTGATATCCCCAGTTGAAATGTTCCAAGTACCCGCAGCTTTTTGTGAGTTAATCGCAAAGCTCGGTGTAGTACGAATGGCATATCCTTCTGTTCCTTGTTGATCACCTTCTGCAGCAGCGAATGGAGCAAAGGAAAAATTATTGTTCCCGCCTACAAAACCAATTGGATTAGTGTCATTATCTGACGCCGCTGTAAATTCCACTAAATTGGCATTATCAATGACAAAGGTAGAATTGGCTCCTACTGCCCCACCAAATACACTCTTATCTTCTGTCGTTTCAAATCGAGCATCCGCGCCTTTACCGATGTAAACGCTACTAGAATTAGACAATTTAACGTTTTTAGGATAGCTAATATCTAATAAACCATTTTCACTAACTGAAATATTCCATTTTCCATTAAAATAAATCGGATATTTAGAAATAGTACTTCTAGCATTAACAGATTTAACCAATAGTTTTGCATTTTTACCAACGTTGATATCACCATCGTTGATACTGTTATATATAAAAGCATGATTGCTTTCGACGTCGAATACTGCATCCTCAGCCAAATTGATAACATTTGAGTTATTTGATCGTCTTGCCCAAATAAATCCATCATTATACCCCGTTTGATGCCGAACCGTTGTTTTACTTCCTTGTTCAAAGTAAAAAGCACTTGCCTCTGCAAACTCCTGTCCAGATCCTTCCAGAATAAATTCATTTTCTCCTGAAAAATGAATTTCAGATCCTGTTTCATTAATGTAGAAAGCTTGTGCACCATTGTTTGAATAATAATTAACGTTATGAACATTCAATTTCACTACTTCGCTGTCATTAGCAGGAAAAATACCATAAAGATTTTTCATAGGGACCGAGTAATCAGGACTGCCGAAAGTCATATTTTGAAAGGTTACTTCGATGTTCGTATTATCCGCATATATTCCTTTTGAAATCCCATCATCTGGATAGGAGACCGTTCTTCCGTCACCATCAATGACAACATTAGACTTTACAGGAACCGCGGTACTCAATGTAAAAACGCCATTACCACCAAGTTTGATATGTGTAGGTGGATCAGTTTTCGCAAGTTCTGCTTTCAACTCTTGAGAATCATTTACGACTGTCCACGTTATTCCGTCGGATCTTGTTTGGCGGCTTCTTATCGTCTCCTCTTCAGAAGTAGTCGGTTCTAAAGTGTTTAATGTTTCAGATTCTTTTTGCTCTTCTATCGAACTACCAATTGAAGGTGCTTGAGATACTTCCGTTTCATCGATATTCTCATTCTGCACAGAACTACTTTGCGTAGGTTCGGGTATTGATGATTCGCTAGAGAGCTCTTTCAAAGTGTCTGAGATTTCCTTTTGTTCTTCGGATGTACTGATTTCAGTCGCTCTTGACTGATTGGACCATATGAAAGAAGGAAATAGAACCAGACAAATTAGACAAGAATAAAAAGCGTAACGTAACTTTTTATACATTATTTATTCCTCACTTTTTTATTTATTACTGGTTTAAAAATTGCATTAAATAATTATTAATCAAACTTATTGTCTTTACTAGATAATAGTCATTAGCAATTTATAATAAAATCATATACTTTCAATCCGACATATGTCAAAAAATATACTTACCTTTAACACTAAAATCACACTAAAAAAACATCTATATTTGTTTAACTTCAAATTTCAACTTACTTTCATCACATAAAAATAACGAAATATTTTTTTGGGCAAATGACATTTAAAGTTTTATACCCCTTGTTATTTAACTTTTTTTTGATAAAAATTATCTAATTAATGATCCACACGAAAATAACAGTCAAAATCACAAGAAAATTTTAATTTAGATAACTTATCCGCTGTAGCCTCTTCACAAAAAAATCCCTCACTAAATTTCTCAGTGAAGGAATATAATTTTATTTGATATAAAATATACTATGATTTTAATCTTGATATGATTTAACTTTTTAAAATTTCCACAAAAGATAAGGTTGAATATTCTTCCCAATAAACTCTCTCTTAGATTAGTAAAATTGGTTTAGAGAATATATCGTTTGTGATACAGGACTAAAAAGACATGATCCGAATAGTTTTAAAAATCCTCTTATTCCTAACTATTGAAAATAAGAAAATTTTACGGCAAAACCTCGATTTCATCACTCAATCTGAAGATTCTTGGACGAGAATTCATTGAATGGTTTGTTTTCAAAAGATTCTCGTTAGCAGCTGGTGGCTGATTCAAGGAAACTTGTTCTAAAGTTATTGGTACATCATTACCGCGATCAGTCTCTTCGATGCTCTGAGGTTTCTCCACATTTTGAGCAGAATGATCAATAGACTTTTTCTTAGCCCCCGTATTTGGCAATACTCTCTTACTCGTTACATTCACCTGAATTTTTGTCTGATACGTGTATTCATAAAGGAAATACGCACCTCCACTGATCATTAGCAGCATCACTGAAATCAACAATGTCAGGCGACGAATCTTGTCTTGTTCGCTAGTTGTGCCGTCCATTCTCAATCCCTCCGTTCAAAAAATAGAATAAATGACTTTTTTCATTGCATAGTCATCAAATATATTTATATTATAACACAAATAATTATATTTTATCACACATAAATAAACTCATTCGTAGCAATACTGAATGAGTTTATTCTTTATATTTATTTACTCGATAAAAACGAACATATCAAGCTTAGAAATAGGCTATTTTTTACAGCTTTATTCATTTATTCACTCGGGCTTTCCTGATTCTCACCATTATCTGCCCCACCAGTGTTGTTAGGGAAGCTCGTCGGCGCCGAACCTAAGTTACCCAAGCTGATATCAATTGAAACAGTCAAGTTCAATGGGATATATTCACTGAAGTGGCTCATCCCAACGACCGTTCCCTTTGGCTGATCTGAATCGACCTGTCGGATGACATAATGAACATTCGCCCCTTTTGATTGAAACTCATCGTGAAAGTATTTTTGTAGTCCACCTTCCACCATGGTTCCGCGTAGATCCTTCATATAAGGGCGACCTAATGAATAGAGTACCTTAATGGTTAAATCATCTTTAGCACTTAAAACCTTCCCTGCCTCTACACTTTGTGAAACGAGTTGACCATAGGGTAAATTTTCTGTATAGATCCCTTTAGCTTGAATCTGTACGCCTTCTAAGGCTGTACTTGCATCCTCCAGACTATAGTCGGAAAAATTAGGCACTATAAAGCCTTTCCCTAGTGATACTTTCACAGTCATTTTATCCTTTTTCGCAATTTTTTCGTCCTTAGCAATACTTTGCGCGACAATACTATCCGCTTGAATCTCATTAGAAGTCGTTTCTTCATAGTTCATATCAATCTCATTGTTTTTTGCCCATGTTTCCACTTCACTGCGTGGTTTTCGTTGAAAATCCGGTACCTTGATATCTTTTTGATAGGTTTGTTTGCCTTTTGAGAAATAAACCTTTGCTGGATCTTTTCGTTGATAGGTTTCAGGTGTCACTTCGGCGTTTTTGATTTCACTACGAATGGGTTTTCCTTTTTCAATTGTGTCACTGTACTCTTCTATCAGTGAAAGATTTTCAGCCTGGTTTTCTTTGATCCATCTTTCAGCCTGCTGCTTATTCATTTTCATAAAATCCGGCAATGGAAGCTTTTCTTTTGGATCAGCACCTAAACTGTTCGTGACAGTCAACGTCTTGCTCTTTTTTATTCGAGAGCCGGGTTTTTGTTTTTGAGAAAGAATCGTGTTGGCTTCCTTGCTTCGAGCGTAGGTTTGCTTGATTTTAGTTTTCAGTTTATTTTCTGTTGCCCACACTTGGACATCTGTCAGATTTTTTCCAACAAAATTCGGAACTTTCACGTAAGTCAGTTGATAATAAAGAAAGCTAACAAGGAGGCCAACTAAAGCAATACCAATGAGAAGCCAGCGTCGTTTACGTTGCTTTTGCTTCTTATAAGAAAGTTCAAATGCTTCATTCTCTTGTTGAATTTTATTTCTCCGTTTCGGCTTTGGATCAGAAGGTTGCTTCTCTGTTTTAGGAACAACTACTTGCCCTCTGTCTTTTGGCTCCTTTTCCTGCTCATCATTAATTGCCCTCTGTGAGTCGTGTTTTCGCGGAGATTTTTCTTCCTTACGACGTTGATAGTTGTCTCCGTTGAAATTTGATAGAAAATCACTCATACGGCAGCAGCTCACCTTGACTTAGATAATATATCTCATCTGACTGTTCCGCAATTTCACGCGAATGGGTAACTACGATGACACATTTATTGTGAATGGACGCCAAATCCTTAAAAATCGTTACGATCTCCTCCTCCATGCTGACATCAAGGTTTCCTGTAGGTTCATCCGCTAATATAATGTCTACATTTGTGGCTAAGGCTCGAGCAATCGCGATTCTCTGCTGTTCGCCACCAGAAAGCTGATTGACTAGGCGGTCTGCTTTGACTTTAGTGATTCCAATGTAGTCTAACAAATTATAGGCAATTTCCTCCGTTTCCTTCGGCATTTCATTGTCAGTGATCGCCATCGCAACTAAAACATTTTCTAACCCTGTTAGATAGGGAACTAGATTGTAATTTTGAAAAATAATACTAACATTGTCTCGACGAAATTGATCATAGCCAATTTTCTTAATGTCTTCCCCATTATAGAGAACCTCGCCAAATGTTGGTTCATCCAAGGCACTGATTAAGGATAAAAAGGTTGTTTTTCCTGAGCCTGATTCCCCTAAAATCGTATAAAAACGGCCTTTTTCAAATTTTACCGACGTATCCTGTAGAATCATACGACGTTTACTGCCATCCTGATAAAAATAGCCCAATTCTTTTGTTTCTAAAATAGTCATGACTAGTTCCCCCTACATCATTATTTTCTTTGGATTCAGACGCATGACATACGTCAGCGGCAAGATAGCAGCCAATAAGATCGTTCCAAGACCTGCGGTAAGAAAAGTCACGATATACGAGATTGAAAAACGCACTTCATAGTTGCTTAGCACATCTTGATTTGTGAGTGATGAGCCTAAGACAGAAACGCCACTCATCGAGATTACTTGATTGCCCATAGTTTGTGCTGCTTGGTCGATCGTGTCTCCCGCCAACAATGACTCGGAAACCATTTTTCCTAAAATGTTTCCTGACAAAAGAGAGAACAATAAGGCGGCAAGACTAATTACAAACAGTTCAGCGATCACTTGCTTCATAATGTTTTTCCGATGTTCTCCTAGCGATAAATAGATCCCCCATTCATGACGGCGATCCTTCATAAATAGCACCACAACCAATGATATAATCAATAGTGAAGCCAAAACGGCTAATAGTACCACATACCCTGAAATTTTCGATAGACGTTTCACACTACTACCGACCTTATCAAATTCATCGGTAGAAGCCATTGCTTTATAACCTTCTGGAAGCAAAGGTTGGATTTCTGCTTTGAAGGCATCCACATCGTCAGGTGATTTTAATGTGAAGACTGGCGCTACTTGCTCTAATACCTCTTCTTGAGAGTCAGAAGATTGATTCTCCGCTTCAATTTTATTGATTTCACGCACTAGTCCATTTGATAAGAAAGCCGTATTGTACAACTCCATCTCTGTCATTTGCTGGTTCATTGCTTCTTGACCGTTTTGTCCATCGCTTTTCTTTTTTTCTAGTTTGATTGGCTCAAAAAGCCCGACGACTTTGATGGCATGCTGTGTTGAATCCTGTGTGTCCATCGTGCCGTCCTCTTTTTGAGAAACAGTCACAGTATCTAACACCATTTGATCGCCAACAGATAAGCCATTTTCATCTGCAACCTTTTTCGAGATCAAAGCTACAGGCTTCTTTCCAGCGAGTTCTTCTTTGGTTAGCATCCGACCATCAACCAATTTGACCTTCTTATTTTTGAAATCCATTGGCTCGGTACTGTTTCCGCCTTTTAAGTTCATCGATTTGAATCCCGTTGAAAACTGTACGTCTCCCTCCTGCTTCATTTCATAAGTCTTAAAGTTCTTCACAGGTAAATAGGACATGTAACTATAATCATAATCCTTCACGTAGGGGGAACTTCCCATTTTTTTTATTGTCTCTTCGTTCAATGTCTCTGGTTTACTTACCGCCTGAACATTCCCGTTTTCTTGTTGTTCAAGTAGTTTATTTAAATCTAGTTCTGGCGCAACCGTCGCTCCAAGCTGTTGTTTCATCTTCTTTTCTACATTTGCCGTTGATTGTTGAATCGCGATCGCACCAGCAATGACGTTTCCTAAAACAAAAATAACTGCGAACAAGATCAATGATTTTGCTTTAGTTCTAAAAATACTATTTTTCGCTCGTTTCCAATAATTCATCGTATGATCCTTTCTATCCAAGAACTTAGATGGTTGGAAAGCGAGATCTTATTTAGGAGTATCGCCCTTAATAAAGAGAAGTTTCCCTCCGTTAAGCCCCCATAATTCATCCGCAAATTTAACCGATTGCAGCGTCTGTGTTGTAAAAATCAGACATTTCTTTTGTTGCATGCAATAGCTTCTGAGTTTTTTTAGAGCAAAAGACACGCCGCATTCACTAAAGAGCTTTTCCGGTTCATCAACAAGAATCAGCTTCGCCTGCGGCTTCACCAGCAATTTCGCTAAAGCGACGAGTTGGCGATCTTTTTTTGCCAGCTTTTCGACTGGGAGCTTTAATTGTTTCTCCATCAATCCTACGGAAAACAATGTTTGCTTTAAAACTTCTTTGTTTGAATGAGCACCTGAAAGAAAAACTT
This sequence comes from Enterococcus raffinosus, assembly GCF_019175485.1. Lineage (NCBI taxonomy): Bacteria > Bacillati > Bacillota > Bacilli > Lactobacillales > Enterococcaceae > Enterococcus > Enterococcus raffinosus. Next base: position 243,304 of record NZ_CP072889.1, read on the forward strand.
CCAGCTCTAAATTTCCTAACGGAGAATCCTTTAATAAGCAGCTTTCTTGAAACAAGCAAGCAACCTCACTTCCTCGATAAGCATCACGATTAAGCAAGGCTAGTTCCTGTCCATCAAAAGTCAGCGACCCTCTACTGCAAACAGTTAACCCTGCGAGTAACGCTAAAAGTGTGCTCTTCCCACTGCCAGAAGCACCAAGAATCTGATAGCTTTTTCCTGTTTGAAAGCTTCCTTGAATCCCCGTGAAGGTAGTGATCTCCGATTGTTTATACTGATAATCAAGATTCTCTAAAACCCAATTACTCATTGGCGTATTTCCTCCTGTACGGAACTTGGATAACCTTTGCTACCCGGAGATTAATTGTTACCAGTAGAATCAGCAAATAAATGCCTAAAAACACTTTCGGCAAATAATGTACCCAGCTATTCGTTGAAACACTTCCGTAGCCAATTTGAGGAAAAAGCCAATCCATTAAAGGTTCTTGCTTTATTAGGTCTTTTTGAATTTTTAGTAGCCATTCATTAGTCATCCATCTACTTAAATGCTGTGCAGCAAAACCTGCAATAGCTCCAACACCAAGCATAAGAACTATATGCTCCAATAAGCTGCTTGACACTAAAGTTTGCCGCGGCATTCCCATTAAATGCAAGCTGTAAAAATCTTGACGGTGTCTGAGCGTTTGTTGCCAAACAACGGTTACCAGTACTATCCCAACAATCCAAGTAACAATTAATCCGTTAAATAGTAGCTCTAACGTATCTTTAAATGACTGGAGCATTCCTTGCGCCCAACTCTGACTGATCAGAACATAGTTTTTAAAGGACTCCATTTTTTTTAAATCATTTTTAAAACGCACGATTTCTTTTTTACTCGTTAATTGAAAGGTTACCGTTGAGATCGTTTGCACTATGCTTTTTTTAAGTGATTGGCCCGTTTCCCAGCTAATAAGAAGCCCATTATTTGGAGAAAGCCATTCACCTGTTGAAAATTTGGCTACTCCTGCAATCTTTATTTTTTGCTTCTGTCCTTTTGTACCAACTGTCAAGATATCGTTCACCTTCAAATGATTCGCTTTTGCTAAAATATCACTGATAACACAGGTGTTCTTTTCATCTGGAATAGTCCCTTGAAGGTCTTTTTCATTCCTCGTTAAAAGTTTTTTTAAAGATCCTTTATCCAGCAAAACAATTGGAAAAAAAGTAGCCTTGTTTTCCCCAGTTGAAAAACTTGAGAAGGCTGTCTCCTCTTGGTTACTCTCTTTTGGCTGAAGGAGAGATGTGGCTACGACCCCTTCTCCCACAAATTGTGCCTGCTTCACATAATCTTGATTCTTCAAATTCTCATAATCGGTTAAATTGAACTCTTTTGCTTGTCCCGTTTGATTTAAATCTTGCACGCCTTTAACCACCGTTGCAGCTTGCTCCTGATAATCCGCATAATATGCAGTAGCTAGTTGATAGCATTGAACAAGTGAATATATCACCAGTAAAATTACTAACATAAAGCAACCTGTTTTCAGGTGACTGTTTCGGTTTCGCTTAAGATTTAGCCAAGCATGTCGGATGATGATCATCGCTTTCGTCTCCTCCTATGAGTGTATAGTAGCAAATACATTGTTAACTGAATGTTAACCCACACTAGGAAAACTCAGATAGAATGTAGAGCCTCGTTTTTCTTCACTTTCCAAATAGACAAATCCGCGACACAAATCACAGACATGTGAAACTACAGAAAGACCGATTCCGTAGCCGTCTTGTTTCAATCCGTTGATACGATAGCGATGAGAAAAAATTGCGGACTGCTTTTCTTGCGGAATCCCCATACCATTGTCCTTCACTCGAATCACTACAATGCCCTTCGTATTCGAAATAGATACTGTTACTACTTTTCCATTCCCGTATTTTATGGCATTGTCCACTAAGTTTGAAACTGCGCGATAAATCCATCGGTCCCGTCCATGGATGAGAGTAGTATCCTGCTCATTGAACTCAAAAATTAGATCAGGATAATTCTTTTTATAGCTGTCGCAAACTTCTGCACAGACTAAGGAAACATCCACCATTTCATCCTCTAAATCATTCGTATTATTAGAGAGTGTTAGAATGTCGTCAATGCTATCGGTCAAGCGGTCTAATAGTGCTAAATTCTGTTGGTTTTCCTTTTGCTTACGCTCAATTTCCAAATTAGTCCGTAAAATAGCGATGGCATTTTTTTGTTCATGAGTCAAGTAACTGTTCAACCGTCGATAATCTTCTAAATGACGATCAAATCTGTCCTTCAGCTTGTTGAAGGCTTCACTAAGCACCTTGTCCTTTATCGTATTTTTCGGCAATTGGTCAATAAAAGTTAATTCATGAGTAATTGCTAAGATATGGTTGTTATAAATCTTGCGTAAGATAACCCATAATAAAAAAGTCAGTAGTAAAACTGCAGAGCAAATCACTAAAGCAATCGTCGGTAAATACTTGAACAGTTCATTTTGATAAGCTTTATCCAGCATGGAGACATTCACGACCTGCGCATTTTCGGCTTCGGAAGCATCTCCTTTCGTTTCTATCGGAGATGTTGATTCCGACTCCATTAAAAACATGTCTTCTGAGAATGAGGAAGAGATACTAACGCCTTGAATATTGTTTCGCAGTAGGAAAAAACTGGCTAGAATTGCTCCTGTGACAAGTAAGGAAAACAGTAGCATTGTGACTGTCATTTTTAGGTTTACTCGCATAATTGATACCCCTTTGCTCGAATGGTTTTCAGAATTTCTTTCTCCGCTCCTTCAGACAATTTCTTCTTCAAACGTGCCAAATGAACCCTTAACACTGACGAAAAGGGGTCATAGTTCTCATCGTAAACGTGTTCAGAGATTTCCTCTGATGAAACGACGGCTGGATAGCGCTGCGCGATACAGAGTAAAATATCGAACTCCTTCGGTTTTAACAAGATTTCCTTTTGTTGGTAATCCACTCTTCGGCACACAGGATCTACAGTCAGCGCCCCTACTTTAACTTGCGGTAACGAACGTCCATGATACCGTCGAACGACTGCACGTAGCCGCGCATTTAATTCTAATAATTCGAAAGGCTTCACTAAATAGTCATCCGCACCAAAATCTAGCCCCTTCGCCCGTTCTTCAATCTCGTCACGAGCCGTGATAATGATAACGGGACTCTCTACTGCAGATGCTCTTAAGCTTTGTAAAACAGCCAAACCGTCTTTTCTAGGTAAATTTAAGTCCAATAAAATCCCGTCATAAGCATTCACAAAGGCCTTCTCTTCCCCTGCTTCTCCGTCGTAGGCCAGATCCACTGAAATATTTTCCTGCTCCAAACCTTTTTTTATCGACAAGGCCAATTCACGATTGTCTTCAACCACTAATACACGCATTTTAACTTCACTCCTTGGCTTTCTTATTCCTTTTAGAATAGTACAGTCCGTTCACCAAATCTATTTTCTTTTTGTGAATTTTCTTTGATTTTTATCAACATTAAAAATTATCGTCTGATCAAATATTCTAAAATGTGTATTTACGAAGGTAAATAAACTTTATTTGTTATTTGTGTTTTATTCATAAAAATTATTGTAATATAATTATATAAAGTGTTTTCATTGGTGATTGAACAAATTCGATAAGCTGGGAAATTGCAGTTAGTTGAACTGCCATTTATTTAAAGAAATGTCTGGAGGAGTTATAAATGAAGAAAAAAAATCGCTCGCTACTTATGATGATACTGTTGGTTGGGGTCTGTTTGTTAGGAGTTGGCGGCTTCGGTTCAAAAGCATCTGCTGAGACACCTGCTGAGACTTCTGTCGAAGCATCGCCACGACACGCCATCTACCGACTCTATAATCCGAATTCTGGCGAACATCTTTTTACCCCTAGTAATTATGAAAGAGCAACATTAGTGAACTTTGGTTGGAACGATGAAGGGATCGGTTTTTATGGTCAGGGGTATACCACAACGATTAAAGTAGCCTATGTTTATCGCGTATATAATCCAAACGCCGGCGATCATCATTACACCGCTTTTCAGGACGAGAAAGAGCATTTAATTAAAGTTGGCTGGCATGATGATAATATCAGTCTTGTTATGCCTGCAACGCTCGGAGAACCCGTTTATCGTCTGTATAATCCGAATGCCAAAGCTGGCGCACATCATTTCACGTTATTAAAAAGCGAGCGAGATCATTTAATCAAAGTTGGCTGGAAAGATGAAGGAATCGGATTTAACGCCTATTCTACAGTACAATAAAAATTGATAGAAAAATGTAAAAAAATGCTGGGGCTTGAGCCGACCCCCAAAAGTTAGACCAAAATCTAACTCTTGGAGGTCGGTACTTTTTATGGCTAAATATAGTTTTGAATTCAAATTGAAAGTCGTTCAAGAATACTTAGATGGGAAAGGAGGTTATAGCTATTTAGCAAAGATACATTCGGTTAAGGATAGGAAACAAATACTAGATTGGGTGAATTCCTACCGGGAATTTGGCGAAGAAGGTCTTCTCAGAAAACGTAAAAATGCGAATTATTCTGTTCAATTTAAGTTGGATGCGATAGAGTTATATCAAACTAGTGAGCTGTCTTATCGTGAAATTGCCAATGTACTTAAAATGAATAATCCGTCTCTCATTGCCAGTTGGATGAGAAAATTTCGGGATGATGGTATCGATGGACTCACAAAAACGAAAGGACGTCCATCTACCTTGGCTGAGAAAAAAGAACAGAAAAAGAAGCGTTCAATTGAGTCAACACCGGAAGAACGAGACCGTATTAAAGAATTAGAAAAACAAGTGCGTTCCCTTCAGATTGAGAATGCCTTTTTAAAAGAGCTGAGGAAGCTGCGAAAACAGGAAGCCCAACAAAGACGAACGAATCAATCGCACGAATCATCAACAGCCTCCGAGGATCATTCAAATTAGTTGAGCTTCTTGAGACGTTAAACTTTCCTAAAGCGACGTTTATGTACTGGCAAAAACGATTTGACAGAGACAATCCCGATCAAGGAATCGAAGCCGAAATGCTTCGTATTCGTAAAGAACATAAAAATTATGGCTGTTTACGAATGACGAATGAACTAAAAAATCGCGGATTTCATGTCAATAAAAAGAAAGTTCAACGTTTGATTCGAAAGCTAGGGATCGAAGTCCGTTCCTACACACGTAAATCACGTCGCTATAATTCTTATCGAGGAAAGATTGGAAAAGTGGCGAAAAACCGGATTCGTCGTCATTTTTATACGAGTATTTGTCATCAAAAAATTACGACAGATACAACAGAATTCAAGTATTTTGAAATAGATACCAAAGGCGTGATCCGACAAAGAAAGTTATACCTAGACCCGTTCATGGACATGTATAATAGCGAGATTCTTTCGTACCGCATTTCAGAAAAGCCGAATGCCTTGGCAATTATGGAAGGTTTAGAAGAAGCGATCGCGATCACGGCTGATTGCCCCTATCGTCGCACCTTCCATTCGGATCAAGGTTGGGCTTATCAAATGAAGTCCTATCGGCAAAAACTAAAGAAACAGAAAATCTTTCAAAGTATGTCTCGCAAAGGAAATTGTTTAGATAATTCAATCATGGAGAACTTCTTCAGTCTTCTAAAACAAGAAATCTTTCATGGGGAAACCTATCACAGTTTTGATGAACTAAAAACGGCGATTGATGACTATATCTATTACTACAACAATCACCGGATGAAACAGAAATTGAATTGGAAAAGCCCTGTTCAATTTCGAAAAGCTGCACAGAAAGCGGCGTAATTGCCATGTTAACAAACAAAAAACGGAGTAGATTTCTCTACTCCGAAATAAGTCTAACTTTTTGGGGTCACTTCAGCTGTCTATTCGTCTCAGTATTTTTTATATCAGTCTTTTAGTAAGAAAATTTGTATTCCTTGTTCTTTTTCATTTAAATCGCCGCATCCATAATACCGACAAGATTTCCTCTTTCATATAGGCAAATACATATATCTCCTCTTCTTATCAAAATCCATTTCTACGTTTCCGCCTTTTAATCAAACTTTTTTATGACTTCTTTAATTATTTTTACTATCCATTGAACGGGGCGCTTTAATGAGTCGCTTTTCTCTCAAGGAGGTGCCGCTTGAGCAAATTTTTAGCAGCATCAAGAAAAAGTCGGTAAAGTAAAAAGGAACAAAAAAATAATTTTGAAAGAGGAACGCTATTATGTACACAGATTTAAAGAATAAGACAGTTGTAATCACCGGCGGATCAAAAGGAATCGGAACAGCGATCGCTGAGCGACTTGGAAAAGAACAAATGAATGTGGTGGTTAATTACCATTCAGATGAAGAAGGCGCGCAGGAAGTTGTCGAAGAAATCAAAGCACAAGGTAGTAAAGCGCTGGCCGTCCAGGCGGATGTCGGAACCGAGAAAGGTGTGGAAGAACTGTTAAATGCGGCGCTAAAGGAATTTGGCGGACTGGATCTGTGGATCAACAATGCCGGCATGGAGAATCACCATAAGACTCATGAACTGTCCTTGGAAGACTGGCAAAAGGTGCTTGATGTTAACCTGACTGGCGTCTTTCTAGGAAGCAAAGCGGTGATTAATTATTTTCTAAAAGAAGACAAGCCTGGCAATATCATCAATATGTCCTCCGTTCACGAAAAGGTTCCGTGGCCAACTTTTGCTCACTATGCAGCTTCAAAAGGCGGTGTGAAATTGTTCTCTGAATCGATTGCGATGGAGTATGCTCAGCAAGGCATTCGCGTGAACTGCATCGGACCAGGTGCGATTAATACACCCATCAATGCTAAGAAATTTGAAGACAAAGAACAGTTGGAAACCACTACTAGCATGGTGCCAATGCAGCGTATCGGGGACCCTAGCGAAGTAGCCGCTGCCGCTGCGTGGCTGGCATCAGAAGAATCAAGCTATGTGACCGGAATCACCCTATTTGTTGATGGCGGAATGACCTTGTACCCTGCCTTTCAGGGCGGACGAGGCTAAAAATAGAACGGAGTGAAACACATGAATATTTTGATTGCATTGATCCCCGCGATTGGCTGGGGGATTCAGCCGCTGATTTTGAAAAAAATCGGCGGACGTCCCACCAATGAGATTTTGGGAACAGGGATCGGTACCCTGATCGTCGGATTGTTTGTTTACTTTTTCTTTTCCGATCAATCGCTATCTATTAGCACTTTTTTGATTGCCTTAATGTCAGGGGCCTTTTGGGTGATTGGCCAAACCGGACAATACACCGCCTTTAACTTGCTAGGAGTTTCCCGAACAATGCCGATCTCGACAGGCTTGCAACTGATCGGAACCTCGCTAATCGGGGTTTTCCTATTTGGTGAATGGCCAGGAACGACCGCACGGATCATCGGCTTTGTGGCTATTGGTATCTTGATTGTCGGCGCTGCTCTGACTGCAGTCACCGATGGACCGGATCAGGGCAGCGGCAAAACCAAGGGCTTGTTGATTTTAGTAACTACAAGTGTAGGATATTGGGTATACAGCGCGTTGCCAAATCTGGTAGACGCTTCCGGAGAAGCTATTTTCTTCCCGCAAATGCTGGGAGTGTTTTTAGCGGCGACCGTCTATGTGATTCTGAAACAGCCAAAAGCTTTTGGAAATGATAAGAGCTGGAAAGCGATAATCGTTGGGGTAATCTTCAGCATCTCCGCCTTTGCTTATATTTTCTCTGCTAAAGGAAACGGTGTGGCAACTGCTTATGTCATCACGCAGTTGAATGTCGTTATTTCGACTTTAGGCGGCATGTACATCTTGAAGGAAAAGAAATCACCAAAAGAAACACGCTATACACTGATTGGCTTGACGTTGATCGTTGTTGGAAGTATCATCACGACTTTCCTATAGACTAAAGAAGATAAAATGTTTATCGTTTGTTTTTTAAGTATTACGACAAACTTTTTTTGAAGAATCGTTTCAAATCAAATAGAGCGCCTCATACAGCTTGAGACGTTCTATTTTTTAATGCAAAATATTAGAGCCATCAATTCGTTCATGACACAGGACCTTTCAGCTCTCCCATTATAAAGTGAAAAGAAGCTGAAGGCAGATCATTCGCGTCCATCAAATAAAAAAATCCCAGACAAGACACCAGTATGTAGTGACCATCAAAAGTTCACTTTTTGGTCAAACCATTGGTGATCGATCTAGTGTTCAATCCAGGAGTTTTTTTATTATGCTAATGTTCCAGCCAATTGCTTCACAGGAGTTGCTGTTTCCTTCAATACAGCATTTAATTCTTCAATATTTTTACGTCCTTGAGTGTTCATCCATCCGATGGCGGCTTCTTTGCCATTGGTAATGTAGCTTTCTACGCCATCAGCCCATGTCGCGCGACCACAAAGTACCCCATTGAAAGTTGATCCAGACTGCTTCGCAAAGCGCAGCGTCTCTTGGAACAGCGCTGCTTTTACACCGGCACTTAAGAAGATAAATGGTAAGCTCGTCGCTTCGGCTTGTTCTTTGAAGAAGTTCGCAGCTTCTGCTTTCGTATGAACGACTTCTCCAGCAGCATACCCTTCCACATAATTCATATTAACGGGAACTTCTACCTTCAATACATCGACGCCATAGCGAGGGTCGGAGAATTCCTTCATCATTTCGATGACTTTATGAGGTTTCTCCACTGCATACTCTCTTGAAGCAGCATCAGAAATAGTTGCATCATAGGAAACTAATTCTAAGAAAAAGGGCAGATTTTCTGCCTGACATTCTGAGCCGATCCGTTCGATGAAGGCATGTTTTTGATTGTTGATCTCTTCAGATTCATCGACATCATAATATAATAAGAACTTGCAAGCATCCGCGCCAGCCTTTTTCAATCGCTTCACTGACCAAATTGACAATAAATCTGGTAAACGTCCGGGAGTAGAAGCATCATAGCCGGTTTTTTCATAGGCTAATAATAAGCCGGCATTTTCTGCTCGAGCATCAGCCGCTGGTAAACCATATTCTGGATCTAAAAGAATCGATGACGCGTATCTCGTTAATTGAGAAGAAACGATTTCTTTGAATTCGATGATTTCTGATTCTTCAGCATCGCTTCCCTTGAATTTCGTGATCATCTTCTTCAAGGCCCCCCGTTGGTCGATGGCTAGAGCCCCGATCACACCCTCTTCGTTGCATAACTGTTTGATAAATTGACGTTTTTCTTCGTTCATCTGTATATCCTCCTATATTTCCGTGACTAGAATCTGATCGAATAATGCTTGATAATTGGCTAACTCAATATGTCCCGTTGTTGCTTCTTGTGCGTTTAACATCCCTAAGGCATTTCCTTGTTTCAGGACATCCTCATCTGAAGAACCTTTTTCAATCGCGGCAGTCAAGCCGGCAACCGTCGCATCGCCAGAACCAACAGGATTGACGACAGCTATTTTTGGAATCGTTACGCGATAAAACTTCTTGTGGTGTTTAGCAAACGCCCCGTCTCCACCCATAGAAACGACGATCCACTCGATCCCTGTAAATATTGGGTCTGTCAAAGCGGCTTTTAGTTCTTCAATGTCTGTTGAAATCCTGCGCCCCAATAATCCGGCTAATTCCTCGGTGTTTGGTTTGATTAAACGCGGCTTAACTTCCCCTTTAAGGACCTCTGTTAGAGCTTCCCCAGAGCAGTCCAAAACAACTGGTTTTTCTTGACAAATCTGCAGCATCTGACTGTAAAAATCGATTGGCAAGCCTTCGGGTAAACTACCGGAAAAAGATAGAATATCTGCCTTGGTCGCTAATCGTCCAAAATGCTTCAAGAATACCTGTGCTTCTTCTTTTGAAATGACTGGACCGCTTTCTAAGATTTCCGTTTGCTGACCGTCGTGTAAAACAGCGATACAGTTTCTCGTTTCTCCACTGATCGGCAGAAAATCATGAGCAATTTGATTGTTCTTTAAATCTTTTTTTATCTCTTCGCCTAAAAATCCACCGATTAAGCCGCTAGCTACTACCTCCGCATCCAGTTGTTTCAAGATGCGGGTAACATTCAATCCCTTGCCGCCCGCCGTTTTACGAACGTTCTTCACCCGGTTGATAGTATCTAGCTTGAAATCTTCCAAAGGATAAGAAATATCAATCGAAGGATTCATTGTAATTGTAAGAATCATTGCGCCACCTGCTTAATCGTGGTATTCGCCGCGATCCCATTTTTCGATGAATTCATCGAAGAAATGCGGATCTGACTGGTCAGCGCTGGCTTTTTCAACATGATCGATTTTCGCGATCAGCTTCTTATTTTCTTCCGTTTCTTGATATTCCGCCTGAATGAACGCCTCTAAAATATCGCAAATCAAAAATTCTCCTGTGATTCGTGCACCAAAGCCAATGACATTTGCGTTCAGCTGTTCCTTCGCGTAAATCGCGGTGGTCATATCCCGCACCAATGCGCTGCGGATACCTGGAACTTTATTGACCGCATTATTTATCCCGACGCCAGTTCCGCATAAGCAAACCCCTAGATCCGCTTCACCGTTCGTTACCGCTTCACCTACTTTTTTTCCATAAATCGGATAATGAGTACGAGTAAAATCATAGGTCCCCATATCCAACACGTCATGTCCTTTTGATTTTAAGAAATCTGATACAGCCATTTTTGTATCTGTGACGATGTGGTCACAGCCGATTGCGATTTTCATTTTATTCATCCCTTCTTATTTTTCTACGCCATTTTATTTAACATATCGACACGCACTTGATGACGTCCGCCGTCGTAGTTCGCTTGTAAAAATTCTCTAACTATGTTTAGTGCCAATTCATCGCCGACGATCTTTGCTCCTAACGTTATCATGCGAGAATTGTTGTGTTCTCTTGTCATATAGGCACTGCGTTCGTCAGAAACTTCCGCGGCTACCATGCCCTTTACCTTCACTGCGGTTATAAAACTGCCAGCACCGTAGCCATCAATCGCCACGCCTAAGCTGCCTTCGTTTTCATTCAAATCATTGGCGATTGCCAACGTTGATTCGACAAAATCCTCCGAAGCGATTTCACTTTTGTCTACTACTGTAAATCCTCTATCGATCAGGACTTTCTTGATTACTTCCTTAAGTCTCATGCCATCACTGTCTGAACCAATTACTACACGCATTTTTGTTTCCATCCTTTCGTAAATAACCTCTAAAAAAAGAACAAGTATACTGCTTTACTTGTTCTTTTAAACTTTCATCCTTAATCAAGTACTCGTTGCTCACTGATTTCTTTATACCAGTATGCACTTTTCTTGGCGTATCGATTTTGTGTTTCAAAATCAACGTAGAATAGTCCGTAACGCTTTGTATACCCATTCGTCCAAGAAAAAACATCCATTAATGACCATAAGAAATAGCCTTCAACTCGAACACCCTTGTCAATAGCGTTCAATATAGCGTTTAAATGAACTTTGATATAGTCAATTCGAGCGTCATCCTCAACACTTCCATCGCAAAGAATATCCTTGTCGCCCATCCCATTTTCAGTAACATAGAGTTTATTATAATTTGGGTAACGGTTCTTGATTTGCAACAGCATATCCTCTAAGCCTTGAGGATAAATTGGCCAGTCCCAATCAGTTGTCGGAATTTCAGGATTATTTACCCGCTCTCCAACACCCTTCAATGCGAAAATACTACTCCCTTTTTTACCAGTTCCATTGTGATGGATTTTTGATTCTCCGTCATATTGCTTAAGAAAATGACTTGCATAATAATTGATTCCCAAAAAATCTAGATGCTTAGCTGCGAAGACTAACTCTTCGAAATCATCTTTAGATGTGATTAGTTGTCCGTTGTTTTCATTAAGAATATTCGTAAGAATCGTTAAAGTATCCTCTGAATAGTTGCCATTGAATGTTGCATCCAGTAAAAATTGATTTGCTAGGATGTGCTCTTTCAAAGCTGCTTGCTTATCTGTATCAGTCTCTGTAATAGGATATTTTGATTCTAGAATATGGACGATTCCAATCTCACCTGAATAATTTGCTTCTTTGTACTTCTTAACTACTCGAGCATGAGCAACCATCATATTGTGCATGGACTGAACGGCTTTTGGTATATCGTAGCGATAGTTCGGCGGAAAGTGTCCAATGATGTATTGCCCCGCTACCACTGACCATGGTTCATTTATCGTTATCCAGTAGTTGACCTTTCCTCCATACTCTTTGAAGCAAAACTCTGCAAAATTAACATAAGCAGACATCATCTCAGCTGAAAGCCAATCACCTTTCTTAAATAAAGGCAGCGGTGTATCAAAGTGATGCAATGTTACAAAAGGTTCTACTCCCTTAGCTATGCACTCATCAATCAACCGATGATAAAAAGTAACCCCTACAGGATCAACCTCTCCGCTTCCATCTGGGAAAATTCGCGACCATGCAATTGAAATCCGAATGCCATTTATTCCAAATGCATTACATAGAGTTAGGTCTTCTGGATATTTATGATAAAAATCACTCGCTTGACTCGGATCGAAAATTCCTTGTTCACTCAAATATTCATCCCAATAATTTTTACCCCTATTCCCTTCAGAAAGGGCTCCTTCTGCTTGATATGCCGCAGTGGCTGCACCAAAAATAAAGTTTTCTGGAAACTTATTCATAAGATCCTCCTTTTATGCTAAGCTCTCAAAGACAAAATTCACAGCTTGATCGGGAGCTTTTGCTAACGCAACATATTCAGCGCCTGTTGTAGATACTGTTTTAGTGTCATAATTTTTGGCACTTTCTTGCAATTCTCCTAACATTGAAGCCATTTGAGGAGCTAGAATAATCAAATCAAATTCATTAATTATGTCCTTATGCTGACCATAAGCCATCGCCGTGGAATCTATCTCCACGTCCATTTCTTTGGCACCTTTCTTGATTGCGTTCGCCAACATGGAACTCGTAGCACCATTTGCACAGAGAACTAAAACATTTTTCTGACTACCTTCTGTTTTGATCAAAGTAGCAACTTCATCCGCCACAACACTTTCTTCTGCAACGATGGTTTGAGCTAGTGTTCCTTCTGCATTCTCTTTAGCGACCAGTTCATTATCGTAAGCTTTGAAGAATGGGAAATAAATCAGAAAGTCTACCACTAACAAAATAGCCATTAAAACAATCGATAGACCCGCAAATCCTGTCCCTAAAATCAAACCCACAGGTCCCGGAGTGGTCCAAGGCAAGTTATAAATAAAACCATTCATACCTAAAACATCAACAAAGAATTTGAAAATCCATACGTTAACAATCGGCGCAGCAATAAATGGAATGAAAAATATCGGATTTAATACGATTGGTGCTCCAAATAAAATTGGTTCATTTACACCAAACAGTACCGGAATTGCAGATGCTCGACCAATTGTTTTCATCTGCTTTGATTTTGCAAGAAATGCGAACATTAATGTAATGATTAACGTCGCGCCTGTTCCACCTAGAGTTGCGACAAAATATTGGATCCCTTGAGATAAAATTTTTGGTGCATGTTCCCCGCTTTGATATAAGTGGAAGTTCATTTCTACGTTAGTAATGTATATTGCTGCAACTGCTGGTTCAACAATTGAAGGGCCATGTATACCAACGAACCAGAAAAAGGCCATCGCTCCAAAAATCAGTGCCAAACCTAAATACCCATCAGCAGCACTAAAGATCGGCTGGAATAGTTCAATAATTTTTTCTGAAAAGCCGACATTGGCCAATGCTCGAAACCCTAAATCAAACAGCCAGAAAAAGACGGTTGATAAAGTAATAGGAATAAGATCTTTAAATGTTTGTGATATATTTCCTGGTACTTCTTCAGGCATTTTGACTGTAATATTATTTTTCACACAGAAGCGATAGACGTTTGGAACAATAAAGCCAATAATGAAAGCTGTTAACAATCCCTTCGTCCCCATAAACGCGGAAGAAAATCCGCCTTCAATTGGATCTACGCCAACAATCACGAATCCGATAAACGCGGCAATCATCGTTGATGTACTGTTAATTTGATTTGTCTTAGGAAGCTTACTATTAAAATTCTCCGTTAGACTTTTAGTAACAGTCGCAGCCATCAGCACACCTAAAATCCCCATGGATCCGTTGTACGCCTTCATCAAAATTGTTTCGATTGAGGTATCCCAATGAAAACCAAATGCATTAGGAACATAAGCTACTAATAAGAAAAAACTTGAAAAAAGAATTACAGGAATGAGACTAATAAAACCATCTCTAATTGCTCGTAAATACGGGTTGTTAGAAATTTTTTCGAAAACGGGTTTCATTTTTTCGATTCGACTAATTAATGTTTTCATAATTAATAACTCCTTTATGCTTTCTTATAAATATTGAATAAATGCTTCATCGTGTCCTTTAATAGCATGGTTGTCATCAAGTGATCTTGTGCGTGTACCATAATAAAACCTACCTCAATACTTTCCCCACTTGCTTCAGCAGCGAGCATTTGCGTCTGTGATTTGTGTGCCGCCATTAAACTTGTGTTTGCTTCTTCAACTAACTCATCTGCCCGCAGAAAGTTTTGTCTTTCTGCTTCAGAAAGGGCTTCCATTAATTTAGATCTTGCTTCCCCAGCAAATGCGACTACTTCGAAACCAATCATAGCAACTTCTTCTTTGTTCATTTTTTTCCCTCCAAACGTATAAGTAGCAAGAACTTTTTGTTTAAATATGTTTGTTTTTGTTCTTGTTAAACACATCATATAAGGTATTTGATTGCTTGTCAATAGGATAATTCACCTGTTTTTGATTTTGTTGACAATTCTCTCCAAATGTTTTATGTTTATTTCAAACATATACAAACAACACTATTTTATCGAGTTGAGGAGTCCGATCATGATAAAAGAAGAAAGACAAAAATATTTGCTGGATTTGCTAAATAAAAATAGAATTGTAAAAGTGAATGATGTCATTCAAGATTTACAAGTTGCTGATATGACAGTTCGTAGAGACCTACAGGAATTGGAAAATAAAGGATTGATTATTCGTGTTCATGGAGGAGCGAAAATAATCGAAAACAGCAGCGAATTGCAAACAGAATTAAGTCATAGAGAAAAAAAGGAGATTCATTTAGATGAAAAGCTCGAGGTTGCAAAAGTTATCGCAGAAAATATATTAGAAGGAGAAACTATATTTCTAGGCCCTGGAACGACTATTGAATTAGTGTATGACTTCTTAAAGATAAAGCATGCAAAAATTATTACAAATTCTATTCATGTTTTTAACAGATTTAAGCACGATACAAGATTTGAGCTTATTTTGATAGGCGGCTCTTATCGTAGTAAAACCGGGGCATTTGTTGGAACCATTGCCAATGATTTTGTTTCTAGTATTCATGTACAAAAAAGTTTTATTGGAGTGAACGGCCTTGACCAATCAATGATCTACACTTCTAATGAAGACGAGGGATTGACGCAAAAATACGCCTTAAATAGTGCCGGACAGAAATACATTATTGCAGATCATCACAAGCTAGGCAAAAAAGATTTTTATGGTTTTTATCCCATCAGCGAGACAGATTACCTCATTACTGATTCGATGATCCCTGATGAAAAAATAAAGGAATTTGAGAAATTCATTTTAATTTTAAATTAAGAATATTCTGTACTTCCATATTCGCATCAAAAAGTGCGCTTCCGATAATCGGAAGCGCACTTTTTGATACTTTATCTATCATTATAAACCTTTAGATTGCTCCTAAAACAAAATCAACCGCTCCTTTGGGATCTCGCGTTAATTTGATATACTCTGCCCCTTTTGTCGCAACCACTTTAACGCCAACTTTTTCCGCATCTTTCGTGATATCAGACAGATAGGAATTTACTTGCGGAGCCAAAACGATCAAATCGAAATTTTTCATAATATCATAATGTGACCCATAGGCTCCTGCCTGCGCCTGTAGGTTAGCTCCTGTTTCTTTTGCGCCCTCTTCCAAGGCATTGGCTAACATGGCGCTAGTTCCTGCTCCAGCACATAGCACCAGCACCCGCTTACCGTCACCCAGCTTATCTATTCCTTCAACAACAGCCGCACTGTTTTCTTCTATTGTCGTAACTTCTGCGGCTTCCGTTTCTTCTAATTGTGCATTCTTATTTTCTTCTTCGATTAAGACGGCGTCATACGCTTTAATAAATGGCAGATAAATAATCGAATCAACAACAATTAATAGCAGAGCAAGAACAATTGCTAGCACACCAACTCCCATTCCTAGTACTAAACCAATCGGTGCCGGTGTCGCCCATGGCAAGACATACATAAAACTATTCATATTTAATACATCGACAAAAAATTTGAAGATCCAAACATTCACGATTGGTGCTAATAAGAATGGAATGAAGAAATAAGGATTTAAGATCATCGGTGCCGCAAACAATAGCGGTTCATTTACCGCGAAAATTACTGGCACAAAGGACGCTTTTCCGACTGCCTTCAACTGCTTCGAACGGGCAAAGAGCATGAACAAGAAGGGAACAACTAAAGTCGCGCCGGTTCCACCCATTGTTCCGACAAAATTCCCCATACCAACTGTCAACACTTTAGAAGCCTGTTCTCCATTTTGGAACAGCATTAGATTGGTTTCAACATTCGCGTAAATAATTGCGGCAATTGCCGGTTCCACGATCGATGGACCATGGACACCTACGAACCAGAATAACGCCATCGCTCCCCAAATAATCGCGATCCCTAAATACCCATCGGCTGCAGTAAAAAGCGGCTGTAAAGCAGTAATCGCCGTATGGGCAAAAGAACTTTGAAAGACATTTCTAAACAATAAATCAATTAAGACGGCACCAAAAACCGCGAAAGAGAAAGGAATGACATCGCGAAACATTTGCGAAATGGTTCCTGGCACCTCTTTAGGCATGCGAATCGTAATATCACGCTTCACGCAGATTTTATAGACATTTACTGTAAGAAATGCCGCAACAAATGAGGCAAGCAGCCCTTTCGTTCCCATAAAATCACTGGCAAAACCGCCATCTATCTGCTCGACACTCAGCATAAAGAATCCGGCGATTGATGCTAACATAACAGACACTTCGTTGATGCTTTTTCCATCTTCTAATCGGCGATTCATCGAACCCGCTAAGCAGCGAGCTGTTGTCGCAGCCACCAGCAATCCCACAATTCCCATCGAGTACCCATATACCTTCCAAAGCCAGGTTGAGACGGCTTCAGGTAAAGTAACACCGAAAACTTCTGGAATTGCGGCGATCATGATGAAAATACTAGAAAATAGAATGGCCGGCATTGCCGTTAAGAAGCCATCCCGAATAGCTCCTAGATAAATATTTCGCGAGATTTTTTCGAAAAAGGGCTTTCCCTTTTCAATTTGTTTAATAATGACGTTCATCTTACTCCCACTCCTTTTTCCTTATTGATATTTCTCTTTATAAAGCTCAATAAAATCTTGCACTAAATCTCTTAATAATAGCGTGGTCATCAAGTGATCTTGTCCATGAATGAAAATAAAGCCAATATCCAAGTTGCTTCCCGCTGCTTCATCCGCTAATATTTTGGTTTGAGAATTGTGGGCTAATTTTAGGTTTTCATCCGCATCCTTCAAGGCCTCTTCCACATGCTCGAAGTTTCCATGGCGTACTTCACTTAATAGAGTCATTAAGGTACTTCTGGCATCACCTGAATAAGCCACGATTTCAAAGCCCAGCATTTGCAATTCCTCTTTATTCATCCTTTTCCCTCCTAACGAAATATATCCCTTTGCATGTTGTTGATTGGGGAAGGAAGAAATCTCCAGACGATTTCCTCCACCTTAAACATTTAAATAATCGTTTTCGTTCCACTTACGAATTTATACCAATAGGCCGATTCTTTCGGATAGCGCTTTTGTGTTTCAAAATTGACATAGAACAAGCCGTAACGCTTATTGTAGCCATTGGTCCAGGAAAACATATCCATTAATGACCATAAGAAGTAGCCTTTAACATTTACCCCATCTTGAATAGCATCACTCAATGCCCCTAAATATTGTCGTAAATAATCGATTCGCGGCGTATCCATGATGACACCGTCCACAAAATCATCCTTGTATCCCATTCCGTTTTCAGTAATATAGATTTTTTTATAGTGAGGATAATCTTGCTTAATCCGCAGCAATAAGTCATACAATCCTTGCGGGTAAATCAACCAATCCCAATCTGTTCTGGGGATACCCTCTTTATAGACCCGCTCGGCGATGCCATTCACTCGATAAACCGAGGTCCCTTTGTCCCCTGTTCCATTATGATAAATTTCATTTGGACCTTGGTAAGCCTTGCAGAAATGACATTGATAATGGTTGATGCCTAGGAAATCATTGCGAAAGGAAGCTTTTTCCATTTCAAGATAATCCTCTTCCAAGAATTCATAAGAAGCATCTTGCGCCGCGCAAATTTCATCCAAGGCCTCTAGCAGCTCTTCGCTGTAACGGCCCAAATAAGTGGCTTCCAATAAGAACCGGATCGATAAGGCATCTTCTAAAAAGGCGGCGTGCTGATCTTCTTCAGAATCTGAGTTCGCATACTTTGTTTCTAGGGAATGTACTACGCCAATCTCTCCAGGATACCCATTGTCTTTAAAAATGTTGACTGCCTTCGCGTGAGCTAACATCATATGATGAAGACACATGATGATTTTCGTGAAATCAAATTTGATCCCTGGAGGAAAGACCCCTAGTAGGTATTGGTTTGTTGCGACTGGATAAATTTCATTAAAGGTGCTCCAGTATTCAACTTCCGTAAATTCTTCAAAACAGAACTTTGCATAAGCTACAAACGCCTCAATGTTCTCGCGGTTTAAAAAATCATTTTGATCGAATAGAGCTTTGGGCGTATCAAAGTGATGCAAGGTGACAAAGGGGATCACCCCATGCTTTTTACATTCCTTAAAAATATTATGGTAATAGTCGATGCCTTCTTGGTTAGGCTCCCCTGTTCCTGCTGGAAAAATCCGACTCCACGCAATAGATAAGCGCAATCCGTTCACACCAAATTTTTCACACAGCTCAATGTCTATTGGATATTGATGATAGAAATCACTGGCTGGATCTGGGCTAAATCGTCCCTGCTCTTTTAAAAATGCATCCCAAGCGACAGCTCCTTTTCCGCCCTCCTTCGTTGCCCCTTCACACTGATATGCAGCCGTTGCTCCGCCAAAAATAAAATCCTCTGGTAATTTTTTCATGATTTTTTCCTCCATTTAAAGTAATCGCTGAATATGAATTGTAAAATAAACCTTTTCACTCGCATTCAATTTTAATCCTGTATTCTCATTGATGATTCGGTACATTTCTTCTGCCACACTATAGGCTTCCGGGTACTCCTTTTTTAAATCCGCTTCCATTTTCTCGGCAAAGGCATCCACTTCAGCTTCTTCCGTGCGCTCTAACATATAGCGCAAATGAATCATTAGACGATCGTAAAAATTTTGCGTTTTTTCTGTTCGAACGATGTTTCTCTTCCGCAGAGAATCTTCGATGATCTCCAGCACACGCTGCTGCTCGTTATAAGCATCTGCAGGTGGTGTGACAGGTTCTGGTGTTTTCCCCTGAGCGTTAATAAAATGAATGCTAATATTTTTCAACTCATCTTCTGGAAAAGTAATATCCAAGCGTTCTTTAATAATCTGAAGGCCATCTCTAGCAATTTGATACTCGGTCGGATATTGCTCACTGATGTCAGGCAATAAACTATTCTGGTATTCTCCCTTCATCAAACGCTTATAATTCCAATAAATGTGATCGGTCAAAGTGATGTAAATATATTCTTGAACAGAATACTGATAATTCTTAATCGCGTTTTCTATAATTTCATAAGCAGTAGTAATGAAATCCAGCGGCACATCCTTCAATAAGAAAGAAAAATTCTGTTTTGATTCTTCACTTTTTAGTACAAAAAGATTTTGAATCGACTCCTCCTTCAGCATGTCGCCTTTTTTCTTTTGAAATACCAATCCTTTTCCCATCGCGATAGCCTGTTCGTGGTCCTTTTTGACAATTGCAATATTGTTATTCAATACTTGTACTACCCTATACATTTTTTTCACCTCATTTCCGCAAAAAAAACCGCAAACAATCGACTGATACCTCAATCAATTACTTGCGGTTTTTGCCTAATTCAATAGTAACAATCCACTGATATTCTAATTTCATTTATAGAATAGCACCTTAAAATACATTTGTAAACACTTTCAGACAAAAAATGTTTAATTTTTTTGTCTATCCTTCGACCAACCACAGCTTTACTATTATTGAAAAAGAAAAAATACCACAGCAAATAAACCTCTGCTCCACCCAAAAATGAAATTAACTAGATAGAACAAATCTGACTTTTCTTCAAAATGTAAACAAACAAAAATAAACAGCACTAACAAAGATGCAAGCTCTAAACGAAAACTAGGGTCGCTGGATTAAATACGTTAGATTCAAACAAACTTTTTAACGTACTCCTCCTACAATCTTCAGATCCCACTATGCCTATTTATGCTTATTATTTCCGCTTCTTTCGTTTCCTCGAATTCCTCTTCCCCACTTTTGTCCGCTTCATCAATTCATCATCCTTTTCTCGTTTCTTTTGCTTCGCGCTTTTTGGTTTCTTATAGTTCATAGAAGGGGATTTTTCAGCTGAGAGAGCCATCGGCCTTGGCATCGAGGATTTCTTCTTGGCTGGTGGTTCCTTCACTGCTGCTTGGCTTGCTCCGTTGGCTTGTTCGTTGGTCGAGACTCCAGAACTTTCCGTATCTGGTGCACTATTCTCTTCTTTTTCCTGCTCTAACTGTGCCATTCGTGTGTCGGTTAAGACGATGCCTTCTGGTAAAAGCTGCTTCACGAATTCAAGTTTTTCCTTTTCTGACATCGTATTAACATCAGCTTTTGTCAGCGCTGTCATTTCTGCTTTTGGCTGAGTCTCTGCTTCTATTTCCTCCACCACTTCGCCTTTTCTGATCTTAGGATAACGGGTGCAGTTCATGATATCGGAGTTTTCCAACTTTACAAACCGGCGAATCCCGTCCTTTTCAAAGATCGTTAACGTAGACATTAGTTCCAAGACCGCATCGATCTTGATGGAAGAGGAATGTTTATCGGCATCTTGCAGACTCCAGGTGTGCAGCTTGTCAACAGCGTCTTCAAAGGTGGAGATAATTTTATATTGCTGCCCATCGGTTTCTTCTATCGGGGTTGTTTTACTAAAGATATATTTCTTGCAATCGCTCAGTCGGTTGTTGTAGCGATGGTATTCGTTTTTATTTTTATATAAACGGCGAGTGACCTGTTCCCACTCCTTGACGCTGCTGAAATAGTCACGGAACAAGGGACAAGCCTTTCGCAGCACATCAGACGGTTCTGCCGAAAGAAAGATTTCTCGGACTAATTCACTGCAAAAATCTGAGAAATCACTGATGCACAAGCATTGGCGAATCAGCACGGCAATAAGGTATTGGATAACAGCATCCGCGTCCTGTGATTCTTCATAAAATTTCACTATTCTCTTCTGAAGGTTCTCCCTGTGCATTTTAAAAAGTGCGATTTGGCTCAATGGTTTCGTTGGCATACGTGTCCTCTCTTTTTGGGCTAAGATTATTGGTCAATTTTTTTATTCACTTCTCTTCTATGATACACCTAAAACATGGCTAAAAATAACCAAAATTAATTTTATAAAAATTATAATTGGGTAAAGAAAAAGGAGATTTTTTGCGTATAACCAATTCAAAAAAAGCACTCTTTGAAGCTCTACTCAGAGCTTTAAAGAGTGTTTTAGCTAATCATTTTTAAACAATATATTTTTCTTCTTTTTCAATTTTTTCATAGTGCTTCTGTTCATCTTCATCTGAAATCACTGCCGTGACATCATTCAGATTGTAGTAAACAGAAAAATCGCGCTTGCCAATCTTAGAATGATCAATTAGTAAAAACCGTTCAATAGAATTATTCAAAGCAATTTGCTGGGTTTGTCCTTCTTCAAATGTAGACGTCATAATTTTCTGCTCGTTTAGAGCATTGCAGCTGAAGAATGCTTTATGGAAATTCATATCATTCAGTGATTTATTGGTAATCTCTCCAACAAAGCATTGCGTTGTTTCTCGCAATTCACCGCCTAATAAGTAAATTTTCCGATTCCCTTTATGCTTGTTTAACTCTTCAAAAACAGGTAAGCAATTCGTCACAATCCGCAACGAGTCTGCTCGGATAATTTTTGATAGAAGCTCGATCGTCGTTCCAGGTCCAAGAAAAAGCGTATCCCCGTCGTTAATCAGCTCATTGGCTTTTTCTACGATACGCTGCTTCTCCGTCTGCAGCATAATCTGTTTTTCGGTATGTGAAAGCTCGACGTGACGATAAAAATCTTTCAATTTCGCTCCGCCGTGTACTCGCTCTAATAAGCCTTGTTTTTCCAATTCATCCAAATCACGTCGTACTGTCATATCAGAAACTGATAATTTATCCATAATGTCACTGACGCGCACCGTTCCATTAACTTCCAATAATGACATGATCGCTTGAAATCGATCCGTTTTTAACATTTCCTCGCCTCTTTTCCCTATTAGCGTACCAAATTTTTAAGAAATGTACTAGAGTGATTTCCTTTTCCCGCTAAAAAAGAAGACACCTAATCAAAGGCGTCTTCCAATCATTCTATCCAAATACTTTTCGTTTCGGTCAATACATAGTCCCCATTACCAGTATTTCCTGCCAGCAGATTCGAGGCGTCTAAATCATTAAAATGCCACCATTCCGATGCTAACGGTGTCAATCCGCTACTCGTCGCATATTTTTGCAGCAGCAGTTCAAACTGATTCACCTCTGGAGTAAGGACTCCTTGCTGCCAAGCAGTAGGTGAAAGCACAGTGACAGGCGCAGTAAAGATTGCAGAACGGACACTTAATTCGTGAATATTGGTGTGCATCGCATATTCTTCGTAACGCGACACCGTGCGAACCCTATGTTTTCCATATTTTTCTTCAGAGAATACCGTCACTTTTGCCAAACTTACGTCAATCGCATAGCCTACCTGATGATTAGAAACCTGAGTTGAAATAAACCAATTGATACTCCATGGCGGCTGGGTGATCCCCTGCAGGACTTGTGGATTTTCTGAAGCTAAATTCTTTACTGCCTCTGCAACCTGCAGCTGCACACTGAGCGGACGAAATGCTTCATACAACACTAGGGTATTGTTTTCACTTAAAGCCATTTTCTGCATAGCCATCAGCTTTTTCGCCATTGGAAAAAGAACCGGCATAATAAACTGCTCTTTTTTCAAACGTTCGTTAAAACCTTTACTTTTGTATAATGATTGGTGGGTTATCCCTGGAATCGTTTGACCAGAAGAATAAAAAACTGACGCCTCCACATTTGTATTCTTGTAAATAATTGAAGGAATGATATCCGGCAAATTAACTAAGCTATACTGATTTTGAATCCAACCAACTGTATCATCCAGCTTGATATTCAACCAACCGTTTTCCTCTCCCAAAATAGTGTAGGCAGTTCCAGGACTGATCGGCGTTAAAACTTCGGCTGCTGCTTCTGGTTCCTTTTTTACCGCTAAAGAAACCGAAGCATAGCCAGTGGCACCAGCTAAAGGCAGCTCATAGTCTCCTTGATAGATCGGCGCTTTTGGTTCTTCGTTCGTTGAGGAAGACACCGGTTCTGAATTCTTTTGAGATGTAGCAGCTTTAGTCTCGCTTTTTGCAACTATTGAATTTTCTGAGATGCTTTTTTTCTCTGTGGAATCTGTCTCATTTTTGTCAGATGAACAAGCACACAGCAGCAGACTTACTATTAATAATAATCGATGCACTTTTTTCAAGTGATTCGTATCCTCCTTTTATAAAAGCCAGAGTCGGAAAAAATAGAGCAACAATAAATGAACGGGATAAAAGATGTAAAATCCCCATTTAAGAAATTTACTTTTTCTCCCTTGTCTTCCGTGATAAAAAAATAAGAGTGGAATAACCAAAAAGATACCAAATGCATAGGCGGACAAAATCCCTGAACGCAGTATTGTCGGAAAAATATATAAGAAAAGTCCAATAACGCTGAAGCTGAGCATCTGCTTTTTAAAATCCCCACGGTAGAGGCCGAAAAATAATATCCATAAAACAGCAATAAAATTCCAGTCAGCGGTGTAAGCCAGCAAACAACAAACACCCACACAAATCGGTTTCGACCAAAGTGGTCCGCTGCCCCTTTTTATAATTGATAACGCTAACAATCCTAAAGTCAGGCTCCACATCACGCTGGTAGCACCCCACCAAGGTAAATTGAAATACCATACATAAGGAAAATGCGAAATCAATGCAAACAGGAATAAACGTTTCGTATACCGCCTCAAATTAGAAGTATAATAAAACCCTTCCGCAATCAAGTAACACATAATAGGCGCGGTCAGCCTCCCAGGCACACGAAGCAAACTTCCGATGATATCTGGTTGACAGACGAACACCGAGACAAAATGATCAAAAAACATTGCAAGAATAGCTATATATTTTAATAGATTTCCAGAAATATCTATTTTGTGTACAATAGACGTTGTCAACACCCCTATCGGAAAATAATAATATGTTTTAAAAATATATAATATACCTAAGAAGAACATATTCTTTATATTCCAAATTGTACCATATATAATAAATAAATCCTAAAATCATTATTTTTATTTTTAATTAAGACATTTGCATCTCTGTATTATTAGATATATTCACTATTGGCATATAGATTATTACGTTTTCCCTGCAAACCAGTACAAAAAATCTAGGAAAACGAAAGCCTGATTTATCAGCTTTTGACCTCCTAGATTACATTTACTTCGCTATATGATTGAATATTATTGTGTTAACTCAAAAACGAAATAGTTAATATCACCACGATACTTCGAAATCGAATACTCGACAGGAACACGATTTTCAGAAAAACCCTGCGTATGAAAATAGAACATCGGGTCACCTTCTTCAACATCTAACAAATCACTAATCGTTTCATCTGCTTTAATGACCTCTAATTTCCGTGTGACTGTTCTGATTGGATACCCCATCTCTTCAAAAACCTGATACATTTTTTCTTTAGTAAAATCAACCTCTTGAAATTTTGGAAACAACTCGAAAGGTATATAACTAGTAACTAAAACTACAGGCTTCAGCTCCGCGTAACGCAGCCGCGTTAGTTTATAAACCGAGTCCCCTTGATTCACCTCTAGATTTTCAGCAACTTCTTCGTTCGCTACCACCTTTTTGAAATTTAAGACTTTTGTTTTAGGAATGATTCCCTTACGGCTCATTTCTGAATCAAAACTCTCAATTACATGAGTAAATTCTTGCTGGATTTTATTTTTTTTGACAATTGTTCCTCTTTTTTTACGCTTTTCTAAATAGCCTTCATCCACTAACGCCTGCACTGCCTGACGCACTGTAGGTCGACTAACACTGTATTGTTCAGCTAATTCCATTTCAGTTGGGATAAGTTGGTTCTCCGCGTATTCTCCATTTTGAATCTTCTCCAATAAATCCATTCGAATTTTTTTATGTAAAGGGATATTCATAAGCTACCTACTCCTCAATTAATTGTCTCCATTATAACATATTACTATTTCCAATATTTTTTCGGTGTAGCTAATACCGCTTCGACTGACTCCGGCAACTCAACCATCTCTTCTTTCAATAAAACCAAACTTTGACCTGCTTTACAAACAGTATCTGCAATAACCATTTCACCTGAAAGAATCGTGAGAATACTCGCTAATTCAGACTTATTTTCTATAATCTGTCTACCCACTAGATGCTGTATTGTAAATGCACTTTGATCAAATACATCGTTCGGCGCAAACGTTCGCCGTTCTACTTGCTGCTCTGGTCGCAAGGTTTCAATTGCCTTAACAACGTGTAGAGTGCGCTTCTTTCCATTTGTATCTAGTCGATCGTAATCATAAAAACGATACGTAATATCTGTGGCTTGCTGAATTTCGTAAACAAGAGATCCTTTCGTTAAAGCATGAATCGTACCAGATGGAATATAGATTAACTCGTGCTTTTTCACAGGATACTCTCGTAATATCTCTGTATACTCATTCTTTTCTGCTGCTGCTAAAATTACTGATTTCTTAGGTACCTGTTGCTCTGCATAAATCCATCCTGCTTCTGGCGGTGTCAGAAAATACCATGCCTCACTTTTCCCATAAGGCATTTTCTCCACTTTCTGAGCATATTCATCTGTCGGATGAACTTGAATGCTGAGATTTTCATCACAGGCTGTAAAGGAAATTATTAATGGATAAACTTCCCCCGCTTCTAATCCAAATTTTTCTGGTTTCTCTGTAATCAATTCACTAAAAGTCTTCTCTTCATTGACCACTGAACAATCAATATCGGCTATTCCACTAGCTGAATATACTGACCCGATTTTCTCCACTTGTTGATCACCGCTATAGCCATGCAGTCTTGGTGTTCCCCAAATACGTTCTCGTGATTCTGGTTTTAGTATATACATAATATCCTCCTAAATATATTTTACTCTCAACGAAAGAAGACGCGTTTCATTAGAAACACGCCTCCAATGCTAGAACACTCCAATAACAACACCAATTGCTGAAATAACCGTCAAAACAAGAATCACCTTCGTTGCGGTCATTTGCTTATTTGTCAATAAATACCATGCTAAAAGAACCATTACCAAAGGAAGGACGTTAGGAAAAATTCCATCCAAAACATCTTGCAGCTTTTGAACGTCATCCCCCATTGGAATTTTAATCTTTGTTGTCAAGGCGATATTTGAAGCCGCTAAGCCACCCACAACCATAATTCCTA
The DNA here is from genome assembly GCF_019175485.1 of Enterococcus raffinosus. Classification (NCBI taxonomy): domain Bacteria; kingdom Bacillati; phylum Bacillota; class Bacilli; order Lactobacillales; family Enterococcaceae; genus Enterococcus; species Enterococcus raffinosus. Next base: position 270,040 of record NZ_CP072889.1, read on the forward strand.
AAATATTGAAGGCGTCAGTAATTCGTTTCGCATTCTCCCCAATGATAACGTCTATCGCACTTACACCTAATCGATAACCATTCATGAAACAAAGGTAAGAAATCAAAGGACCGATAATTCCATAACTAACAATATAAAAAATAGGACCTAACGCGTTTCCACCTGCCGCTAACCCCATCGCAATGGACAGTAATATTGGTACAATAATGCCTTGAATGATCGAATCGCCAATTCCCGCCAAAGGGCCCATTAATGTCGTCTTGATATTTACAGGCATTTCCTCAGGAACATCTCCACCAATAGCGATCTCTTCTTCTAATGAAGCAACGATACCGTTGATCAGCTGACCTGTTTGTGGTTCAGTATTATAAAACATGGAGTGCCTTAATAATAATCTGCGTTTTGCCTCCGGATCATTTTTGTAATACTTCTCAGCAAATGGCAAATAGGAATACGCCCATGCATGTGCTTGTAGTTTTTCGTAACTCATTGATGATAAATGTGTAAATCCCCAACGTTTCCAAATCTGACGTAACTCTTTTTTCGTTAATCGCTCTTCCATTTCATTTCCTCCTTAAAACAGATCGTCATCTTCATAAGCAGCTTCGGTTTGTTCAATCGTCGCATCCGATACAGCCGCAAATTTACTATCACTACTGCCTTTTCCGGTACTTAAGTAAACAATATAGGCTACCATAGCTGCTAAAAACACTAATGCGATCATGTTTAATTTGGCGAATGCCATCAGTACAAATCCCGCGAAAAAGAAGACTAGATGAACCTTTTCCTTAACAACAATCCCCATCAACATCGCAATCCCCAAGGCTGGTAAAACACCGCCTAATACTGAGATCGTATCTGTAACAACTTGAGGAACATTTGTCAAAAGCCAATCGACTAACCCACGACCGAAGAAAATTGCTGCAAAAATAGGAATTGCCCGAAGTAAGAAGGTCGTTAACTGGGGATAAGCAATATGATTTAACATAATCCCACGATCATCGTTTTCCTCTGCAGCCTTTTGTGCCCGAGTATTCCAAAATGAATACAACGCCATACGAGTATTGTAAAAAATAAGTCCAAAAGTCTGACCAATTAGAATCGCTAAGGTTACTGCCACCGCTGGTTCTCTAGTTGTTGCTAATGCCAGTCCAATGCCGCCATAAGCTGCATAAGTAATCTCGCTATTGGTTGCACCACCCGTAGATAGATTGGCGATAAAGACCGCCTGTACCGCTAAGCCACATAGAACACCGGCTTGCACATCTCCAAAAGCAATCCCTACCAAAAAACCAGCTACTAAAGGACGTCCCACGACATAAAAACCACCACTCATACCAAATAACCAGGGACTTTCGATCGCACCCAAGTAACAAAAAATCCCTGTCAGTAACGCTGGTAAAAATAAACTCCCATCCATCTTTTTTCCTCCTTTAAAGTTACTCCCTAGTTAGCGAATCATATTTCGCTTTCATAGTTTTCCAAGGTTTAGGCTCGTCATCCGGTAAAAGCTGAAAACCGATATCGATTCCTTGTTGATCCATATACTCAAAGGCTTGATAATCCATTTCATCAATCGCCACCGTTCTTCCTAAAACCTTCGCCCCTTCTCTCGTATTCATAGGACCGACATTTAGTTTTCCACCGAAATCAATCCCCAATCGTACCAACTCAGCAAAAGTTTGAGGTGAATTGCTAATCAGAAAAAAATCTTTTGATGAGTCTTTGCCTTTAGGAACGCTCTCAATTGCTTGTTCAGTGGTATAGATTCCCAACTTTAAATTCCCGGCAGCAGCTTTTAATACTTTTTTTCGCAGATCATCTTTTGCAATATCGTCTCCTACTACTAAAATTCCTTGTACCGATCGTGCTTTTGTCCATCTTGTTGTTGTTTGACCGTGAATCACACGATCATCAATTCTTGCTAGTGTTATCGTCATCTTCGCTTCCTCCTATATGAACTTTTTTTACTCATAGACCAATAAAATCTTTTTTAAAATTCCAGATCATTCTCCATTGACGACTCTTCTGTGACGCCTTGAATTCCTCCTCTTCCAATTTCAATCGCCATTTCAACCAATTCAATCAAGCTTTTATTTGATAAGTTCAATCCTACTTCTATTACCATCGGCAGATTCATTCCAGCAACCACACCAATGTGCTCCTGATCCAAAAGGTATTGTTTGTAGGCTTCGTTATAAGGCGTCCCTCCTTTGATGTCCGTCAATATCAACACATCTTCCTTTTCTCGTTTCGCTAGCATCATCGCTAACCCGTCAGAAAAATCTTGAATCCCAGCATCTGTTAAACTAAGCGTAAAAATATCTTGGCTTTCACCAGCAATCATTTGATAACTATCTAATAGACCTTCACAAAACTTTCCATGGCTTATCAAAAATAGTTTCATTCATTCATCCCTCTCTTTATATGTAATTACATTTTATTTTATGTCATAACTATAATTCCTTAGGAAAGCGTTGTCAACTACTTTTTTACTTATTGACACATCCGATTTTATGCTTTATTATATTTTATGTAATTACATATTAGGAGGGAATTTTATGAGGACTTACACTATTGACGAACTATCTCGTTTTATCGACCACACCAATCTAAAACCAACAGCTACTAAAGAAGAAATGCGAATTTTATGTGATGAAGCCAAAGATTATCACTTCAAAATGGTCGCAATTAATCAAGTCCAGTCTGAATTATGCAGCCAGTTGCTAGAAAATACTGACATCAATGTTGGTGCAGCCATTAGTTTTCCATTAGGCCAAACATCTATTGACGCAAAAATTGCCGAAACAAAGGATGCAATAAAAAAAGGGGCGACAGAAATAGATTACGTTATTAATCTCACCGAAGTTAAAGCAAAAAATTGGGCTTACTTACAAACTGAAATGGAAAAAATCGTTACCATCTGCAATGAAAATCAGGTGATTTCAAAGGTTATCTTCGAGAATGCTTATCTTGATGAAGAGGAAAAAATTGCTCTATGTAAAATCGCTAAATCCGTAAAACCAGATTTCATTAAAACATCTACAGGCTTCGCACCTTCAGGGGCAACGTTTGAAGATGTTCAACTAATGAAGAAACATGTCGGCACAGATGTAAAAGTAAAAGCTGCTGGAGGTATTCGTGATGCAGAAACGTTTAAAAAAATGATCGTCTGCGGTGCGGAACGTATCGGCACAAGCTCAGGCATCTCTATCATTGACTCGTTAAGGAAGGAAGCTGTTGATGGGAAGATTACGATTTAGGAGCGTCCAAAATGTTTAAAATAGCTATTACAGGGGCCAATGGGTACCTAGCATCTCTCATCCAAGCAAGCAACAACGCTCGTTTTAACTTTATACCGATCACACGAAAAGACGTCGATTTAACAAATACTCAGGCCGTTACAAAGTTGTTTCAAGCGTTAGAATACGATCTCGTCTTTCATACTGCTGCTCGTCCACAAACAGCAGATTGTGAGCAAAATCCGAGAGACACTTATAAGGTAAATACCGAGAGTGCCATCAATATTGCAAAGGTTTGTCATGAGAAGAATGCTCGATTTGTTTTTTTGAGTACAGAACAAGTGTTTAATAATCGGAGCGAGGGCGCTCCCTATACTGAAGAAAGCCAAGTTGACAGCACCTCTGTTTATGGTCAGCAAAAAATGGAAGTCGAAAAATATTTAAGTGATCATAATAATGATGCAGTGATTTTACGCCTTTCTTGGATGATGGGTCTTTCTTTCCCTGGTGTTAGAAGCAGTCCAAACATCATTGAAAACGTAGTGAATGCGCTCTTTTATAAAAAAAAGACTCACTTTTCAGTCAACGAAACTCGCGGAATGACCTATGGAAAAAATTTGGCTGAACAATTTGAAAAAATCATTCATTTACCAAGAGGCATCTATCATTTTTCCAGTCAAAATGATTTGTCCACGTATGAGGCAGCAAGGCTTATTGGGAAAGCTCTTGGATATAATGACTCACTTATCAATCAATATATCTTGCCAGATCATCAACGATTTGCAGATCGGTTTCGAGATTTGCGCCTGTCAACAAACAAAATTGAATCACACGGCATTCGCTCTTCTACATTCGAAAATGATGTTCATACTTGCTTGACTGATTTCGGTTGGCTGAAGTGAAGTAAAGAAAAAAAGTTGTTTCGCACGATCGCGAAACAACTTTTTTCTTTACGTGGTAATCAACTAAAATACTTATTAACAGTTAATCTCCTCCCGCAAATATTTCCTCACGGTTATAGATTGGCGTATGTCCCTTCAAATCCGCAAGCGTTCCAACCTGTTTTCCTTTTGAATAGTAACCATCTAATAAACCTAACGATTGGAAAATCGTCTGCTTATAGGCGATCTCTGCATTCCATTCAGTAGTATCAAGAATCTGCAAAGCCTTATGGATTGCTTCAATTCCTGTTTCTCCTGGTGCACTAATAAGCACGCCATGACTGTTTAGCAGCAGCATATTTGGCAGCTCCAGATTCTCTTTTTTCATATAGTTTGAGACTAATTCCGCTAGTTCAGGGGAACAATTCGGCTCAAAATCAAGTACCGGAACATAACCGACTTTTTGTGTCGCCTCCGTTAAATTCGGCATATCTAACCCTGCCGTTGCCCAAAACATTGCATTAGGCGCATGTGCGTGCAGCACCGCTTTGATTTCAGGGTTCGTATCATAGACTGCCTCATGCAGGTTGATTTCACGTGTCAATTTTCCAACACCATCGATAACTTTTCTGGTATGAGGCTCGACAACTAAAATTTGTGCTGAGGATACCTCACCTAAGTAGGCTTCAGACATCATGGTTGGGGTCATAATAATGTATTCTTTTCCATGTTGATCTGTCGTTTTAAATGAAAAGTTGCCTCCTGCGACATTTGTATTCTTTCTTGCGAAAATCAATTTCACAATCCGTGCTAGATCTTCACGTTCTCTTTCAAAAATCATTCGTCCATCTGACATAGTCGAGACCACCTTTTTCTATTTTTTGAATAGTTTCTTACTGGTAATAGCTGTTTGCGCGGCCTGTCGAACCCGCATCGCGTCTTCGTATTTTTTCCTTCTGCGTTCGTCATACTCTTTAAACAAAACTGGATTTCCATACTTATAAACGATGATAGCCAAACCGATTGCAATAAGATTAAAAAGAATTTGCTGTGTCAAGAAGGCTAGGATAAAGCTGAGTATTGCAAGAAACAACACAGCGAACCATTTCGTTTTTTCTTTGTTCTCTCTTTTCTTTTCCATCCACTTTCCCTGCCCTTCCATGATTGGTTTAGCTAGCGACTTTTACGCCCTTAACTTTTTTCTCTGCCAGTTCTTCATATCTTTGACTCGGAACTTTAGCTTTGTTCATATATTTGTACAACCAAACAAACATCGCGATAAAAATAACCGCTCCAACAATTCCTAAAATATTGCCTTTAAAGGCCTCTGCAAATAGAATACGGAATTCTGGTCCTTCAATCGATGACCAAGTAATCTGTTGGCCTTTTTTGATCCCTTCAACAGCCCCAGTTTTATCTGCCAGACCTGTTAAAATCGGTGTTAAATACGTTGCAGCATATAAGTAAATCGGCATAGAAATCACGCCCATAATCAGCATTCTAACAAGATTACCACCCGTTAACAGCAAGCCGCCTACAGCAATCGAATAGTTGATAATACCCGCTAACGGTAAGACAGCATTGCCAGGTAAAATAATCGCATAGCCAATAAATACAGGCACTAATAGAATCGCCGTCACCCAAATTTCAGAACGACCTGCCAGTACTGGCCAGTCTAATCCGATATAAACTTCGCGATCTTTAAAGCGTTTCTTCATCATTTCAGACATGGCATCTGCTAATGGTGACAGTGATTGCATGAACATTTTTGAAATCATTGGGAATAAAGCCATCGCTGTCGCAATTTGAATCGCTAAATTTAATGATCCAGAGACACCATAAGCTGCAGCTAATCCTAGCCCCAAACCGATAATAAAGCCCATCACAGAATTTTCGGAGAAGACGCCGATTTTTTTCTTCAATGCCTTTGTGTCGGAACGCTTGTTAAAGAAAGGAATTTTATCCATGATGACATTAATCGGCAATAACAACACTGCGGAAATATTCATTAAATGCGTAACGGTTACCAACGGAATCCCAGTCAAATCTTCAATATGCCGCTGGAACATGTCGCCCATTTTTAATTCCAGAATTACCTGAGCAATCGCTGTCGCAAAACCAGCTATCAAACTGCCACTGATAAAATAGACTAAATAAGCAGTTAATGCTTTTCCCCAAACGTTCCACATGTCAACGTTCAACGTTTTCGTCCAGTTCAAAATTAACATGACAAAATTCACGCCTAACACGACTGCGAAGAAAACAAACGCATACGACCAAGACCAAGTGATACTTGCTGCACCTGTCCAGCCCAAGTCTAAAGCCGGCAAGTTAATCCCGGTATTTTTAGCTAACGCTTCTGAAGCTGGGCTCACAGCATTAGACATAAACCCAATAACCATTGACATCCCGGTAAAGGCAATCCCTAAGGTAATCGCTGACATAAATGCCTTTTTGAACTTCATTCCTACGACAAGTCCTAAAATCAAAATAATCAATGGAACAAAAATAGCTGAACCTAACCCTAAGATATAATTGATGATGTCCTGAAATATTTGCACACTTCTCACTTCTTTCTCTATTTTTTTATTCGTTAGTCAACCAACGCCTTGATATCTTCATAAATTTGATCCGCTCCCATTCCTGTCAGAAAAGGAATCCCCGGAAAAACCTTTACTCCTAATTCATCTGCTTTTTCTAACACCTCATCATCTGGTTGCGCAACATACACATAGATTCCTGTGGACGGCAACTCGTTTTGAATGGATTTGTAATCAACCGCCTCAACCGGAAAATCAATCCCATCATCCTCTAACAATCCAGCAATCTTACTAGCAATCGTTTGGCTCGTCGCCACGCCACTTCCACATGCAACAATCAATCTTCTTTTCATCTCAAATTCCTCCAACTTCTATAAGTTAATATATTTTTGATTAAATATTTTGTGTAAACAATTGATAAATATTTGTTTTATCCTGTTCTGCCATAAAGGTTCTTACAAAGTCTTCTTTCATAAATAATTCCATAAACGCTTGAAGTAAACCCACTTGCCCTTTGGGATCTTTAATGCCAAGGAAGAATAAGTTCTTAACTCCCATCTCTTGGCTATCGCCCATTTGCTTGACCTTTACCTCATTTTTTAATCGCGCAATATAAACAAACGGCTTTTCAATATATTCCGGATCAGAATGCGGCAGAGCAATATTCAGATGCTGCGTAATCAATCCAGTGGGAAATTGTTTTTCTCTTGCGGTAATGCCTTTTAAGTACCCATCATTGACAAAGCCCAGTGCTTTTAAATGCGCAGCCACCGTTTCAAAAACTTTTTCTTCGCTTTCTCCTTCTACTTCGAGACTGATCAGCTGTTTATCAAACATGTCCTTGTAGTTCACGTACGTTCGCTCCTCCCCAACTCGCGTTGAAATAATTTGTTAATCTTTGTTAACATTTGTTTTACAATGTAAATATACAACGGCAAAAACCGTTTGTCAACGCTTTCTTTTTCTTTTTTATTTTTAAAAAAATCGCTTCATTAAATTGATCCAGAAAATATTAACAAACTTTAACAACAATGAACATTTTATCCTTGCTTTTTTCTCCTTTAAATGCTATTAATTAATGTATAGACATGGCCACTTGATTGATGGTCTATTGTAAGAGCTTACTTATATGAGGTGATTTCATGTTAAAAAAAGAACGTCAGGAAAAAATTTTGGATTTGTTACATGCAAATGACTACCTATCCATTCCAGAAATATCTTCAAATTTGAAGGTCTCCGATATGACGATTCGGAGAGATATCAACGAATTAGCGGAAAAATCTTTATTAGTGAAAATTTATGGCGGTGCACAAAAGTTAGAAAAAATCGAACAGGAATTATCCACTCAAGAAAAAATTGATACCAATGTGTCGGAGAAAAAATTCATTGGAAAAGTGATGAACAGTATTATTTCCGATAATGACACGATTTACATCGGTGCAGGAACTACGATGCTTCATGCTTTGCCAGAAATAAAAAAAGCAAACTTATTTGTCATCACAAATAGTTTGCTGGCTTTTAATTATTTAATCTATAACACCGATTATCGCGTCCTGTTAACTGGTGGTGAATTTTCTCGTACCACTGAAGAATTTTACGGGGAAATTGCTGAAAAGAGCTTTGACAATTTGAATATTGATATTGCTTTTGCGGCAACAAACGGGGTCTTCGATAATAACGTCACAACCGCAAATTCTATCGAAGGTTCGATTCAACGAGTGGCTTTTGCCCATTCTCGCAAAAAATGCGTGGTTGCTGACAGCTCTAAATTTAACCGTTCAGATGTGTACACCTTCTATTCCTTATCAGATGTGGACTATTTAGTCACCGATGATCAGCTTTCAGACACGACATTTGAATACTACAGCTCATTTACGACGATCATCAAGGAGGAGCAGGAATGATATTAACGATTACACTTAATCCATCAATGGACTACAATTACCTTGTTTCTTCACTGACACTCGATCAAGTCAATCGTGTCGAAAATCCTCACACTTCCATTGGCGGAAAAGGTATCAATGCTGGCAGAGTCATCGCACAATCTGGCGAAGGCGTAGTTTTGACAGGTATTTTGGGTGGTCCAGTTGGGAAAATGATTCTAGATACCTTGATTGCAGAAGGACGCTATCAGCTAGAGTTTCTCCCTGTAGAAGGCAACTCAAGAAACGCCATCACCATTATGCACGACGGCAATACACATACTGAACTCGTAGAAAAAGGACTCTACTTATCGAAGGAAAATGAGCAGCTCTTTTTCCAGCATGTAGCAACTCTTTTAAAAAAATACGCAATTGATACGATTTGTATTTCCGGATCGGTTAATTCTGATGACTCAAACTTTCATCTACACTTATTAAGCTTTATTCGATCAATTGTAGGTACAGAATTTCCGATTTTAATGGATATTTCTGGCAAACAGCTGGAGAATGTTTTAACACAGCAAGCTGTTCGTCCTAGCTTTATTAAGCCTAATACCCATGAGTTAGAAGAATTAGTAGGAAAGGAGATTCTTTCCGCTGAGGAACTGATTACTATTTTAAAGGAACCGCTATTTGACAATATTGAAACAATCATGATTTCCCAAGGAGGCGACGGCGCCATTGTCAAGCATCATTCAACAATCTATGATGTACAAATTCCGCAAGTTGAGATTGTGAATACTACAGGTTGTGGAGATTCAACAGTTGGAGGAATGGCCTTTGCGATCAGTCGTGGTTATGCGATGGAGGATGCGATCAAATATGCGATGGCCTGCGGCATTTCCAATTCATTGTTTGAGACAAACGGTACGATTGATCCAAAACAAGTAGAAAAATTCACTGAAGTAGTTAAATTAACAGAAATTAATGAGCTAAGTATCAAAGGATAGAAAAACACACGCTACCAAGGAATAACTTGAACAGTGTGCGTTTTACACGATTTATTCGTCTCACTTTCACAATTTTTTAAACAGTTCTACTTCATTCAAACTTTGAGATAATAACTACGAAAGGCTGTGAAAGAAATGGATAAAGCTCTGATGATACGTATTGCAACTGATCATGGAGAATTAGTCAAAGATCCTCTACTACATCTCGAACAGTCAGACATTATACAAAAGTATACTAGGCTAAAAGACCTAAAACCATTAGGAAAAATTTTTGCCTTGATTGGTCTATCAGAAATTCCATACACAGAGCAGTTGCCATTCACTCAAGAATTGATCACATTTGTAAATCAACATTTGGCAACCCCGGATGGCTTTTCATATACTGGAAAATCAGAAGAAATCGTCCCCTGTTACAACGCTCTGCTCTTTGAAGCTTATTGCCGCCTTGGATTAGGACATTCAAAAGAAGCGCAGAGTGCTCTTAGCTGGATCAAGCAGTATCAGGTTTTTGATCGTAACCAGAAAACTAGTTGGCCTCACAAAGGAATCTGTAAGTTTGGCGGCTGTATGAAAAAGGTGCCTTGTTTTATTGGTATCGGAAAAACAGTGCGGGCCTTATTAACCTATCAGGACCTAGTTGATCCCAATGATGAAAAGGTCAACGAAATGATTCATTTAGGACTTGAGTATATGTTGCAGCACAATCTGTTCCGCCGACGATCGAATGGCCAACCGATCAGTGCTCATATCACTGAAAACATGGTTCCGCAAAGCTACCATCTTTCGCTGACAGACCTCGCGTATATTGTTGAAAAAGGGAAGTGCGCTCATGACTCGCGAGTAAAAGATTTACAGCAGCTGATTTATGAGAAAAAGACTCGAAACGGGGGCTGGAAAATCGACTACATCTATAAATATAGTGGTTATGTTCCTTTTGATAATCGTCGACGAGATTCAGAGTGGCTAGATTATTTATATCATAAAATCGAAAAGACTTGATGAATTCGCTATTCATCAAGTCTTACTTTGTTAAATCACATGCTCTGTCCGTTCGATAATGTCATCTTGTGTTGCTTTTGATAATACATTGAAGAATGCTGAGTAGCCAGCCACCCGCACGATCAAATCGCGGTGTTTTTCTGGATGCTTTTGCGCATCGATCAAGGTGTCTCTTGACACCACATTGTATTGAATGTGGTATCCGTGCAGTTTATTGAAGAAAGCCCGTAACAACATAATCAATTTTTGTTTGTCTTCTTCTTTGGCTAACGTTTGCGGATTGACCTTCTGATTCAAAAGCACCCCGCCAAGAATGTCCTCTGTACTTAACTTCGAAACGGATTTCAAGACAGCCGTTGGTCCATTTTTATCCATATTATGCGATGGTGAACATCCTTCTGCCAACGGTACCCACGCATTTCGCCCATCTGGTGTGGCCATCGTTGCTCGACCTTGGCCAACATTCGCTGAAATCGAAGACGTTCCTGAATAGCGAATCCCGCCGATTGGTCCGCGACCATAACGAGTATTTGGATATTTTGCGATTTCATCAATGTAGCTGTCGTAGGCTTCGGTAATCAGTTGATCGACCGAATCATCGTCATTCCCGTATTTTGGTACATCATTCAGAATCATTTGTTGGATTTCCTGACTGCGTTCACTACCGTAATCAGTTATCAAGGCCTCCCATAATTCATCCGGCGCCACTTTTTCTTCTTCAAAAACCAGTTGCTTGATCGCCGCCAATGAATCCGCCATGTTGGCGATGCCGACTTGCAGTCCAGAAATAAAATCATACACCGCGCCGCCCTCTTTCAAGGTTTTCCCGCGACCAATACAATCTTCCGTCAATGCTGAACATAAAATATCCGGCACCTCTCGTTCCAAGCCAAGATCGATGGCATTTTCCACGATCACACTCATTCGCGTTAATTCTCGTACTGTTTTATCCCACGCTTCCTGTAAATCCTCGTAAGATTTCATGTCTTTAAAATGCCCATAGCCCTTAACAAAACGCTTGCCAGAAACTGGATCGATCCCATCGTTCATAGCAATCATCAAGATTTTCGGGAAGTTCATGTAGCTCATCCCGGTACAACGATAACCCCATTTCCCCGGCACAGCCGTTTCTACACAACCGATCGCGCTATAATCGTAAGCATCTTCTTCTGTTACTCCAACCTTCATGAATGATTGAATAATAATCTCATCATTATTAAAGGCTGGCATTCCAAAGCCCAGCTTCATCACTTCTATGCATTCATTCATGAAACGATTATCAAGCCCTGAATGGTAGCGAACCGTCAAATTCGGCTGCGGCAATTTTGTTTGAGCGACACTCCGTAAAACTAAATAAGACAATTCGTTTACAGCATCTTTTTTGTCCCGAGTTTGACCGCCAATAGTAACATTTTGATAGAGGGGACTACCTGCACTGCTGAGTGTATGGGATTGGCTGCGGACTTTATTGACCGTTAGTGTTTTGATCCAAAGATTGGTCAATAGTTCCACTGCTTGGTCTTCAGTGATGGTCCCTTTGTCTAAGTCAGCCTTCAAATAAGGATACATATATTGATCAAAACGACCGTAGGATAATGAATGCCCGTTTGATTCAATTTGTAAAATCAATTGAATAAACCAAGTGGCCTGAATCGCTTCTTGGAAAGTCTCCGCTGGTTCATAAGGAACCTTGCCGCAAATTCGGCTGATCTCTAGTAATTCAGCGCGACGTTTAGGATCAGCTGTCTCGGCTTTTTCCTTAGCCAAAGCTGAGAAGCGCTCCGCAAATGTTTTCACCGCATCGATTACGATCAGAACGGCTTTATAAAATTGATACTTATCGAGACTTTCCGGAATCGTCAGATCAAGGGCTGCTTTTTCCTTCAACGTTCGTTCCTTGTACCCCTTTAGACCTACCTTCAACATTTGCCCATAATCCACCGCTAAATGAGCATCACCAGAATTCAGCTTGCCCTCCATTCCGAAGAAACCAGTTTCCATGAAGACACTCACTTCATCCGGTAGTAACGCCCAGCCCTTCGCACGCAGATTATTATTTTCCCAAAACGGTGCGATCGAGCGTAAATCTTCTTTAGTCTTCTCTGTAATATAGAAAACATCGCCATCTCGTTTTTCAAACAGATCCAATTCGTTCAATACAAATTCCATTGTATATTCAGGAAAAATCGGCGCATCTCGGTTGGAGGAGGCTTGGTTTCCGACGATTAATGTGTCTTCTTCAATATAAATCGACATTTTTTCCAAAATATTTTGCAGCATCAATGCGCGTTTCACTGTACTGGGCTGATTTTGATGTTCCTTATACGCTTCTGTCGCAAGCAAAGCTCGCTCTGCATCAATATAGGGCTTTTTTGTCAATACCGATTCGCGAAAATGATTCATGCGACTTGATAATTTTCCAAAATACGGTGCGTTTTGTTCTTTCATTTGAATAGTCATGATTACACCCTCCGTTTTCATTCGAAACTAAATTAATCTTCTTTCGTAATTATCATAGCATGTGAATAGACGCACAGTCAATAGAACTTCAAACGATTTCAATTCAAAAAGAGATATTGCACATTCGTGCAATATCTCTTTTCTTAAGTTAGTCCAAAATATTTTCGATGTATTGAACGTCCACACCCGTTCGCTCAGCGGTTTCTCCAATCGTAAGCCCAGAATTAATGAAGCCTTTGACCACCATCGCAATACTCTCGGCCACCTCAATAATGTGCTTATCCAAATCATAGAAGCGGATCGCTCTTTGCCCCCATTCATGCTCTATTAACGGATGCAGATAGACGATATCCTCTCGCGCTTCTAACATAGCAACAAAACCGTCCATGTCGTCGGTTTCAAAGTATAACTCAATGGCATTGTTCTCAAGCACGACATCCGTTTCCTTCTTATTGATGAAGTCCGCCCAAGTATCGACAGTCTGTAAGGATAAGCCGCCCGTCATTTGAACATGTACACCCGCATCCACTATTACTTCCAAGCCTAAAAGAGAATGATAAAATTCTTTGGCCTTATCAATATTCTCCACAGCGATCAGTGTTCCTTGATAGTTCATTTGTTTTCCTCCTAAATATTTTTAATAAAAAACATTTCCATCGGCTGCTGAAATTCAGGAACCGTAATCAGTAAACTGCCTGCTTCTTGATAGCCTAGCTTACGATAAAAATGCTGCGCCTGTTCATCCACTTGAGTAGAGGTCAAAAGTAGTTTGTAACCCGAATCTCGCATATCATTCTCCCAAAAATCCATTAACGCTCTACCGTAGCCCTTTCTTTGATACTCGTTCTTTACATGCAGCATCGTGCAAAATGGATGCTCGTCCCAGAAAAGATTGTATCGCAGCAAGCCCACAGATATTCCTTCAACGAGCAAGACACACCCCATCTTGTTACGAACCTTTTGATCAAATTGTTCTCTGGGTAACGCATGATCCAATGAATACCAAAATGCGCGATCTGAATCTTGTACATAACGAATGTTTCTCACAATTCGTCACCACCAGTTTTCTAATAGTATAGCATTTTACTAAAAGAAAAAATCAGCCAGATTAAACTCTGACTGATTTTCCATGACTATACCGTAAATACCTCAATATTTTCTTTCTGCAAAAATTTCCGTGCCTCATCTTCAATCATTCCATCTGTATAGACCTTGCTGATCTCACTAAAGGCAAACTCAGAAACAACCCCGTTTTGTGAAAATTTACTAGAATCAGTCAAAACGATCGTTTGGTTCGCCGCTGTTGCCAACATACGGGTCGTATCGCAGCGAGTGATATCACTTCCGGTAAAGCCTCTGCGCTTATCAAAGCCGTCAATTCCAACAAATAATTTATCGACGTAAAACTCATTGATCACCTGTTTAACTAATGGCCCCACATTGACTTGGGATTCTTTTTGATACTCGCCGCCAATTAAGATCACCTTTACCGACTCCGCCTTACGAACATAGGAAGCAATAAAACAAGAGTTAGTAATGATCGTAATATCGTTTCGATTAAAGGCAAGCTCTTCTGCTAATAACGCACAGGTTGATCCTGATTCGATCATGATCACTTCTCCGTCATGAACGATTTTACTGGCCTCCAGTGCAATCTTGCGTTTCAGATCATAGTTTTGAGCCAGCCGATAGTTGATATCGTCCATATTATTCAGTAGTGCATAGCCATGCTGGCGGTGAAGCAGCCCACGAGCTTCTAATTTATCTAAATCCTTTCGAATCGTTACTTTCGAAACATTTAATAATTCCGAAAGCTGATTGACCTCGATTTTTTTCTTCTTGCTGACAATCGCAAGAATCTCTTCTTCTCTAGACATCTATTCTTCTCCATTTATCCTGTATTCTTTTTATCAGACTATCATAGTTTTCGTAAACGAACAACTTTTTAAGTATTTTTAGTTTCGTACGTAATATTTATTGTTTACGTTGACAATTTTATGTGCTACACTCAAGGGGACTTAGAGGAGGGTTTTCGATGACTGATCAAGCATGTATTTTCAATATCCAAAAATTTAGTATCCATGATGGTCCCGGCATTCGTACGGTTGTATTCTTCAAAGGATGCCCCTTGCGTTGTTACTGGTGCTCAAACCCCGAATCTCAAAATGGCAAACCTGAGCAAATGTGGGATACGCAAAAAAATACCCATACAACAGTGGGCGAATACAAAACAATGGATGAGATCATTACTGAAGTTATGAAGGATGAAGCTTTCTATGAAGAATCCGAAGGCGGAGTCACCCTTTCCGGCGGGGAGGTCTTGTATCAAGCAGCGTTTGCTACGGAACTGCTGCGCCAGTTAAAAGCGAAGAATATCCACACTGCTAGTGAAACGACTGGCTATGCCAAGCCTGAGGTATTTCTTCCGTTTATTGAACAGGTAAACTTGCTGTATTTCGATATTAAACATCATGATGAAGAGCAGCACAAGGTCGGTACTGGTGTTTCATTGAAGCCGATTTTAAAAAATCTTTCCTTGGCTTTGAAGCAGCAACAGAATCTTGTCGTGCGAATCCCTGTTATTCCTGGTTACAACGATGGACCAGAAAATGCTGAAGCATTCGCTAGCTTATTCAATCAAATGGGACTCTCGACAGTCGAACTCCTCCCCTTCCACCAATTTGGCGAAAAAAAATATGCGTCCTTGGACCGCACGTATCAAATGCAAGATATTCCTCAATTGCATACCGAGGACTTGGAATATTTCAAAGCCATTTTAGAGAATCATCAAATAACGTGTAAAGTACACTAAAAGACCGAACTGTTCTTACTGAGCAGTTCGGTCTTTTTATCTAATCATGAAGTTCTACTCCCTAAGAATCTCGGAATCAGAAAAGCGATCATTTTCAATTTTTTTCGATGAAGCAATTTTTAATGCCACATTGGCATCATAGTCTAATGCGAATACACAGGAATATATGACATTTAATAAATAATTGATTGCCGCATCCGTGGAATAGGTAGAAATCTTAGAATATAGTTTTTCACGTGTACACAGTCGAAGGATTGCATCCGCGTAACGAGCGGTCGTATTTTCCCCCATACTAGTAATAGTAATCACTGGAATATTCTGTTCAACTAATAATTTGGCGACCTGATTAAGACTGCCAGTTTCACCGGAATAAGTGATAATCAGTCCACAGGAATCCTGTTTAGCTAAATACGCATTAAAAAATATTTCTCCTTGAATAGAATGGATTTTCACTTCCTTTTTGATTCGACTCATTTGATGTGAAAATTCCTGAGCAACTAGCAAATTATTACTTGCTGCAAAAATATTGATTTCAGAGGACCTAGCAATCATATCCACAACTCTGCGCAAATCGTCATGGGTAATCAGTGAAAGGGTATCTTCAATGGATTCTATTTCCAAACGAGCAATTTTGTTGGCGATCGTCATGAGTGAATCTCTTTTTGTAAAGGGATAATTTGCGTCGATGCAAGAAACACTCTTCTCTAAATAATCCAGTTCATTGAGGAAGTCTGCCTTTAAAGCCGTCCAGCCGCTATAATTCAACTTCTTAGCAATACGGACTAACGTAGATTTCGATGAAAAGGTAGCTGCGGCGATTTCTGCCGTTGTTTTATTTTGGATATTTCGTTGCTGCTCAAGTAAATAATCCACTACCTGCTTTTCACTAGTAGTGAAGGGTTGAGTCTCTAACCTTTCTTGTAAAAGCATCCTTAGTTCCTCCTAAACGTTAATGAAACGGTTGTTCAAAAAAATTGATTATTTTTCCATTGTTTTTGGAACGCTGTTTCTGTTTATTTTAAAGGGATTTAAAACCATTGTATCAGTTGCTATGATGATTTCAAGAAGCAGCCCGACGCTTTTCTTTTACCCCTCAATTCTTTTTGATTGACTTCGAGCGTAGTAGAGGTATTATGGTAACTTTGTGCTATTTCTAGTGATTCTCCTGTATGTAGAAAGGAAGAGAACGATGCCAAAAATGAAAAAACTGACCATTATCAGAGAAACTCAGAGTAATAGAATTGTCGATACCCTAGTAGATCGTTTTAAAGAGCTTGCTGAAAAAGAAAAACTTTCGGTCCAAGTAACGGTTGTTCCTTTTGATGAAAAAGCTAATCAAGAACTAACTGGTGATATTCTGCTATTAAGTCTTCCCTTAATGAATGAACTGCATTATTTGAATCGATTAAAAAGTAGATTCTATTTTGTCTCCTTCATTGATCCCTATGCCTATGCCCTAATTGACGAGAAAAGACTGTTAAAACAACTTCAGTTGATCGAACAGTTCAAAACCGAAGAGATAGGAAAATTTCATCCACGAAACAGCTGGACCTACACCGATTATTATCTTGCCACCACTCAAATGAAAAAAGAACAAGCAGCAAGTTAATGAACCTGTAAAAACCTTATGTTTGCCGATTAACGGGAAACATAAGGTTTTTTCGAATCATTTTTAGTTTTCCTGTTGACTTAGAGTGTAGTCGAAGTACTAAGCTAAATTTGTACAAGGAAAACAAAGGAGTGGTTCAGATGAATCAAACGGAATTTTATGCCCCTACCAAAGTAATTTTTGGCGAAGATACAGAACAACAGGTTGGTGAAGTGATTGCTAACTATGGTTTCAAAAAGGTCTTGATCCATTACGGAGGACAAAGTGCCTTACGTTCAGGATTAATCCATCAAATCAAACACTCGCTAATCAAACATGCCATTCCATTTGTAGAATTGGGTGGTGTTGTTCCCAACCCTGTCTTATCCCTCGTTTATGAAGGGATTGCTTTAGCTAAAGCGGAAAAGGTTGATTTCATTCTTGCTGTTGGAGGCGGTAGCGTAATCGATTCAGCAAAAGCAATCGGCTATGGCGTGGCAAATGACCAAGATGTTTGGGACTTTTACAGCTCCACCGCTAAACCCGAAGCCTGTCTTCCTATTGGAACGATCTTAACAATTGCCGCTGCGGGCAGTGAGATGAGCAACGGGTCCGTGATAACGAACGAAATGGGAAATTTAAAGCGTAGCTGTGATACTGATTTGAGTCGACCACTTTTTAGCATCATGGATCCAAAATTGACTCTGACCTTATCAGATTATCAGACCGCGGCTGGTTGTGTAGACATTATGATGCATACGATGGAGCGCTATTTTAATCATGGTGAGAACATGGAGATCACGGATCGGATCAGTGAAAGTTTATTGCGTGTAGTTATGAAAAATGCCTTGATTCTAACGAAAGATCCGCAAAATTTAACTGCTCGAAGTGAAGTCATGTGGGCAAGCAGTCTCTCACATAATGGCTTGACTGGTTTCGGAACAGATGGCGGTGATTTTGCAACCCATAAAATCGAGCACGAATTAAGTGGGATGTATGGTGTGACTCATGGCGCAGGATTAGCAGTTGTCTGGCCAAATTGGGCACGCTATGTTTACAAAGAACGGATCGAGCGCTTTGTTCAATTCGCTGTCAATGTAATGGAAATCGTTCCGTGTAAATGCGCTGAAGAAACTGCACTAAAAGGCATCCACGCGATGGAAAACTTTTATCATGCCATCAATATGCCTACTACCTTAAAAGAACTAGGACTGGAGCCAACAGAGGCCGATTTAAAAGAAATGGCTGAAAAATGCGATTATCGGTCAGACGGGACGATTGGTATCGTTAAAAAATTGACCGTATCAGATGTCTTCGCTATTCTAAAATGTTCGCGCTAATGTGAGGAATCATCTGTTAAAATAAAAGAAAACGATTCAAAAGGAGAAAAAATAATGGGGTATAAAATCAGCGAGATTTCAAAAAAGACGGGACTCAGTGCCTATACCTTAAGATTTTATGATCAGAAAGGTCTGCTTCCCTTTGTTGCCCGGGATGAAAACGGGAGACGTCATTTCAAAGATGAGGATTTAGAGTTTCTTTCAATTATCACTTGCTTAAAGGATACCGGGATGCAGCTCAGTGAAATAAAGCAATTTGTTGAATGGTCAATGAACGGCGATCCCACTTATAAAAAAAGACTTGATTTTTTTACAGAGCATAAAAAAGAAGTTGAAAAACAACTGGCCCAAACACAAGCCTATCTCTCAAAAATCGATCGAAAAATTGACAAATACACACGCCAACACGAAGCAGCAATCAAAGAGTAAGATTGCTTTCAAAAAAGAAGCCCTTGTCCATAAGCAGACGGGGGCTTCTTTTCTACATCGATAAGGTATCTATGATCCTAAAATGGGTTGCACATAATCCTGATTGTATTCCAACCCTGCAATCGTTTCTTTCGAATTAGTGATGATTACCATCACAGTCGCATCTTTTCCTTTAGCCTCGATCCTTTTCAAATCAATCGTTCCAATCACTTGACCTTGTTGAATCATTTCGCCCTCTTTGATAGTTAAGTTGAAAGGAGCGCCATTTAATTCAACGGTATCGATGCCTAGATGAAGCAATAATTCCATGCCGTCATCCGTCACGATCCCGATGGCGTGTTTCGTTGGTGCGATCATTTTTACAATCCCAGAAATAGGTGCTTTGATCGTTCCATTACTTGGTAAGACCGCAAACCCTTCTCCCATCATTTTGCTGGCAAACACCTGGTCATTGACTTCCGTGATCGGAATAATCTCGCCTTCGATCGGTGAATATACCTTGACGTTTTGGATACTTCCTTGGGTTTTCGCCACTTTTTCAACGGTGTCACTTTTTTTAATAACGAATAGATTTGTCAGTACATAGGCCAAAATAAAGGTTGCGATTCCCACCACTACGTAGGTAATCACTTGATAAGGTTCGTAAATGTACATCAAAGGTGAGAGTAAAACAGCTAAACCATAGCTATTCGCTTGAATGCCTAATAATGAGAGAACCATACCGCCAACGGCAGAACTGCCTAACATGACTAAGATCGCTTTCATTCCGGTACGCATCACTACCCCGAACAAGGCCGGTTCGCTTACTCCCAGCATTTGGGTAATAGTTGCCGAGATACCTGCTGTTTTCACTGAAGCACTTTTTGTCCGTAAAGCAATCGCCAAACAGACCGCCGCATTCGCAAAGCCATACATTGCACAAACAGTGATCAGCGGATTAAAGCCAGTCGAAGCAATTAACGAGGTCTCAATCATAATGAACATATGGTGCATCCCGGTCATTACGGCAATCGGATATAAGAAACCGATAATCAAACCGCCAATCCCCAACGGCAGGTGCAGAAACAGTTCAATCACTTTCACTGCTTGAACTTCAAAAGCATGAACGATGGGACCTAAGACAAACAACGCGACAAATACGGAGACAAGAATCACTAAAAATGGTGTAAAAATTAAATCCATCGCATTCGGCATGATTTTCCGTAATTTTTTCTCCAACGTCGCACCGATCATCCCGGTGATCAACGCCGTTAGAATCGAGCCTTGATAACCGACAAGCGGGATCATTCCAAAAGCCATAATTGGTTCCGCCGTTCCCCCTGCCACTGCGTATGCATTTGGCAACGCTGGAGAAACCAGCATCAACCCGATCAAGAATCCAATAATTGGCAGTCCGCCCATCTTTTTAAACGCGGACCAGCAGATAAAAGCGGTTAGAAAACCAAACGCGGTGTCCGTCAAAACAGTGACAGAGGCACTCAACCATTCTGGAATACTATCGGGCGTTAACCCCATCACATTTAGAACGGTTTCATTGAACAGTACTCCCTTCAATCCAAGGAAAAGACCGGTCGCACCAAGAATCGGGATGATTGGAACAAAAATATCCGCGATATTTCTAACGGCTCGCTGCAGCGGAGACGAATCATCCTTCGCCATTTGATCCTTCGATACCTCATTAAATGAATAAATCGATTGCAAAGCATCATAAACTTTATTAACGATTCCTGTTCCTAGAATGATTTGATACTGCCCGGCATTATAAAAGACTCCTTTGACTTCTTCGACTTGTTCCACCTGACTGTCATCAATGGCCTTGCGATCTTTTACCTGCAATCGTAAACGGGTCGCGCAGTGCGTAGCGGAGACAATATTATCTTCTCCTACGACTGCAACCAGTTTTTTAGCGATCTCTTGATAGTTTGTTTTAGTCATGATTTTCATCCTTTCTGATGACAACGGCTTGGTAAGGCTGCAATACCTTCATCCCAGCTTGCTCCTTCAATTCGTGATAATTGTTCAATAAAACCTCGCCTGAAGTCTTGATTTCCTGCTCCTGATTGCTTAGATTGACAAACACTTGCACGGTTTCCTTTCCAACTCGTTCATAAGCAATCACTGCATCGGCTGTATTCAATGGAACAAACTGACCATAAATCAAAGTGTCGCGATATTCCGAATGATTTCGTAAGTGGATCATTTGCTGATAGTGAGAAAAAACAGAGTCTGAACGGTTAATCTGATCCGCTGCATTCACCTCAGCTTGATCTCCCGTCAATTTTAACCATGACTCGTTTGATTTACTAAATCCTGCATTCGCTGTAGCGTTCCAAGAAAACGGCGTACGGGTATTGTCTCTCGAACGTTGATTAACAAAATTCAGCGCTTCTTCCTTAGAAAATCCTTCTAGCAATGAACGATGGTAATTATCAATACTGGACACATCATTGAAATCCTCGATTGACTCCCGTTGAAAGTTCTTCATCCCGATTTCTTGTCCTTGATAAATAAATGGTGTCCCTCGTAAGAAAAAGAACATTGTTCCTAATGCCTTCGCTCCTATCTCGTTCTGATAGCGTTTATCCGTGATATATTTTGATAGTGATCGTGGTTGATCATGGTTTTCTAAGAAATTGGCACCCCATCCGCTCTTTTGGATCGCGTTTTGACTTTTAAAAACCAACTCTTTCAAGTCCTGTGGCTGCCAATTGGTGCGGCGGAACCATTCGCTACCATTTTCCACATCGACATCTGCGTAATGAAAGTCAAAAATCATATTGAAATAGCCGTCTTCACCTATATATTGATCATATTGATCATAGGGAACGCCGGGGGCTTCACCGACACTGACGCATCGATATTTTTGGAAAGTCTCGCGGTTTAATTCTGTTAAGAATTTTTCGATCCCGGGACGATTTCTAGTTTTATTTTTGACACTGCCTAAGCCATCACTGCCGTCAATTTCTACGTCTCCGTAGTCCTGATCCTTTTTGATAAAGGTGATCGAATCGATGCGAAAACCAGCAATTCCCTTCTCCAGCCACCAATTGATCATTTCATAGATTTCTTGTCTCAAGGCTGGATTTTCCCAATTCAGATCAGGCTGTCTTTTATCAAAGGTATGGAAATAATACATGTTGTCCTCATTTGGTACTGGCTCCCAAACACTGCCGCCAAAAATCGAACGCCAATTATTCGGCAGGTTGCCCTTTTTACCCGCTTTAAAAATATAATAATCACGATAGGGACTTTTTGGATCTGCTAAGGCAGCTTGGAACCACGCATGTTCGTCAGAAGAATGGTTGACGACTAAATCAAGAATCACTTTCATTCCTCTCGCCTTCGCAGCTTCGATCAACTCCGTTAAATCCTCCATCGTACCAAATTCTACTTGTATACCTTTATAATCGGCTATATCGTACCCATTATCAACCATTGGCGAGGTAAAAATTGGACAAATCCATAGCATCGTTACACCAAGCTCTGCTAAATAGTCCAGCTTCTGGGTAATCCCTTTAATATCACCAATGCCGTCCCCGTTGCTGTCGTAAAAACTCTTCGGATAAATCTGATAGACGACTTCTTCCTTCCAAAAATTCTGTTCCTCATTTTGTTGCTGCTTTTCCTTTAAAATCATTTCCATGAATGTTCTCTCCTTTTTGTGGTATCGATATCATATTTGGTTTCAAAAAAATCTGCTTATGCAGATTTTCGTATAATCAAGTTTAATACTAGTTCAGAAACATCCAAATGATAGTCCTTTTCTTCCATACGAGCGATCAGCCAATTGGTAGACTCTCGTCCCAGTGCTTCAATTGGTTGTTCAATTGTTGTCAATGGTACTGCCAACATTCCGGTGAAAGGCTGATTATCAAATCCCATAATCGCCAAGTCCTCAGGTACCCGCTTGCCCACTTCCAAGTATCGCTCTAAAATACCGCTTGCTACTTCGTCACTGCTGGTAAATACGGCATCCGGTCGATTTTCCTCTGGCAAGGATAATAGCTTATCTGCTACTTGTCTGCCATCTTCGATCGTATGCACTTGCTTAAAGATCCAATCAATTTTCATTGGCAGCTTGTGCTCATTGACTGCCCGCTCAAATCCTTCAGTACGGGAGTTTCCGTGCCCGCCTCGAGTCAAGGTGCCGCCTGTACAATAAGCGATTTTTTTATATCCTTTACTGATCAAATACTCCGTTGCATCAAAGCTGGCCGCTTCTTGGTTCGTGTAAACCTGCGGCAAATCGGCACCGGGAATTTGTTCATTACATAAAACAATCGGCCCATATTCTTGGTACGCTTCAATAACCTTTGGGTCGCCTTCGATCGAGCACATGATCAAGCCGGAAATCACCTGCTGTTTCAGCATCTCCAACATATTCGTCTCAGCCTTTTTATCATCATAAGTTTGCATGACTAGCACGTTATAGCCGTTAGATCGAGCACTTTTTTCAATAGAATCGACCAAATGAGAAAAGAAGGGATTCACGATACGTGAAACTAAAATACCAATCATCGTTCCTTTTTTTGAGCGAAGTTGCGTCGCTACCGAGCTGGGAGTATAATCCAATTCGGCCATTGCAGCTTGAATTCGTTTACGTTTGTCTTCAGAAATATATGGGTGATTGTTTAAGTATCTAGAAACTGTCGAAACAGATAGACCTGCTTTTTTCGCTACATCTTTGATGGTTGCCAATATCTCACCGCCTTATGATATCGATTTCATAATTATCATATGATGTCACCGATTGATTGTCAACACAAATTCTTTAAAAAAACAATTCCGAAATTTGATTCACTGCTTTACTTCTTTCTAAATAAGTAAGTAAGCCTGTTAAAAAGAACCGTTAATTATTACTAATCAACGGTTCTCTGCGATTCGTTCAGCTAATTCTTTTAAGAAAGGTTCATATTCGACCGTCGAAAAGTCTGAGACATCAAACTCCACCAAACTGCCTAATTGAAAATGGTTGTAGCCGCGCTTCTCGATAATTTCGCGAAAGGCCTCTTCCGTAATTAAATTATCTGCTTGGCTTCGATCAATTAACTCATCACCAAAATGATAATGACTCATAATATGGCTCAAATGACGATCCGGTTCGACATCTCTAACTTTTCTGCGAGCCCAAAGTGTGTCAAAATCTGCGACTAAGTGAATGGTGATGGGCTCATATTCGTATCGTTCAGACAAAGCGCTCAATTTGTCTTTTTGCTTATCGCTGAAAGGATATTCGGAGACCACGATCCGTTTTCCAACGCCCATGTAAAGTGCCAGTGCGCTGTAATAAAAATCCCAAACCCTTTCCTCTAGCTCAGCCTTTTCGGTGAGATTATTAAACCCAATTGTATCGGCCAAGATTTCCTTTCCCTCATCCGGCGTGATCAGGAAAAAATCACCTAAAACACGCCGCATTTCATTGATCAAATAGGATTTTCCAGTAGCGGGACTGCCAGCAATCAAAATCAAGTACTTCTTCATTTTATTTTTGCATCGCCAGTGGACTGTCCACATTCATAAACAGACCGATTTTATGCTTGACGATTTCTTTCACCGCCAAATTGGCTGGAATCACATTGTGACGTAGGGATTTATTCACTTCGGTTTCTCCGAATGATTCTTTCGCGACCTTCGTCCAATTAACGAGTAATTCCGTCCCAACGTTGAATTTACGAATCCCATTATTGATCAATTCTGGATAATCTTCTTCTTTTACACCAGTCCCGCCATGGATGACCAAGGGCACATCAACGACTGCATGAATCTCTTTTAACAATGGAATATTGACTTCGGTTTTAGATTTGAATTGTCCATGATTGGTTCCAATCGCAATTGCTAACGCATCAATATCCGTTTGCTTGACAAATTCTACCGCATCCTCAGGCCTTGTATAGACTTTGTCATCTTCAGCTACTGAGATTCCTTCTTCTGTTCCGCCGATAGTCCCTAGTTCTCCTTCAACAGAAACACCCTTCGCATGCGCATACTCAACCACTGCTTTTGTTTTAGCAATATTTTCCTTGAACGGCAGATGTGAACCATCATACATGACACTTGAATAGCCAGAATCGATTGCCGCTTTGATCTCATTAAAATCTCTGGCATGGTCTAAATGTAATGCAACATCTACCATTTCTGTATTAGCGATTTCTTTCACTACTGCCACCATCAGGTCATACCCAATGTATTTCGCTGTATCAATACTGGTTTGAATGATGATCGGTGCGCCCTTTTCTTTAGCCGCTCGAATCATTTCCGGCAGCATTTCTAAATTGTGGGTGTTAAAAGCCCCAATCGTCATATTCAATTCTTCTGCTATTTGTGTTACCTCTTTTAATGTTTTATACATTTATCCAATACCTTCTTTTCCCTTAATTAGTTATCCGCTGATCGTTACTTTTTTTGCGATTTGGCGCATCTCGTCCATTTTGCCCATGTACTTCTCGATGCCCGCGTCATCCCCGTTGCGAGCAGCTTCTGCCCGTTTTCCGTTATAAAGACTCATTAGTTTTTTGTAGCCGTCACCGATCGTCAGTTTTTCTTCTAAACTTTTTTCTAAACTTTCGATGGCGTTATCCGTTTGCTCCAGTTTGGCATAGTTCAGCCCCAATTGTTCATGTAAACGCGCCAACTCGCTTTGATCGTCTGACGTAGCAGAGATTTTTGCCAATAATTGCTGGTTCTCCTCGTTTAAGCGATCCTTCTCTTCCGTGGAAAGTTCGACTTTTTCCTCTGTCTTTTCAAGTTTGTTCTTTTTCTTAAAAAAACCAAACATTGTAAAACCTCCTAATTAGAACATTTTCAAAATCGGACTAAGAATCCACGCATAAAGTAATGCGGCAGCGACAGTATCCACATCGGTTGCAGTCGCGTTGACAAAGCCCATTTGATTAAAGATCGTTACCAAAAGCGCTGGTAGTAAGGTAATGAAGAAGCCATGGGCGATCCCACCGATGATTGCTCCGCGACGTCCACCAGTCGCATTCCCGAAAATCCCCGCTGTACCTCCGGCAAAGAAGTTCGTCAGCATTCCTGGTAAAATCATGGCTAAGCCAAATGTTGGCAAGACAAACATGGCAATGATCGTACCAATCGTTGTTGTAATGAATCCTAAGATTACTGCATTTGGTGAATATGGGAAAAATACTGGACAATCTAACGCAGGAATCGCATTTGGTACCAGCTTCATCGCGATTCCGCGGAAGGCTGGAACGATTTCCCCTAACAATAAACGTACCCCTGAAAGCAAGACATACACACCCACCACGAATTGAATGGCTTGTAAGAAGGCAAACATCAGATAGTGCTGTGATCCATGACCACCTACGCCGGCACCTGCGAATGCAGCAGTAATAATATATAATGGCACCATTACTACCATTACGGATAAATACGTGTCCTGCAGGAACTCAAAGGATTTTGGCAAATTGATGTCTTCAATTGATTTTTTATTCTCGCCGCGTTCACCGAAAATATAGGCTACCCCCGCTTCAAACATGTAACCGATTGTACAGAAATGCCCCAGCGCAATATCGTCTGAGCCAGTAATCTTCCGAATAATAGGCTGTGCAATCGCCGGCATGGCTACCGCGAAAATTGCCCCAACGATACTTCCGACTACGATCAGCACTAAACCTCTTAGGCCAGCAAAGTAACCAAAAACAGTTGTCATTGTCGCCATCCATAAAATTGCTTGACCAGTTAAGAAAATGTATTTCCATTTTGTAAAGCGGGCAATCAAAATATTAACAATAAAAATACCTAGAAACGTTATTGCGATATCACGTCCTAACCCCAGTTCATTCATCGCCTGTCCGTTGATCGCCTCGATCGAAGGAATAATTCCTTGCATGTGGAACCCTGCGGTGAAGATTTCACCAAAATAGGTTAAGCTGCCAACAATAATGCTGGAACCAGCACTCAAAACCTGGAAACCAAGCAAGGTTTTCAACGTCCCAGATACTATTTGACCCGCTGATTTTTTCTGCAAACACAGCCCCAGCATCGCGATTAAAGCAATCGTGATCGATGCCTGCGTCAGGATATTCTCGATGATAAAATTAACTACTCCCATTTGTTTCGCTCCTTATTCATAGTAATGTAATCATTTTTCAAAAATCGAAAAATGAGTTTGATTTTCATGCCGTATACCATTCCACTAGTCCCTTTTACTAAATTCGCTCAGGTTTATTTTGAGTGGGTTCACTTAATCAACTGGTAAGTGTGGAACTGGCATCCTTATTCATAGTAATGTATTCATTTTTCAAAAATCGAAAAATGAATCTGATTTTCATGCCGTATACCATTCCACTAGTCCCTTTTACTAAATTCGCTCAGGTTTATTTTGAGTTCGTTCGCTTAATTAACTGGTAAGTGTGGAACTGGAAAACGGCTATCTTTAAATTTTACAGTGCCCCTTTTGTTTCTAAAATTGGTAGAAGCTTTTCTTCGATTTCCGGTTTTGAGACGATATTTTTTAAATAGACAATGGCTGTTTTCTCTTCATCAATCGAAAATTTTTCAAACTGTGATCGAAAATTTTGTGCTGTGATAATAATGTCAGTTTGTGAGGAGGCCGCCGTTGAAATATCTACATGATCTAGTTTTGCGTCCACCCCATGTGCATTTAGGACATCCTCTGCTGCCATTTGAGCAGCAAAACTACTCCCTAATCCTGCGCCACATACGAATAAAATTGATACTTGTCTTCCCATCTTTCTTTCTCTCCATTCTGATTATATTTATCGAACTATGCATAATTCCTTAACTAAATAAAATTTCTTTGAACCGTTCAATATCTGTTTCTCCGCTCAGTCGGTCGACTTTTTCTTCATCATTGATTAGCTCAATCAGACTCTTCATAATGTTTAAATGTGAGTAAGAATCAACCGCTGCCAGACAAAAAATAATTTTGACTGGGTCGTTTTCCTCATTCCCAAAAGCAATAGGTTCCTTGATTGTCGCAACGCTAATCCCTAAAGAATTGACGCCATCTTCAGGACGAGCATGAGCCAACGCGATGTATTTGCCAATCACAATGTAAGGACCATATTCTTTTACCGAGTCAATCATCGCAGTCACATACCTGGGTTCGATTATCTTTTCATTAATCAAGGGTTCGGAAACTCTGCGAATGGAATCCTCCCAAGTCGTTACCTGCTCGTTCAATAAAATATTGCTGTCCTTCAATACATCTTCTAACATCGGCTGAATCTCCTTTTTGTTTATCGTTAAATGATTTTGATCGAAAAGCGTTTCCAGTTCCTTGTAAATATTACCGGATACCTCTCCACCACTTTTCTCAATAGTTTCAATCAGTGCATAAAATAATTGTGTTGAATCTTGATGACTTACTAACCGTTTAAGCTTTTGATTCGTATTTAAAAAGCTAGTAATCCTCTTTTTACTCTCTTCCTTGATGATCGGCTCCAATTCTAGGACTGGCTTTTTTGAATAGTGAATAGCGACTGTACTGAAAATCAAATCCACATCAAGCTTTTCAATCAAATCTAATTCTCGCGAACTCAACACCGCTAAAACTTCTATATTGAAAAGCTCCTTCAGATTTTCTGACAACAGCTTCCCTGTGGCAACTCCGTGATTACAAATGACGACTGCTTTGTAAATGTAGTGCAAATCCTGATTAATCGCACTGACAGAAGTGGAAAAGTGAATCGTAAGAAAAGCAATCTCATCTTCCGTAATCTGTTTCCCAGTAACCTGTTCGATCGAAGGTGTAAAGTGACGAATGGCAGAATAGATATTGCCGTAATTTTTCTTGACGTTTTCCTTTAGCGGGTTGACGATTTGAATGTCGCTTTTTACGCGATTGATCAAGCCGACCAAATGCTTATATAGCCCTTCCTGCAACATTTCTTCTTTTCTGGAAAAAGGAATCTTCGTTTTCTCTTCGACAAATTGCATCAACTGAATGGAAAGCAGCTGCGCTTGAACCCATTCAATGGAGTTGTTCATATCACGCGAATTGAACGTATTCAGCATAAACACGATGTATTTGATTTCCACCTCTGGAGGCGAAAGCTGAAAGGCGTCGCAAATTGCTGTGACAAAATCACGAATATCACTTTGAGGAGTATCGGCTGCTTCCCAAGCGGAACTAGCGATTAAATCCTCCCGCATATATCGACTCAGCCAGACAGCTGTAAAAACCAGCAATTGATTGCGATAGATCGCATCTTCCATCTTGTCCACAGAATCTACGTAGAGCTGTTCTAATTTTTTTAATAGCTGCGGAGAAATATAGTGATGAAGAATCGTTAAATTAACCGATGCCTCCTGCTCACCTTGTGGCGAAATTACTCCTACAGACGTATTAATGACATCGTAGATCATTGTTCGGATCGATCGTTCCGCTCCTTGAAGCACAATTCCTTGTTTCGGTACGCTCAAAACTTCGATCCCATATTCTTTCAGTATATTTCTGACGCGTCGCATGTCTTCATCCAATGAGCTTTTCGAAATTTGATAGGCTTCTTCCTTTTGATAAAGAAAGGTCGCATTTTTACCTAGTGAAAACGAAAGAATCAAATCAAAAATTCGGCTTTCACGGTCCAGGTATTGTTCTCCTTCTGATGAATCCATCTGATCAAGCAGTCGTTGCTTTTGATCCTTATCCAAAAGTAAGTGATACCCTTTTTTTCTGAGATTTTTCACTTCAGGTAGTTGATTTGTTCTCAATAGAAGGTTAATTTCACGTAGTTCATTTCGAATGGTTCGCGAGCTAGTATGAAATTCTTCTTCCAGCTGTTCAAGCGTTACAGGATAATCAGAAGTTATAAAAATCCGCAATATTTTTGCTGTTCGGTCTTTCATTTCTATCTTCCTTTCGTCTAAGGTGAGTATATAACCCTTTATTTTTCTTGATAAGTAGAGATTCTTGCAATCTTTTTTGGCAAAAATGTAAGCGCAGACAAATTTTCATGTTGATTTCACTCTGCATTTAGAATTTTAAAACTGTTATTTTATAGTGTTTAAGCATTGCTTATGAATGCTGTTGAAAAATTGATAAATAAGAAAAAGAATGCTCTCGTAACCAACTAGATTATCAATATCGGCATTCATTATTTTAAGCTTACTCAAAGTGATGAGTTCCACTCATTTTTTTCTTAAAAATAGTAAAAAACTTCCACAATAAAGTGGAAGTTTCCTTGATTATTTATTTTCTTTGCTCATTATACCTTAAATATTTAGTAGAGAATTTAGAAAAAAAACAAGCGATTTTTTGGCTATGTTCGATTAATCATAAGAGACTCACTATTCCTTCTCTTTGTTTTCCTTTAAAATAGTAGTAACAGATGATATTCAACAGACTTTTCTAGGTCTATAACTAAAAGAAAGCAGGTATACGAAATGAAAAAGGATAACAGTTATTCATTGGGAATTGGGATTGCGTTGGGGTTAGTGTTTGGTCTGCTATTTGATAATTTAGCCTTGGGGCTTTGTATTGGGATCGCTATTGGCGTGACAGGCGTCTTTGATAAGGCAGAGAAGAAAAAATAGCAATGGTTACCAAGGTATGATTGGACGAAAAGAACGAGCTATTTTATACTGCTAGGTAAGGATGGAGTGTGGTCTTTATGATGCGTAGATTACTAAACTCATTTTTGGTTACCCTTATTTATTTAATTATTTCTAACATCGGGAACTTATTTTTTGGTATTAGTCCAAGATACAGCTGGACAACAACACTTTGGGAAGCGCTATTTTTCTTTATCTTTGTCTTTCTCTTTCAACAATTTCGAAAAAAATAAACCAAACTTTTGTGTAAAAAACGTCTGCTCCTGATAAATTGTTTTAGGAGCAGACGTTGTTATATTCCAGAGGATCAGCAATCATTATAAAAATTATTCCTCTTCTCTTACTCAAAAATTTCCTTCGCCATAGAAAAGGCACTCCACGCTTTGGGCCAACCGGCATAAAACGCTAAATGGGTGATTAAAGCACTGATTTCTTCCTTCGTTACGCCATTTTCTTTGGCAATTTTCAAATGAGCTTCCAATTGTGGTGCACCCATTGCTAAAAGTGCAGAGCAGGTAATCATACTACGATCATGAGGAGATAACTCTTCTTCTTTCGCCCAGACCTCTCCAAATAAAACATCGTCATTTAATGCCGCAAATTGAGGAGCAAATTCGCCTAATTGCTCTCTGCCTGCTGTTTGTTTTTTCATAATGTGCCCCTCCTATTTTTCTAATTGATTGTACCATTCGTCTGTTACAGGTTCTAACCATTCAGGCGTTCCCGCTGTGATGGCGACATGCTCAAACCAACTATCTTTTGTCGCGCCGTGCCAATGCTTAACACCGTCATAAGTGATGATTACATCACCTGCTTTTAATCGCTGAGCTGCTTTTCCCTCTTCTTGATACCAGCCTTCACCACCCGTTACTAACAATAACTGATACCCATCTCGGTGGATATGCCAGTTATTGCGGCAGCCAGGTTCGAAAGTGACATTCCCAACGCCAACATTAATCGCTGGATCAGCAACTAAAGACTGTAAATAACTTTGACCAATAAAATAGTGTGCGTAGGCATCATTTTTTTCACCAATTGGAAAAATCACACCATTTTTTACTTCTTCATGTTTTGCCATTATAATTTCCTCCTAAAATTGTTTTAAGCTTGATAAGCCAGCAGCCAATTCCTCACCGCGGTATCCGCACACGAAACTTTAGAACCACGAACTGCCAAACCGGTTTTGATTTCCGCTTGCGGACAAGTTCTTCGTAAATCTTGAATACTCGAACCGAATGCACTACCCTCATGGGTGCAGAAAGGATAGATCACCTTATTCTCCCAATCATGATCCGCTAAAAAAGTTGCAACCACTCGGGGATAGGTTCCCCACCAGTTCGGAAATCCAAGAAAAACCGTATCCACTTTATCAAAATCAATCGATAGTTTTTCATATTCTACACGCTCTAAAGTATCTTTTTCGGTTCCTGCCTTTTGCACCGCTTCGTCATAATTCTCTGAATAAGGAATCGTTGGAGCTAATGGATACGTCGGAATATCCAGCTCGCAACTAATCTTTTCTGCTAATACTGCTGTATTGCCAATTGAAATCATTTGCTTCTTGCCATTAATATAATTTTCCCCAGCTCTGGAGAAAAATAGAACGATTGCAGCCATAATACTCCCTCCTCGTTTCATTTTTCGAATGTGTCTTCAAAATTAAAAGCGTCATATCCTGAACAATCTCAGAATACGACGCTTTTCTGTCTATGTCTAATACCTATGTAATCATAGCACTATAGCTTAAAGGCATGGTTAAATCGATTGATCAATTCCTGCACAGCAGGTGTCTGTAAACGCTTTTTCCAAACTAGAACACAATGAGTCTTAACAGCAGGTTCTAATGGGATAAATTTGGCCTCTTCTAACTTACGATCCGCAATAGCTCCTTCAATCGTCAATGCTGCACCGACCTTATGATCCACTAATGGCAGAACATTAAAGATCAAGTTAAAGTTTCCTACTATATTCAAGTCTTTAAGTGCTTCTCCCGACCAATTAGAGAATAGTTTTTGCACTTCAGAACGACCTGAACAAAGGATTGGAAGCCCCTTAATATCTTCTGGTCGCAACACTTCTTTATCAGCGATAAATAATTCCTTAGAGACTAGCAAGCCCCACTTTTCTTCTCTTGGTAAAACCAATGTTTCAACCTCGTTCAAGCTAACTGGCTCCAGCAAAACTGCCAGATCCAAGATTCCTTTTTCGAGACGATCGGAAATATCATCGCTTGTGCCCGTCACTAAGTTGAACTTTATTTGGGGATAATCACTGATCAATTCCTCCAACAGCATCGCAACGGTATCTGAATTATCTGCCTCAACACAGCCAATCGTGATTACACCAGTTAATTGTTCCTTCCGTTTCGCAGAAAAAGCTTGCTCTAGCTTTTCATCCAAAGTCAAAATTTCCTCCGCACGTTCTTTCAAAAAATAGCCATCTTTAGTTAAACTTAATCGATTTTTCTCACGGTGAAACAAGGGTGCCCCAATAGTTTCCTCAAGCTCTTTAATTTGACGGCTTAGCGTCGGTTGCGTAATATTCAACAGTCGAGCTGCACGTGACACATTTCCTTCCTGTGCAACTGCCCAAAAATAACGTAAAAGTCTAATTTCCATACTATGCCTCTTTTTTTCTTTTACTATAGCAGATTCGTTAGAAAATAACTGTCAATGAACAAAAGGCCGTTAGATGAATCATCCGCCAGCCTTCTATCGCTTTTCACTTTAACTAGTTAACTAATCTAATTTATCTAGCACGTAAGCTATTCCGCCCTCATCATGGGTCAAGGTAACCTCATTAGCAGCCGCCTTTAATTCTTCCTTCGCATTTCCCATGGCAATCCCTATTTCTACTGCTTCAAACATCGCTAGATCATTATTGCCATCACCAAAAGCTATCGTATCCTTCTTCTCTCGTTTGATATACTTCAATACTCGCTCAATCGCCGTCTTCTTATTGATTCCCTTCAAGCCTATCTCACCGCTGTCAGGTCCAAAGACAGGAACAGTGCTTCTTAACATGTGGAAGTCGCCATCATACTCCGCCGCGATCAGCTCATAGGGAATCGAATGATTCACAAATGAAAGCTTATTTACGTCTTCGTAATCAATCAAACTTGGATCCTCAATCAAAAGATCCAAAAACCATTTGATGGATTCTATTTTTTTCTGGCCTTCTTCAGAGTCTTCTTCGCTATCGCCTAAACTAATTTGGATTAGACGATTTCTCAAATTAGCACTCGCAAATAATCCTTGATTAGACTCAAGATAATACTCTATTCGGTGTCCCTCTAGGAAGCCGATCAGCTTTTTCAATTCACTTGGATCGAAAACCTGATGAAGGATCACATCTCCATCCACTTCACAGTAGCCACCGCCAGCACCAATGATCCCGCTAATCTGCAGATCAAGCACTTCTTCAGAAAGCTCCGCCTTAGAGCGTCCTGTGCATAAATAAAAGCGATGCCCTTTTTCATAGGCTTTTGCAATCGCGATCTTCGCACTCTCTGGTACAATCCCAGCATCATTACATAAAGTGCCGTCAATATCTAAAAATATTACCTTTCCCATCATTGCCCTCACATTCTCAAAAATCTATTTTACGAAACTTATATTACTAAATAGCGTACTATTTTTGAGACTGCTTTTCAAATTACTTTTGGCAAACAAGGAACACTTACACTTATATTTTCTAGTCCATTGTTTTCTAATGAAGACTTGCAGTCAATTGCTTCTTCACGCTTTCCCCGTTTGATGCGATGACTTGCTTATACCAATCAAAGGATTTTTTCTTTGTTCGCTTTAAGGTCCCATTGCCTTGATCATCTCGATCGACATAGACAAAGCCATAGCGTTTACTCATTTGTCCGGTACTCGCCGCGATCAGGTCAATACACCCCCACGTGGTATAGCCAAGAAGTTCTACCCCATCAATTTCGACGGCATCCATAAAGGCTTTGACATGCTTTTCTAAATAATCAATGCGGTAATCATCAGCGACATATCCATTTTCATCGGGAATATCTACAGCGCCTAGACCGTTTTCGACAATAAATAGTGGTTTTTGATAGCGGTCATACAGCTGATTCAAGGAATTTCTCAAGCCCAGCGGATCGATCTGCCACCCCCATTCGGTTGAAGGCAAGTTATCATTTTTGATCGAAGCAAATAGATTTCCGGTAGCCTGCTGATAGTCTTCAGAATGCGCGCTAACGGTTCTTGAACAATAGTAAGAAAAGGTCACAAAATCCACTGGTGATGCCGCCAATATTTCCTTGTCCTCCGGCTCCATCTGAATCGTTAGCCCTTCTCGTTCAAACTTCTTCAGCGCATAATTTGGATAGTTTCCTCTCGCTTGGATATCAATAAAAAAATAGCCTTCTCGATCACGCTTAATCGCTTCTTGATAATCTTCTGGTCGACAAGTATACGGATAGTGGCTTCCGCCAGCCAACATACAGCCAACTTTGTTTTCAGGATCGATTTCATGGGCGATCTTGGTTGTTAATGCACTGGCGACCAATTGGTGATGGGCCGCTTGGTATTTAATTTCTTCTTTATTTTCGCCTTCTTTAAAAACGATGCCACCACCTACGAAGGGTTGATGAAGCAAAATATTGATTTCATTGATTGTCAGCCAATAATGGACCAGTCCTTTATAGCGCGTTAACACTGTTTTCGCGTAACGTGTATAAAATTCGATCAGCTTGCGGCTTTTCCAGCCACCGTATTCTTTAACCAAATGAATCGGGATATCAAAGTGAGTGATGGTAACTAAAGGTTCAATATCATGCTTCCTTAATTCGTTGAAAATAGCTTCGTAAAATTTTAGACCCGCTTCATTCGGCTCTTGATCATCACCATTTGGAAAAATCCGAGACCAGGAAAGCGACATCCGATAAACCTTGAACCCCATCTCAGCAAAAAGCTGGATATCTTCCATATAGTGATGGTACATATCAATCGCTTCTTTCGCAGGATAATAATACCCCTCTTGCCACTCGAGCATTTCTAACTCTCCGGCAGCGACTCTTTTTCGATCCTTTCCATAGGGCAGAACATCGATATTGGCTAATTTTCTGCCACCTTCTAACACACCGCCCTCCGTTTGATTCGCCGCAGTTGCTCCACCCCATAAAAAGTTTTTAGCTAAAGCCATCTTCATTCTCCTTTTCAATTCCATATTTTCCGTTCAAAATCGCTACACTCTGACAGCTAAAATAGCTTCATCACAATCCGTTTGTCCGCTGCCAATCGTTTCGATCGACGAATATTGCGGTGTATTGGTCACAATAATCGGCACTTGCGTATCATATCCTGCCGCTTGAATTTTTTCTAAATCAAAGGTTAAGATTAGCTGGCCTTTTTTGACTATTTCATCCGCCTCAACCAGCGCTTCAAAATATTTTCCGTTCAATTCCACTGTATTTAATCCCACGTGAATCAAAATTTCTACTCCTGTCTCTGAAACCAAACCGATCGCATGCTTTGTCGGGAAAATTGCAGCTATTTTGCCATCAAAGGGAGCTACGACCTTTCCTTCTGCTGGAGCAATCGCAAACCCTTTTCCCAACGCTTCAGAAGCAAATGCCTCATCATGAACAGCACTCAACGGAATAATTTGTCCTCTGATCGGACTGATTATCAGCGTGTCTTCCAAAATGACTTCTTTCATTTCTGGAATGTTCGCTTCTTTTTCAAATTTAAAGCTTAAGACATAGGTCAGTACTGCTGTTGATACAGCAGAAATAATTAAGGCAATCACGATATTCCAGAAGAAGCGCATCGTATCATCACCGATATAAAGCAAGATGGCAGGAATCCCTGATGAACCAGTCGCAAAACGATGAGTATTAGTCAAACCAGCATACAATCCACCTAATCCTCCACCGATCATAGCTGAAATCAAAGGATATTTTTTCGGCAGATTCACACCATATAACACTGGTTCCGTAATTCCCATATAGGCAGTGATCGAGCCAGAGGTTGCTAATTGACGTAATTTTTTATCTTTTGTTCTAAAAGCGACCACTGCCGCTGCGGTTGCTTGCGCGATATTTGAGCACACACACCCTGGCCCAAAAATACTGTCATACCCAAGTTCAGCCATCTGCATGACACCCAACGGAGCCACACCGTTATGAAGACCAAACATAACCATAATTGGTAAGAATCCACCAATTAAAACTGCTGGTACCCAACTGGCATTGATACTTAAGAAAGTAAAGAATGTCGCCAAGTACCCTCCGATGATACTACCTATAGGTCCTAGCACAGAAAAAGCCAGTGTACCCATCACTAAAAAGGTCAGCATTGGTACAAATACAAGTTCAACTGATTTGGGTATTACGCGATTTAAGAATTTTTCGACATAGGATTGCACAAAAATGACTAAGAGAATCGGAATAACAGAGCCAGTATACGTAGCAAGTGTAAATGGAATAATTTCAAAGAATTTGACTGGATCTCCTGCGGTCACTAACGCTCCCCAGTTAGGATGCATCATCATTGCTGCAACTGAGGCAGCTAATATCGGATTACAACGCAGCTTTTGTGCTTCTGTGAATGCCAAGATGATCGGTAGAAAGAAGAAAACGCCATCGGCAAACATGTTCAATAAATAGTAGGTTTGCGATTCCGGTGAGATGACTTGGAAAACGATCAGCAAGGCTAGTACAGCCTTGACCATCCCGGCTCCTGACAATGCTGGAATAACTGGCTGGAACGTGCCGGCTACAAATTCAATAATCGCCGTTAGCGGGCCCTTTTTTTCTGCTTGTACTTCTTTTGTCGGATCAAGATCAATGATTTTCTCGATTTCTTCAAAAACATCTTTCACGTGGGTACCGATCACTATCTGATGCACACCTGCGTTAAAAATATATTTTGTCACACCATCCAAACTTTCTAAACCCTTGATATCAATTTTCGATTCATCGAAAACTTTAAAACGAAGACGTGTTTGACAGTGATAGCCTTCCGTAATATTCTTTTTGCCACCCAACTTTTCAATGATGTCATGAGCCAAACCTTCATATTTCTTACTCATGGGATTCTCCTTTCAATAGAACAAGATGTTTTTTTGATCGAACCGGTTAATCAAGTCTTGCTTGTATCTGAACCTTAACACGTGAAGATAGCGGTTCCAATAGTTTAGTGACAGCTTAAAACGTATTCCAGTTTTTCTAAAAATCTATGGGTATTTCTCGGAATACGTTTCACTTTCAACAAAAACAGAGCGTGTGACAAAAAAATGTCACACGCCCTGTTACCAGATAAACGATGTTTCAGAAGTAACTTCTGTCACATCCACTTATTAGAATTGTTCGGAGATATCCTTGTAGCTGGATTGCCTTTTCCCTTCTAAAACTTTCGAATTTGCGATTTTATTCTTCTTATTGATTTCATAATTCAGTGCAAAAATTTTAGCAAATAATACATCTAACAGAAATAGAACCGATTCTTGTGTTGCAAAATTGGCA
The DNA here is from genome assembly GCF_019175485.1 of Enterococcus raffinosus. Classification (NCBI taxonomy): domain Bacteria; kingdom Bacillati; phylum Bacillota; class Bacilli; order Lactobacillales; family Enterococcaceae; genus Enterococcus; species Enterococcus raffinosus. The sequence goes on from NZ_CP072889.1 coordinate 308,224, forward strand.
ATCTTGGAATAGAGCTTTTCTTTACTGGAAATATTCAACACGACATCGGAATAATCTCTAAGATAGTTTTTCCCGCCGCTGGTAATACTAATAATCGGAACCCCAGACCGCTTCAAGATTTTTACGTTACTCGTAGGGTTTTCGTCAGGATTATTTCCTGAATAGGAGATGATAATCGCACAATCCTTAGTACTCAATGCACTGGAAGTAATACCATTTTCACCTGATTTTGACATAAAGGCTTTTTTTTGGATCGTCAATAAATTCCGCTTGAAAAGTTCGCCATAATAATAATTAGGACTTGTCCCGTAGATCACCACATTCTCTGCTTTCTGGATCAGATTTGCTGCTCGATTCAAGTCCTCCACAGCAATATGCGCGACCGTATCCTTCATGCTTTGCATTTTTAGATTCATTAGATGTTCAATAATTTGTAACGAATCATCTTCAGCTGAGAAAGGAAAATTCGGATCGACATCTTCATAGGCATTCTCATCATAGTAAGCAACCTCGTGCGTAAATGCATACATAAATTCTTTCCAACCCGAATAATCAAAATACTTTGCAAAACGAACCAGTGTCGGCTTTGATGTAAAAGTTCTCTTAGCAATTTCATCCATGCTTAATTCCTGAAGATGATCGCGATTTTCAAGTATGAACTCTCCAATTGTACGTCTCGCATCATTTTGTTTAAACGCTGCCTCCTCAATTCTTTGGAACAGGTACATGACTTACACCTCTTTCAAAACTTTCTCAGACACAGCCTCTTTTGAGTTGGAAAAGATCTGCTGTTCGCATTCCTGAATCATTTGATCATAATTCTCCAGCTTCGCTTCTAAACGAGCGACGGTTCCATTGATCAGTCTTTGTTTTTCCAATAATTTTTGGTATTCCTCGATCAAAATCTTTTTGCGTTCTATTAATGTAGCGTCTCCTTGCTGATAGAGTTCTGAATATTTAGCCAATGAATCAATCGACAGTCCAGAATCACGCATACATTTTATAAACTCTACCCAACTGATATCCTCTTCTTGGAAATCGCGAACTCCAACAGAATTTCTGGTAATTGGCGGAATCAAGCCTTGCTTTTCATAGTAGCGGATCGTTGCTGGTGTCATATCGAATTTTTCGGCGACTTCTGATATATTCATTTTTTCACTTCCCTTCATGTAGTTTTTCAAACAAGCAGTTTCGGTAAATAAGTTCAGTTGGTATCCTTTTCGTTTCAATTTTATCAGTCTTCACTCTTGATTTAAAGTAGACTTTAAGCTGGACTTTTTTTAATGCCGAAAGGATAAAAGAGATAAAGCCGACTTCAGCCTCATCTCTTCCTACTATTTAATCCAATTGTGCTAACCATTCTTGTACTAGTTTAGATGTTTCGTTTTTATCTGAGGACGTGATCCCTAAACCTTCACTGAGAGTTGATTGGGTCAACACCACTTTGTATCTGTCCATTGATTCATTGATAGAACTGCTTCCGCTTGTGAAGAAGGGATAAATCTTCTTGCCATTCAAATCATTTTCACTGAGCCACTTTTCTACTGGCAACGCCGGTTCACCAAACCAAATCGGCGCCCCTAGAAAAATACGATCATAATCAGACAAGTTGACTTCTTTTGAAACAATTTCAGGCAACTCATTGTCGCTTCTTTGTGTGCGAACAATCTCTAAAACATCATCATAAGCCTCTGGATAAGGTTCGGCTGTTTCAATTCTTAGAAGCTCTCCATCTACTTGTTTCTGAATTTCTTCCGCAACGTCCTTCGTATTTTCGGTTAAAGAATAATAGACAATGAGTGACTTTCCCATGTCTTCCCCTCCCTGGGTCTTTTTCGATTCCAAACGTTCACTTGATTGACTAGCCGAGTCTTCGCTACTCGCTTCATCGGAACCAGAATTATTCGCCCCGCATGCACCCAGAAAAAAGATTACAGGTATTACCCAACAGAACTTCTTCATTCAGCCCACCTCCATGTGCTTTAGTACTAGCATAAACGTTAAAGTATACTTTAAGTCAAGATGATTTATATAAAAAAACTGCACCAATTCATTTGGGCTCTATAATATCTAGTGTTGGTGACACCTTCTGTTGCCAACACTTTTTCTTTTTTTCTAATAAACGCAAACAGACACCTTGAAATCCTTTAGAATAAAGTCGACGAAAACCATTCAAAGGAGTGTTTCAAGATGTCCTATTCAGAGTTTACCAAAGAGTTACTAGATATTCTAGACCTAAATCTTACCTTTCATGAGAATGCCTTTCGCAAAGAGCGAATCAATGACGAGACCTGTTTTGTTTTTGATGGCACATTAACCTATCGACCAGAGGAATGCTTTCATTGCCGCTATGAAAATGATCAAACGATCATTAAATGGGGCTGGAAGAAAGTCTCTATCCTATTAAATGACGTCAGTAACTACAAGACGATTCTGCGGATAAACAAGCAACGCTTTAAGTGTAAACACTGTGGAAAAACTTTTTTAGCCGAAGATTCGATTAGTGATCGTCACTGCTCCATTGCCCGCAGAGTCAAACAAGCCGTTCTCGAACTATTAAGTGAGCCTCTTTCTATGTCCTTGATTGCACGCATGAAACACGTTTCTCCAACAACGGTTATTCGGATCCTTCGCAGCCTTCGGCCTAAAACCATTTCTTTGAACCAGCCACTGCCAGAAGTGTTGTGTTTTGATGAATTCAAATCAGTGAAAAATGTCTCGGGTGCTATGAGCTTTGTCATGATGGATGGCAAAACCCATCAACTGATCGACATTGTGGAAAATCGTCAACTTGATCCTTTACGCGACTATTTCTTGCGTTATCCCAGAAAGGTACGGGAACAGGTACGCTTGGTTGTTTCAGATTTCTATACACCTTATCGTACATTGGTGAAAGATTGTTTTCCGAATGCCCGAATCGTCGCCGATCGCTTTCATATCAGCCAACACATTGGTCGAGCCTTTACCAACCACCGAATTCAAGTAATGAAATCCTTTAAAAAAGGCGATACTCGTTCAAAACACTTAAAGAAATACTGGAAACTGCTTCAAAAGAATGCGTGGGAATTGAAGGGGAGACACCGCTACTGGCGACCTTCTTTTCGGGCACATCTAACGGAAGCAGAAATCGTCGATCGCCTGTTGTCTTACGATGACTCCTTAAAGCAAGGCTACGAAGTCTATCAGCACTTTCTGTCCGCTATCAGAAGACGAGATGTTCCTGATTTCACGAAGCTTTTAAAGGAAAATTACAAAGAGTTACCAGAACACTACCAACCAGTGATTACGACCTTCAAAAAGTACCAAACAGAAATCAAACGCGCGTTGCGGGTTCCCTATTCCAACGGGCCACTGGAATGTTTGAACAACCATATCAAAGTACTAAAACGAATGGCCTATGGCTTTAGAAACTTCCAAAACTACCGAGAACGAATCTTTTTGTATCGCGGAAAGTATTTCAAGAAAACCACCCAAATGAACAAGACCAGAACGACAACACGGCTAGACAGAAGAGCTGCCTAGCCGTGTGAATGACTTGATTATTCTATTGAATTTCTTCACCAACACTCATTGACGAAGAGCCTTCATTTGGCACAGTTTCTTTAAAGGGATTATTAGTTATGTCCAATTACTTTATGGGGAACATAGGGCTCCTCCAAATACAACACATCTTCTGGAGTTAATTTGAAATCTAACGCTCCCACAGCCGTTTCAATATGACTCATTTTTGTCGCTCCAACGACTGGAGCAACTACTGGATCCTTTTGCAGCAACCAGCCTAGGGCAATATTCACACGATTCGTTTCATATTTATCTGCTAATTCAGCTACTCGCTCGATGATCAGCTGATCTTTTTCAGCCGTTTCATCATATTTTGCTCTTTGTACGACGTCCGTTGTACTTCGTTGTGTTTCTGCTGTACGATCTCGAATCAATCTGCCAGAAGCCATCGGACTATAAGGTGTTAATGCGATCTTTTCAGAACGACAATAAGGAATCATTTCACGCTCTTCTTCACGGTATATCAAATTCAAATGGTTTTGCATCGAAACAAATTTTGTCCAGCCATTTTTTTCTGCAATCGTATTCGCTTGTTGAAATTGATAGGCATACATTGCAGATGCTCCAATATAGCGTGCTTTACCTGACTTAACAACGTCATGCAGAGCTTCCATCGTTTCTTCGATCGGGGTATCATAATCCCAACGATGAATAATATACAAATCTACATAATCAGTCTGCAGGCGCTCTAGGCTTTGATCAATTTGCGACATAATCGCTTTTCTTGATAGGCCTTGTCCGTTGGGACCATCAAACATTTTCTGATGAACCTTCGTTGCCAAAACGATCTCATCTCTATTGGCATAATCCTTCAAGGCTTTTCCAAGAATCTCTTCACTGCGTCCCAAAGAATATACGTTAGCTGTATCAAAGAAGTTGATGCCTAAATCTAACGCCCGTTTGATTAAGGGTCTGCTCTCGTCTTCTTCCAGGATCCATTTATGAACCCAGTTTTTTGGATCCCCAAAACTCATTGAACCTAAGCAAATTCTTGAAACGTCTAAGCCGGTATTTCCTAACTTTGCATACTCCATTTATTTCCCACCTTTCTTAACTATCTCCTACCATACACGTTGAAGTGTACTTTAAGGCAAGTGTTTTGTTAAAAAAGAAGGAAGTGAATCACCCCAAAACGATTCCTGCATCATTAATTGCCGCCTCGACAATCTCCATCACGATCTTACTATGCTCAAGCTGCTTCTCCACGAAGTCCATGTCTTTATTTTTGATTACTTGACTGAAAAGCTTGAACTCATCATACATACGATGCGGATGATCTTTATGGTCAAAGGTTTCTTTTTCACCAGAAAGCGATTCAGTCGTATAACTATCTAACGTATTCGTTGGGCCATTTACGACAACTGAGCCTTCCGTTCCTTGAATGGTCGAACGAATCGTTGCTTCTGAATCCTTGGCGCCGATACAAACAACCTTCACATCACCATAATCGAGTATCAGCATGCCTGAAGTATCAATGGCTCGTTCAATATTCGCATAATACTGCACGTGTTTAGGTTTTCCTAACAGACCAACGACTAGATGAATATTATAAATATTAATATCCATTAAGGCGCCGCCACCCATTTTCGGATTGAAAGCAGGCAAAATAGTGCCTTCTTTAAAGGCATCATAGCGAGAAGAATACTGCGAATAGTTGCACTCAATGATTTTCAATTTACCAATTTTTTGGCTGGCTTCTTTGATGCCTTGGTAATTTACCAAATATTGATTGGTAATAGCCTCAACCAGCACCAAATCTTTTTTAAGCGCTAATTGCTCCAAATCCAGCAGCTCTGCATGTTTTAAAGTAAAAGGCTTCTCACAAATCACATGTTTACCAGCCTCCAACGCTTTCTTCGCGAAGCTGTAATGCAAATGGTTCGGTACAGCGACATACACCGTATCGAAGGCATCACTTTTCAGGCACTCATCGATATCCGTATAAGAGGCTTCGATGCCATATTCTGCCTGAATCTTCTCTGTTTTTTCTTGACTTCTCTTGGTACCGAGAATCGCTTTGACATCAATTTCAGGCAAGTCCTTTGTAATAGGTAAAAATTCTTGAACAATTTTTCCAGAACCGAATATTGCTAACTTCATCTGTATCCCTCATTTCTTTTAAATTAGTGTTTCACCTGTTGAATACCCTTTTCTAACATTTCGATTTGTAACAGTGTTTCTTCATCCTTGACGGCTTTTGGTTTGCCGTTGATCAGTGTTTCATAGACATCTTCATAGACACGGCTGTAATCACCGACTTCTGAAACGACCTTCTCTTCATGATAAACCCCAGCATCATCCATATAAGTCAGCGTACCATAATGCTCAGGCAAATCAATCCCAAAATCCTTATTATCAGGCATATAGAACATCTTTAAGTGTTCTTCTTGGCGGTCCTTCGTTGCCTTCACAAAGACACCCTTCTTCCCATAAACAACAAAGCTTGGTCGTTCTTTTAAACGGAAGTAACTAGATTTCACCGACACCTTCATTCGACCATAAAAGAGATCCAAATCAAAGTAATCATTCATTCGATCATCACCTAAAAGCTGACGTACCTCATAATGAACGTCATCTGGACGACCGAAATAAGAAATGACTTGATCCAATGTATGGCAGGCATGACCATAAAGGTAACTTGTTCCAATTGAGAATTTCTCAACACTTTCAGGAACCTCTGGACGGTAGTAATCATAATGCATTTCTACCTCCAATAAATCACCGAGCACACCGCTCTCAATCACTTTTTGAACGGTTAAGAAATCTGAATCATAGCGGCGATTCTGATAACATTGGATAAATAAGCCTTTTTCATCTGCTAAACGATACAATTCCTGCGCCTCTGCTAACGTTTCTGTAAAAGGCTTTTCGATCAAAACATTTTTTCCATGCTCCAAGACTTCTTTTCCTAGTTTAAAATGTAATGGACTTGGTGTTGTAACAACCACCAACTGAATTTCTGGATCATTATAAATATCATTGATATCTGAAGTATAAACTGTGCCTGGATTTTTTTCCCAGGTGATTCGTCCACTTGGTGAATAGATCGTTTTGACCTTAATTTTGTCCTTCAATTTTGTTGAGAATGGTAAGTGGTAACGGTTGGTACTTTTCCCATTACCAATATATGCGATCGTTAACATGTATAAATCCCTCCAAGGTTTCTTTTAATAGCTCTATTATAGGAAAATTCGAATCGTTGAGAAGATTTCTGAGCAAAATAGGTCGTTTTATCCAATCTATCAAATATGAACTAGGTATTTTTGGACATTTGTACCAAAAAAGTGCTTTCATGAATACCTCTCCTTCTGAAAATAGTGAAATTAAGGTATGATAGTTAGGATACTTCCTCTATTAAATACAAACTAAAAGGTGATGACATGCTTTTAATTGATAAATTACGTCTGCAACAGGATTTAACCAATACGGAGAAGCGAATTGCGGATTATATTTTAAAGAACTTGGCAACGATTCCGGCGATCAACGTGGCAGATCTCGCTAAAGATACGTATACCTCCCATTCTTCCGTTATTCGGCTTGCCCAAAAAATGGGCTATGACGGCTTTCGCGATTTTCGTATCGCAGTTTCTGAGATTGCTCATAGTGACCTCTACCGTTCTGAACCGGTGGATGCTAATTTTCCTTTTCTGCCACAGGACTCAACCAAAGATATTGCAAAGAAGCTCGCTGATTTAACGATCAATACTGTACAGCGAACCTATGCACAATTGGATACTGAGGTGCTAGATCATTCAGTTGATCTGCTAGCAAATGCGGAACGGATTTTTTTGTTTGCTCAAGGCGATTCACAAATCCGTGCTCGCAGTTTTCAAAATAAATTAGTAAAAATCAACAAATTTCTGATTATCGCAGAAGAATATGCCGATGAAACTTGGAATGCCGTAAATCTTACTAGCAAGGACTGCGCTATCTTTATTACTTATCGTGGGAATATACCGCAATATGAACGTATAATGAAACACTTTTTAAATGAAAATGTTCCTTCTATATTATTAACTGGCAATAGACAATCAAACTTAATTGCCCTTGCCACACAAGCTATCGTAATTACTCAGGAGGAAAAAGACTACGTAAAAGTCAGTACCTTCTCTTCTCAGGCTGCTTTTGAGTACATTTTAGATACTCTTTTCTCGCTTTTATACGCGAAAGAATACCAACAAAATCTGGCGGATTTTAAAAAAAAGAACAAATGGATCGAAAACGGGATACTATCGGAACAGTCGAAAACAGATTAAAAAACGATGCTACTTGTTAAAGTGGCATCGCTTTTTGCTTATAGAACAGTTGAAAAATCGTGGTTGATAATTTCTAAAAGCTGGAACTGGTTCCCATCAAAAGCAAATTTCAAAATACAGCAGTTTGCTATTCGCCCCTGAAATTCAACCGCACTCGTATGCTCCCACGCTCGCATAAATTGTCTACAGGAAGCCCCATGGGAGACCATCAAAATATTTTTACCAGTATCCGCTTGAACTAGCTCAAGAATTGACCGTGCCACTCGTTCCCGAAACTCAAGCTCTCCTTCTCCACCAAAGGCCTTGAAAAAATCTCCATAAGGCAGCGGCGGATTTAAATACTCATGTTCCGCTTCTAGATCACCGAAGTTCCATTCTTTTAGTCCTTTTACTCGTGAATAATTTAAATCTGTGACCAATTCTAAAGTATCACAGGCTCTTTCTGAGGAGGAAGCATAAGCACTATCCAGTTTGATCTCATTTTTAACAAAATAATCTTTTGCTATCGCTGCTTGTTTTCTTCCAAGTTCTGTCAGAGGTGAATCACACCAACCTTGGATTTTTTTCTGTTGATTGAATAGTGTTTCGCCATGCCGCATTAAGTATAATGTTTTCATATGAGCACTCCTTTTTTCTAAGTGTACAAACTTGTTCTTAGTAAATCTTTCATTCGATTGGAAACAGTATCTTTATCTTCTATCTTAACCTTTCCAGATGATACGAGCATATACCTTGAAGTACACTTTAAGGCAAGCGAATTTTTTCTATTCACTGTTTCGATAAAAAAAGCAGATACCACTTGACGTATCTGCTGATAATAACTATTCGTTTTCCTGAATCACAATTGAGTAACTATTGACTTGACCCGCACTAGCAATGTTCAGAACGATGGTATCAACTTCATCTCGCGCTAATAGTTTAGGAAGCAAATAGTTTTCGATGATTTCGCCTTCTGTTGCCTCTTTTTTAAAATAGTCCGTTTGAAAACACTCTCCTTTGACTATTTTATCACTGGCATCAAAGATGTAATCCGCAATAACATCTTCATCCTTCTTACTATCTCTTGCTAGCCAATGGCGCCTCGCTAGACATTCCCCGAAAAATCCCAGCATAAAGATTACCTCTTCCTCATCCGTTATATCCCACTCAATATCTGGATTATTGGCTTTTAAAAGATCTCTTATTTCCTCCAGCTGTTCCAAAGATAAGACGTTGTTAGATAGATCAAAAGTATCGCTTTCCGGTGGTTCCATTATTGTATATAAGTGTTTTCCTTCTCCATCGGTGATTGTAAATTTAACTAACAATTCACCCTTTAATGTAGTGATCCAAATGACACGGCAGGCTTGATAATCACCAAAAAATTGCGTTCGTTTTAAATATTTTATTTTCACCCTTTTTTCTCCCTGATTTTTTTATTTTTGAATCGGCTAGATGTCCGAATAAGTTAACCGCTTTCACTTATCTTTGGAACAAATAGTCGTACTATTTATAACTTTTAATCTTAGTATAAAGTAATCGTTCTTCTCTGCCTAGAGACCTTCTAAAAGTAAAAAAATATAAATTAATAGAAAAAATAAACGAAAAAAATATTTCCTATCAAAAAAAAGCTCTAGCCTCGTTCAAAAGGCTAGAACTCTTTCAACTATTCGATTTCCACATTGAATTGCTCTAACAGCTGTAAGGCTGTCTCATTTAACTTGTTCCCAGCAACAAGCTCAGAATCAATATAAAAATCACCTTCTGGGAGAGCGCTCTGTAAAGCCAAAGTGTTTGCTAATACGCAAATGCTCAGCTCAACACCAACCACTTCTATTCGGCTTTTCTCTTGTTTGCGTTTCTCAGTTAATGCACGAACATCGAGCAGTTTCTCGGGCGGAAGTGCATAATAGTTCTTTTTGAAAACATACTCTTCAGGCAGTGGAGCTAATTCATCCACTATCTGTAATTCGATCCGTTCTTCGGATTCATTCTTATGCTCGATGGGAATATCTCTCGTAAAAAGAACCATCTCACCAGATTTCCGTGCTTTTGTTAATCGTTGCAGTATTTTGGGAATAATCTTATCGGCACCGGGCACATAATTTTCATCATCAGTTTCCAAAATTCGATTTTGCATATCCACAATTACTAGCATCGCCTACTCCTATTTTGATCTTCCTAAGAAGAAAGAGACAATTAGTACCAAGATGATCGCTCCAATGATTGATGGTACTAACGCCATTCCAGCCAATGACGGTCCCCACGAACCTAATAATGCTTGTCCTAATGCTGATCCGACTAGACCAGCAACGATATTAGCAATCCATCCCATGCTGTTTCCTTTGCCGGTAATCGCTCCAGCGATTGCCCCGATAACTGCACCAATAATTAATGACCATAATAAACCCATAACTTATTCCTCCTATTGTAGAACTATTTTACTCGAGAATCTTGATTTTCTTCGATTTTTTCTTGAACTTTGTCTGTGCCTCGATTGACTGCATCTTTTGCTTTATCTGATTGCTTTGAAGCAAACTCGCCAGTTGTTTTCGCAGCACTTGTTACTTTATCTTGAACTGTTTCACTATCTTGTTCAAATTCTTCTTTTGTCTTAATATCTACGACGTGAAGGTTCACTTCAATGACATCTAAATGCGTCATTTTCGCTACTTCATCACGAATGACTTTTCTAATTTCAGAAGCAACTTTTGTAATATCTTTTCCATATTCAATGACAACATCCATATCAACCGCAACTTGTTCTTTCCCAACTTCGGTATCGATCCCAGCAGTTACGTTATCCGTGTTGACTAATTTTTCTGCAGCATTCGAGAAGATCCCTCCGTCGACCGTAAGTAATCCATCAATTTGTTCAATCGCAATACCGATGATTTTTTGAATCACTTTATCGTCGTAAACAAGATCTCCTTTCACTTCTTGATCGGTTTGTACATTCGATTGATTCGTACGAGCAGATTCAGCTACTGCTTGTCCATTAACATTTTTGTTTTCATAATTTTCTACCATACTAAAATCCTCCTAGTAAAATTTTCTAGCATCATAAAATAACTTTCTCCGTTTTCGCGGTAAACATTGTGCTATTCCATAACTCTTGTTCATTAATAAGCATAGCTCACTTTTTTTTATATTCACAATAATCTGCTTACAATGTTTTATTATTTCGGAAAATAAATCAAAGGAATGATGAAAAAGTACTCTTTATCAATTTTATTCATAAAAATAAAATTGAAGAGAAAATTCGACTTGATATCTCAATCAAATAAAATAACGATACAGTTATTAGTTCTTTAAAAAACTTAAAAAAAAATACCCAACAAAACTGTTGAGTACGAAATTTCTCTGATTTTTTAAAAGGCTTAGAGAATTATTTCATCGAGTCTTCACTGTATCTATCACACTCTCATGCTCTATATTGGTTACATCAAAATGTAAAATCTTGAAAGTCCCTTCTAGGATAAAACTGATGCCAAAGACGGATATCACTGTTCCAATTCCTACTTTTGCTCCCAACAGCCAGCCTATCAATAGAACTGTTCCTTCAATTAATCCACGAATAATTCCTATTGGAACATTGGGCAGCCGCTTACCAAGAGCAACCATTAGTGCATCACGAGGTCCGCAACCGAGAGAAGCTCCTATATAAAAATAACTACCTACACAGATAGATACCTGCCCTAACAAAAGCATCAATACACCAGAAATAAAACTGTTCATTTGTGGAATAACAGCCATCCCTTGAATCAGATCAACAAAGGTTCCGATTAAAATCGTATTCAAAATTGTTCCGAAACCAATTTTTTCCATCAAGAGAACATCAATAATTAAAATGACGAATCCACTGAAAATCAAGATGTTGCCATAGGTTTGATTCGTTAAATTTGCAATGCCCATACTAAACGCTTCCCACGATGCCAATCCGATATTCGCCTGAATCGTCAAAAAAGATCCCAACGCAAATAGAAACAACCCGAAGATCAGCTTTACCAGTCGAACACTATACCCTTTCATTTAACCCCTTCTTTCTACTCCCTAAACAGTAACATCAATATTCGTGCTTCTTCACCTGTTGTATTCGCATATTTATGGTTGCAATTCGCTAAAAACTGGATAGCTTCACCTTCTTCTAGAATAAAGCTCTTTTCACCAACTTGAATATCTAGCTTGCCTTGCGTACAAATAATATATTCTCTGATCCCTGCCTCATGGTATTCTGATAGGCGCTCTGAATGCGGCGCTATGACGTGCCGTAAAATTTCAAAACGTTTATCTGGATCAAACTCAAATAACGTGTAAGTATCAAACCCTTTCGACGTCGAATAATGCTTCGTTGAGCCTTTTTTGATGACGGAAACCTCTGGTGTTTCCATATAAGTCAACTGCGCGAGAGGAACATTGATACCCACACAAATTTTCTCTAGCATCGAAATCGTTGGACTTTTTGAACAGCGTTCGATCTCACTAAGCATACTTTTACTTACATTAGACAAATGTGCAAGATCATCTAATGTCAGATTTCGTTCTTGACGAATACGCTTAATATTGCGGCTAATCATTTCATTCGCTGAAATCATAGAAACCTCCATATTACTATCTCGGATTAAATCCACTATAGTGAATAGATTACTGACTTAACTTCTTCTTGTCAATATGAATCCAAAAAATTAAAAGAAAGTGACATTAAAAAAATCCTTTCTTGGGGTAGGTTTGATTTCTTCATACAAAAAGGCCTTGTCAAAACCAAATTGGTCTCTAACAAGGCTTTTTCAATTAAAATGAATTACAGGTGGTTTTGAATTAAATTTTCTCTATTCTTGTAGAGACAGGATGGCTCGCTTCGCCCAATCTGAATCCTTCAGTATAGCACGACCCACACCAATCATATCCGCTTTCTCTTCAAGCAGTAAGTTTTCAGCAACCGAAGCATCAACAATCCCGCCAGTTAATAAAACCGGAATATCAATTTCTCTTTTTAGCGCTTCTGTCAACTCGCTAAAATAGCCCTGTTCTTTCGAAATAGGATTTGTATAAAAGCTAAAGCCGCCTGAAACATCCAGTAAACAAATCCCCGCTTTTTCAAATTCTTTTGCGGCGATGATACTATCCTCAATCGTCGTGCCGCCAGCCATGTGGTCACTTGCGCCTAAGCGAATCGCAATCGGATAATCCAATCCGACAGCTTCACGAACTGCTTGAATGATCTCTAAATGAAGTCGAATTCGCCCCTCAACATCTTCTCCACGATAAACATCTTTTCGTTTATTCGTTAATGGAGAATAGAACTGGTTTAGCAAATACCCATGAGCGGAATGCAGTTCGACACCATCGAAACCGGCTTTTTTTGCTCTTAGTGCTGCCGACGCAAAGTCAGTAATGACTTTTTGTATTTCTTCATAAGTCATTTCCTGCGGAATAGCTGTGCTTCGAGCAGTTTTAGGTAGCACAATGGAACTTGGGCCTTTGGGTTCAAGACCTGTGAGTGGTTGCTTTGCCAGTCCACCAGCATGTGCGAGCTGTGCGAATACTTTGGTTCCACTGTGATGGATCGTCTTTACTAGCTTCTTTAGTCCTATAATATCCTCATCTTTCGCGATAGATAGCTGTCCACTGCTTGCCCGCCCTTCTGGACTGACAAAGCTATGCTCCGTAATGATCAATCCAATATAGCCGCCAGTGGATTTTTCTCTATAATATTCACAAAGGGCTTCTGTTACTTCTCCGTTATCTTGAGATTTTGCCGTAGCCATCGGCGGCAATACTAGACGATTAGGCAATTTCACTTGGCCAATAGTAATCGGTGACCCGAGTAGACTCATTATCCTTCCTCCTAAACTTCTATACTTTATTTATTAGTTTATCAGTTTGTTGATTGCTGCGATAGCCTCTTTAACAGATTGACTTCAACATGAAGAAGCGTTTTCATTTATGGTTTTTTTGCTTCAACAAATAAACCACCCGACTCAATCATTTGAGTTAGGTGGGTTTAAGTTTATTCCTTCGTTAAATCTCGCATAAAGAACTCAGTATCTACATCCATCAAGTGATAATCCTTTGGCATAGCTGACTTATCAATGCGCTCAAAATGATGTTTTTGATAAAATCTTTGCGCTGCCTTCAATACCTCTACCGTTCCTAGATACAAGCGTTCATAGCCTTGATCTTTGCAATAAGTAACCAACGTTTCCAGTAATTTTTTGCCAACTTGCTTTTCGCCGCGAAAGGACTTCGCCGCAAACATTTTTTTAATGGCTCCATAATGATTCTCCAGCTTCACTAAGGCAATGGTTCCAATTACTTTGCCTTCAGAAAGCGCGACCCAAAAATTTCCGCCAGTATCGATGTATTCTTCCTTGATTCGCAAAAGATCGGGCTGATCTTCAATGCTGATATCGATATTGAATTCATCTCGCTGAATTGGAAGAATCAAATCAACTACTTCTTGGGTATACTTTTCTTCAAATGGTATGATGGTGACTTCTGACATTGAAATCCTCTCCTTTAAATAAATGATTGCAACTACTCTAAATCATTTGGGACAACCCTATATAATATTTTTTCGATCGTATTCATCGCAGCCACCAGCTCTTGATAACTTTCTTGATCTAAAGGCTCCAGTAACGCTAACACCTTCTTGTCTGACTCCTCTTCCACATAGCTGTTTAATTCTTTCCCTTTATCAGTGAGATAAAGCTGTAAGCTCCGGCTGTCTTCAGGATCTTTTTCCTTAAAAATATACGCTTCCCGCTCCAATTTACTTAACTTGCGACTTAAATAGCTTTTTTTAATGTTTAACCATTTTGTCAGTTCATTGGCGGTAATACTAGGGTGACGTCCGATTTCTCCCAAAATCCGCATCTCAATCATTGAATAATCCAGATTAAACACCTTTTGATCGAAGACGCCCAATATCCGCGTATAATAGCGATTAAACCGTCTAATATCACGAGTATCCAGACTCATCACATCCTCTCATTTAATAGTTTACTAAATCAACTAATACAAGTATAAAACTAATAGTTTACTTTAGCAACTAATTAGTCCTTAAATTTACCCGCAATAAATAGAAAAGACTTGTAGAATTGAAAGGAATGCTATATTCTAACGTAGGTATGAATCATGCAACACAAGGAGGAGATCCTGATGATAAAATCATCTTGTATCGTACGTTCAAAGAAATTAATAATGTGCCATTAATTATTAGTTCTTTGAAGGAAAACTATTTTCCTCAGAGAAAAGAAACGAGGAAAATCATGAATACAGAAAACTTACTATTACAACCAAACGAATATTGGTATTGCAAACAACAGATCAGCGAGCTTGTCAGCGCCTATCACTCAGTGAACGATAAACAGACTATCGTGACTCTGCAAACATTAATCAAGGGAAAAACGGAAGAATTCTTCAGCCGCAGTACTCTGCTGGAAGCCTATTGGGACAAATTTCTTGATACCAGCCTTACCCGTGAAAAATTCGAAAAGCTTTTTGAAGAAATGAAAGCTTTTGTAATTCCGATGGAAGCCCCCTCTACGAAACAAATCGAGAAGAGCTTTCGAAAAGTTAAAAAGATGCAGTATCCAGAATTGGATAGTTTAGATTTTCGTGAGTTAAGCTATTTAGGCTGGAATGATAGTGGGACAAATCGTAAATATTTGCTTCGAAAAATTGATGGGCGGTTCACTGGTGTTTACGGAAGCTTCAGTACCGATGTTCAAAAGGGACATTGCGCCATCTGTAATCAAATCAGTACCGTCGCCTTCTTTTTAGCAACGACCAAATCTTCTGGAGACGGGACCTATACGAAAAAGGGCAACTATATTTGCACCAATAGCGATCAATGTAACCGCCAGCTAACGCAACTGGATACTTTGAACCGCTTTTGGGAAACAGTTACGAGATAATTGAAAAATGCTCTAGCCTAAAAAAAGGCTAGAGCATTTTTCAATATAAGTATGTGAAATTTCCAAAGCGAAGTTAAAAATCTTTTCTCATCAAGCGAAATAAATAGATGACCTTCATTTATTCGCATTCAAATAAGCATAAACCGCTCCAAATATTCCCGCTTCATTTCCTAAAGAAGCCTTTTTAACGGAAAAATGATTTTTGATTTGCGGAAAAACGTACTGGTCCATTTTTTTCTTCAGCGGAATCAGCAACGCATCGCCTGCCTCTGACAAACCGCCGCCGATAACAACTTCTTCCACATCAATCGTATTCATAATACCTGCTAAAGCCTGGCCTAATACATCTGTAAACTCATCCAGCACCTGTATCGCGTATTCATTATTTTGCACTGCCTTTTCAAAGACGATTGGTGGTGTCATTTCCGACCATTGTTCTCCTACTGTCTCAAGCTTCTTTCTCATTGATAACGCTAAGCCATTCGCTGAAGCAAAGGTTTCTAAACAGTTTCTGCCACCGCATCCACACAACCTGTCTTCATTCGAACGAATAGGAATATGCCCGATCTCTCCGCCAGCAGAATGGCAGCCGTTCAGAACTTGACCATTTAATACGATACCGCCACCAACTCCAGTACCTAATGTAACGAACAGAAGGTTTTGTTTCCCCTTAGCAGCCCCTTGCCACATTTCCCCTAAAGCAGCCGCGTTGGCATCATTTAATAAACACACTCCGATTCCTAAATCGTTTTCGATCATTTCTCTCAATGGCAGGTCTTTCCAATCAAGATTGACAGCTTGAACGACCATCTTTCCGTCTGGAGAAATAGGACCTGGTACACCGATACCAATCCCAGTAACTATTTTTAGTGAGTCCTCGCCCAACATCTTACGAATGGAAAAGCAAATTTCCTCTGGGATGAACCGCCCCTTTTCAGAGATATTCGTCGGAATCGACCATTTTCTGTCAATTACGCCCAACGAGTTCATTAACGCAAATTTGATAAATGTTCCACCAATGTCTATACCAATTACTCTATTTTCTTGATTATCCAAAGGCGTCACCACTAAACAAAGTTTCGCAAATAATGCGTACTTTGCTTGATTGACCGTTTGACATCCTCATAATCCGTTTCATAAGCCCGGTCTTCTACTTCAATACAGGTATAGCCATTATAGCCAACATCCGTTAATGCTGAGACATACTTGCCCCAATCCACATCGCCCAAACCAGGCAGCTTAGGAGACATATATTCTAACGGTGTCGCCATTACACCGACTTCCTGCAATTTATTCCAATATAACTTGATATCTTTGTAGTGAATATGGAATAATTTATCTTTAAACTCATACAATGGTGCTAAGTAATCCATCTGCTGCCATACAAAATGAGAAGGGTCAAAATTTAATCCGATATACTCACTATCCAAAATAGCAAAGATTTTTCTGAATAAGTCTGGCGTGGTCATCAGATTTTGTCCGCCAGGCCATTCGTCTTCGGTAAACAGCATCGGACAGTTCTCGATGGCAATTTTTACCTGCTGTCCTTCCGCATAAGCAATAATTGGTTTCCAGACTTTCTCCATTTCCTTTAAATTTTCGGAAATAGTCTTTGTTGGCATCCGACCAATAAACGTCGTCACTAAATGAATGTCCATCATTTTGGCTGCATCAATCACTGAGTACAAATGATTGATCACTTGCTGCCGTTTCGCTAGATCCTCGTCTAAAGGATTGGGATAATAGGCCAACGCTGAGATCGCAACCTTCTTTTCTTTGGCATAAGCGTTGTATTTTTCTGCTTGGTCTTTTGTTAAATTTTCTGTATCAATATGTGAAACTCCTGCATAACGCCGTTCGGCTTTTCCAGCTGGCCAGCAAGCAACCTCAACACATTCTAGTCCATTTTCAGCAACAATATCGATCATTTCATAAAAGTCACTTTGATCTAAAATTGCTGAAACTAATCCTAATTGCATGTTTTTCCCTTCTCTCTATTCAAAATCTACCGAGCGATGTTCTCTTGCGGATACTCTAATGGCATCCACTAGTTTCATTAAGCGTAAAATTTCTTCTGGTTTTACCTTCAGGTCTTCTTTACCTGCTATATACTCATGATAATGATCAAAGAACATTTGATGATTTACATGAACTTCTGGTAATTCTTCTGTCACTAGACGGCCTTCTGGCGGGGGACCAAAGGAACGTGTCGGTCCAGCGGCTGTCATGGTGATTTTTCCAGGAACATTCGTTAATAATTCACTAGTTCGTACGATTTTCCCTTGAGGGTTGAAGCCATCTACATAGGCACTTCCTTTATTTCCACCTGCAAACCAATGGCGTTCAAACCAAGAAGCTTCATCCTTCAAGAAATA
Source organism: Enterococcus raffinosus (assembly GCF_019175485.1). Taxonomy (NCBI): domain Bacteria; kingdom Bacillati; phylum Bacillota; class Bacilli; order Lactobacillales; family Enterococcaceae; genus Enterococcus; species Enterococcus raffinosus. The sequence goes on from NZ_CP072889.1 coordinate 326,314, forward strand.
GGTTCCTAATTCAACCTGTCCGGTAATTCCACTATCAAAATACATCTGTATGTTAAAATAGTCGTCAACATTTTCATTAATGACGTTACGCACATCGGCATAGACTGTCTTCAACTTACCAGGGATCATCCAAAGCATTTGATCCAATAGATGAACGCCCCAATCGTAAAGCATCCCTCCGCCAAATTCAGGATAAACATGCCAATCATGCATATTTCCATTAAAGCCATAAAGACTATTTTTAATCGTAAAGATATCCCCCAGCGTGTGACTGTCAACAACTTCTTTTATTAAACGATAATCCTTGTCCCAGCGACGTTGATGATGAATCGTGAAACGAACTCCCGCCGCTTCTGTGACTGCCATCATTTCTTGAAATTCTGTTCCATTCATGGCAGCTGGTTTTTCTAAGATGATATCTTTTTTCGCTGCAGCGGCTTTTTTTACCATTTCCAAATGCAAATGATTCGGAACAGCAATAATCACCGTATCAATTTCCTTTACTGCTAGAAGTTCATCGGCTCTTAAAAATGTTTTTACTTCTTCTGAAACATCCTTAAGCTGATCCTTATTGATGTCGCATACTGCGAGTAATGTTGCATAGTCTAATTTTTTGATCGTTTCCCCATGGGTTTGTCCCATGAAACCATATCCAATGATGCCAAAATTCAGCATACTTCCTCCTCCTTACTCTCCTAAATCGTGACCGTTCGTTCCTTCACCCCCACCAATGGGACAGGAATATAAGCGGTTCTAGTCGCAACTGTTAATTTGACTTGATGGTCTCCTTTGACTAATCCCCCAGGCTTTAAAACACGGATGTACAAGGGTTCTCCATACTCCCATTTATATGTGGTAACTGTAGCCGCTTCCGATAGGTAAAACCAATCTTCTCTGTCAATAGAAATTTGGATCGTATCAGGAGCGGCTTCTTCCTCGTCTATTGCTACTTTGATAAACTCCACCATTGATAATGGGACTCCGCGATAATAGGTGATTAAGGTTTGTAATTCATAACCGATCACTTCACCGTTTTCTTCGATATTCTTACAGGTATCTTTTTTAAAGACATTATTGTCAAACATTTGCTTCTTCCTCCTATCCCTGAATCTCTTTCAGACAAGCCTGCAAATATTTTTGATTTGCCGCAACTTGTTCTTTTTCCTGCATCGGTTTTCCAGGCAATGTGAAGCGATTCCCTTCATATTCCGTTGCCACGTAACCGTCATAATTCTTTTCATGCAAGTATTCCAAGAGTCCCTTGTAATCCATAGAATATTCAGGACCTTCTGGTGTCATCTCGAACATTTTAATGTGAAAATGCTTGATGTATGGTATATATTCATCCATCACTGAGAATGGATAATTTTCATAGCCATCACATAGAGGCGCAAACATTTGATCTTCTTTAGTTTTGATGACTTGCTTGAAGTCCTCTGGATATTCTCCGTTGTTTTCTTTTACTACACGGTGAAGATCCGTTCCTTTTTCGAATAAACGATCTAAGTAGGCAAACATTTCAGGGCTAGCACCATTATTTATTTCATAATTCACAACTACTCGTGGGAATTTTTTGCAGAAGATTCCTGTATCGATTACCAAACCAACATAAGGAGAATCCAATCGTTTCATTTCTTCGATAAAATGTAGTGTTTCGGGTTCGTCAAAAGCCATCCCCGCATGGATCTCTAAAGCAATTGTCACATCATATTTTTCACAATAGGGCAGTAACGGTTCACACACCCAGTAAGGGACCATAGAGACTAGACGAATTAATTTGATACCTAAGCGATTGGCTTGCTTAATTTCTTCTATTAATAATTCAATACATTCTCGCTTCGTTAACTGACGATTATTGTACAAATTTGTGTTCAGAAAAACATCTGCGATCACTGGCTTGATCCCTGTCTCTTCTAGAAGCTGATGCCAATGAGCAACATCCTCTTCTGCTGGATGGGGCGCATTTTTGATCATTTGATCTGGTAAAAGTTCTACCCCTTCGACATGATGCTCCTTCAAAAAGTTCATCATATCAGCCAAATTCATCCGATGGTTCAAATACTCATCTTGTAAACTATATAAACTTACTGCTGTCTTGATTCTAGACATTCGTTTTCCTCCTAATAATTGAACTAACGGCTTGGACGAGCGCAAATTCGTTTGACACTCGTCCATCACCTAAAATTACAATTCTACGACTTTACCTGTTTCGGCCGATTTGTAGATTGCTTCTAAAATTTGTGTTACCACAATTGCTTGTTCAGGTTTTACAACTGGTTCTGTATCGTTAAGAATTGCTTCGACCCATTGTTTCGCCTCTGCGTCCTTTTGTTCCAAACTACTTCCCTCAAAGCCGAAGACCCCGCCAGCATCTGAAGGCTCCGTCTGCTCCAATTGGTTATGATCAGCTTTGTTGAAGACCACATACCCTTGATCTAAGAAGGCTTTTCCAAACATTTCCGCACCGCCTTCTGTTCCGCATAAGGTCACCTGTGCTTCCTTCGGATTGATCATGTTTAATGCCCAAGCTGCTTCTAAGAAGATTGTTGCGCCATTTTCCATTTTGATTAGCCCAAATGCTGAATCTTCTGTTTCAAATGTTTCTGGATCCCATGCACCAAACATATTTGCCATAGGGTTGTCCTTCAATTTCTGATAAGTAGAACCTAAGACCATTTTTGGTTTGTAGTTATTCATATACCAAAGTGTTAGATCCAATGCATGAGTCCCGATATCAATTAACGGGCCTCCACCTTGCTTCTCTTTATCTGGGAATACGCCCCAAGTAGGGACTCCTTTTCTACGAACAGCATGTGCTTTCGCAAAGTATATATCTCCCAATTCTCCTTTGCTGCAGGCATCGTAGGTTGCTAATGAATCCGCACGGAAGCGATTTTGATAACCAATCGTCAGTTTCTTCCCTGTACGTTCAGCGGCATCCAGCATTTTCTTAGCTTCCTCATAGTTAATCGCCATTGGTTTTTCACACATGACGTGTTTTCCGCTTTCCAGTGCAGCTACAGTAATAAATGCATGAGAGATATTCGGCGTTAATACATGGATTACGTCAATATCCGCTTGCTTCACCACTTCTTTATAATCCTCAGTGACTAGAGCGTTAGAAACACCATATTCTGCTGCCGCGGCTTCCGCCCGTTCAATGATTGTGTCACAAAAGGCGACTAGCTCCACTTGTTCACTCAATTTTGCTAATGCTGGTAAATGTTTTTGATTGGCGATTCCGCCACATCCAATGATGCCAAATTTTAATTTTTCCACTTTTTTTCCTCCTCATATCGCCGACTAGGTTTAACTAGTCGACGAATTCGTTTAGGTATCGCTTACATTGATTAGTTTACTTAAAAACGCTTTTTCTTACTCTTTAATTCTCCCAAAAAAGATCAACTCTTTTTGCATTTATTCTTCTTTTCTTTATTGATGTGCAATTGAATACCACACATTTATGTTCAATCATTTTCTTTTTCACGTTTTTCATCTAATTGTTTCCGAATATCATCCGTATCCTTGTCACTTAAGTTCCATAATAAACAAGCAAGCGCCGATACAAAGAATAAGATTGCCGGAATTAAATTAACGACTAGATTGATTCCGTTTTTCGTCGCCAATGATTGCTCCATGTTTGCTTTGTAGCCAAAAGAATGAAGCAGCATAATTCCCACTGATGCGCCGAGAGCATTTCCGATTTTAGTTGCCAAGCCATACGTCGCATAAGCTGTGCCATCTGTTCGAACCCCAGATTTCAACTCTTGATAATCAACAGAGTCTGCTACTAAAGAGAGCGAAATTGGAAAGCCCATATTAAACAGTCCAAAGATGACATGCCCCGCAATAATCATCGGCAAGTTATCAAAATCTGCGAAATAAACCACCAACAATCCGATCCCTTGAAGGATCAAAGAAATCATAAGCACATTTCGTTTGCCAAAACGTTTAACCAGTGGAACAACGGCTAAAGAACAAACGGCTCCACCAATCGAAGGAATTGTCATAAGCAAAGCGATTAAGGTAAAAGCCCCTAAACAATAAATGACATAAAAAGTTGTTACGGCAATTCTGCCCATAAATGCAGTCATTTGAAGTATCATAATTAAAAAGACGATCATCAAATACTTGTTTCCGATGACATTTTTTAGCGTCGTACGTAATGGAACTTTGTTCTCATTTTTCATCGGTTGAACGACTTCTCTAGAGGTCACAAAAACCGCAAAAAACAATGGAATTGAGATCACCGCATAAATCAAAGCGGTCATGAAGTAGCCTCGCCCTGTGGCTACTTGAGAACCGTCAGAAAACGCCAACATAATAAATGAGGACATTGAGTTTACAATAATCATTCCAACATTCATTCCAACAGAACGCCAAGCATTCAATTGATTTCGTTCATTTGCATCCTCACTCATTACTGCAGCCAAGGCACCATATGGAATATTAACCAATGTATAAATCATTCCCGCAACGATATAAATGATTGCTGCCCAGATAACACCCGCTGTCCCATTTCCAAATGGACCGGTAAATGTTAGAACTGAAAACAACGCTAGAAAAGGGGATCCAAAGGCAATATAAGGACGGAAACGTCCAAATTTACTTCTCGTCCGTTCAGCGATCATTCCCATCATCGGATCATTGATCCCATCCCACAAACGTGCCACCAACATGATCATAGAAACTGCGACTGGCGCTAAACCCACGATATCAGTATAGAAAACAGTTAAATAAGTGCCGACGAATGTCCATACAAACTGACTCGCTAAATCACCCAAGCCATAGGCGATCATAGAAAACTTCGTTAATTTCTTCTTTTCAACCTTCATTCCATTATCAAAAACTTCCTTTTCCATGTGTACCTCCCAGAATAATTAGTTTTTGTAAACGTTTACAGATTCTATTTTAGCGTCCTCCATAAAAGAATACTCTGCACTTTCTAAACATTCTGTTGATACTTTCAAAGGATGATAGGCAACGTAGACACAAAAAAACAAGATTGTATTACACAATCTTGTTTAACGAGAAACTTTTTGAACTTCAATTAATTGAACATCTTGGGGTGATAGCTCCAATTCAATTTTTAATTGACGATTCCTAGAAACAGCTTCCTTAACCTCAATTTGCGGTTGGCAGCGATGCTTCAAATAGGCGATCAATTCTTCATCCAGTCGATCCGAATGACTCAATTGATTCATTTCTTCTAAAATATTCCCTGATTTCGGACCGATTCGGTAACACTTCAATCGATAAAGGCTCTCCTCTTCCTTCAAGTTCATCAATACAATCTGTTTCTTTTGTACACTAGCTGAAGTAAATAAAGCTTCTGCATTTCTACGTGTAAAAACACTATTAAAATCATAATAATACGTAGAATTTAAGTGACTATAGGAAAAACACAATAGCTGAATACGGTTTGGATCGTCCTTTGTAATCAGCAGCTCCTTTGACTGATAGACGACTTCATCACTTAACTTACCTAAAAAGCGATAGGCATAGTAGCCGATTTTAGGGACCCCGCTTTTTGAGATCAATCCAGAACCGCCGAATATCTCCTTATTTGCTGTATCAAAGGTAGTCACAGATAGATCCGTCAGCTGCCAATAACCAATCAAATCGCAATAAGGCACTACTGCGAGAACATTTTTTAGAATATAGCTACCTTTAAAGGCCGTATCATTGATAATATCCCGACTTAAAATCGTAACATTGAATTCTGTAATGTAGGTTCTCCCCTCGTAACCAATGTCTGTAAGCAACTCTTTGAACTGTTTCATTTGATGGAGCATGTAATTGGAATCTGGAGAAATAGGTTCATGATGATTTTTGTGCTGGTGCACCTGCTGCTTCACAGCATCCATCGGATAAATCGACAAGCTGATAAAATCTGGTGCCGCAGTTCCTTTGACCCATTGCGTCAGAAAAGAGCTTAGGTCGCGGTCTTCAATGTCTAAGCTCAAGCCGCAGCCGCCAATTTGAATCCCAGGAACAATGCTACGAATGGCTTGTTGGATTTTTGAAAAGACATAGATATAATTTTTTTCGTTGGCTAGATTTAACTGGGCACCATTATCATCAATTCTTGTTAGTTCTTCGCTGCCAATCGTTTTTAAAACCAGAGGGTTAGGCTTCCATATTTCGATAATCCACGTCGATACCTCTTCCAAACCAAATTTATCCACACAGTGATGAAAAAAAGCTTGGAATCGCTGTAGCAAATGAGACAACTCATACGATTTCCTCGTAAATAAATGACTTTTTATAATTTGTGTATGGGATTCATGAATCAATTTTCCTTTGAACCCCAGTTCTAAAAATGGCCTAATCCCCGCTTTAATCATAACCTGAAGAATTTCATCCACCGCTGAGAAATCATACGCGTCTCCCACCTGCTCCAAAATTTCTTCACTTAACAATCCCCAGATCCTTCCATATAAAAAGGGACTATTCTCTTGTAGATAATGGATTTGTTCTACAAATGAGGCATGAGTAAGATCTCCAGCGTACCCTAAATTAATCATGTTTTTTTGAAAATTTTGCCGTGAGTATTCCTGCATATCCACTAAGAGTGTTTCGTCGTCAATTTTCGCATCCTTTTCTTTGAAATACACCTCTAAATTCTGAATGTCTTCCTCCGCTAAATCGTGCTGCTTCGTTTCAACTTTTACCGTGTCTTTTATTTCCTTGCGAAACTCACTGGGGGTCAAACCTTGATACTTTTTGAATAAGCGATTAAAGGAATTAATGTTTGAAAACCCAGCAGAAAAGGCAATATTCGTCACAGTTTTTTCTGTTTCTAACAGCTCCTTTCGCACCTTTTCTAACCGTTTGCGAATCAAATATTCATTCATCGGCATGCCAATCTCACTAGAAAAGCTTCTGGATAGATACTGATCAGAAACATATAATTTATTCGCAATATCAGCCAAACGAATATCCTTGTCGAAGTTGTTATCAATGAAAAATTTCAGCTCATAAACCTTTTGCTTCATACTTCGGTCTTCATCTAGACTAGAGAACACGGTGTATTCCTTCTCTAGTAAATGAATCATGCGAAAATACTCTTCAAAAACTTCAGAAACAGAATGCTTCTCTTGCAAAATATACAGCTTCAATAAACGCTCAATAGACTGAACTATTTTTTGATCTGAACTTTTGCCTTGTGTGACAGAATTCCCTTCAAATGCCCGTCCTTCTTGATCTTCGAAGGTATAAGTTAAAACGATTTCAAAAGCTCGAGCATTTTCCCCATAAACGGTATGTACTAAAGACTTTGATAAAATATAAAAATCATTTTTTTGCAGCGAAACAATCGTGTCTTCTTTTTCGACGGTTACCTCCCCAGCTAATACATAAATGAAATGAATGTTCCCATCAAAATGCTGCATGACCCGATTTTCTGACAGCACATTGATTCTGATATTCTCCCATGGTTCAATCAAGCGCATAACTATTCTCCTCCAAGTTTCACAAAATAAAGTCATATTACTATTTTACTAATTAAAAGCGATTTCGATTCATTCAATCAATTTTGCCGCTTATCTCAATAATACATGAAACTCTTGCTAGCATTCTATCTTTTTTAAAGTTAAAGAGAGAAAAAAGACACCTTTCCTGATAGAAAGGTGTCAATAGCCTTTTTCAGTTTAAAGTGAAGCTATCTCTTGACTGCTTACAGACTATATTTAAAATTTGAAAAATCACTAAGCTTTATTCTTTAGAAAAGACACAAGCAAGGTCAATCCCATAAGAATTCCCCCACAGACAATTACCAGCCATTGAATCTTCACGATATCTGCCAACGGTCCAAATAGAGCAGTTCCAAGGGGCATAAAACTATTGTATATCGCTCCCAAAAGACCAAAAATACGACCATGCTTCTCCTCTGGGACTTGTTGTTGAAGCATCGTTGCCGTAGATGATTGCACCACAGGAATGAAAAAGCTCATCAAAAACATCAAGGAGGCAAAAAGCCAGAAAGAATAGGTAAATCCAAGAGCGAAGGAGAACAAACCAAAACAAAATAAGCCAAAAATAAAGGTTTTCCATCTTTCCTCAAAACCGCCCCAAGCGCCTAAAAAAATCCCTCCTAAGACCATTCCGGCAAAGCCAGCCATTTCGTTCACTGTTAAATACAGGTAATTGTTGCCAAACGTTCGTTCAATCATTAATACCGTTAAGAAGCTTGATGGTACACTTAGAAAAATAAACGTCCCATAGGTGATTAGCAGCCGCTTTACCTTTGATTCTCCTATGGCATAACTAATTCCAGCGCTCATATCCTCAAAAAAGGTTGAAGATTCTGCTGTCTTAGTCCTTCTTTTATTCGGCATTGATACAAAAGACAGTATCGAGATACCAATAATCGCTGTGACCACATCGATTAATAATACCCAATGAAACGACCCCAATGATAGAATCGCTCCCGCCGCTGCCGGCGAAGCAAATTGAACAATCGCCATCATGCTGCCATTGATCCCGTTAAACCGAATCAAATGCTCCTCTGGCACAATTTGAGGGATAACCGCACTGACTGCGGGTGTTTGTATCCCTGATCCAATTGATCGTATAGCCGAGACTACGATTAATAAAGGTAGAATAGTTGTTTGCTCACCAAAGAGAAAGACCACCGCTAAAAATAGCGTGACCAATGCGATTCCCGCATCTGCCAGAATGATCAGCCGTTTCCTTGGATACCGATCCGCCCACACGCCTCCAAAAAAGGAAAGAATCGTTTGTGGAATTGTTGAACTAAGTGTGAGAAGAGTTACCCATAATCCTGATGAAGTTTCTAAAGCTACCTGCCAGATAATCGCCATCTGCACGATTGACGAGCCGAACAGAGTAAGCGCTTGGCTAAAAATAAATAGAATGGTTCTTTTACGCCAACCTACCGATGGTTTTTGTCTCTCATTTACTTCCATTTTGCTCCCCCACTTTCTTGTAACTACGGTAGTTTACCAACAAACGAATGAGTGGTGGGTCAGTGGAGGGTTATACGGCGATACTTTTAAATGAATTAAAGAGATGTAATTAACAATAATTAATAGGATTCGTTTAACAGCTTTTCACTGAAATATTAGAGGATTTTGGATATTTCTTTTGCGATATTTTTAATTCACTTTTACAATCTTACCTTGTTAAATTTATTATCAGCCATAAAAAAACTTCCAACAGTTGAATGGTAATTGTACGATCATTTGTTGATCACTATATTTTTTTGTTGTCAGATTAAATTTCATCTAGCACAATGTCATTTATTGCTTACGTCTCGCAGATTTCCAGATGCGCATCGCTCTTTTGCAATTTAAGAAGTTCTTTAATGAAGACCGATGTTTCTCCTAGTGAATATCGGAAGATTGATAATAGCTTGAAGAAAAAAAGCCTTGGACTGTTTAACTTACTTAAACCTATCCGAGGCTGTGATACCTACATGATTCTTCCCCTCAAAAACAGCTGAGGAATCTCCCCAGCTGTCCTAATAATTATTAAATTGTCTAATCCACCAAATTCTCAGCATTATCCTTAATCGTTTCTTTGTACCATTCAAAGGAATCCTTGCGTGAACGTGCTAAGGAACCTTCTCCTTCATCATCTAGATCAACATGGATAAAGCCATAGCGCTTGCTCATCTGACCGGTCGTTGCACTTACTAGATCGATCGGTCCCCACATTAAATAGCCGATGCAATCTACTTGGTCGATTTCAATGGCTTTTTTGATTTCTAGAATATGATCCTTTAGATATTCTATGCGATACTCATCATGAATTTGCCCGCCTTCTTCGACTACATCTACTGCTCCGAGACCATTTTCCGTAATCATGATCGGCAGTCCATATTTGCGATACGTATAATTTAGTAAATAACGAATGCCGATGGGATCAATGGACCAGCCCCACTTGCTGACCTTTAAAAATGGATTTTTCAGACCGCCAAAAAGGGCACTCGCACCATCTTCAGCTCCTTCATATTCTGCCACCGATGAGGCATAGTAATTCATCCCAATAAAATCCAGTTTTCCGTTTTTAAATGCTTGTTGATCTGCCTCGCTGATCTCAAGCTCAATGCCAATGGCTTGATATTCCTTCATTTTATACTTCGGAAATTCCCCATTGCACATCGCGTCAATTTGGTAAAAATCTCGATCCATTTGTTGAAAAGCATTCAAGACATTTTGCGGGTTGCAGTCCACAGGATAGACCGGCTCAATGCCAAAAACACATCCAACTTTGTTTTGCGGATCAATTTTCCGTGCTAGATTCACAGCTAAGCAACTAGCTAAGGTCATATGATAGCCAATTTGTGCCAACGTCTCTTTTTTATTTTCAATCTCAGAATACTTGAGTCCCGCAATAATATAAGTAAAAATATCACTCGCTTCCGTCTGCGGATCAATATGATTCATCTCATTAAACGTAACCCAATACGTCACTTTTCCCTTCAAGCTACAGAATATCGTTTCACAAAATTTCAGGTAGAAATCAATTACTTGGCGATTTGTCCAAGAACCGTATTCAGTGACTAAATGGATCGGCATTTCAAAATGATAGAGCGTCACGATTGGTTCGATATTATGTTTGAGAAGTTCATCAACGACATCATTATAGAAATCCAACCCCGTCTGATTCGGAACTTCCTCATCCCCTTTTGGAAAAATTCTCGACCAATCAATCGAAATTCGCAGAGCCTTAAATCCCATTTCAGCAAATAAAGCGATGTCTTCCTTATAACGATGATAAAAATCAATTCCCTGATGAGAGGGGTAACGGCAGTCTTCTTTGAATGCCTCATGAATTTCTCTTGGTTGTCCATAAGCCCCTACCGTCACCAAGTCCATAATACCCGTTCCCTTATTTCCTTCGTTCACTGCACCTTCACATTGATGGGCGGCGATGCTGCCGCCCCATAAAAAATTCGTATCTATCTTCATTCTTTATCCTCTATTCAAAAATAATATTCATTGAGAGATCACTATCACAGACAGGCTTATTTGTTTCTGGAATCACATCCAGGTAATCATTGGTATTAGTCACAACCACGATCGTTGTCGGATCATAGCCCGCCTGCTTGATCGCTTCAAAATCAACAGTCCCTAATTTTTGCCCTGCATGGACTTTATCTCCGGCTTTTATCGAAAGTTCAAAGCCTTCACCATCCAGTTCAACCGTATCAATACCTATATGGATCAAGATTTCTGCGTTGTTCTCCCCTTTGATCCCAATCGCATGCTTGGTCGGAAATACTACAGTTACCTCTCCATCAATTGGCGAATAAATCGCATTGTCCTCAGGAATGATTCCGACACCTTTTCCTAAAGCACCTGTTGAGAAGGCCTTGTCCGCAATCTCTGATAATTGAACCAATTGGCCTTTAACCACACTCTTTAATGGAATGGAGCGGACACTGATCTTTGTTCCTTCTTCAACCGCTTTTTCAGAAGAAAGTTCTTGCGTCTCCTCGTCATTTTCAGCCGGCACACCTAACATGTAAGAAGCAATCGCTGCACCTAAGAAGCTGATCGCAACGGCTGCCACCATGAACCATAAATTCGCAAAGTCGCCTTGACCGATATATGAAGGTAGGCCAAACAATCCCCAAGCCATCGAATAGGCCTTAACTCCCGTAATGCCGGCAAATAATCCGCCTAATCCGCCGCCGATCATAACGGCTACGAATGGACGACGATATTTTACAAATACCCCGTAAATCGCTGGCTCAGTGATCCCTAAGATTGCCGAAAGAGTCACCGTACCAAATAATTGTTTTTGTTTGTTGTTCTTCGTACGTAAAAAGTACCCAAGCATCGCTCCGCCTACCGCGATATCAGAAATCGTACAAGCAGTAATAAAGGCTGGATCATACCCATTCGCCGCAATCAGTGAAGCCACTACTGGCATGATAAAGTTCCCTGCCCCTAACATAATCAAAAACGGCTGCAAAGCTGAGTAAAGCATTAACACGAACCAGCTGCCAACCGTATTTAGCAACCAATTGAATACACCGATAATGCCTTCCCCTAAATAAAAACCTAACGGACCAAAAACTAATAACGTTGCCGGCAGCATCACAATCATTACCAATAAAGGGGTTAAAAACAGCTGCAATGAATCAGGAACAATTTTCTTCACGTATTTCGTCACATAGCCCATGATCCAAACGGCTAATAAAATTGGAACAAAGCTGTTAGAATAAGTGATCTCAGGCAATCCGATCCCAAACATGTTCAAACCAGATACGCCGTTAATCGAATCCGATAAAATGGTTACCGCTAAAGCAACCGCTAAATAAGGATTCGCCCCCAGCCGCTTCGCACAGCTCATTGCCATAAAGATCGGCAAGAAGTAAAACACCGCGTTGCGTAATGTATCAAAGATCATATACGTCGAGCTTTCCGGTGAGATAAGCCCGGTTAGTGAAACAATCGAAAGAACCGCCGCTAACAGCCCTGCACAGATAATGGGTTCTAAAATCGGGGTCATTGATTCAGAAACAACGTCTAAAGCTGCTTTAACAAAATTCTTTTTTTCTTTCTTGCCTGTTCCTTGGGATTCAGAGTCTAACCCAAGCATACTGATCAATTCCTTATGAACGTCATTCACGTGTGTACCTACAATAATTTGATAAGCGACTGGATTACTGACGACATCGATGACCCCATCCATTTCTTTGATCGCCTCTGTTTGCGCCTTTGAACGATCCTTCAAGGTAAATCTCAGTCTGGTCATACAATGAACAACCGCTTCGATATTGTCTTTTCCACCCACTAAATCAATAATTTCTTGATTGAATTCTTGGTATTTCATTCTTTTTCTTCCTTTCTCTCAGTCACACGATTAATGTGAATCATCAAATAGGTATATTCGTCCTTCGACAGATATTGATTGAATCTGCCCTTCACATAAATATCAATTTTTTTCGTTGCCTTAAAGGCTTCTGGGTAAAGCAGTCTTACTTGTTCGAACAGCCCGGCACTGTCTTCACTGTAAACCTCCTGCTTTCTTAACCGCTCGATAAAATACTGCAAATGCGTCACTAACCGCATATAATTCATCGAGGTTTCATCTAATGAAATATTAAAATGGTACTTAATAATGTTTAAGATATCTCTCAATATTTCCATGCTTTCCAGCGTTTCATCCAATAGCGATTGACTTTCCTGAATATTGACAAAATGTAAGGCGATAGACACGGCTTCCTCATCTGGAAACTCATAGTGGAAGGTTTTGCGCATCAACTTAACCGCATACAACCCGATATCATAGAACTTGGGATAAAATTTCTGGACCTCCCAGGTCAATGGACTGCGAATAAACTGATCCTTTTCTCCCCGCTTTATCGCAAAAGTAAGATGATCAAGCAGCGCTAAATACAGATAATCATTGGCTTTTTGTTCTGCAACAAACTCGCCATAAGCGACAATATCATTCAACAAATGAATCATTTTCTCATCTGAATGAGTCAGCAAATAGCTGAAATGCTCTAATCGATCCTTAGAATCTAAGACATACGTTTTTTCAATTTCGGAATCCGTTATTCGTTGGCCAACGCTTTTTTTAAAGGAGATTCCCGGTGAATAAACGATTGATTCATGACCGCCCTTATCAATGATTGCGATATTGTTATTTAAAATTTTTACTACTTTCATCATTTACTCCTTTCCAGAAAAAAAACTCAGATTACAGACTAAACAAACTGAAAAGATTTCAGTATATTTAGTGCATAATCTGAGTTCTGCCTGCATTACCAGTCACATAACTCTAAGAACAGCTACCTTGCTATTCCTAGCTCTTTTTCTTTCTTACAAGCTTATAATAACTGCCGAAAGTTTTGTTGTCAACGCTTTCTTTAGTTTTTTCTAGAATAAGCTCTAGTTATTATTTAGGCAGGAGAGAATATAAATAGCCTCTTTTACAGGATCAATGCATCATGAAAGTCCTTTTTATACAAAGAGAAACTGTAACTTTATACTTAAAAACCACTCTTTTTATTATCTGAGATCAAAACTCTCTGATAAGAAAAGAATGGTTTTTTTGCATCTATTAAATCACTTGCTGGCTTCTTTTTTCTAACTCAGCAAGAATGTGATCTTCCTGTTTTTCAAATCTTACATAAAGCAGCATTATTACGGCTCCAATGATGCTCGTCATCAACAATATATAATTCTGACAATGACCATCTTTCGAAATGTTTAAATCAAATGTACGATTCTTTTGTCTCAAATACTCCGCCTCCTTTTTCATAACCTAGTCTACCACCCATAAGAAAGCGCTTCTATTTTCGATTTCAATCAAAAGTTAAGAGATTTCACTTTTTTGTAATGAGATTTCGTGCATTCCATTCTAAGAGATAAACTATTACAGACCAAAAAAACACCAAACATCCTCTTCTGAATGCTTGGTGTTCCTCTCTTCAACCTATCCCTTCGTCAATCTCACAAATAGTTCGAGACTCTCCCCCAGAGCTCGACAGCGTTCTTCTACTTGCCAATCTGAAGTCGGAAGATTCAATGTATAGGGTTGGTTTTTTGGTAAATTTATTTTCCCTTTTATCTCTTCTTCTGTTTGAGTCCATTGAAGCTGGATTTTACCGAAGGGGGTTCGGATACTGCCAGATATAGTCTCAAGCGAAAAAGCTGTTTGCGGAGTGATGAATATTTGTCCATTTATTCCTTCTGGAAAGCTGATTCCTAGAATCTGCCTGACCATCCACGCGGAGTAGGAAGAAAACATCGCGTGGTTTAATGAACCGTTGTACGTTGCCGCTCCTTCTTGAAGAGGAAAATGTTCGGATAAGGTTCCAGTTTCAGCAAGCATCGCTTGATAGCTTGGTGCTTCCGACTTAGTGAGCCAATCAAATAGAATCATCTGATGCTCCTCGCTAGTAAGTAGTTCATATATCCAAGCCATTCCAAAAATTCCTAAAGATATGACGCCATCGTTGGCAGCTATCTTTTCGATTAATTGCTGAATTAATTTCTTTTGGGCTTCTCCTTGAACCAAATTTGCTTTTAGAGCAAAAACTACGCTTGACTGTGTTCCTTCTCCAAAAGAACTATTTGCATGGGCGTATTCAGAGAAAATGGCTTGGTTCACTTCTGTAATTTTTTTCGAAAGAAGACCGGCTGATTCATATTCGACTAACTCTTTCATGAGCTGCTGATACTCTTGCAGAATGATGCTGTAGCTGCAAGCAGAGCAAAATTCCTGGTCTGGCGAAGTAATAACAGCGCCATTGGTTTTCTCATCAATTGATCCCCAGTCGCCTAAGCTGCAGGCTTTGATATAGTCAAAGTCAAAGCTAAGAAGATAGTCGATATGCTTCTTGAAGCTAGCAGCAAATTGTTGAACAAAGTGCATTTCATCGTAAAATCGCAGCAAACTGTTGGCAATCGTCGGCAGCACCAGCTGCCAATCAATCGCACCGGCTTTATTACTTGGTCCATTGGTCATAATGCCTACAAATGGCGCTGTCGCTGGAATGCCGCCATCGATGGTTTGATCATTAATGAAGTCGAGCATCACTTTTTTCAACAGACTCACACCGTTGATTGAATACTGATGGGACGACATCAAAGCGACAATATCTCCGCCATAACCAAATCGTTCTCTCGTGCAGTCTTCAAAATAAGAATGGATATTATTTAATCGTGTTTGCAGACCACTCCGCCATAATTGATTCAACAACGGTAGCGATGTTTCAAATTCAGTGATCACTTCAACATTCGTATGCACTCTATAAGCGCAGAGTTCTTCAATCACCGCTTCAAAAGGAACGGCTTCGCTAAAAATAAACTCTACATAACGAAAAGAATGATGAGAGTATTGATTAGAAAATTGAAAAGTCGCTTTTTTAGTTTTCTCGAGGGTATCACTTTGAATAATCCGTTGATTCGGTGTAATCCCCAATTCAGGATCGGTAATACCATAAACGCCGCTAATCGTGCTTGAGAAATCCAGTGCTTTTTTATCATACATTCTCTCAGAGTAATTGAGAATAATTTTTCCAAGATAGTTCTTTGAAACAGTCAACGATATTTGACCAGATAGAATCTCTCCAAAGTCTACAATTACTTTATTTCCTATAGTAGTTATTTTCTTTGGTGAGCTTTTTTCGACTCGTTGTATTTTTGGAATACTTCCAGGTATCAGCGTTCCTGCAGGCCCGAGAATTTTTACTGTTTTGGCTTTCTTTTCACCGCATTGATCTGTAACTTTTTCTCCGACAAAAACATTATTCATTAGAATATTCCCTTCGGCGCTCTTCCATGTGGTATCCGTCAAGACCTGCTGATGATTGCCTTCAAAATCTTTTACCTCGATACTAGCTATTAAACAAGGTTTCCCAATCGATAGCTGTTTTCGTACATTGTATTTCCCTAAAATATTGATTGGAGCCGGATTATACCAACCGTTGCCCAACTCAACCGAAATACAATTCTCCCCTACTGTCAAATACTTCGTGATTTCGTAAGTATCATAATAGACAACCTTATTATAGTTGGTCACATCATTGATTAAATAGTCTTTTCCAACACGTTTGCCATTAATAAACAAGGTATAGTAGCCTAATCCGCAAAGATCAATCCACGCCTGTTTCACTGATGTATCAAGCTTCAGTTGTTTCGATAAAACAATTGTAGGATTGTCTCTAAAATACGTGGCTTCTTTCAAAATCGGATTATCTAATCGGGTGATCCACTCTGCTTCTTGGATTCTTTTGCTCGCTGTTGTAAATTGACTAGTCAGTTTTCTCTGCTCTTTAGTTGTAGAAAACAACGTGAGCTGAACAAAATATGTTTGCCGTACCTGCTCTAAATGACTTAGATCAACGTTCACTTTCATTGCCGTCGCTTGCTTTTCTTCTTTAAAAATCTGTTGGCCCTGCTCGTCAGTTATTCGTAGTGTATATCCAGCTTGGTCAAAAGCCACTGTACGCCAGTCAATTGACAGCGGGGAATCTAATAAAACTGTGTAAGGTTCAGCTATACCATTAATCAAAATACTGATAACTGTCCCCTCCTTCCCTTCTCCGATGATCAAGCCAAATCCGTCGCCTTTTCCGCTTCATAGATTTGCTTGTCAGCTGCTTTAACAAATGGCAGCCAGAGGAACGTAACCACCACTAACAGCACAATCTGCAGGATCGATCCTCTGATACTTCCAGTAACAAAATAACCGCTAAAGATAATCGGTGTCGTCCAAGGCAGTTGGGCTAAGCCTGTCGGTACTGGAACTAAGCCTGTCGCAAAGGCAATGTAGGAGACAACTGTCGAAATGGTGTTTCCTAATAGGAAAGGAATGATATAACTGAAATTCAGCATCAACGGAATCCCAAACAAGGTGGGTTCTCCAATATTAAACAGATAAGGAACAAAAGCGATCTTCCCCACTTCTCGATATTGACGACTTTTTGCCACAATCAAGATTGCGATAATCGCTCCAACTAAACCAATTGATGCAAAGTGATTTCTAAAGCTCATGCTGATAATATTTTCAGGAAGCTCCCCTGCTAAGGAAGCAACTTTGTTTTGATCCTCTAGCACCTGATGAATAGGGTCCATAACCGCTGCGATGATTGAAGAACCATGTAACCCAAAGAACCATAAAAATTGTTCAAAGATTTTTACCACAACAATCCCGCCTAAAGAACCTCCAAGTAAGGTCAAGGGCACCCCTAAAACAGTATTGATCAGGCTTAGTGCATCATTTTTCAAACCAATCTCTAAGATCATTCGCAAAATAAAGAACACCAGTACAACAATAAATGATGGAATCACTGACTCAAAAGGTCCAGCCACTGCTGGCGGGACAGACGCAGGCATTTTAATCTTTATATCCTTATCTGCAATCAATTTGTACAGTTTTACACTGATGATGCTAACAACAATGGCAAGAAACATAGATTGTGCGCCAATACGTGAGATGTCCAGCATTGGACCACTTTCAGTTTCAGTTAAAGGGGTCAATAATAGAAATGAAACTAACGCCGTTAAAATATTTTGGGTATTGTTCACATTCAGTTTTTCTGCTAATGATTTGGATAAAGAAATGACAACAATAAGTCCGCCTATAGCAAGCGTGGCATTGTTTACATACAGCAATTTATTTTGCCAAACACTGGCATCCGCTGTTCCCAGCAGCTTTGTAATAAAATTCGTAACCGCGTCGATTGGAAAAAAAGCAATAATCAAAAAGATCGAAGCCACAAAGGTGAAAGGCATATACGCCAACATTGCATCTCGAATCGCTTGGATATAGAGATTTCCATTTACTTTGGCCGAAAATGGCCCCAACTTTTCTTGTATCTTGTCCCCTAAAGGCATTTTTTCACTATTCATCTTGTCACAGCTCCTTCTATATTCTGTAGTGACTATCAATGGTGTCCGGACCATCCTTTATGATATCGCTATCATAATCATCATAACGGATGATCCGTTTCAAGATAATATCTAATTTTGACAAGAATACTGACCGAATTTTACTTCTTTTTTTTTACCACGGTAACATATCCTCGTTCAGCTCTAGTGAAATAAAATTAAGAAATAGATTGATTTAACAAGCTTAATCAATACTCTCAAATGATTAGCTGAAATTATAATTTTATTGACACCGCTATCATTTTCAGTCTACCATAGGAATGAGATCAGTGGACATTGACTATTTTTACAGGAGGAAGCGCATGGACAAAAATGAAATTCGCAAACGATTGACTGCTTATACCGAAACTGAATTAGCACTGCTTAAGCCTTCCGATTCCAAAGAGGTCCATTCATTAGATGATGAGAATTTTTCCTTTGTTCTCACGGAGGCAGGACAAAAAGTTTATCTATATACCTACGAAAAGCATCTAGAAAGCGCCTTAAAAAAAGATTTTGCCTATAAAAATTTTTTAGAAAGCAGCCAAGTAATTATTCTGAAGCACGCCCGACATTCCTATACCCCTTTCCACATGCATGATTTCATTGAAATGAGCTATGTCTATTCAGGCAATGTAGAGATGATTATCAACGAGGAAAAGGTTCAGTTGAATAAAGGGGCCTTTTGCCTATTAGATACCGAAGTCATTCACCGGATCATGGAAACCTCAGAAGAAGATATCTTGATTAATTTACTGATGAAAAAAGAATACTTCTCTTCTCGAATGCTTAGCCGTCTCGCCTCCAACAGTACGATCGCTCAATTTGCTGTTGATGCTCTTTCTGAGACGCAAAAACACGATCAATTCATCGTGTTCGAAGCGCTGAACAATGAATTTCTACTCGATGCAATGGAAGGTTTGCTCTCTCATTATTTCGATCCTAGTACAGATTCACACGAAATTATTGACGCCTATATGATCATCATTTTTTCAGAATTGTTGCGTTCCTTCCAAAAAAAACAGGCGCAAGAATCCAGAAATGCCAACGAATTTTATATCGGAGACATTTTGGATTATATGGAGAAGAACTATATGAACTGTTCGTTAAAGGAAGTTGCCGAACACTTTGGCTATAACCCCAGCTATCTGAGTCGGATGATCCATAGGCAGGTAGGCAAGTCTTTCATTTCAATTATTCAAGAGATTAAATTGAATCATGCTAGTCTGCTGCTGAGAAACTCGAATCTCCCCGTAGAACAAATTATTCAACAGGTAGGCTATAAAAATTTGAGCTTTTTCTATAAGATCTTTTATGAAAAGTTTGCCCTCTCTCCGAATGACTATCGACAATCAATAAGTTAATAATTATTAGTAAATACACCTCTCACTTCCTTTTCTATAATGACTTGATATAAGTCATAAAAAAAACTGCAAACAGCTTCCGTAAAACGGAAATTGTTTGCAGTTTTTTTACTTACATAATCGTCCCCATCGCTACATTTTGATCCTCGTCTGTAGTGATCGCAGCAGCAACTGCGGCTTCCAGACCCTTAGCAATAGTTTCTACCAGCATGCTTGGTGTGCCGACTGGCAGGTCTATCACTTGTTCGGGTAAATACGGAACGTGGATGAAGCCACCTTTGATATTCTTGTTTTCTTTATCCGCTAAGTATAGTAAACGGTACATAATATCGTTGCAGACAAAGGTACCAGCTGTGTAGGACACGCTTGATGGGATGCCAGCTTTTTTCACATTGCTGACCATCGCTTTGACTGGGATCGTCGCAAAGTAGGCTGTTTCGCCGTCTTCATGGATGACTTGATTCAATGGCTGCTGCTCCTCATTATCAGGGATGCGGGCCTCCATTAAGTTAATCGCAACTTTTTCAATTGAGATATCTGAGCGTCCACCTGCTTGTCCGACACAGATCACGATGTCAGGATTTTGCTCTTGGATGGCTTTTGCTAAGACTTCCCCATCCTTTTTGAAGACGGTTGGGATTTCTAATTTATGAATGTTGGCACCTTCGATGGTGTCTGGCAATAATTTTACTGCTTCATAGGCAGGGTTAATCGCTGCTCCGCCAAATGGATCAAAACCGGTAATTAATACGTTCATTATTCTCACCTTTCTTTATACAAAACTTATTTGAAAACAATCATGTAGCCAATTTGGAAAACTAAGAAGACTACAGCTAATAATGCTTGATTCTTGATTACACCAAAGCGGTCTTTCATTTCCAGCATGGCAACAGGAACGATGTTGAAGTTTGCGGCCATTGGTGTACATAAAGTTCCGCAATATCCGCAGGTTAATGCCACCATCCCAATTAAGGTAGGATCAGCACCATAGGCTAAAACAAATGGTGCACCAATTCCGACAGTCATAACGGTAATCGCCGCAAAGGCATTCCCCATAATCATAGTAAACAACATCATGCCGATGGCAAATACGATGATTCCTAAATTGACATTTCCTTTAGGAATAACTTTTGCGACAAGCTCTGAGATGACTTCCCCAACTCCGGCAGCGGTAAAGATCGCTCCTAAGCTCGCTAACAGCATCGGCAGCATACTTAATGGCCCCACTGTTGACAGCATCCGTTCCGCATCATCTAAAAACACAATCGGTTTGTTTGAGTTTGAGTAAACCATCAATATAACAATCGCGACTAAAACACCGACACCCACACCGACTAACGCGCCTAATTGAGTGAATACCGCGAAAATGATCGCGAAAATTCCCATCGCTAAGGCTGGAATGAAGATTTTCATCCCGATCTTGTCCGCCATTTTCTTCGTAACAGCTTCTGTTGGGGCACTTTCTTTTCCTTTGTTTACCTTTTTAAAGATTGGCGGCAGGGTCATAAGAATGACTAAGACACCATTGATCATTGGCGGAATCCAACGACCAAACATCATAACGATTCCTAAGGCACACCAAAAGATCGCTGTTCCAATCGGGGTTGCGTTGGCTTTGTCACGGGCGTTTTTGATCCCGGTATAGATAGCGACAGCGCCCATAATAATATAAATAATTTCAAGTAATTTTTCAGATAATAAAACGTCTTGACTTAGAAAAAATGACATGTATGTTCCTCCCTATTTCTTACTGCCGTAGTATTTTTTGTATAATTTGCGGTCTTTTAAGAAGTAATAAACAATCGCCACGATGACGGCAAATAACGCAACGGGAATTTCAACCTTGGCTAGATCAAGCAGGCTGGTTTCGTAACCTAAATCCTTCAATGTCGCTTGCACCAATAACGCTCCCGGTCCGCCGACGAACAATACTTGGAAGAAGAACCATGCGATATTTTCCATTCCTGAAGACATGCCCTTCAGCTCTTCCACATAGTCCTCTTCTGGTTCCTTGCCTTTAGCTTCGATCGAACCGATCACCATCGGCATGATAATCGGACGTACAAATCCAGCTACCCCACCAAAGCTGATGTTAAAGGCCGCAAAGATGGAACGCATAATTCCGTAGGCACCGATAACCGCACCAGCTGACGCATTCTTGATTTTACTGATTAATTTCGCTGCAGATTCCTTCAAGCCATTTCGTTCCAAGGTTCCTGTTACAAGCATGATTAGAATGAAAATTGCCATTGAACGGTTTGAAACAAAGCTTGTTCCCAGGGTCGTTAGTAACCCTTCTACACCTAACCCGCCGGTGAGCGCTGTAACTACGGCAGCTACTAAAATAATCAAAATTGAATCCAATTTTAGCGCAAAGCCGACAATTACGATTAAGATACCTATTAATTTAACTAATTCCATATAAAAAATTCCTCCTTAAGTTGTTGCAATAATCGGTCGAAGCCGAGTATGACTAATAACAATTTCTTCTGTCGTTAAAACAGTCGAAGTTTGATAAAGCGTGGTGGCCGCCAGTAATAAATCAATGATGGCTAAGTCATGCACCACGTGGGCTTGGGCACATAAGGTTAAGTAATCTCCCTGTGCAGTCTCATCCGCAACTTCACTGGTATAGGCGACTGAAGTCAGCCAAGGGAAGCGAATAGACGGATAGCGATGCTGCGGATCAGCCGCAAAACCGATCCAGTAATTGATCATTTCCTTGTAATATTCAGCTGGAAAGAGCTTCGGCAGCCATTTATGGGCATAGGTCTCAAATTGTGCCGCCCATTCTTCATTCCAATGTTTCATCTCAGGAACCGCACCAATCGCTTCTGCGATCGCGTCTTCAATTTTTTTGTTCAATACAATATTTGAACGATATTCTTCATTCGTAGGCACCCAGAAATAGCCGTATAATAAGGAACGCGGCAGCCAAAAGCCCTTATAAGAAGGCGATGTATAGCCCGAAAATGGCTGCTCCCACTCGTGAGTAGGCACCCCATGATTATCAACCATGACATCTGGAACAAACCGTTCGTAAAGTCTTGTCATCCCCATTGCCTCTGGATAGTTGGTATCGAGATTGAAGTATTCATAATAAAATTCTTTCCCCACACCATTGAAACGAGCAACATGCAGCTTCCATTCAGGATTATCCTTCTGCAATTCATAATGAATCGCCGCCCCGTCCACATTTTCTAAGGGAACAAGAACCAAATTCAACCGATCAGCAATCCCGTGATACTTCGAATCAGTCAATAATTCCTTCAATAGTAGGAAAGCGCCGTTGGTTCCTGAAACTTCGTTGGCGTGATGCCGCGCGTTAATGATTTCTGAGGGATAGTTGGTCAGCCGTTTTGTTCTGGAAACATAGGCAGTCTGAGCGGCTTGCGGTACCAACTCAATCGCGTAAATTTCTCGTCCTAAATAGGAGTTCGCGATTTTATAGACCTCAAGCTGCGGCACACGCTTCAGCTGTTGAATGATTTCTAAGTATTCTTCATAACCGATCACTTGATCGGGGTAGAGATTGATTTGATCAATCGTCAAATCCTGGGAAATCTTTGTCGTTTTCGGCGTTTGCTTCACCAAAAAGTGCTGATCCGCCACCTGAAAAATAAGCTGATCGTATAAATCAAATTCAAATTCTTTTGCGACAAGATCTTTTTCTAGCAAGCTTGCATATGCCTCTACCACTTCAGGCGCTACACCCTCGATCTGGATCGTCGCGATCAATTTTCCCTGCTGATACGTGATGGAATGAAGCGTACACTGGACTTCTTTGCGCTCCTTAGGATGAGGCAACACATGATCGCCCGCCAAAATTTGCGGTTCTTTTTTTACATGATCAAAAATCGTTGCTTCAAATTGCGGCTTGCCGATCTCCTGACGGATCACAGGTAAAATCAGCCCCGGCTCTTCAAACATTGCACCGCAAGCTTCTAATCCATAGTTTTTAAAATAATCCGCACCAGCAAAGTAAATATCCTCATGTAGGGCATCCAAACTTGACAATAGGTCTTTACGGCTTGCTAATTGCTCATTCGGCTCACTAGCAGAAATAGCTAATTTCAACTGCGCGAAAAAGGGCTGCTGTTCTATAGTCAATTGATCTTTTCCATGTTCTTCGACCCACGCACGAGTAGTCGGCAGCACTTCCTCTTGATACAGCGTCCAAATTTTTTCGACATCTGTTGCGAATTGCTTAGATAAACAGCACTCTCCGTTAATTGTCACTTGAATTCGACCCGTCGGCGGATGAACCTTACTCATTCCAGGATAAGCGGATAAATAGGTTCTTTCCGAATAGCTGGCCTGATAGGTCCAACGCTCAATGCCCATCTCCGTTTCCGCTAATACTTCATAAGTCAGCTCTTCTGTACCGGAATACGTCGCAAACTCGATCTGATCAGCCGACAAATCCAGTGCAGTTATGAGATTGTCTTGAATCGGATACAGCTCCTGCAAATAGCGAATCGGCAAGTCGTTCCATTTCTCAGGATCATCCCCATCCACATTGTTATAGGTCGGGGTCGCGCCCGCTTCATCCGTCCAGTCGGTGATCCCTTCAGGTAAAAAAGGCTTGAAATTGATCGTAACTTTTTCAATTTTCTGACTTTTCAGTGTAGGTAAAATAATTTCGTCTATCCACGAATAGCCTTGCTTATGAGCGCAAATCAACTCAACGGTTCCGGTTACCTGACGCGCCTGCAATTCTGCTTCAATTTGGTCTTTTAGCTCTGCTCGTACTTGGCGGTCTTCGCTTAAAACTCCTTGAATCTCAATCTGATCTCCTGGCTGTAACTTCGAGTAAACAGCAGTCAATTCGGATAAAAACACATCCACTTCCCAGTCTAAATCAAAGGATTTCTGCCAGCTTTTCACCATCGAGCGATGATTCACAAAGCTTATTTCAGGCAATGCCGCTTCAATTTCTGCTTGCCGCTGCGTGATTTCAGGAGAGACATAGGCAGTGACCTTCTGATCTGAGACACTCGACGCATAGGCCAATTGCCCATCCAGATTTTTCAGCAAAAAGCCATCTACTAGCTTTTGCAGGTAGCTCATCCAGGTTTCAAAGCTTGAAAGCTTTGGGAACTGCTCACAGATAATTGCTGAGAATTCTTCTAGCTCCTTGCCGCGACCTTCGATGATCACCAACTCGTCTTGCTGCTGAATTCGGCAATGTTCCGCTTCTCGAAAAAGAATCGCTGGACCGCCTTGATAATTTTCAACAAGCAGCCAATCACTAATCGCTGTTGTTTCCATCCCTAAACGAAAGGCTAGATTACTGGCGGCTGCCACGAAAGATGCGTCACATTTTTCTGGTAGAATCATTTTGACCGTCAGCTCATCCGGCAATAAGTCATTATTTTGATCCTTTATAAAAGGCCCAATGCTGAAAAGCTTCTCTAAGCCTGTTTCCTCACGCCAGTCAAAAATCATCATTTTGTCGGTGTACTCATTCACCGCTTGATAATTCTCTGGCACTTGCACGCCTTCTCCATCGACTTTTTGCTTCGCTGCCAACTCCTGCAATGATGGCGCGGCTTCGCCTACTTCTGTGCTGGCAATTGGAAAGGTTGTCTGTTCACAGTAAAATCCAGAAAGTAAGGCCACTTGAATCGCTTCTCGTTGTTTACTAAAGGATTGTCCACCTTGTACCTTTAACATCGCTTTTCCTCCCGTCATTTCTTAAATAGTGTGCCAACCTCGCGTCCTGCTAAAATATCGAACAATACCTGAGGGCTCTTTCCATTGGCTAGTACCATGGAAATATTGGCGGTTAATGCACCGGTCGCAGTCTTCAACTTACTGCGAATGCCTCCACGGCTCAATTCTCCTAAATGAGGATCAGATTCTTCCAGTAAGCGTTGATCAATCTCACTTAAATGCTGAATCATCGTCGCTTCTTCATTCAACAAAGGATTCTCAGAATAAAGGCCGTTTACGTCCGTCAGCATCACTAATAGATCCGCCTGCACCGCCTCAGCTACTAATAAGGACAACTCATCATTGTCTTCAAACTTCATTTGGTGCCCTTCCCCATCTATCGTTACCGCATCATTTTCGTTAATAATCGGAATTATTTGATGGGCCAGAAGTTCCTGCAGTGTTTGAATAAACGCCTGACGACTATTTGGCTGCTCTAGAACCTCTCGACTTAGTAGAAGCTGACCGATTTTTTGCTGGTGCTCCTTAAACGCATCCTCATACAAACCCGTTAAAATTCCTTGGCCGACCGCTGCTGCCGCATATTTCGATACGTCACCTAATTGCGTAATGCCCACACCAACAGCACCAGATGAAACTAAAATCAGACGCTTCCCACTGGTGGTCAATTCCGATAACACGCTAGCCAGCTTAAATATCGCTGACTCACTCACACCGTTTTCTGGTGAGACCAATAAGCTGGTCCCCACCTTTATTACAATAATATCCGCTTCTTTGATTTCTTCTCTCATCTAAAACACCTTAACTATAAAAAACAGACTACACATCTTAACAAAACTACAATCGTCTATTACACTTTTATTATTTTTGGCTAATCATATCACAAATCGAACCGCATGAAAATATTTTATTTTTCTAACCTTATCTTCCTTTCAAAAATAATCTCTTTGTGTTAAAGGATTTCATTGATCAATCATAGGATAAAAAATGGTTTTACCAACAAAACAGTTATCTTAACCAAACTAACTATTATCTTATTATAATAAATATTTATTTTAAAAGAACGTATGTAATCATTTAAAATAATCATTCCACACAAAGTTGTATTCATTTTATTTTCCTACACGTTCAGAATTACCTCAGAATTTTTTTATCCTGAACAAAAAAACTGTACATACCTTTGATTCCCACGTTGGAAGAGAATCTAAGAGTATGTACAGCTATTTCTCAACAGCGACCTTCTAAGCGTTGGTTGATGGTAAAATTGTTTCTACCTCTGAATGAGGGCGTGGAATAACGTGAACAGATAGTAATTCACCTACACGCTGCGCCGCTGCTGCACCAGCATCCGTTGCCGCCTTCACTGCACCGACATCTCCACGTACCAAGACGGTCACGATTCCGCCGCCGACACGTTCTTTCCCGACTAAGGTCACATTCGCCGCTTTCACCATTGCGTCTGCTGCTTCAATTGATCCGATTAATCCTTTTGTTTCGATCATTCCTAATGCATCTGATTTCATTTTTGTATTCCTCCTAAATTATTTTCTAATTTTTATTGATGTTCCTGGCATAACGCCAAGAGCATTGGCTTCTTCGGTATCAATATGACACTCCAAGCCTGAATTCGCAGTCGCGCGAATTACTACATTGTTTAAGCTTCCGCCGCGTTCTCCTTCAAAATCGATAGAGACGACTTGACCGTCAGTCACACCAAATTGCTCAGCTTGTTCTGGTAACACATGGATGTGACGTTTGGCAATAATTACTCCCTGCTGAATTTCATAGGAACCGTTTGGCCCAATCAGGGTGATTCCAGGAGTATTAGCTAAATCACCTGACAACCGCAGGGCTCCCTTTACCCCTAATTTAAAGGTATCGCTTTGCAAGATTTCTACTTGTGTCGCTGATCTGACTGGTCCTAAGACACGCACCTTCTCGATTACACCTTTGGGACCAGCAAGCGTGACACATTCCTTGCAGGCGTATTGGCCAGGCTGAGACAAGTCCTTTAGCTTAGTTAATTGATACTGATTGCCGAATAATTTATCGACTGCCGCTTGACTTAAATGAATATGGCGGTTCGAAATCCCAACAGGAATCGTATCGTCTTTCGGTTTGTCTTCAGGATTTAAATGCGCCATGATGGCATTTAGAATCACTTCATAATCTTCCATTTGTACTCCTTTATTTCTTTATTTACATCAGAAAGCTTAGGCATTCATGGTGGTTAAGACTTTTCGAACAACCTCCGCTAACTCAGATAATTCAGCAGCAGAGAAATTGAGTTCTTCTGAATCCCCGCCTTTTGGCTCGCTAGTAGCTGTTTGAGTGGTCAAACATGCATCGATGGGCTCTTCCAGTTCTGGATGTGTGAAGCTGTTGTCTTCAGTGACTAAAGTCGTAACATCCTTTAAGCCATAGGCCACCTTCTTAATATTTAATAGATGCTTCGGACTAACGTTTTCAGAAACAGAGCTTCCACCAAAGGTTCCACAGCCAAGAGTGAAGGAGATTGGCAAACCGGTGCTGATTCCTGTACCACCTTGACTGCCGCCAGTATTGACTAAGATCCGAGAAGCCGGTTTTGCGGCAAATTTCAATACAATATCTCGATCATTCGTATGAATGCTCATCGTATGCCCGATGCCGTTTTGTAATAAATTAATACTCAGTTGGCAAGCTTCTTCCCAATCCTTCACGGTGTAGAAAGCTAGAACGGTGGTTAATTTCTCAAAGGACAATGGATTTCCAGCACCCACACCATTTTGTCGACCAACCAAAACTGTAGTTGTATGAGGAACAGTAAAACCAGCCGCTTCTGCGATCACTTGCGGTGTTCGTCCAACAAATTTAGCGTTCATCGCATGACTGCCGCCTTTGAAGAGCAATCCGCAAACTTTTTCTGTCTCTTTCTCTGACATAAAGTAGCCGCCTTGTGCCTTCAATTCAGCGATGACTGCCGCCTCATTGCTCTCTTCACAGATGATCGATTGTTCTGAAGCGCAGATCGTTCCATTGTCAAAGGTCTTACTGGCAATAATTTGACTGATCGCTTTCTTCACATCCGCGGTTTTCTCGATATAGGCAGGAGAATTCCCCGCACCCACACCAATCGCTGGTTTTCCAGAGCTATAGGCCGCTTTCACCATTCCAGGACCACCTGTTGCGATAATTAATTTCACCTCAGCTGCATGCATCAGCTCATTGGTAGAGGCCATGGTTGGTGTGGTTACACAGCTAATAATTCCTTTGGGCGCGCCTGCCGCTTCGGCGGCTCGGCTCATCATATCCGCCGCTTTTTTTGTACATTCAGCTGCAGCCGGATGCGGTGCGAAGACGATCGCGTTTCTCGATTTCAATGCGACCATCGCTTTGAAAATCACAGTTGATGTTGGATTGGTGGAAGGAATAATCCCTAATACTAATCCGACAGGCTCCGCCACATCAAAGGTACCCTTCGTGGTGTCCTCGTGAATGATCCCAACAGTTTTCTCATCTTTGATTTCTTCATATAGTAAAGCTCCCGCCGCATGATTCTTATAAGCTTTATCTGCGACCTTTCCAAACCCTGTTTCATCCACCGCTGCTTTTGCTAAGCAAACTGAAAATTTTTCTGCGGCATCCTTCATGTTCTTCAAAATGTCATCTACTTGTGCTTGAGTAAATGTCGCGAATTCTTGAGCTGCCGCCTGTCCTGCGCGGGCCAAATCTCGTGCTTCTTGGACGGAGCATAAATCTTTGTCAAATGTCGTCATTTTCTTTTACTCCTTTAGCGCTTAAATTGCTGACTGCCTCTGCAATCAGTGTTTTTTTCAAATTGATCGATCTACTTCTTAGTGAAGTGCTGCATCAATGCCGCAATAAGCTGCTCTTTATTGGCTTTATGGACATCCTTCTTATTAATAGAGAAGTTTTGCTGCTTCTTCGCTAGCTTTCGCAGCTCTAAAACCTTCATAGCAGACAATTCGTTTTCAATTTCTACTGTTTTGCCGGCTTTTTCTAGTTCTGAGTACGAAACTTCTGTCACTTCTTGGCTAGGAGAAGTAGGTGTCGTATCATTTTCTGTTTCCTTTGACTCTTCCTGAAGTGTCTCAGCTTCTGGCTTTTCGTTAGCTACTTGACTCTCTGACTTAACGACCCCTTCATCATTTTGCAAGTTGAGATCATCCGCTGGATTATCAGCTTCAGCTTTCGTTTCGATTTCCACTTCGGCGGCAGCTTCAAACAATCGTAAACTCTCATCTGGTCGAGGGATCACGTGTGTCGTCATCAATAATGATTCTTCAAGCTTTGTCACAGCTGATGCTGCAGCGTCCACGGCTGTTTTTACCGCGGCTACATCCCCCTGCACCATAATGGTCACTAAACCTCCGCCTACAACTTCTTTTTGAGTCAACGTTACTTCAGCCGTTTTCAGCATGACATCACTGGCTTCGACAGCTGCCAGTAACCCTTTTGTTTCAACTAATCCTAATGCTTTCATACTCTTGCTCCTTTAATGTCAGTCACGGCTCGTTGGAAGGATTTCACAACAAATCCGGCCAATTTGCTGGATACGTCGCGTAAAACAGTTTCACCTTGTTTGGTGAACACCAAGTAACCTTACTGTCTTTTGGCACAAAGACGACGTCTCCCGGATTGGCTGTAAATGTTTGACCCTCGATCGTAATCTCCAAAGTGCCGCTGATCACATAATCGATCTCCTCATAGGTTAGCTCCCAGTCAAAGGAGGAATGATCGATTTCAAGAAAGCCGGCGCTGATCTGTGCTTCTTCCTTACTAATCAACTCTTGATAGTAGACCTTGGCATTGGGATCACCTGTGTCGAAGGGCGCCATTTTGACACTTTCACCCTTTACGACTTTCAAGCCGCTGTCGTGCTGTTCACATTGGAATGAAGCCGTTTCCCCTGCCAAAATCATCTTTAATAGTTGGATTAACGTGTTCTTATCGAGCTCATTAGGAATAGCCGCTTCTGTTAACGTCGTTTCACAGCTTTCCTTGATGGGCAGTTGAAAGGCTTCAATCAAATCTTGTGCCGCTGGTGTGATGATCGTATTTCCATCAACGCATAAAGCTATTCCGTCTGCCTGCGACTGTTCAACATCCTCGACACAAATCAATTTTTTCATCGCTTCCGATCCTTTCTATACAGATTCACAACTTTCATCAATAATACCGATTACCGCCGCATCTACTGGAATCGCATCATTTTCCAGCATTCTTCTGGCG
Organism: Enterococcus raffinosus; assembly: GCF_019175485.1. Taxonomy (NCBI): domain Bacteria; kingdom Bacillati; phylum Bacillota; class Bacilli; order Lactobacillales; family Enterococcaceae; genus Enterococcus; species Enterococcus raffinosus. Next base: position 356,951 of record NZ_CP072889.1, read on the forward strand.
GCACTCCCGCAGGTGACAATCACGCGATCACCGATTCCAGCTCCGATGACATCACAGACAATCAGCTGTTCGCCATCACGAGAACCGCCAATTACCTCTGCAATCATCAGCTTTAACCCATTTAGCTGCTCCGATTTGCGTGTCGCCCAGATATTATCGATCAATCGTGCCGTTACCATTTTCGTTCCTTGTCTTTTCGTTTGATTTCTTCAATGGCTGACTCAACGGATGCGGTATCGCCAAAAATTGCCAAAAGTATCATATTTTGCGGACAGCTGCCACGAATATCCTCCACCGTCACACCGACAGCTTTTTCCGCGACATCTGCGGCACAAACCATTTCGATCAGTTTCCCCTGTACGAGTCCCACTGCGTCTGGTGTTTCCAAAGCCGATTTTGGTCCTGAGCCTTTGCGGCGATTCAAGATGGCTAGGGTGCCTTCACCAGGAGACTTAATTATGCGACAATCCATTTTACTGTTCCTCCTCTACCTCAACTGCTCTGCTCCGGCAATATGATAAAAGAATAAAAGTCCTGCTTTGAGACTTTTAGCTTATTGCCAGATTCGCCTACAATATTTCATCCGTACAGCTCAACGCGATCCCTAAAGGCGTTACGAACATGGGGTTTAACGGTTTATAGGTCTTAATTCCTGTTTTTGACTCGATGATTGTTTCGATTCCTGTCAAACAAGCTGTCCCACCAACTAAATACAGTCCATCAATTTCGAAGCCCTCGATTTGTGCTGTGATGATCGTGGCGATTTTTTCTACTACTGGCTTTAAGACCCCGATCAGCTCTGAATGATTGTTCTGATCTCGTTTGTAAAGTTCCGCTTCAGAAAATGAAAAACAATAGGCCCCGGCGGTGACTAGTGTCAAGTGGGTCCCCCCAGTTGCGTCATCTGTAACTTTTACTACCTCTCCATCCTTAATAATGGAAATACCCGTTGTTCCGCCGCCGATATCGACGACCGCACCATTTTGAATGGATAAAACTTGATTGGCAGCAGTTGGTTCGTCTAACACATTGGTTAACTCAAAGCCCGCACCTTGAACCACATTTTTTATCGCTCCACCATCCAACGCATCGGTTCCTGGGGGAATCGCCGCTGCTGCGTAAATTAATTCGGTGTCCAGCTTTTCCTCTAGCTCCGCCTTTAATTCTTTGACGATACTGATGGCGCCGATATAATCAACGACCATCCCATCTCGGACAACATCAGCATAACGATAAGCTCCCGCCACAGGTTGAAAATTTTCGTCCATAACAGCCAAGACGATACAGGCTGTCCCAAGATCGACACCGGTATAGTAAATCTCTGCCGCACTTTTTTTCGGCTCTTTAATTACTGCTTCAAATTCTGCGACTAATTGGTCACAGGCCTTTCTATCGTTCATGATCATCACAGACATTTCCTCCGACTTTTAGAAATTTTTTAAAGGTTTTGTAGCTGATCCTCCGCTTGTTTCATCCAGTAAATCAGTTTTTTTAGAGCGAGCTCTTGTTCTGCTGAAACAAAAACTTGTAAAGTCTCCGCATAAACAGCTGCACGATGCAGACTTAAAATTACTTTGCCGCCTGGCTGAAAAAGGAGCGCTTCATTTAATTCAGAAAGGTCATCCTCTTCATCAGAAGCGGCTTCCGACAGCTCAAGCTCATCAAATTTTTCTTCCTTAATGCGAGTTACTGTTTGTGCTAAACCAACGATTCGACGGCTGGCTGCCGTGCTTAGTTCATTTGCTTTCAACGCGGCTTCCCATAGCTCGATCTCGAGTAACGAAAAGAAGTTTGCTTTTTTAATCGCAACTTCCCTTTCCTTCGTGTCATTCCCTTCAGCATGACTTCCTAGTTCTGACCTGCCCTCGCTAATAAGCTTAATTTGATGATCTGACAGAAACTGCTTTGCTCCGGGGGTTAGTCGCTCATTCGTGTCTAAAAAAAGTTCTTTAAAAGGCTGGTGACGGTTCTTCACTTGCAGCTCTTGTTCTGTGATGTAGCGCATCAATGACCACCTCGACAAATCCTAGAGTAAATACCTGCCAAATCTTCACGAGTTACTTTTCGAGGATTCGTTAACGTGCATTTATCCTTTAACGCGGCTTCGGCCATTTCTGGAATCGCTGCAAGAAATTCCCCTTCATCAATCTCTAACTCAGTGACATATTTCGGCACCTCAAATTTTCGCGTCAGCTTCTGAATCCCCGCGATAAGCAGGCTCACCGTCGTCCGATCAGTCATGGAGCGAAGTCCTAGCAGGTTCGCAGCTTCTGCGTATTTCGTTAAAGCTGGTGAAGCGAAGTCACCCTCTATCCCTGCATTGAATGAAATCACATGGGGTAACAGAATGGCGTTCGCGCGACCATGCGGGATATGAAAACGTCCACCCAGTGCGTGCGCCAAGCTATGACAAATCCCTAATGATGCTTCACTAAACGCCATACCTGCTAAACAAGAAGCATTGTGGATTTTTTCTCGCAGCTCTTTGTTTTCCCCATCAGCAACAACCTTGTCTAGGTCCTGCCATATGATTCGCATCGCCTTTTCCGCACAGGCATCGGTGAAATCTGTTGCATCCGTTGAAACATAAGCTTCTAAGGTGTGCGTCAACACATCGATCCCTGTATCCGCAGTCACTCCGCTTGGTACAGTGAGAGTAAAAGCTGGATCAAGAATCGCGATTTCTGGAATCATTCTTTCATCTACTAAGGCATATTTTCCATTAACAGAGGGATCAGAAATCACCGCAAAGGAAGTCACTTCACTGCCTGTTCCACTTGTGGTGGGAACACAAATCAACTGTATCTTCTTTTCCAGCTCGACTTGCTGGTAGATTTGGCGAACTGCTTTGGCCGTATCCAGAGCAGACCCGCCTCCTAATGCAAGGATCGCGTCTGGTTGAAAACCTGCAGCATAAGCCACTCCTTTTGTCACTACCTCAATCGTTGGATCAGGAACAATTTCAGAGAAAAGCTGAAATGCAATTTCATTTTCTGTTAGAATGGTCGTCACTTTTTTTACCATTCCGCTGACGACCATGAAAGGATCACAGATTACTAATACTTGTTGAAAATCGAAATCCTTTAAAGCGTGTATCGCTTGATTACCGGAATATATTTTTGTCGCCATTTTAAATGTTTCCATCGTCTCTCCCCCCTTCTAAAATAATTTTTTTAATTGAACACAGATCAGGATTTGCTAAATCAAGCAAGTCGTCAATAGGATCTATGCCACAGGAGAAAAGCTGCCCTTTCGCTTTTCTCAGTCCTTCTTCTGTATAAGTTTCGTGATAAGTGATTACGCCATAAATAGGAATTCGAAACGCTTTTGCAAAATTCGGCGGGTAGCTGCGGCGACTCGCCGTAACTGGCTGCAGAAAGATACCGCAATCCGCCGACTGCTGCAGGGCAATGACATGCTTGTGCATCCAAGGACTTTCCAAATAGCTGTCAGGAACAATGATTGTCCGTTTGTGATAAACGATACTGGCGACTTTTCTTAACGGTTCTTCCTTTTCTTCAAAATAATTCGCCAAAGTCATTTTCCCACTACTTCGTGGACCCACTAAAAGAATTTTCATGTTCGAGTCACATCGACGACACTAAATTTCAGAACTTCTTTGAAGACTCGCAGCACTTCTCTTAAGCTAGTTTCTACGCTTTCTACATCACCTGTAATTACGACCGAGCCGGTAAAACGGTCTAAGAAACCAATCTCTACATCCGCTACCTTTGCTGCAGTATCAGCCGCGATCATCGCCGTTTCAAAAGGTGAGAGGGTCAAAATTCCGATGGCTCCCGCCTCATCAATCCCCAATGATTGATAGACACTGCCTATCGGCGCCGCGATGACATGCGCCAACGTAATCTGCTTGCCTGGCACCGACTCTTCAATCACTCGTTGCGCGATTATTTCTGACATGACTGCTCCTCCTTAATGTCGCACGACTCTGACCGGGAAATCATATTCAGCGATCCAGCCTTCAATCTGATCCAGCTCATTATCTGACAAGCTCGGATCGCCCTCCACAGGATAGTCCATCCCTAACTGGCCGTATTTATTGACGCCCAGCTTATGGTACGGCAGCAGATCGATCCCCTTAAAATTCGGCAGTTCCTTGTAAGGAAGTAAAAAGTCGACGATTTCCTTAATTTCCTCATGGCTGTCATTAATCATTTTCAACATCGGCATTCTGATCTGAACTTTGTAGCCACGTACCAGCAATTCTTTCAAATTCGCTAAAATTTTCTCGTTACTGATACCCGTTAATTCATTGTGTCGAACAGGGTCCATATGCTTCATGTCATATAAAAAGAGATCCGTGTAATCCGCCATCTCCAACAGCTTCTTCATCCCGCTATGGCCGCAGGTCTCAATCGCTGTATTGATGCCATCTGATTTACATGCCTTCAAAAGTGCCAATGCCGCTTCTGGCTGGGCGGTGCATTCACCACCACTAAAGGTTACCCCTCCGCCGGACATTTCGTAGAAAGCATCGTCTTCGTGGATGACCTCCATCAATTGTGAGATCGTTTTGATCGTCCCTGTAATGTTCAACGCCTTCTTAGGACAGGCGTCGACACATTTTTGACACCCGTTACAGGAAATATCGCGACGCACTTGATGTTTGCCCTTTTCATCCAGATAATGAATGCCTAAAGGACACGCCTCAACACACGTGCCACAATCGTTACACACGCTCTCTTTATACATGACTTCAAACTTACGCTTGATTCCTTCTGGATTGGCACACCACTGGCAACGCAATGGACAGCCTTTGAAAAAGACGATAGTTCTGATCCCAGGACCGTCATACAGGCTGTATTTTTGTACATTGAAAATCATCGCTTGCCGTTCAATCCGTTCCTCTTTCACATCAACCATCCATTCCAAGCTCCAGCTTATTTTCTAAAATTTTGTCAACATTGTCCGTGAGATAATTTCATCCTGAACATCTTTACACAGCTCTACGAAGAAGGCGCTGTAGCCCGCCACACGAACAATCAAATCACGGTATTGTTCAGGATGCTTTTGTGCCTCGATCAGCGTATTATTGTCCAAGTAGTTAAACTGCATTTCTCCATTTCCTAAATGACAAGCCGTTTTCAACAATGTAATCAGGCTTTCTTCTCCTTCAGGCGTATCCAACAGGCCAGACATAATCTTGAAGTTGTGTACCATTCCGATGTTCATGCTGTCATTAGACATTTTTGAGATGGATTTAATGATAGCTGTCGGACCTTTGTAATCGGCTCCTTGGGTTGGACTGATCCCATCTGATAATGGGGTCCAAGCTTTTCGTCCGTTTGCGGAAGCACCCGTCAATTGTCCAAATGGTGTATTGTTAGAAATTGACAACGTTCCATGGCTCAAAACAGAATACAAGGTTTTGTATTTACGATGCTCTGATTCTGTAAAGTTGATCAAATCTGCTGCGATTAGATCGGCATAATCGTCATCATTTCCATACTTCGGCGCGTTCAAGCAGTCCGTTCTCATGCGGTCATAATTTACGAAGTCCGCTTTTAATCCTTCGTTCAATTCCTGCAGTGAATATTTTTTGTCATCAAAAACAAGTTTTTTGATGGCCGCCATTGAATCAGCGTACGTCGCTAAACCTGACCAAACAACTCCAGGACCAAAGTTATACATCGCCCCACCAGAAGAAACATCTTTTCCGTTTTCCATACAGCCTTCATACATGATGGACATTAATGGTTTTGGCGCTAGATCACGATGAACTCGTTGCGAAATGACGGTTGCCACATCTGTCCATTTAGTGATGTACTTGATCTCTTCTTTAACCGCCGCTTCGAATTCCTCATAAGTAGTAAAGCGCGACAGATCCCCCATATCTGGGCAAACTTGTTTCCCATACCACAGTGGAACACCCTTGTTTAAAACCAACTCGATACAAATCGGCCATTGTGTATAGGCAGTTGAGGTCCATTGATACAATCGACCCGATTTTTGCGGCTCCACACAGCCCATCAAGCAATAATCCCGAGCATCCTCGATCGAAACCCCTTTAGCCAGCATCATTTTGATGTGAGTATCATCGAAATGACAAGCTGGGAAGCCCATTCCTGCGCGAACCACATCAACGATTTTCTTCAAGTATTCTCGTGGTGAGTGATTATGGATTCGGCAAGCAAGAGACGGCTGATAAACCTTCACATGACGAACAGCATCCATTAACAAATACGTCAGCTCATTCGTCGCGTCACGACCTTGGCGTGTCACGCCGCCGACACACATATTGACAAACGGTTGGTATCCTGCGAAGAATTTAGACCCGCCTTCACTGGTAATCCACATCATTTCTGACATCTTAATCAACATACAGCCCGCCAGCTCAAAGGCTTGGAACTCGTTCATTCGTCCTTCTTCCAAGTCCGCTTTGAAGTATGGGTACATGTATTGATCGACCCGTCCGATGGACATTCCTGTTTGATTTTCTTCAACAACTAGCAAGGATTCAATAGTCCAAACAGCCTGAATCGCTTCCCAGAATGTTTCCGGTTTATGCGCTGGAACTTTACGATTAACCTCTGAAATTTTCAGAAGCTCGGCTTTACGTCTCGGATTGGTTTCCTTTGCTGCAAGCTCCGCAGCATAATCAGCCATACGACGGGCATAGATCATTACACCCTCTGTCGTATCAATGATTGATTTATAGAAGTAGATTTTTTCAATATCCTCTGGATTTTCATAGTCAAGCTCTTCCAAATGGGCCTTCGCTTCATTTTGAATATCCAGCATGCCTTTTTTCATCAAGATTACATCGTAGCCAGGGTTCGAATCACCACCGCCATTTAACGCATGGTAAGAACAGTCTGAAACAAAGGACTCACCAGACAATTCCCAAACACCCGCTTCACGGTATTGGTCCTCGCAATATTCATCCACAGATTTACCCTTCCAAAATGGGAAAAGCTCTTCTCGCATGATCTTCTTGTCTTCGTCAGAAATGTAAAACGGGTCCTGCGGACGATTGCCGATTGTGTCAATCTCATCCTCCATCCAACGCCATGCGATATCTGGTGAAAAAGCCCCGGCACGAGGTTTTCCATTAGGTGCCCCGACAATCAGTTCATGATCCTGAATCACTAACGGTGCTGTTTCACAGCAATAGCGGAAACACTTCGCTCGTAAAACAATTTTTGGCATACCAGGATTTTCTTTAGCGATTTTCGTGATGGCACGGGCACGATAGGTCGTAATTGATGGAACCTGCTCTAAATAATTATCCTTTAAGGCCTGCAAACGTTTCGTAATCCCATTAGGAATGGCTGTTCCTTCTTCTGAGGCTAATGTTTCTGTTACGATGTCATCCTTTTTGACTTCATCGGAAACAGAGGCGAACATTTTCATTAGCGCCTGTCTTTCTTCCGAGCTTAATTCTTTGGTTGCTTCAGCCAGCTTGGCTGAAAATTCTTTGATATCCATTTATCTCCCTCACTTTACTGCTCCATAATTTTTTTCAAAAACTTTTCTAATAGTGCTTGTTCATCTAAGATCGGATCGTCTTTCACTTTTTGCCCAATAAAGGTCTCACCCTTTTTGTACCCTATCTCACGAACATACCTGAGGTCTCTGGCAGTGATGCTTTCTGCTTTAAACCCGCGTCCAGTCGTCAACCCACCTAAGATCAATGACACGGGCAACGTTGAATCCAGTCCGATTCCGGCTAAGCTCGTCCCAGTGTTGACGAGCATACGGCCCACGGGTTTCTTCAATGCGAATTCGCGGATAATCGCTTGATCCTTGGAATGAATCGCTAGTGTGTGACCGTTCTGCTTTTCTTTTAACAATTGAATACACTTGTCACAAGCGTGAATCCAATCTGATTCCAAGTAGAAAGTCAGAATCGGACACTGAAGAGCCGTTGCAAATGGATTCTCGTCAAAAATATACGGCTGTTCCGAAACTAGTACACGTGTTTCTTCAGCGACAGTGAACCCTGCTAAACTAGCCAGTGCTTTGGCATCTTTTCCGACAAACGCGGGATTGATCTCACTGCCTAAATACAGATGTGCTAACAGTTGCCGCTCTTCTTCCCCACTCATGAAGTGAGCTCCCGCCTGCATCATCTGCATTTTTACCTCACTGGCAATCATACTTTCCGCAATCACAAACTGCTCAGCAGAAGGCAAAAGTCCATTATCAAAGGCTCGGCTGGAGATTATTTCTTCTGCAGCCTGTTGGATATCCGCAGTTCGTTCAATAAATACTGGTGTAGAACCGCTGCTCCCATAAATCATCGGCTTTGCTGCAGTTTTCAAATTGAAATAAGCAGGACTACCGATATTGATAACTAAAGCTACCGATTCGTGTTTCATCATCGCTTCAATTCCTTCTAGCGCTGTGTTTTCCATGAGACAAACACTTGATTGAGGAAATCCAGCTTTTACAGGTTGAAAAATGTCAAAAAGCTTTGAAGCAATGGCTTCTGTTTTGCCCGCAGGAATTAAAATGACCGAATTTCCAGATTTTAATGCGCTTACAGTCGCAAACAAAGCATTTAGCAGAATATTTTCTGCTGGCAGAATCACTGCAATCACTCCCAGCGGCACACCAATATGTTTTAGTGAGCCTTCTGTCTTTAAAGAACCAATGGTCTGCTCTTCCAACGCTTCGCTAAGCTGCCCTAAAAAGGATTGCCATAGCTGTAATTTATCCTTCACATTTCCTCGCTTTGTCTCAGTCACTTCATAGGCGACCAGCTCCGGTAGCTGTTGCTTTACTTCGCCTAGGAGTTGTTTGAGCATGCGATCAATTGTTTTCTGATCATATTCCCGTAATAAACATTGCGCATCACGAGCGGATTCCGCTAAGATACGGGCTTCTTGGATTGATATTAAATCTTTATCCACAAATTCCATGCGTTCCACTCCTTATGCTGGAAGCAGCTGCTCCAACGAATAACGGTCAATGATTTTTCCCAAATCAATATGAGGACTAGCAATAACGACAGAGCTATATACTTCAGCACCCATCTCCTCAACTGCTGCAACCCCTGTTTCCACAGCTGTTTTACAGGCGGCGACATCGCCTCTTACAATGACCGAAATGTAGCCAGAGGCTACATTTTCATAGCCGACTAGTTCCACATCTGCCGCCTTGCACATCGCATCGGCAGCTTCTAAAACAAAAACTAACCCGAAGGTCTCAATTGCTCCGATTGCTTCGTATCTTTCCATATTCTCACTCCTTATTGATCAATGTCGTGAACAGAAACAATATCTCCCACCGCTCGGATGGGCCTTGGCATCACGTTTTGCGCGGTTAATTTACCGATTGCTTCAGCAGCGCTAGCACCAGCTGCCACCGACGCCTCGACTGCCGCCACATCTCCTTTGATCATGATTGTGACTAAGGTCGATCCAATGTTTTCATAGGAAATCAGTTCCACATTTGCTGCCTTCAGCATTTCATCACAGGCCTTTAACGCAGGAACTAATCCGATCGTTTCAACCAGTCCTAGTGCTTCTTCACCCTTGTACCTCACCTTTTTGCCTCCTTACACTTTTCGATATGCCGCGTCCACATATTTCATTACAGTGCTTCGTCCATCCTCTGTAATCTTGTAACGCATCACCAATTCATTCTCTTTATCCAAATCGTAGCTAGTCATTTCGACTAAACCATTCGCCTCTAAGGCTAATAAATGATCCAAATACATTTTTTCGTTAAACTGTTTTTCATTTCCATAGTCTTTTTTTAGCGCGGTCATTACTTGCTTTACATCCACTTCAGTGTCGTCAGACATATGATTTAAAACAGCCATTCTGCTTGGTAGTACCATCCTATGCATCTCCTTTTCTGATTAAATCTAAAGGATTCATCGTAACGATAATCGCCCCTAATACGATGACAATTGACCCAATGACGATCGTTGCAGTTAACGTTTGTCCTAAGAAGATTACGCAGAACAAAACGCCCCAGAAAGCATACGTAACGTTTAGAGACATTCCGATCGCACAGCCTACCATCGAATTCGCTTTGTACCAGCAAACGAAGGAGACTGCCGCACTTAAACCAGATAAAACCAGCCACAAAATCGGGATACCAGCCGTTAAGGTACCGCCTAACAAATTCATTCCCCCCACAAGAGGAACGATTAGTACTAGAACTACCAAACCAGAAATCAATTCTCTGAGGTTCACTGCTACGTCTGTATCAATCATGGCACCGCCAAAGCTAGAGAACACGCCCTCAAGTCCCCAGCAAATTGCCGCGATCAATGCACAGATGATCCCCAACGTAAAGTTCGGTGCCCCTTCTGGTTTCACGAAGTTAATGATGATGGCACCAACCACACACAAGACCATTCCGAAAACAACGCGTTTTGTCGGACGTTGCTTCAAGAATATCCAAGCGAACAATGCGCCAAAAAGGCTACAGGTTGCTGAAATCGGAATCGCGTAAGCTCCAGCCATTGCTAAACCAATCAAATAAGCGCCGTTTGCTACTGGTCCCCCTAGTAAGAAGCCGATTACCAGCATTTGTCCCGGCTTTGTTTTCAATGTACGAGATAATTCCTTTAAACGCCCCTGCTTCGCGTTATAGAATAAAAGCCAGATTCCTGCAAAAAAGTCATTTAAACCTGAACAAACAAAAGGTGCCGCTAAAAAACCCGCTGCGCTAACCAATGGATCATACCCGCTGGCAACCATTACTAACGTGGAATAAATGCCGTAAGTTAAACCGGAAATTAACCCATTACTTATTCCAGCAACACGAAATTTTTTACCGACCGCTTTCATTTTTGTTTCTGCAGAAACTGCCGATTGCATGACACTTTTCTCACTATTCATATCAATTCCCCTTATTCATTCGTTATATGCGGCAGAATGGATTCAACTTCCCCATGAGGACGTGGAATCACATGGACAGACAATAACTCCCCTACTCGCTGTGCCGCTGCTGCTCCAGCGTCAGTTGCAGCTTTAACCGCTCCAACATCACCACGAACCATAACGGTTACAATACCGCCACCGACAAGCTCTTTTCCGATTAGAGAGACATTTGCCGCCTTGACCATTGCGTCTGCTGCTTCAATCGAACCCACGAGTCCTTTTGTTTCTACCATTCCTAATGCATCGTACTTCATTTGAGTTCCTCCCATTTGCGTTGAACACGCAATTAATTTTTCCTTCTTCACTTTAGAATGTTCCCTTACGGTAGGAGTCAACAAAATATTTTAAAAAAATTGTTCAATAGTACACAAAGTTTTCTTCTGAAACAGAGAGTATTCTCAATTAACTGTACCAATCGAGAATCTACATCCGTTAACTCGGAAACAAAGCTTAGAATCTTCTTGTTTGTTCCCTTTAACTTATTTAAAATTATTTTTCTCTCAACGACTCGTGTCCCCATCTCAATTAATACAGAAACAACGAAAAAAAAAGAATCTCAGTAACAATTTAATCTTTTTTGAAAGGTAAAAGTAAATCATTTTAAGGAAATAAACCATGAATGAAAACGTTTTCTTTGTTTTCTTTTTTTAAATAATCCTATTTTGACGGTCATTTCTTTGCATTTGTTATGAATATTCGGAAACCTTGCCCTTAGAGACAAGGCTCATTGACGTTTCAAATTTTCAGAAATTTTCCTCTGTATTTTTCATAAATTGATCAAAAGAAACAGCCAAGCATCATAAGGACGCTTGACTGTTTGCGCTTATCTTTTTGTTGCCGGAAGCATTATCTCTGTTACAAATTTATTCGGATCTTGAATAGACCAATAATCAATGACATATCGCTCATAACAGTTGGGGCCGATTTCATAATTGTTTTCGGCTGCCCACTCTTCTATAAGACGATACTTTTCAGAAATTGTTTTATGATCGCCTAAATGATACAAACAAGCAAAAATTTGACCGCCGAAATCTTGTCTTGGTATAAGCATTTTACTATTTCGAACCGGTTTTTGGATGACAGTCGCTCGTTGTATACTGCCATTCGCTTTTGAATGATAGTCACTAAAACTTAAGATAACAGGACCCGTAATCTCACTTTCAAAATGTTCTAGATAATTCGTCCACTCGATATTGATAATCGACGACTTGTAATCGTATTCAAAATCCTGTTCTAAAAAATAATAGGAATCACGATCAATGTACTTCAAACTAATGTTATTGATGTGGTTCTCCATTGCCATCGTTCCCTCATTGAGCAGTCCAACCCAATCGGACACTGACTCATGGCAATTTTGAATGCGTTCTTCTTCTCTTTTCAATTCATCCAGCTTACTTAAAAAATTTCGTTGGTGATAAAAATAATCAGTCGTGTCTGAAACACCTGTCATTTCCTGCAAACGAAACCCCATCTGCTTGTAATATTTCAAGATAGGTATCATCATTACTGTATCTTCACTGTAATAACGATAGCCGTTTTTCGGACTTACATGATCCGGTACGAGTAGCCCTAATTCCTCGTAAAACCGTAATGTTTTTCTAGAAACGCGACAAATTTCTGCAGCCTCCCCGATGCTATGCAGTTTTTTCGCCCCCATGTTCATTGTCATTTATCCAGTCACCTCCCACATAATTTCTCTAAAAATTATGGAGCGTTCTGTTATAGTTGTCAAGATAAATTATAATCTGCACTATAACAGCAGGACTTATTTTGTGAATAAATGTATTTGTATCAAGGCTTTTAACAATAACTTTTCTTTTAAAAGAAAAAAATAATAATCGAATAGTCACATGAAAAAAAATTAGGGTGATAAAACAGACAACGTCAATTTTTATCACCCTATACTTTCGTATCTATCCGTTATTTTATATCTAATTGTCAAACTAAACAAAAATAACATTTTTTACCATTCTATTCAATTAGATATCTTCATGCTCTTGTACCTCACGAGCGTATTCTTTACTCGCTTCATATTTAGCGATCGCCTTCTTCCGACGATCCTTATGATCAACAATAGGCAATGGATAATCCTCACCTAAAATTACACCGAACTCTTCCTGCTCCTCTTTTGTCAGCTTTTCTGGCTGATGAATCCAATTATTAGGCAATGCTACTAGTTCCTTTACGTATTTTCTGATAAATTTTCCCTCTGGATCAAATTTTTCCGATTGTGTTGTAGGGTTAAACACGCGAAAATATGGAACAGCATCCGTTCCAGTGGAAGCCGCCCATTGCCAGCCTCCTATGTTACTGGCAGGGTCATAATCGATCAGCATTTTCTGAAAATAACGTTCTCCCCAGCGCCAATCAATCAACATATCTTTGGTTAAGAAGGATGCCGTAATCATTCTCAAACGATTGTGCATCCAGCCGGTTTCATTTAGCTGACGCATCGCCGCGTCGACGATCGGAAAACCCGTATTCCCTTGCTGCCACTTTTCAAATTTTTCTTGATCATTCTCCCATTGAATGAATCGAAACTGAGCTTGAATCGGCTCTTTTTTTTGGCGAGGTGCATTGGTATAAATCATGTTGTAGAAATCTCGCCAGCACAATTCTTTTTCAAAGGTTCGGCTCCCCTGCGTTACCTTTTCATCCTGTAAAACCTGCCACACTGTACGAACCGATAGCTCTCCTGTACGGAGATAGCGAGATAGATGGCTTGTTTGATCTAAGCTAGGAATATCACGCGCCTTTTCGTAGTTTGCGAGATATTTTTTTACAAATTTTTTCAACTGACGTTTTGCTGCTTCCTCACCAATCTCGGTATCCCTAGGAAAGCTCGAAACAAAATCCTCAAATATTTTTTCATCGTCTAAAAACAACGGCTTTGAGTAAATTAAATCTGGTTCGAATGATACCGCAACTGGTGTTTCCTTGACACGTTCCTTCCATTTGTTGTAATAGGGAGTGAAAACTTTGTAGTATTCTCCCTGCTGATTTTTTATTTCTCCAGCACCATGCAGATAATGATCTTGAAAACGAAAATACTCGATGTCGTTTTGTTTAAAGAACGCCTTTGCTTCCGCGTCGCGAATAGCACCATAACCTGTCGTATCCTCGTTAAAGTAGACCCTCCTCCAATCTGGTAAAGCCTCCTTTAATTTTCTGAACAGCTCTGCTGGATCGCCATATTGAATGTGAAGATGACTTGTTTGGTCGATCGTCTCCTTAAATTGCTTTACGCTGGCAAAAAAAGCTTGATGGTTTTTGCTATCTTCCAAAAACTGGTTCGGGTTGACTTGAAATAACAGAACCAACTCGTCCGTATCTGTTAAATCCTGAATCGCATGATACAAAGCTTTGTTATCCTGTATACGTAAATCCCGTCGAAACCACATTACTGTCTTCATAAAATGCCTCCTTCAACTGATTGATTCTCTCATTCGACGCTACCATATTTTTGCGGAAAAGGCATTTCAAACGTACTGCCTTGGTTACCATCCTTCCACTCATGGAGATTTCAAAATAACTGATCTGCTTTGTTTTTATCCTAAATGCTTTTTCTGATAAGTTGTTATTATTTCCGATTCATTAGTAGGCTTGCCGCCTGACAAATTCTTTTAATAGACTTAGTGTTCATAAGATAAAGAGAAAAACCAAAGAAAAAATTTTCTTTGGCTTCTTGTTAATTCTATTGACCTTCTGAATCTGACTTCCCATCTTCACTGATAAAATGGAACGGTCCTTCATGTGTAAATGGTCTCCTGGCTCCGCGGTACTTCTTATCTGGAAAAGTCATAAAGCTTTTGACGTAATGATTCAAGGTATCAATCGTATAGGAAACGCATAAGCCGGACTCTTCTATCCAATCAACGGAAAAAATCCCCCCTGGATATTGCTCGACATGGATTGTTTCAATATCTGTTGCTCCGGCGTCTTCTTGCCGGATAGATGTCCATCGCAATTGATTGTCCTGTAAAAAATCAATGCGAAATTGAAGTCCTGAATCAAATAGAATTTTCGCGCTCCTACCTTCTAATGGATTGCTCTTCATCGCTACACCTGCTTTTCTTGTATTTGTTAAAAGATCTACCTCCATCATACAGGTTTTAGAATAAGAGAGCTATCCTTTCTCACACCGACTAATTATTAAGAAAACATTAAGGTGAACAAATTTACACTTTCTTTCTCTTCTTGAATCCTCGCAGTAAGAAAACCCAAATCCTCTTCATATCAAGAATAATGCGGAAAGCATAAAAGCTCATCGTTGTCAAAGTACTGAAAATTGCATTGGGGGCTGAATTTTACAGTTTTTTTCTCTCTACTTTTTGCTAAAGCCTCTTATACGAGGATTCTTCAAAAATAATGCGCATTTCCCCTGCAAAATTGCCCCCTTCATGTAATTTTCTAAGGTTTGACCTAGTTTGCATTTGTGCTTTATCTTTATGCCATCGGCCGATAAGAAGAATTATATGAAATGGAGGATTTACCTGTGATTGATCAGACATTGACTTACCGTCAACTATTTAACCTAAGACCAACAACACTTGAAAAACGAATTAAAGAATACTATTACACAACTCAAAACAGCAGTTTAACCATCAAATACATCTTGACTTTACGCATACGCCATCAACTTGGTGCTGAGGAATTCGCCCTTATCTTAAAGGATCTCGTTCATGAGATTTTTATGAGTACCAAAGCGACTCGTACCATGAAACGCTTCTTCTATTATTTTCAAGATTATTTTATGGCTCCTGAATGGAAAGCGTTAAAGCTTAAGCTTTTCCCCATCCGTAACTTCGGTGAAAAAGCCGTATCACTTGTCCGTTCCCTTATTTCTAAAGTTCGCCCTTCTGAAACAACCGAACCCTAATAGGAAGGCACTCTAGCCAGATAAAAAATAAGAAAGGAAAACAATCATATGAAACAGGATTTAGTTGCGACTTTTACGAATGGTCTAGGAAAAAAACACGACTGGACATACAAGAATTTGAAGAAGGATTTACCGATCCCTGTTATCAAGGAAGCCTGCAACCTTTTGACTTCCTTAGATATTTTTGAAGAAAATGGTATAAAGCTCTTTGATAAAGTGGTAACAGCAAAGATTGTCACTACTAAAGAAACCGAGATTTTTGATATAGAGAAGGAAACTAAAACGAACGACTACAGAAATGTCGAACCTTCAGCCGCAAAAGCAGAAGCACTGTTGAAAAAAAATGAAGAAGCTCCTGTAAAATCAACAGAAGCTCTAAAAAATGAACAGTTAATGCAACATTCATTTACACCTGTTCCAAAAATAAAACCGCCGTCAATGACAGTAGTAAAAAAACGGTCCGATGAAAATCCTCCTCCTGTCAGGATTACTAGGGATTCCTTGCTTCCTTCTTTGAAGCCTATGGAGACTATAAAAGGGCTGGTCTCTTGGATTCGTAATAGAACAAAAAATGAAGAAGAAACACAAAAAGGACATGACTCTAGCTAAATTTTGCCGCTATGCTTTCAGTTTTTCTCGATTAAATCCCCGACATTCTCCTTTTTATGAATGTCGGGGATTGGGAAACATTTTATTTAAAATAGTTGAAGTTGAAAAGACAAAGCGTAATTAGAATCAAGTTATATTCAAGTACTCTTTCTATTTAACCTTATGCAGCTTCATTTCTTTTATCTTCTTCTGGTTATTGAATATCTGTATTATCAGATGTTCCTTGTCCAGTTTTAAAATATGATACTCCGTATTGCTGCCGCTTCGTGCTAATACGATCCTTTTTACAGAAGAATTGGTCGCGATTTGTGCATCTCTCATAAGGATATAGCCATTTTGTTTAACATCCCACGATCTGCATGTCTTATTTTTCGCCTTAATCGCGTATTGCTCAGAACGATGAGCCCATGTTCCTTCCAGCCAAGCGGCATTATTTTCCACTTGTGCATTGATAAAGCTCATCAGGGAAATAGCACAAAGAACTGCCAAACAAATGACTAGCTGCCTTTGCCTTTTTGTCAACCCTTGAAAGAGCTGACCAAATTTATATAATTCTTTGTCTAGTTGACTAAAATACTTCGTTATTCCTGTTAAACGTCTTACCAACCAGCTCTCCCTCACTTTTATACACATTTATTTAAACTATAAAAGAAAACCGTTTCAATAGGAGCAAACTATCCTAAAAGGTCTGATTTCCATCATGAACGTTGCTTGCTGCTTAAGAATTTCTTGGGAATCGTCACGAAAAGTGTATCATACAGTTGAAACTGCAATGTTTTTATTCATCATTCTCCAAATGCCACTTCTCAATGGCTTCTTTACGCTCTTTGAATCGCTTTTCGTTTCCTTGCATGGTTGGCAGATAATACTTATGCCCTTCTAAAGAAGGCGGCATTGTCTTCATAGAGGTCAGTTTGTCTTCGGAACTGTGGGCGTATTGATAATCTTCTCCGTAGTGTAGGTCTTTCATTAGCTTCGTAGGGGCATTGCGAATAACCAAGGGAACTGGCTCATTCCATGTCTCATAGACATCCTTTTTGGCTGACTCATAAGCAGCGTATACGGCGTTGGATTTAGGGGCCAAAGATAAGTAAATAACTGCTTGTGTCAAATGAACATTGCATTCAGGCAAACCGATAAATTGGCAGGACTGAAAAACTGTATTCGCTAACTCTAAAGCTCTGATGTCTGCCAAACCGATGTCTTCGCTGGCAAATCGAACGAGACGTCTAGCAATAAACAATGGATCTTCACCAGATTCAACCATTCTTGCCAGCCAATAAATCGCTGCGTCCACATCGCTATTGCGCATCGATTTATGCAAAGCAGAGATGGTGTTGTAATGTTCCTCGCCTTTTTTATCGTAGAGAAATGATTTTCTTTCAATCAGATCGAGTAGTTTCTCCTCTTTCAGGGTAACGGTACTTGCTTCCTTCTCTCCGTTAAGAACTGCCATTTCCAATGTATTCAGCGCCACTCTGGCGTCTCCATTGGCATATTTTGCGATGGAATCCAGTACTTCATCGTCCATCTTAAATTTAAGCTTAGGAAATCCTCGCGGACTATCGATCGCTTGTTTCAATAGACGCAAAATATCTGTGTCCTCTAGCTGATTCAATACAAAAACTTTGCTTCTAGATAATAACGCTGAATTGATTTCGAATGAGGGATTTTCTGTGGTAGCACCAATTAGAATAATACTGCCATTCTCCACATATGGTAAAAAAGCATCTTGTTGTGCTTTGTTGAAGCGATGGATTTCATCCACGAATACAATCGTTTTTACCCCATAAGCTTTGTTTTGTTCAGCTTCCTTTATCACCGTCTTTATTTCCTTAATCCCGCTTGTCACCGCACTGAAATTAATAAATTCTGACTTCGTCTGATTCGCAATGATCCGAGCTAAGGTTGTCTTGCCCACACCTGGAGGGCCCCAGAAGATCATTGACGACACACGGTCATTTTCGATGATTTCTCGCAGTAGTTTCCCCCTCCCCAATAAATGTTTCTGTCCCACAAATTCATCCAAAGTCTCCGGTCGCACACGTGTAGCTAAAGGCTCGGTTTCTTCTCTTCCTTTTTCAAAAATTGATCCTTGTCTCATTCTATCCCTCCTACAGAAAAACGAACGTTTGTTCTTATTTTAGCATTTTTCGTTTGAGATTACAAAATGAGCCCCTTGATCAAGAAAGTGTACAGAAAAAGCCCAACGATTTAGGTCGTTGGGCGGGATGTACATGGAGGTGACAAGTAAAATTCTTTTTACAAAGATTTTGTCCAAACACGAAGATCAGTTTAGTTTAATATCCTTGTTGCATACCATGCGGTCCCTTCCGACCTCCACCCAGCTTTCACCAAACTGTCTCTTTCAGAAGACAACGGCGTGTAGTGATGACTGTCTTCTTTAGGTGCAGCGTGAGGATTATATAAACGATAGACCGGTACAGTTCCTCCTGATAACCAGGATACTCCTTCATACTTCCAACCAGCCTTGACTAGATCATTCTTCTCAAATACATGTGGCGTATAGTGATGTCTGCCGTTATTAGGATTGTACATTCGATAGACAGAAGCTCCTGTTGCAGGAGATACCCAACCGACACCTTCATAGTTCCAGCCAACATTGATCAGGTTAATCGCTTCACTGGTGAGCTGTGTGTAGTGATGATGTCCTGCATTCTTGTTGTACATTCTAAAAATGAATCGCTCATTTGCTGCTTGCCCTTCTGTAGATGGATAAACATTTGGATTCGTTCCCGATGATTTCAAGATTCTTCTAGCAAACGTTGGATAAAAATAATTAATATCTACCGCGGTCACCATTTGACCTGGCTGAAGAGAATGGATCATTTGATTGTTGCCAATGTAGAGGCCAACATGATAAGTGGCGCCTCGACTACCATAAAAAAGCAGATCTCCTGGTTCTAAGGACTTCAAACTTGCTTCTTCCCCATACTTTTCTTGATTGATCGTCCCCATCGGCAAGTCAACATGCACCGCCTGCTTGTACACATATTTCACTAAACCACCACAATCAAACGCATTCGGCCCAGAAGCTCCCCAAGCATAAGGCTTGCCAATTTGCGCTTTGGCATTAGAAACTACCGCATTCTGTTGACCAGTTGCTCGGCTCATCGGCGACATAGAAGCCGTTTCTAATTGAGGAATACTCATAATTTGATCAAATTGCTGTACCGTGTAACCAGCCTCTAGCGCCTGCTCCTTTTCAGAAAGTCTCTCTGCTGTATTTTTTGGTTCACTCTCCGCTATTTCAGACTGTATTGTCATACTACTCGTATGACTAGTTTCCACCGTTCCCTCTGCTCGTACACTATCTGTAGCAGCAAAAGTAATGAAACTTAATAGGCATAAAGAAGTGCTAAATAAACGTAATGTTGTAGTATTCTTCATAAAATAACTCCTGTTGTTTGTATTTTTGATATCGGAACAGCTTATAATAAACGAAATTGCTTAATTAACAAACCAAAATCCTTGGTTTAATAAATAGTTTCATTTTTTATAAAATAACCATCCGTCACAAATGATTGTACAGGAATTACTTGATTTTTTCACCCCTACTTTTTTAGCGATTAATTTTTAGTTACCTATATAACTTTTTCTATTAATAATAACTATATTTGTAATTCATCATAAAAAAACAAAGATATCCTCAACGGTCAGTTTTTCACCTTAAACGCATTCCAGAACTTTCAGTCACCATTAACGATTGATTATCGACCGTTTACGCTATAGCCCTTATCAAATCAAAAAAAGTACTTAAAATAGTTATTAAGGAGGTTCGACTTATGAGAACATCAATTGTTTTAGAATCAAAAAAAGGAACAGTCATTATTCAAGCAGCCGAATTACTTTATATTACTGTGGACGCTGCCAAAGACCATTCCCTATGCTTTATCACAAAAAATGAAAAATACTACTGCAAAGGCGACCTCAACGACTTTGAGGATTCCAATTGGAACTGGCTATTTCGTTGTCATCGCTCATTTATTGTTAACCTATTATCAATCAAAGAGATTAATAAATACGAAAGACGTGTTTATTTTTTAGATGATTATTCGAATAGCAGCTGTCCTTTTTCAAGAAGAAAGTACGCACCGTTGAAGGATTCATTGAAAAATTTTCTACTTACCGAGCAAAACGCTTAACTGTCTAATAAAAATTAAATTTTACATTGTAGTTAGGAAGCAAATGGATTACAATCGAACAATACTGAGCGTTTATTTACAAGAGGTGTAAATCATGACACACAATTTCACGTTGTTTCTATTAAATAAAATTCATGCGCGAAGCCACATGTCCGAAGACGAATACGAAAATGTCGCCTACTCACTAGAACTTTTGTTCATCAATATTTTTAAAAGTATCCAGGTCTACGTTGTAGCGTTTCTCTTAGGTGTGATTTTTGAAACATTTGTGATGAATTTAGCTTATGTTCTTTTACGATGGCAGGCTGGTGGTTGGCACGCGAAGTCGTCACTCAATTGCTCGCTTTTCGGACTATTGAGCTTTGTGGGAATCCCATTGATTTTTCAACATACTGGTTTTATATTAAACAGTAACTGGTCATTAATCTTAGCGCTGTTTGTTTTATTCAACACGGTGCTTTATGCACCAGCTGATACAGAAAAGAATCCTTTAGTCAGTGTAAGTGAGCGTAAAAAAAAGAAAATTCTTGCCACTTGTACTGTATTTGCTCTAGTTGTTATCGCCATGTTCTTCGTTAAAAATGATATTAGGACACTTCTATTAACTGGGTTATTTGTGGAAATCATTATGATTCATCCACTATTTTATAAAATAAATAAAAGGAGCTATAAAAATTATGAAAAATATCAAGTTCAACCATGACCGTCTGTTTAAAGCTATTTCAAAAATCTTAGTTAGTTCACTTGCTTTTACTTTTTTTGCTCATTGTCCCTTTAACTTTTTTGAACCTACAAATCCAAAGTTGAAAAAACTAAAATAAATGCAAATTTTATTTTTTAACTGTGTAATGATTTTGGCACAAGCTATTTCTATGTATTTTGTTTATCTGAGCATATCAAATATAAAAAGTTCGATTCCTTTTCTCTTACTTTTTTATTTGAATATGCTCATTGGGAATTTTCTTTTCGGATATTTTGTTTTTATTCCAAACATCATTTGTTTGTGTGCATACAGCTATATTACTCATACAGTAGAGAATAAGAATTTAATATACTTTTACAGTGTCTATTCCATATTCTCTACATCATTATTTGGATATTTATTTGTTAATATTTTTGATAGATTCTCTGCTTTTGGTAATCTTTTTGAATTGAATACTACTTTGCTAAATATAACTCTTATACCACTATTTGCTTTCTTGAGTAATGCCTTTCTAATTCGATTAATGAGACCAAGTTTATTTTTTTTGCAAACTCATATTGACGAACTAAATCAAAATTTTTTATTGTTCATAAATATAACTTTGTCTATTTGTTGTACAGTTCAATATTTGAGTTATTGGCTAGAGGTTCAGTATTTTAATGGAAATAGTCCTTTGAGAGAATATATGATTCTTTTCTTTATACTGACAATTATTTTTTTGCTCAGATATTTAAACTTCAAAACTCGCCAACTGGACAAACAGCGGATTCAACAGCTAAAGGACAATCAGTTAGCGGATCTTACCTCTTACGTTCAGCAAATAGAAACAATGTACGGCGAACTTCGCAGCTTCCGTCATGATTATCAAAATGTTCTTATTAGCTTGAATGAAAGTATTAAAACAAAGGATCTTGCTGTGATTGAAGATACGTATAATACTATCTTGAATAAAGAAGGCATTGTATTAGAGGATGAGCATTACTCGTTAGCCAAATTGGACAATTTAAAAACCTTGCCGATTAAAGGAATCATATCTACTCACGTCATTCAGGCGTGGCAAAAAAATATCCCTGTTCATTTGGAAATTGACGATGTGATTCAAGATGAACCCATCGATATTTTAGACTATGTACGGATAACTTCTATTTTATTGGACAACGCGATTGAAGCGGCAGAAAAATCAGAAAATCCTTTTCTAACCATTGTCTTTTTAAAGAATGCTGAAGATAATGAAGTAAAGCTTCTGATTGAGAATTCTTGTCCAAACGAAGTGATTGATATTACTAAAGTATTCAAAAAAGGCTATTCAACAAAAGGTAAAGGTCGTGGTTTAGGTCTAGCTAATGTGCAAACGATTCTTCAAAGCTATATGAATCTCTCATTACAAACCGAATTTCAAACAGGCGTGTTTCGACAGGTCTTGATTATTAAGGAGGAGCTTCCACGATGAATATTTTCTTATTAGAAGATGACATTCTGCAGCAGCAAAGGCTAGAATTGATCATTCGAGAAATCTTAGTGGAAAATCGCTGGTCGGCTAATTCCCTCATTACTACCGCTAGACCAGACTATCTTTTAGAAAAGGTCCAAGAAACAGTCGATCAGAATATTTATTTTTTGGATATCGAGCTTGATGGTGAGCAGAAAAAAGGATTAGAGATTGCCAGCGAGATTCGGCAAATTGATCCCCAAGGCGTCATAGCGTTTATCACTACCCATTCTGAGTTTGCGCCGGTCACTTATGCTTACAAGGTTTCAGCCTTTGATTTTATTGCAAAGAACAGTCCCGTTGATGATCTAAAGCAGCATGTACAAGACTGCTTTAAGCACCTCTTGCACACGCAATCTTCGGGAAAAAAAGAAGAGATATTTATGTTTAATAATCAGCACACCAGCTTCCAGGTGCCTTTTTCAGATATCCTTTATTTTGAGACCACTGAAATTTCTCATAAGTTACGCCTTATCTGTAAATCTCGTTTAGTCAATTTCTATGCAACACTTGATGAGATTGAAAAACTGGATACTCGCTTTTTTAAAATTCACCGCTCATTTGTCGTTAACCTTGAAAATATCGCGGAAATCAATCGTTCAGAAGGTCTTGTCTATTTTGACAAAAATCATTCTTGTATGATCTCCAGAAGAAAAATTCGAGCGGCGCTTGAAAAAATGAATTCACTTCATCAAATTACGAATAAACACTAAAATTGTAAAAACTATAAGGAGAGTACAAGAAACCCAGTGTACTCTCCTTTTTGTAAAATTATCGTATATTTACGTCGATTACTTGATAAAAAGCATTCGTCGTGTCGCTAATATTCCAGACAGCTAGAATAATATTGTAGCCTTTTCGATTCGAAGGAATTGTAATTTTTTGATTCACAATCTTTTGTGGTACAGCACCATGATCATCGATCTGTTTGATCTGTTCAAAATCACTGATTTTCAAAGGATTGTTAGGGTTCCACCCTGGCTTGGTGATGTAATAATCCCACGTACTTGTTCTATGAGGTGCGGTCAAATACCAAGTGATACTTAAACTTCCTGTAGAAATAGTGTTTTTATGCCATCGTGACATCGTTTGATCATCCAGCGGCTCAAACCCGCTCACTCCTGCACTTGCAATTTTTCCTTCTATAAAAGTATTCTTTTTCGCTTCAATGCTTTGCGGCTCCCATTGTGCACGTCCAACATTTTGATTGAGCCTTCCACCAGCAGTTGTCCCTAGATACGCACGGCTTCCAGGAGATGAAACATATCCGTGAGCGGATCCCTTTATTGAAAAACCAAACATCCCTAATAACACACTAAAAACAACTAAGCAACGACTTAATTTCCTCATAAATCAGCCTCCTAAATTTTTATTCGATTGCGAACGCCTTCAAAAATGTAACAAGCTAGCTCAGTTATTATTTTATCGTTAAAATAATAGTACAACAACGGATCATCACTATAACTTAGCTGATTATCACAGCTCATAAGAATATTAACTATTCTCCTAATATATAATGTTAGTTATTTTAACCCCCCGTTATCTCATGCTGCACTACTCCCCTATCAGCCTATTCTAAAAATCTAGTATCCAGAAGGAATGATTATAAAAAAATTTTCGGGTAATGAGAACAATATCCTTTATCCTCATCATTTCTCCATATTACTATTATCACGTTGACTTACTCTTCACCAAATCTTTGTGACAAAATCGTTAGTCGCTTATCATCCAAATCCATGGTGCCTCGAGCTGATTATTGTTAACTTTTAAGTATTAGTTATTTAGGGGGAATTTTTTTTGCATACTGATACCTTAAAAAAAGGATTTTCAACCTTTGACTTGAAAATTTTAGGAATTGTTCTAATGTTTATTGATCATATTCATCAAATGTTTGTGCCAATGGGAGCACCTGATTGGCTAGATTGGTTTGGCAGACCTGTAGCTACACTGTTCTTTTTTGTCAGCGTCGTCGGATTCAGTCATACCCACAGTAAAAAGAACTATATGTTGAGATTGTTTCTCTCAATGGCGCTCATGTCCGTGTTTACTTTTGCATTAGGACAAATTGTCGGTTATGATCAAGTCGTTTTAATGAACAATATCTTCAGAGACCTTTTTGTGGGAACATTGATGATGTACGCTATCGATCTTTTTGTTGCCGGAAAAAATGCGAAAAACTGGAAGAAAATCAGTTTAAGTGTACTATTGTTCATTCTACCAACGCTACTTTCTTTTTTGGTTCCAATTATTCTTTCTAGTCCAGCACTATTACAAAATCAAGTGGCGTTTCTTGCCATCACCTCTCTTCTACCGGCATTAATTTTGGCGGAGAATAATTTTATGGTCTTCTTGATTCCATTATTATACATTTCAAGAAATAATCGAAAAATTCAATGTTTATTAATCGCCATCGTTGCGGCAATTTATTTCTTTTTAGGAACAACTCAATGGATCATGATTTTCGCGATTATCCCAATAATGCTATACAACGGCCAAAAGGGAAAGGGAATGAAATACTTTTTCTACGTCTTCTACCCTGCCCATATTGCCGTACTCTATCTGTTGTCTGCTTATTTGTATAATCGTTAAAATCCAAAAAGAACTCATCTCTAACGTAATAAAAATAAGAAAAAGTGTCCTTCCTAGAAATAGAAAGGGCACTTTCTTTGAATGTTCATATGGATAGATTCAATAGAAATTATTATAGACTGTCTATCAAGTAAAGTTTTATACTATTGCTTCTAGTTTAATAGTTCTCTTTGAGCCAGATTCAATGCTTCCTCAATGACTTGATGCATATCAAAATATTGATACATTCCTAACCGACCACCGAAAATTACTTGCGAATTTTTTAGGGCTAAGGTTAAATATTTCTGATATAGCTGTTGATTGGTGTCGTTATTGATTGGGTAATAAGGCTCTTCGCTTCTTAGCCATTGTTTCGGGTATTCTTTAGTGATCACTGTATTTGGTTGTGTCCCGAATTCAAAATGCTTGTGTTCGATAATACGTGTGTAAGGGCATTTTTTATCAATATAATTCACTACTGCATTCCCTTGAAAACTATCAATAGGGAAATGTTCATGAACAAAAGTAAGCGACCGATATTCCAACTCACCAAAACAGTAATTATAAAATTCATCAATCATACCTGTGTAGATGATCCTGTCATATTTATTTAACCACTCTTGTTTCTTGATCATAAAATCAGTCTGTAGTTGAACGGTAATGTTGGGATGGTCAAGCATTTTTTCAACGATTTGAGTATACCCGCCAATTGGGATTCCTTGATAAATATCATTGAAATAATTGTTATCGAAGGTAAATCGGAGAGGAAGCCGTCGAATAATGAAGGCTGGCAGCTCCTTACAGGATCTCCCCCATTGTTTTTCTGTATACTCTTTGATTAGCTTCTCATAAATATCTTTTCCTACTAATGACAGAGCCTGCTCTTCCAAATTTCTAGGTTTTTTATTTTTGAAGCCTTTTGTTTGATCCGCAATTATTTCTTTGGCTGCCTCTGGGGTTTCCACTCCCCAAAGTGCATAGAATGTATTCATATTAAAGGGCAAATTGTATAACGATCCTCTGCTTTTTGCTAACGGTGTATTGGTGAAGCGATTAAACGTCGCGAACTGATTGATATAGTCCCAAACTCGTTTATTCGATGTATGAAAAATATGTGCTCCATATTTATGAACCTGAATACCTTCCATTTCTTCTGTGTAGATATTGCCAGCAATGTGATTTCTTTTTTCGATTACCGTTACTTTGTCTCCACCATTGGCCATCTGCTCTGCAAAGACCGCACCAAATAGGCCACTTCCTACTACTAAATACGATGTCATCTTAATCGATCTCCATTCTTCTAAAGCCACCAAATTAGCTAGTGCCTTCGCCAAAAGTGAATGTAGCTTTTATTTCATACTATTCTATTTCTATGATTAAAAAATAATTTTTCCCAATATTGAGACGTTCTAAATCCAATGAAATGAACTATGAGATACTTGTTTTACAACGTCAAAATCTATTATTTTTTGAAAGGAGATTTTTTGAACAATATGGGACGAAAAGAAATGCGGAAACAATTAGAAAAGGATATGAAAAGAAAAAATAAAGATAATAAACATGGGAAAAATTGGATGTATGCCACTTTAACAGCTGTTGGTGGTGTCATCGGAGTCACTGCTGCCTCCTCCAGTGCTCAAGCAGCTGAAACTACTCCCCAAACTAATGCTGGAATAGAAGCTGATACTGAAAAAGTATTGGCAAATAGAAATACAGCCACGATTCCGGCCTCATCGACGGTACAGTCGACAAGCAACTCAATGGCTGCACCTACAAGTGCTTCAACTAGTAGTTCGACACCTGAATCAACTAGTGCTTCTCTAACAGAGTCAGCAAGCACCTCGACGACAACCTCTAGTAGCGACTCTATAACTGAATCAACCAGTACTTCAACAACCGAATCAACGAGCGGTTCTGTGACTGACTCTTCAAGTGCAAGCTTAAGCTCTTCTACCTCGGTAAGTGAAAGTACGA
This sequence comes from Enterococcus raffinosus, assembly GCF_019175485.1. Lineage (NCBI taxonomy): Bacteria > Bacillati > Bacillota > Bacilli > Lactobacillales > Enterococcaceae > Enterococcus > Enterococcus raffinosus. The sequence continues at coordinate 384,201 of NZ_CP072889.1, forward strand.
GCACGATCAATTCTGAAATCTTGAGTGATTATTGGAGTGAAAGCTCTTCAGAAAGTAACTCTACATCGTTTAGCGAAAGTTCGTCTGAAAAAAATTCGGCTGTAAATAGTGAAAGTTCAAGTACTCGTAACTCTGAAATTCTGAGTGAATATTGGAGTGAAAGTACATCTACCTCTGCTTCAGATAGCTTAAGCACTTCCAATTCAACTAGTGGAAGTACTGCTTTAAGCAAAAAAACAACAGCAAGTAGCACTACTACTGGAAAGAAATCCTCCGTGGCAGGAACAAAGACTTCTTCAAATAGCGGTGGTTCCAGTTCTAAAAATACAACAGCTTCTACAAATGCAAAAACTTCTGGAGGTACAGGAAACGAACTTCCTAAAACAGGTGAATCAAACAAACTGAGCGCTGAATTATCAATACTTGGTTTTGCCACAGTGTTCGGAGCAGGTGCCTTTTTCCATCATTTAGAAAAGAAAAAAAGTTTATAGCTTCTATTTATAAAAGAGTGACCAGTTATCTAGATAATTGGCCACTCTTTTATTTGCTTAACGAAATTTTTTTACTCAACTACCTCAGAAGACAAACGAATGAATTCTGCAGCGGTCAAACGTTTTGGTCGAATCGCTTCAATTGCTTCTTGATCAATCCAAGCAGAGAGTTTATCAATAAAAGAGTCTACCGGCTCATTTCCAGAGATCGCAGAACAATTCCAGAATGGATATTCCCACCACTTCAATTTCAATAAACGACGACAGATATCCTCCTTAAATCGACAACGGATGACCTTCGCAGGTACTCCTCCAACGATGGCATATGGAGGAACGTCTTTGGTTACTACTGAACCAGCAGCAATTACTGAACCAGTACCAACACAGATACCTGATTTCAATAATACGTCTTGTCCAATCCATACATCATTTCCAACAATTATTCCGGTTTCATTGAATTTGTGTTGATTAAAAGGAATTTGAGTAAATCCGCCACTTTGAGCTTTGATATCAAAGTCCCATGATTGACCAATAATTTCTCCAGAAATGGTTACTGGAGAAGTGGTGAATCGAGTTAAAGGGTGTTGCGCTGACATGATTCTAACGTTTGGAGCAATGGAACAATATCTTCCAACGGTAGTTTTTGAAGAAAGCATACTCGCAGAATAGCTATACATCCCCATCGTTGGCAATGTTTTGTCAAAAGAATCCACTGTATATAAACAATTGCTCTCCATAAAAAAAGAGTCATCGATTGTTAAATAGTGACCATCTGCCAATCCTTCTTGTCGATAGACTGAGAAAAATATTTCTTGTCTTTTAAAATGTGCTCTAATTGCTGGTGTAATTTTAATAGTATGCATAAATTTCCTCACTAATCATCAATTCTTCCATCTACTAGTTTGTATAATCCATCTTTTTGATCATATATAGATAATCCCAAAAGTCTCTTTCCCATTGATCCCACACAGAAAAATGTTCCCACGGCATCGAATTTTTTTCAAATTCAACAAAGTGTCGTACTTTTATATTTTTTCGTGCTTTTTTGATTTCTAAAAATTTGGCTGGGCTCATTTCTTTTGCCCAGCCAAACAACCAATGATCATCTTTTTGGTAGTTGTATTCATAGGGCAACAGCTGGACACTTTCTTCACAAAGAATATTTAAAATTGTTTGATCTAGATATAAATATTTACGACCATGTATCCTATCTAAAATTTCTTCAGGGCGAATCACCTGGTTAAACTTCTCTACATTAAATAAGATAAAACCGGAATTAAAATAATTTTTCATTGTCTTGACCCCAAAGTATCTAGCGCTATCTTCTATTTCACTGATAATTGAAAAATAAAAATCTCTTACTGCGGCAATTGTATTTTCTTCCGAGACCAGCTTAAAAAAAGGCGTAATGTCCTCATATATTAACGTATCATTATCTAAATACAATAGAGTGTCATAATCCTTTAAGTAGGAAGGCAAGAACAATCGCCACAACGTAACTTCTGGAAAACGCGCATTTTCGTAATTCCTTATGCTTTTGACCATTTCAGGTGGATACCAAATATTAATTGAAATATTTTTATCTCCATACAATTTTGAAATATTTTTTAATTTTAAAATATCGTTATTATTTAGTTTGTCCACAATAATCACTAAGTCTATCGATTCTTTACTTTTATAATTTTTTACAATTGAAGCGATTGATACTGCTGTTAGCTGTATGTGCGAACCTGTAACGCAATAAACAACTGCATTCTTCTTCATTTTTTCACCTCCAACTAATTCTTTGAACTACCTTTTATAAGCAGTCAGCTAAGGTGCTCTACAATTCCGATTTAAAGTATTTTTTTCAAGTAATATTTTCTCCCATTTTTTGGAATACATTTAATAAACAGTTGATTTATCAAAATGGGAAATATAGTTATTGCATATGTTCTTTTACAATCGAGCAAAGGGAAAAATTAACTAACTTTCCTCTTTTACTCGCCTGATTTACCCGATAAGTTTACGCACATCTTTTGGACGTTAGTTTGTATAGGAACCTTTTCCACTTACCGAGCCTTGGTATCATTCTGTTCGTCGAGCCAAGACTTTGATACACGCTTCCCTCAGTCACATATTCACAAATGCCACCTTGCTTTTCTCAAGCGATTGGTCGATGTGTACCCTCGCAGTGGACTTTCACCACCTAATTAGTTGCTTTGCCTGGCACACTATAAAAAATCCAAAGGAAAATTTCCTTTGGATAAAAAGCCGTTTTCAATTATTGAGTAAGGTATAGAGTTCAATTATTGATCAATTGAACCCTGTACCTATTTCATTTATGAATATTAGTCTTTTTGTTCTTCATCTTTCTTTTTCATTAAGGCAATTGCTGCAAGGACACTTGCTAACCCAACGAATGAAAGTTGTAAACTTGATTCAAGTGATTCACCAGTTTTCGGATATTCTTTTCCAGAAGAACTTGTTCCACCTGAACTCGTTGTGCGTGATACTCCCCCTGAAGAGGCTAATCCAGAACCACCAATTTGTGATTTTGGCGTTGATCCTGTAGTACCTCCACGACTACTTGTCGACGTGCTTACAGAAGTCGGAGCAATCGCACTCATTGAAGCGCTGCTACTCATACTTGCTGACTCGCTTGTACTTAAGCTATTGCGCGTACTATCGCTAGTGCTTGCTGACGTGCTACCGCTATAGCTTTGCGATTCGCTTCTTTCACTTGCACTAATTGAGGTACTCAAGCTTGTACTGTCACTGTTACTAATGCTCGTGCTGATTGAGTTTGAGTCACTGATTGACGTACTCATGCTCGTGCTTTCGCTTATGCTTGCTGACGTACTTCCACTGTAACTTGCTGATAGACTCGCACTTTCACTATTGCTTGCGCTTGTGCTATCCGACCTTGAATCACTGATTGACGTACTATCACTTGCACTGTCGCTCGCGCTTACTGATGTGCTGCCACTATAGCTTTGCGATTCGCTTCTCTCACTTACACTGATTGAGGTGCTCAAACTTGTACTGTCGCTATTACTAATGCTAGTACTGTCCGATCTCGAATCACTAATTGATGTGCTTGTGCTTGTACTATCACTAAGACTAGTACTCGTGCTTGTTGAGTTTGAATCACTGATTGAGGTACTCAAGCTCGTGCTTTCACTTGTGCTTGCTGACGTACTTCCACTGTAACTTGCCGATAGGCTTGCACTTTCACTGTTACTTGCGCTTGTGCTATCCGATCTTGAGTCACTCGTTGATGTGCTATCACTTGTACTTTCACTTGCACTTACTGACGTGCTGCCACTGTAGCTTTGCGATTCGCTTCTTTCGCTTGCGCTAATCGAGGTACTTAAGCTTGTGCTTTCGCTTATGCTTGCTGACGTACTTCCACTATAACTTGCTGATAGACTCGCACTTTCACTATTGCTTGCGCTTGTACTGTCTGATCTGGAATCACTGATCGACGTGCTATCACTTGTACTGTCACTCGCACTCACTGACGCGCTGCCACTGTAACTTGTTGACTCGCTTGACGAATCACTCACACTTGTCGAAATAGATTCACTGATTGACGCACTGATACTTGAACTTTCGCTGTTACTGATGCTGGTGCTATCTGATCTGGAATCACTGATTGACGTGCTGTCACTTGTACTGTCGCTCGCACTCACTGATGTGCTGCCACTGTAGCTTGTTGATTCACTTGCCGAATCGCTCACACTTGCCGAAGTAGATTCACTGATTGATGCACTGATTGAATCACTAATGCTTGCACTTTCGCTATTACTAATGCTGGTGCTGATTGAGTTCGAATCACTGATCGACGTGCTATCACTTGTACTGTCGCTTGCACTTACTGATGTGCTGCCACTGTAACTGGTTGATTCACTTGCCGAATCACTCGCACTTGTCGAAATAGATTCACTAATTGATGCACTGATTGAATCACTGATACTTGCACTTTCACTGTTACTGATGCTGGTGCTGATTGAGTTCGAATCACTGATTGAGGTACTTAAGCTACTGCTTTCGCTATCACTTACGCTCGTGCTTTCGGATCTTGAATCACTGATTGACGTGCTATCACTTGTACTGTCGCTCGCACTTACTGATGTGCTGCCACTGTAGCTGGTTGATTCACTTGCCGAATCGCTCACACTTGTCGAAATGGATTCGCTAATTGATGCACTGATACTTGCACTTTCACTGCTAATGATGCTGGTGCTGATTGAATTCGAATCACTTAGTGACGTGCTATCACTTGTACTGTCGCTCGCACTTACTGATGTGCTGCCACTGTAACTGGTTGATTCACTTGCTGAATCGCTCACACTTGTCGAAATGGATTCGCTAATTGATGCACTGATTGAATCACTGATATTTGCACTTTCACTGTTACTGATACTTGTACTGATTGAATTCGAATCACTGATTGAGGTACTTAAACTACTGCTTTCGCTATCACTTACGCTTGTACTATTGGATCTGGAATCACTGATCGACGTGCTATCACTTGTACTGTCGCTCGCACTTACTGATGTGCTGCCACTGTAGCTGGTTGATTCACTTGCCGAATCGCTCACACTTGTCGAAATGGATTCGCTAATTGACGCACTAATTGATGCACTGATACTTGCACTTTCACTGCTACTGATGCTGGTGCTGATTGAATTCGAATCACTTAGTGATGTGCTTAAGCTACTGCTTTCGCTATCACTTACGCTCGTGCTATCGGATCTTGAATCACTGATTGACGTGCTATCACTTGTACTTGTGCTCGTACTTACTGATGTGCTGCCGCTGTAACTGGTTGATTCACTTGCCGAATCGCTCACACTTGTCGAAATAGATTCACTGATTGATGCACTGATTGAATCACTAATGCTTGCACTGTTGCTGTTACTGATGCTTGTACTGATTGAGTTCGAATCACTTAGTGATGTGCTTAAGCTACTGCTTTCGCTATCACTTACGCTTGTACTATCAGATCTTGAATCACTGATTGACGTACTGTCACTTGTACTGTCGCTCGCACTTACTGACGTGCTGCCACTGTAGCTGGTTGACTCGCTTGCCGAATCACTCGTACTTGTCGAAATAGATTCACTGATTGATGCACTGATCGAATCACTGATACTTGCACTTTCACTATTACTAATGCTGGTGCTAATTGAGTTCGAATCACTTAGTGATGTGCTTAAGCTACTGCTTTCGCTATCACTTACGCTCGTGCTATCGGATCTTGAATCACTGATTGACGTGCTATCACTTGTACTTGTGCTCGTACTTACTGATGTGCTGCCACTGTAGCTGGTTGACTCGCTTGCTGAATCACTCGTACTTGTCGAAATAGATTCACTGATTGATGCACTGATCGAATCACTAATACTTGCACTTTCACTGTTACTGATACTTGTACTGATTGAATTCGAATCACTGATTGACGTACTATCGCTTGTACTGTCGCTCGCACTTACTGATGTGCTGCCACTGTAGCTGGTTGACTCGCTTGCCGAATCACTCGTACTTGTCGAAATAGATTCGCTAATTGACGCACTGATTGAATCACTGATACTTGCACTTTCGCTGGTACTAATGCTGGTGCTGATTGAGTTCGAATCACTTAGTGATGTGCTTAAGCTACTGCTTTCGCTATCACTTACGCTCGTGCTATCGGATCTTGAATCACTGATTGACGTGCTGTCACTTGTACTGTCGCTGTTACTGATACTTGTACTGTCTGATCTGGAATCACTAACTGACGTACTATCACTTGTACTATCGCTTGCACTTACTGATGTGCTGCCACTGTAACTGGTTGACTCGCTTGCCGAATCACTTACACTTGTCGAAATGGATTCACTGATTGATGCACTGTTTGAATCACTAATGCTTGCACTTTCGCTATTACTAATGCTGGTGCTGATTGAGTTCGAATCACTGATCGACGTGCTATCACTTGTACTGTCGCTCGCACTTACTGACGTGCTGCCACTGTAACTGGTTGATTCACTTGCCGAATCACTCGCACTTGTCGAAGTAGATTCACTAATTGATGCACTGATTGAATCACTAATGCTTGCACTTTCGCTATTACTAATGCTGGTGCTGATTGAATTCGAATCACTGATTGAGGTACTTAAACTACTGCTTTCGCTATCACTTACGCTTGTACTATTGGATCTGGAATCACTGATCGACGTGCTATCACTTGTACTGTCGCTCGCACTTACTGATGTGCTGCCACTGTAGCTGGTTGATTCACTTGCCGAATCGCTCACACTTGTCGAAATAGATTCACTGATTGATGCACTGATCGAATCACTGATACTTGCACTTTCACTGCTACTGATGCTGGTGCTGATTGAATTCGAATCACTGATTGAGGTACTTAAACTACTGCTTTCGCTATCACTTACGCTTGTACTATTGGATCTGGAATCACTGATCGACGTGCTATCACTTGTACTGTCGCTCGCACTTACTGATGTGCTGCCACTGTAGCTGGTTGATTCACTTGCCGAATCGCTCACACTTGTCGAAATAGATTCACTGATTGATGCACTGATCGAATCACTGATACTTGCACTTTCACTGCTACTGATGCTGGTACTAATTGAATTCGAATCACTGATTGACGTGCTATCACTTGTACTTGTGCTCGTACTTACTGATGTGCTGCCACTGTAGCTGGTTGATTCACTTGCCGAATCACTCGTACTTGTCGAAATAGATTCACTGATTGATGCACTGATTGAATCACTGATACTTGCACTTTCACTATTACTAATGCTGGTGCTGATTGAATTCGAATCACTGATTGAGGTACTTAAACTACTGCTTTCGCTATCACTTACGCTTGTACTATTGGATCTGGAATCACTGATCGACGTGCTATCACTTGTACTGTCGCTCGCACTTACTGATGTGCTGCCACTGTAGCTGGTTGATTCACTTGCCGAATCGCTCACACTTGTCGAAATAGATTCACTGATTGATGCACTGATCGAATCACTGATACTTGCACTTTCACTGCTACTGATGCTGGTACTAATTGAATTCGAATCACTGATTGACGTGCTATCACTTGTACTTGTGCTCGTACTTACTGATGTGCTGCCACTGTAGCTGGTTGACTCGCTTGCTGAATCACTCGTACTTGTCGAAATAGATTCACTGATTGATGCACTGATCGAATCACTGATACTTGCACTTTCACTGTTACTGATACTTGTACTGATTGAATTCGAATCACTGATTGACGTACTATCGCTTGTACTGTCGCTCGCACTTACTGATGTGCTGCCACTGTAGCTGGTTGACTCGCTTGCCGAATCACTCGTACTTGTCGAAATAGATTCACTGATTGATGCACTGATCGAATTACTGATACTTGCACTTTCGCTATTACTAATGCTGGTACTAATTGAGCTCGAATCACTGATTGACGTACTATCACTTGTACTTGTGCTCGTACTTACTGATGTGCTGCCACTGTAGCTGGTTGACTCGCTTGCCGAATCACTCGTACTTGTCGAAATAGATTCACTGATACTTGCACTTTCACTATTACTAATGCTGGTGCTGATTGAATTCGAATCACTGATTGAGGTACTTAAACTACTGCTTTCGCTATCACTTACGCTTGTACTATTGGATCTGGAATCACTGATCGACGTGCTATCACTTGTACTGTCGCTCGCACTTACTGATGTGCTGCCACTGTAGCTGGTTGATTCACTTGCTGAATCACTCGTACTTGTCGAAATAGATTCACTGATTGATGCACTGATCGAATCACTAATACTTGCACTTTCACTGTTACTGATACTTGTACTGATTGAATTCGAATCACTGATTGACGTGCTCAAGCTAATGCTGTCACTATCACTTACGCTTGTGCTATCGGATCTTGAATCACTGATTGACGTACTATCACTTGTACTGTCGCTCGCACTTACTGATGTGCTGCCACTGTAGCTGGTTGATTCACTTGCTGAATCACTCGTACTTGTCGAAATAGATTCACTGATTGATGCACTGATCGAATCACTAATACTTGCACTTTCACTGTTACTGATACTTGTACTGATTGAATTCGAATCACTGATTGACGTGCTCAAGCTAATGCTGTCACTATCACTTACGCTTGTGCTATCGGATCTTGAATCACTGATTGACGTACTATCACTTGTACTGTCGCTCGCACTTACTGACGTGCTGCCACTGTAACTGGTTGATTCACTTGCCGAATCGCTCACACTTGTCGAAATGGATTCGCTAATTGACGCACTAATTGATGCACTGATACTTGCACTTTCGCTGGTACTAATGCTGGTGCTGATTGAGTTCGAATCACTTAGTGACGTGCTTAAGCTACTGCTTTCGCTATCACTCACACTTGTGCTTTCTGATCTTGAATCACTGATTGACGTGCTTAAGCTAGTGCTGTCACTATCACTTACGCTTGTACTATCAGATCTTGAATCACTGATTGACGTACTATCGCTTGTACTGTCGCTCGCACTTGTCGAAATGGATTCGCTAATTGACGCACTAATTGATGCACTGATACTTGTACTTTCACTGCTACTGATGCTGGTGCTGATTGAATTCGAATCACTGATTGACGTGCTATCACTTGTACTTGTGCTCGTACTTACTGATGTGCTGCCACTGTAGCTGGTTGATTCACTTGCTGAATCACTCGTACTTGTCGAAATAGATTCACTGATTGATGCACTGATCGAATCACTGATACTTGCACTTTCACTATTACTGATACTTGTACTGATTGAATTCGAATCACTGATTGACGTGCTCAAGCTAATGCTGTCACTATCACTTACGCTTGTGCTTTCTGATCTTGAATCACTGATTGACAAACTATCACTTGTACTATCGCTTGCACTTACTGATGTGCTGCCACTGTAACTTGTTGATTCACTTGCCGAATCACTCGCACTTGTCGAAATAGATTCACTAATTGTTGCACTGATTGAATCACTGATACTTGCACTTTCACTGTTACTGATGCTGGTGCTGATTGAGTTCGAATCACTGATTGACGTGCTATCGCTTGTACTTGTGCTGGTACTTACTGATGTGCTGCCACTGTAGCTGGTTGATTCACTTGCCGAATCACTCGTACTTGTCGAAATAGATTCACTGATTGATGCACTGATCGAATCACTGATACTTGCACTTTCGCTATCACTGATGCTGGTGCTGATTGAATTCGAATCACTGATTGACGTGCTGTCACTTGTACTGTCGCTCGCACTCACTGATGTGCTGCCACTGTAGCTGGTTGATTCACTTGCCGAATCGCTCACACTTGTCGAAGTAGATTCACTGATTGATGCACTGATTGAATCACTAATGCTTGCACTTTCGCTATTACTAATGCTGGTGCTGATTGAGTTCGAATCACTTAGTGATGTGCTTAAACTATTGCTTTCGCTATCACTTACGCTTGTACTATCAGATCTTGAATCACTGATTGACGTACTTAAGCTGTTGCTTTCGCTATCACTTACGCTCGTGCTATCGGATCTTGAATCACTGATTGACGTACTGTCACTTGTACTATCGCTCGCACTTACTGATGTGCTGCCACTGTAGCTGGTTGACTCGCTTGCCGAATCACTCGTACTTGTCGAAATAGATTCACTGATTGATGCACTGATCGAATCACTGATACTTGCACTTTCGCTATTACTAATGCTGGTACTAATTGAGCTCGAATCACTGATTGACGTACTATCACTTGTACTTGTGCTCGTACTTACTGATGTGCTGCCACTGTAGCTGGTTGACTCGCTTGCCGAATCACTCGTACTTGTCGAAATAGATTCACTGATTGATGCACTGATCGAATCACTGATACTTGCACTTTCGCTGGTACTAATGCTGGTGCTGATTGAGTTCGAATCACTTAGTGATGTGCTTAAGCTATTGCTATTGCTTTCGCTATCACTCACACTTGTACTATCAGATCTTGAATCACTGATTGACGTGCTTAAGCTATTGCTTTCGCTATCACTCACACTTGTGCTATCGGATCTTGAATCACTTACACTTAGACTTTCACTTTTGCTAATACTTGTACTGATTGAATTTGAGTCACTGACAGATGTACTTAAGCTGTTACTATCACTAAGTGAATCAGAAGTAGACTCGCTTGTACTTTTACTATCACTTTCACTTATCGAAATAGACAACGATTCAGAATTGGAAATACTAATTGATGTGCTTTCACTGTCTGATAAACTACCGCTTTCGCTCTCACTATCACTAAGTGAATCAGAAGTAGACTCACTTGTACTTTTACTATCACTTTCACTTAGGCTTTCACTTATCGAAATAGACAACGATTCAGAATTGGAAATACTAATTGACGTGCTCTCACTGTCTGACAAGCTGCCACTTTCGCTCTCACTATTGCTAAGTGAATTAGAAATGGACTCACTTGTACTTTTACTATCACTTTCTGACAAGCTTTCACTCACTGAGAGAGATAGTGATTCAGAATTGGAAATACTCTCCGATGTACTATTACTATTCGAAGTACTATTGCTCTCACTGTCACTTAAGGAATCAGAAATAGAGCTGCTATCACTCTCACTATCACTGTCTGAAATACTTTCACTCACTGAAAGAGATAGTGATTCAGAGTTGGAAATACTTTCGGATGTGCTGCTACTTTCGGAGATACTTTTGCTTTCACTTTCTGAATTAGAATTTGATTCGCTTTCTGATATAGATTCCGAAATTGATAAACTTTCGCTTTCTGAGTCTGAATTCGACTCACTTTCTGAAATTGAAGCCGATAAGGAATCACTATCACTGTCTGAATTAGAGATAGATTCACTTGTAGAAAGCGATTCAGATGTAGACTCACTTTCACTGTCTGAATTAGAGTCAGATTCACTGTCTGAAATTGAAATTGACAACGATTCACTCTTAGACACAGATTCGGAGGAAGAAATACTTTCGCTTTCTGAATTAGAATTTGATTCACTCTCTGATATAGATTCCGAAATTGATTCAGACGTGGAGTCTTCGGATTCTGAAATTGATTCACTCTCTGATATAGATTGTGAAAGTGAAGTGGATTCACTATCTGAATCTGAGTTAGAAATAGAACTACTTTCGCTCTCTGATCTAGAAGTAGACTCACTTTCTGATGTTGACGTTGATTCAGACACAGGATCGACCTCATAATTTACAGTGAAGGCTTGTGGTGAACCATCCGTTGAAATACCATTGTTTGAAGTTGTATCAAACAAACTGTTATTTGCCAAAGCCTCAGCTAATGTCGCATAAACTTGTCCATCTGGACCAGTCACTGTATAGATATATCCATTTCTAACTAAATCTGCATCCGTTACACCTAAAACAATTGTCCCATTGGAGACACCGGCTGCACCGTATTGTCCCTCAGAAACACTCGTCGGTAATTGGTCATAAGGATTACCGGTTGCTGGATCAGTAGCTGGTTGGGTATTAGAGATGACCCCAGCCAATTGATAGTCAGGATACAATGTGATAGTTAAAGTTTGTGGTTCGGCATCTGTTGTATTGGTTCCATTCGCTGTAAAGTCAAAAATAAATGTACCATTTGCATCTGCATAATAACCTGCCTCAGTTAGATAACCGTATACCAAATCCGCATAACTAATTTCAGTTCCTGATGTTCCATTAATCGAAACCGTTGGAACTTGACCTACTAAAGGAGTCCCATCTGAATTAACAAAAGTTACGTTAACGGTTTGAATATCTGCTACAACATAAATTGTAACCAAAGTAGCATCTGTTCCAACAGTTGTTGAAGTTGGTTGCACAAAACCATTCAGCTCAGCCCCAGTTGCATAATGATACCCTGAAGCTACATTAGTCGTAGTATAGTACGTATCTAACCAATCAATAATATTTCCATAGTTCGCAGGTGGTAAGTTCGTCCCCGACGCTTCTTGTCCTGAGCTCAAGTAATCCGCGGATATCACCATTCCTGTTTTAGCATCTACGTATTGATATTGAACATTATTATTTTCAACACCATAAACGTAAATATTGTAAACATATTCTGTGCCCTCCATTGGAACAATGGCCACGTTCGCCTGTCCATAAGCATCACCATCATCAGCCGTTGTTGTGCTATCTCCGCCACTTTGTTTATCTACCAATGCAGAAGCTGGAACTTGGCTTGCGATTGCCCACATATAATTCGGCGGCATGTTTGTTAATGCGTAATCTTTATTTACTAAGTTAATATACTGCCCAATGTAATTCGCATCTTTGTCGATAGGAACGTCAATTGTTTTAATGACGTTTCCATACTGATCTACATAGTTAACTTTTACAGTACCTGGATCTATGGCTACAGTTGCTAATTCGCGAGTACTACTATCAACAATATTAGATGTAGTTATGTTTCCAGCAGTATCCTTAATAGTAGTTGTACTTCCTGAAATAGTCATTTCAGCAAATTTATTATTTCGATTTCCATTAGGTGTCGCTGCTTGTGAATCGCTCCCTTGCCAGGTACTAATTTGTGAATTATTCATGGTAAATGTTCCCGCTCCAGTGAATATTGCACCATTAGTCACCGCTCCAGAGCTCGTTAATCTCGCTAAATGTAGTGCTTTCGGAGAGATAAAAATGATTTTCGAGCCACTATCTGTACGAACAACGGTATTATTATTCCACTGTTGCAAGTCTAAAATAGTCCCTGCATTAAAGGTTACTGTAGAATTATTTGTTGCATACAATGAATTATTTCCAACTGTTCTAGTTGCAGTCATTTTCAAATTTTGACCGAATGTAACTGTACGTCCACTTCGATTGCTACCAGTATAACGATCTAAGTCCAACAGCATTTGAAACCCATCTTGTGTCCAATTAACATTGTCCCCTACTAATATTCCGTTATAACCGTAATAAACTAGCGGATAGTTATTAGAATTATACGTACTTAATTCATTACCAATAATTGTCGCACCGTCTCCGGCTGTAAACGTATGGTCAAATCCTGTATCTGCTGCATTATTAGCCCTAATTCCCATAAAGTAGAACATAGAGTAACCAGTTGTGCCCACTGTTCGATTTAACTCGACATGTGCCCCATTAACTATCTCAACTTGACCTATCTGCATTAACTCTTGTTTTACGTCAGCCTTAACTGTACCCGAAAGAGTAACCTTGCTGTCTTCAGCATCTAATAAACGACGTCCTGAATCACTAGTGGTAGTGCCACCATTTCCTTTAAGGATTACATTATTAATATTGAAATTCCAATAACCATATCCGCCAGTCGCGTTTCGTGAATCAATTACTCCATCGGCCGCTGTACTATCACCACTATTAGTCCCACTTTGCCAGTGGATCAAATTAATATCGGTAATAGTAAATATTGATCCTCTCGTTGTGGAAGACGTACCCACATTAAACGCTGCACGCTCCATGTTTACAGTATGTCCGCCACCATCTATGATTATTCCGTTTTGACGCCAACCTAAATCTCGAACAGCTACGCCAGATTCTGCAGAAAAATCAGCAGTTACTTCAATATAGGTTATAGAATTATCCCCATACGCTGCTTTTAACGTCGCCCAATCATTTACCGCCGCATAGGTTCCATTAGCTATAGCTGTTTGTTTGTATGCCTCCTTATTTGTAACCTGATCAGAAGCTGTTACCGTAACAGAGGTCGGATTTTTAGGTGTTTGCCCACTGTTAATCGCATCTTCAAAATCCTCACGATTGATATCTGGATCTGAGGAAACATTGATTTTCGTAGACTTTCCATTAGCTCCTCGAACGGAGAAATACGCAATTAAGTCATTGGCAGCCGCATATTTTTGTGCGGCATGAATTAAAGCAGTACTTGGTGCCACCCCGGTTTTCATAGTAAAAACGAGTTCCTTCGTTGCTGAATCAACTTTTACTTCTGTACCATTTGGAGTAATTTGATCAAAAAGTTCTTTGGCCTTATTAGTATCGGTTTTACTTTGCTCTTGAACAGAAGGTTGCTTACTCTTTGCTTCATTTAATGAATTTGTCGCACTTCGTTGAACAGAGTTGCTCATTGATTCGGACAAACTGGTTGAAACCCACATACTAGAAGATTCTGAACTTTTCATAGAATCAGAAATACTTGTTGACTGCTTTTCATCCAATGCAGCAAGCTCACTCGTTGAAATCGACTCACTAACTGAAGTAGATTGACTCGTCGAATCCGACAAACTAATTGATTCAGATACGCTCATTGATTCGGATAGACTTTGTGACTCGGAGGTCGTTTCTGATTCTGTTTGACTCTCTGACTGTGTCGTACTTTCTGATTCTATTTGACTTGATAATTCTGTAGTGCTCTCAGATTCCACTGTAGTTGAATTTGTGATATTTTCCGAATCTACTACAGCTGTACTATCTTGGGTAGATGAAGCTGGAATCTGAGCGGTATTCTGGTTAGCGAGTACCTCATCTGTATCAATTTCCATACCTGTATCATCAGGACTAGTGGATGTTGCATGTGCATCTGGTGTGATTAAAGTACTAGCTCCTAGCACACTAGTAAAAGCAGTAATAGTAGCAAACATCCAATGTTTCCCGCTCTTGTACATCTTGTATCGCTCTTTTTTATTCGATCTCAAAAGCTTATACAAATTATTTTTACGACTCATAATTAAGCACAACTCCCCTTTCTTCTATATAATTTTGTTGTATTTCTCCGTGGTGCTGAAGGAATTATCTCACAGAACATTATAAGTAGATTAAAATGTATCAATATTGGGAAATAAGTTTTTTATCTAAGAATATTATCCCTAACTTTCTATTGATTCTAATTAATAGATAACTAATATTTTAAATGTGATTCATTTTACGAAAAAAATTTCATCAATAAAAAATAATCTTCCATTCCAGAATAGTAATAACATTTTCTGCTAAAACAATAGTAGTTCTTTTTTTTAGCGAACTAACAAAGGTATTCATAAATGAAAAAAAAATTAAAATAACATAAACTTTATTTTTTAGATATCTGCTGTGTTGTTGACTAGTCCAACTTTTTTTGCTTATAATAAAATAGTCGATTGGGGAAGTACTCAAGTGGCTGAAGAGGCGCCCCTGCTAAGGGTGTAGATCGTTAACACGGTGCGAGGGTTCAAATCCCTCCTTCTCCGTAATATAACTAATGGCTAACATTTAGTGCAAAGGTCGCCACTCGTTGATCTCCTGAAACAAAATCAATTTCAACTTCATTGAAATCAGAACCTATTACTGGTAACTCCCAAAAAATTTGAGTGGTACTCGATTTTCCTTTAGGAACCTCATCTTGACCTTTTTGCTGATTTACTGGTGTCAATCGTTTGCCATCTTTCGAAAAAGCTTGAAAAGATTGCAAGTAGGGCAAAAATGGAGTGTCCATATCAATATTTTTATACTCAATTGTCACTGCAACCATACGCTCGATATTATAGTTTTCCAATTCCCTCATTCCTTTAGGAAAGGAAGAAGGTTTCGTGGTGGCCTCCACAATTTTCATTTCAGCCAACTTATTCTCTCCATCGCCAAACTCAATGCTTTCATTATTCGAGAAAGTTTTTACCTCCTCTGTGAAGCGTAAATCCTCATTTGTTGATTCTTCCTTCTTCAACGGTTTGTTTTCTGCTAGTTCCTTTTTTAGTTTAGAATTTTCAGTTTTTAAAAGTGCTACTTCCTTTTCCAAGCTGGAATTTGCTGTAGTAGACCACTCGGAAGAACAGCCTGAGAGCAAAAAAATCGATACTAGCAACCAACTAATTACTGATTTCTTTATCATTTCAATTAAACGCCTCATTCTACGACCTATAAAGGATTGTCATCAAATCCAACCAATGAACTTAACAGGTCAGCTTGTTCTTTTAAAATATCTGCTACTTCATCTGTAGTTTCTGTTGGTTTTTCTTCAAGCATAGTCTCGCTGATAGAAGCTGGCTCCACTTCTTGATCGCTTACCGTCCCTAAGTCTGAATCTCCTTCATCAGACACCGATACAATACTTTTTTCAGTTTTCGTATCATTTTCTTCTGAATATTCTGAATCCGATAGCGATAAAATTGTTTCTGATTGCGTCTCTTCCTTGCTCTCATGACGATCGCGAAAGTTGTCTCCTAAAAAAATCGTTCCAAAACTATAAATCCCACATGCACTTTTATTGTCTAGCTGTACACAATTTAAACCAAAACTTTCTAAGTACCGGTTCACACTTTTTTGATTAATAATCCCTGATTCCAAATCTCTGATAATGACATTATCTGCATACTGAACATCACTATCCTTTGTTAAATAAGACAATACTTTCTTCGTTTCCTCATTCGTTTCCTCACGTACCAAATCAGTCAAATCGATTTGTTGGCGGCCGTTAACAACAAGCAGTGATTCACTATTTGTGATAACGTTATAAACCATATCTTTATCAATTTGAAGCGGACGTTTGTCCGTTTGAACACAGTTTGTCTTATATTCCTGTACGATACGGTCTGAGAATTCATAAATACCATGTGAAATATTTTCGCTTTTAATTAATTCTCCATTATCATACACATCGCATTTTACATGGTGGTCACTCACGTCGATGACATAGTTAAGACCATCAAACACGCGAACTTTTCCTTCATCATGTTTATAATACTGTCCGTGTTCAATTTCCAATATTGAACAAAAGGTTTTTGGTACAAGTACAGCTTTTTCTATAATGATAGATAGCTTTTTGCCATCTACAGTGGTCTCAAATGATCCTTCAAAATGCTGTTCATTTTCCATTAATTCCTTTGAACTTTTAGAATTTACTCCTATGAAAATGGAACACTTAAGCTGATCTTCTTCCACTTCATCAAACAGATCACGACGATTTTTCGCTAGATAGGAAAGGGCGCTTCTAACTAGATTAAGCGAATCAACTTCTTCTATTTGTTCAAGAACATCTCCAAACGTATGATAGGCGTTTGTCCGTCGACTCTGCCTTTTCTTGATCCCCCATAAAATGGTCTCGGACATGTCGGGTAGTTTAATCTCACTCCCTTCTATATCTGTTGTCTGATTGTTAAAAAAAGACGGTTTCCAGGAATTTTTTTTTACTCCTGAATACACTGAACTAAAAATCTCTTTATAATTTGTGCTAGATATCCCCACTCTAAACTGATCAATATCTAGTGCTATTATATTCTTCACCATAAGCTCCTCCAATAGTCTTTATTACGCCATTCCATTCTTAAAACAACTAACTTCTTATTATTCTGACGCTAAAATTGATGCAGAAAGAGTTCGCAACTGCTCCTCCTGCTTTTCAATCATTACCGAGATCGTTTCAACATCTTTTACCATTTCTTCTACTTGGTCATAGCAGGCAGTGAAGCCATTAATGTAGCAACAGAGTTCATCAATTTTAGTGTATTCTGAAGCTAATAGATCAATGCTTTCTCTCACTTGAAAAAAATTATCCAAAGTTATGTTCTTCATAGTTTTTATTTCTGAAATTAGTTCTGTTAAATCACTGATCTTTACATCTCGAACTTCAACGAGCGTATCGATACGTTGTAGTAGTTCATTTAACGTAGCTTTGCTAGTTTCAAGCTCGTTTTCTAAGCCAATCATCGTCATTCTATTTACTCCATTTCTTTAAGAAGAATATCGTGCTCTACTTGAATTAAAACTTGTTTTGTAAAAAGTCCTTCTCTTAATAGACAGCCGAATCGATTCACCCGTTGCTTTAATTGTTTTAACTCATCCTCTTCAATGCCTGCCATTAATGGATCAATCTCGGACAACGAACTGATGGCAAAACCTAGTCTGTATTTCACTACAAAATCTGCTATCGCTGAATCCTGCCACACAATTACAGGAAGACCTAACGCCAAATACAATGAAACCTTATGCGGCGAATTGTACTTTGTATATTCTTGATAGTTTCCTCCCTGGAATAAATCGTTGTCCCAAGCGATTCCAAATCGGTCCTTTGGTATTCGTCTAAGTAACTCAGGCTGAGAATACACACCTTTGTAATTTACCGTCTCACCCAAAGGAATATCGCCCTTAAGCCCAAAAGCATCAATTCCTGTTTGATATCTCCAGTCTTTTAAAAATACAGACTTCTGTAGATTTCCTGCGAAGACAAGTGAACGATTAAGCGAAGAAGTGAACAGTATCTGATGCTCATTTACTAAATAATCAAATAGTTCTTTTTTTATCATTGGCGTCAAAATGCCAAAACTTCTTAGCTTATTTTCCATCTTTTCTCCATGTGTAATAAGCATATCTGCTTTATTAAACAAATGAATCTCTTTTAGGAAACTATTATCCCTCAGCAACTCAGAATCATGGATCAATAAAACAAGTCTTGCACCTCTTTGCTTTACTCGATCAACAAAGGTTTGCTCAAACTGAAACTGATTATAGCTAGGATATTGATAGACAATTAAATCTCCTTTAGCTACTCCAGCTGTAATCCCATCAATTCTTGCTGTCAGGGCTCTTTCATCTTCTCGCTCATCGAAGTAACGATAGATGTACAGTTTGTTATAACCAATTGACTCAGCTACGGTCGCTACATCTCCTCTAGCTTTAGAAACTGAATCGACAGACTGGCCTTCCACAATATAGGTTACCCACTTATTCAAAGACACATTTCTCCTTGATAGTTAAATTTTTGAAGAAATCAAATTCATTTCTTGGTAAATAAAAGGACGAATTAGCCATATCGGACTTGATTTTTTGAATGACGACATCCTCACTAGAAATATCTTTCTTTACATATAGATAAGCTAAAAATTGAAAAATTTCTTTTGTTTGCAGATTTTCACCATGCTGTTGCTTTAGAATTGACGTCGCCTTATTCAACAACTTAATCGCCTGTTTATGATTGTTCATATCCACAAAACATAAAGATAAGTCAATCACACAGCCAATAAGAATATCTTTCCACTCATTTGACTGATTTTTCAAAAATTTCTTCAGTATGCTATTTTCTAGGATAATACTTTCTTTCTCCATCACTGAATTGGAACAAGAAAAATTCAGATTCACCCGTAAAGTTGCTAAATAAAGCAAAATATCAAACATTGTGAAGTAATCAATAGATGAAAAATAATCGGCAATTTGATTTACTTCTTGACTAGAATCATTCCCGTAACAACAATGCACTACTAAATCGGCATACGTTAATATAAGCTTATAGGAGATATTATCTTCACTAGCATTACGAAATTTTTCTAACGATTTACGGAGCGTTAAAAACTGTTTACACTCTCGTTCCTTGTTCGATAGAGAGGTATAAATTACTAATCCCAACATTTGAATCTGCTCATCTGTAGAAGAAACAAATAGGTTTAATAATTCTCGATCTGACATATTTAAAACTTTTTTTAGTCCCATCACCAATTCAAGCGGTAAATCTGTTTGATACCGCAGCCATCGGTAATATCTAGATTTTGAAAGATTAATCTTTCTTTCTAGTGTTCGAATTGGAATTCCTTTTCTTTTCCGTATTTCTTCGATCGCTTCTCGATCAATGTTTACCGCTACAACCGAGTTTTGTGGTTCGGTCAGAGTTGGATTCATCGTATTAATTAATCTGCAAATGCTCAAAAGACTACTTTTCATCATTCCACGCTCCTCAGACTCAACAGTAAAACTATTTCTCCACTTATCGTCTATTCTTTTAACATGCAAAAGGATTAATTACATACTTACCTTCCAATCGACTCAATCAAAGAATAGACAAGTGATCCTAAGATAACACTGGACATAATTACTGAAATAATAATAGTCAGCAATTTAGAATGTTTGTCCTTATCCTCAGCATTATCTATAACCTTATTGCTTTCCTGCTTAAATTTTTCTTCTATCTCTCGTGATAACTGATCTTTTTTCATTTGCTGCCCTCCTAAAAAATCTTCTCTAAAAGGATATAAAATTTGTTGAGAGGGATCCTTTTTAGAGAGTTCCATTTTCACTGTATCGAAAAAGGACCCTATGCTTCTCCAAGTACCTGTATATTTTCACTTAATTGAGCAATCTGTAAATTTTGATCAGTGGTCTTTTCTATAATTTTAGAAAGAGCCTGCTCACTTTCTACAAAAAAGCAATGTTTCAAAACATCTTTTTCCGTCTTAAATGACACCGAAATTGTTAAATAAATTTCCTTCAACAAAAGATATTCGTCCATGTATTCTTTATGAACCTGATTAAAACGCTCCTTCATCGTTTTAATAGTTTCAATCGTTGTGTCTGATTGATTAAGCATGTTCGTCATTTCTTGATGCAGCTTTTGTAACTGATTCACCTTATCATGCTGCTTAGTGACTATATCTGACGCATTTTTCTGCTCCGTTGCAAAATCTAGTAAGGACGATGAATGCTTTTCTATCATTTCATTCATACTTAATAAAAGCTCGTCTGCTGGTATCACTGTATCCATTATTTTCTCTCCTTCATGTCCTCAAAAAAAGCGTTTAACCTGAGGGGCTATTTTTCTATTTCATTCACGATACTCAAAATAATTTTTTCATTTTCATTAATAACGTATTGCTTAGCGATGATCTTTTCGGTATCATATGAGACCCTCAACGTTAACAATATTTCTTGTAGTGCTGCATATTCTTGTTTGTATTCTTCGAAAAGACCATTAAAATCTGTTTTTAGCTGTTTAATTTGATCAATCGCTGCTTGGCTACCAGCTAATTGCTTGATTTGTTCGTTGATCGCCTGCATGATTGTTAATTGTTTCTTTTGCTGCTCTAGCAATGTTTCTGCTCTCTCTTGTTCCTGATCAAAATTTAACAGCGAATCGGGATTTTCATTGACTAGCTCTTGAATCTTCTTGAAAACTTTTTCTGCTGGAATCGTCATAGTTAGAAACTCCTTAATCAATAATAGTTACTTTATCTAAACAAACATTTTTATTTGTCAATTTTTGGTACTGTGTTTTTAACATCTTTACTTCTTTGATATAAGAAATCCTATTCTCAAGTATGCTCAATAAGTTTTCCTTAATATCACCGGTATTAGTAAAGGGAGATTCGCTCAAATAGAGCACATTGTCCGACTTTGTTTGGGACAACGAAAAAAGTTCCAATCCCATATAAGCGATCGACACACGGTCTTCTTCAGTAACAATATTTGCTACTTGATCCGCTAAAAACTGGACAAGACTGCTATATTTATTAGAAACCTTTCCTGTATTTTTATCTCTTATAGTCACTAAGTTAATTTGTCCCTCATAAAAAAAATATTGGACAATCGGATGTTGCTGACTATCAAAAAAATCAATTTCTTGGACAGCGTCGTTAAAAAAATGAATATTGCTATAAAGTGCTCCGTCATCTGCATACTCTTCAATGAAATCTGTCGTACCATCCCTATTCAGATAGTTGACTTCTTTCACATGGCGGCGTGTTTCTGGGTACGTCACGACCTGTCCGATTTCATCTCCATCATTAATTACAGAGATACTTCGATCTTCATTCATATAAACTTCCGCTGTTGAAACTGTTGGAATTTGATTAAAAAAGAGAAAGGCATTTGAATGATGGTTTCGTTGAGTGAGATGATCTAAAATATTTATTCCTTCAACGCCTTCAGATTCTTTTAACTTGTTAAACGTCGGGCTAGGAGAAAGTGAAATAACTTTTCCCTTATTAGTAATTAATCGCTTTTTTTGGCTTTGCCAGATATTATTTGTTGGTTTAATTACACTCACTAACTCATAATCCATTGATAAGCTCCTTCCATTGGTTCGCAATAATTGAATCCTGATAGTCCCTAACCGATATTCTTGTATTGTTGACTATTTCTTGATGATTTGCCTTCAGCAATTGAAGAATTCCCTCCTTCAGTTGTTCACGGCTGTATTCTTCATCTGTACGAGAAAAATCCTTTAAATATCCATTCACTCCGTCTTTTACTAGTTCTAACGCGCCGAATCTCGCTTTAAAAGTCACAATCGGCAATCCTGCATCTAATGCTTCAATATACGTTAGGCCAAACCCTTCTGAATAAGAACCAGAAATAAAGGCATCGTAATTTGGATAGACTTGACTTATTTGATTGGAGTGTCCCTTTAGTTTTACAAAAGTCTCCGCCTTCAATTCTTTGATTACTTCGCGCAACTTATTATCTTCTCCACCCTGACCATAAATATCTAAAGAAATCATTGGAAATTGTTTCCTAGCATCACAAATCGCTTTGATAACAATATCGATATGCTTTTCTGATGCCAGACGCGAGACAGTGATAAACTTCTGAATCGGTTTATTTTTGAAAGGTTCGCTTTCTTGTTGAATAGCCTGATCCCGGATGCCTCCAACTGGAATCGCGCAAATTTTTCCAGTTTCCTTGGGAAAATCTATTAATAAATCTTCCCTTTGAAGTTTTGTAGCCACAACGACTCGATCAACCATCCCCATATGCGTTAATAGATACTCATAATAGTTATTCCATAATGGGGCAGAAGGAACATCCCGATCTGAGAGATGGTCTGCATGAATAATTTCAATAATATTTGTTCCCTCAGGCTTATGATTAAATAATGCCGATTCAGCTTCCTGCCCACGATCAACAAAATAATTTTTGACTCCTGAAAATTGTTTAGCCAAACACTCAAAGAAGAAACGCTGCAGCAATACTTCTGTTCGGAAAAATAAATGTTCTCCTTCGAAATCAAAAAGATGGATATTACTGATCAGCTTTCCTCGGTGTTTATCATCGATGTATTCAAACATTACTTTTCTTTCCAACGTTTTATAATCAAATATTTCCGTCTTATACGTGGAGACTAATAATAAGTTTTCCTTTTTTTTACTTGGCGATTTTTCCAAATGTTCTACAATAAACATCCCAGACGATGTGATTGTCTCTTTCGTCCGATGTGTATTTGTAAAATCTAGAAGAATCTCTTCTTTGTATTCATATGTTTTTGTTGCTCCTTTTTTTAAATACTCATTTCCAAAAACAAAGTATTCCCACATGTTAATGACTTTGTTATCTGGTATACGCCAAGCTTCCATGGCTTCGTGTAGATTTTTTACCAGCTCCACAAATACATATTTATATGGAAGCTGAACCTTTTCGAAACATTTTGCTCGATAAAACTGTGCATGCTCCACACCAGAATTTCCAATCCCCATTGCTTTATTTATAAAAAAGTTCATTTATCCTTCCCTCCTGATCGTGTTTTTCTGACTATTTGCAGAATCTCGAGATGTGGACATGTCCACAAACGACGAATTTCTTTTCTTAATCGAAACAATTGCCTGTAAAATAGTGGTTTGATAATGATTCAAAAATGCTTTTTCCTTCAAAAGAGCAGAACGATTCTCTGTGTGTATTGGCATCTCATGTATTTTGCACCTAGGTATGAGTTTTTCTAATATACATGGTAACGCTCGATTTTTATGATCCAAATTATTGAAACGAAGACCTCTGTTAATCTCAATCGGTGAGCTTTTAGGGATTGATTGAAGTCGATCCACTACATAGGTTGCTGCTTCTAGCCAATCGCCTTCCGACTCATTACTCAATAGAAAAAAATAATTTCTGTACTCGTTTATCTCTAAACTCGTCACGTACTTTGAATTTTTTAAAACAACGACCGTCGTCTTTAATCCTTCATAGGAATGCTTGGCTTTAAAAAAAAGAACACTTAAATTCTTGTTTAATTTGAATTCATATTGTTCCTTGAGCGGCTCGCTAAAAATCAATAAATACTTAAAGATAATAAACTCATGTTTTTTATTGACCAGCTGAACCTTGTACGTGACAGCGTTCTCTGGATAAGTAAAGTTTCCTGTTAAATCTTGAAAATGAACTTTATCAATTAAATCCTGATTGACATCAAAAAATTCAATGGTCAATTGACCTGCATCAGCATTATCAAACTCTGCCTCCAACACTATTCTGTATTCCTTTCCGTTCATTAAAATAGGAAGCATAGGCGACTTTCGATCTGCGTGGTATTCCGTTTTTGACTGCCATACTTTTATAGGCGTTCCTGCGGGCATAAATGGAGAAGAAAAACGAACAAAATCATTTTTTAACAGCTCTATTCTAGCTCCGTAATTATAATTGTCACTAAAATCAGTTCCCCACTTTATCATGTAAAAATTTTCCAAGACCTCACCCCGCTTGTTATTCAAAATCATCCATGATTCTTTGGAAACTATTGAATAAGATATTTCGATATTGTTTTAAAAACCACTTATTTATTCCGGTACTATTATCGTTATGTCTGCCGGTTAGCCCCTTGTACAACACTCTGGCAGTAGAACGGTTCTCTTTTAATACCTTAAAAAGTTGCGGAAAGGCATCCTTGTCATAGTCATCCTGTTTCATATACGCCACTGCAAAAGTAGTATGACTATAATCTCCAGCAGAAAACTTATCCCAGAACTTTTTATTCAATCTTTCTGCCGCCTGGATGGATGATTCTCCAGTATTGTAAAAAAGCATGTCTAAAGAAGTTGGAAACCCATTCGGTCTTAAAACGCGTTCATTCAATGCAATTGTTCCAATATTGGCTAATGGTTTACCGATAATGACACTATTCGGTCTTAAATCACTTGCATAATAAAGGGCACCAAATGTTCCCATAGATAAGCCAGATAAAATGAGGTCCGCAGATGTAAATCCTAAAAGCTTTAATTTATCCTGAATAGTCTCGACAATTTTCTGTTCAAAGGCCTTACTGCCTAAGTAAAAATTTCCACCTTCTAATCTAGGATCTGCAATCAACATATAGGGGCCTCCTCCCATGCTGCTCATCATCCTTCGCCCTTCAAATCCTTCCGCAGGTCGATAACCTGAGAAGTAAACGGCTAATGGTGGTTTCAAATCTCCCGCATTAAAATAGTAGAAAACTTCTCCCGTTAGATTTTCTGAATCAATGATTTTTTTTCCACCAGGAATCATTGAACTACTATCTGCTAATGCTTTCCGAACGTGTACTTGACTAACTCGAAGTTTTCCAGTACCTCCTCGCGCATACAAGGAAACGTTAATATACGTATTCACCTGCTCCTTAAAAGTAATTTTTTCTCCTTGCTGAAGCCGAGCTAATGGAACTTCAATCACTTGAACAACTTGCGAAGTATTCTCTTTCACTAGAAATATTTTGAATAATAGTTCTATTTCTCCTGAAAGAACACCTACCTCCGAAAAAAACTCCATTTTTTCATCTGCTTTGATGAGATTTGTCATCTTCCAAGAAATTACTTGTCGAAACTCTTTTGAAAAATTTCCATTTAGCTCCACGTAGGAATTTCCACACTTTTGGATAGTTCCATCAAAATTCGGTTGCACTTTGATAAAGTCATTTGACAATTTATAGCCGGATTGTCTAACTAAGTACTGTTGATTGATAAATTGAAAAACCTGGCCCATTTCCTTCATTTCAACAGAAATGGCTTGCTTTAAGGTCAGTATTTTTTCTATTTCACTCGAAATAACTGCCTCGTTGTCGTAAAAAATTTGATAAGCAGGCAACTGTACTAATAAATGACTATTTGATACAAGAAGTTCCGCATGCGATTCTAAAATAAAAATAGCTCTTCCAAAAGCTGTGTTAAACTGACCCTCAATAAATATCCCTGTCTCATTTTCATCTTGAGAAAAATCATAATTACTAGGCAACCACTTGTATTGAAATTTGGAGGACAGCTGATCTACATTCTCTGCTGCTTTTTTTCCGATGTGAAAAAGATTAATTTTCTTAGCCATTCAACGCCTGCCTCCATTTTTCTAGTATGATTTGTGGACTAAAATCCTCAATTATCGTTACATTTTTAACTAACGCATTGTTCCAGTTACTTAAATTTTCTAAAAAGTAACTCAATGCTGGTTCTAGTTCAGAGATTCTCCTTATAATACGACCATTTTTATAGTCTTCGATAAAATCAGTTTTCGCTTTCGTAATCTGAGGGATCCCTGCGCTGATCGCCAATGACTGCATCTGTAAATCGTATTTATCACTGATATCGATATAAAGTCTTGTTCTCTGAAAATCATTTCTAATGGACAAAAGTGTTGGCTGAACTCGAAATTCGATTCGATTATAAACATCAATTGCTTTTACCAAATTTTTCCATGAATCCGTTTTTCGAATTTCTTCAATAGCAAGTTCATCTGCCTTATACAAATGCTTCGTCCTTTTAGCTTCAATAAAGTGTGCTGCTTTTTTAAAATCTTCAGACTCACTATCGACATCAAAGTAACCATCAATAAAATCTTTTTGAAGTTCCTGAAATTTACTTTGATCAAGTATTGTGCTCACTTCGATAATTAAACTGTACTTGGTATTGCTGATTAGGTTCTTAATCAAAACCTCATTTGCTTCAAATAAAACATCCGATAACTGAGTTGCTCGCCAATACATAATCAGCTGCGCAACTGAATTACTCATTCCTAAATCCAATTCGGTATTGAACATTGGAATAGTATGAATTGAGGTGTTGCTTAATGCTGGATAAGCTTTTCTTACTGAAAGTAGCTCTCGATGCTTGGCGGATGTGTCTGTGACAATTGACTTTGCAGTTTTCATGCAATTTATAAAAAGTTCTCTATTATACTCACGAAGAACGTTGTCATCTGAGACAATTCGAACAAGTGATTCTTTCTCCTGAAGAACCTGTGTCGCTTTAAGTACATCCTCGTCCGTCGTTGTGAGAATCTTCTTGTCATTCTTTTTGTTTTTCTCAAACTCTATTTGCAGAACAGCCGATACGACCTCATCCATTGTGAAAAATTTGGTCTTTTTCAATTGATCGTTTCCTGCTTCTTCGATGATTATCTCCGGATTATCACCTAGGAGCTCTGTGACTGTTTTTTCACCGTACTCATTGAAATACTCTCGTTTATATATTTTATTTGATTTTGATGCGAATTCTTTTTGTGATAAAAACCCACGGTCATCGTAATAATCAATGAAGTAGCCATCTGATTCAAAAAACTTCACACGCTCAATACAGCCATACTTGTTATAGGTTACTTCCCCATAGGATTGATTGTTTTGAAGAAGCACCATCCCAAAAGGGGTATAGACACTTTCGACATCCTTTGGAAAGCATAAGTCCTCTATGCTCAGTGGATGCCCTTCTTCTAAGGAAACGTTTTGAATGACATCATAAGCTCGCCAGTAGCAGTCAGAAAACAATGAATACTCCTGCGCCTTATACCTTAAAAAAGGCAGATAATTCAATAAAAATAATTTGTATTGCTCGCCACTTTCTGCAAAAAGTCTTGTAATATTTAAAATCCGGTCATTCTCTAAATTATTGTCCGCCTGTTTCCAATTCGGGATTAAGTAAATCATGAATTTGTACACTCCTGCTTCTCGCTAAAAAATATTGTAATTTCGTTTCGAAAAAATGAACCTAATTTCTTGGGTGAGCGTATCCAGAATGATAATCAACATGAAGACACTCCCAAAATAGAAGGCCAGATTTGCTATAATTTCTATTTTTAACCCAATAAATAATGGAACAAGGGAGACGATTACTAGATAAGAATTCCCTACCATTGCTATAGTCGATAGTTTCTTTTTAATATACGTCTCAGTGTCTGCACCAGGAACTATTTCATATATATAATCTCCTGATTCCTTTAAATGCTTAGCGATGTCATGAGGACGAACATTTATATAGCTAAACCCCATCCCCAATGCATAAAGAATGATCCCATAGGTAATTATTCCTTCAACCGTATTAAAAGAAAAAAGCCTTGAAAGGACACTAGAAAAAAGAGTATTAGTCCATCGATCGTTCAATAGCAATAATTGTGGAATTGAAAAAACTGTTACCGCAAACATAAAAGGCATGGCCCCTGCAGTTAATAATCGAATCGGGATGTATGAATGATTGAATTTACTATCTATTCCTGTTCGTTGAATAGCGATTCGATATTCTGAATTGTATAGAAATACCGTTACAACAATATAAATCAGAGTGATAATCAGCAAGCCGATAATAAAACTGCTATTAATTCTCAAGGTCCCGCTTTGTCCAGATACGAGCATGGCAGGAATATTAGAAATCAATCCCGGTAAAATAAATAAGCTTTGTGCTCCGACGCCCTTTTCACTATTGATATCTGATAGCCAAGAAACAAACATCGCTCCTGTTGTTAGTATGAGAATTGCTACACAAAAAAGGTGAGCTTATTTACGTCAGGAAAGGATTTATAATCAATCAGATTTTCAAATTTGAACATCAAGGCAATCCCTTGTGCAATAGCGAAAATGAGCGTCAGTACTCGCTGAATATAGCCCCTTTGTTTAATTGAAAGATTGTTAATTCTATCGGTATCAATCATGCTTATTGTGGTCCAGATGATCAAAGCTGTCATATAAGGTCCCATACCAAGAGAGAGTAGTGTTGGTTTAGCTAAATTCCCTCCGGTTGTCGTTGATAAAAAGCGAATGATTAGGTTTTGTGATCCCTCTTGTGGAATAGTTAAAAATCCTGGAACATCAATTTTTTTCCCAAATTCCACTATTGTAAGCAGTAGGATGCTCCAACAAATTCGTTTGACTATTTCTTTATTGTTTTTCATGGTTACCGTCCTTTTTTTAATACTCATCTACAGCTGAACTAAGGAAAATCTACATCAATAGAACCATCGGAATTGTAAACTAAATCCGATAATAGTAAATTTCTAAGGATGTTTAGCCATATTTCCTCCTTCATTTCAAAAAAGGATCGTCTTGCTTCAATTTGGAATTCATAGATTGGTCTGTGCTGACCCCAACTTCTTCCATTCACAACAGATTTTAATTGCTGTAAATTATCTGATTGTTCGATCCACATCGCGTCAACTGCTTTCAAAATGACAATCCTCTTGAAGTAGAGCTGTTGAAAGCTGTCTGGAATTTTTATTTGCACTTCTTCAATTTGTCTTGCAATCAGCATATTTAAGTATTCAGTCACACTTTTCTTACTATATTCCTTAAGCTCCTGATCAAATAAAGACGAATCAAAGTTGTATTGAATATTGTTGTAAATGAAATCAATCAGTTCGTTTCTATTCAAATTATTCTTATTTGAAACAAACGCCTCGATCACCTGACTTTTTGCACGTTGGATGAGTTCTTCTAAAAAGATTATGGAGCCTTCCATCACATTATTTCGAGCGGAATAAATTTTTTCTCGCTGTACACTGATAATCTCGTCATATTCAAGAATATTTTTTCGACTTTCAACTTCCTGATTTTTCCGATTCGCCTGTGACTTATTAATGATTTTTTCGTACTTCTTTTCATTCAACGGTTGATTGTCGCTGCTTGGCGCATGTTCATTCTTTTCAATTAATTTTTTTCTGGACTTCGCTACCCATTTAGGTGCACTTTCTACAACAATTTTATCCTCCATCGAAACAAAGAAAATGGTATCGCCAGGATCTCCTTGTCGTCCTGCCCGTCCTCTAAGCTGGTAATCAATACGGTCACTTGTCATTCTTTCCGTCCCTAAAACTAACAAGCCACCATTTTTTCTCGCTTCCTCATCGAGTTTTATGTCTGTTCCTCTTCCAGCCATTGAAGTTGCAACCGTAACTGCACCCTTTCTTCCGGCTTCAGATACAATTAAGGATTCTTTTGCGACTGTCGTAGCGTTCAAAATATTATGAGGAATTTTTTGCTGAAGCAGTAGTAATGAGTATAGATTCGACATTGCTACAGAACCTGTTTCGACCAAGACAGGACGATCTTTTTGAAGAGCATCCTTTACAACTCTCAATGAAGATAACACTTTCGCCTTATTCGTTACGTATACCTCATCAGCATGATCTACTCTTTTAATAGGCTTATTGGTTGGTATCTGAATGACATTTACATTGTAGGTTTCGCGAAATTCTTCGGCATCCGTCTTTGCTGTTCCTGTCATTCCAGATAAAATTTTAAATTTCTTAAATAGATTTTGATAAGTGATGGAACCCATTGAGCGTGTTTCATTGGTAATTTCTACACCTTCTTTTGCTTCAATCGCTTGATGTAATCCTGCTTGTAATTTTGTTCCAATTAACTTCCTTCCGTTTGCCTCATCCAGAAGTAGTATTTCTCCCTCTTCAACTACATAGTCGCGATTTTCTTCCAATAGTTGATTAGCTCTTAGCGACAAAACCAGATGTCGATATAAATCCCGCCATTCTTCTGTAAGAATCCCTTGAATACCAAAATATGTTTCAGCTTTTACTATTCCATCATCTGTGAACCAAACATTTCTTTTATCTTCACTTCTTAAGAAATCCTCTCCTTCTCTGAGACTTTTTACAAACCAATCAGAGGTTTCAAACAGATTAGATTGCACTTTAGGTGCACCAGAGATAATTAACGGCGTCTGCGCCATATCAAGTAAGATGGCATCAATTTCATCAATTAGTACGTAATTAAACTTATTAACGTACTGTTCCTCTATAGTTGTCGCTAAGTTATCAAATAGATAGTCAAACCCTAAGGCACTATGTGTGGTGTAAACAATATCCGAACCATAGACAGCTTCTTTATCAATCTCTTCTTCGCTAGCATCTTTCGGAACACCAACAGAGATCGTTAATCCTAACCATCTATAAACTTTCCCAACTTCTTCGGCATCCCTCCAAGCTAGATAGGAATTTGAAGTAATCAAGAAATTGCCTTTTCCCATAATGCCTCTTAAATACATCGGCATTGTAGCGGTCAATGTTTTCCCTTCACCTGTTTTCATCTCCGCTACATTTCCAAAAAATAAAGCAATCCCGCCTAATATTTGTACGTAATAGGGCTCTAACCCCAATACACGTCTGTCCGCTTCGGCGACCACGGCATAGGCTGCTGGAAGCAATTTCTCTATCTTTTCGCCATTCTTTACCCGTTCCCTTAGCAACATTGTTTGCTTTTGTAATTCACTATCTGACATTGCTCGATATGTGGGTAAAAGTTTAATAATTCGATCTGCAATTTTTTTATACTTTTTTAAATGTTTATCTCTCATGTCAGTCTCGCTACTCTTTTTATTTTTCTAAAAACTTTCTAGATAACAATAATCTCTAACAATTTAATCGCTCACTATTCGATATCCCTTTCCCCAAATAGTTTGTAAATCGCAATTAACAAAGCCCGATTCTTCAAGCTTCACTTTAATCCGTTTCACAATGGTTGACGTCTGAGCTAAGTTAGATTTTGTCACTTGAGACCAAACTTTTTCGCATATCTCTTCTCTTGAAATTAATCCTCCCTTTGCGTTATACAAAATTTCAAAAACCTGTTTTTCTTGCTTGCTTAACAGCAACATGGTATCTAGATCTCTAATATCAAAAGACAAAACATTCAGACTGTTTTTTTCTTGACTATTCATTTGGTTTCTCTTCAATTTTTTTCCTATCTCTTCTAACGGTTCATCCATAAACAACATACTTAAAAAGTCACTGCTTTGACTTTTGTAATTTCCCAAAAAAGTTGTTGCTTTCCTAAAAAAACTTGCTGCTTGTACCGTTTCGTTTTTTAGAATCTGATCTACCTCTTCATCAGATACCGTTTCACTAAAAACGATAATAGGAAAATAGTTAATCACCGGATAAATGGATGTTTTCACTGTTAATCCTTTTAATAATTTACTGCTACAAAATACTTCGTGCCCAAGCATACTTAGCTTTCTAACTAACTCTTCTTCCGCAAAAATACACTTTGTCAAAATCAATACATTCATTTTTATCTTCCTTTTTTCTTTAGTAGTTTCTTTTTTTATGAAACAGGTCTTTTTTCTCAAACACATTCCAACGATAAACATAAAACTCAATTGGAAAGAAATCCTTTTTGTTTTGTAGAGAATATTTGTTATTATATATTGAGACTTGTTGTTTTATTTTTTCACCACATTCCAAAAAATGATTCAAAAATTTTACGTTTAAACAATTGTTTTGATAGTTAATCAATCATTCCATTTTTCATACTTATCTCAATAAATTTTTGTTTTTAAGTATAAAAAAAAGTTCTTGGTCTTATAAAAAACTAGAAAAAAAGCTCAACATCTTGTGTATCAAGAGATTTGAGCTGAACATGACGTCGAATGACGGCTTAATTCTTTTTTTCACTATTGAGAAAAAAGGAATGCTATTTTAAATCAAAAAAATTAGATTTCAAAGAATCTATTTTCAAGTTCTACGGTACTTGGAAAGCGCTTTCCTAATAAAGTAAATTTTTTTATCCGAATATAAACACCTTCTTTTTTTAAAACGTTTTACTAACTTACCCAGTTTTCCATTTTTGCTATTACTTGATATCTTTGCTCTAATAGGGCATGTACATAAGTGTCTAATGTCATTTGGGTAGAGGCATGACCCAGAAGGGCACTGACAGAAGAAATATCTCCTTTCATCTCTAGGCAACGTGTAGGAAATGTATGCCTTAATTGATGGAAGTGTATCTTAGGCAAATTCGCCTTTTCTCTGATCTTATGAAAATAGTAAGACAACAATCGCGGCTCCGTTGGTTGTCCATTAGTAGAAAAAACAAATTCACCTTTAACTGTCTTTTTATGATTAAGCAGTAATTTATTTAATGGTCTTGTCATGGGGATCATTCGTACCGAAGATTCAGTCTTAGAATCAGCAAATAACAGTTGTGTACGTTTGTTTCCTAAAGATAGTCCTATTCTCTGATAAGTGTTGTTCACATGAATTAAATTGGATTCAAAGTCAATGTCGGACCAACGTAATGCTGAAATTTCTCCAATTCGCATACCAGAATGTAAAGCTAGTAACACAGGTAGCCCTCTTTCATTTTTCTCTACGGATGCTATTTCCATTATTTTTTTTTGCTCCGAACGCGTTAGAGCATTCACTTTCCTTCTCTTTACCTTTGGTAGTTGGATCTGGGAAAAAGGATTTGAAAAGATTTTCCCATTTTTTTTAGCGTTGTTCACACATTTATTTAAAATTCTAAAAATCACTTGAATTGTTGAACGGGATAGCTTTCCAGAAAGTTCCTTAAGCAGGATTTTTCCTTGCTCCTTTGATAATTCGTTCAAAGGTATATCGCGAAGTGTGGGCAGAATGTATTTGTACATTTTGTAGTAATAGCTTGAGAATGTGGCTGGCTTAACTTCATGTTGCACATTTCCGAGCCAATTTATCGCCCATTCCTCAAATGATTCGCAGGAGATACCATGAACTTTTTGCAGTGTGTGGTATTGAATTTTTAAAGGAAAAATTTTTTCTCGAACCTCAGTATAACTTTTTCCATAAACATACCCATATTTTATTTTTCCATCCTTTTTCCTGCCTTTTGAATATCTTCCTTCCCATCGTCCATCCTTTCGTAAATATATGTTTTCCCCTTTTCTCATAGACAAAATCCTCCTATTTTTGACGGCTTAAATGACGGCACATTTTTTCTTCAATTGACTAATTAATCCTTTAAAAATATAAAAATTACATACTCTTTTTACAAATTAAGATTTTGAAAACTCAGATATGATTAATTATATGAATAATATTGATTAAATCTAATCTATATTTTATAATAGCATTATAAAACGATTCTAAAACGATAAACAAATAAGTTAATTTAATTTTCTAGATAACAATCATTTTCTAGTTTTTTATAAGACCAAGCAAATAAAAAATTGAAAAATGATTCTACTTTTTTAATTCTTTATAGCTTTGATTATACAAATAAAACCAGTTGATCCTGAAAATATAGTCAAAAAGTATATTTCTTTCAAAATTTTTTACTAACATACAAGAACTAAAGATTCCTCAGCATAATTAAGAAATACTTTCTGTATATAAAAAGGCCCTACTATCAACTAGTAGGGCTTTAAAAAATTCTCAGAGCTACTCAATTGGAATAGCTTTTTTGTGCTCCAATTTTTCTGCTGCTTTTGGCATTGTTACTTTTAAAATACCATCTTTATACTCTGCTTTTATCTCTTCTTCTCGAATGTCCCGAATCGCAAACTGGCGGCGAACACTGCTAAAGCTTCGTTCACTTCTTACCAAATTGCCTTTATCGTCTTCGGATTGGGTGTCTGTCTGGTGTTGTCCTTCAATTGTCAGCACACCATTTTCGTAGTTGATTTGAATATTTTCTTTTGGAATTCCTGGCAGTTCTGCTTCTAATACATACTCTTTGTCTGTTTCATGAATATCTGTTTTAACCATATTGCCTTTGAAACCTTCAAAAAAATTCCGTCCAAAGTCCTCAAAAAAATTGAAAGGTGTCATGTCAAATAAATCAGAGCGACGAGGAATCATGTTGTTAGCCATTTTGACCATTCCTTTCCTTTTTTTGTCTTCCTTCACTTATAATTTTACTCGCAGCTACTGAAAATTCAAGTATAAACAATTGTAATTAATTGTAGATCTAAGAGGACTAATTCTGGATATTTTCTCGTTCGGATAGCTCATTGACTAAATTTTGAATTGCAACGATGGCTTGTGGTGTGACATACGGGTCCATTAAAACCATTGGAAAATCTTTCGGCAAGTCTTCTCTTGACCCTGTAGTGATTAAGCCATCATAGGTCAGTATTTTCTTGTTCATTTCTTCTTCGCCATACCATGCATCCTTAAAGTGATGAATCTCAAAATTCCCATAAACAATTTGTGAGATAACGTTTGTGATAAACTCTTCTTCCGTAGGCGAAAGGTCTGAAAGAATTAATAAGTGAACCGTGTTCTCTTGAGAAGCTAAGCGCTCTAAACTGTCTGCTTCGGCAGTCAGCAGCAAATAGGCATAATTAATAATAAAATCCTCACTTTGATAGATCTTATGAGTTCTTACAAACTCCTTTGCAATACCCAACACCTTCTCGACCGACTGCTTATGCATGATTTTTACCATTTTTATAAAGATTGCTCGGCTTTTCCGTAAAATAGTTAAAAATTCGCCCTTTTCGTCAAACAAATAATGGTCGTTAACTAACAGCGTGGTAATCTCAAGTATTCGTTCTTCTTCAAAAGAGCCTACCATTAATTGTGTAAATTGTTCCGTCATTGTTCGATGGGCCATAAATAATTCTTTGTACCGCGGATTATCCTTCAGAGCCAATTCTCGATGTTCTTTACTAAAAACAATGGCGTCGGAGAAGGAAAGCCATAGACAATCACGCATCATTTCTTCAGTTAGATTCAGTTGATAAGCTTCAGAGACCATATCTCTAAAAAGCTTTGCCGTTTCGTCCGTCGGCAGTACCAAACCATTTGTTCGTAACTCTTCCTTAGGATACGGATGTCCATTTTTGATACGCCATAAACTAATGAAAACATTATAGGTCATCCGTTTCTGATAAATATATTTTTTGTGCAGCCCATTAATCTCAGTAAATTCCTGAACAAATTTTTCAATCGCACTCAATTGATACTCTTTTACATCTGGCAGAACGGTCTTCAACGCGTATTGCTTCTCAATAAAATATAAGAAAAAGAAATGGCGAACCACACTTTCTCTGCCCTCTAAACGTAATGGTCTGTAGCACAATTTAATATCGGCCTGCTGCAAGATATCTTCCATTTTTTTCAAGTATCGTTGTGTATTTGACGAGCTTAAAAATAGCGCTTTTGATAATGAACCAATATTATCATGTTGCTCGTATAGCAGCTGTTCCAAAATTTGAAACTCCGGTGATGTTGTTAAAGCGGATGAGTAAAGCTTCCCTATGCTGATGTCTTCCTTCAGCTTGACACGATAGACACCTTTGTCCTTCTCAACAAAGAAACTATCCTGTTGTGTATTTATCAAATTAATATCGTTCAATAAGACTGGTAATGAACAATGCAATTCACTAGTCAACTGCTCACTTGAAGTTCCCTCACGATTGTAATACAGTATCTCTACTAGTCTTGTTCTACGTCTGTTACTTACTCCCAAAACCTGGCGAAAATCCATTATTTCCCCTCCAAATTAGTTTGAATACGACTTTTTTAACCACTACTGGACGTTCCCTGAAAGCTATTTCAATGAATATAAAATAACTAACATCATTTAAAAGATAAATGGTCCTACATTATATTTATTTTACCCTTTTTCAATTCGTATATATAGTGTTTTTACACATAAATATGAGTATATTTTTAAAAGTTTTTATTTCATTAATTATTATCAATTTAATACTATTTACCAACTATTGTTTATAAGAAATTTATGCAATAAAACGCTTTGGGTTTGCACTTCCAAAACAGCAAAAAAAAGCTATAGCCTACTCCTTTTTTTCGCTAAAAAAAAAACGACATCCCTTAAAGAAATGCCGTTCGATATTCATAGATTTTTTAGAAGTCGCTCCAAACTTCCTCGTCCTCTGCTTCAGCTTTTTTTCGTTGTGCCTTAGTTTTTCGTGGTCGATCATAGCTCGCTTCATACTGCGCATTTCTGCCATCTGCTTTGGGAATGATCAGTGCCAATAAAATATATAAAAAGACAGGTGCTCCTACTAAAACGATACTGATAAATACAAAGATGACTCGCGCGATGGTTGGATCAATCCCAAAATATTCCGCGATCCCCGCGATTGTTCCCGTTATCATCCGATTCGTTTGTGATTTTGCCATTCTTTTTTTCATTTTTAGTTATTTCCTCTCTATTTATCATAATCTTTCAAGAAAATATTTCCTGCCTTAGAGGAGACTTCGATTTGTGCTGACTCTCCTGCTTTTCGTTGGAAATGTAGAATTTTTTGTGTATCTCCATTTCTTTCCTGCATGGTTTCACAATTTGCAAAGCGATAGTTGATGGTTCCGATTCCTGTTTTTGCAGAACCTTCGATACCGACTGCTTGCGGCAGTGATACTTTAACATCGCCATTGACCGATTGCGCTTCGATTTTCTTCAAGTTATTATTTTTTGCAGTTAGTTTAATGTCCCCATTGATTATTGAATACTCTGATCGAACGGTATCTGCTCTTGAAATAATTGTTCCTGTTACTGTTTCAATTGACGCGTCTAAAATTTCACCTTCACGAATCTCGACTTCATTGTTTGTACCTTCAATTTCCAACATGGAAGAATCCAGTGCTTTAATCAGTATTGTCCCATTCGTTGCTTTAATAGCAGCATTTTTTGCCACAAGCTCTTCAATCATTAAGTCCCCGTTCAATAAGCGAACGGATAAGTTATTGTATTGCCGCTTGGGTAGATGAAAGGTCAATTTCGCATCAACTCTTTTATTGGGTACGTGAAACAAAACTTGATAGTTATTCACATCAATTCGACTACGTTCTAAGAATGCATCGACAGGATCTGGTTCGTCCATTTGCCCCAGCAGAGCAACGGATGCTTCAACCTTGATGTCGTTAATCGCTTCATCCTCCCAAGTTTTCAGAATGACCTTTCCCTTTGCTAATTTAATATCAATGGTCTGGGCATCAATGTCTTCGAAGATAAACTGATGCGTGAAATGAGTTTTCGCTGTCCCATAAAACTTTTTATTGATACTTTTCCAGTCAAAATCACTATTATTGACCGTATCATTCACTGTTTTTGCTGCACGATTCACCACTCGTCCAATCCGACTAGCCCAGTCGTTCGGCTCCACCTGTGGACGATCCATCGGCCGGTATTTTTGCTCTTCAAAATCATCAGGAACTTCAAAGAAGCCATCTGATACATATGGTCTTTCTGGTGAAGCAAGCAGATCCTCATCTATCGCTTTTCGCTCATGCTTTAATAACTCGATTTCCTCTTCAAGTTCCTTCAATTCAACCTTCATTTGCTTATAAAGAGCTTCATTTTCTGCTGAGATAATTCCCAATTCAGCCTCTAGATTTAATTCTCTAAATATTTCTTTTTTTTCTCGTAATGTCTCTACTTTGGTTTGCAGCGCTTCATCAAACTCATCAATTTTTGACCTTACTGGATCACTTTCTTTTGACTCAGGCTCCGCACTATTTTCCCATTCATCAATCATACTAGCAACACTATCAGAGGAGTGCTTTTTTTCTTCTTCGATGGCTTCTTCTGGAATTTGTATTTCTGGTTCCTGTTCAAATATTTCCTCAACGGCTTCTTCCTCTGAAATGTCCAACTCTTCTTCGCCCAAGTCTATTTCCGGCTGAAAGGAGTCAGAAAAATCCGTTTGTTCTTCAAAATCGGTTTTCTCTTCAAAGGATACCGGTTCTTCTATATTTGTTTCATTTTCAGACTGCGGTACTTCTTCTAAATCAGATGATGCTTCAGATTCTGATTGGGAGGCTTTTTCACCTTCCCCCTCTGTTTCTTTTAATCCAAGACTTTCTAATAAATCCAATCCTTCTTCTGGAGATAGGATGCCTTTTTTAATTGATTCTAAGATTTTTGACCGTTCATTCATACTGATCTCTCCTCAACGATTTGTTCTATGTTCCTATTATGCACAATCATTTTCAACTCGTCATGGGTCGAAAGGACTATCTTTTTTCCATTGACCAATAAAAAGAAAAAAGAGCAAACCGTTTTTAAACCGTTCGCTCTTAGATTTATTAATAAAGATTGACTATAGCAATCGTTGTTGTTAAAAATTAAAAGTCACTCCATGCATCGTCAGCGGTTGTTTCTGCTTGCTTCGGCTGGCTATTGGTTGTTTGAGTATAAGGTTGTCTATATTCATGAGAAGTACTTCCCGCTTTTGGCATGACCATCATTAATAGAAGGTAAAGGAAAATCGGTGCGCCTTCTAAGAAAAAGACACTGAGAACAAAGGCTACCCGAACCATCGTAGGATCAATACCAAAATATTCTGCAATCCCCGCTAGTGTCCCCGTTAATACTCGATTGTTTTGTGATTTCATCATTTTTTTCATTTTCATTCTCTCCTTTGAATTTTCAAAAAACACTTTTTTAGGGACGCATTTTTTATGCTACCTGTTCATTACTTTTCCTGTTTGCTATGTGTTTTTATCTTATGTCTCTATTATGCAGAATCTGCATTGATTCGTCATAGGTCGAAAGGCCGATTTTTTGTCTAGTTATTTGGTAGGAGTTCTTCTAGTGCTCGTGCAAAACATTTAAATCTAGTTTCATTCGTAAAGTGTGGTAAAGTAACTTTTATAAATAGGATGAATTTTTTGAAAGGAAGCGTTTAGTTGATTCAAATTCGCGAAATGACCCTGCAGGACAAGCCAAGACTGCGTAAACTTTATTTAGATAGTCGTAGAAAAACATTTTATTGGGACGATCCTGAGTTGATGCACATGGAAGACTTTGATCGTGATACGGAGGATGAATGTGTCTTTGTTGCCGAGTCGAACCAAGCAGTCGTTGGCTTTATTTCCTTATATGTACCAGATAGTTTCATTCATTGTTTGTTTATAGACGACCGCTTCAAAGGACAGGGTATCGGGCATTTGCTTTTAAACGAAGCCAAGAAGAAGCTAACTCTACCAATGCGTTTGAAATGTCTGTCTCGCAATACGCCCGCATTGGCCTTCTATGAAAA
The DNA here is from genome assembly GCF_019175485.1 of Enterococcus raffinosus. Classification (NCBI taxonomy): domain Bacteria; kingdom Bacillati; phylum Bacillota; class Bacilli; order Lactobacillales; family Enterococcaceae; genus Enterococcus; species Enterococcus raffinosus. The sequence goes on from NZ_CP072889.1 coordinate 424,105, forward strand.
GGAAGGCTGGGAGAAAGTGCACGAAGTAAAGGTACATGATGCTTATTGGCAGATGATTTATCGCTAAGTATTTTGAGTAAAACCGAACAAAAAATGTATACGTTTAAAAAAACGCTTGCATTTCCATTGATATCATGTGAAAATAAACACACAAGTTCTTCAGGGCAGGGTTTAATTCCCGACCGGCGGTGATAGTCCGCGAGCCTTTTGGCTGACTCAGTGCAATTCTGAGACCGACAGTACAGTCTGGATGGAAGAAGAAAAGTGTGTGTTTGTTGATCCTTCAGATAACAAACGCTATTTGATGAATCAATACACCCTTTTTCTACTTTGACTGTGCCTTGCAAATGTTGTTGTAAGGTTCTTTTTTATGTTTTAAGAAAGGTGTGTTGAAATGAAATTTACTGCAAGAAAGTTAGTGATGATCGCAATTTTTGGTGCTCTCGCCTATGTACTGATGCTCTTCAAGTTCCCACTGCCCTTTATGCCGCCATTTATGGATTTTGATTTGGCAGGTGTCCCGGAATTATTAGGGACCTTTTTGTTAGGACCTGTTGCTGGGATCTTTATCGTGTTAATCAAGCTCTTAATTAAACTAGCTACCGTGGGTACAGCCTCAATGTTTACTGGAGAAATTCAAAATTTTATTCTAAGTATCAGCTTCATTTTGCCTGCTAGTCTGATGTATCGGCGATCAACGTTTAAAAATTCTGCCTTAAAAGGAATGCTGACGGGAACCGCCGTTGTAACTTTTGTCGCTTGTCTATCAAATGTGTATTTTATTATTCCTTTTTATACCAAACTGTATGGTCTTTCAATGGAAGCCATTATTGCTATGACACAAGCGGTGAATCCCATGGTGGACAGCGTTTGGAAACTAGTAATTATCGGGATCATTCCTTTTAATTTGATCAAATATGGTGTCACTACTGCGATCGTTTACTTTTCTCTGGATCGCTTACGCTCAATTTTTCTTAGACGGGAGTTTTTATAGTGGAATTTCAAGCAGCAGTCAAACATTTTTATCAAAAGCTTGGTCGAAAGAAGATTATGGCGCTAGCGACAAGTTTGAATGACCATGTCATGGTGCGAAATGTCAGCGTCATTATTCATGAAGGGAAAATTCTCTTTAAAACGGATAAGAATTTCAGAAAAACAAAACAACTATTGGAAAATCCCCGGGTAGCAATTTGCTATTGGGGCATTCAAATCGAAGGTATTGCTATCAATCATGGATTAGTCGCAGATCAGCCGGACCAATCCTTTCAAGAGCTGTATCAAAAATATTGGGAGAAAAGTTACAACGCTTATCCTCACAAAGAGAGTGAAATTCTGATTGAAGTGGTACCAAAACTGGTCGAGATTTGGGATCAAGATCAAGATGACAAGGGCTTTCAATTGTTCATCGATTTTGATCAGGAAAAAGCTGAAATAGAGAACTATGATTAGGCTAAAAAAAGTCCTGCTTTTAAGCTTTCTATAAGCTAAGGATCGTACACTTTAGTCGTGGATGAACTTGGTGTTTAAACTCAGAAATGGGACTTAAAACGACGGTTTGTTTCATTTAATACGAGGTGCAGGTTCGATTCCTGTCATCCACGTTGGCATCGTAAAAAGCGATCAGGATTGTAAAAACAATCTTGATCGCTTTTTTGAGTCTCTAGAGGATATCTATTCTTTAGTTGTCTTCACTTACCAGTACTGTATAATTTTTATTGAGGTGAAGGAATGAAGATTGAAGAAAAATACGCTATTAAGAAAAGGTTTTTAATTGTCTACTTTTCGCTGCTTTTTATTGGTTTGCTGCTAACTGTAGGCAGGTGGCTTAGTGTGCCGATGCCAGCGTTTGTACTTATCAACGCTGAAATCCATTCACACATCTCTAATCTATCCTTGAGTATGATTTTTTACTTAGCAATTGGACATACTTGGTTACTTTCTGGAATAAAGTTTCGTTGGATTACTCTGCTTGGTTTAGTGATCCTGTTAGGAAATTTGATTTGCGAAACGTTGTTAGGCTTTATAAATACAGCAGATATTATTGATGCCGTCTATGGTGCAATTGGCACAAGTATTGGCTTGGTTTACCTATTTATTACCTATAAATTTGGCTTGGTTGAACTGAAAGAAAAATGATAGTCTCCTCTATCAAGTCATCGTTCAATAAACATTCGATGCCAAAAATCCCTCTCCATTTTCCACTGCCGTTTACAAATGAAACCATTTACATTATTTACTGGCGACTGTAGACTTAATGTAACACGACAGAGGATGTGATGGAATGGAGATTAAAGCAATCGTCTTGGATATCGACGGGACTTTATTAACTTCGAAGAAAGTAATTTCAGCAAAAACAAAACAAGCCTTAATTACCGCTCAGGAGAAAGGCATTAAAGTAATTTTAGCTTCAGGACGCCCTACTACTGGAATGTACACACTTGCAAAAGAATTAGAAATGACCAAATATGAAGGTTATCTTGTCTCTTATAATGGTTCGCGAGTGACAGATTGCAAAACAAAGGAAGTGCTTTTTAATCAAGCAATGAGTGTTGAAAAGGGACAATCAATTCTAGAACATCTGAAAAATTTCGATGTGCTGCCGATGATTGACAAGGAAGATTATCTTTATGTAAATGACGTTTACAACAATACGTTGAAATTACCCGACGGCGATTTCAATATCATTGAGTACGAAGCACGCGGCGGGAATTTTAAGCTTTGTGAGATTGATGACTTAGCAGCCTTTGCCACATTTCCAATCAATAAAATTTTGATTGCGGCACAGCCTGAGTACCTTCAGGAACACGTAAAAGCAATACACGCGCCTTTTGATGAGACAGTTACCGCAGCATTTTCTGCACCCTTCTATTTTGAGTTTACTGACAAAGGGATCGACAAAGCCAAAGCACTGAATACTGTTTTTCCTGACTTAGGCATTCATTCTTATAATTTGATCGCATTTGGCGATGGACATAATGACCGGTCAATTATTGAATATGCTGGAATTGGTGTAGCGATGGGCAACGCTGTGGAGGAATTGAAAGCGGTAGCTGATGATGTTACTCTCTCCTGTGATGAGGATGGTATTGCTGCAGGGTTGGAAAAATATTTATAAAATGAAAAAATTAGCCTATACTGAATGGTCCCAAAAGTTAGAGCAAAAATCTAACTTTTGGAGACCGATATTTTTATGAATAAATGTAGTTTTGAATTCAAATTGAACAGGGGTTAAGAATACTTTAATTTGCAAAATGTATATGGGATTTAGTAGAGACTCATTCGGTCAAGCTTGTGTGTGAATTCATACCGGAAGTTCTATGAAGAGCCAGTTGGCTGAAAAACACTGACTTTTCGGCGAACAACTTATACTATCTACCTGAATCCTTGCATTTTTTAATCATTCATCTGTGGATGTTGTGCATCTATAACAAAGTCTTTCCCTTCCACACCAAAATAGTCAGTAATTCGTTTTTTTAATTCCTTCATTGCTTGATTGGCATGCTGAGCTTGTTCTGCATTGACAGATTCCATAAAGAATATTGCCTCTTTAGTGGTTTCTGTTAGCATCGTTCGTTGTGCTTCTCGCCAATTTAAACAGCGACAAATAGCTCCTTCATCATCAAAGTAAATGATTTCTCCTGGTAAAGCCGGAGCATCTGACTCAGTGCCTAGTGGTAAAAACGATTCTCCGCCTGAAGCTTTACCTAAATGAATATTCCCTGCAATCCTCTCGAGATCTTCTCCGCCACAAGGGACCGCAAACTCCAACGAAATACTATTATAAATATCTACCAAAGGATTGATGGGATGAAACTCACGATTCTGACTAACCCTTTTTAGTAAAGCTTCAATCGATGAACGAGCACCTTTTTTGGTTTTGAATTGACTAAAAGCTCCTCGCCACTCTGCAATCACTGAATTATGACTAAAAGGCTCCTCTTGAATGAATTTCTTTGCGGCTCTTTGTCCCTGCTCTAACAAATCCTTTAGATAGGATTCTTGATCCTTTAGTTGATTATTATTTATTCCTTTAACGATCAATACATTGAGCTGTGCCTCTGGAAAAATCTCCCAAAATGAGGACTCTGCGATAAATGTTGTCATGTACTTACTCCTTTACTTGTTTTAAATACGGCCGTTTGTTTCCTTTTTTGACAGATACCCATTCCTTATCGATGTTTTCTACAACGGTTTTTAAGGTTTTGGAAAAAACTAAAATTTCCTGCTCTGATAAATTTTCCAGTGCTATCTGGTTTGAATATTCGTTTTCCAAACGAATGATTGGAACAAGCGTTGCTCCGTCAGAGGTGATAAATAAACGGCGAATTTTTTTATTCTGCAAATCTGCTTTCTTTTCAATCAAGCCTTTTTCCTCCAGCTTCTTAAGAGCGCGAGCTGCTGTTGTTCGATCAACTTTAATCATCTCAGCTAACTTATCTGGAATTATGCCGGGATTTTCTGATATTCGAATTAAATATAAGTACTGGCCCTTAGAAAGCTGATAATCCTTGAATTCGATATTGGCGATTGAATCCAGAGCTCTGGCTATTTTTCCAATATCGCGTAATACATCGATCATCTTTAATCCTCCCTCTGAATGTACACTCATCATAATTTATTTTTGTTGCAAATGCAACAAAAATAAATTTATGCTCACACCAAATAAGCGTAGAAAGAACGAGTTTTCTACGCTTACTTTGCTTTTTCATTTCTTTTTTGTATGATTTTTTGACCAAGATTGGCCCAATCTAACGGTCGTGGTGGCGACAGCCAAACAACACATTCTTTCTTATAAGTATCACCTAGCGCTCGAGAATCCGTCAATAATATATCTGCCGATGCAAGGTCTGTTATGATTTTCGCGCCAACTAAATGAAAAAAATTCAAGTTCTCCGTAATGAATTGATTGTATAAACTTCCGAAAGAAAAATCGACATATACATTGATCGGCTCAACCAAGATCTCTTTCGGAAAACTATCCAAAACCAAAAAGAGATATTGAAGCAGAACTTGCTTCTTCTTTTTATATAATTCTGCATCCGTTTTCTGCAACTGTTTGACATAGGTTCGACAAAACTCCAATGCGGCAGGGTAGTTTTGTTGAAAATACTGGATATTGATCTCAGGCTGAATCGTCTCACTGGCACTGCTCGTCTCTAGTAATTGAAAATGCAAGAAACGACATCGGATCAAAAAAAACTCATTACGATCAGAATGATCCCTTAGCTTAGGAAAAGACGCGACGAGCTTATCTAACAAGTTCTGACTCCATTTTGCAATTTGCGTGTGTTTATCCAGTCTTAACCCGCTTCCTAAATCTTCTGAACGAGAATAATAGTAATACAGGAAGGCAGTCACTTCCGCTTCCCTATAGTCATCGGGAACAAAGCGAAAAAAAGAATCCGCCATTTCTCGTTTTATATCTGCTTCATCCAATAGCGCATCTTGCGTTTCTTTTTCAATATATTTCTGCTGCTGAATCCTTAAATTGGAGATATAAAGATAATGCGTTAAATTAATTTTTTGATGAACAGTCAATTTTGATTTTTCTAGCCGTTCTTGCTTTTCAAGCATACGATGCTCGTTTGTATGAGTAAAGACTTGGTAATGACACTTATAAATTCGAGAAAACAATTCCGTCAGAAACAGGCGAACATTTTTTTCACTTTCACCAATTAGTCGAAACTTCTTATCGATTTTTATTTCATAAGGAGACAGGTACTGATTCAACAGCTTGAAGTTGTTGTAAACAATAGGATAGCTGATTAGACGCTTTTCAGATAATTCATTCAATGATTTATACTTACCAAGTACTGCGTCCAATAATATGGTAAAACCGATGGACTCCTCTACGTATTTTTCTAAAAGTGTCTCTGAACTGGCCGTACCGGTAATCTGCAGCTGAACAAAAGGATCTTCTAGACAGAGTATGATTTCTTGACTCAATCCATACTTCTCAATGTCCTGAATCAATTGCTCAATCGTACTTTTTAGGACATAATTTGAAATCTCCAGACGATCCATTAGCTCCTTTTTTGTCAGTGCAAAATAAGGACTCCGCTCTAATAGCTTCAGCATCTGATACTTCCGCCATTCTTCTTTTGCTAATAAACTATCCAACAAGAGAATCACTCATCCTCGCTGTTAGCTGCCCATTCGCTTCTCCATATAAAACAACACCTGATAAAAGATAGGCAGATTGAGCGATATCCGCAAAATCATTCGGTGCACCAGCAGAACCGCCACTACTCTCTGGTGGTATAGCAGGCGAATTGATAGAGGAAAAGAAATCATCATCCAACGTTAATACTTGATTTTGAGGATGGCCTTTTAATTTCGGTAAATAAGGATCTGACTTTGGAAACTCACGAGGGCTTTCCTCCTGCTTTTCCATCACAGACCCCTCACCTAACTGTTCTTCTATTTGAATTGTTTCTTTTGGCGGCTCATCTTTTTCTTCGCTTTCTAAGATTACCTCAGCCTGCTGCGTTTCTGAGACAGTTGACTCATCAGTATCCATTGTTGATGAGTCATTAGTATATTGATCAGTTATTTCTTGGTCAGTATTTGGTACTGGAGTAATTGTATTGTACGGATCCAGCGGGTCATAAATAGCGGTATTGGCAAAGACATGTTCCGAATAGAGAAAAATCGTTGCCCCAAACGCTACCATCAATGAACGTGTCACCATTTTCTTCATTCCATCACTCCTCTAAAAGCATTTACTTACTCTCTTACTTGGTTGATTCGGTATAAACCGATTCCTAAACAAGACAGGTATAAAAACAAAATAACCCAACAATAAGTAAGATTTTTTTGCTTGTTTTTATCTTGAATCGTACGCATTTTGCTTAGTATTTCTTCTTTCATTTCTTTGGTTGGAGAACGGACAAGCTCGCCCTTTACGACAAATCGCTGATCTGTCTGAGTTGGTTTGTCACAGGTTATCAGGGTGATTTCTGCTCTCGTCCCTTCCTCCAGCACCTTCAGCTCTGTTTGCTGAATTTTTTTCGCCTCGCTGACTCGGTATTGATAGAGTTTGTTTTGTCGTTCTAAATAAATACTATCCCCAACTTTGACCTTCATTAATTTTCCAAATAGCAGGTTTGATCGTCCTAAATGATGTCCAACAATGACAACATTTTGATCATCAACCCTTCTTTCAGGAAATAAAATTCCCGCACCAATCAAAAGCTGCTCATTCGACAGACCTAGAAAAAGTGGCAAACCAATCTCAACTTCTGGAATAATGATCCGTCCAGTCGCTTGAAAAGTTTGTTTTTCTTTGAATGCTAAGACATCTGATAAATCAGGCGGCTGAACGGCTTCCAATGGGACTGTTTCAAACTGATTTGTCGTTTCAATCTGTTGCACAGAAGCTGTTTGTGTTCGAAAAATAATCAGCGCTTGCTTCATAAATGGGAGAAACAGCAGTGTGATTGCCACGCAGTAAATAAGACTGAGACTAATCCTGAGCTTTTTTGTCATTTTTTTTCTTACGCCAAACGAAAAATAGGATAAGTACTATCAGTAATAAAAGGCCAATTAAAAGATATATCCACGTATAATCTTTCTTAATCGTCACGTCAGAGTCATTCAGCCTTTTCGCTTCATCTGCTTTGATCTCGAAATCCTTTTCCAATGACCAATGATACCGGTAGTTTTCTTCCTTTTGGCTTCCCTTAGCTTTAAAGGAAAAATCTCCGTTTTCCTCTTTTTGTCCATAGGCTTCGATCTTCATCGTATATTTTCCTGCCTTCAGGCGTTCCCCCTTCAAGGGCACAGATAAGTTGAAGTTAGAATTTGGTGCCATCTGCATTTCAGACTGTTCATCAGTGTACAACGCATCAGAGCTTCCTTTTTTGGTAATGATCGTTTTCGTCGCCAATTGATTCAAATAGGTTGCATTGGGATTTTGCAGATTTCCTTGTATGACGTTTCGAGCATTTCGTTGATTTGGATTCACCTGCTGCAGCTTCAGATCTGGATCGCCGTTTTCGGTTGTTTGACGCATTAGCAGAGCAACCACATAGGAATACTCATTTTTGATCGCTAAGCCCTTATCATTTTTATCGGAGGAGGTATTGGTTTGCTCTGATTTTTTTTCTTTAAAGGTAATTCCACCAGCGATGACCCCATCAAATTTTTCATTCGGCATATGTATTTTGACCTTGTATTCTGCTGCTGATTGAGGCTTCAATGTAACTTCCTCAGGCGCTTCTACATAGTCTTTTAAATTGTATTTTAATGTTTCGTCGGTTTTGATCTTATTTTCGCTGTACTCTACCACTCCATTATCATTCGTCGTTGCACTAGCGATTTGTGCTTCAACGACCACTTCTTTATCAGTATCATTGCGTAGATCAACGGTCAACGTATCTTCTTGATTTGGCGCTAATAATAGATCAAAGTAAGTTTTTTGTTTGTCAATTTGATTTTCTGACGGTTTAGGCGTTACCGCGAAATTAAATTCCGAAGCAAGACCTGGGGTTGCCACTAGCAAAGTACTTAAAAGTGTCACGATTAGCATCACAGTTTTTCTAAATTTCATCGTCTATTTATCTCCTTAGTGAAAGAAAGGGATGCTGAAAACATCCCTTCTTCGTCCTTGTTATTGATTAGTTTCCTGGTGTGTCACTAAGAACCCAGGTAAAGGTAGTTGAATATTTTTTCGCGTATTTTGTCGTTGAGCCAGGCACACTTAGTTCAATACTATCTGCACCTGTAGCCGCATCTGTTCCCCAATCAAGCAAGTAAGTTCCTGCCCCTTGACCATCCTTAGCTGACATTACATTCTTCAAGTTTCCAGCCGGATCAGCGACGATTGTTGCTTGGCCGGTTGGTTTTGCTGAGTCAGAGGCAGTGACGATATTTCCATTTTTAAAGGTAATTTCCGCACCTGTTAATTCATCTGCATCTGCTGTTTCAAACTGACTATTTTGTTTCATTTGTAAGGTCCAGCCTGTTTCAGATCCACGATTATCTGTTACTTGAACAAAGTTTGGACCCGTTTTTTCAACGCTGTCTTTATCAATGTATTTTTGTGCCTTCGCTTTGTATACTTCATCCTTGGAAGTAATCTTTTGTGTGCCGAAATCCAAGCTAGATGCATAGTCAATAGATAATGGTCCTGCTGTCCCTGGGTTTGGTCCGCTTGGATCCGTTGGGTCGACTGGTGTAACTGGATCAGTTGGATCAACGGGATCCACGGGTTTTGTTGGATCTGTGTTGGGTGTAAAAGTAATCACACCGTTCGAATCATAGTTGCCGCCATCTGCCGCAAATGTTGCTGCGGGCGCTAAAGTAATCCCCGCTAAAATTGCTGTTGCTAAAAATAAAGAACCAAATTTTTTCATGTGTATTTTCCCCCTAAGTTCGATTAATTTCCTGGTACGTCTGACAGACTCCATGTCAATGATGTACTATATTTCACTGCATCCTTTGGTGTACTGCCGGGTACTGCCAATGTCACTGCTTTTGTTACTTCCGCATCGACTTCATTACCGTCTTTATCTTTTTCCTTGACTGTCTCAACCGTTCCCCAGCGGTCAGCGTAAGTCCCAGCTCCCTGGTTTGCTTTTGCGGACATTACAAGACTTTCTGTGCCAGCTGGATCTAATTTGATCGTTGCAGCAGCGGTCGGAAAGACAGCCGTTGAGTTGCTTGATACGGTTGGATTGACTAACTGAACCTCGGAACCTGTCAACGTATCATTTAATGTGCTCGTTGCTTTAAACTGCCCGTTTTGTTTTACTTTCAATGTCCAGCCGCCGTTATTCCCGCGGTTATCTGAAACTTGGACATAGTTTGGCGTTGCAGCACGACCGTCCTTGAATTGCTGTGCTCGAGCATAGTAGACTTCGTCCTTATTCGTGATTTTATTAATCCCAAAGTCTAAAGAAGAAGCATAGTCGATAGATAATGGACCGTCTGTTCCTGGATTTGGACCAGTTGGATCGGTTGGATCCACTGGATCAACTGGGTTCGTTGGATCTGGATCGGTCGGATCAACCGGTTTTGTCGGATCAGGGTTCGGAATGAACTCAACCACACCATTTGAATCATAATCCACTGCTGCTGCGTATGAGGACAAGCCTCCAACTGTTGATAACGATAGTGCCGCTAACGTAGCGACTGTCATTAATTTCACTTTTTTCATTGTGTCTTCTCCTTGCATTGCTGTATTTTCTTTAAGGTACGTTTTTTAAACTCCATGTCAGGGAAGTTTGATATTTTTTTGCATATTTTACTGAGCTTCCTGGAACTGTTAATTGAATAGAGCTGCTGCCAGTGCTCTCATCTGAGCCAAAGCGATACAGCCATGTACCGATTCCTTTATCGTTCACAGCGGTCACAACATCCACTTCTGTATCCAACGGCAACTCAAAGGTTCCGTTTGCGAGTGGTGCATACGCACTTGAAAGATTAGAAATCATCTCCCCATTTTTAAAGGTCAATTTTGCTCCCTTTAGCTCCTGATTCTGAGCCGTTTGAAACTGCCCATTTTGTTTCACGCTTAATTGCCAGCCGGCACCAGTTCCTCGTACGTCTGTTACTTGGACATAGTTCGGTCCTTTTTTCTTCACACCATCAAAATCGGTATACTCCTGTGGAAGCGCTGTGTACGTTTCATCTTTAGTAGAAATTGCTTGACTGCCAAATTGAAAGCTGGAGGCAAAATCAAGGGAAAGACTACCGCCGGTGCCCACCGGTGGACCCGCAGGATCCGTTGGATCAATAGGGGTGACCGGTTTTGTTGGATCAGGAAGTAACGGATCAAGAGGTTTGATGGCTGAACCATCGCCACTTTGATACTTCATATGGGTATCCGTATCCTCAGCCTTTGCTGCCGTTCCCCCAACTGTTATCGTACATAGGAGAAGGAGAAAACTAGCAAATTGAATTTTTTTCAGCATTTTCAACCCCCTTCAGCTTAGAAAGGACAAGCGCTAATAAAGCAAATCCTAATAAGACTGGGAAGAAGCTGACCGTATCACCTGTGAGGGGAAGGATAGCTTCGTGTCCTTTATATGAAGGAAGCGTCCCCGCCAGTTCGGCTGTCGTTCCACCCGCTATTTTTTGTCCTTCCCCCTTTACAGAAGTGCCGTCTTTTTCTTCTTTATTCGTCTGATCCTTTTTAGGGTTCTCTTTTGGGTATTCATATTTTCCGTAAAATGCGGTGACCCCGTTACTATCATAGTTAGCCTCTGTCGCGTAGGCAGGTATCGTAGTAAAGAGCACCAGCAATGTCAACAAACTTTTTATTACAAATCGTCTCATCTACTCACCTAATTTCCTGGGACATCTTCTAGTTTCCATGATAATTTTCCTGAATACTCTCCTACTCGTTGTTTCTCAACTGGAACTTTCAAGTTAAAGCCTTTGCTGTCTTGCCAATCGGCGGAGATATTTTTAGACCCGTCAGAGGTAAATTCCCCGGATTCAACAATTTGAGTCGCTGTTGAGATTTGTTTTTCTCCTAATTGAGATGTGTAATACAAGGCCTCTTCCAGAGAAATCGTGCCATTTTTTAATACCTCTGATTGACTCAATGTTAAGCGCCATGGTTTTCTGGCTCCTCCTCGGGTATCTGAAACGACCAACTCGCCATTGACTGTTGGGCGGTAATTTTCTGTCTTGTTTGAGACTTGATTACTCCCGAAATCAAGTCCATCAGGAACAGAAGCTAGAGATAAATAACCTACGACTGTTGCTTTTGTAGCCGCTTTGAAGGTTGCATCACGATAAGTCATCTCATTTTTAGGATTGATGTTTCCGATTGCATTGTTTGTACTTGGACGATCTGCTTCACTCAACTCGGTAATTGGTCCGCTTTGATCTTGTAAAAAGAACTGCAAAACATCGTCTTTTACAAGCTGCAAACCCGAGATATCTATTTCCCATTTTCCATCCGCTCCAACCAGCTGTCCCGGAATTCCCGATGGCTGGTCATTAACGGTTAATGTTATAATGCTATTAGGTTCTCCAGTGCCCGTTAACTTTGTAGTAATACTTTGGATGGCGTCCGAATGATCTACTTTAGCGGGTTCTGGTGGAGTTACATCTATTACTGTCGTTTCTACCGGATCAGGTGTTACCCATGGACCACGTTCGGCAATCCCTGAAATCGTCTCTCCTGCTTTTTGAAATTGAACTGGATCGCTTGTATCAGTATAAGAAACATAGCCATTGGCATCCGTTGATAAATCCGTTCGAACATTTCCATGAGTATCTGTCAATGTCACCTTCGCTTGATTTTCTGATGCGTAAACTGGAATATACTTAATTTCTCCATTAACCAGACCATTATTATCAGGTACTTCTCCGATAATCACACGTCCTTTAATCGTTTTATCCGCATCTGTGACTGGCGTCCACTCTATCTTTGGATTTTGGTTCATTCCTGAAATTCGTCGATAATTGGCTTGTTTGAACTGATCCAAGCCACTAACAGAGGTGCTGATCGCTTCTCTGCTGCCACTTCCAGTTACCTGCAAACTTGGTACCTTTGCATAAGTTTCACTTGATGGACCAAGAACCGGTACACCAACCTTCCACAAATCAATATCGGAATCAAGAATTGAAAAAGTATTGTTTGCTTCATTTCCATATGCGATCTTGACAGCAGATTGACTGTCATTTAGATTTCGTAAATCATATTGTGCCGGACTATTTAATGTGAAGCTGTTCCCCGACCGACTGACACTGCCTGTTCCCGTACCATTTGCTGCTAAGTTAATCAATGGCTGATTACTTGTTCCAATGACATAAAAATAGCTGCCGGGCTCCGCATTCAAATAGGTATTATTATTGCTAAATGCAACAACTGAACCTGATGTTTGCTTACTCGTCAAGTTAACGATTGCCCCCTTTTTGATCGTCATGCCAGCTCCTGTATCGTCAAAACGTACAGCATTCCCCGGCATATCGACGTTATAGACACTGTTTTCTCCAACGGTTAAGGCCAAATAGTGATGATAGACAGCAGGATAAGTCCTACCGGAAGTCTGTGTCTGTCCGACGTCTACTCGACAATTCTTTCCTATCGTAAACTCTCGCGATGCTCCCGTTGAGTTGGCTCCAGCGGTAACGTTGTACCAAAAGACGGAAAAGTTATAGTAGTTTACATTTCCTCGATAATCGGTCCCGTCCTCCATGATCATACTCCCCAAATAAAAGTTTTCAGCACGAGTATCAATATCCATCTTGCCATAAACCCTCACCTCTGAGTGGGAAGCCCTTGCCAAGCGCTGCACATCTGGTTCAGTTGTGATATTTCCAAAGCGGTATTTCCATTTCGCTCCGTTCGTATAATTCAGCCGTGTACCAACAATATCTTCTGAAGAAGCGCCGACATAGTTTTGATTCAACACAATATCATGCATATGAAAGAGACCCGTGGTATTAGTTGGACTCCCTAACTGAATCGAAGAATTTCTAAAATCCACACGATTGCCCTGTCCATCAATTTCTAAATCATTTTTCCGTGAATAGCCAGAAAGACTTGAGTCAGAGGAACTAGGATTACTGAAGCTTGCCGTTAGAATAATTTTTGTAATGTTCTCATTACGCACAGCACTAACAAAATCAGCCCATGTACCTACTGCTTCTTCATCTGCTGCCAATAGACTGATATCCGTTTTTTCAATTTTAGAGTCATCTGTTTCCGTCTCTGATTGCTCCGTTTTCTCCTCTAATATTGAACTTTCAGTAGTAGCCTTCGTTTTCTCTGAATCAGAGGAAGATTCTGGTATCTCACTACTTTCAATGCTCTTACTAGAAGTATCTGAAGTTTTCTCTGCTTCACTCTCTGAGTCAAGCTCTTTTGAGACTTCTGTGCTCGAATCCATCGTTTCTTTAGCTTCCGCTATAAAAACATTCGCATTTGGGAGTAAAATAATTAGTAATAAGAAAAAAATTAGTTTGCGTCGTTTCATTTCTTTCTCACCTCCTTCACATCCAGAATCCTAACATATCTAATAACCCATTTTTATAATTATTTTTTAAAAAACTGACAATTAACTTATAACCAATACTTTATTAATACATTTCTATTGAAACCAAAGAGATAATACGTGGATTATTGTTAAAAAAATAATGTATGTTACATTACAAAGGAATAACAAAAAATGGTCATTTCTCCTAACATTTATAGAATACTTAAATAACGTATTATTTATAATAATTCTAATTGAGAAAATAAGAATTTTCATATAGACCAAATTTTTCTCTAAGGATTGAATATTTTTTAAATTTTTTTATATACGTTAGAATATTCTGATTTTTTGCATCCCCTTTTTAATTCATCCGATAAAAAAAGACATCTCTTCCCCTTCTAATTAAAATCAATTCCTGAACAATAACAGAAGCCAAATAATCATTTAGGAAATACCTGCGATTTGCTCCACTACCGCTTTTAAGAGATGTTCATTTTCGCTTTTTTTTAAAATTTCTATTAATAGTCTTTTATTTATGAGAACTATACCCAGAAATAGACGCAATTTTCATGTTATAAAATATTACATGAAATGTTCGCAAAAATTATTTAATTCATCAAAAATACATTTTTCATTACATAAAACCTTGATCAGATACTTTTTTAAGTGTAGTATGTTAGAAAATATAACATATACAGAAAGGGTTGGTTTTATGTATTCTTCAATTGATGTTGTTTGGACACTTCTTGGTGCTTTTCTGGTATTTTTCATGCAGGCGGGATTCACACTTGTGGAGTCAGGGTTTACTCGGGCTAAAAATGCCGGAAACATTATTATGAAAAACTTGATTGATTTCTGCTTCGGGACATTACTGTATTGGTTGATTGGTTTTGGGATTATGTTTGGAGGAAGCAGCGCGATTTTCGGTGGGATTCACTTTTTCGCTGGGAACTCTCTAGCTTTTGACCTTCCTACACCAACCTTCTTACTTTTCCAAACCGTCTTTTGTGCAACAGCGGCAACGATCGTCTCTGGGGCAATGGCCGAACGAACAAATTTCATCGCCTACTGTATTTTCAGTGCAGTGATTAGCGGGCTGATCTATCCTATCTCAGGTCACTGGATCTGGGGCGGCGGCTTTTTAGCAGAAATGGGCTTCCATGATTTCGCCGGTTCAACAGCCGTTCACATGGTTGGCGGGATTGCAGCCTTCACTGGGGCAGCCATCGTTGGTCCCCGAATCGGCAAGTATACCAAGGATAAGAAATCAAATGCCATCCCTGGTCATAATTTAACTTTAGCTGCATTGGGTGTCTTTATTTTATGGTTCTCATGGTTTGGCTTTAATGGTGGTTCAACCACTTCAATGACTGGTGATGACACCTTGGTATTAGCTTCAAATGTTTTGGTCAATACGAATATTGCAGCGGCAACAGGAACATTGACCGCATTGGTTATTTCTTGGTTCAAATATAAAAAGCCAGATGTCTCTTTAACTTTAAATGGAACTTTGGCTGGCCTAGTAGGGGTTACTGCTGGCTGTGACATGGTGAGCGCAGGCGGCGCATGTCTCATCGGATTGGCCTCTGGAGCCGCGATGATCTTCGCGGTCGAATTCATTGATAAAAAACTTCGGGTGGATGATCCTGTTGGAGCTGTAGGGGTTCATGGGGTTTGTGGAGCTCTTGGAACGATGTTGACTGGATTGTTGGCTTTAGATGGGGGACTTTTCTACGGTGGCGGCGCAAGTTTCTTCTTTACACAAATCTTTGGTGTGTTAATTACCGCTGCTTGGGTTGGTGCTTCAACCACTGTTCTCTTTTTCGCATTGAAATACACGGTTGGTCTAAGAGTCTCAGAAGAGGTTGAACTCGCAGGACTTGATGTAACAGAACACGGTCTGCAAAGTGCCTATAGCGGTTTTGTCGTATCACCCGATATGACAGACAGTAATGAGATTCCACAGACAAATAGCAGCCTTGCTTCTCCAACGATGTTCGCAAAAGAACCTGCTTTGGCAACAGATATTTCAACTCTGCAAATGGAAGCAGTAGAAACAGCTGAAGGAAAAACGACAACAACGCAATCAGGATGGAAAAGAATGAGACCTGATGAATTAGAAACGCTACCAATCTCAATGGTATCGGTGGTAGTCAACGAAAACAAATTAGAAGACTTGAAAAAAGGTTTAGAAAAAATCGGTATTGAAGGTCTGACGGTGACACAAGTATTAGGTCATGGTATTCAAAAAGGCAGCACCGAATACTATCGAGGCTCTGTCGTTCCCACCAAACTTTTGCCAAAAGTAAAGGTGGATGTCGTAATCAGCAGCATTCCAGTACATCAGGTAATTAATACAATGAAACGGATTTTACACACCGGACAGCCCGGTGACGGAAAAATCTTTGTCTCTGCAATGGATAATGTGGTTCGCATCAGCAACAACGATGAAGGGACCGAAGCATTACAAGGGTACCACGCAGATTAAGAAACCCATCAAATCAATCCTTTTCTCAGAACTCTTAATCTGCTTGAACTGTCGATAAGATTTTTCTTATCGGCGGTTTTTTTATCCTTCACCGTTCGTTTCCTTTCTGAATTAATTCTCGTAGCTTCTGCGAATCAATCGAATAGCCGCCTTTAATTTTTTCAATATACCCCTGCTCTCGCAGGTTTTTAAAGGTATGCATCAGATGCCGGTAGCTAGTACCCAAATAATCTGCGATTTGCGTATTGTTTTCATGGTATTGCTCATTGACAGCAACTTCTAACAACAACGCCGCCAAACGATATTTCAATTCAAACGTTTGGGCGTTTGAAAAATGTTCCATTCTAAGCAGAAGTTTTTCTCCGATATATCGAGCAATGTATGTTGGAAATTCAGCCTCCTGCATCAGCTCCTCTTCTATTACCGTAAATGGGATCGCGAGACACCGAACAGCGCCGATTGCGATCACATCCTTAGGTGTCTCCTCCGCTTTCACTAGGGTCAGTTCTCCAATGAAATCTCCCACTTCAAGAAATTGCAGAATCAAGCTTTTTCCATTTGGCTCCTGCTGGAGAATTCGTGCTTTCCCTTCTAAAAGAAGATATAAATAATCAGGCTTGATCGTTTGCTTGACGATTTTTTCATTGCGTTCATAGGTTACTAAAAAACTTTGTTTTAAAATTGATACTGTCAAAAAAGGAAATAAGTCATTAAATCGCGGCCTATTTTCCATGCTAAATTTTTCTTTTTTCATTTTTTCTCCTAATTAGGCTATATCTCCTAGTGATAATTTTTTTATTCCGTCATACTCATCCTATCAATTAGTTAATGGAGGAACAATTATGACGAATCAAAAAAAATTAACTCTTTCTTTTTTATACTATCTTTTAAGTGCTTTCGGCATCAGCTTAACACTGAAAGCCAGCATCGGAGTGAGCAGCTTCAACTCTTTAAATGCGACACTAGCAGAATTTAGCCACATTAAAATTGGTACGATTACCGCTGGCTTGAATTTTTTATTCTTGATCGGTTGTCTATACCTAGATCCGAAAAAGAAACTGAAAAACTATTTGACAATGGGAATTGCCTTGCTGTTTTTTGGCTCCACCATTAATCTCTTCACGTATTTTATTTTTCCGCTTTTTTCTCTGCATGCCTATATTCTAAGATGCCTACTCTTTATTCTAGGAACAATCATCGCTGGAATCGGTACTGGAAAAGTATTGAAATATCAATTACTTAAATTCCCAATCGAGACCTTTTGTCTCTTCCTCTCTGAGAGAACAGAACACAGCTTCAAGTTTTATCGTTACAGCATCGATTTGATTTGTATTTTGACCGCGCTTCTTTTCACCGTTTTCTTCCATTTAACCTTGATGGTGCGCGAAGGTACAGTGATCAGTTTTCTATTATTGTCACCCGTTATCGCTTGGGCAAAGGAATAACTAGTTGTATGAATAAAATTATCGTTAGCGCTATGTAAGTATCACTCATGATAAAGCTGCTCCTCCAGCTCTATCATGTAAAATGCAATAAGCAGCGTTCGAAAAGTCTTTGGGTCTTTTAATGACAGCAGAAACACTTCCTCAATCCGTCCAATTCGATACAGAAGAGAATTCCGATGAAGATGAAGCTCTTTAGCTGTGATAGAAGTATTTAGCATGTTGTTCACATAGCATTTTAAGGTAATAAAAAGCTCTGTACTGTTTTCTCTATCATAATCGGTGATATCTTTGAGAATTTTCGGGACATAACTGACCCTAGCGAGCTCTTTCACTCGCGGCAAAAGGATCGCCGAAGTACGGTAGTCATCGAAATTGTATAATAGCTTTCCCTTATCTATTTCTCTGCCTATTTCCAGTGCGTCCTCGGCTTGCCGTTGATAGATCGCCACCTCTAATAGATTATCAAATTTCTGACTAACCCCGCACCGCGCTCCGAATATTTCTAAAATCGCATTGACACTATCCTCAGTATGGCTTTTTTGTTCTGCTTCATACTGGTATCGAAGGGTATACAGCATATTGTTCTGAATCAATAAAACCTGATGCTCCGAGAGCTTTTGCAACGCTTTGCGCATATAGGAGAGGACATTTTTTTCATGCTCGGTCTCGGTACTGACTACTGCAACCTGAAACGGCGGCTGTAGCTCATGCTGCATATTGTAAAACCACGTCTGCAATTGCTTTTCTGTTTGAATGCGGTTATTGAACAACTCACTAACGAATACCTTTCGATAAGTGTCATTCATGCTGCTCTCAGAATCATTTCGAACGAAGAAATAGGAGCAGATATTCATGATGATCTCCATCGCTTTGATGCGCTCCAGCGTAATTTGTTCCCGGCGACAGCACATGGTCACATACCCTTCCACGATCCCGTTGACCTTGATGATCCCCTGAATTTTCGGCTGCTCTTTACTTGATCCCCAATCAACGATATAAGGAGCCTTCTCACTATCAACGGACTGAATAATTCTATCTTCGTAAAGAGAAGCGATCTGCTCCGTGTCAAGCCCGCCTCGGGAAATCAGATCATCCCAAAGCCGGTCCCCGGTCTGTTCCTTTGGTGCATTTCCCAAAACATTGTATAAGATATCAACCACAAGAATCGGCACCCCGACGACCTCATAACAAACATCAAGCAGCATTTGAATATTTCTATTGGGCAGACACTTGTATATTTCTTCATACAATTTGATAAAATCCAATTCTTTTTCCATTACCAATCCCCCCCCATGTTTCCCATTTTAAAAACGCTAGATTGGTCTACCTTCTTTTTTAAAATTATATAGCACTTTGGGCATTATCACAAAATCATCTTTTTTATTTTTGCTTATCCCCAAAGCTGAAAGAATAGGCCTTGTGATACGATGAACGTACCAACTATTTTATAGAAAAGAGGAGATTTATGTGTTTGATTTAACTGGAAATGTAGCAGTCGTAACCGGCGCGTCGGCGGGACTTGGCCGCCAATTTGCTTTGGCTTTGGCGAGACAAGGAGCGGATGTCGCTATTCTTGCAAGAAGAACCGAAAAACTAGAAAGCGTAGCTAAAGAGGTAGAGACCCTGGGAGTGAAGTGTTTACCTGTAACTTGCGATGTAACCGATACTAACCAAATTGAAGAAGCAGTCAAAGCGGTAACTGACAAATTTGGTACAGTTGATATCTTAGTGAACAACGCCGGCGGGGGCTCTGGTGCGCCAATTGAAGAACTATCTGAAGAAACATGGCATAAAGTCATTGCCCTTGATTTAGACGGTGTCTTCTATTGTATGAAGTATTTTGGACGAGTAATGCTCGAAAAAGGCGACGGTCGAGTAGTCAACGTTTCTTCCATTCTAGGTAAAGGAGGCTTGAAAGAATTACCAATTTTACCTTACGCAACTGCTAAAGGTGGGGTCGTCAATATGACACGTCAAGCTGCAGCAGAATGGTCGCCGAAAGGAATCACCGTAAACGCGCTTTGTCCTGGCTTTTTTGAATCAGAAGCAAACAGTTCTGAAGCGATGGAGGCCATGAATGAGTTTATTACCTTACGAACAGCGATTAATCGACCTGGCCGCGAAGGGGAATTGGATTCTTCATTAATTTTCCTGGCAGCAAAAGAATCTTCTTACGTCACAGGAACCATATTGACATGCGATGGCGGGTGGACAGCAATCTAACACCCAAAGGAAAACGAGGTGCTTTAAATGACCTATAATTATCAGAAATTAAGACGGCCGATCAAGATCAACAAGATGCGAATAAAAAACCAACGCCCTCTTTTTAGATAAAAAAATCTGAAAAACAACACAATATTTTATAAAAAGTAAAACCGCTTGTATCATTTCAATCATACAAGCGGTTTTTAGGATGTAATCCTTTAAGTTGGATAAAGCTTTTTTGTGAAATATTTTAATAAAAACGGCGACGATAACGTAGTGAATAAGATGACCAAAATAATAGAAGAATAATACTTTCCCGTAACTAGATGTGCTTGGAATCCTAGCTGCACAATAATCAGGGCCATCTCGCCACGAGAGACCATCCCCGAGCCCACCATTAAGCTGCTTTCCTTACCAAATCCGCAGAGTCGGCTGCCCATAAATCCACCCAGTAGCTTGGAAAAAATAGCGATAACGGTAAAGACAAGGATAAACAGCAGCTGCTTCGCCAGATCATCAAAGGTCACCTCTAAGCCGATACTAATGAAGAAAACCGGAATAAATACCGCATAACCGATCGCTTCGATATTGTACCGTACATCCTTCCAGACGTTGGTTTGACCAATCGCGATCCCGGTAGAAAAAGCGCCAATCACCGAGCTTAAGCCGATAAAATCCGCCACGAAAGACATACTCAGACATAGCGTCAGAGATACGATGATGACAGAAGACTGAGCGAATATCTTCTTACTCAATCTCATCAGATACGGCGCCCCCCAGCGAATCAAGAAGAAAACCGCGAGAAAGAAAAGCACTTGAGCAATCAACATGAAGCCTAAGGGTCGTTCGCTCCCACCTTCAACTCCTAATAACGGCATACATAGACTAACGATTAGCACAACTAAAATGTCATCCACTACAGCTGCTCCTAAGATGGTCGAACCCTCTTTGGTTTTAACGACCTTTAATTCTTTTAGAACTTCAACGGATATACTAACAGAGGTCGCCGCTAAAATTAATCCGAAGAAAAATGATTGGCTTATTGGAACACCGAAGAGACTCCCGCTCCCCGTTCCTAATAATAAAGGAAATAAAATGCCCAGCAAGGCAACGAAAACTCCCGGCCGAAAATACTTTCGCAGCAGCGGCAGATTGCTTTCGATTCCTGCTAAAAACATCAGTAAGATCACTCCGATCTCAGAAAAATCCTTCACCAGGATATCTGGATGGACAATCCTTAAGCCCCCGTTTCCCAAGAGAATTCCCACAAGCAATTGCCCGATCACTGCTGGAATTCCTATTCTTCGTGAAAAGTGACTAGCTAAGGTAACACTTACTAAGATCAAACACAAAACACCAATAAACTTCATCTCTTCGCCTCCACCTACGCAAAATGAAAAGCTAGCGTTAATGCAATTGTATTCGCTTACGACAAGGAAGTCTATCGGAAAAATGAGATTAACAATAAGAAAGATTCTTCAAACTCCGTCAGCTTTGGAGAATTAAGCTATCAAAATTACAGCTACATGACGATAGTCACTTGTAAAAATTTTATACTTTCTCAAAAAAAGAATCCGAGTCTCGTAAAAGATACGAACTCGAATTCCATGCTTCAATTATTTAACCAGCGAGTCTCCGTTTGAGGCAATCACTTCTTTATACCAGTTAAAACTTTTCTTTTTATAGCGCTCCAGTGTGCCTGTGCCATCGCTATTGCGATCTACATAAATCATGCCATAGCGTTTTTTGATCTCAGCCGTGGTGAAGCTGACCAAGTCGATACAGCCCCAAGAGGTATAGCCCATCACAGGAACGCCGTCTTCGATCGCCTCTTCGACTTGAACCAAGTGGTCATTCATATAATCGATTCGATAATCATCAATGACTGTTTTTTCGCCATTTTCCAGAGTAACTAGTTCATCGACCGCACCTAACCCATTTTCAACGATAAACACAGGTTTTTGATAGCGATCATACAGGATATTTAAGTAGTAGCGCAGACCTTTGGGATCAATCTGCCACCCCCATTCACTGGCCTTTAAATATGGATTAGGGATACCGCCAATAATATTCCCTTCGCCTGCTTCTTTCGTCGGATCAGCAGATTCACAAACACTCATATAATAACTGAAGGAAATGAAGTCAACCGTATGCTTCAAATCCACTAAGTCTTGGGGAAGAATGTCCAATTCAATCTGATTTTCTTTAAACATCCGCTTCGCATAGCTTGGATAATAGCCGCGTACTTGAATATCTGAAAAGAAAAAATTTTCTCGTTCCGTTGCCAAAGACTGTAGTACATCCTCTGGTTTTGGCGTCAACGGATAGACCGGTACACCTAAGATCATACAGCCAATCTGCGCCTCTGGAATCAGCTCATGACAAGCCTGAACCGCTCGGCTGCTGGCAACTAGCTCATGATGAATGGCTTGATAAATATCTTGCTGCGTCAATTCTTCTTTCGGAGTATTGATCCCGCCGCTAAGAAACGGTACATGAGTGATCGAATTAATTTCATTGAAGGTCAGCCAATACTTGACCTTATCTTTGTAACGGGTAAAAACTGTCCGAGCGTAGTGCTCGAAAAAATCAATCATTTTTCGGTTGCGCCAACCATCATAGGTCCGCGTCAAATGCAGCGGCGTTTCGTAATGAGACAATGTTACTAACGGCTCAATCCCGTATTTTAAACATTCCTCAAAAACCGCATCATAAAAAGCTAAGCCCGCTTCATTCGGTTCTTGTTCATCTCCTTGCGGAAAAATCCGTGCCCAAGCAATCGATAGACGGAAGACCTTGAAGCCCATCTCTGCGAATAAGCGGATATCCTCTTTGTAGCGATGATAAAAATCAATCCCGACTAATTTTAAATTATCCTCCAATGGTTCTTCGCTAGGCGTTTCATGCCAACCTTTGCGAGTCACATCTTGCACGGTTAGCCCTTTACCATCTTCTAAATAGGCCCCTTCACATTGATTCGCGGCAACGGCTCCGCCCCATAAAAAATTATCTGGAAATCTACTCATTTCTTACACTCTCCAATTCGTTGTTTCGTTTAAATCACATACAAAACGGTGTCTTCATAATCCGCAGTTTTCATTTCATCCTTAGGTACTACGTCGATAAAAGTATCACTATTTGTCACTACGATCGGAATCACGGTGTCATAACCCGCAGCTTTTACGGCGGCAAAATCAACCGTCAACAATGGCTGACCTGCTTTGATTGTATCGCCAACAGCGACAAGACTTTCAAAATATTGACCATTCAACTCTACAGTGTCAATCCCAACATGAATCAGCAGCTCCATTCCTGCTTCACTAGTCAATCCAATCGCATGTTTTGTCGAGAATAAGGCAGAGACTGTTCCATTAAATGGCGCGACAATCGTATTTTCTTCAGGAAGAATAGCAATTCCCTCTCCCATCACTTTACTTGAAAACGCTGAATCATTAACCTTATCCAAAGAAATTACTTTTCCCTTCACCGGCGCCAATACCTTCTTAGGATCGCTGCTGCCGCTTTCCATTACCTCTAAGACAGTATCTTCTGTTGTAACTTCCTCTTCAATCCCAAAGAACCAAGTCAAAGCAAAGGTGATTACAATCGACGCTGCGGCTACGATACAGGCATTGATAAAGTTTCCATCAATACTCCCGTTAATAAATTGCGGCAGAGCTACTAAAGACGGCACTGCAAACGCATAAGATTCTACTCCTGTGATCCCCATAAAGATTCCGCATAATGCGCCTGAGATCATCGCGGCATACAATGGCTTTTTATACTTCAACGTAACGCCATACAATGCCGGCTCAGTTACACCAGCTAACAGGGCAGAAATTCCCGCTCCTAATGCTACTTGCTTCAAATTTTTATCTTTGGCTTTCATTGAAACGGCCATCGCTGCTGCACCTTGGGCAAGATTTGCCGCCAACATTGCTGGTAAAATCAAAACATCTGGTGTTGCAGCAGAGGCAATCAAGAAAATTGGTGCAAATGCCCAATGCATACCTGTCATAACGATTAGCGGCATAAACGCGGACATCAAACCAAGTGCCAACCAGCCCGCTTTTGCCTGAATCCAAATAACTGCGGCAGATAATCCTTGTCCTGCAAATGTCCCGAGCGGACCGACAACGACCATTGCAATAATGGCAGATAACAATAAAACAGCTAAGGGTTGTAAGAGATTTTTCATCACCGCCGGAATGATCCGGTTGAAAAACGCTTCGATGTATTTCATCAGCCAAACCATGATCAAAATCGGAATAACAGATGAGCCATAGCTAGCTAACGTGATCGGTAAACCAAAAATACTTACTGGATCACCAGCGGCCACCATCGCCGCAAAATTCGGATGCAGCATAATTCCTCCTACAGCCACGGCCAACATCGGTGTCACACCGAATTTCTGTGAAGCAGTAAACGCCAGCATCACAGGCATGAAATAGAATGGCGCATCACCAAAAAATGTCAGAACCGCATAAGTAGAAGAGCTTTCACTCAGTACACCTAGCAATGGTAAAATAATCAATAGGACCTTGATCATCCCACCGCCTAATAATGCTGGGATCAGAGGCGACATACAGCCTGAGATTACATCTATTAAGTTTTCAAATAAATTTTTCTTTTCTGTAGTACTTGCAGGCTCCGCACTAAAATTCCCTAATTTAGCGAATGCTCGATAGTAATTCGCGACATCATTTCCTAGAATAATATGGTATTGCCCTGCCTTTTTCATTACTCCCATGACTCCTGGGATTGATTTGACTGTCTCATCGTTTATCTGTGATTGATCCTTTAGAATCAACCGTAGCCGAGTAATACAATGGGTCGCCGTTTGGATATTGTCGCCGCCGCCAACGGCATCGTAAATTTGTTTTGCTGTTTTTTCGTATTTCATTCTTTCTCCTCTTTTCTATGAGTCTTCATTTTTCTTAATTCATGAAAAATGGGGTCGATTTCGCTATAATTACTGCGAACAGTGGAACTGGCAGCTATCTCTTACTAATGTCATTATTTTTCTAAAAACCTGAAAAATAATTCTACTTTTCGTCACGCATACCATTCCACTAAACTTCTTGTTCAATTATTCTTTATAGGTCACTAATTTGATCTCTCTCTAAATAAACTGTGAATAGTGGAACTGGCAAAAAAAGACCTAAAGCTGTCCTTGGACTAGCTCTAGGTCATGCTCCGGTGGGATAACAATCCTAGTTACAAATTTTTGGTGATACGTCTGATATGTGCGGTCAAGTAGAGCAATTCAGTCGAGCTTAATTCATACTCAAAGTCCTTTTGGACATACTCTTTAATCTCTAACGCACTGGCGTATTCGCCTTCATATTTATGCTTCAACGTATTCAATAATTCCTCGTCTTCATCATCATAATGGTCTCCTGCCAGCAAACGCTGTGCAAAGAATTTCACATGAGTGATGAAACGATAATAATCCAACGAATTTTCATCGAATTCTGTTCGATAATGCTCTTTGATAATCGTCTCGATTTTCTTAGTGATTTCCGCAATCTCGTAGGCAAATTCCCACGTTTTGTCCATCTCGGCATTAACAAAATGGATCGCAATGAAGGCCGCCTCGTCAATCTCGAAGGACACCCCTAAATCATTTCGGACTACTTCAATCGCCTTCTCGCCTACCGCGTACTCGTCAGGATAAAAGCGTGCGATATCCCAACGTAGTGGATTTTTCAAAATCAAACCCTCTCTATAGCGATCAATCGCTGAATGGATATGATCGGTCAAATTAACATAGATAATTTCATTCAAATTCTTACCTAATTTGATTTTCCCGAAATTGATGATCTTCTCAGAGACTAAAATGTGCTCCATTGGTACATTGAGTAATAGCTCGGTGAATTTACTTTGCGTTTCTTTATCCTTCAGTAAAAATGTCTTTTCAATCTGTTCCATGTCGACGACTTGCCCTTTTTTCTTCCCAAAGGCAATCCCCTTGCCCATCAGCAGTACGTCGACACCCTTGCTGTTTGAAGAAAT
Source organism: Enterococcus raffinosus (assembly GCF_019175485.1). Classification (NCBI taxonomy): domain Bacteria; kingdom Bacillati; phylum Bacillota; class Bacilli; order Lactobacillales; family Enterococcaceae; genus Enterococcus; species Enterococcus raffinosus. Next base: position 450,195 of record NZ_CP072889.1, read on the forward strand.
AATCGTATTATTATTTAATACCCGTTTTATGATCATAAAATATTTCCCTCGCTAGCCATAAAAAAAGCCCATTTACATACACGTCAATTGTGCGGTAAATAGGTCCTGCTCACATAAAGTGATAACATCCAACATTTTTCATTTTCAATTCCCGCATGCTTACCCGAAGTAATAACATCAAGAACTTATGGAAAGGTTATCATGAATTCCCGAGTCCTGTCAATATTTTTTTACACAGTTCTCTTACTTGCCAAAAACAAGCAGAGGGAAGCGTTCTTTTTGGCATCCCTCTGCTCTTCTTATTTTATCAAGCTCTCTTCACGTTCGGCTGCATTGCAAAGTGAACATGTTTCTTATATGGCGGCATTCGATAGCCTTGTGCCTTCAATTCGCTTTTTCTAACGGTATAGCGATATGCGCCGCAAGAAATAATGACCACATGCTGACCAAAGGCTGTCACCGCTCCTGTTTTTAAAGCCCCGTCAACTGTCTGGGCGGTAATTTCATCACCAATTTTTAATATTTTTATTTCCATCATCTTCATCATATCGATCTCTTATTCACTTTTTTATTATAAAAACTAGAATGAAGCACTTGATACTGCCTCATTCCTAGTTAGAACTCTCGAATCAATCAAAAATATCGGCAGATAATTCTTGAATCACATCGGTCAATAGCTGAATCCCCGCTGCGCTATTACCAAAAGCATCTAAGGCGGGGCTGAAAACACCCATTCCATACCGATTAGGCACTGCGGCCATTAATCCGCCGCCAACTCCGCTTTTCGCTGGAACCCCTACATGAACGGAGAATTCCCCTGATTCATCATATAAGCCGGCGGTGGTCATAATGGATTTGACGATCGTCGCGCTTTTTTCTGAAACGATTCGTTGACCATTCCAAGGAGCGACACCCTTGTTCGCCAACACGGCAGCCAATTTTGCGATGCCGGCTGCGGTAACGTTCACGGAGCATTGCTTAAAGTACGTATCTAAGATCGCTGGGACTTCCCCTTCAATCATTTGATTTCCCTTCATGTAATAAGCCAATGAACGGTTGATATCCCCCGTTTTTGATTCTGAGCGGTAGATTTCCTCATTTAAGGTAATCTCTGGATCATCACAAATCAGCTTCATGAAGGCCAAAATACGTTCAAATTTTTCATCAGGTGTTTTCCCGCTGATCAAAGAAGTCGTCGCGATCGCCCCCGCGTTGACAAAGGGATTCATAGGATGCTTTCGGTGGTTAATTTCCATATTCATGATTGAATTAAAGGCAAAACCGGTCGGTTCGGTATTGATCGTCTGGAAGACTTTATCTGTGCCGTTATCGTTGATCGCCAGTAGTAAAACCGGTACCTTCGACATACTTTCGATGGCAAAACGGACATTGGCGTCGCCTGCTGTGATCAGGTGTTTTTCAGCCAAGTCATAAATTGCCATCCCTAACTGTTTGGGATCGACCTTTGCTAGTGCCGGAATATAATCGGCGACTTTTCCTGTTTGATAATAGTGAAAATTTTTACTGATTAATTGTGTTAATTCTTCTTCGTCCATTTTAAATCCAACTTTCCTCTTTTATTTTTCCGCATGTTGAAATTTGTGTCGGCACGCGTAAATCGCAAATGGAATAACTAATACGATCAGGTAAGAAACGATTAAAATCATTTCATAAATACTATGCTGTCCAGCCGCGATGCTTGCGGGCGGAACAAAGGAAATACAAAAGGCAAAAAGTGAAGTCAACAGTCCTAAACAAGCGATAATCGTTTTGACAACCTTTCCGCCAGGTACTTGATAAGCCCGTTCAAGCCCTTCATTTGAAAAGACCAGCTTCAAATAGCCGGCAAAGAACATGAAATACAGCATCAGGTAGATCACAACGGTCAACGACATCGCCGCAAGAAAGGACAGGTTGTTCCCGCCGCCGCTTAAGGTAAAGACGGCTGCCCAAATTGTCGCCACGATCCCATTAGCGATCATTAAATGCGCTGGAACTCCGTGACTATTTTCCTTTGCGAAATAATCAGGCAGCAAGCCTTCTTCAGCAGCTACATGGAGGGCTTTTGAAGGTGAAGTGACCCAAGAAGAAATTTCTCCAATAACCCCTAAACAAACAAGAAGCGCTAAAATCTTCGCGATCCAAGCAAGATGCGGATCAATGTTTCGCAATAAGAATTCAAGAGATTGGATGACTCCAGTATTCAAGGACAAGCCCTGTTGCGGAACCGTCGTCGCAACTGTCAAACCGCCAAAGGTATCCAAAATGATTGCCAAAATGACTAAGACAAACATCGCTAAAGGATAATTCTTTTTAGGATTTTCCATTTCATTGGCGTGACTAGCCGAAGTTTCGACCCCCATATAAGCCAAAATAAAGGAAACAAAGACAACCAATGTTGGTAATTTAGAAAAATCCGGGATTAAGGTTTTCATTGACAGTGTCGTTTGCAAAGGCGCACCGGATGCGACGTAATGAATCCCCAAGCCGAACAAGACCAGCGCTGGAAGTAAAATCCCCGCAACGAACCCGATTCGAGCAATCAAAGAGGTATATTTTGTCCCCTTTAATTGTGAAACTAAGATCGCCCAAAAAATGATCAGTAAAATAGCTAATTTTAAAAATTTATTGTTTTGAATCGCTGAAATCCCCGTGGCATAAGAAAGTGCCCCAGTTAAAAAATACAGCATAGTTAAATAGCCCACCGTAATTTCAAACCATTGAAAAAAGATGGCCGCAAATCCGAAGCGTTTGCCTAATGTACGGCTGACCCACGTATACACGCCGCCTTTCTCCCAGCCTTTCACGGTCGCCATTTCCGCCGCGCACAGCGCCACTGGAATGAACCACAATAATCCGCCTAATAATAGGAAAAACACTAAACTAAACCCTGAGGTCGCAAAGGTGGGATATTCATACAGCGAAACCACCATTGAAATCGTCATGGCTAAAAATCCAAAGAACGTCAATTTCTTCGCAGGAATCTTCGTTTTGCTTTGTTCCATGAAACTTCCTCTTTTCTATTTGTTTTTTTCTCCGAAGAAGGTAAAATCCAAGCCCTCTTCCTGTTCCTCTTTGGTCGTTGTGATGGTGGTGAAATGCATACTGGTCTTTAAGATTGCTGTGGTTAATAAAAAAGCATAGATCGCCACATTCACTACACCAGCCACCTGAACCCCTAACAAGAACCAGCTGCTGCCATCTGACAATAAATGGCTGTTTGCAGCAAAGATGGCAATAAGAATCGTGCCTGTAAAGCCGCCCATTCCGTGGACGCCCCAAACATCTAACGCATCATCCCATTGCTTTTTCTTGCGATAGTCCACCGCCTCATGGCAAACGATCCCGGCGATAATACCAATTAAGAGAGCACTTTTCGGCTCTACATAACCGGCACAAGGTGTAATTGTCGCTAAGCCCGCCACCGAGCCTGTTAGTACATCCACGAAATCAAAGCCGTGTCCCTTAATTTTCGCCATAATCAACCAAGTAATCATCGCAAAAGCCAACGCCATAAAGGTCGAACCAAAGGCATTGACCGCTTGAACATCTGCTCGCAGCGCACCACCAGAATTAAAGCCGAACCAGCCGAACCAAAGCAGGCCTGTACCAATCGCTGCCGCCATCAGATTACTGTGCTTCTGCCGCTCATCGAGCGAAATCCTTCGTTGACCTAAAACCAAAATACAAGCCAATGACCCAAAACCAGCTGTCGTATGAATAACCGCGCCACCGGCAAAATCTCTAAAGCCCATCTGCTGTAAGAAGCCGCCGCCCCAGATCCAATGACAGACCGGAAAGTACACCAATAGATTCCAAAAGACCACAAGCAACACGTACCCCTTTAGATTCAATCTGCCGGCAAACGCGCCAGTCATCAAAGGAACGGTGATCACGATAAACATCAATTGATACAAAAAGAACATCAAAAACGGAATCGTTGCGCCATGGAACAGATCCGGCATACTTGTCACATGTCTCATTAAAAAGAAATCTGCCGGATTACCAATAATGCCTCCAATGTCACGCCCAAACGCAAGCCCGAAGCCGCCGAACACCCACATGATCGTAGTGATTCCGACAGATAAAAAGGATTGCGCCATGATCGTTAAAATATTATTTTTTCGTGCAAGGCCGCCATAAAAAAAGGCCAAGCCCGGTGTCATCAAGCAGACCATCGCAGTACACAGAATCATGAATGCCGTGTCTCCTGTGTTCATAGAGAAATTTGTCATTGCTTATCACCTCTTTTCTACATAGACGAGTATAGAAAACTTCTTGACCGATTTTTTGTTGATTTTTTTATGTTTGGCTGCGAAAAAAATAAATAATGAGGAACTATTTTGATTTTTTTTAGCAGGTCACTCAGGACAAAAAAAGAAAGCGTTCAAATTTCAACGCTTCTATCTTAGTATTCATATATATGCGGAGCTTTTATTAATGACTCTCAAAAAAAATTACCGATCATTTCGATAACCAAAGGGATATCGCTCTTGGAAACGCCAAGCATCGGTAAGAATCTCTTCAATCTCGCTTTGAGCAGGATGCCAATTTAAAAGCCTCTCGATCTTGTCGTTAGATGCAACTAAAATCGCCGAATCACCTTTCACACGGGGCTTCACTTTGATAGGGATCGGTTTTTTCGTAACTTTTCTAGCCGCCTGAACCACCTCTAAATTAGAGCAGCCCTTGCCGGAGCCCACATTAAGAATCTGGCTTTCCCCGCCGTTAGTCAAATAGTTCAATGCCAAAATATGGGCCTCAACCAAATCTAAAACATGGATGAAATCTCTAATACACGTCCCATCAGGTGTGTCGTAGTCATCACCGAAAAGCAGCATGGCCTCATCCTTCAACGCCTTTTGCAAAATCATTGGAATAAGGCGCTGCCGAACTTCTCCAAGAGTCCCATTCTTTTTCGCTCCAGCAACGTTAAAATAGCGCAAGGCGATAAATCTCAACCCCTTCGCCTTGCTTTGCCAGTCCATCATCGTTTCCATCATCCGTTTGGTTTCTCCATAAGGATTGATTGGTGCTAAGGCGCTCGTTTCCTTTACCGGGACCTTTTCCGTATTCCCATAGACAGTTGCAGAGGAGGAAAAGACGATATTTTTGACTGAAAATTCTTCCATCACCTCTAATAACACTTGAGTTCCACCTACGTTGTTACTAAAATAATCCAACGGCTGCTCCATTGATTCTCTGCCTAGTGATAAAGCGGCAAAATGCATGACCGCTTCGATGTCCTCCTTTTGAAAAACAGAGCATAGGAAAGATTTATCCCGAATATCCCCTTTATAAAAGCGCGCCTCCTTATGCACTGCTTCTCTAAATCCTGTCACCAAGTTATCTACTACAACAGTCTCATAGCCTTGAGCAATCAATGCATCCACAGCATTGGAACCAATATATCCTGCGCCACCTACAACCAATATCGTCATACGATCCCTCCTAAAATCTCTACAATTATTATTGTCATTCATTTATTTATGCAAATTTTTTAAAGTATATCGTACTTTCATCGGAAGTCCGTTGATTTTGCTTCGTCCTAGCAGAAAGAAAAGGACTAACCTGAATTCGCTAGTCCTTAACTATTGTTTTCTTACTTTTATAATCAGGCCTGAAGTTCTTTTTGATAATTTCTCCATGAACCGTAATGTGTAATGTTCTTCTTTTTTTCTGCGGAATACTTTTGGCAGACAAACCCTAGTTTTTCTACGCCATTTTCCAGCACTACTTTTCCGATGGCTAAAGGGTAAGGAATCGTTTGAATAAACTGACTAAGCTTTTTATCAGGGATGCGCCAGACCTCTACGTCGATCGGTTGACCACACTCATTACTGCGAAACAAGCCTGGCTTGCGGGGTTCTGTGTGCAGCTCATATAAAAGATAATCAGAAGAAGTCTTAGTTTCATAGGCGAACTCTGCTCCATGGGCACGCATTTCCTTTTCAAGAGGAAACCCTCTCATGTGAAGACCGCATACTACAAGCTCCGTCCTCGCCTCGGTTGAATCAAGCTCTGACGCAAAACTTCTCAGCAGAGGTTCATCTTCTGGAATTGAAAATAGCGTGATTCCAAAGGGCATTTCACTAGCCACTGGCGCAGGAACCGCCACAGCACTCAATCCTAATAAATTGCAATGATTTGTGTAAAGTCCCATCTGACTATTGGTAAAGAGAGGATCAGCGAGAACTTGGTCGATTCGCCAAGTACCGGTGCAGGTCGGCAATACCAGCAGGCTGTTCGTTAGTTTATTTTTTAGAGAGCGTTCAACTCGTTTGCATACATGCTGGGCTTCAAAAAGTGCTTTTGCTGAATAATCCGCCTGTCTTGCCTGCTTTAGTATCGTTGCTAATGGCGCCACAATCGAATCACTATGCAAATCCGCAAATTCGCCAATCGCGACATCTCGTTCAACTACAAAAGGCCCTTCATAAAGAGAACGCGCCACCTGCTGAAGCTGAGCCATTTCTATCGTCTCGACGTGCGCTGATTCTCTGAAATACTTTACGGTCTTTTGCCAAGCAGCTTCATACATTGCAGCATACGGACCGAAGAATTCTACTTCATCAGGCAACAGAAGCGTTTCAGGCTGCGGGTTTTGATTAGATGTTACTGTCGCTCTAGCGTTTAACTGTTGATCAATCAGGCAAATATCCTCCATCCCGCGAGCAAAAATTGAAACACAATCAAGAGATTCGCAGGCCGGCACCACCCCTTCTGTCGAGTAGCATCCCGGTGCGGCTTTATAGCCAATAATATTGTTCAATGCCGCTGGGACTCTTCCTGAACCGGCAGTATCTGTTCCCAGCGCAAAACATACCTGCCCTAACGCCACCGCAACCGCTGAACCAGAACTCGAGCCTCCGCTGATCAGCTCTGGATCAAGAGCATTTTTCGTTGCACCATAGGGAGAACGTGTTCCCACCAAACCGGTAGCGAATTGATCCATATTGGTCTTTCCGATAGGAATCGCCCCTGCATGAATCAGCTGCGCCACTACCTTGGCTGATTTTTCAGGTAGATAGGAAAACTCCGGGCAGGCAGCAGTCGTCGGTACATGAGCCAAATCAATATTGTCCTTAATCGCAAATGGAATACCCCACAATGGCTTTTCTTCAAAATCCGGAGACGGAAGCTTATCTACATAGGCCATGATCTCCTTTTTTTCCAGTAGATAAATCCAGCAATTATAGTGTACGTGCTTCTTCGCTGAGGCGAGTACTTGATCGACAACTTCCTCTACCGTGATGTTTTTCTCTTGATAGCAATTTTGCAGCTGACGAATCGTTTGTTTCAGCATTCTTCAGACCCCCTCAATGTACGCCAGTGATTCTCCCGAGCGTAAAATATCTCCTTGCTTAATTAAAATTTCAGATATTTTTCCGTCACAAGGAGCATGATAAGCAATCTCTGTTTTCATACTTTCTGTTACGATCATCGGTTCGCCGCTTCTGACGAAATCGCCTTTGTCGACCAAAATTTTCCAAACACTGCCGGGAATCGCGCATTTCAATACTTCATTGTTTTCAGGGACCGCCGCTTCAACTGCCGGCTCTTGATCCCCTGTTTCCGGAGTATACTCAGCCAAGCCTTTTTCCCGCCAAGACTCTCTTTCAGCTTCGAAGGCCGCTTGCTGCCGCTCTTTAACCTGAGTAATTTCTGAACGGTGCTCCGCTAGCTGCGCTTGGTATTCTTTGATCGAAAATTCCGTTTCCTCGATATCAAGCTCATAGTTTCCATTGAGAAAATCTTTACGGTATTGCAGCAACTCTTCAGGAGAGACGAGGAAAAACTGCAGTTGATCAAAATAGTCTAGTAGCCACGGCTTTTCTTTTGAAAAGTAGTGCGTCTCCTTTTGCAGGTTCCACATTTGGATCGTTCGACCAAACAGCTGATAGCCCCCGGGACCCTCCATTCCATAGACGCACAGATAGGCTCCGCCAATTCCTACAGCGTTCTCAGGGGTCCACGTTCTTGCGGGATTGTACTTCGTGGTCACTAGGCGATGCATCGGATTGATTGGCACAGCGACTGGCGCACCTAGATAAACATCCCCCAAGCCTAATACCATATACTTAGCCGACAGGATTGTTTCCTGAACAGCAGCCCGGCTTTTTAACCCATTGATTCTGCGGATGAACTCAATATTATCAGGGCACCACGGAGCATCGCTACGAACATTGTCCTGATAACGTTCCATCGCTTTAACTGCCTGAGGATCCTCCCAAGATAACGGCAGCTTGACAATTCGAGAAGGAAAGACCGCATTTTCCAGATTCGCCAATTCCTCATCCAGCCTGATGATTTCCGCTAACGCTGTCTTCAACTCAAGTTTTTGCGTATCAACTTGAATTTGCAAGCTTCGAATCCCTGGTGTCAGGTTAACAATCGGCAAGGCACTTTCCTTCAACTGACGATACAACGCGTGAATGCGCACTCTTAAAATAAAATCCAAAGCCATTTCACCGTACTCCAGCAGTAAATACCGATCCCCAGATAAGCGGATGGTCAAATCAATTCCCGCCGTATTTTTTCCTTGATAAAAAATTGGATACTCTGGCTGCTTGGCCAGTATCGCCGTTTGATTCGTTTTTTTATTGCGGTAAAGCGTCTGGAGCGTTGCGGCACTTAAAGGACGCAGTATCAGCTCTTCTTGCTCCTTATTTAAGCAATTAGCCGTCTCAATATCGACCAAACAAAATTGCAGCGTATCCCCCGGTTTTAACTGACCGATTTTCCATAAATCACTGGAAATAACTGTCGCCGGACAGACAAAACCGCCTAAGCTTGGACCGTCTGGCCCTAAAATAATTGGCATATCGCCAGTGAAATCAATGGTACCAATCGCATAGGCGTTATCATGAATATTCGAAGGATGCAAGCCTGCCTCTCCGCCATCCTCTCGTGTCCATTTCGGGGCAGGGCCAATCAAGCGGACACCCGTACGTGAGCTGTTGAAGTGGACCTCCCATTCAGCCTCGCAAAATTCCTGTAAAAACTCAGGTGCAAGAAACTCAGACGTGCAGTGGGGGCCTGGTGTAACATGAATCTGCCAGACTTGCTCTTCTTTCGTTAGCTCAAAAGGCTCTTTTACTAGCGGCGTTTTGCTGGTTGCAACAGATAACGGATGCAATACATCTCCAGTCTGCAGCGAACGACCATTTTTCCCGCCAAAATTTCCCAACGTGAAGCACGAAGCACTTCCCAGTACTTTTGCGGTAATGAACCCGTTTTTTACCGCTAAATAGCAGCGCATACCCGTCTTCGACTCGCCGAAACTCAAGACTTGTCCAGCTTTTGCTGTGACCACCTGATACATAGGAACTGGCTGACCATCCAGTGTTGGTGTCAGATGGGCGCCAGCCAATGCAAATTCCATTTCGCCGCGAAATAACCACTTCCCGCCTGAAAGGGTCAACTCGATGACCGGCGCCTCTTCCGAATTATTCAAGATTTTATTAGCAATTCGGCCAGATAAAGCATCCATCGAACCAGAAGGCGGTACCCCAACACCCCAATAGCCGACTCGCCCGGGATAATCCTGTAGTGTACTATTCAATCCACCATCAAGTACTTCCAACGCTGGAATTTCAATTGACAGCTGCTCCAGCGTTTTGGTTGTCACTGTGCCAGCGGTTATCTGTGGTTTCTGCAATACTTCCTGCAGGAAGAAAAGATTCGTCTCAATGCCTTGAATTTGCGTTTCCTTCAAGCTTGAAATCAACCGCTCCAAAGCAGCTTGCCGCGTCTTCCCTTTCGTAATAACCTTTGCCAGCATTGGATCATAAAACGGACTAATCTCTAAATGATCTGAAATGAAAGTCTCAATTCGGGCATGCTCGCCCCATTCGACAGCATCAATGTGACCAACACTGGGACGAAAATCGTGATAAAAATCCTCAGCGTAAATCCGTGCTTCGAAGCTGACTCCTTGTGGAACCAACACTCTTTTCTCCAAATCAGGACACTCGCCACCCGCTTCCAGAATCATCCATTCGACTAAATCAATGCCAAAAACTTCTTCGGTAATCCCGTGTTCTACTTGCAGACGAGTATTGACCTCCAAGAAATAAAACGTTTCAGTAGATACATCATAGAGAAACTCGACCGTTCCAACACTGCGATAGCCGACAGACTTTCCTAGTGTTTCTGCTGCTTGATGCAGCGCCGAACGAACAGCGTCTGTAAGACCAAAGGCCGGACATTCCTCGATCACCTTTTGATTTCGACGCTGCAATGAACAGTCCCGCTCACCGATGATTATCAGCTCTCCCGCCTTATTCCCAAAAATCTGAACCTCAATATGCCGAGCATTTTCAATATATTTTTCTAAAAACACTCCGCCATTACCAAAATTCGCCTCCGCCTGATTCACCACTGAATCAAAGGAAGACAGCATCTCCGCTTCATTGCGGCAGATCTTCATCCCAATTCCGCCTCCGCCAGCCGTGCTTTTCAGCATGATAGGATAGCCGATTCTTTCTGCTTCTTTTTTTACTTGATACTTTTTACTCAGCAATTCCGTTCCATTAATCATGGGAATCCCCACTTTGTTCGCGTATTCTCGTGCCAGATGCTTCATGCCGAACTCTCTTATATGCTGAACCTCTGGACCGATAAATATCAAACCATTATTAGCACAGGCTTCAACAAAATCGGCATTTTCACTAAGAAAACCATAGCCGGGAATCACAGCCTGTGCCCCGCTTTTTTTCGCAATCGCTAATAATTGTTCCTGATTTAAATAAGTCTCATCGACCGTTTCTCCTTGCAGTAGATAACTTTCATCTGCCAGCTCGACATGTCGGCTCTTTTCATCTGCTTCAGCATAAACAACCACTGAAGTAATGCCCATTTTCTTTAATGTTCGAAGAATGCGAACAGCAATCGTTCCACGATTAGCAATCAATACTTTTTTAAACATCCCATCACCCTTTTAGTTGATTTTCTGCCAAATTGTTTTCAAACGCTCGTGTATTTTCCTCGCAGCTCGTCACAACTGAATCGAGTAAATCAGCCGGCTTTCCTTCATAAAACTCTAGCTGTATTTCTCCTTTTGGATACTCTCTTGCTGGGTTCAGAGGATGCGGCGTATTAGATAAGATCAATAAAACCGGCGCATCAGTCCGTAAAACGACTTCCTTATTGAAGGTATTTTCTGGTTGATAACTCAGCTCTCCACCCTTTGACGCTGTGACTTTAGAGAAAAGGTTGACCACCGAAGATAAATCTCGCTTATCCAAACCGCGTCGAAAAAGCTCAATCGAAAAATTCTCATAGCTGCCTCGGTGACGCTGATTTCGCTCTGTTTGATAATCAGAAGGGCCATATTGATCGTTGATTTTTCGCAAAAGAGTATGCCCGCACACGGTGTCGTGCCAGCCATATGTATCATGCACCATACTCAACAGCATCTTCCCATTATCACTCATCAATAAATTCCCTTGGGTTAAAAAGAAGGTATGCTGTGCTTTTAAAGAGTCCGGCATATTGTATTTTTCTTCGGGATGCTCTGCGTGATAAGCACTCATCACTACATTGCAATCCTCTGCTTTGGCTATCAAACGTATAAGTTTATTCGCGCTTAAATACTCAGACCACTTTTCTCCCGGCAATAAACGTTTTGTATAGACTAATTTCATGCGTCTGCTCCTTTCCAAATCAGCACTTCAATAGGGGTCGGATTGTAATCGTTACAGGGATTGTTCAATTGTGGGCAATTACTGATCAATACGATCACATCAGCTAACGCCTCCAACTCCACATAATATCCAGGCCCTGAAACGCCATCCTTAAAATCTAGCTCACCTTCTGGATTAACCGGGACATTCATAAAAAAATTGATGTTCGGAGCTAGATCTCTTTTCGAAAACCGATACTGGTCGAAAAACTGACTCATTTGCAGCATGAAGGTATCGCGACAAGCGTGCATCGAGACTTTTTCTCGTTGGTAGCGGACGGTATTGCTCTGACAGGAGCAAGCACCGCCAATAGTGTCATGCTGACCACAAGTATCAGCAGTTATCTTAAGCATCTCCTGCCCAGCCTCACTCATTAATACGGTTCCCGTTGTTAGATACAAACTTTTTTGCTCCTGAATCGTCAGACAAGCACTGTAGTGATCGGCCGGATCATTTTTTAGAAAAAATAAGGTGTCGGCCGCCTGATTCCCTGCTTGATCAACGATTCGTAGTGTATCGCCCTTATGAATGGTCTTCATCCAGCCGTCTCCGGCTAATATCTCCTTGTTATAATCTGAATTTTCTGACTTTTTATCGCTTACTATTGGCGTAAATTCCATTTGTTTTCCTCCTACTCACAAGTATCTACGTATGAATGATCTGATCGATTTTTTTCTTCGTTTCTATAAACGTCGGCTCATCCTTCAACGTTAACTTCCTTTTATATGGCAGATAGATGGGCACCGATTGTTTGATTTCTCCAGGACCTGCACTCATGATCACGACACGCTGCCCTAAAAAGGCGGCCTCTTCAATGTCATGAGTGATGAATAAAATGGTCGGACGCTCCACTTCCCAGATTTCCCGCATCAGCAGCTGCATGTTGCTCTTCGTTTCCGGATCTAACGCACCAAAGGGTTCATCCATCAGTAATATTTCCGGACTATTCGCCAATGCCCGAGCAATAGCCACTCGCTGCTTCATCCCGCCAGAAAGCTCCTTAGGCAAACTGTTTCGGAATTTTTCCAAACCAATTACCTCAATATAACGATCCACAATTGATTGAATTTGCGCTTTCGGCTTTTTACTGATTTTCAAACCAAAAGCGATATTTTCCTCTACTGTCAGCCAAGGAAATAATGAATAGCCTTGAAAGACCATGCCTCGATCTGCTCCCGGACCTACCAGCTCTTGATCATTCAGTACGATACTGCCTGAAGTGATATCCTCTAACCCGCCGAGAATCCTCAACAATGTCGACTTGCCGCAGCCAGAAGGCCCTACAACACAGAGAAATTCATTGTCTAAAATCTCCAAGTTAATGTCCCGCAATGCCATTACTTTATTTTTCTTTGAGGTGTAGATTTTGTTCACCTGTTCAAAGGAAATTTTACTGCTGGCGACCTTTGCCTCCAACCCAAGCTCTCCTGTTATCACTGCCATTTTCATCCCCCCTATTCTTCTACCCAACGAAACAACACCTTGTTCAGCAAGCCAAACAGACGATCCGTGATCAACCCTAAAAGACCAATCACCAATATCCCCATAAATATAGAAGAGGTATCCAAAAAGCGCTGTGCCTTCAAGATGTTATAACCTAAGCCAGAGTTGGCAGCCACTAATTCTGCCACTACTAAATATGTCCAGGCCCAGCCCATTATCATCCGCAAGCTTTCCATCAACTTCGGCAGCATCGCTGGAATGATGACTTTAAAAATCACTGTGCTGGATTTGCCTCCCAGCGTGTAGGCGGCATTGATCAAATTGGAAGGAACACTTTTTACGTTGTCCGCCACCATCGGAATCAATTGAAAAAGAATCCCAAGAAGAATGACTGCCACTTTGGCATTTTCACCAATACCTACCCAGACCATAATTAATGGAACAAAGGCTGGGACCGGTAAATACCTAAAAAATTCTGTTAGCGGCAGAACAAACGCTTCGATTTTCGAAAAGGAACCTACTAAAACGCCTAACGGCACACCAATGACAATCGCTAATAAGAAGCCCTTCATAATACGAGAAAAACTAATCCATGTATCAGTTGCCAACGATCCATCCATCAGACTCTTTACAAACGCTTCGACAACTGCAGTCGGCGCCGGCAAGAAAATCTGACTGACCATCCCACTAGTGCTCAACAGCTGCCATAAGACTAAAACTAAAATGAAGGCTCCAGCTGCGATCATGCTGTATTTTGTTTTCGAAATCATTTTTCGCAGCCTAATCTTCGTGCCTGTTTTCGATACTGCTCTTATTTCCATCAAATCGCCTCCCGCGAATTCCAATAGGGTTACTCTACCTGCGTGTCTGGAACCTTCATATCCACTGCATCCTCATACAGCTTGTCAATATAACTGGAATCAAAAATGCTTTCTGGATCTTTGAGCTCCTCTGAAACCATCTTTTGATCCAAAAGAAATTTCGCGGTTTCTTTAGCTGTATACGGTAGATAAGAATAGTCCTCCGCCTGTTCATGAAAGGCCGCATGGTTGTCCGCAATTGAGAATAAACGTGCTCCTGCCATCGCTGTTTTCATTTCCTCAGTACTAATATCTGCCTGCTTAGCCATATACCCTAACGCTTCATCTGGTTTTTCCGCATAGACCTGCATCCCATCAAAATAAGCTTTAACGATTTTTTGTACCTCAGCAGAACGATTTTTCAAGACCTTTCCACTAACCATTAATGTATCAGGAATTAAACCAGGAATTTCCGAGGAATCAAAGAGTAAATTTGTATCACCTTCAGAAGCTGCGTAGCTTAACGACGGTTCCCACAAGCTGGCGGCATCTACCTGCCCAGAAATAACCGCTGGACCAGCATTTTCGACTGTCATATTCGTTAATTGAATGTCTTTTTCAGATAAGCCAGCTGCCTCTAAAGCATTTAATAAAAAGAAATGCTCGATCGTTCCAACCTCTGTCGCAACTGTTTTTCCTTTTAACTCCTTTAACGACTTGATCGACGATTGCGCCACGATTCCATCTGCTCCCGCCGAATTGTCATTGATTAGTACTACCTTGAAATCAACGCCGTTAATGGCTGGCGAGATTGTATCACTTAATGCTGCACATACCGCATCAATCTGTCCGCTGTTGAAGGCCTGCAGCGAATCACTGTACGTATTAAACCAAACTAGCTCCACGTCTACATCATTTTTCTCGAATGCGCCAAACCCTTGAACGGCGTACCAGGTATACCATCCCGGAAACGCACTGACGCCGATTTTGATCGCTTGATCAGAGGACTTCTCACTAGAATTTTCAGCTGGTCCACTATCTTTTCCACCGCATCCACTCAACAGCAGCAACAGTAAATACATCGCCGTTAAAACACTCATCACTTTCTTCATATAGTCTCCACTCCTTCTTTTTTACGCTAAGGCGTCAATGCCCGTTTCCTTTGTTCGAATGCGAATTGCCTCTTCCAAAGGTGTCACGAAAATTTTTCCATCGCCCTTGTTGCCGGTCTGGTTAACCTTTAAGAGAATCTGGATTAGACGTTCCACATCCTTTTCCTCTAGATAGATTTCAATGATTCGCTTGCTGACAAACGGATACTCTTTGACAGATTTTCTAACATCAGTATTTTGAACATCATATTGCTGCTGCTCGCGACCACGTCCCAACACTCGGTAGGTATTAAGGGAGAAAAAATTTTCATTCAATAAAGCGGCTTTTGTTTCATAATATTTCGTATCGCGTATGATCGCTGTTACTAATTTCATGGCTTCATCTCCTTATAATTTTTCTTCACCGCTGCTGACGGTCACAGCCTTTTCTACTGGAAGAACAAAAATTTTCCCGTCACCAAACGATCCTTCAGAGCCTGAACGACAGATCTTTTGAATACAATTGATGACCTTTTCACCATCCGTGTCTTCCACGACTAAAACGATGGTCTCCTTGGGAATCTCATCATAATAAACATCTCCTAATTTCAACCCCCGCTGCTTCCCTCGCCCCAACACACTGTATCTGGTGGCCGAAACAAAGCCGTTTTCAGCCAACTCATTCATTACCTCGTTTACCTTTTCCGGTCGTACTACCGCGCGAATCATTTTCATACTCGTCATTCCCTTCTGAATTTAAAAAAACTGGTAGACCTCTCGCACTCAGAGGCCTACCAGTGCTAAGCATTCTCCATATGAACCATTCACCCCGGCAGGCAAATCATTCTGGATATTTTTTTACTATCATAATGAATTGCAGCATACTTTTCAATAGCATATGTTATATTTTCTGACATGATTTAAAATTTTTTCTAAAAAAGAGACATTTCACGTTACTTTTTATCACATGGATAGGTATTGAAACACAAAAATCATTAAAAAAATGAAGGTTGCTCAGAATTATCTTGGCAACCTCCACTATTTTACAATTGAAGTAACTCTACTATTATGAGTCCCACTATAAATATGCTTTAGAGATTTCTTTGCAAATCTTCACTCTTTCTGGAAAAATATTTTTTTCTTTTTTAGGCATTGGTCAATGCCTATTCATTCCTGTAGCTCGCTCCTTCACATTTGCTTGTGTATTCCAAGCAGCAAAAGTATAACCCGTTCTGTCGATCTTGTTCCCAGACAGTTATGCCGCTGTATCCTAAATCATTTCCTGAGGGAGCATCTCTTCAGCTCCTCCATTTAGATCAAATTTGAAAGAAAAAGATGACAAAATAGGCCTCAGGATATAAAACGCTCCAAAGCCCTCTTTTGTCTAATATCATTTTTCCACTAACGAATAACCATTGATAAAATCAGTCGTTTCAACAACAAATAAATCTCGACAATTATTGAGCGCACTTAAGGATCAATGCTTCTTTTTGCTTAAATTGAAGTTCTTCATAATATTATGCGTTTTCTTCGGTATTTTTATCGGCGGTTTCGTTTCAGGCTTTTGAGTCTGACTTGTTTTTGTTTCCTTGCTATCACTGACAGCACCAACCGATGCCAACGGTGGCCTCAATTTTTCCTCGGGTGCTATCGTCATCGTTAACTGAGTTCTGCTCTTACTATCTGTAGAATCTGGTGTATTCTTAGTGTCTGATTTCGACTTTTGAGGCATCAATTTATCAGATGACATCTCTCCATCAAATACTTCTGACTGCTCCTCCTGCACTGCAGCTTCTACTTCTTTAAAGATTCCTTTAATCAATACAATCAGTTCACCTTTTGTCATTGAATCTAAGTTTACCTCGCCAAAGAAATCACTAGCTACTGTCGATTCTGACTGGCTTTTTGCTGTATTCATTTCCTTGTTTTGGACAGACGCCTCCTGTGATTTCTTCTTCGCTGCTCGTGAAGAGTAAATAACCGTCGTACCTGTACATTCACAGTCTAAGAATTTCGCAAAGCGACATACCCCGTCCTTTTGAAAAATGGTTAGCGTTGTCATGATTCTTAAGATGCGCTGATTTTCTGCGAGCGTATTGCGACCGTCTACATCTCTTAGTCGCCACGTATGTTTTTTCCCATTGGCGTCTTCAAAATTAGCCACCATAATGTAGCTCTCGTAGTGCTCATCAAGGACGGCAGTCCCTTTATTTTTCAGATAGCTTTCATAAAGGCGCAACGTTTTGGTTTCTTTGAAATACTTCTTCTTACTGTTAAACAGGCGAAAAATGACCTTTTCCCATTCCGCTTCCTCAACATAATCCTGCAAGAAAGGGCAGAACTTTCTCAAAACATCACTTGGGTCTGTGTGAAAAAGCAGCTCTTGGACCACTTCTGGACAAGGCAAAGAGAAATCGCTTACAACTAACGCATTTCTCACAATGAGTGCAACGATATATTCTGTTACCAGATCAACATTTTTTGTCGCTTCCCAAAATTTCTTTACTTTCGCTTCAATGCTGGCTCTTTTCATTGTTAGCAGCTGCCGTTGTGTAAGTGGTTTCATTTCCATTTTTACCTGCTCCTTTATTCACGTATTATTGTCTCCTATTTTGCCTGAAAAATCCGCTCATGCGCACCCATTTTTTTATAAAAATAAAGGAAATAGCAATCGACATAACCCAAAAAAAGCTGATGGAGATCACAAACAGGAGGTAATAAATAATTTTTCAAATAACACTGATAAAAAAAGGAAATGCCAAGAATTTCCACCCCTCAAAGATTGTAAATTTCCGAATAAAAAGAAGCGGAAAAAGATTATTATATAACTTTTTCCAGCTTCAAATTTTTTTAGTCAATTCCTTTTTTTTGCTCCGTTTCCTTGTGTTGCTTTCTTTTGTGATACTCGCCTAATGCACGATTGAAATTTGCGATCACGGCTGTAATGATTCCCACCCCGATTAAAACATAAATAATCGTAAAAACTTTCCCCAAAGCTGTTTGGGGAGATAAATCCCCGTACCCAACAGTAGCCAATGTCATAACCGAAAAGTATAATGCATCCAGATACGTCATCCCTTCCACATTATGATAGAAAATGGTTCCAATCGTCAGGATAAATAGCACCGCCAGCATGACGGCCTTTTGCTCCTCCTGCCGAAATAAAATTTTTAAAATATGCCACAAGCTTCGAAATAATAATGCGAATGCAACCATGAGAATCTCCTCTTCTATTTATACAAAGTATGCTGTCCTTTTGTCGTTTATTTTAGCAGATTTTTTCTATTTAGAACGAAGAATTTAGCAGCTTGTCATCACTTGAAAGTCCCTTTCCTATTACTTTCTTTCCTATCCTGCTAAACTAAGAACAAAGGAAGTGTAATAAATGCTGAAAATAAAACGAGCTTATCTCCCAGCAAGTTCCTCTGATGGTTATCGCATATTGGTAGATCGCTTGTGGCCGCGAGGAAAATCAAAAGAAACGGAAAAAATTGATTTGTGGTTAAAGGAAATCGCACCGAGTCCAGAACTGCGGAAATGGTTTAATCATGAGGCGGATAAATACGCTGAATTTTCGGTCAGATATCAAGAAGAACTACAAACTGGTTCACAAAGAGAGGCATTTGAGAAATTAGAGCAAGTGTTGAAAGACCACGAAACCATCACGCTAGTTTATGGTGCAAAAAATGAGACACAAAACAACGCGCAAGTCCTCTATGACCTGCTAACAAAAGAAACGTCCTAAAACCAAAAGATTATCGTTGGTTTTAGGACGTTTAATTGCTTAGGAGTCGTTCTATTTTTTATTGTAGACTGGAAAATCACTGGATTCTCCATAATTTTTAATCGGTTGAATGGCTTTTAAGCGATCCATATCTTCTTTAGACAATTCAAAGTCTACCTCGCCATTACTTTGTATATGAGCCTTATTTGCTGATTTTGGCAATGGCAGCAAGCCTAAATCTAAGCAATAGCGAATCGCAAGCTGGGGTACACTCACCTGATATTTTTCCGCCATTTCCTTCAGCTCTGGATTTTTCAATAGTTCCCCATGTCCGACTGGAGAGTATGCCTCAATTAAGATATCCTTTTCTTTACAATAATCGATCAATTCAAAGGGCGTATTGGAAATGTGCGCCAAAACTTGATTTACTGCGGGTTTGATAGTTGCATGCTGCAAAATATTTTCAACATCATGCTGATTGAAATTCGATAATCCGATTGCTCGAACCTTGCCTGTCTTGTAGGCATCCTCTAGCGCACGCCAGGCTTCAACGTTCCCCTCGTCATAATTCGCTTCTCTGAACTCAGCCCATGGCTGCGGTGCATGAATAATCATCAAATCAATCGTATCCAACCCTAGTTTTTCCAAGGATTCGTCAATAGATTTTGAAGCTGATTCATACGTTTTATGTTCAGCGGCGACTTTGCTAGTCAGGAAAATTTCTGATCGTTCGATACCAGAAGTACGAATGGCTTCTCCTACTCCACGTTCATTTTCATAAGCCTGCGCAGTATCAATGTGGCGATAGCCAATCATTAAGGCATCCTTAACTGCTTGAACAGCTGCGTTATCTTCGATCATCCATGTCCCAAAACCGACCTTAGGGATTTTTACCCCATTATTTAATGGATAGCTCTCTTGTAAAATCATTGTTTTGTTCTCCTTTCGATGTTTAAAAAACTTACACTCTAGCTTCTTTCAAGCATACTCTTTAAAGTAAGCTTTAAGTCAAGTAGTAGCTTCCTCTTGATTGATTGGTTTGTATCGTAACCATAAGGTGTCCTTTTCAATGATCTCAACTTTCTTCAAATTGAAGCCTATCATTGAGGACGGATCAGCCATACTCTTGTTTTCAAAAATTGTGTTGGTGGTTGGCAGGCCATCTGTGACAGGGGCTACCACGATACTTACTTCATCAACGATTTGTTCCTTTAAAAAAGCCCAATTGATCACACCGCCACCAGAAACCATCAACGTTTTGATATCGAACAGCTCAGCTAGTTTTTCTGAAGCGAGTGTACAATTGATTTGTTTCTCGCCAGCAAAAATGTAGGAAATCTTTCGTTTTCTCAGAAAGGCAAGATAGGCATCGCTCACCTTCTCCGTTAATACCTCAATAACATGGGCCGCTGTCCTTTCAGCATAGTTGACTGTGTTCGTCTGCCAGCCAACTTTTCCAGAAGGATCCGCTGAAACAATATACATCTCCGCATCTGAAACAGCTACATAATCTTCACGAGGATACACTGGCGCATGCTCGTCTAAAACAGGCTCTTGATAGTGGGTGAAGTTTTCTTCCATCGTCACTCTGCCGCATAACCAAGCTTGGCTATGATACTGATCGTTCGTCCTTTCATAGGCGTTACTTCCTATTTCTGTGTAATTTGAACGCATGTAAGGTCCGCTGATTTTTCCATTGATTGAGGTAAGCATGTGACAAATAATATAGGGTCTAGCCATTTGTTTTCCTCCTCTTTTGATTGAAACGTTGTTAAACGTTGTTATTCTGCCTGCTTGTGTTTTTGATTAAATCCCATCAGTATCACAAGTATAAGCAGCAGCACTCCTTCGCCAATAAACAATCCGGCACCATGTAAAAAAGGACATATCTTTTGGAAAAAGGCAATTGAGATTGGCGCAAAAGCCGCGCCTAAATTGAACACAATCAGTAATAGAGACGTGTTCCTCTCTGAATCCTCTGATTGTTGATTGACTTCATTCAATAAATACGGAATGAAGGTCCGAAAGCCGAAGCCGCACAAGACTGCCGAGATTGCCGCTAGCCAGATCGTTTGGGAAAAGGCTAAAAGGAACATCGCAAAAGCTAAAACGAAAAGTGCTGCTTGTATGGTTTTTTCTTTAAAGAGCAAAAATATCCTGCCAAAAAACATTCCAGCAAGCATCGCACCCAATCCGACTAAAGCAAGTAAATTACTGCCGGCAGTCGCTTGACCAATCCCTTTTTCCATCAATAACGCCGTGACTTTTACGGTAACGGACATATAAATGGTTACCGTGATCAGCAGCAGCAACAAATACCCAGCGAATCGGAGCGGAATTCTTCCAGCCGCTGTTCTTGATTTGGAAGAAGCTTGTGCAATGCTCGCCTCTGGCACAAGGAAAGAAAAGAAAAATAAAATCGGACACGCGATTAAATAGGCCGTGAAAGAAATCCGCCAATTTACCAGTAGTAATTGTCCCACAAGAAAAGTAACTAGCATTCCGCCAATCCCTTCAAAGGCACTCTGCAGACCAATAACTGAGGCTAATTCTTTTCCTCGATACATCGCTGCTGCAAATGAATAAAGCAGCGGATTAAACAATCCAACGCCCACCCCGAAGAGCACTCGACTCATGAATAATAGAACAAAAGACGTCGTAACTACCGGAAGCATTCCTGCAATCAACACAAATACAATGCCTAATTGAACCGTTTTCTTATATCCAATCTTTTTGGCTATTTTGGGGCTGATTAAAACCGTTAAAATAATGAAGAGCGATGGTAAGGTAGTTAATAGTTCAATAAGTGTTTTATTGATCTGAGGATATGCCAAGCCAATGGCGGGAATATTCCCAGCAATCGCTCCGGCAGAAACAACTAATAATGAAACAGATAGCAATGCCACTTTAGTTATTCGATACATGTAACACCTTCCAATCACAAGCGTTTGTTCGAGAAGGATTCATGCCTTTGATAAACGATTCAATCCAACAATGAACTGTTCTCGCTGATTGATAATAGGAGCCTAAGCTCGTTCCATAAAACAACCGCGTCCCTCCTTATAACTAAAATGAGTTGTACGATCAACACAGTCATCGTACAACTCATAATGATATTCGTCTAATACCTAATTTAAATGCCGCCATGCCTTGAGAGCATAGACTTATTGAGCATCTGCTATTGTCGGAACAACCATTGATCGTAGCCGCAGTTTCTACAATTGACTGGCTTCCTTGACTGGAACCAAAAGATTCTCACTTGATAAATCCTCACCATTAGAATCGATCACTTGTTTGTACCAGTAAAACGATTTTTTCTTAGAGCGTTTCAATGTCCCCCGTCCTTCATCGTCGCGATCAACATGAACAAACCCATAGCGTTTACTCATTTGTCCTGTACTTGCGGCAATCAAATCAATGCAGCCCCACGTCGTATAACCAAGTAACTCAATCCCGTCAATTGCCACAGCATCCTTGAAAGCTTGGATATGCTGACGAATATAATCAATTCGGTACTCATCGTCAATAAACCCGGCTTCGTCTGGAATATCTATGGCACCTAAGCCGTTCTCAACAATAAATAGTGGCTTTTGATAACGATCGTACAACTGATTCAGTGAGTTTCTCAACCCTAAAGGATCGATTTGCCAGCCCCAGTCTGTTGAAGGTAAATGTGGATTTTTAATGGTTCCAAAAATATTTCCTGTAGTATGTTCATAGTCCTCAGGGTGGGCACTGACCGTTCGTGAAGAGTAATATGAAAATGAAACAAAATCCACCGGTGCTGAGGCTAAAGCGTCAACATCCTCAGGTTCAATCACAATAGTCAACTGCTCACGTTCAAATTTTTTCAATGCGTAACTAGGGTACTTCCCTCTCGCTTGGACATCCAGGAAGAAATAGCCTTCACGGTCGCGCTGAATCGCTTCTTGATAATCCTCTGGTCGACAAGTATAGGGATAGTTATTTCCCCCCGCAAGCATACAGCCGACTTTATTTTCAGGGTCAATTTCATGGGCGATCTTTGTCGCAATGGCGCTGGCAACTAATTGGTGGTGCGCCGCCTGGTATTTGATCTCTTCTTGATTTTCTTCTTCTTCGAAAACAATTCCTCCACCAACGAATGGTTGATGAAGCAAAATATTGATTTCATTGATGGTGAGCCAGTATTTCACTAGACCTTTAAAGCGAGTAAACACCGTTTGCGCATAGCGAACGTACAAATCGATCATTTTGCGGCTTCTCCATGAGCCATAGTTGTTGATCAAATTCAAAGGAACATCGAAATGAGCGATCGTTACTAAAGGCTCGATTCCATTTCGATGAAGCTCCTCAAAGATCTCCTCATAAAAAGCGAGCCCTTCCTCATTGGGTTCTGCATCATCGCCATTTGGAAAAATTCGCGACCAAGATAAGGACATTCGATAGACCTTGAATCCCATCTCAGCGAATAGCTTTATGTCTTCCATGTAGCGATGGTACATATCAATGGCTTCCTTCGCGGGGTAATAGTGATGGTCGTCCCACTCCAGCATTTTCATCGTACCCGCTGCAACCTTCTTACGATCAGGTCCGCAAGGCATCAGATCAATGTTCGCTAACCCTCGACCGCCTTCAAGTACGCCGCCCTCAACTTGGTTAGCGGCTGTTGCGCCGCCCCATAAAAAATTATCTGGTAATGTCATCTCTTCCCTCTCCTAATCTAAACTTGAATTGTCAGCATCGTATTTTCGCTGTTTTTTGTTCCATAAGCATCATGACTCACTTCTTTAAAATTGGCTGTATTCGTCACGACAACTGGAATCTGAGTGACATAACCTTCAGCTCTTAATTTTTCTAAATCAAAGGTAATCAGTGTTTGTCCTTGGATCACTTTATCCCCTTGACGAACATGAGCTTCAAAATATTTTCCATTCAAATCAACTGTATTCAGCCCAATATGAATCAATAATTCCACACCGTTTTCACAAACCAAACCAATTGCATGCTTCGTTGGGAACAAAGTAGCGACTGTCCCATTAAAAGGGGCAACGACTTTTCCTTCACTTGGTTCAAATGCGACTCCCTTTCCTAACATTCCTTTAGAAAAGGCTTCATCCTTAACTTCAGATAAATCAAGCATTTCTCCAATAATCGGGCTGTTGATTGCAATCGAATCCACGGCGATGACAGATTCAGATGTTGTTTCATTTGACGTGTCCTTTTCAAAGCGAATGCTCAATAAATAAGTAGCGACTGCTGTCGTAATCATTGTGATTGCAATAGCGATCAGAATATTGACAACGTTTGAAATATTTTCTCCAATGTAAAGTGGAATGGCTGGTAGGCCTGAAGAACCTGTCGCAAATCGAGAGGCCCCACTAAGACCCGCATATAGACCGCCGACACCTCCACCGATCATCGTTGCTATCAACGGATATTTCTTCGGCAAGGCCACCCCATACAGAGCTGGTTCTGTGATCCCCATCAAGGCGGTGATTCCGCCAGAGGTTGCTACTTGTTTTTCTTTTTGATCTTTGGTGCGCGTGCTGGCTACTAACGCTGCAACGCCTGTAGCGATGTTAGATACCATTGCACCTGGTCCGAAGATGTTGGCATACCCAACGGAAGTCAGCTGTAAAACATCCAATGGTCCGATGCTGGTATGAATACCGAACATGACCATGATTGGCAATAGTGTTCCTACTATAACAGCTGGTGCCCAAGGTGCTGCAGCACGGATCGCGTTAAATCCAGCCGCGATGAATTCCCCTACATAAGAGCCCAAAGGACCAACAGCGACTAACGCAATGACTCCAGTAATCAAAATGGTCAACATCGGTACAAACACAATCTTCACTGCATTTGGAATGATCTTGTTAAAAAACTTTTCAATAAAGGATTGGCAAATAACAATCAACAGGATTGGAATAACGCTGGCTCCGTACCCTACGAGTCGAACAGGCATCGAAAACAAATTAACTGGCTCACCCGCCGTGATTAAAGCAGCAAAGTTCGGATGAAGCAACACTCCTGCTAAAGCCATTGCCAAGTATGGGTTACATTTCAATTTACGTGCAGCCGTGTTAGCTAAGAAAAATGGCAGGAAATAGAAAACAGCGTCGGCCATAAAATTGATAATGTAATAGGTTTGACTTTCATTTGATACTAAATTGAACAAAACTAGTAATGCTAAGAGGGCTTTGATCATCCCAGCACCACTCATCGCCGGGATAATTGGACTAAACGAAGTGGAAATGAACTCGATCGCTAAAGATAAAAAGTTTTTCTTTTTACCGACGTCCTTTCCTGCCATCTCCTCCACATCACCAAGCAGAGAAGCAACTTCCTCATAAACTTCTGAAACATGGGTGCCAATCACAACCTGGAATTGGCCACCGCTATTTATTACACCAGCAACACCGGCTAACTTTTGCAGTTCTTGTACTTTTACTTTGGACTCATCGGTTAAATCAAATCTTAATCGTGTTTGACAATGAATCAAGTTTCGAATATTTTCTTTTCCTCCCACAAGCTTGATAATGCTTTGGGCGAGATCTGAATAGTTTTTACTCATTTGTTTGTCTCCCTTCAATTTCTCCGCGCGCTTTGATGGTTTCACTATATAGCCGGATGCATCCGCTTTCAATGTTTGTGGAGAACTTTGGCTCGTAGTTTCACTTTTTATTTCAAATTACTCAATTTGGCGAAACTAACCGAAACTTTTCCTTCTTTGGTTGAGCTTTTCTAGATTCACGTTTAAAATTAATTGAACGAGGAAAGGACCGATGAAAATGAGATTACTGCAGCGAATCGAAGAATACACGGTAAATCAGAATCAAACCAAACGCTCCATTGCGGAATTCATCCTGGAGCATAAGCTGGATATTCATAAATATTCAATCAATCAGCTTGCCGAAAAAACGTTTTCATCCAAATCCGCTCTAGTACGATTCGGAAAATCCCTCGGCTTTAGCGGCTGGAAAGATTTTTTGAATCATTTGATTGAAGAGATTCACTATGAACAGACCCATTACTCCCAGATCGATCCCAATATCCCCTTTTCTAATCGAGATTCGTACCAAGAAATCATTTCTAATATTGCCACGATCCAAATGGAAAGCATTCAAGATACTGCAGATAAAATGGATTTCGATTGTCTTAAAAACGCCATCGATATGCTTTCTACCGCTAGGCGAATCGTCCTTCTTGGTGTGAGTCCAAACAACTTATTAGGAGAGCTCTTTCGACGGAAAATGGCGGCCATCGGAAAGTCGGTAGAGGTCATTCAAAGCGGTGAGATCGGATTGACCGCCAGTGGATTAACCAAAGCAGATACAGCAATCATTATCTCCTATTCAGGAAATGATGTGGCGAGGGAGCCAATGAAGTTTATTCCTCAAATGAAGCAGCAAGGAGTTCATCTTATCGGTCTGACCAGTGAAGGTGGCGGCTACATAATGCGAGAGATTGATACAGTATTGACTATTTCCTCCAGAGAACGACTCTATAAAAAAATCAGTAACTTCTCTACTGAAGAATCGATTTTATTCTTGTTAAATAGTCTATACGCAGGTGTCTTCTCGAAAAACTATCTGAAAAATTATAACTTCAAAGTTCAAAACTCTATGAACCTCGAGGAAACACGAATCTCCCATCAAACGGATATCAAGGAATAAACGATCGTAGAAAACCTTGCCAATCGACCAGTATTTAAGCCGCCATTATCTCCTAACAAAAACTAGGATGAACCGAGCTTTTCGGTAACATCCTAGTTTTCTCTTTTATTCTGATCGATGAATACCCAAACTGTCTCTGATACCCACCTCTTCATTTTCGATTAATCTTTTTACTAGATCGGCTATGCTTGCGATGGCTATATTATGTCCGCCAAAAGGTTCGTCCTTGTATGTCACTTTGTACTCTAATGACCCATTGTCAAACCAGCCTGGTCGAATGAGGGTGTAAGCTAAATCAGAGTCTTCAATGATATCATCAGCATCACGATATTTTTGCAATATAGGGTTATTCTTTAAATTTCCTTCCTGACCCACTGAGGCCGGAATTTCATTATAAATTCCCATAGAGGTGATAAAAATCAAGCGTGAAACGGACGTCTTATCCATCGCTTGAACGATCGTTCTTGCCATTCCAACTAAGTCCCCGCTTAAAGCCGCAAAAACAACTTCTTGGCCAGTAATTACTGGTTTTAACGTCTCTAAGGAAAAACATCCCCGTTCACTGCTTTTTCTCTGACTGAACGTATTTGCAAATTGGTTGAGTGTCGTGAAAACAATGTCAACTTATACTTTGTCTCAGCTAACAAAACTTGTCGGACCGCCCTTCCTATGTTTCCTGTTGCTCCTAGAATAAGTACTTTCATGTCATCCCCCCTCTTACCGAAAACTCCTTTAATCCAGCTTCAGTCTCTCAAAAGCAACTGTTTTATGCATCGCTTAAGATCAATAATGACTTAATCGCTTCTCTACGATCCATCATTTCATAGGCCTGTTGTACTTCTGCTAATTTGAATTGTCTTGTAAAGACTTTGCCTGGTTGGATTTCTCCATCGAGAACTGCCTGCAGCAGCACCTTTTTGTCATAAGTTGTGACTGGTGCAATGCCTCCTCTTAACCCAATGTTTCTCCAAAATAGCGGGTTCGTATCGAGTTCATCAATATGTGGAACCCCTACACGACCGACCACCGCTCCAGGCCTAGCAGCCTTTACTGCCGTATCAATGGCCTGCTGAGTGCCTACACATTCTAAAACCACATCTGCACCTGCACCCGCCAATGCTCTGATTTTCTTAAGCGCCTCATCACCACGTTCAGCAATAATATCCGTTGCCCCAAATGCTAAAGCAAGCACTTGTCTCTCAGCATGACGACTCATAGCGATAATTCTTTTAGCTCCCAATAATCTTGCAGAAATAACACCACAAAGCCCTACAGCACCATCGCCAATCACTACAACCGTATCCCCTGCCTTAACTTCTGCACTTATCGCAGCATGATATCCTGTTGCCATAACATCCGCTAAAGCAACAAAAGAGTTCAGCATGTCTTCCGAATAATCCTCTGGCTTACCTGGAATTTTTATTAACCCCCAATTCGCACCATGATAACGTAAATACTCTGCTTGATAGCTACTAGCACCAGATGAATTATTTAGACAATCCCCATCAAAGCCAGCCAAACATGCCTGACAATATCCACAGCCATGAGTAAAGGGAACAATGACAAAATCTCCTTTTTGAACTTCTGTGACCCCTTCGCCAACTTCTTCAACGATTCCAATCGCTTCATGACCAGTTAAAGACCCGTTCTCTTTCGTGGAAATACCACGATACCACCACAAATCAGAACCGCAGACACTAGCACGAAGGACGCGGATAATCGCATCATCAGCTTGTTCTAATTCCGGCTTTTTGACCTCCGTAATGCTCATCTTTCCTGGTTCTAAAAATACGGCTGCTTTCATCTAAAACACTTCCTTTTATTTTTTCTATCGAATTATGGATATTCAGACAATTCATTCTTCATGTTGCTTCACATTTGTTCATTAATGAAGACTGGCGAAAGTCACTCACTGTTACTCAGAAACATCTGTTGATGCTGCGATTTCTTTTTGAGCTTGAAAATTATTGATTCTCGTCTCCAATACTTGAATAGTATCTTCTAACGCCTGTGATCCTAAAACTAGACGTAGTGGAGCTGGTTCTACACTGACGCTTTCGATAATTCTTGCGGCCATTTTAACTGGATCTCCTGCTGCCAAACCGTTTTCTGGATTAAGCATATTCAAAAATGTATGAGCGGGATTGCCATTGTATTCTGCCATCAGATTAGCAACCCGTGCACTACCATAGCGAAATTGCGTACGTGCTCCTCCTGGTTCGATGATCGTCATTCCAATATTAAAAGGAGCGACCTCTTGAGCGACCGATTCGACAAACCCTTCGATTCCCCACTTCGTCGCATGATACATTGAATTTCCAGCAAAGGCGACCTGGCCCCCATAGCTTGAAACTTGAATGATCCGTCCATATTTTTGACGGCGCATAATTGGTAATACTGAACGAATCAATTGTATTGAACCGGTTAAATTGGTCGCAATAATCTGATCAATCTCCGAGTTTGTCAACTCCTCTGCTGCACCAAATAAACCATAACCAGCGTTACTAATGACTACATCGATTCTTCCTAATTTCTCATCGATTTTTTTTACTACCTCTTCAACTGCTGAAACATCGGTCACATCAAGAAACTGTCTAAAAAAAGTATTGGGATACTGCTTCATAAAGGTTTGAACATTTTTGTCATTTCTAACCGTACCAACAACAATTTCTCCTTTTTCTAGTAATTGTTTTGTTAACTCGTAACCAAATCCGCTGCTAACACCTGTGATAAGCCAAACTTTTTTATTCATTAAAAATCTTCCTCCTATTTCTTATCCAGCGCTTGATCCACACATTGTAAGCCATTTAGTACTCTGGGATAGCCGATATATGGAATTAATGTAGATAAGAGATTGATTAAAAACTGTCGATCATTTCCTATTCGATGATTTGCGATCGTATGATAGATTAGTTGTGGTTCACAACCGCCTTGTGCTGCTAAAAAACAAAAGGTAATCATTTCTCGCTGCTGAAGGTCCAGCCCTGATCGTGTATAGTAATCTCCAAAACAATTGGCAACTAACCATTTATTGATATGCCGAATTTCATTAGGCCCTTTTTCAGCGAATCCACGCATTTCCTCACCAAAAATAGCAAGTTGTGTTTGTTCTCCAGCTATGAGCCGCTCGCTCACTGTATTTGTGGCCTGCCCTTTTAATGGTAGAGAAATTGAATTCTTCTCAAATGTTCGATTCGCCGCTTTAAGGAAAGGAAAGACTCGCCCGATCCCTAAATAAGCTACCGCCTGATAAATAATTTCTTTAATCTCAATTGATGTTACACCAAAATTTATCGCAGCTGGAATCATTGCCTCAAATTCTTCTACTCCTTGGCAGCCAATAAGACTTGCCAAAATTGCTATAAAACGAGTAGTTTCGGCTAAGTCATCTTCTTTTACGACTTCATCAAAAGCAAAATTGTCAAATCGTTCGATAAATTCTGGATCAGTTAATAAAAAATCTGATACATATCCAGGAAACATTTTCTCATGATATACCTTTGCTTGTTCAGTTAGATTCATTAGATCTCCTCCTTACTTTTTCATTCTACTTCTTTCCACAAAGGAAACAATTCTTCTTTCTAATCCTATGAATAAGTGAAACTTATCCAAAAAAAGAACCTTTCTCACGAAAGATTCTGACTTTGATTTATTTGGATCAATTCTTTTAATCGTTTAGCAAATTCCTCAATATAATCATTTGTTTCTGTCTTTTTCCAGAAAGCACAGTATTTTCTCTTGATCGCGGATCCCTCTCTTTTCGCTGGAATACGTTTAGTCGTTGGAACTGGATTAGGTAAAATACCCACGCTCTCCACTGGAAGAAACCCTCGATTACCAGCTACCATTAAACGAGCCTCTTCCAAATTATCCGCATGAATAAAGGTTCCCGCGAAACCTAGGGTGTCAGCATAAAAGGCCTCTTCGTGCTCACTTTGATCCTTTGAGGTTATTAAGATACAAGGTGTATTTGATAGTTTTCCTACGTCTAATGCTTCGTTCTTACTTAAAGGATTTCTTAGAGAAATTTCTATGAACGTTTCCGATTGTATCAACTCATAATTTACATAATCTGTTGAAAATGCGCGTCTTTGGTCACTCAACACCAAATTTACGGTATGCTGAAGCAGCTCTTGATATAACTCTTCATGGGTTCCATTGATTAAATCAATTGATACTTCCGGATACAGCTCCGAGAACTTTGTGATTGCTTGATAGAGTATTTGTCCACCATAAAGCTGTAAATACCCAATCTTCAAATTTTTTTCTTCGTCATTTCCCATTCTCTTCGTTTCTCTAGTTATTCGTTCCACTTGCTGCAGGATCTGTCTGCTTTCTCGATAAAAATAATCTCCTGCCGGTGTCAAACTAAATTTTCTGTGCTGACGGAGGAGTAAATCTACCCCAAGCTCTTTCTCCAATGTTTGAATTTGCTGAGAAATTGCGGATTGAGACACAAATTCCTGCTCAGCAGCTTCCGTGAAGCTGTTGTTCTCTACCACTGAAACGAAATAGCGCATTTGTTTAAAAAGCAATGTTCCACCTTCTTCTAAATTTCTTCTCTAAGCTAATATTAGCATGATTCTATCGCTTCTAAAAACAGAAAGGAAATGGGCTTCTAAGAAATCACGGTACCTTGTGGGAAATCATGATCCCTGAAATACAATCATCCTGCTTCATAAAAAGACGTGCCGAAGTCAAGAAGCGACACCAGCACGTCTATAAAACTATATGAAATTCATGTGTATTTACGCATAAATTTTTCTCGTAAAATACTTTAATAAGAACGGTGATGACAGCGTCGTAAACAGGATCACCAAGATAAAGGCCGAATAATACTCTTTGGTCACTAATTGTGCCTGAAAGCCTAATTGGACAATAATCAGAGCCATCTCGCCTCGTGAAATCATCCCCGAGCCTACCATCAAACTGCTGTGATTACTAAATCCTGCGAGCTTGCCGCCGATGAAGCCGCCGAATAATTTTGAAAGGATCGCTAAAACAGTGATTGTCACGATCAGCAGTAATTGATTTCCGATCCCGTTGAAGGAGATTTCTAGACCAATACTAACAAAGAACACAGGAATAAATACCGCATAACCAATCGCTTCGACGTTGTATTGAACCTCTTTCCAAACCTTGGTCTGACCGATCGCCACACCTGTAAAGAAGGCGCCGATGACGGAACTTAAGCCAATGAAATCCGCCAAGTAGGACATGCTTAAGCATAGAATCAACGAAACAATAATCACTGACGATTCCGCCAGCAATTTCTTACTTAACCGCATTAGATACGGTGCCCCCCAACGAATCAAGAAAAAGATCGCTACAAAAAACAGCACCTGCTCAATCAACATAATTCCCAACGGACCGTCATTTCCACCCTTTGCTCCTAAGAAGGACATACTCAAGCTGACGATCAAAACGACTAAAATATCATCAACGACGGAAGCGCCGAGAATCGTTGATCCTTCCTTCGTGTTAATCACATTCAGCTCCTTCAGTACCTCTACGGAAATACTGACAGACGTTGCCGCTAAGATTAATCCAAGGAAAAAAGACTGGTTCATAGCGATATGAAAAATATTTCCTCCGACAGTTCCTAAAACTACCGGGAACAAAATCCCCAACACAGCCACATACATCCCTGGTCGGAAATATTTTCGCAGCAGCGAAAGGTCACTTTCGATCCCTGCTAAAAACATCAATAAAATCACGCCGATCTCAGAAAAATCCTCGACCAAAATATCTGGATGAACGACCTTTAATCCTGCATTTCCCAATAGAATTCCGACAAGTAATTGCCCAATCACTGCAGGAATACCAAACCGACGTGAAAAATGGCTGGCAATCGTTGTACTGATCAAAATCAGACATAACACACCAATAAATTCCACATTTCTCATCCTCTCTCAAAACATTCATACTGATTAAGAATAGCGAAAAAAAGACAGAATGAAAAATGATACGACTGTTAAAATGACAAGTAGCGTGTTTATTAGAGCAAAGTCATAAAAAGAAAAAACTTCTCAAAATTGAGAAGTTTCGATTACTTAGTATGGATCATTCCCAGCCTTGACTGTCCGTAGTCCCCTGTTCTTTTTTTGACTCTACATTCTTATCTGTTTCCTGTTCGATACGATTTTTAAAATATTGATCCAAGTATTTTGACATCTGATTGCCATCAAGCTCGGAAAGATTGGGAACTTGATCGACCTCCAGAGTAACATTGTCCAAACCATAATCTGGTAATTCCTTTTGTAGTGCTTGAATACTGGATCGAGGCAGTCTTTCCCCGGAAACAGTCAAAATAAGTTTTCGTTTTTCCTTATCATAGGTTTGATTTAAGATGACATACTCCGAAAACTTCTCATTTACAAGCTGGTTGATCGCTGATTTGCGAATACTTTCTCGTACCAATGTTGACGCGGAAAAGATACTTGGAATCACAATCAGGAGAGAAATCAAAATTAGGTAACCATTCATCTTACGTGCATCCTTATTGGTCAAACGAGCCACTACTGGAAAGCGCATGAAACGTATACCGAGAAAAGTCGCGATGACGATGAACGCGCAATTGATAATAAACAAGTAAGACGCGCCCATAAAGTAAGTGAGATTTTTTGTAGCGATGGAGTAGCCGACGGTACAAGCAGGCGGCATTAACGCTGTAGCAATCGCAACTCCCGGTACAATATTATTACTCCCCTTTTTTCTAGCACCAATAATTCCTGCAAGCCCTCCAGCAAAGGCAATGATGACGTCCCATATTGTCGGAGACGTCCGTGCAATGATCTCACTGCTGGCATAAGTAATCGGCGAAAGCGAAAAATAAATCGTAGCCACAGCCAAACTGACCACGACCTCTAATAGCAATAATTTCGCAGCTTTTTTAACAACCGCAAAATCAAAGACAGACAGACCATAGCCTACACCTAACAAAGGAGACATGAGTGGAGAAATCAACATCGCACCAAAAATCACTGGAAGCGAATTCATGTTTAGTCCGATTGAAGCGATCAATATTGCACACATTAAAATCACCGAATCACTTGTTTCAATCTCAATATCGAAAAGGATTTTTTCGCGAAACTCATCAACTGTATATTCTTGTTTTCCCATAATTTTCCTCCACGCGTTTTCTCTTAGTATTATTTTAGCGTGTAGGTGTGAGAAAGGCACATAATATACTCAATGGTAGTGTTTCCCGCGAGCTCTTGACGTATTAGACTGCTGCTGGCTGATCAAAAATACCTTCTCACCTTTGTCTGATATTGACGGAATCGCTCGCCAAATGTTTTCAGTAAAAACTTTTCTTCTCCGCGGATTTGTAAATCAAATAATATAACTGCAATTAAAGCGGTCAGAATCATCAAAAAATTTGGAAAGACAAAAGCAAATCCGATATACAGCAAATCAAAGGCGACAAAGGCCGGATTGCGACTAAACTGATAAATCCCAGTTGTAACTAGATTGGTCTTCTGTTCCTCATTGAACCCTGCCCGCCAATTCAACCCCATCGCTTTTACAGCAATTAAAAACAGCAGAACTCCTAAGTAAATCAGGAACACACCTAGATACCTCCAGCTAGTCGAATTCCTTTCGAACAAAAACGGTGCCACAAATTGAATAGCCCCTCCGAACCCAGTCAGAGCCCGTAAAACGATTTCAAAATACTTTTCGCGAGTACGACGTTTATCCCCTAATAGGTTCACGGTGATTCCCTGTTTTCGCAAGAGCCACCCTTTTACCAAATAAATCAAATAAAACAGTGCCGCCCCTAGCAACGTTAAATAGTTGATGATCATTTTTTAACCTCCTTCAAACACATGATGCGTTGTTCATATGTTTATTATTTCATATGGAAAAGGACAAGTCAAAAGAAAGTAACAGAATGACCCCCATTTCTGTACACTTTCTTTTAATATCCTATACTAGAAAATATCAGCAAGTAATACGTATTGTTCTATTTTTTATCATTTATATACTTTCGCAAATGCTTTGCCGTGTAGGAGTCTTTCATTTTTAATAAATCAACTGGGTACCCTTCAAATAATACCTTTCCTCCTAGATTACCTCCGCCTGGTCCCATATCGATAATCCATTGGGCATTACTTATAATTTTGAGATTGTGCTCTAAAACAATTAATGTTTTATTTTTTTCCAAAAGCTTATGGAATAAAAGAAGCAATTTATCAATATCGCTTTCATGCAGCCCTGTTGATGGTTCATCTAAAATTAATAAATCAGATGCCTCTTGGTAAATTATCTTAGCTATCTTTAACCGTTGACGTTCTCCACCGGAATACGTATCCAAAGACTGACCTAGCTTTATATATCCTAAATTGACGTCAATGAGAGCCTGCATAACTCTTGTTAGTGCGTCATCTTCAAACAAATCTATCGCTTTATTAACTGGCAATTGCAAGAGGTCATAAATATTTAAGCTCTGCCATAAAACAGAAAGGGCCTCAGCGTTATATCTTTTCCCATGACATGCTTCACAAACCTGCTCAACATTCCCCATATAAGCCAAGTCTAGTTTAATGTATCCTTTCCCTTTGCAGATGGGACAAGCTCCTTGACCATTGTAGCTGAAAAGCGATGCGCTTTTACCTGAATGATGAGCGAATATGCTTCGAATCTTATCGAATACATTTAAATACGTAAGGGCATTTGAACGAATGCTGCCAATTATCTGACTCTGGTCTAATATATTTGCTTCTGGATATTTACTTTTAAAAAGGTAGCGAATGAGGGTGCTCTTACCCGAACCGGCTACTCCTGTTACAATTGTTAAGGACTGCTTGGGTATCTTTATCGAAGCTCTTGTAACATTGTGTAAGCTGACCTTCTCTAAGGTATACTGAGAAGAAAATTTCTTTCTTTCTGGATTAATCGTTAGATTAGTAGATAACACTTTCTCGGTCACTGTATTTGACCTCAACAGTTCTTCATACGTGCCTTCAAAGGTAATATGTCCGCCTTTCTCACCAGCACCTGGACCAATTTCGATAATATGGTCCGCAATTTCGATAATATCTGGATCATGATCGACCAGCACTACCGTATTTCCCTTGTCTTTTAACCCCTTTATTATTTTTGATATTCCTTGAATATCTTCTGGATGAAGTCCAATACTTGGTTCATCAAAAATATATAGAACATCACTAAGAGCGCTGTTCAGGTGTTTGGTCATTTTTATTCTTTGAGATTCTCCTCCTGAAAGGGTTGTCGTTGGACGATTAAGAAATAAATAGTCTAACCCAACATCTTCCAAGCTCTTCAATTTTTTAATTAGATCCTCTAAAATTATCTGAACGGTAGGAGATTTGATTTCTTTGATGAATGTTACTAACTCAGAAATAGGCATGGTTACACAATCTGCTATAGATTTATCATTAATTTTTGCAGAGCGAACTCGTTTATTTACTCTAGTTCCTCGACAGCTAGGGCATTCTTTCACTTTTAAAATCCGGTTTAACCGTTCAGTATATTTATCGTTTTCTTTTTCAATGAAGTTTTTTGTAATTCTTGGAATAATTCCAACATAATTAGCAGTCTTTGGCCATTTTGCAGATGGATGAATCGGGGAACTTCCGAGATCATTTAGTAAAAGATCCAATTCTCTTTCATTATATTCCTTAATTTTTTTATCATTATCGAAATTACCAGATTCTGTATATCTAGTCAGACGCCAACCGCCGGGCTGAAAGGTAGGGAAATCAATCGCTCCATCATTTAAAGATTTATCAAAATCAATCAATTTAGATAGATCAATCTGCTTCGTTTCACCTAATCCCTTACACATCTCACACATTCCTTGAGTATTATTAAACGAATATGTCATAGAGTAGCCAATGAAAGGGGTCGCGATTCTTGAAAATAGGAGCCTCAAGCTAGAATAAATATCTGTCACAGTACCTACTGTCGAGCGAGCGTTCCCTCCTATTTTCTTTTGACTAATCACAATAGAGACTGGCAAATTTTCTATTTTATCGACGATGGGTTGAGTATAATGTGGAAGCAACTGTTGAATATAGCTGGAGTAGGTTTCATTTAATAATCGTTGAGATTCAGCAGCTAAAGTATCAAATACTAATGAAGACTTACCCGATCCAGAAACACCAGTGACAACACTTATTTGATATTTAGGAAATTTAAGAGAAACATTTTTTAAATTGTTTGTTTTGGCTCCTTCTATTGAAATATACTCATTCATGATATTCCAACCTCTCTAGCTTAAGGGCATTCAGATACTTTTCTGCCAGATACTTGAACTGCTCTTTTTCCTCCGCTTCAAAAACTGAATTTGCAACCTGTAAAAGATGGGTGTGCCCATTGTCAATTTGAGCTAACAAATGACGGCCGTCTTTTGTTAGAGAAGTTAGTAATTCCCTACCATCTTTCTCACTTGGCTTCTGTTTAATATAGTTCATTCTTTTTAATTCCTTTAATGCCTTTGACAGCTTTGTACGATTTATTCCAAGTAAAATACTAATTTTGGATGGAAGCAGCTCGGACTCTGAATTTAGAATATTTAAAATATCGTATTGAAGCCAACTAATCGTTTGAGGATTAATCCTTGCTCTTTCTGCCACCAATTCACATTGTAAATTTTTTAATACATTCTCTAACTGAGTCAATTATAAGTCCTCCTTGAATATAGTTTCTATATGGGAATTATATAAAAAAAGAAACTATAAGCCAAGTGTTTTGACCTAGAAATCTATTCATTAGAAGCTGTTCGTTTGCTGAAAAAAATGTTTTTTTGCAATAGATTTTGATGCCATTTAAATCCAAAAATAGTCCCATGGATGTACAGAGAATAAGAAAAACTCCTTCCCCTTCAGTAATAACACTTAGTCATAACTGAAGGGAAAGGAGTATTGCTATTCATTACTGAAACTTAATTACCTCATGCGACAGCGATACGGCATCTGCTTCTTTTGCATTGAATCCAGTGAGTCGGAAAGACAGATCGAAGGCTTCAAAGGTTGTTCGATACTTCTCTAACTGCCATTGACCGCAGGAATAGCTGCCTAACGCGTTTTGCTTATAGTCGATATTCATGACGATGTAATCTCGCTCTTCTAACTCACACGTATGCTTGGCATGATCCAGATCCGATTCCTCGTAATAGGAAGTACTGAAGTTGAATCCAGTGGTTGCTTCCGCGAAAAGGCCTTGTCCGCGATCATCTGTAAGAGCTACCCAGCTTGTATCCATTCTATTTCCATTGGCTTGAGGAACTACATAGTTCGTAAACATTTTTTCGACGGTTGAGGTGTAAACACCAAGATAGCCTGCCTCTTTTGAATCCACATAATTCTCTCTTGGTCCGCGTCCTAAGTATTTCACTTGATCCAGGTCCTTGTTCACGTGCATAGTTATCCCTAATCTCGGAAGCATGTTTGGCGCGGTATCGATTTTTCCACTTGGTGTTCCTTTCAGGTCAAAGAGAATGTCTCCGCTACCATAAATCGTATAGGTGTAGACACACTTGTAATGCCACGCGCTGTTTGTAGTTGAATTGATCGTCTTCACACGGACTTGCACCGCTTGATCGATTTCTTCCCACTCAAAAGAATTCACGATTTCATGCTCTAAATGAAGAAAATGCTTCTTCTTCATTTCATCGATAATTTCCATATCATTACTAATTGGTGCCCGCCACATCGTGAATTTCGGTCCTCGCTCAATGATCGATTGACCGTCTTTTACTAATTTTTGAAGCGTTCCCCGAACTGTATCAAAGGTTACTATAAAGTTTTCCCCTTCTACACGCAGCAGCGTTTCTGTTTCATTTATACTCAATTTTCCTCTTGGTACAATTCCTATGCCTGCAGTGTGAATGGGAAGTTCAAAATTCGCAGAAGCTAGTTCATATCCTCTCACTGCGTAGGCTGTCGTTGCTCGTAATTGGTAAGAGACATTCAAGAAATATCGTGCTCCTGTTTTCGGTGCAAAATCAAATTGATAAGGAAGCGTGAGTGTTAATTTCTCCCGCGCTGGAATCGATGGCAAGGAGATCGTGCCATCTTCGATTAGCGTTTCATCTTCGAAAATCGAATAATACAAATCAAAAATCTGCAGATTCTGGAAATCGAAACGGTTTAATAGTTCAATTTCCCCTTTGCTCAAATTGATCGCTGTAGTTTGGACTGGTTCAATAACTTTTTTGTATTCGTACAGACTTGGAGAAGGGGTTCGATCCGGCATTAACATTCCATCGATGCAAAAATCCTTATTCGATGGATCATCACCAAAATCACCACCATAGCGATAGTATTTTTCCCCATCATCAGTATAGGATTCAATCCCGTGGTCAAACCATTCCCAAATAAATCCACCCTGCAATTTATCATGTTCATAGAAAAGATCTTGATAGTCCTTTAAGTTACCTGGACCATTTCCCATGGCATGACAATATTCACATAAAATATGCGGCTTTTTCGATTCTTCGATAATTGTTTGCATCAGTGGTTTCTTTGTTGGATGCTCTAGCCAGGTGTACATCGTTGAGTAAATATCTGCCGCTTCTACCTCAAAATCCCCTTCGTAGTGAACTAAGCGAGTCGGGTCCATTTCTTTTACGACCTCAGTCATTTTGATAAAATTATGACCAAAAGCAGACTCATTTCCTAACGACCAAAGAATGATAGACGGATGGTTTTTGTCTCGTTCGATCATTCTCACCATTCTGGAAACATAAGCCATTTCCCATTTCGGATCGTTGCTGATCCAATCGTATTTTCCTGTTAATTCGAAACCGTGGCATTCCAGATCTGTTTCATCAATAACATACATCCCGTATTCGTCACATAGATCGTACAAATAATAAGAAGCCGGATAATGGCTCGTTCGAATCGCATTGATATTGAACTGCTTCATCAAAATAATATCCTGTTCAATTTCCTCTTTTGATACGACACGACCATTTCTAGGATGATAATCATGGCGATTGACTCCTTTGAATTTGATCGCCACACCATTGACTAAGAATACTTCTCCCGCCAGCCGAATATTTCTGAAACCAACCTTTTGCGGTATAACTTCAATGAGCTTGTCGTCTTCATAAACGGAAATCAGCAGTTGATACAATTCTGGTGTTTCCGCCGTCCAATGTGCGGCATTAGGAATTTCCGCTTGAAGGAAGTCGCCTTCCACAGATTGAGTGAAGACTTTTTCACCAGTAGGAGCCATCAACTCGACCTCGAGGCGTTGCCCTTGTTCTTCACGAAATTTGACCGACAGTTTCAACAAACCGTTTTTATAGTCCCCATCCAAATCAGCGACAACCTTGATATCGTTGATACCGGAATAAGGAACGCCAAGCAATTCCACATCTCTAAATATTCCACTAAGCCACCACATATCCTGATCTTCTAAATACGTACCATCCGACCATTGATACACTCTCACGGTTAGATCATTTATGGCATCCTCTTGAACAAACTCGGTAATATCAAATTCCGCTTCATTTCTAGCACCCTTGCTGTAACCCACTTCATTCCCGTTAACCCAAACGTGAAATGCTGAATCAGCACCACAAAAACGAAGAATGATTTTCTTTTCTCTAAAGCTTTCATCAATCACAAATTGTCGCTTATAGATTCCTGTTGGGTTTTCAGTTGGAACATAAGGTGGATTGATTGGAAAGTTGTACCACAAATCGGAATAATGCATCTTTCCATAGCCTTGCACCTGCCAATTGCCGGGGACTTTGATATCTGCCATCTCGTTCGTATCAAAATCCGGCTCATAAAACTTGCTTGGACTATATTCCGGCGCATCTACCAGCAAAAATTTCCATGCACCATTCAAATTTTTAAATGCATGTGTGTATTTATTTTCATTCAACAACGCCTTCTCTTTTGTTGGAAACGTTAAAAAATGCGCACGCGGTTCTAAACGATTGATCTGATCTAATTGATAGTTTTCCCAAATTTTCATTTCCCTGTCACCTCTACATTTGTCTCGTTGTTATTCAGTAATTTTTCCTTTTTCTCATAACGATTCCAGCAGATCCAAGCAAAGCCCATAAATATTACCAGCCCAACGATATTGTAAATCAGCATACCGATCGGACTCGCCTCACCCGCCGGCAACGTACCATTTAGTTCGGCCATAATCAGCTGCGGATCAGGAACCGTTGACATAAAGAATACGAAGATAAAAATCAACAACAGGAAAATTCCTGCGAAAATTCCGAATGAACGGCTGCCGAAGCGGAAGCTGCGAGGCATCGCATCCTTTTTCAAACGCAACCCGATATAAGCGATTAATAGAAATAGTACCGGAAGCAAGGAGGTAGACGCTGTCATATTGATCAATGTTGAAAGGAAGCTGTCCATGTTTCCGATTCCCAATGCCGGAACGATCAGCAGCATCGTCACAATCACTCCTTGTACGATCAGGGCATTTGTCGGATTTCCTTCCTCATTCGTTTTCACCAACCATTTGCCAAATACGCCCTCAGGAATTTCTGAGAAAAAGACCTTAACAGGCGCCGCTGTCCATAACGCTAAAGAACCAAGACTTCCGATAAACAGAATTAAGCCGACGAGCCGCACCATCACACCGCTAGGAATATGAAAATGAGCCCCTAAGATTTTAAAGATGTCAAAGATCCCGTTTGAGAAATTTCCCTTTAACACCTCTGATGGTACGACAAAACCAACAGCGACCGCGCCTAGTACATACATGATGCCAACAATAATCGTTGCGCCGATCATCGTACGGACAAAGGTACTATTTCCACCCTTTACATCCTTGATATAAACACCGATACTTTCACCACCACCGACCGCCTGTAAAATCCAAGCCATCGTCATGAAGAAGGTCCAGTTAAAGCTTGGTGTGATTGACTGCATCGTAAAGTCCTGGGCGGGTTCTTTCCCAAAACCAAACACAACCACAAAAGCCAGGACAACAAAAGCTACACCCATAAATAGCCGCGCACTGCCAGCAAAGCTAGTTACTTTGGAAATCCATGAAACACCTTTAATACAGACCCATGTCATCAGCCAAAATAGCAAGATTGAAATAATTGCAATAATCACCGTACTCTTCCTGCCTTGAAATACATTTCTTCCAACAAAAGCATACGAGCCGTAAATCAACGTATTCGGTAACAAAGAGCAGAAGAAAAATAGATTCACGAAAAAATAAGACCAAGCGCCTAAGAATGCCCATTTATCTCCTAATACCGACTGCAGCCAGCTGTGGACTCCTGATTCCTTCCCTGAATTGGCAGAAGCGAATTCCGCGATCATCAAGATAAATGGCAAAAAGTAAAAGATAGTACCGAATAAATAGCCCGGAATCGTTGCTAGACCAATTTGGATACTATTGTTGACAATGCTGGGAAAAGCAAAAACTGCCGAAAAGGTCATCAACATTAATGCGACCGACC
This sequence comes from Enterococcus raffinosus, assembly GCF_019175485.1. Taxonomy (NCBI): domain Bacteria; kingdom Bacillati; phylum Bacillota; class Bacilli; order Lactobacillales; family Enterococcaceae; genus Enterococcus; species Enterococcus raffinosus. The sequence continues at coordinate 492,016 of NZ_CP072889.1, forward strand.
CCAAGCGCTGTCTTGAATTAGAGTTTTCCATCTCAAACATCCTTTCAATATTTATTTACACATTGATTTTATAGCGCTTTCATGATATAAAAAATAAGAAATGTTTCCAAAAACTTGTCATTATGTTGCCTGTTTAAACCATTCGGAAAAGGAGCCTGCACATGTACAGCTCATTACCTAGCGACATCAGTATCTTAATTAACAACAATCATGTAAGTTCGGAGTTCCATATTTGTGAAGTCGGCTATGAGAAATGTCGCTCAACCAAGCCTACGGAGTATGCTCCGATCAATTACTGGGTGATCCATTATTGTGTCGAAGGAGAAGGATTTTTTTCAACACCCTTTTTTCCGGAGAGAAAAATCACTGCGGGAGATTTTTTTGTCATTCCTTCAAATTGTAAAAATGTTTATTATCCAAATCGTGAGAACCCTTGGCACTATCGCTGGGTAGGCTTTTCGGGAAAACGAGTAGACCAATGCTTTTCTAAACTAAATTTAGCTAAGAATCATTGCGTCATCAGCCATTCCTTCGATCATCGCATCGACGTCTTATTTCAAGATATTTATGAGGCCTTTAAACAGGAAAATCATTTTCGCACGTTGGCCTCTTCCTTCATTCTATTCGATACCATCGACCGAATGAACTTAAAAACACAAGATTATTCGCAAAGTGAGCAGCTCTTTAAAAACATCCTGAATTATATCGATGATAATATGTCAGAAAATCTCAGTGTGAACCAAATCTCAGAAGCCAACAGCATCGATCGGACCTATCTCTACAAGCTTTTTCAAACTTACAAAGGCATTGGTCCAAGTGAATACATCCAGGATTTGAAGCTGCAAAAAGCCTGCTCCCTGCTGCGAAAAAGCTCCTTGACGATTACGGAGATCGCCTATGAAACCGGCTTTTCATCCTCTTCGTATTTTTCGAAGTTTTTCCATTCTAAGCTCGACATTTCCCCCTCCACCTATCGGAAAAAGTTTATTATCAATTAACTACCAAAAAAGCTGCGGAGAATCTCCGCAGCTTCATTGAAATAATCTTCACTTATATCAACTTAGTATAAAAAAAAATAGTATCCGTTCAGTATCCTGTCCGAACCCATTCCTTTAAAGACTTTAACAAAGTAAATCCGCTAACAAGAAGAGCAACCCCGATTCCAAACCAAAACAATAATTGGCTTTCACTAAAATTAATCCACCAACAAAGAAACAAACAAAATACGGCTGCGAAATACATTAAACGACTAGTTTTTCTTCCTACTGAAATTGCTTTTTCTTTCGGTAAATCGCCAAATGCATTTCCTGAAAGTAATCTTAGCCATTTCCCACGCTGGAACTTTACTCCAAGAATGATAAACAGAAAAACAAGTGGAAAGACCAAAACAGTAATAAATATTTTCATTTAGCAAACGTCCTTTCTTATGCGTAGCTTCTGTCTATGCATATATCATTATATGGCAATCTGGTGCTCTTATTATAACAAAACACCCAGCTTAATTGCTGAGTGTTATACTTTATTTTAGCATTTGGAATTTAATGTATCTTCAATGATATATCTGTTTTCTTACTATCAGAAACTTGCTTCAAATCGTAAATCTTGGGATCAGTGTTTCTAAAATTGACATTCAAGAACTATCAAACATCACTAAATATTTTTTGGTCAACCTTTTTAGTTAGATAATTTAACTCTTTAAGACGGAGTCATCTGCTTTAGGCTCTAATGACTGCAGTCTTCCATTTGTTTGAGATTTTGTTTTTTCTATAAACTCTACTATTTTCCCTACGGTCGGACAAGCAGTCACTCTTGCTGCTTCTAGCGCTTTTACTTTTGATTTCACTGTCCCCATCATATTGCCGCTGACGATGGCCCCTGCGTGACCCATTTTTTTATTTTCTGGCGCGTACATTACAGCGATATATACAAAAAAATGATGAAAGTATAGCTAATGTTTTGATCAAGCTTTTTGTGTTTGAGCCTCGATGACTTTGTTCCAAAGACTTTAGCATAAGAAAGCGTTCCTTTCAGAGTCATTTTAAATCAATCCGAATACATTCCATAACGGATACATTACTAATACAAATCCGGCGAGCATAACTCCTGCCTTCAGGGTCATTTGCTTGATAAAATCTTTCATCGGCATCATCCCGTAGCCATACATGATAAGATTTCCTGCTGACTCATAGGGCATAAACAACAGCTCGCACGCATAAAGTAAACACATACATGCAGCAATTGGATTTATTCCAAGTGTGGCTGCAATCTGTACAAATGGAAGCGCCAATCCACCTAGCATTGCATAAGGAGTCATAAAGAAATTAGCGATCATACCAATCAACAGAAACGACATGCAGACCACTAAATTACTTTTCCCGGAAAGCATTGGTACTGCGATTCCTGTTAAGTAATCACCAAAACCAACATTCGCACCCACAATACCTATTCCTAAGCAGGTCGATACAAAGAAAACCATGGAAAAATTAAGTTTCCCCAATGTCTCTTCCTTCCCAATTCCTATAATTGGCAAATACATCAAAAAGGGAATCGCCATAAATCCATACGCAGCCGGCAGGTCAAGAAACATTGAGAGAAATAGATAAACCAATAGAAGAATCACCATCGCGACAGCTTTTCTCTCTCTGTTGCTCATTTTTCCAAGTTGCTCGTACTTTTCATCAAAAAGCTTTTTACTGACATTAATCGGTAAATTTTTGGTATTGTATACCTTCATCAAAATTAAGATACACACGATGCACCAAAGAATAAAGAATCCGTTGTATTGGAACGATGTAAACATCGCCATGCGATAATCCGGAATCACTTCTCGTATCGCAGTTTCTAACATGGAGAAATACCCTGGATAATACAAGCAAACTGTGCAGCCTGTCGCGCCGATCGTCCCGGCAAAGCAAAGCAGCGATGCTTCCTTTGATGGCTTCATATCCATTGCCTTACACACCCCATACACAAGAGCGCTGGCTACTAGCCAACCGTTGCAGAATGTAATCAAGTTTAAGATAATCCCAATAAAGAAACAGCCAAATACCGCACCAGCATAAGTTCCCCCGCACTTTCTTATGACATAGTAGGCAATTCGTTTCAGCAACCCTGTTTCATCCAAAACATTACTAAAAATCAGCCCACCCAGCACCATCCAAACAGTGGTACTTGTCCAAGAGGAAAATGCTATTTCAGCAGGAACCAACCCAGTAATCATATAAAGTGAAGGTAATAAAATCGCTGAAACCAATCTCGGCAATAGCTCTAGAGCGATAATCAAGATGACAAAAATAGTCAAAACTAAAAACAGTTTCAAACTTCCTGTGAATTCAGCTGAAGTTGGAAGAAATGCTATAATCACTGGAAATAACATACAGATAAACCAACTAAATACGCTTTTTTTGTTTATATTAGTTCCCATACCCTTTTTCCTTCTACAGTTAATAGTATCTTGATCTTTTATAGAGCCTTATGATACAAATCAATAATATCTTTGATCGTCGTCAAACGAGGATTGACCGCTACATTAGGACTCTTCATTGCATCTTCCGCCATTTCAGGAATTTTATCCTCAGTAACGCCCATTTCAGATAGGCAACTCGGGATGCCTAAATCATTATTTAGTTTTTTGATCTCATCAATTAGCATTTGAGGGGTAAAGTCATTCGCAGGTTCTTTCTTTTCACGAATAAAATTATAAATCGTTTCATAGCGACCACGATCCGCCAGCGCGTTAAATTCCACAATAGTAGGGAGAAGAATAGCATTCGCTACACCATGGGCAATATGGAAATAGGCACTCAGGGGATGACTCATGGCGTGAACATTTCCTAGCTTCGCCCACGCAAAGGCCATGCCGGCAAAAGTAGAACCTGCCATCATCGCACATGCGGCTTCTTCGTCTTGTCTGTTTGCAACAAACTGACGTAGATTTCCTCCGATCAATTTCATAGCCTTTTCTGCCATCGCATCCGTAAATGGTGATGCGTTTCTAGATACATAAGCTTCCATTGCATGAATCAACGCATCAACTCCACAGGCTGCGGCAATGGATGCAGGTGCCGTCATGATCAATTCCGGGTCTAAAAGCGCATATTTTGGCAGCATTTCATAGCTGATAACAGACATTTTATAATTTCTTGCTTCATCTGTAATCACCGCTGAAGCTGTTGCTTCACTGCCGGAACCAGCAGTTGTTGGAATTGCAATAATTGGCACAACAGGTCCCGGAACTTTATGAAGTCCCTCATAATCCGTGATCTTTCCACCATATTTGGCTAAGACACCCGTAGTTTTAGCAACGTCCATCGAGCTTCCACCCCCGAGTGCAACAATACTAGTTGCCCCGCATTCTTTGTAAAGAGCTGCAGACTCATTGACTACATCCACCGTTGGATTGGGAATCGTACCAAGATACGTTGTACATTTAATGCCTCCGGCTTCAATGATCTCTTGAATTTTCTTAACTACTCCAAGTCCTTCTAGAGCGCGATCTGAAATCAAAAAGACGTGATTGGATTGATTCTCTTTCAATATAGCTGGAAGCTTTTTCAGGCTTCCCAAACCAAACTCGATACTCTGCGGTACTTTAAACGTAAAATCTTTCATTAATTAGTTCCTCCATTTTCTAAATAACTGATAACACGCTTGTTATTAACATATTGCCGCCCACGAATAGTAATACAACGTAGACGATTCGTAGAAATTGTTCGCGATTGATTTTTTTTAAGAAGCCCATCCCTAAGAAGAATCCGATAGCAGCCATAGGCAATCCTACGAGTAGTGCACTCAACATATAAGGGGTAAAGGCTCCGCTTCTATACTGTGAAAAAGCGTTCCAAGTATTTAAAATCACCCATACCATGTTCATCGTATTTCTGAATTTCTCTTTTTCTTGAACGGCTTCTATTGTATAAACCGTGATTAAGGGTCCACCGATATTAAACGCTCCGTGAACGATTCCTCCTAAAATTAAACACCCATAACGAAAAATTTTCTTTCCAGTCGTATCAATTTCCTCTTCCGCTTCCTTCTTACCGGAAAGCTTAGGCTTGATAATATTTTTGTATATATTCATTAATGCGATCAATGTGACCATCGCACCAATACAGATTTTTGCAATATTGGGGCTGATCGCATAGAACAGGTAATTACCAACCAAAATTCCAGGGATACACAAGCCGATGATTTTTGCTAGATCCTTCCACGAGACTTCCTTAAAAGCTTTGATCCCCAAATAATATAAGAAAGGAAGGGTGATGAGAGTACCATAAGGCACTCCCGCTTCCGTTCCCAACAAACCATTTGTCACTGCCGCCGCAATGACCGTACATCCAAAACCCGTACACCCCTGTACGAAAAAACCAATTACTTGCATCAATGCCACAAGGACAAAGTTAAATTCAAATGTCATCTTCTCCACCCATTCTCTTTTTTAGAAGCTCAATTCGGTACGCTGAATCAAATCCTTTTGCAAGGGTTTCCCAAGTTCTACAAAGTACGCGCTGTATCCCGCCACACGAACAAGCATATCCTTGTAATTCTCTGGATTTTTCTGGGCAGCACGCATGGTTTCTGAACTCATGATATTAAACTGAACGTGCATCGGATTTTTCGCCATGTAGGCGTCGATAAAGCTGATTAAATTATCACGCCCTTCGATTCCAGCGACTGCTTCTTGTGGGAATCGCAAGTTCATTAATGTCCCGTTTGTCGCTAAGCTGTGATCAACTTTGGCCAATGAGTTTACAAGTGCTGTCGGACCGCTCACATCATGGGAGCCAGCATCTGTATGCACTGGACCCATATTATCTGAAATTGCCTCGCCCTTCTTGCGTCCATCTACAGAAGCATTCGTGTTCATCCCCATTGCGACATTCGCATTCACCGAATACACCCCTGGACTAAATTCACCACCGCGAACATTTTTTCTTCCTGCTACATGCTTGCAATAGCATTCGAACATGAATTTGAATAAATCATCTGCATAGTCATCATCGTTCCCATAGTGATGGACTTTGGTGCTATTGACCAATGAATAAAGAACATCATGGCCCTTCCAATTGTCTTTTACTGCTTGCAGTAATTCTGCGCCAGTACAGCGTTTTTCTTCAAATACCAATTGCTTAATTGAGGATAATGAATCTGCACAAGTTGCCATTCCGCTAGCTTGAGGTCCTGTCCCATTGTATTTGGCACCACCTTCAGTTAAATCTTTTCCAGATTCTAAACAGTCTTCAAAGAATGCAGATACATAAGGTAATGGTTTTAGTTCACGGTGAATCGTGTCAATCACATTTAGACTGCTACACATTTGATCGGTCCAATATTCAAATTGCTCGTCAACACTTGCCAATACTTCATCAAAACTTTGATAAGTATCCAAGCTGCCAGTATCTGGACCGAGCTGGTTGCCAGTATTCAGACTACGACCACCATTTACAACCATTTCCATCATCTTCGGTGTATTGACATACGCAGCATCATGCCAACCATACTCTTTTCCTGGCAAACTAATTTCAACACAGCCGACAACACAGTAATCTCTTGCTTCTTCAAGAGTCATTCCCTTGCGCATCATTCCCTTAATCGTTGGTGCGTCATTGAAAAGCTTCGGATGTCCATATCCTGCACGGATACACTCTGTCGTTTTTACTCTTAACTCATAAGGAGTGTTTTCATGCATGCGTACACAGACCCATGGATTCATCATTCGAGTGTGAGCAGAGCCTTCCAGCATCAACATCGTCAAATCATTCGTGGCATCATTTCCCTCTCGATCTACACCACCGATTGTTAAGCTTTCTCCACCAAATCCGCGACCATTTCGCAAAGCCATACTGCCTTTGTCTTTTAATTTTGTCGGGTTATTCATCTTCACATACTCAACTTCAAGAAGCTCCAATACAAACTCTTTGGTGATTCTGCCATTCTTCATATCCGCTTCGTAGTATGGATACAGCCATTGATCCATGCGACCATACGAAATCGAATGACCGTTGCTTTCAATTTGGATCAAGGTTGTGGCAATATTAAATAGTTGCAGTGCTTGCCAGAACGTTTTCGGTGCTCCTAAGGCAATTTGATAGCAGTTCGTTGCCATCTCTTCCAGTTCCTTTTTACGGTTCGCATCCTGTTCTGTCCCAGCCATCGTTTCAGCTAATTCTGCATATCGTTTTATATAAGTTCTTGCGGCTTCATGCATAATAATCATGGCTTCATAGAAGTCGCGTTTGTCTGCATATTCTGGATCACGTTTACTAAGCTTTTCTAATCGTTCCTTTGCTTCGTCAATCAATCCTACATAACCTACGCGCATCAATTTGGCATAATCAATCGCTAGGTGGCCTGCTCCAGCATAATGATAAAGATTGGTTTGGAAGATTCTTTCACCAACTTCTGATCCTTTTGTTTGATCTTCGTCAAGTCTTGCATTCACCATGTCATCGATGGTCTGGCCTTTCCACCATGCACAAAGCTCTAATATTTCTTGTCTTTCTTCTTCATTTCTAATGTAAAATTGATCATTTGGCCGATCTTCAAAAGGTGAATGCAAGATTTCATCAATAATCCAGTTGACGGAAAACTCAGGGTAAATCGGTGAAGCTTTCGCAGGAGCAGCGATTTCTCCCACAATCAGATCTTCCTCATAGATATACAAGCTAGTGTTCAATAAAATATTTTCAAAAGCATACGCGCATTTTAATTTACGTGAGCACGTTTCATGCGTTTGATAAGCTTCTGTTACCAAACGTAGTCTTTCAACATCTACATCATAAGGCCGGTCTAAAAAAGTTTGTCTCAAATGGTTTACTCGCGGAAATGGCGACCAATCTTCATGATTTACTTGATAGCCCAAACTGTACATTTTGTCGAAAGGCTCCATTCCTCTTGCTGTTGTGTGTGTGTTACTCATTTAAAATCCTCCTTAATTTAAAATAAAAATTATTGTTTTTCCTTGGTTCCTACGAGGCAATGAATCCCTCGCGAATTCATGTAGTCAGCAATCTTTTCTACTTGTTTTTGAAAAGATTTTCGATGAACCTTTACCCCCTCCATCGCATATGGAATACCTAGTGCTTCATACTTTTCAACTCCTAATCGCATAAAACTCAACAATTGAAGTGTCCGTATCTGACCATTCAAATCATTTAAAATAAAATCGGCCGTAGCCTCAATATTTTTCATATCGTCATTAAAATCTGGGATCACAGGAATTCTCAGTATCAATTCCCGATCAAGTTCTGACATCTTTTTCAAGTTTTTTAGTATGACTTCATTCCCTACTCCCGTACGTTTTCGGTGAATCTTCGAATCCATGTGCTTAATATCTGAGATCCAAATATCTGTATAAGGCAGCAAGATTTCTACCTTTTGCCAATTTGAATAAAAAGTTGTTTCAAAGCAGGTTTGAATCCCTTCTTTTTTACATTCAGCAAACAGCTCAGCAACAAAATCACTCTGAAGTAGTGCTTCTCCTCCTGAAACGGTGACACCTCCGCCAGATTGCTCGTAATATTCTTTGTCTTTTCGAATAATCTCCATACACGATTCAACAGTCATTGCCTCGCCCCACTGTTTGATCGCATCTGCTGGACAAGCCGATGCGTATGCCGAACAATCAGAGCATTTCTTTGAATCAATCGCTGCTAATTTCCCTCGATAAAAAGTTAGGGCATCCTCATTTGAATCAGAGAACAGGCAAAGCCCGCATTTTTTCTTTGAAATGCATTTCTTTTTATAAACACCAAGCTCAATTTGGGTAGACCAGCTTTCTGGATTTCCACACCAATCACATCTCATAGGACAACCTTTTAAAAAAAGTTCTGTCCTTAAACCCGGACCATCGTGAAGTGTAAAACGTTGAATATTAAAGATGATTCCTTGATTTGACAATTAAATTATCTCCTTCGCTAAAACAGAAAACGTTTTTATGTTCAAAGTTTAACAAACTAAAAATGGGAAAATAATTAGGTATTAGTAGTATTTCCATATAGGGAATGTTCCCTATATGGAGGATAACTATGTATGCATGTTCACTTATAAACAAAAAAAGAAGCCTGCGACATACGCCTAGGCTTCGATTAATTATTGTGCAAAACTCTTTATTTTTTATTATCGAACAGTTGAGAAAGCTCATACCTGCTATTTACTTTACACTTACTATATATATTTTGAACATGCTTCTTTACCGTATGGTAGCTAATGACCATTTTTTCAGCAATGTCCTTATAAGTAAACCCCCTATATAATAATTCAGCAACTTTAAATTCTGTATTTGTTAACGGTAGCGTGTTCTCCAAACTTTTAGAACTTTTCTCCTGATCCTTTTTTGAAATAGTTATCCAATGATAACGATCAATAATCCCATTTGAGTAGGTCTGATCGTAAGTATAAATTTTAAAAACATAATTTTGAACAATCCTAGTACGAACCGCCTTTGAGCAGGTTTGATTTTCATCTCCCAACAGAAAAGGCAGCCAGCTGCAAGGCTCCGTACTACTGATTTGTTCTGCTACCGAAGGGCCTAAAATGTCGCTTAAGCAATCAATCGCTGCTTGGCTATGATTCATCACATGGGTAAAATCATCTGTGATTAAATAAGCCTTTTCTCCTGATAGAATGATTTCATTCTGGATTTTTTGAATGATTTTTGATTGCTCATATTTTTTGAAATTTTTGTATGAATTGGCAAGATAAACGTAAATCTCCTTCAAATCTTCAAGCTCTTTTTCAGTAAAATCTCCCAGTTGTAAATCTTTAAAAAAGACTACTTGAATATAGGCGTTAATCCCAAAAGCCATCGTCACACTGTAATGCTGACGAAAGTTCTTTTCAATGAACCGGACATAGGATGAGGAATCATATTCTTCTTTTCCAAGAACTTCTGTAGATTTGTATAACCTAGGAATCACATTGAAATACGTAAGGTGATCGTTCAAGGCCTCTCGAAAAACCTGTTGCCTAATCTCATCGACCTCAACAAAATTTCGGTAAGGATGATTTTTATAATTCACTAACTGCCCTGTCCAATCAGTCCAGGAAAGAAAATTCCCTTCTGTATCAAAATAAGAAATTAGTACGCGATCCCAACCAAAATTCTTTTCTAAATATTCCAAAAGAGTAGCACTAAAAAATTCACGTGCAGTGATCTGGTACTCAGAAATCTCAGAAAAGAAATCAACTTGCCCATTCTTATCTACATTCATATGCCTACCCTCCCAATTCAGTAATTAGCCGACTTTTTCGTTTGATAACAATTAAAAAACTTAGAAGTAATCGATTTATACTTTTCATTCTAATCTAAATATCATTTTATTTAAATATATTTTTTCAGATGATATCTGTTCCTTAGTTTGCTTATTATGTTACAACGTATTATAGGATGCTCACAGAATTTGATAATTTAACCAGAAAAAGTACTTAGCATATAAATTGAATGTAAACAGACTAATTAGTCAACTACGATTTTCTTACATTCTACTCCCTCTAATTGTTATACTAAGTCCATTATGCATCCGCTTAAGAGTAAACATAAAATGGATCTTGCAAACTCATACACCTTTTTCTCGTGTATTATTTACAGGATCCACTTTATTAACTACTGTTTTCCTTTACTCAGATCAATCAGTGAGTAGATGTTCAATTTTTTCTAGTAATCTATCATAGTTTACTAGTGAAAAATCAGTGACATCTATTTCAATCAAATTTCCCAATGAAAATTCATCATAGCCTCGTATTGTACAACGTTTGATGAACTCTTCATAATCAACTAAATTGTCAGCCTCTTCATGATTCACATTTGTTGCTTCTTTATGATAGCACAACAAAATATGCCCTAAGTGTCTCGCGTGATCTAAATCCCGCTTTTTTTGACGTTCATAAAGAACATTCAAATCAGCCGTCAAACGTATCGTTATTACTTGAAAACCATGTTGTTTTGTCAATTGCTGCAGATGTCCTTTTTGTTTTTCACTAAAGGGATAATCAGATATCAAGCTAACTCCTTTACGAAATGATGTTTCCATTTGTTGATAGTACTCATTCCAGCTTTTTTGAATCAGCATTTCTTTTTCACTTAAATTGTTGAAGCCAAATAGATCCCAATTCTTTTCCTTTATTTCATCTGGTGAAAGAAATTGAATGCTTGGAAATTTTTCTAAAATCAAATGGGCTAAATACGATTTTCCTGTTCCAGGATACCCTGCTAATAAAATCAAGGTTTTTTTCAAGTCAATTCATTCCTTTATATTGTTAACTCTATTTCCAAAAAATACTTATCAGCTAAATAATAACTATCTACATATTCTCGCGGATTGTCCTTGACATCATAAGAAATTCTTTTGATATGGAGTAACGGGGTTCCTTCCTCGACCTTCAAAAGATCAGAGATAGTGCTTACAGCGGTAGTTGAGTAAATTTGCTGACTAGCATACGACCACTGGATATTATAGGTTTTATCAAGAAAAACACGTAAGGACTCCTCAGAAAAATTACGATTCAACATTTCTGGAACGTAATCTTTTTCAAAATAATTGATTTCCAAATAGTAAGGATCTGTATCACCATAACGCACACGATTTAAACAAATCACCTCAGTTTCCGGTTCTAAATTCAATGCTTCAGCAACTTCCTCTGGTGCTTGGATCACACCGAATTCGATTACTTTTTTCTTTGCTATTACATCTTCTAGTCTTTTCTTCCTTGAATATTTTGTCACTCGTTGAGGTGAATGTTTTGGATGTGTAGAAATGACAACTGTTCCAAGTCCCCGCTGCTTTTTCACGAAACCATCATTGGCGAGCATCTCCATAGATCGCCTAGCAGTCGCTCGACTCACTTGATATGTCTTCATCAATTCACTCTCAGAAGGAATACACTCTCCGATCGTATAAGTGCCATTGATAATTTTCTGGAACAAACGGTCATACAACTGATAATACAGCTGTTCTCTGCCGCTAAAATCCAACGAAGTCATTCCACAACATCCTCCCACTCTTTTAGTCCATCCATTCTCCGCCAACAAGATTAATCGATTGGCCTGTTAGATAGCTGGATTTTTCTGTTAATAAGAATACCGCCGCATTTATCACATCTTGCATATCAACCAATCGATGCATCGGGATATTTCCTTTAAAATAGTCCATGACTCCTTCGGGATCTATTTTTCGCTTTCTCGCGTAATCATACTTCAATTTCTCCCACATCTCGGTATATACGATTCCTGGACAAATTGAATTGACCCGAATGTGTTGATCCGCAAACTCTTTGGCGATTGATTGTGTCAATCCTTGTACACCAAATTTACTAGCACAATAAACCGTTTGCCATGAACTTGCCTTCTTCCCAGATAAAGAGGACATGTTGAGAATTTCTCCGCCTCCATGCTCCAGCATCCGTTCAATAGCAACTTGGCAGCATAAAAAAGTCGCTTTCAGATTGACGTTCATGGTCAAGTCCCATAACGCTTCACTACTTTCAAGAAATGGAACCATTTTTGAAACACCTGCCGAATTTATCAGCGTAGTCAACGGACCAAACTTTTCCTCAACAGCTGTCAGCCCTTTTTCGATTTCGGCTTTTGAGGTAACATCGACTTTGTAATAAGCGGCCGCTTCTCCTGTCTCCGCAATCAAGTTTTGTCCCTTCTCATCATTCAAATCAAAGATCGCGACTTTCGCTCCTCGTGTGACAAAATCTTTGGCCATTGCGGCACCCATCCCGCTGCTACCGCCTGTAATAACGATGACTTTTCCATCCATTCTTTCCATTTTTGTCTCCTATTTCAGATATTTGTCTACACCAACCGGTTTATCCTGGGGCATCACTTGTATGAATACGTTCACATTTTTATCAAGTAGCGCTTTAAATTGTTGATTTTCATCATGACTCGTTGAAATATTCTTATACAAGACATTGCGATCAGGTCGTGTGCCCATTCCGCCAACATCAACCTCCTCAATTTGAATACCGTGATCAACTAAATAGTTAAGGACATCTGGTCCCTTTACTAATAGAATTGTTGGTTCATCCAAACCTTGACTGAAAAATTGAACCCCTTCTTCTTTGGTGAATATTCCTATCGCGATTTCTTCTGGTATCGCCATTTCCAGTACTTCGATCATGTATTCATCATTGGCTGTGCCGTCATCAACAATCACTACCTGATTTGCTCCTTTATTTTTGATCCAAGCGGTCATGACTTGTCCGTGAATCAAGCGATCATCAATTCTTGTTAATACTAAGTTTTGCACGCTGTTTCCGCTCCCCTCTGCCAAATATCTTGCTTTGTATACCTATACAGTCTTTCGATGTTGCTCTTTCTATTAATGAATCCAGCTTGTCCTCTTCAGTCCTTCCGAGTGCCAGTGTCAGAAGCATCGGCATATTCATACCTGATACTAAACCGATCTTGAACTCTTTTGACAGATAGGCAGCGCTTTGAAAAGGGGTTCCTCCCCCGATATCTGAAAGGATGATAAACTCGCTGTCCTCATTTGCATAACTTGATAATACATTTGCTAATTTCTCGCGGTAGCTTTCTGGAGACTCACCAGGGACTAAAGGTACAGCTTTGACCCCAAAAGTATCCCCTGCAATCATTTTTAAACTGCTTAATAACCCTTCACAAAAATCACCGTGACTTATAACGACCACATGAATCATTTACTCACCTCATTTTTTACCCTGCATACCCTAAAATACCTAAGTAATAGGCTAAGATTCCAACAACAAAAATTGCAATAATGATGTAAAGCGTATTGATTTTTTTCCTCAACATCCACCAAACTAGTAATGTTAAGCCTAATGGAATCAGACCTGGGGCAAGTGAATCGAGGACTTCCTGAAGCTTTGTCGATCCTTGTCCGATTTTAACAGCTAACGGTGTATTAACAGTTACACGACTAGCCGCCATTGCACCTACGACCATCAATCCGACGATACTGAATGCGTTAATAATTTTATCGATTGTTCCGTTCTTCAAAATCTTTAACAGAGACGTTTTCCCTTGCTTATATCCTGTCATAAACATAAAGTAACCGCAACCAAAAATTAGTGTCTCAAATACCACGAATGATAATATTGGTCCTAAGTAGCTTCCTTCTAATGCGAGTGAACAACCAATTCCAAAAAGAATTGGGAACAAAATCCCCTGCATGACCGTATCACCAATCCCGGCCACAGGCCCCATCAAACCCGTACGTACAGCATTAATATCTTTTGCTTCGATATCTTCCCCATTTGCACGAGCTTCTTCCATCGAGCAAGCGATCCCATTGATGATCGGTCCAATGGTGAATACTTCTGAATTATAAAAGACCATGTACTTTTTTAGTTCCTCAACCTGTTTTTCGTTCGTATCATACAATTCGCGAATTGGAGTAATCATTAGATTCGCTGCACCTAACGCCTGCAACCGCTCATAGTTGTAACAGGCTTCAGTACTCGTCGTCCACAGCCAGGTCTTAACTAATGTACTCTTAGAAAGCTTCTTTGTATATTCTGGAACTACCGCTGGTGCGTTACCGCGGTCATCTACTTTAGTTACTTCGACAGCATCAACCTTTTTATTCACTGAAAGACGCTTCACTTTTTTCTTCTCGACTTTTTCTTCCCCTCGATTGCTATTTAAATACATTACAAGTGCAATAATTGCTGAAAAAATCGATATTGCTGTCATTCCAAGACCAGAATAAACAGTTAGAAAGAATCCTGCGAAAAACCATGGAATCAAATTTTTCTTACCCAAATAGTTCAACAGCATTGCGATCCCTAATGCCGGCATAATTCCGCCAACAACTTCCAAGGCACTGATTACATGCTTCGGTACCAAGTCAATCAATTGCTGAGCCCATCCGCTTCCAAAATAAACAAGTAAAAATGCTGGAATACCATATAAGATGAATGCCATACATGCAGATGGGACGAAGTTCATTAAACGAACCCCGCGAATGTTGCCTTTCTCAAGTAATTTATCTGCCTGATGGATCCAAGCCGCATTGACGGTCATATATACTTGATTTAGTAGGAGACCTAACATACTGAATGGAATGGCAAATGTTACCGCCATTTTTGGATCGGCACCAGATAGAATGGTCATCGCAGTTCCGAACACCCCAGCGACAATTGTGTTGCTAGGCATCGTTCCTCCGGCAGAAATATAGCCCAAATAAATTAACTGAATATTGGCTCCTGCCATCATCCCCAGCATCGGATCACCCATGAACACACCGACTAATGTCCCAGTGGTCAATGGGTAAACGAGACATTTAGTTACAGGTCCAAAAAACCACCACTGAC
The DNA here is from genome assembly GCF_019175485.1 of Enterococcus raffinosus. Classification (NCBI taxonomy): domain Bacteria; kingdom Bacillati; phylum Bacillota; class Bacilli; order Lactobacillales; family Enterococcaceae; genus Enterococcus; species Enterococcus raffinosus. The sequence goes on from NZ_CP072889.1 coordinate 507,319, forward strand.
CCATCGTTGCTAAAATTGCAACCAAAATTGCTGATATTATCATTTTATTACCTCCCTAATGTTCTTTGCTTAGATAAACCATCACTTTTCCTTTTCGTGAATAATTCAACGCACTTAGTTCGTCACCGATCTCTTCCAAACTTAATTCAGCGCTGATAATGCTCTTCGTATCAAGTCGTCCGTTTTCCAATAGTCTAACGGCTCTTTCAGATGTATGAGGATTTAAATAGGATGTATAAATACTTAATTCCTTGGTATAAGCTTCAAATTGATTAAAAGAAATCGGCTCTTCTGGATCCCCTAATCCAAACAGTAAGACCTTGCCGTTTTTCCCTGCAATTCTGATTGCTTGCTCCATCGTTTGCTTCAATCCAATACATTCAACGACATAATCGATATTTTTTTCCTTTGACAATATTTCGATTTCTTGATCAGTTACCGCAACAGATGCTCCTAATTTCAGAGCCAGCTCTCGTTTCTCTGCCTCTCGTTCAATAACAATTATTTCAGCGGCACCGCTGTATTTAATTAATTGCAGCATCAGGGATCCAATTGCCCCCATACCATACATAGCGACTATTTTTCCGCTTTCCATCTGAATCAAATCTAAGCCATGGATCACACAAGACAAAGGTTCAGTAAATGCTGCAGTTTCTAAATCAAGAGTATCGGCAATTGGATAAACATTTTGTTCAGGTGGATAAACATATTCAGAGAACCCTTTTGCCACCCCGTGACGTTCCAGACAAAAATTCGGAAAGCCTTGCTGGCACCATTTACATTTCCCACAGCCATAGCTGGGATCGCAGGCGACGCGATCTCCAGGTTTAAAATACTTACACTCAGGTCCAACCGCAACGACTATTCCTGAACATTCGTGTCCTAAAATAATAGGGGGAACGACCACACTTGCCCCGTTCTTTCCTTGAAATTTATGGACATCTGTGCCGCATAAGCCACACCAGGCGACGCGGATCTTTACTTCATCTTTTTCCGGCAATTTTTCTGGTATCTCTCGCACTTCATATGTGTAGTCGCCTACATAATATCCTGCTTTCATGTTTCTCACTCTCACTCACTGATATTTTTGAATAAGTTGATTTTTCGCGCCACGATCTCTTCGATTGTTTCTAGACAAGGAACAACGTTATCCCGATTTGAAACATTTTCTCTATGAGACTCGTAGCATTCTTTAGATTTTCGGTTCCATCCAACTAATAATTCTGTTCCGACATTGAATTTACGAATTCCTAAAGCGATGACTTTTTTCACATCATCATCCTTTACACCAGTTCCGCCATGGATAACTAGTGGAATAGTAACTGCCTTTCTGATTTTTTCCAGCTGCTCAAAACTGATATCTGTCTTAGACATATATTGTCCATGATTTGTTCCGATTGCTACTGCTAAAGCATCAATACCCGTTTCAGCAACAAATGCAGCTGCATCTTTCGGGTCTGTATAGAAAACGTCATCCTGGCTGACCACTAGTCCATCTTCCGTACCTCCGACCGTTCCTAATTCCGCCTCTACACTGACTCCATATTCTTTTGCGAAATTGACAACTTGTTTGGTTCCTAAGATATTTTCCTTAAGTGGCAATGAGGATCCGTCAAACATAACTGAGCTGTACCCCGCTCGAATTGCTTTTCGAATTTCGTCAAAATCTTTAGCATGATCCAAATGGAGCGCAACCTCTACTCCATATTCTTCCGCCATCGATTTACATACCGCTACCAAATTCCGGTGACCGACATAATTTGCTGTCCCGCAACTGGTTTGAATAATCACGGGAGTTTTTTGTTTCCCTGCTGCTTTGATGATCGCGGGCAACATTTCTAAATTATGCGTATTAAAGGCTCCGATCGCCATGTCCAACTGATTCGCATCTTTCAAAACCTCTTTTAAAGTAACGTACATCAAAAACTCCTCCTAAGCGTTATCTGAATCTCTAACAAAAAGATGGCCATCTTCTTATATCTTCTGCAAATATAAAAATGTTAGAATATACGTACGTTTGATTCGCCTTTATCATATAATGGCAGATTTGGAAAAGCTATACGTCAAAAAGGAAAACCCTTACAGTTTTTTGACAATTTCCGGAAAACTTGAAAATCCATTCATGATAAACTATGAGAAAATGAGTTAGGGGGAAGATCAATGATCATTGATATAAAGAAAGATGTCTATCAGAGTTTGTCAGAATCAGAAAAGAAAGTGATTGATTTCTTGAATCGAAACGAACAGCTCATTCCAGAACTATCTATCACTAAAATGGCGGAGAAGACTTTTACCTCTTCCGCCACAATTTCAAGAACCATTCAGAAATGCGGTTTTTCGGGGATCAATGAACTACGCTATAAAATTTCACAGCAAAAAGAGTCGGCAGAATCGGCTAATGCACCTTATGTCGTCAATAATATTCTAGCGAAATCCTATCGAGAATGTACCGAGACAATCAACTCCATCAGTTCAACAGATATCTATCAGACGATTGAGTACCTAAAAAATGCCGATCGGATCTTCATTTGTGCTCGTGGCTTTACGGCTTTAATCGCCGATGAATTACAAATGTACTTACAATTATTAGGCTACAATGCAATCATCGTTAAAGACGTTATGTGGATGAAAAAATTTCATCGGATTATCACATCAAAGGATGCTTTGATTGTCCTTTCTCTTAGAAACAGCATCCCCGAATTGGCTTTGACAGTGAGAGCCGCACATGATTGTAAGGCGAAAGTCATTACAATTTGCTGCAAAACACCAACAAATCTTGAAGAATATTCAGATATTACTCTGATTGGGCACTCTGAGAAGATCATGGAAGCCAGCGAACAAGTTGTCTATTCACGTATTCCATTATTAGTTATTACCCGTACCATTATTGAATATATTGGCCTATAGTTTTATTTTAAGAAAGGAGTAATATGAGTATTTTATGTATTGGGCAGGCTGTTTATGATTTGACTTTTCCAATAAATGAACCCTTGAAAGAGAATCAAAAATATAGGATTTCTGATCGACATGAATGTATGGGTGCACCTGCTGCGAACGCTGCCTATTTATGTGGATCGTGGGGAGTCGACACATCCTTGATCGCTCGTGTCGGTAATGATTTATTCGGTCAAGAGATTGTTCGAACATTAAGAACTGGAAACGTCGACACGTCTTTGATTTACTTTGATAAAAATCAGGCAACAAGCATCAGCAGTATCATTGTGAATAAACAAAATGGACATCGAACAATTATCAATGCCCCAATGATGGAGCACGTTTTTCCAATTACTTGGCCAAAATCAAGTCCTACTACATTACTTATAGACGGTCATGAACTAAACGCGTCATTAGTCGCTATGAATAAATATCCAACTGCTGTCTCGATCATGGATGCCGGAACTTATAAGCCAGAGTTAACAACATTAATCCACGCAGTTGATTTCTTAGTTTGCTCTGAAGACTTCGCATACCAAGCTACTGGAATAAAAATTAGATTGGATCAAAACGAACAGTTAAAAGAAGTTTTTAACCAGTTGCATGTACTAAATAGCAATAAAATAGTAGTTACCATCGGTGATCAAGGTTGTCTTTGGCAGGATAAAGAAATTATTCGACATTTTCCTGCTTTTAACGTTACACCAATTGATACTACTGGTGCAGGTGATATTTTCCATGGGGCTTTTGTCTACTGTATTAACCATAAATATTCACTTGAAAAAACGATTGCCATTGCTTCTGCCGCCTCTGCGTTGTCAGTCACGAAGATTGGTGGACAAACTTCAATCCCAACACTTGAGGAAGTCAACTTTTTTCTCACAAGTGAAAAATAGTAAATGTAAAAATGTTTACGCAACAAACTATCCTTTAAAAAACTTACTAATTGGATAGTGTCTCCATCCTATTAATTAAAATTTCTTTGCTCTTTAAGAAATACCACTTCCAAAAATCGTGAATTTATATTCCTTTTCTACTCTTTATGTCAGCTCAATAATAATTAAACGAAGTTCTGTTAAATGACTCAAATTTACGGAACTTCGTTTTAATTTACAATCATGATTTTTTTATCGAGTAATTTATGATACATTAATATAATAATATATCATAGACTATTAGGGAGGAACAAACTATGACCATCAACCCAAACCAACTTAAGAAATTGAATTCACTCATTTTGACTCTTCAAAAACAATCGGTTACTTTAGAATCTGTTACACATTATCCTGGATTAAAAAAGGATGGCACTGAGAAGAAAACAAAGTATTACAAAAAAGCATATAAAGAAAAATATAAACAGCTATCAGCAATTGAAGCTACTTTAAACGACGTGATTAAAACACTAGTTCCTCATTCGTATCCTACTCAAATTGATTCCTTGCTTTCAGAGATTGATAAGATGAAGCCCCTTAAGAAACCGATAAATTCGTCAGAGTATTCCGAAGAAATTGACCTCTATTTCAATAGCCTCCTTCACATTCAATGTCAGATTTCAAGAGCAAATGGTCTATTACCTCTCATTATTTTTGACCTGAATAGTATGTACTTAGACTATTACGATAATTTTTTGGATAAACAAAATTCATTAATATCCGATAACAAGAAACTAGAAAGTCAAATAAAGGCTTTACAAGAAGAGATTGATCATTTGAAAAGAAAACAGCCTCAACCTAACAGCGAAAACAAAATTATTTTTACAGTCAAAAAAGAGCATCCTCGTGGCGGATGTAAACTTACTGATAAGCAAATTGAACGATTGCTATTAATTCGTGCTAAACGAGGAAAGTATGCTGATATGACTCTTAGCGAAGCGATAAAATCAATCGCACAAACTCATCGTACGTATTACAAAGTAGTTAATCGTGATTATTTATCTGAGAAAACCAGACGTCGAATCGAAAATATCGCAAAGAAATTAAATATAGAATTGCCAGAAATTTAGTCTTTTACTTTACAAGTGACAGACAAGTCGATAGGTGAATACGATAAAATAATCAATACTGCTTCAAGCGTTGCTTAAAAAAAGAAGAATTTTCGTTTTCCTATTTATACATTTGGGGAAAAATTGTTACCTTTACTCTCTTCGATAAGACTAGTAAAGTTTCAGGGAAAAAAAGTAGTGCTACACCATTATCATAGTATTGCACTACTTGTCTTAACCTGTTTGACAAAGAGCCAAATTGTATTTACTTCCTTTTTTACATAGAAAATTCATTTTGATAAGGGATAGATGGTTGGGCGCCATACCGTTGAACAGTTAATGAAGCGGCTTTACTACCGTATTTTATAGCTTCTTCAATATTGCTTAAGTCACGGGATAGTTTTGAAGCTAACGCACCAATAAATGTATCACCTGCGGCTGTAGTATCCACTGCTTTCACTTTAAAAGCAGAAACAAAGCCATGTTTTCCCTCTGAAATGGAATAGAAAGCTCCTTTACTGCCTAACGTAACAATAAGTACTTTCACGCCTAAATCATGAATTTCTGAGGCAGTATTGACTAAATCTTCTTTAGTCGTAACCTTTTTACTACAAATAGTTTCTAATTCAATTTCATTCGGTATTAAGATATCCGTATTTCGGATAATTTTTTCTGGCAGATACTCTGGAGCAGGTGCCGGATTAAGAATTGTGAATACGGATGAATCTCGTGCGACTTCAAAACTTTTTTCAATACTAGAAATATTGGTTTCTAGTTGGGCAATCACATAATCACTTGTAGAAATCAATTCACGATTAGCCAATACATGCTCATTCGTAATATTTTGATTAGCCCCTCCATATATTACAATGCTGTTTTCACCGTTATCATCAACAGTTACATAAGCACTACCCGTTCTGACACTTTCCAAACGATCAATGCCTGAAGTATTAATCTTATCTTGTTCCAAAAGATCAACAAGAGCTTTGCCTCCATCATCGTTACCAACTGCACCAATAAAATTCACTTCTGCACCAGTTCTAGCTGCCGCAATTGCTTGGTTCGCTCCTTTTCCTCCACCGTTAGTAAATACTTCTTTTGAATGGATTGTTTCCCCTGGCTTTGGAAATTGTTCTGTTCGAATCGTAGTATCCAAATTGATACTTCCTACTACTGTAATCTTATTCATCTCTGCACTTCTCTCCATTTGACTTCACTTACGTTGTAATTGTTCTTAAATAACCTTACGAAAAATAATCGATCGTATCCATCGTCAGTTTTCTAAATCTATCTAAATCAAGATCAAATGCAACATGAACATTCTTTTCTTTTTTATAAACATCATCATAGTCAACGACAGTACTTCCTAATGATAACGTGTCACTAGTTTCTACTTGAACATTCATTGGATATACTGTGAACATTTCAGGGTCGATGACATAAGCGACAGCACAAGGATCATGCATGTGTATTCCTTCCACGTGGTTTTCATCCGCCCAAAATGGACGTGTAGTTGTTAGATTGAAAAAGTCTAACAGGTCAGCCATAGTAGTGGCTACTTGATTTCCAATAGCTCGAATTTCTTTTATATCTTCTTCAAACAATTGTGCTTTTAAGGTTACATCTAAACCGAACATTGCAACTGGAACGCCCGATTTAACAACGATATCGGCCGCCTCAGGATCAACATAGATATTGAACTCTGCATGAGGAGTCATATTTCCACCAAAACATGCCCCTCCCATAAAGGAGATTAGTTCGATTTTTTCTTTTAATTCAGGATGTGATAACAAGAAAATCGCAATATTAGTTAATGGCCCTGTTGCAATTAATGTGATTTTTTCTTCAGATTCTCTTAAAATTTTTGCGATTAAATCATTTGCCGAAATATCCAAATCTTGTATAGTGGACTCTGGTAATTCTGCTCCATCTATCCCTGACGCCCCGTGTACATCGTCTGCAATAATCAATTCCCTGCGTAATGGTTTATTAGCGCCTTTTGCCACAGGAATATCATCACACTTCGCCAGTGTTAATAGTCTCTTTGCATTTAAGTAAGTTTTTTCCGGAAGCTGATTACCTGCAGATGTCGTTACTGCTAATAAATCAATATTCTTTGAAGCAATAGCCATCAACAGAGCCAAGGCATCGTCGTGTCCTGGATCACAATCTAAAATTACCTTCTTTACCATTATAAATCCCCCAATATAACTTATTTACTTTGTTCGATCTTTTGACCGTGTGTGTAAATCATTTTTTTCGTAACTACAAATATTACTAAAGCTATTAATACAATAACACCACCGATAAGGAAGACATTCGCATAAGTCGAAGCAGCGCCTTCAGCAGAACCAACTATACTACTGCTTGACATAACCCCTGAAGACATCATCCCACCAAATACAGCCACTCCTACAGAACCAGTAATAGCCTGAACCAAATCATTTACACCTAATACACGGCCAGACTCTTCAGGAGCAACCGTCAATGTAGCTGTGTCTACGATTGGTGAATAGAAAAATGACGTTCCAAAATAGTAGATACATGGAGCAAACGCTAATGCCCAAACTTTACCATGTGGAATTGCAAATGCAATTGCCAGTAATCCCAAGCCCATAAAAGATAAAGCCATTATGATTGCTGCTGAACGTCCAATTTTCTTAACGACAGGCCCACAAACAAACCCTAAAACAGCAGCTAATAAAATAGAACCTACTAAAAGTAACGAAACTTCTGCAGAATCAATGCCAAAAACATTCAACCCTATCGCATTTACGCCCGCATTCAAAGTATAACTAAAGAAATAGCCAATAAAGATAACTGACATAGTAGCAATTAGTGCAGGATTTTTTAAAAACTCTGGTGTAATAAACGGATTTTTCGCTTTATTAATGTAGACGAAAAACAATACTAGTGTTACAACTGATGAAATTGCCCAAAATGCATTCATGTCTGTGAAGAACATAGTCATTGCTCCTGCAAATGCACCGATTAACGCAAATCCAATCCAATCGATATTTGCACCTTCTGCATGTTCATCTGGTAAGTTTTTAGCCAATGATGGAATGAATAGAACAGATAAAATTGGAACAGCAAACAACCAACGCCAGTCTATTTTTGTAATATACCCAGCTGCCACAACTCCTAAAGCAGCGGAGAAACGAAATACTGCTACAAAAATTCCGTAGTAAATAACACGATTCTCTTTAGCGATGTATTTAGAAACCAAAACTAAAAAGACAGAACCCGCTACTTGCCCTCCAGCTGACTGTAAAACACGCGCGATTACTACCGCCCAAATACTACTCGGACCAAACCCAAATCCGATAATAGATCCTAAGACAAAAATGATTACTCCTAAGAGTGTCATTTTTTTCAATGATACAAAATCACCAAGAGCTCCATAAACAACACACACAATTCCCAAAATAATTCCAGGTATTGACGTAATAAGTGGCGCTAAATTGGTCGCACCTAACTGTTGGCCAATATTAACGAAAATCATTCCAAAGGCTTGTTGCTCAAGAATACCAAAAGTAAATATTAGCAGAATCAAAGGTATAGCTTTCTTAGCCATACGATTCATCTTTTCAAATTCCTTACTCCCTTCTTCTGGTATTGGAACACCAACTATTTTTTCTCTCTCATTTGTTGTATCCATTCTTTATCCCCACTTTCTTGATATTATATAAAAGGTGATTTCACCTATTTAACTATAATTGCTGTCTTTTTTCCTCAAAACATTGAATGAAGTCCGTCTTATTGAAGACAGGCTTTTTTAGCTCTAAAGTCTCACCTATCCGTGTGATTGGTGGTGGACTCACATGACTTGCTTGTAGAATATCAGGACTTGAGAAAATTGCTGTCTTATTCGCTTTCCTCAATATCTGTCCTTTTGCCATCACAATTATTTGATCAAAGTTGCTTACAACAAACTTCATATCATGAGTAATCGTTATACATAATTGATTGTTCTCCCTCAACACCTGAATAATCTTTGTTAAACGCTGATTTCCTTCTAGATCTTGTCCACAAGTTGGTTCATCTAAAATAAGAATTTTTGGATTCATCATCAAAATCGAGCCAATTGTACAAAATTTTTTCTCCGTATCATTTAGGTCAAATGGATGAACAGATAATTTATCCGTTAAACCAACTAAATCAGCTATTTTTTTTAGCCGTTCTTCAATTTCTCTTTTTGATACTCCTTGCTGTTTTGCACCAAATTCAAACTCTTTTTTTACACTTTCCAAAAAAAGTTGACTATTTGGATTTTGAAAAACATAGCCAATTTTCCTAGACCAGAAAGCTGTTGTATGATTCGTAATAGTCTCACCATCGATCAATACTTCTCCAGCGGTTGGTCGGAGCAAACCATTTAAGTGTTTGACAAACGTAGTTTTTCCAGCGCCGTTCTGACCTATGATCGCTACTGGTTCTGTTCCTTCAAAAACAGTGTTGATTCCATTTAATGCAACTTCTCCAGAAGGGTACTCATGGTATAGTTCTTTAACTTCGATCCTCATTCTTTAAAACCTCCTGTAACATTCTAGCCGCTGTCTTTTCGGTTAAAATTGCTGAATCAGGACTGTACTCTTTAGTTATTTCATAATAGTCTGGTGCGGATACTTTATAATCAACTAAATTGGGTGTAGTAAATACATTTTCGGGGGTATCCCATAAAGCAATTCTACCCTCGTATAGAACGATAACTTTGTTAGCTAGTTCAGCAACTTTTTCCATATCGTGATCTACCATTATGATTGTCATTCCTTTTTGATTAAGTTCATTAACCGTTTTCATTATTTGCTGACTACCAACAGGGTCTAACTGAGTAGTACATTCATCAAGAAGTAAAATTTCTGGTTCTAAGATAATTGCAGCAGCTAAGGCAACTCTTTGAACTTGTCCGCCTGAAAGTTCCAAAGGATTTCTGTCTAACAAATCAGTAATTTGAACGACTTCGGCTACCTTATTAATTTTTTTCAGCATCTCTTCTTTTGGCAGCCCCCTATTCCCTAATCCAAAGGCTAGTTCCTCTATAACCGTATCAGCAGTGTACGATAACTGATTAAACGGATTTTGGAAAACTAACCCTACTGTTTGAGATAATTCTCCAACCCCAACTTCTGATGTACTTTTACCTTTAATCTCAATCGTTCCTTCATAATAACCTACAAAATAGTTAGGAATTAAACCTGCTAAGGCATTGCATAAAGTTGACTTTCCTGCACCATTTCCACCAATGACTGCAATAAAATCTCCTTGTTGAACGTTGAAGTTGATTTTTTTGAGTGCCGCTTCATGAGCTTCGTTATAGCGATAAGAAAAATCAGTTACTTCAATTATTGTATTCATTTGTTTTCCTCCTTATCTGCAAAAACGAATAAAAATGGTAAATAATAAAAATACTCCAGCGAGCCCTTTTAAAATGGTATCGATTTTACGATGATTTACTTCAACAAAGCTTGTAGGCTTGATTCCCTTAATGCTGAATCCTCTTGTCTCTAAAGTCATTCCTCTTTCTTGAGCATCTGTCAATGATGAAAGGACAACCGGACCAATTAATGGTAAAAACGCTTTCGTTCTTTGCAAAAAATTACCTGTCACCTCAACTCCTCTAGACTCCTGAGCTTCTTGGATATTTTTTACTTTTCTTTGCATTTGAGGGACAACATTTAGACTAGCTAAAATCAGATAACCTATCTTCATATTAAGTCCTGACTGAGTGAGAGCGGCAACCGTTTCAGAATTCTTAGTTGTCTGCATAAAAAGATAAAATGTAGTTAGAAAAACTAACAATGTGGATGATACTTTTAAGGCATAAAGAGTGCCTTCTAAACCAACTTGAGCAAAACCCAAATCAGCGATCATTGTTATATTTTTCGGACTATATAAACCTTGGATAAATAAGAGCATGAGCGTCACAGGAACACCAAAGCCTAAAATTAAAAGTATCACTTTTTTTCCAAGGCCCATAAAATAAGCAAGTCCTAAAATTATCAATAAAAGTATGTAGCCTAAATATGGGAAAGGATAGATCATACAACCAACCCCAAAGCTCAGTACAAGTAAAAGTTTAGTTATTGGATTTAAATCACGTGCATTCCTATATATTTTATTTTTAGTATTCACTGATTCTTCCCCCTCATTTCTTCGCCTTTTCATTTATTAACGAAGCATGATCTAATGGAGCATATTGGCTCGAAAATCTTTTAGGTATTTTCTTTACTAACCAATAAACAATAAAAAAAACGATTCCTTTATCAATAAGGTTTTCTATCAGTGAAGTTGAAAAAACAGAAAGGACAAGCTTTTTAGTTGTTGCAATTAAAGCTGCCGTCGCAATGGAGCTAGTATTAATTCCTGTTGCTCCACCATATACGAAGATAGTTATTAGTGATGAAGCAAACGAATTTGTCAAAGTACAAGCTAACCAAGTAAAAATTGCCCCGAGAATATTTTTAAAAAAACCAGCCTTCACTAAATAACCTGTAACTAATCCGCATAAAATACTAACCAATGCATAAGGAAAAAATACTGGATTAGTCACAATTGCTAAAAATAAATTTGTGATTAGCCCGCAAAGAGCTGCTACCCACGGCCCTGACAGGCAAGCTACTAATACCGTTCCGATCATGTCTAAAAAAAGGGGTAGTTTTAAAGTAGAGCACAATGTTCCTCCAATTAAATTGATTCCCACAGCAATTGGTATCAGCACAAGTGCCTTTGTTGAAAACTGTTTTTGAAGAAATGTTTGAAAAGATTTATTCATGATCGTTTCCCTCTTTAATATGTGATAAAATCAATCAAAGAAAACATTTTCGGAAAACGTTTTCCTTGAATAGAAGTTATCATCCGAAATTAAATTTGTCAATATGTTTTTTCCATTTATCAAAAAATAGTTCATATTTTTGACTAAACACTCTTGACCCTTTTTGAACTAGTTGAGTATGATGGGAAAAGAGAAGTCGATTTCAAAGGAGAAGCTTATGAATATTAGAGATATCGCAAAATTAGCAGGTGTTTCCGTTTCAACAGTGTCTAAAATCGTGAATAAGAAAGATGCCAGTATTAGCAATGAAACTCGCGAAAGAGTATTAAAAATAGTCCATGAGTATAACTACACTCCCTATTCATCTGCCATTAATAATGCTACAAGTACAGGTTCTATTGGTATATTGCTTCGTTCTGATAGAACTGTCGATCAATCATTAAATGGGATGATTGAATACGCGCAGCAAAAAGGATACAGCCCCATTATTTTCAGTAGTCTGGAAAATCACGAACAGGAGCTTAAAAATATTACAGCTTTATGTACAAAACAAGTGGATGGAATCATTTGGGAACCAATAGATGAAGATAGTTTAAAAAATCAAACTCATATAGATACTTCTGGTATCCCACTTGTATTGGTTGGCCATTTGAAAGGAATCAATAGCTTTTCTCTTCCATATGCAAAAGCTGGTTATTCTCTAACAAAGCAACTAATTGAAAAAAGGCATAAAAAAATCGCCTGTATAACAGGAGATAGTATAAATAAAGAAGCTTTTATCACCGGTTATAAACAGGCTCTTTTTGAGCACAATCTAAAATTTCACGATTCATTGCTTATTGAATCCTTGGATAATACAATCAATGATTTTATTATTGAAAAGCAACTATCTGGTTTCGTTTCTGCTGATTTTTATAAATCCATTGAATTATATAACCTAGCTATTCAAAGTGGGTTAAGCACACCAAAAGATTTCTCATTACTTTCTATTCGTAATGATACAGAATTGGAATTTAAAAATTTTCAAAATAAGCTCTCCACCATTACCTTCAGTAATAAACGTTTTGGCGAGCATGCCTGTCAAGCTCTTATGGACTTAATTAATAAAGCCTCCGAATCGAATCCTTATCAGGAAGAATTGGTATTAAGTAATACAGAATCATTAGGGCTTCCTGCTGAAAGTGAACGGCCAAAGATTCTTGTAGTAGGAAGTCTAAATATGGATACGTATCTTTATTCTTCAAAACTCCCTCATAATGGTTCAACAAATTTCTTATCTAATCTGAGCAAACGGCCGGGAGGAAAGGGACTTAATCAAGCCATTGGAACTGCGAAGCTCGGTCATCAAATTCGATTAATAGGATGTGTCGGATCTGATAGTGACTCGAATACTATGTTCCAGGAACTTAGAAAAAACAACGTGAACACGAAAGGTTTATCTCGTTCAAATGATGCCGAAACAGGTCAAGCATATATTTTTGTGGAATCTACTGGTGATTCAATGATTTCTATTTTACCAGGAGCTAACGCTGAATTATCTCCTTCAATACTCGAAAAAAATATTGATCTATTTTCTAATGTCAAATACTGTCTTGTTCAAACTGAAATTCCAATAGATGCAGTAGAAAAAGCTTGTTTGTTAGCAAAAGAAAAAAATATTGAACTTATTTTAAAGCCTTCCGCGTCAAAAAGCATTTCTAATTCTATTTTGAAAAAAATAGATTATTTGATTCCGAATGAAGATGAGTTATCTACTATGTGTCCTTCTTTTGAGACGATGAATGAAAAAGCAGAATATCTGCTTTCTAAAGGTGTCAAGAATGTGATAGTTACCTTAGGCAATCGAGGATGTTTCTTAAAAAATTCCATGCAAGAAAAATTTTTCCATGCAGCTGATTTTTCTGTCATTGACAGCACTGGAGCAAGTGACGCTTTTATCAGTGCCTTATCCGCATATCTTTTAAGAGATTACTCTTTAGAAAAGGCTATTCAAATTGCTAGTTATGCAGCCGGGTTCCTAGTCTCTCGTGACGGAATAACCACTGCTTTAGTTGATCGTATGACATTAGAAAGTTATATTGCAAAAAAAGACCCTAATTTATTGAAAAAAGATTAGGAAAGAACATAGTTATATCTGATATTCATATAAAGCTTTTTCTTAATGATTAAGAGAGGCTGTGACATAAGTCTAAAAAAAAAGCACTAGAAACGACGTGAAAACGTCCTTTTCTAGTGCTTTTTGGGTAAAATAAAAGAGTACGGTAGCACCCGTACTCTAAATCATTCAATCCCCGAAAGGATCAAAATCATGCATACAAATTATAACATGAATCAACTCACTTTAGATATCACAACTTCTTATATTCAAAAAAAAGACAGCACTGCTTGGTTTATTAATGAACTCGTTGAATCTCTTGAAATCACGGATTCCTATCTTTTTGTTCGTCCCCGGAACTATGATTTGAGTGCGATGTTAAAACTGGTTCTTTTTGCCTATACCCGCAGTGTGTTTAGCAGTCGGAAAATTGAACAGTTGGCAGAAGAAAGCCTACCAGCTCGTTGGTTGACCCAAGAACAGATGCCTACCTATCGAACCAGTGCCCGCTTTCGTGTTTCCAATGAGTTAGAAACATTGATCGAAAAAGGGTTTGATTCGTTGGTCCATTATTTAAGAGAGCGACAATTGATTAATGATTCGATTTTTATCGATGGAACGAAGCTCCTCGCAGATGCCAATAAATACAGTTTTGTTTGGAAAAAGACCACGCTCAACTATGACAAAATGAATCGTGAGCAGATCGTCTCTTTGATGTCTGAACTGAAAGAGGCACATTTAGCGAGTCACGTTCCTGAAGGAACCTCACTCACATTAGATATGATAGATGAAGTACTGACGAGGTTGGAAATACGGCTAGAAGAATTGGAACAAGAAGTACTTGAAACCAGAAAGGTTTCACCAAATCCAGCCAAACAGCAGCGCCGTTTATTAAAAGCACAAACACGAAAACTAAATGAACGGCGTGAAAAAATGGTCGATCATCAACAGCGCTTAGTTATTTGTGGTGCCCGCAATAGCTATTCAAAAACAGATAACGATGCCACATTTATGCGTGTCAAAGAAGATCCTATGCGCAATGGGCAATTAAAACCTGCGTTCAATCTTCAAATAGCCACCAGTAATCAGTTCATTTTGGGTTATGATGTCTATCAAAATCCAACGGATACCAAAACCTTTCCCACGTTTATAAAAAAATTGAACGTGGCGAATCGCCTCCCAATGCATATTGTCGCGGATGCAGGGTATGGTTCAGAACAAAATTATCGGTACCTTGAAGATGAACTACCGAACCACACTGCATTGATCCCTTACTCAACGATGTTGAAAGAACAGAGTAAGAAGTGGCAATCGGACGAACGAAAAGTGATGAATTGGACGTACAACGAACAAGAGGATTATTATCTTGATCCAAAAGGTGTTCGTTTTAATTTCAATGCGTACAGAACAGAGACGGATAAAGTCGATGGGTTTGTCCGAGATTTTAAAGAATACAAAGCAGAGAAATACACAGAAAACAAAGAAGTGATTCAAGAAGCGTTGACCCAAGGGGGAAATACACGCATCATTAAGGTCAATCCTTCGTTAGAATATTTTAAAGCCAAACAACGCACCTTGCTTTCAGAACCTGAAAATGGAAAAATCTACGCACAAAGAAAAATTGACGTAGAACCTGTTTTTGGATGGATGAAGGCTTGTTTGCATTTCACTCGGTACCATGTTCGAGGCATGGAAAAGGTGAAAAAGGAAACGGGCATCCTTATCATGGCATTGAATATGAGAAAGTTAGCGGCAATGAAACGGCTTGGCACCTTGAGTACATAGAAATTGGCTTCCATAAATCAGTAAATGATTTATGGAAGCCAATTTTTTCCTATTAAAGACTATGACTTATGTCACAGCCTCTCTTAATTTTTGTTATTCATTGAACTCACGGTGTTATACTGAATAACAAATTCCATCTTCTTTATCGATGTAACCAGTGGTTAAACACAGAAGTGGGAATTCTTCCACTTTAGAAACTCTATAGTTAATTTTTAGAGGAACTTATAGCTATATCAATCTTTTGAAATAGAGAGTTATTTCCCGCTCGTTATAAATTATGAAGATTTCCTTTTTTCTTGTTCATAATAATCTTTTTTAATAAAAGTTATTTCCAGAGTGATTTTTAAAATAACTATCCAAATCATAAGGTGAATAAAAGCCTTGATCAGTTACAATTCCGCTGATCAACTCTGGCGGTGTTACATCAAACGAGGGGTAAAGTGCTCTTACACCTTTTAAAGTGTGTTTTATTCCATTTAGCTCCATCACTTGAACTGGATCGCGCATTTCAATTTTTATCGCATTTTTATCTTTTTTATCTGCATCTGGAATACCTGTTACAAAATATGGAACACTAAAGTGCTGAGCTAACAAAGCAATTTGGTAAGTTCCTACTTTATTAGCAATGTGACCATCTCGAGCAATTGAGTCTGCTGCAGAAGTAAATAAGTCAATTTTCTGAGAACTCATTAAATAAGCAATCATATTATCTGTGACTACCGTCGTATCAAACCCCTTCTCAGCACAACAACTAGCCGTCAATCGAGCTCCTTGCAAATAAGGTCGTGTTTCTGAACAGTAAAATCTGATCGTTTTTTTCTGTTCAATCGCTTCTCTCAAAAGCATCCCAATGATAGTTTCACCAAAACACTGCGTCAGTACCGCCCCGTTATTAGGAATTCTATCAATTAGAAATTTCGCCACTTTATTCATTGTAAAATACCGGTTATTTAATGAATCGAGAGTGTTTTGTTTGATCGCCTCGGCTGGATCACTCCCTTTAGCTAACGCTTCTTTTCCCACCATAACACATTTTTCGGTGATTAAGCGCATTCGATTAGCCGTTGTAGGGCGCGCATTCGCAATTTTTTCGCTTGCTTCAAATAAATAATTCTCTCTTTCTTCGATTGATAATCCTTTACTTTGATAACAAGCTAAAGCCATTCCCATCCCAGCCGCCGTATATGGGCCTGCACTTTGCGTCACCATATCAGTAATTGCTTGCGCCACCTCTTGGTATGTCTGACAATTTACAAAACTGATTTCTCTAGGATAAACCCTTCGATCTAGTATCCGTACTTTTCCATCTTCGTACCAAGCAACATTTTCATATTGCAAAAGTGTCGGCATTAAATAATCTTGTCGTTCCATCTAAATCCCTTCTTTGCATTTGATAAAAGCATCGACCAAATCTTGCCCTGTTGTAATCGTTTTTCGTTCTTTAATCAATTGAACTCCAAAATTGATCAATACTCTCTCAGCCTGTACTTTCTTCTCCTCTGGGATCAAAGATAACTCTTTTACTTTTGAATCCCCTACCACTCGCCGAATTATTTCGGTTCCAGCGTATCCTAGAGTATCATTCATAATATTGGCAAGGTAACTCTTCTTAAACGACTCGTTTTTGTACAATTTATTGGTTACAATTTCATCATATAAAATATTCATTTTTTCTAAGACTAGATTATAAATTTCTTTACTACTTATCAAAATCCAATCATTAAAGCTAGTATCAGTATTTTCATCTGTCAAACTAAGTACTAGTGGAAAATAAAGATGAGCTAATACATTTCCAATGTCATATCCCATCGGGCCATAACAAGCAAACTCTGGATCAATGATTTTTACCCCTAATTGATTGATAAAAATCGATCCTGTATGCAAGTCACCATGAATCAAAGCCTGATCATTATTCATAAAATTGTTTCGTAACCAAGCAATTTCTGCATGTAGTTCCTCATCTTCATATAAAGTCGATTCAACAAATTTTTCATTGCCAGAGGTGATGATATTTTGATTTCGATAATCATCATATGGTTCAGTTAGCACAAGATTTTCACTAATGTCACACATATCAATATTCGTAAAAGACTTCACACGTGTTTTCTTTGTAGCACTGTCTAAAACTAAATCCGTTGTAGGAAGCAGAACCTTAGCGAGAAAATTTGTGATTTCTTGACTAAAATTCGGGAAAATTTTTTTGTCAATCAACTCATATCGCATATTTCTATATTCTGAAATATTTTCCATTGTCAGTGCTGACATGTTTTCATCATAATCGAAGACTTCTGGGATGAATTCTGGTGCTAATTCATTTTGAATTTTTAAAATTTCCGCTTCAATTCGATTACGTGACAGGTCTAATAATCTGCCAGAAGATCGCAAATATTTATCGGCTTGTTTTACTACAACAGTCTTCCCAGTTGAAGTTTCGGTTACTTGGTGAACATAGTTAATGTTACCGTCGCCAATCTCTGAAACAACTAAATGGTCCTTATCATCAAACAAACCTAATCGAGCGACCACATAATCTTTGATGTCCTCTTCATTCATCAAGAAATGCTCGTCGTAACAAATTTTATTTTCCATCATCTTTCTATACCTCGTCCATTTATTTAAATTGCTAACTTTAAGATTTCAACAATGTCTGAACTATTGAGCGATTTCAAATGCCCCACGGTTTGCATGTCACCTTTCGTTGCTCGATCAGCCATCGTCTCAAAATGAGTATCATCGATTTCCAACTCAGTCAACGTAGTTTTCATTCCTAGCTTAACGAAGAATTCTTTAGTTTTTTCGATTGCTAAATCAATGATTTCTTCTTCAGTATAGATAACAGGATCAATTTCAAAAACACGAATCCCATATTTCACAAACTGTTTTGGAGAGAAGCGGCTAACATACTTCATCCATGCCAGAGTCACAACTACCATACCTTCCCCATGAACAACACCGTATTGTCCACTTAATTCATGTTCGATCCGGTGAGATCCCCAATCAGGTTCCCGACCAAGCTCCAAACTATTATTGTGAGCAATAATAGCAGTTAATGACATTTCTGCCCGTAAATCATAGTTTTCTAAATCCCCCATCAGTTTCACACCATTAACAAGTGTTGCGCGAATCGCCCCTTCTAAGAGATAATCAGTAATGTCCGTATGATCCACTTCGCTAAAATAGCGTTCCAATAGATGTGATAGGATATCCGCTGTTCCAACCCCTGTATAATACTTGGGCAACTTGATTGTAAATTCTGGATTCACAATTGAAAATTTCGGAATAATAATTTCACTTTCGACACCCAACTTATGCTCGGCATTCGATATGATCGTTGCTGGTGACATTTCAGAGCCAGACGATGCCACTGTTGAAATAGCTCCAATCGGTAACGCTTCAGTAACTTCCTTGTCACCGGTAAAAAAATCCCAGGTGTTCCCCTCATACATACTTCCGAGTGCTGTAGCCTTTGCAGTATCGATAACGCTACCACCACCGACTGCCAGAATGAAATCGATTCCTTTTTCTTTAACAAATTCACTTAGCTCATTAATTAGTGAGAGTGCAGGATTTGGGACAACTTGCCCGTTTTCAAAGTATTGAATTTCATATTTCGATAATTCTTCATGGATCGTTTTCGCAATCCCTAGTTTTTCGAAATAATCCCCACTATAAAGGATCAAAACTTTTTTAGCTTCACTCCATTTATTGATAAGTTCACCAATGCGTTGCTCTTCATTTCTACCAAAATAAATATTTGCCGGATTATAATAGTTGAAATTCAGCATGTATTCTCCTCCTAAAAATCGAATCATACAAAACCGATTAACTACAATATCACTGATCGGTTCTGTATGTTCTTAACTGATATCATTTTTATTATTGATTCGTTTAGACTTTTTCAAAAATTTGCCCATAAGTTCCAAACTTCTCGACAACTATTTCCATTTGTTCTTTATTTAGTAATACTGGTTTACCAATCGCTTCTGCTCTTATTTTTAGTTTCGCTAAGAACTCAATATCTTTTGCTACAGAGAATGCCTCTGCGCAACTTGGTCCAACAGCCAAGACACCATGGTTTCCGAGCAGGATTCCATTATTATTTCCCATTACACGATACGCTTCATCAGCTAATTCTTGTGTTCCAAACGTTTTGTAGTCACAGCAACGAACCCTATCTCCTACAGATCCGATAATGTAATGGAGCGGTTCGATGTCTTGCAATAAGCACGCTACCGCTGTTGCATAGTCAGAATGAGTATGAACGACAGAGTTTACATGATCTGTCTTCTTATAGAAAATGCAATGCATGTGATACTCGCTGGAAGGTTTACGAGTGCCTTCTACTACATTGCCATCTAAATCCAAAATAACAATATCTTCAGGTGTTGTTTCGTTATAAGGAATCCCACTTGGACTGATTAACATCACGTTGTCTTCTCGAATAAAGATCGAGATATTTCCGCCGGTTCCTGTTGTCAATTTTTCGGTGATTAATTTTTTTCCAAAGTCTACAATCTGTTGTCTTTGCTCCATATACTTCATCTCTAAAATGCTCCAATCTCTTTTTTACTATTCATTTTTTCACGGTATAACAACCATGTTTCCAATTTTTCTCGTAAGTATTTATTTTCGTTTGGGTAATATTCTTTTACAACGGAAAGCTTTTGCGCAGAATCTTCTAGCGCAAAACATGTCATTGCTGCGCCTATAATTGATGCCTCATCATAATTTTCTTTCAGTATCAGTTTTTTATCTGTCAAATCAGCAACCATTTGACAGAGGCAATCCATTCTCAAACCACCACCGGCACCAACAATGTAGGGAGAGTTTGTTTGACTTAATACTTCATTTTGACGAATTTTGAATGCAATAGAAAAAGCGATATCTGCTACCATCGCATGGATCAAATCTTCATTTCCAATTTCTTGATGAAAAGGAACTGTCATTAGAAATCCACCATTAGGAAATGAAATATTTTTGTATGGCGATTGACTAGTAAAACTCGCTACACATTTCAAATCTTCATAATTGTCCATAACATATTGATTGATCGATTCATAGGTTGCATCTGGCAGTAATTTTTCTTTAGCAAGTTGTAAATTCAGGCCTGTGACACCAGGATTGGTTTCAATTTGATAACCCTTACCGCCTAAATTACAACTACACCAGAAATTGAATTCTCTATTTTTTTCATAATTGGGAATACTCGTTTTGTACTTTACTACCGGCGAAGTGGTTCCGGAAATTAGGCCTATATCGGATGAACTTAGATTCATTCCTCGTGCAGCTAATTGCGTATCTGCTCCTCCAACAACATAACTACATTCAGAATCTAAATTGAAAATAGACTTCATTTCCGGTAAAATCTCATGGATCGTTCCTGTTGTAACGATTGATGGAAGAATAGATTCATCAAGTCCAAAATCTTCGCAAACACGGGTATCCCATTTCTTCGAATAAATATTAAATAATTGTGTTTCGCAAGCCTGTGACAATTCAATTTCAACTTTTCCAGTGAGAATATACCCAATCCAATCACTCAAACTAATTATATTATCAATTGAATGATAATAATTTTCTCTCTTTTGCTTAAATCCATACAATTTCATTGCACCAAAATCTTCAGTCAAAGGTCGCCCCGTTACTTTTTCAATATAGTCTTTGTCGGGAATACTACTTAGCCAATCTTTTCCTCGGTTATCAACATTTGGTAATCCATAAAAATCATTACCATTAGCATCAAGGAGGACAAACGATTCTCTTGCTGAAGATGAGCTTATATAGCGTATCTTACAGTTCTTTAAATCTGAAGATAATTCCTTAACTCCCAAAAAAATATTTTGTTTTAGTTCATTCGGAATAAAATACTTGGCATCATTGTATTCATCATCTACATAGAAAGAATTTTTAAAGCTTTTTATATTCAGAATAGCCCCTCTACACGAAACTGCTGCCACTCTGGTACTGCCTGTACCAATATCAATAATTAATGCTACATCTTGTATCAAACCAAGTCACCTACTGTCTGATCTGCGAAACTCTCCTTTTTCAAAAGTTCAAAAATCTTACTGGTAATAATCTCAGATTGATGATCCACCACTTGATTTGAAGCTCCGTATATGTGTGGTGTCAGTAGAATATTCGGAATATCAGCCACGTTCATATCCTTCTCAGAAGGAGGCTCGGTATCTAGAACGTCAAGAATAGCTCCTCGAATTTTTTTCTTTTCTATAAGTTCATATAAGGCTTCGTTATCTACAACCGCACTGCGTGAAGAATTGATGAAAACACTGTCTTCTTTGATCAGTGATAGCAGGTCTCGATTGACCATTCGAGTCGTCGTGTCATTAACTGGTAAATGGATCGTGATATAATCTGACTCCGAAAAAATTTCCTCCAATTCAACCTTTTTATAGTCGTCTAGATCATCGACAAAAGGATCATAAAAAGCAATATCAACATTGAATCCGCGAAGAAGTTCCGCAATATTTCTTGCGACTGCTCCAAAACCAACAAAGCCAATTTTTGATTTATATATTTCATTACCCATCCATAAATGATAAGGGGTCGTCCCGACTTTCCATTGCTTGTCTTTTGTCCAAATTACTGATTCAACTAAGTTTCGTTCAAAAGCAATTACCGTGCTAACCCACATTTCTGCTACGGCATTAGCATTTCTAGCAGGTGTGCATAAAACTGGAATACCATAATTTTTACAAGCTGATACATCAATATTTTCTGGAGATGCTCGACAATCCCCAATGAATTTCAAATCAGAGTACCCCTTTAAAACGGTTTCATTAATTACATCTAGTTCTGTAATTAATGCGTCTGGACGTTCTCTTAAAAGACAATCAATCATTTCTTGTTCATAATACCGTTCACCTGTATCTGTCCATGGCAGATACACGACTACTTCAAATATTGTTTGAAGCTTTGACAAATTTTCATCATTGATTGGCGCACGCACTAATAATTTTTTCATTATCTATCCCCCTAAAAAATGTTACCAACTGGAAAGCTAAATAGTATCGATTTCTTTTGACTCCTCAATTTCTATATCTGGGAGATTAGTCTTTTTAACATCCAATGTATCTTTGACTTTTGGAATTTGCAAAATAATTGAAAGGCTCCCAGCAGCTATCATTAACATTGAATACCAATTATAGGGCATGATACTCACAGGTGACACACCTGCTAGTCCACCAACAACCAACAATTGACCTGCATACGGTAGTAATCCATTAAAAGCGGATGAAAATAAATCTAAAATGCTAGCAGTTCTTGAGCGCGAAATATCAAAACGATCAGCGATATCCCTTGCTAGAGGTCCAGCAGCAATAATAGAAATCGTATTATTGGTCGTAGCGATATCGATCAAACTCACTAATGCAGCGATTGAAAACTCTGCTCCTCTACGCGATTTTACATTTTTTGTCAAATTATGGAGAAGCCAGTCAATCCCCCCAAGATGTTTCATTACAGCAACTAATCCGCCAACTAGTACCGCAATAATAGCCATATCCTGCATTCCCATCATGCCTTCATGAATCGTTTTCATAAATCCAGTTAAACCAAAATCCCCGTGTATCAAGCCGATAACTAGTCCAGATAGAACGCCCAAAGTCATTACATTGATTACATTCATGCCTACCAGTGAGAGAATAATTACTAAAACATATGGAAGAATATTGACCAGATTATAATTGTACGTACCTCCTGAAATACCACTTGTATCGATTGGCTGAAGAGCAAGAATTATACAATTGATTAAAACTGCAGGCAAAACAATTAGGATATTTGCCTTAAATTTTGACTTCATTGTAACTTCCTGTGTTCTAGTAGCTGCAATAGTCGTATCAGAAATGAATGAAAGGTTATCCCCAAACATCGCTCCTCCCACAACAATCCCACAAAGTAAAGCTACATTTGAATCAGTTTTAGTTGCAACGTCAATTGCAATTGGTGCTAACGCTGCCACAGTTCCCATTGAAGTTCCCATTGCAAAACTCAATAAACAAGCAATAAGAAAAATTCCAGGAAGAATCATATTAGATGGTAAAATACTCAACCCAAGATTTGAAACAGAGTCAACGGCATGCATTGCCTTAGCGACACCATAGAAAGCTCCGGCAAGCATAAAGATAATGACCATTAGTATTAGTGTATGATCGCCAGCACCTTTACAAAAAATAGTAACTTTTTCGTCAAAACTAATTTTTTCTTCTTTCTTGTTCATCATCAGAGCTACTGCACAAGCCAGAGTAATTCCTACCATTAACGGCATATTCTCAAAACTTCCTGTCGATAAACCAGTAAACATGTAAAGAACTAAAAAAATAAGCAAGGGTAACATTCCTTTAAAATTACCTTTTTCCATCAAAATTCTCCTTTTTTTGGTTTCTTTTTTGGTTAAGCGCTTTCCTTATTCACAATATACAAAGAAACCAAAAATAAGTCAATGTTTTTTTGAATTAAAACCAAACTTTCCAAAAATATACAAAATAACACAAAAGTTATAGTATTGATTTTCAAATTCAAGCTTGTTATCATAAAGAAGAAATCTAGTGAAATGAGGACTGTGAAATGTTGAAATTTGAGCGTTTGCGTATTATTGAAAATCTGTTATATGAAAACGGAAGCGTCTCCACTTCCGAATTGAGTAAAATGTTTGATGTCACAGAAGAAACAGTTAGAAATGATTTGGTTGAATTACAAAATGCGAATAAAATTAAAAGAGTTCGTGGAGGGGCTTTTTTAATTGAACCTGTAGATAATGAAGTTCCCATTACAATTAGGAATGAAATGCTTCAAGATGAAAAAAAAAGTATTGCCAACATATGTCTAGACTACATTAATCCTGGGGATACGATAGCAATCGATTCATCTACAACAGCAAATTGTTTAGCAAAAATGATTAAAGAAGCTGAATTATCAGTAACAGTCATCACTAATTCCATTACCAACGGATCTATTCTTATGAATTCAAAAAATGTAAACTTGATCATCCTTGGTGGTACTCTGCGCGGCAAGTCAAATTCATTGGTTGGCAATATAACTAATGAGTCTATAAAAAAATATGTAATCAATAAAGCTTTTGTTAGCTGTTCAGGTCTTTCTATACCCGCAGGTCCAACCGACACAAACGAACAAGAAGCTAAAATTCGAGAGAATATTTTTTATTCCTCTGAGAAAAATTTCTTACTGGCAGATAATACGAAATTTGATTTTAGAACTGTTTATTTGATATCTGATTTTGACTCAATTGATTATATTATCACAGATCAGAAAGCTTCCTCAGAATGGAAAGACTTTCTAGCAGAGAAGAAAATTGAATTGCTCTATTAATGAAATAAAATGGCAACTCTAAAAACAAAAAATGAGAATCGAAACTGCCTTCACTTTCTTATAAAGTAAAGTCCGTCTTCTTTTTTAAGGGGTACAAATTCTGAAAATTGTGATTTTATATTCCTTTTCCACATTTTATGTCGGCTCTACAATGATAAAACGAAGTTCTGTTAGATTAAGTTATCTAACAGAACTTCGTTTTAGTGTACACTCTTCCCGTTATTCCACCACCTTATTAATGATATATTATTATTAAAATGTATCACTCATAAAGATGAAATGATTCGATTATTGCATTGTCAACAGTAGGCCAGGTTGATTCATTGGAATGTGTGATGTGATACTCGGTCAATAGCTCTTGATAGATAAGGGCTCGATATTGGCCACCTCTACCAGAGTGAATTACCATAGGCAATTCACATTTATAGATTTATAACGGATGAACGACAATTTCTTTTTTATACGTGAATCCGCCATATAAAATGGTGGAATGCGTGTTGCTAAATCAATATAAGTAGACAACAGAGACAACCATCACTACAAGAAATGTAAGTAATATTTGTTACCCAAACAACATCGATTTATCTCTGTTCAAATTCTCGATTTAACAATCTTTCTTTTACTATTTCTTCAATAGTCTTTCCTTTAATATAAGAAGATTTGCTCTGATGAAATCCTTTGGTGCATAAATTTCATTCCACACATAAGAACAGTGACAACACATTTATTGTTTTCAATTCCTTTAACATAAAGGTTTTGAGAAATTCTTGGATGTCCGCTCAGAAATCCTCAGAATAGATTCATTCTTCACAAAGATATCCTGAGAAATTTTCAGTCTAAATTCACGCTCATATATTATCCTCAATAGAGTTCATTCCTTCCGGTAATGCACCTGATAGTCATTAAAAGTGTGTCATAGTCCAAAAAAGATGACTTTAAATTTCACGGTCAGAAATCCAAAGTCATCTTTTTTGATTAAACGAAACTATTTTCACTTTTATTAGTTTCTATTCCCACGACATTACTCCGTAGCTTCCAGTAATACCTTGCATTAGGAGATTATCTGCGTAACCTTCAATGAAACTTGTTGCTTCAGCCTCAGTCGAAAACAAGCGGCTCCCTTTTTCAATATTTACAGACGGATCATCACCTTCGGACACATAATACCATACGGTATACTGTACTTGTGGCTCTGGCGTAGGTGTTGGATCTGGATCGGGAGTTGGGGTTGGTGTAGGAACAGGCGCAGGTTTCGTAGACTCTTCATTATTATTTGTCCCCCCAGATGAATTTCCAGGATCTACTTTTCCTTCATTTTGGTTTGCTACTTCGCTCGAAGAAGTAGTGGTAGATCCAGTAGGCTGACTATTTGATTGACTTTGTGAGTTCGATTCAGAAGAAGGCTGCACAGCCTGCCCAACAGATTCACCAATCGGCTGATTAGGAACTACTTTATCCGCTTCAGTAACTCTTTGTTGATCTGTTACGACACCATTCTTATCTTGCACAGTGACAACATTTCCTTCAAAAAGAAGTTTATTTCCAGCAAATATTAGGTTATAATCGCCTATGCCGTTTAATGATGCTAACTTATCCATAGTAATGTTCGTCGCTAGTGATATACCACTTAAAGTATCTCCCCAAACAATCGTGTATTCACTTTTACCTTCTACATCCTTTTTGATTTGTTCAACAGAACGCGCTTCCCATTTTCCGTCTGCTTCAGATGCTTGAATACTTTGTACCCCAGTTAATAAAATCCCACCCAAAACTACTGAGCTGATAAGTAACCTGGCCGTCACTTTTTTCTTAAAATGACGTTTTTTCTCTTGATTTCTTCTTTTTTTAACAATCGTTCTTTTTTCCATAATTTCCTCCTTGAAACTCCTGTTAGTACTATCTATTCAATGACCCAAAGGAATACTTGAATTTGAATCCTTGGTCTGTCATTGCTCGGTGTCAATTCTATACACGGATGGTTTACCTCTTGTTTGGCCTAATTGATCAGATAGTTTTTTTGCACGCATTCTATATTGTTCAAGCCCCATTTTATAATGTTCTGATTTGGCTTTTTGAGCAATTACTTCATTTCTCATAAGATAATTCATCTGTTCTAATTCACGAATTTTTTGTAGCAGAATTCTTTTTTCTACTCCAGCTAAACTTTCACAATTTTCTTGGCATTCCTCACAAATTGTATAGGTCTCATTATCTATAACAGTCTGTGATACTGAATAATTTCCACACCATTCACAAGTCATTTCACTTGCAAGCTCAGCTTTGTATAAAATTTGTTGAACTTCAGATGACACATCCTCTGATTTTCCTTCAATAGAAATTATTAGTGTGCCATCCTCTCGCCTCACATTTCTAATCGAATACCCTAGATCAGCCAATTCTTTTTCAGCAGTAATTAGAATTGCATACCATCCTCGACCAATTTTATGACCAAAACGAATATATGAAAGATGCTTCAACGTTTTATAGTTGATTGTGTGTTGGCTCATAAATCTCACTTCCTTCTAAATCTATTCTTAATATATCTATAGTATACCAATTCAAAACTCTAAGTCAATACATAGTGTTGTTTTAAAATATAAAATCAACACTATAGTTAATACTAGTAGTAATTTAATTACTATAAAATTAAAAGAAACAGATGAAACTGGTGGAGTATGGAAGAATTAAATGCAGCAAAAATTGGTAAAAGAATTAAAGAGTTACGTAAAATAAAAAAATTGACTCAAGAAAAGTTGTCTGAAATATCAGGAGTAAGCGTTGTATTAATTGGAACACTTGAAACTAAAGGAAGAAATATCTCTATTGAAACATTAGTTAAGTTACTTGATGGATTAGATGTTAGTTTTATTGAATTTTTTTCTGCTTTTGAGTCAACTGAAAATGACACTGCAAACTTGATTGAATTACTTTCACGATCAAACAATAAAAAAGACTATATAGATGTATTTACCAAAATATTGAAAATGGAATCTAATGATATTTGAATTACTTTACTTGTAAGTTATAATGATTTAAGCCATCAAAAAAGCTGCGGAGAATCTCCGCAGCTTTTCCTTTTGTCTCTACCCCAACTGATACGTCCAATTGTCATTATACAGTGACAATCGCTCTGCGCGATAAGCCCAGGCACTGGCTGGGAAATCTGTTAAATCAACATCCAGCACGGTCTCACCGTCTTCAGTGACCTCCATGATCGAGCTGGTCTTGCCCTCTTCACGATAGCCAAAGTTGACTAAGCGGTTGCCGTTATCTGCCAGATAGCGGGCGCTTCCGATAATTTTGGTGAAGTAGGCTTCCCCTAGGTCTTCGCCGAAGGTCCATACTTCTTCGATCGTCCTATCTTCTTCATTGATCCGAACTTGCCGAGCCTCTGAGTATTTCTCGGAGTCGGCTTCATCGCCGCGGGTAACGGAAATATTGTTGTCGTAATACAGGATATCGGTGGTCTCAGCGTTGTCATCTTGATCCGGCAGGACGATCGCGGCGTGTTGTCCGCCGCTGGCTTTAACATCACCATCTAGAAAATACTTCTGATAGCTTTCGGGCCAGCCGCTGCTGTCGCCCATGATCCATTTGATCTCGTTAGTGGCATAATCAATTTTCATAATCGTATCTTGATGCCTCCCCGAAATAATAATGCTGTTGTCCGCCTCATCGTAGTCCACCGAATTTTGGTGGAACCAATCGATCTTGCCGTCCTCACGACTGGTTGAATCATATTCTTCGTAAAAAGATTCTGGTAATAGATCCTTTAAATCAATCGTTTTCTCGATCTCCCCTGTTTCACGATTTAATTCGATCATCGTGTCTTCAATGTAATTACTGCCGTCATTAACCGTCAGTAGCAAATTGCCGCTTGGCAGCTCGATGCCGTCATGATGAATCACAGTCATTTCACCTTTGCTTTCACCGGTATCGTTGGAGGCGCTAGAGCTGGAAAAATCGTAACGGTTGTAGATTTTTCCTAAGTAGTCCGTCTCTAGCAACACATTATAGGTATCGGCGTCATTGGCTTCTTTTGTGAGATACAGCAGATTTCCATTGGCTAATTCTTTAAAAATATGGCTGTTGTAGCGGGTGGAATACCAGCGAACATCGCCATTTGCATCAAAGGCATAGGCGCGCTTCGTGCTTGGAACGACAAAGGTCAGTTCACTGTCTCCTAGCGCCATTTTTTCTGTATCGGCTTCGTTGACCTCGATATCAGCGATGGATTTCGCTAACGCTCCTGTTTTTATCGTTAGCTTTTTCTCCACGCTGGTGCCTGCTTCATTCGTCAGCTTCACGGTTACTTCATTTTCCTTGTCGGCGTATAAGCCTAAAACGGGAATACTGTGATCTGTCGTATAATCATCAAAACTGTTTTTGATGGTGCTCTCATCGTCCTTGCCAGCCACTGAAATTTCTACCTTTATTGCTTCTTCTGTCTGGAAAAGCAGCAATGCCGACAGTGGGCTGGCATCGTAAGGATCGACCTTGACATAGATATTGTCCTCATTGTAATCGCCGCTTTTCAGCAGTTCTTGATATTCCTTTTCTTTTTCGCTTTGATCCTCCTGCCAGTCTTCATTCAATGTGACCGATAGTTCTTCCGGCTCCGTCTCATTGGATACCGTGCCGCTTACACTACAGCCTGCTAGACAAACCAATAATCCAATGAAAAATGTCGTTCTTTTTAAATATCCCTTCACGCGCTTCCTCCTTCCTAAGAAACCTGACTAAACTCTTGATTTTTCAGCTCATAGACTACGTCGCAGGCCTTTGCCACTTCCTGTTCATGGGTAACTAAAACAATACATTTTTTCTGCTCATGAGCGATTTCCTGAAACAGATTGACAATCTCACCTGAAGTTACTTCATCTAAATTTCCGGTCGGTTCATCCGCGACGATCAAATCATGCTCACAGCACAGAGCCCGTGTGATTGCGACCCGCTGCTGCTGCCCACCAGATAGCAGAGTCACCTTTTTCTCCGCTAATTCTCTGGTGATGCCGACTTTTTCTAGATTCGCCAGCGCATAGGCCTTTTTGTCTGCCTGCTGGCTTTGGGCGATCTCCATCGCTGTCACCACATTGTCCACAGCCGATAAATACGGCAGCAGGTTGTAGGCTTGAAAGACGATGGAGACGTCCTTGCGACGATATTCTCGCAAACCGATTTTTTTCAACGAAGTGTCTTCATATAGAATTTCTCCACTTTTCGGTGTATCTAAGCCCGCGATCAGGGATAGAAACGTCGTCTTCCCTGACCCGCTAGTGCCTAAAATCGCGTACATCTTGCCCTTTTCAAATGTCAAATTCACGTTTTCGAATAATGGACCGCTATTTTCATACCAGTAGCCTAAATCCTTTGTTGATAGTGTCATAAATACTTCCTCCTTCTTCTATTCGCTTACGAAATCAAAATCTTTTTCGGGTTCAACCGCAGAATGCCTGCGGATGATAGGACAATTGAAAATAAACTGATGCCTAAGCCAATCCCTGCCAGACTTAGAATTTCCATCGGTTGGACAGAAATGTTCAGGTCTTGGATTTCCTCTGTTTGAGTGAATGGATTGCTGCCCATTTGACCGCCGCCACGAGGGCCGCCATTACCTCCTCCTGGCATTTGACCTTGTCCAGGGCCGCCATTATCTACGGCATCTGCCTGACTATCCGTCTTTTGAGAGGTGGTCTGCTGGCTTAGCAGCTGGTTTCCTACGGCGTTACCAACGACGTTCCCGCTGGCTGCCGCGATTCCTAAGGCAAAGATCATGCAGACAAAAATTTCAACGAAAAATTGTGAAATGACCTTGATCCGTGATTCGCCTAATGAGAGTAGGACGCCGATTTCATATTTTCGTTCCCGAATCGAAAGCATAATGATCAGAGTCAGGATGATCACGCCGGCTACAGCTACTAGGATCACGATGTTTTTGGCAAAGCTTGAAACGTTGTTCAATGGCTGCAGCATTTGCTGATACATTTGGTCATTGGTCTCTAGGCTGAAGGTATCCGTGTCGATCAGCTTGTTGGCTTTCTTCACGAAGCTGTCCATTTCCTTTGGATCATCCAAGTTGTAAACCGCTGAGTCGATGGTCTTTCCATCTGAACCAGTCAAGGTGCTCACCATGGTATAAGAAGAAAAGATCGTGTTTGATGGGTTCATAAAGTTGAAGCGTGCTCCCATACTGTCGCCAGAGCTGCTAGTTTTGTAGATTCCTTTGACCGTCATTTCGACATCCTTGTCGTCGCTGTCTTTGATCTTGAATTTATCACCAACACTCAAATCATTGGCCTCTGCTAGACTTTGTTCGATCAAAACATTGTTGGTTCCTTCATCCTCTGCCGTGATGGCTTCCCCTTTTACGAGGCTAGCTGTTCCCGCTGAGAATTCACTATAAGAGCTGCTTTCTGAAACGCCTTTGATTTGAAAATCCCCTTGGCTCATCCCGCCAGGTGCACCCTGTCCACCGAAGCCGGCTGCCTGCTCATCAGAAGATTCCTCGTCACTGTCGCTGTCACTAGATATCGGTGTGATACCAGTACTTTTATCCGCGGAGGTACTTGCCTCAAAGGAATACGATTTGACATTGGCTAATTTCGCGATTTTTTCCGCGTCGCTCAGATTGACCGGCGTCTGTTCGAAGCTTCCGGGATCTGGTCGGCTGTTTTCCCCATCAGAATCTGATTCGGCATTTTTAAACATCGCCTCCCGATTCGTCGATAAGGTGACCGTCGCTCCGACACTTTTTTTCGCGTTTGTGGTTGCTAAGTCTGCGCCACTGCGGATCGTTAACCCCGCCAGCACAAAGATTAATATGGCTGAAAAGACAGCGATCATTAAAATGCTGCGCCCTTTCTTCGCCCAAAGGCTTTGGATCGCCCGTTTGATATAGTTCATAATGGTTCCTCCTTCATTTGTCTGCCTGTAGAATAGTCAAGCTGGCTTAACCGAAGCTTAAGCGGGAGATAAAAAGTTTTAAGGTTGATTTAGGAAAGCGTGGTAAACTAAAGGAGGAATAAAGATAAGGGGAATAAATATGATAAACCTATTAATAGTAGAAGATGAAGCGACACTTTCGGATAACAGCAAAGAAATCTTGTCAGACTTAGGAGAAATTACTCAAGTGTATGATGGCGAGGAAGGGCTGTTCGAAGCAGAAAGCGGCGTGTATGATCTGATTTTGCTGGATTTGATGTTGCCGGGGAAGAACGGCTACGAGGTCTTAGCAGAATTGCGGGAGAAAAATATCCAGACACCCGTATTGATTTTAACAGCCAAGGATAGTCTGGAAGACAAGGTGACCGGTTTTCAAAAAGGCGCGGACGATTATTTAACCAAACCCTTTTACCGCGAAGAGCTGATCATGCGTGTCAAAGCCTTACTAAAGCGCTCGTTGGGACTGTTTGCCGAAAATCAGGTGATGTATAAAAATATTACCTGCAACCTCGCGACAAAAGAAGTCGCGGTAGAGGAAGAAATCCTGCCGATCCAAGGAAAGGAATTTGATCTGCTGGTCTACTTCATCCAAAATAAAGGCGTGATCCTGACCAAGGAGCAAATCTTCGATCGGATCTGGGGCTTCGATTCAGATACGACCATCACAGTCGTAGAAGTTTACATGAGCCATTTACGAAAACATCTCAAGCCGGCAGGTGTCGATCAGTACTTCAAGACACTGCGAAATGTCGGCTACATTTTGCAAAAGGATTGATGCCATGAACACGGAAATAACACGAAAACAACGCTTAAAATTTTTCCTGATCAATACCGGTTCCTTTGCGGGAATCTTCCTGCTGTTGGGCTTCATCACCCTGCAGCTGCTCCAAAGCTCCGCCTATCGCCAAACAGACCTTTCATTAGAACAAATGGCGAAAAATGATCATCTGATCGAAATGGAGATCAATCGTTACCAGCAGGACAACCCCTTCCTCGCTCAAATGCCTGACGAGCAAAAGATGGATAAGGGCCCTGGCGGCAACAACCGTTTCAATACTCAGATTATTTTATGGTCAGAGCACGGGGAAATTTTGAACAAGGATGTTCTGGGGGGGCGCTTCACTGAACTAGAATACCTGACCTTAGACAAGGAGAACTTGGACACGATTCAGTCGCTGAAGTTAGAAAACACCTCTGATTCAGACCAGACGCTGGCCTTTCATTCCTACACGATTGCGGCAGATAAAGAGAAAGAAGCAGACGGTGTCGCCTATATCCAATTTTTAGCCAACACCAATCAGATCGCCGATTCCATGAAAACCTTCGAGACAACGCTTATTCTGTGTATGATCGTTTTCTGGCTGCTTTCCATCGGCTTAAGCTTTTACATTTCAAAAATGAATATGCAGCCAATCATGAACTCTTGGCGCAAGCAGCAGGAATTTGTCGAAAATGCCTCCCATGAATTACGGACTCCGCTGGCGATTATCCAAAATAGTCTGCAGCAATTGTTCACTAAACCGGATCATACGATTTTGGAAGAATCCGAACCGATTGCCCAAGCCCTGAATGAGACCCGACGAATGAAGGGCTTGACTGAAGACCTATTGACCTTAGCCCGCAGCGACTCCAATGAGCTGCTTTTACAAAAAGAAGCCATCGAACCAAAAGCCTTCATTCAGCAGTTAGCCCAGCCCTTCCAGGAAATCGCGGAAATGAACGAAAAACAGTTCATCTTGGAAAATTTCGCAGATCAGCCAATGAGGATCGATGAGAAACGTATCCATCAAGTGCTGGTGATCCTGCTGGACAACGCCTTGAAATACACCGATACCAAAGAAAAAATTGTCCTACAATCGGAAGTTTCCGGCGACAACTGGCTAATCGAAGTCAAAAACAACGGCCCTTCCATCAGTGACGAAGACAAGAAGCACATCTTCGAACGCTTCTATCGCGAAGACCGCTCCCGTTCCAAAGAAACCGGCGGCTATGGCCTCGGCCTCGCTATCGCCAAGCAGATCATCAGCCAGCACAAAGGCAAGCTGACGGTGAGAGATTGGGAGCCAAGAGGCGTTGTGTTCCAGATTAAGCTGCCGATGAAGTAAAATAAATATCCTAAAACAATTGAAACTTACTAGGAGCAACCAATAAGTTTTACTGGTATTTTGATTAATTGAACGCGAAAGCCCGATGTTTAGTTGGAAGTAACTAAACATCGGGCTTTCCCTTTATAACGAGCCATATTTAAATCGCATCAGAAAGCTGTTTCTGCATTATTTCAACCGCCTTTTCAATCGAAACATCTAAATTGAATAAACCACTTGAACCTACGATCAGAATATCCGCTCCAACTTCAATCATCTTACAATATGTCTTTTCATTACATGACCCATCGATCTGAATTTCAAACTTCAAGTTCTGTTCTTCACGGTATGCTTTTAGTTTTCGTACCTTGTCTAAACTCTCGGAAATAAATGTCTGACCGGCAAATCCGGGATCTACTGTCATCACTGTCACAATATCGACCAAATGGAGATAGTCCGTAATCAGATTTAACGGTGTTTCTGGATTTAAAACGACACCCATTTTCTTTTTGTGCTGGTTGATTTTTTCACTTAGTCGGAAGGCATGACCGTTCAAATGTTCAGCGTGAATACTGATAACTTCTACCCCTAAAGCAAGTAGCTGATCAACATAATTAATTGGATTTGTTACCATCAGGTGAGCATCTAAAGGGACCGTTGTATGATCCTTAAGCTGTTCAATGAACCACGGAGACAAAGTCATGTTGTTGACGTAATGACCATCCATAATATCGATATGATAGTAATCAACCTGCTGGTTTAAACAATTGATTTGTTCTTCAAATTTACTGATATCCATACACATCAGCGACGGAGAGATTTTTACCATTTTTTGCTCCTCTTTCCTTTTAATTTACTGATTGTCCACCATCGACGACTACTTCAGAACCTGTCATAAAGCGTGACGCATCTGATGCCAAAAAAACAACAACATCGGCTACTTCATCCGCGGTACTGATCCGCTGATATAAAGGAATTCGGCTCCCCATTTCTTCCATCGTCCGTTCAGTAGCCTCCGCCGCATGTTCAGCCATCTGAGTTTTAATATAAGCAGGATGAACAGAATTCGCTCGAATACCTCGAGGCGCGAACTCGATAGCTGTGGCTTTAGTCAAAGCAGAAACAGCACCTTTTGACGCTGCGTAAGCAATGCGGTTTTTTGACCCTAAAAATGACGCGATCGAACTGGTGTTAATAATACTGCTGCCTTCTCTCAGTAATGGCGACATCGTTTTTATTCCTAAGAAAATACTTAACGCATTCACATCCATCGTTTTCTTCCAAAGTTCCACACTTGTTTCTTCGATCGTTTCGATCTTGAAGATTCCAGCATTATTGAACAGCACATCCACTTTATCGAATTGCTCCTTGATTTCCTTAGCGGCCTCTTCCCAAGCAGTTTCATCTGTCGCATCAAAGCAGAATGCCTGTATGTCATCTCCATTGAATTTATCCAATAACCTTTGTACATTCTCTTGATTGTTGTCATTGACCAAAACGATGAAATTTTTGTCTAGTAACTTTTCGACAACTGCTGTGCCAAGACCACCAGCCGCCCCAGTGATAAAAGCCACTTTCTTTTCATTGTCCATTTTTTAGACTCCTTTTAGATTAATCTAACGATGAAAATTAAGCCTGACAGCTATTCTAAATTCGCGTGACGACTCTTCAGATCATCCATTGTAAGATGTTTTTCATTCATTAACCGTAAAGCTAAAACATCATGAAAAATAAGCAGTCCTTGTTCAAACACTGTTGTCATAGGTTGGATCGAGGTGAAGGTTTGATTGCTTTTAGAAGGGCTATCAAATTTGACAATATGGTCGGCCAATCTGGCAATCGAACTATCGGGATTTGAGGTCAAATGAACCACTTTCGCGCCATAGGATTTTGCTTTTTTGGCGATCTCCAGAGGAATCACTGATTCCCCAGAACCACTGCCCACAACTAAAAGGTCCTCCTTAGTGATCGGCGGTTCATTCAGATCGCCCACCATATGACAGCTGATCCCCAAATGCGTCAATCGTTTAACCGCCGCCTCTAATGACAAACGTACTCTCCCCACACCGATAAAGAAAACTTCACGGGCTTCTAACAAAGCCGTTATATAGTGATCAATCTCTTCACTGGAAACTTTCTCCAATAAATGTTCCAATTCCTCCATTACTGCTTGACTATTCTCATAATAATTTTTCATTGACCATCAACACCTTATTGTAGAATTCTTTTTTCTCATGAATCATATCGAACGCCTCAATCAAGTCTTCAATTAAAACTTTATGGGTGACCAGCGGTTTTAAATTTAACTGCTTATTTGCGATTGCTTGCGCAGTCACCTGCCATTCATTTTTGGGAAAATGTTCGTAAACACTGTTGAACATACCGACGATCGTGCCTTCTTTCCGCATAAATTGGTCATACGTTTTCTGCTTAAGAACCATATCCGAATGAGGATTTCCCAATAAGACCACTCTGCCAAAGGTACGAATGGATTGGGCACATTGATCAAAAGCCGCGCTAGAACCGGTAGCTTCGATCGCCACATCCGCTAATTTTCCATCTAAGGTTTCTAAAATGAATGATTCAGCCTCTTTTTCCTGACTATTGCATACATACTCAAAACCTAATTCTCGTGCGAAAGCGACTTTCGTCGGATCAATATCAATCAGTAAGACTTTTCCAGCGCCATTGATTTGAGCCCATTGTGCTACCATGACACCAATCGGTCCCGCACCATAAATGACGACATTATCGCCAACACTTAATTCAGCCTTATTGATGACATGTTGGGCTACGGTAGCTGGTTCAACCATCGCCCCTTCTTCATAGCTCACTTGATCTTCTAAAAGAACGAGATTGAATAATGGAACGGCTAAGTATTCCTCAAACCCGCCATCTGTTCTTGAACCAAAATAATTGTAATTTTTACATTGTGCGTAGTATCCCGATTGACAATATTCACACTCATTACAAGGTAAAAGCGGAAAAACGGCGGCTTTCTTTCCTAAATATTCTGAACTGACATCATCAGCGACTTCTACGATTTCTCCAGAGAATTCATGACCCAATACAGTCGGAAAATGATAGGAACCCGTAACGTAAACCCGTGGAATATCCGATCCACAGATACCGCAGGCCATGACATGAATCAATACCTCCCCTTTTTTTGGGACAGGTTTTTCCTTTTCCACTAATTCCAATTGATTGATTGCTTTTAAATCGACTGCCTTCATGTACTATTTCCTCCCACTTATTTCGGAATTCCTAAAACGCCAAGATAAGACAATGAAATTCCTAAAACAAAGATAATCAGAATGATTAAATTGATATTTACTTTTTTACGTACTAACCAATAAACCAGCATCGTGATCGCTAAGGGAACCAATCCCGGCATCAACGCATCAATGACCTGCTCCTGAATGCCTAGCTTGACGCCCTTAATATTCAAAATCATTGGAATCTCAATATTTACTCGTGAAGCGGTCATACACCCAACAACCATCAACCCAACCATGCTGAAGATTTCTGTTAAACGCGCGATGGTTCCTTCTCGCAGCATCGTTAAAATAAAGGACTTTCCTTTTTGATAGCCTAAGCGGTACATATTCCAGCCAAACCCGATCAAACAAATCTTATAAGCAATTTCAAAAAAGATCGGTCCGACATAACTGCCATCGATCGCTAACGAACAGGCGATACCAGCTAAGATTGGATAGACAATTCCTTGACTGACGGTATCCCCAATACCTGCGATTGGCCCCATCAAACCTGTTCGCAAAGAATTAATGGTCTCATCTGTGATATCTTCAGCACCATTGGCACGCTGTTCCTCCATGGCCGCTGCTACTCCAGGGATCATCGTTCCAATGAAGGAGGGTTCGGTATTATAAAACACAAAATACTTCTTCAATTCTTGTACTTGACGTTCTTTGTCTTCAGGGTAGAGTTTCCGAATGACGGGAACCATTGCATTGGCTTGCCCTAAGGCTTGTAAACGTTCATAGTTATATGCGGTCTCACTTGAATAAGTCAGAGCCCAATTTTTTAAAAGTTCTTTTCTCGTTAATTTTGCTTCCATTTATGATTGCTCCTTTCCAGCAGGTTTCATATCAAGAAATCCAGTACTATAGAATACAAAGCCCATGATTGCGGCTACTGCTGTAACAGCCATGACATCCAATTTCAAATAGACAGCCAAAATGAAGCCAAAGAAGAAGAAGGGCATGATTTTTTTATTCCCCATGAAGCTGATCAACATCGCGATCCCTAATGCAGGCATGATTGCCCCGACCACTTGCATCGCGTTAACAAAAGAGTCTGGAATCATATTCAATAAGTTCTTCATCGGTTCAGCACCAAAATAAACTAAGATAAAAGCCGGAACCCCTGTAACAAGGAAATTTAAGATCCCTGATGGAACATAGTTCATCATACGCATTGCTCGGATATTTCCATTGTCCAGGAATTTTTCTGCCCGATGGACCCACAGAGCATTGATGGACATCGTTAATTGGAAGGTCAAAATTCCAAACAAGCTGAAAGGTACGGCAAAAGTTACCGCCAAACTTGGATCTGCCCCTGATAAAATCGTCATCGCTGTACCGAATACTGCTGCGACTGGCAAGTTTCCCGGCATTGTTCCCCCTGCGGTGATCCAACCAAGATAAGCCAAGTTGATATATGCTGCCGCTTGCATCCCTACCATGGGTTCGCCCATCGCTAAGGCCACTAGAAAACCTGACCAAATCGGATATAGCCATGATCTAGTAACCAAGTGGCTCGGCCACCAATTACAAATCGTTGAAATAATTGCAACTAATATTGCGGATAAAAGCATTTTTCTTCCTCCTTTTTTATTGAATAAATCCTTTTATAGATATTTGGAAAGATCTATTTCCTTTTGATCGGGAATAATGTGGATCACAACGGGAATGCCACGATCAATCAATTTCTTGAAGGTTGCCCGTTCCTCATCAGAAGCAGAAATATTCTTATACAAAACTCGGCGGTTCGCTTTAGCCCCCATCCCGCCAACAACCAACTTATCAATCACAATTCCTTTTTCCACTATCACGTCGATAGTGATCGGTGCTTTTACTAAAATAATCAACCGTTTGTTTTCTGTTTCTTGCTCATTTAGAAAAGTTACAGCATCTTCTAAGCCTTTTACTACGATATCAATTCCTGCTGGTGCCGACATTTTTAAAATCTCACTCATAAAATCATCTTTTGCGACTTCATCATCAATAATTAAAATCTGGTTCGCTCGTGTTTTCTTTACCCAGGCTGTCATTACTTGTCCGTGAATCAGACGGTCATCGATTCTGGTTAATACGATCTCGCTCATTTTTATTCTTCCTTCCCATAGTTTTCAAAAAGTTCCTTAATACCCTCTTTTCCGACTGTTTGAATATATTTTGCTAATTCATTTAATTCCATTGTTTCTCTGCTGCATACCGCTTCGATCACCATCGGCAGATTTACACCGGTAATTGAGCGATAATTTACCTTGTCTTTTAATCGTTGATAATTCTGAGCGGTCACATTGTAGGGGCTCGCTCCAAAGATATCGCAAAAAACGATCACGCCTTCGCCTTGATCCATTTTCAGCATTTTAGCGGCAACTTCTTCTTTGTAGTTTTCAATACTTGTTTCATGATACAAACCTAACGTATCAATATTTTCCGCTTCCCCAGTTATTAATTTCAATGCCGAAAGATAACCAGCTGCTAGTTCTCCATGGGTTAGTATTAATACACCGATCATTCTTTCACCTCCTCACTTTTTATAAAGCAATAAGCATGCCATCTTTATGAACAAATAAAAAGAAAGCATCAAATCAACGTTTTAAAGGAAAAACGAAGTTGATGCTTTCAAGTGAACAATTTATTTTTTTAGTGTGCTGTTCAATAAAAATTAGTGTGCTGCTCTTTCTCTTCAAGTGTGCTGACTAGTATACCAAGTTGGCATTCACTTCGATCAATTCCATCAGATAGCTGATCTCGCTGTCTTCAATCACGATCGCGTAACGATTTTCTAGAGGAATCAATAGCTTTTTCAAATAATGATACAGGTCTTGATTATTTTGGATAATCATTTCGGTATCTTCTCGTAAAAATTGCTCTTTACGAATCGCTCGTTCGATCATATTGCTGGTATGGAAAAGAAATTTGATCCAAAAATCTTCGAAGTGCTCCATCTGATAAGTATCCGAAATTTTTTTCGCCTCGATTTCCAGCAAATCGTAAATAGTCGCCCCATCAAGAAAAATCAAGCTTTCTTCTAAAATGCAGATGATCTTGCTTCTACGATCATCATTGAAGGGAGTGATACTATCCTGCAAAGCTTTCGTTTGAAAATCCTCAACACTATTTCCTATATACGCACTTTGCTCAACTATATCTTCTGACAGCTCTGTGATAGTCATTTTTGGCAGCAATGATTTTCTCGTTGCTTCGATCACCATTGGCGTCGTCACCATTTTGATCGTTTGAGTCGGGATGCCTGTCTTCTTTGTAATAATGTCGCCGAACATATTCAACGAACCCATGTCACTAAGGATCACCACACCCTTTCCTTGATCGATTTTTTGTACGATCGCGGTTGCTTTTTCTAATGTATCGCCAACTGATTGTGACAACGGCATATTCAAGCCAACTGCGTGCTCCACATTTAACAGTTGATTGGCAGTCTGTGCGAGATCTGTCGCAGCGCTAGTTCCATGCATCAAGATCAGGACACCAATTTTTTTCTCTGTATATTTTTCATTCATCGCTTTTAAATAAAGCGAGATAAAATATTTTTCACTCTCTGGCAGCTGTACTTCGAGCTGATCGGAAATC
The DNA here is from genome assembly GCF_019175485.1 of Enterococcus raffinosus. Taxonomy (NCBI): domain Bacteria; kingdom Bacillati; phylum Bacillota; class Bacilli; order Lactobacillales; family Enterococcaceae; genus Enterococcus; species Enterococcus raffinosus. The sequence continues at coordinate 548,105 of NZ_CP072889.1, forward strand.
TCACGACAGATTTGTTCAGCAACTTCGAGCTCTTTTTCTAACGCCATTTCGTTAGGTTTTTTATGGGTCAAAAAGGAATTGTCGCGGAAGGAGTATCCTTCTGTGATTTTTTCTATCAAGGTATCCAAGTGTAAAGCTAAGCTCTTAATATTGCTATCAGCTAGATGATAATGTTGGGTATGCGCGATTTTTTTCAGTATGTTTACAGTGACCTCATAGTTTTTTCGGGAGACGATTTTAAAGATGGCCTGTTGTTGATTGCCTTGCTTTTCCGCCAGCTGTTGCGCTTTGCCATGAATAATTGATTTCAATGGTGAAAGGGAGCCTTTGCCTTCTATGTACTTATGGTAGGTTTCCAAAACATCATGGGAAACACTTTCCTCTTCATCCACTAAAAGAAAGGGGTCCAAGTCTTTCTCTTCTTCCGGAGTAAAAACAAACTCATCAATCTGCAACAGCTTTAATTTTTCACGCATCTCGTTAGTAACCTCTGAAGAATGAGCATAATAAAACTGATCGATCAAGTACGTTGACAGATGCGAAAGCTTTACTTGAATAATTTCTGAATGACTAGAAATACTGTCCACTAAAGCGTTGGCACATAGCAGCTGAATATCATTTTTCAGCTGTCCAATATTGCCCACAGGATCATACTGTAAAAAGAAACGGATCACATCCTCATTGACCTGCAGCTTCCGTTCGATTTTTTTTGCTTCTTGTTTAAAACAGAAATAGATCAATTTTATTTTTTCTGCCAAACCACGCTCCTTCACACTAGGCATAAAAATTTTCAACGGAATACGCCGTAAAAAAGTCGATAAAATATTGCCCTCGATTTCCTCTGTTGTTGCACCTATAATCAGCACCCGAACTTTTCTAGGATTTGAGGATTCGCCTAAACGATAATACTCCCCCCGATCCATGATCGAAAATAACATTTCTTGTCCTTCTGGAGGCAAGCGATGAATTTCATCCAAAAATAGAATCCCCTCATTGGCTGAAGCGATCAATCCATCCTTATCTGTCTCCGCTCCTGTGAACGCGTGTTTTACATGACCGAAAAGATGATCTAATAATAAATGCTGGTTGTTCGAATAATCGGCGCAATTGAAAACTACATAAGAAGAATCTTCTTTCAATTTTCCTGCATGCTTGGCATATTGGTACATAAATCGAGCAAACGTTGTCTTCCCTGAACCAGACGGACCCGTCAATAAAGAATGCAGCCCAAACGGCGGATAGAGTAACGCGGCTTTCGCCTGTCTCACCGCATTTTCCAAAGAACCATCATAGCCGATCAATTCAGTAAACGGATAATCACTAGGATATTTATTATCTTTGACAGACAAAAGTTCCTCCAATTCCTGAACAGTTAGCGGCTTCTCAGACTCGATCTCTCTGCCAATTTCTTTCTCAATCAGATGTTTTCCAAGAAAACAAACTGGACGACCGGCTAATTTAATCACTTGTTCTTCTTCCACTAAACGATTCAAATCACGACTAACATTGTAACGTGCGATTCCGATTTCTTCTGAAATACTGGTAGCATCTATTTTAGATGTCCCACTTCCAGAAATGAATAGTTCTGTTTGCTCACATAGAAAAGCAAAAACCCTGTCCTTTCTCCCCATGACTCCCAACCTCCTTTATTAGTGATATTGTACACAGTTCGATAAGCGCTTTCAATAAAGAGTCGTAGAAGGACTAAAACAAATAAACTAAATTAGAAGTTTCCTCTGACCTAAAAAAATTCATTTTGGACAGATTCTAATGATATTTGTAGGTTCAGTTTTAGCGTTTCTATCAACTATAACAACTCATGAAACTTTTATTTTAGAAATAAAAGTTCAAACTATATCCAAGCAAAACGGGCATTCATCCGTGATCCCGATTACTTCTTCAAAGCCTTCCATGATTGCCAAGGCATTCCCTCTTTACGAAATACAGTAAGAATGGATTTCACAATTAGATATATCCCTGAATGGGTCTAAATAAAATTTTCTTTTACAGATCACACCTTTGTCAGCTAAGAGTATGCTAAAACCACTTTCATTTTAAATGAAAAACTATATTTAGCCATAAAAATACCGACCTTCATTTTTAATCTCACTTTTGAAGGTCGGTTCATAAGGCAAAGTATTTCTTTATCCTAGTTCAGAGTAGCATATCCGATATCACAGGTTCTTTTCTGACTATTCTTATCAATGCCATGTACCGATTTCTTCCCCACTAGTTACTTCAGCACCTGTATGGAAAATAAATTGATACTTTTGAGGATTTGTCACGATTAGCATAACGACATCTGCCAAACCGGCTTTTGAAATGACCGTTCGATCAAAATGTAAGAGTGGATCACCTGCTTGTACCTTTTGACCTTCCGAGACCAATAATTTGAAGCCTTCATTTTTTAGATTTACCGTATCTAATCCGACATGCAACAGAACTTCGATCCCATCTTGCATTTTTAGTCCGACCGCATGCTGCATTTTTGGATTCGCCGCTTCAATTCTCCCATCGATTGGTGAAACGATCAACTCATCCTTAGGTTCTATTGCCATTCCTTCTCCCATCACCCCAGTTGAAAAGACCTCATCATGTACGTCAGACAAGGGGATAGATGTTCCAGTGACAAAAGCCCTCATTATTTTCTTTTTTTTAAAGAACATCGTTACACTTCCTTATAATTAATCTGTTCAATCCCCAATTCATCCAGTCTATTTTTGATTGTAGAATCTGTAAGAAACGCTACTTCAGCGGTACGTGGAATCAGTAATGAGGAATTTTTTAAAATGTAATCATCTAAATAACCTGGATGGAAAACCATCATATCTACTCCATCGTCGTGAAGATTTGAAAGCAACTTTTCAAAGGTCTTATAAGGATCATAATCAGGTTGCATTGCCTCCATTAAAAGATATACCTTCGTACCATTAACCTCAATAAACGCATCCTTGGTCAAGGAATTTGGCTCTTGTCCCCGTGGCAATCCAGAATATTTTAATCCTTGATCGGCCGCAAATTTTTCCATTGCCTTGAAATAATTTGCACTTGTCACTGCATGCCCTTCAAAATAATCTGGTTTTCTACCAAATAACTCCAAAAAGCGTTGATATTGCGCAGTAATCTCCAACATGACTTCCTCAAAAACAACGAAATCCTCAGCGGTTTCGCGATAGGTTTTGGAAGATTTGAAAATTCCCTCTTTATCTACGAGAGAAGGTATTTTTTTAGGGTCGATTAAAGGTTTGCCAACACAGATATTCGTGTGCTGACTAAAAGCGATTGCTTCATTTTTTAATAGTGCTACTCCGTGAACCGTAGCTGGCATATTCATCATTACACCAACGCTCTGAATCAAGCCATCTTTTACGGATTTTTCAATTCCGTAATTAACCGCTTCTGAATAGCCAAGATCATCAGCTCTAAGCAATACTTTCTTCAAGTGATTCATCATTCTTTTTAGCCTCCCCTTCAATACCTAAAACATAAGTCACTGCTGCAGAAACAACAAATCCAATACCACAAGCAATAAATCCATTAATCATATTTCCAGTAGTTCCGCCCACAAAAGAAATTAAGCAGGCAAAGTTCGCTACAGGGATCAGCGTATAGGCGGTGACTCCTGTCAAACCTGCATACAATCCTCCTGCTAGTCCACCTGCCATTAAACCGATAAACGGTTTTCTGTACCGAACCGCCAAACCATAAACACCCGGCTCAGTAACACCACCAACTAGGCAAGCTGCTAGGAAGCTAAATGCTAGTGCTTTTTCATTTTTATTGCGTAACCGCAGAAATGACCCCAAGCATATTCCTGCAACACACATACTAGAAACAATCGCGGCCGGTGTAACTAATGAATCCTGTCCATTTTGTGCGAAAAGGGTGATCATTGTAGAAATCATCAATAAATGCATACCCGTCATCACTAAGAACTGCCATAAAGCAGCTATCACTGCTACCGCTAAAAATCCTGCGATAGAATCCAACGACAGTAAAAACTTACTAATATACTCACCAATTACAAATCCAGCAGGCCCTAACACAACTAATGTGATTGGCAGCATAACCACCATTGTCAATGTTGGAGTAAAAATTGTTCCCAAGGTAGAAGGAATAACTTTTTTAAAGAATTTTTCTACATAGGACATGATCCAAATCGAAAGAATCATCGGAATCACCGTACTGGCGTAGTTCTGCGTAGCAACTGGAATACCAAAAACATCGAAGGGTATGCCATCTGCCGATATCTGAGTAAACGTTGGATGGAGCAGAACCCCTCCTAAAAACATTCCTAAAACCGGGGTAACACCAAATTTTTTACCAGCCGTATATCCTAAGAAAACCGGGAAGAAATAGAAACCAGCATCCCCAACAAATGTCAACAACGTCGCCAACGAACTTCCTTCGTAAATCCAGTTAAGCATAGAAGGTCCGAATACCGCCATGACCATTTTGAACATTGAAGCCGCTATCAATACCGGGATCAAGGGGGTTAAACTCCCTGCCAGATAGTCTAAAATTTTATTGCCTAAACCTTTTAAAGTAAATGGTTCCTTCATCACTTCAGTAGTGTCTGACGTTTCTTGCTCCTGTGTCCTGCCAGTCATGTCTAACAACACATTGTAGACTCTATTAACTGTTTGACCAATAATAATTTGATATTGTCCGCCAGATTGAACGACCCCCAAAACACCAGTGGTAGCCTTCAATTTCTCTTCTTGTACCTTGCTTTGATCTTTTAAGTTAAAACGCAATCTCGTCATACAATGGGTCATGTTTGAAATATTTTCTTTGCCACCAATAGTTTCTAAAATGGCTTGCGCTAATTGATTAAATTCAGTCATTTTTTTTGCTCCTCACATTTTTTTCATACAAACGATTCATATGAATCATTAAGTAAACCAACTCATCTTCATTTGATTCAATGCCATAAACTTGTGCGATTAGTGCTCCGACTTTTTGTGCCAACTGATAGATTTCCTGATGTTGTTTCTTGATAGAATCCAGCATCTCCATACCCGGACCAATCAACTCTTCACCGCTACGCATCCGCTTCAGGTAATAAAACATGTGCATGCAAAAGCGATTGTAATTAAATTCATTACGATCGATTATAATGTGCAGATCCTGCTCAATTAAGTTCGTCGTCTGTTGGATAATTTCTTCAATCAGCACTTCTTCTTGCGAAATTTTGTATTCTGATTGACTATTAACAAAGTGCATCGTTATACTAGTAAGCTCTCCCTTTGGCAAAACTATATGGGTTTGATTTTGAATCATTTTGATGGCCTTCTCAGCTAACAAGCTTTCCTTTGGATACATCTGGGCGATTTCATAAGAGTAGGTCATTCGAACATTTTTGTATGTTGTTAAACGCTGGATCGAAAATTGAATATGGTCTGCCAAACTAAAAACCAACGTAGGATTCAGTTGTCCATTTAATTCCTCCTGTGCCATACTGACGATCTCTGCACTTAAATTCAAAATTTCCTCAGGAATCTCCTTTAGTAATCCTTCGAAATACTCACTTAATTTGTAAAAAGTCATCGTAATCTCATTCAAATCCGTCAATTCATAAGGCGTTTTAGGAAATCCTATTCCTTTACCAAAAGCAATTAAATGGTTTCCATTTCCATCAACAGCTTCCGCGACATTATTATTAATCTTCTTAATAATCTTCACTAACTTCTCCGCCTTTCCAATAAAAAAAACTCTTTGAGCGCGCACTACACCCTCCTTTTTTAAAGAGAATGGTAATGCCTCAAAGAGTAACAATCCATTTTTATTTAAATTTCACTTTAAGAATAGCTGATTAGGAAAACGTTGTCAACAGATGTTTGAAATTTTAATCATTCAAAATTATGATACCAAACCTTATTATTCGATACAATTAGAGGTAGATTTTTAAAAAATCACACACATCTCTATCACTACGCTGTTCAACACATGAACTACTGATTTTGAGAGATCCCTTTCATAAATACTAAAAAACTGAGTCGGATCATCCACGTACATTTGGATATCCAGATCAGAATACTCATCTGCACCATGATCTTTTCTTGCCCGGGAACCCGCTACATAGGCAACGTGAACATCGTCCTGCACCTGCCCCCATTGAATAAACCGTTCTTCAATTTTCTGGTAGAACTCTCCGCTTTTCATCCCGCTTTCCTCTTTTCTCTTGAGTGATTATTTCAAAATAAATCAAATCCAGCCGAACTTCCGACAGGCGTTATAAATTCCGTCATCCACATTGCGATCCGTGACATAGTCAGCCCGTTCCTTCAGCTCATCTACCGCATTTCCCATCGCGATACTGGTCCAGCTTTTATCGAACATCACCAAATCATTCACATCATCGCCAAACACAACGACATCTTCTTGCGGCCGATCAAAGTAATCCAGCACATCAAGGATGCCCTGTTTCTTGTTGTCATGTTGGCACATCGTATACTCTGGAACAAAGCGCAGCTTGGCAAAATTCTTCGGTTCAGGAATCAAATGATCCTGCTCCTTCGGCAATGCCAAATAGAACTTGAAAATATCCACTTCCTCCACGTTAAATGCCGGGTCAATGAAATACTCCGTCGGCTCCTGTCTCGGCCCTACCTGTTCTCTAAATAAATCGTTCTTCGCATAGACCTTCTCCGAATCATCTATCGCAACAAGGGCACCGATGCCTTTTTCCTCGGCTTGGCGGATCACCGCCAACGCTTCCTCTTTATCCAATGGCGTATTTTTCACCAATTTATTATTAATAACGACACCCATACCGCCGGAACACACCATATTTTCCAACCCAAGCTCCGTCAATAAATTCCGACACTTATAATGGGCACGCCCAGTCGCGATCGAGACAAAATGACCGTTTTCCTCCAGTAACTCCAATGCCCGCTTCGCACTAGGAACCACCTGTCCCGTCCTTCGATCCGTCAATGTCCCATCGATATCAAAGAAAAATAGCTTCTTTTCCATTTTCCACCCGCTCCTTCAGTTTTGTAACACTTGTCAATTATTGTATCACACTTGATTGAGCAGAAAACCTGTCTGTATTAGCAACCTCCTAAATTTGTCTTATTCGATCGTTTACATAGTCATAACTAACTTAGCCATGACTAAGTATGCTTGAAGTATTATTTTTCAGGTTCTCAAAATACTAATTTATACCCTTGATGATTCCTCTAAAGAATTTTTAATCCAATATTTCCTCCAAATGTGTTAAACTCAGAAAAAAGCAAATAGAGGAGAATTCTTGTGACTGAATATACTGGCTTCGACAAAATTTATCGCGACATCGTCATGGATATTATTGAAAACGGCACGGATCAAGATCCTGCCTTGGTTCGCGCAAAATACGCGGACGGCAGCCCCGCGCCTACTCGTTTCATTCAAGGGGTCAACTTCAAGATCACCCCAGCCGATGGGATTCCTATCTTGAAATCAAAACGTGTCTTCCAAAAGACGCCATTAGTCGAATTGGAATGGATCTGGCAAGAATTATCCAACGACGTCACTTGGCTTCAGGAGCATAAATGTAAAGTCTGGAACGAATGGGCTGACGAAAACAACACCATTGGTAAGGCATACGGCTTCCAATTAGCGAAAAAATGCCGTAAGCTGCCCGATCATGAAGAAAAGCTCAATCAAGTGGAATATGTGCTACATCAGTTGGAAAACAATCCCGGCTCTCGTCGCATCATGACTAGCCTGTGGGATGTAGATGATCTAGACGACATGACTCTAGAGCCTTGTGTATGGGCAACGAACTGGAAGGTCAATAACGGTGTCCTTGATCTGCACGTGAAACAACGTTCAGCCGACATGGCATTAGGTCAACCTTTCAATACCTATCAATACGCTGTGTTGCATCGCCTGATCGCGGATCAACTAGGCTTCGAACTTGGCACGATGCACTGGTGTATCGACGACGCTCATGTATATGATCGCCATATCGATGCCTTAAAAGAACAATTATCGCAGCCAGTGCCAGACAGCGAGCCAACCCTTGTCTTGCCTGACAAATATGATGAAAACGGCAATAAATGTACCTTCTTTGAACGTCGCCTATCCGATGTGAAATTAGAAAACTACGAAAACAACGGCGTATTCAAATACGAAATAGCAGAATAACCCATCCACCTGTGAAAACGGGTGGCTTTTTTATGATTCTAGAGATTGTCCGATACTTTACTTCATTTATAATTGTATTATACATTCTCACTTATCTTATGCTATCTCTAAATCCTTAAAATCAATTTTTATACTGGTTTCTAAACCATAATAAATTTTTTATCATGTAGTCATTATTTGCAATTAGAAAACTTTTTCTCCACTATTCGTAAATAGTAGTGTTCAATGTATAGGAAAAACACTTTACGACAGCATAACTTAAATGATTGTATGAAAATAACTAGTAATTCGAGTATCATATTTATCTATACATCTAATTTAGTCAAAAAATTTCATTTCTTACAAAGTAATGAACGTTAAAAGCTCCTTCATCTTTAGAATGAAAGAGCTTTATAGTATCTATCTAGATATTTTTCGTTTGATACAGACTTTCCCAATCACTTGTGAAATGATCAATTGCCTGTTTAGTAGCAGCTAAATCAAAGAACGCCTCGATTATATCGGGGGAAAAAGTTACTGCATCCGCACCAGAATCAATTGCTTCTGTTATTTGCATTGCATTCTTAATGCTAGAAGCCATGATCTTACCATTCAATGCGTTTCTATTTACATACTCCTTGGCTGAGCGGATAATGTCAAACGGATTAATTCCAATATTCACAGAGCGATTCGTGTAGATAGCAACATAATTTGCGCCTGATTCTAATGCTAGAAAAGCCTGTAGTTTTGTATAAACAGCTGACGTTGTAATTCTACAATTAGGATTTTCTTTTTTCAAAATACTTAGAGCGTTTAGTCCAGCTTTTGATGCGGGAATTTTTACAAAAATCTCTTCTCCTATTTGGTCCCAAATCCTTCTTGCATCATCTATCATCCCTTCAAGTTCTTTTGCAACTACTTGCATGTGCAAGGTACGATCGTCTCCAATTAGTTCAAGTGTACTTCTCATATGGGGAAAGAAATCGATTTTTCCCTCTCGTTTGATGATACTGGGCGTAGACGTGATTCCTTGAACCGGTATTATATCCATATATTTTTTAATATTATCTAAGCAAATGGTATCCAACATATACTCCATTTTTATCCACCTTATCCTTTAGATTTCCCCCCAGCGATATTTGTGATAATACCGCTTAAATAACTGGCATGTTCTGATAGATAAAATGCAACTACTTCTGCAACCTCCGTTAACCTTCCTGCTCTACCAAGTGGAATGCTAGAAGCCTTTACATAGCCTTCTCTCAATTCTTTCACCGATATTCCTCGAATATAGGCTAAGGTTTCTTCATACCTTTCAGAACGCAGATCAGTCTCTTCCATAATTCCTGGTGCTACACCTAATACTCTGATATCATATTTACCTAATTCCTTGGCCCACGTACAAGTCATGCTGTTAATAGCGCCCTTTGTGCCGACATAAAACCCTTGTCCGATGGATCCTTCTAGTGCACTTTCAGTGGACATGTTTATAATCACTCCGGAATGTTGCGTGACCATCTTACGAGCTACTGCTTGACTCATCAGAAATACACTTTTTTGATTCACCGCGACCGTCCGATCAAATAATTCCTCGGTCAATTCATAATTTCCAGTTTTATCAGGATTGACCAACATGCCCGGTAACGCGATTCCTGCATTGTTAACCAGACCATCAATACGACCAAACTTCTGAAAGACATGTGTTACTTGGTGATCTACTTCATCTTTTTTCGATACATCAACTTTATAAAAACAATAATTCTTTTGTTTTAAATGATGATCTGTATCCTTTAAATCGAAATTAACCACTAGTGCCTTGTTTTTTAGCAAATGTTTCACAATACTGCTTCCGATTCCTGCAGAACCGCCAGTTACAATAATTATCTTATCCTCTAAACCTAGCCAGCTTTCCATGTCTTTCCTCCTTACTTATTTTTCCGTTAGTCTGTGAATTCTCCTGGATTTGATTCGATCATCACTTTGATCTCGTTGCCCTCCATCACTTTATCAAAGGCTTCACGCCAATCTGTCAGGGGATATTTTTTCGTGATCATCTCTTCGATATTAATCGCGCCCTTCGCCAATAGATGAATCGCGATTGGCCAATCATATGGGTTTTGCGAACGGCTACCGATGTATTCAATCTCCCGTTGGATAATGGATTCCGTATCCAGATCCACCATTTTGTTCGCGAATAGTCCGACTTGAATGAATTGCCCTTGTTTGCGGATCAATGGCAGACTCGCATTCACCGCAGGCACTGCGCCAGAGGCGTCATAAACCTTATCCACTCCATAGCCATCCGTCACTTCATTAACGATCTTAGCCAGATCTTCCTTCATCGTATCCACGATGACATCCGCCCCAAGCTTTTTCGCTAATTCTAAACGGTGCGCGTCTTTTGTGATACCCGTCATAATAACGAATGCCCCAATTTCTTTGGCAATCTGTAACAAGAACAAGCCAATAGGACCAGGTCCCATAATAATGATCGTATCTTTCAGTTCTAAATGACTCTTTTGATACATCGCATGTACACAGCAGGCCAGTGGTTCACTCATCGCCGCACCTTCATAACTCAAATGATCCGGCAATAAATGAATACTTTCCTCACGTGCCAATACATAAATGGCCATAGAGCCATTTTGCTGCGTGCCAATTCCTTTACGATGCGGACATAAGTTGTATTGCTTTTCCTTACAGTAGTCGCATTTCCCGCAGACATAAAAGGTCGTCTCACTAGTCACGCGATCGCCTACTTTGATCTTAGTTACCTTTTCTCCTACTTCAACCACTTGACCAGAAAATTCATGTCCCAGTACGACAGGCGTGGTGGGATTCTTATATTCGCCTTTAAAGGTATGAATGTCTGACCCACAGATACCCGTGTAGGCTACTTTAATCAATACCTTATCCTCTGTTGCTTCAGGTACTGCTAAGTCAATAAACTCCATTTGGTCATAGCCGGGAGCTTGTTTGGAAACACCCTTCATCATTTCTTTTCCTCTTTTCTCTCTTCCGGGAAAATCATTACTTTGTTATAAGAGTCTTCACGATTCACTGTTAGATTAAATGCCTTTTGAATCTCCCCCAAATGATAGCGGTGAGAAATCAAATCTCTTAAGTTTATTTTCCCCTGTTCAATAAATTTAGCAGAATGTATCCATTCTTTTCCTGGAAAAGGAGCTGAATAGGAATTCCAAAAACCATTTATTGTGTACTCTCTTCTAAAAATATTTTCGAAGGCCCGTTGGCGCAATAAAACATCCGAATAAGCGATTCCTTGATAGCCTATTTTGCCACCCTTTTTTGTGATTAGCAGGCATTGCTCCTCGGTGATTTTGGAGCCAGCACACTCGATAGCGATATCGACACCGAGGTTGTCCGTTAACTCAAATATCCTTTTCTCTAATGATTCTTCTAAAGAGTTTATCGTATCCGTCACACCATACTTTTTCGCCTCGCTTATCTTGTTTGAATCGATATCTATCCCAATAATCTTTTTCACGCCCGTTAGCCGCAACCACTGAACCGTTAATATTCCAATAGTTCCTAGTCCAAATACTGCTACCGTATCTCCAATTTTAGGATCTAACCCCATGACACCATGAGCTGCTACCGCTAATGGTTCAATCATTGCAGCTTCTTCAAAGGAAATGCTTTTCCCTATATTAATCACATTTTCTTCTGGAACAGTCACATATTCTTCAAAGCCGCCATATCGGTGAGAGCCTATCATTGTGTAGTCTTCACACAACTGATATTTTCCCGATTCACAGTAGACACATTCATGACAGGGAATTAGAGGCGCTACAACCACTCGGTCGCCAATCAAGGTTCTTTTTACATTACTTCCTATTGATTCAACGACTCCAGAAAATTCATGCCCCATAACCATAGGCATTTTATATTTCCATTCATTTTGCATTTTATGAATATCAGATCCACAAATTCCTGCTGCTTTAACTTTTACTAGTACCTCATGTTCTTTAGGAATAGGTTTTTCGATCACTTCTATTTCAAATTGATTCAACCCTTTTAACAATGCGGCTTTCATACCAAAGCTCCTCCCTTTCAAATAAATCAAGGGACCCTTTTTTAAAGTCCCTTAACTCAGTAATGACTATCAAAAATTAAAGGATTCCAGAAATCAATTGAGAAAATTTCAGAATTACCCAGTTTAAGAAGTTCCCGCCCATATCCAGCGTTGATACTTGCGTTGCTCCTTTAGGAAACTCATACACGCCTCGCATCATTTCCGTATGAACAGGGGCAAAGTTAGTCGCCATGTATAAAGCCAATGCTATTACAACCGTTCCTGTCAATACCGATTGAATAATATTTCCTTTCCTATGTGCAACAATTAGAGAAACATAAAATGGGATCGTTGCTAAGTCACCGAAAGGTAACACCTTATTCCCAGGCAGTATAACAGCGATAAATAAAGTTATTGGAACTAAAAGCAATCCTGTCGCTAAGTTGGCTGGATGTCCCGTAGTAACCGCAGCGTCCAAACCCAAATAAATTTCTCTTTCACCATAACGTTCTTGTAAAAAATCTCTGACCGATTCTGAAATCGGGATTAGACCTTCCATCAAAATTTTTACCATCCGAGGCATCAAGAACATGACCGCACCCATGTTGATACCCATTTTTAAGATACCTCCAATATCATAACCACCTAGTGCAGCAATGGCTGCCCCAATAATAATTCCCATCATCATTGGTTCGCCAAAAATACCAAATCTTTTCTGAATCGATTCTGGGTCAGCGTGCAGCTTATTTAGACCAGGGATTTTGCTTATAGCAATGCCAATTGGAATACCCACTAAACCAAAAGCTGCTGTTGATCCCGTGGGGAGACTTACCCCTTCCAGTCCATAAAATTTCGCTACTAAAGGAGCCGTTTTGTCAGCAATAATCAGGCAAGCAATCTCATATAATACGGCACATAAAATAGCAAACCACCAGTTGCCATTGGTCACAATATACCCCGTTGCTCCCGCAGCGATAAAATGCCAATAGTTCCATAAATCGATATCTAAAGTTTCTGTAACTTTTAGGAGCAGCAAGATAACGTTTACAATCAAACAAATCGGAATTAAAACGGCTGATACCGGCGAAGCCCATGCAGCAGATGCTGCTGATGGCCATCCGGTATCAATCACTGTCAAATGAAACCCAAAGCGTTCAACCATAGCCTGAGCAGCTGGTCCCAAATTATCTGATAGCAGACCAATAACCAAATTAATACCTACAAATCCAATTCCAATTGTTAATCCTGATCGCAATGCTTTCCCAAATGGAACTCTAAAAATAAGTGCTATGATTAGAATCATAATCGGGAGCATGACAGTAGGTCCTAGGTTCAGGATATACTGTACAACATCGTTAATCGCTTTCATTCAAATAAATCCTCCTTGTATATTTATTTTTAAATAGCGGCCACTATTTTTTAACTATCTTTATTCGTCAACGGATCTTGCTAATTCAAGAATTTTTTCATCTAGTTTGTCGGCACCTATTCCACTGATATATCCCAATGCGGTAATTGCCGGAATTTTGTATTGGGTGGGTAAAATTGTTGTTGAAATAAGCATATCGGCACCTTCTTGTTTAGATACTGCTTCGGCAATTTTAATTTGTTGAACATCCGCATTAATGTGATTGTCCTTTAATAAATCTTCAATCCTTCTCATAACCACTGTTGATGTGGCGATCCCTGCTCCACAAGCTACTAATACTTTAATTTTTCTCATACGAATCGTCTCCTTTTATTTTTCAATTTTTTTAATTGCATAAATTAATTGTTCTGAATCCTTTGCTGCTAAAACTTCCTCTAAGATATTGTCATTTTGCAGTAATTCCATTAATGATTGCAGCATTTCTAACTGTGCATGAGGTTGATTTAACCCTAAAATGAAAACAATATCGGTAGTTACTTTTTGGTTTCTGTCCTCCATGCTATTAAATTGAACAGGTTTTTTATTAGTAATCACTGCCACAAATTCCGTAAAAATACATTCAGCATCCGTATGTGGAATAGCTGCACCATATTTCTCCAATTGAATACCCGTCGGAAATATCTCTTCTCGTTGTTTTATTCGTTCGAGAAAATCACTTCTAACCCATCCTAGTTCTAACGCTTGTTCATAAACCTGTTCAAAAATTTCGATAGGACTTGAAAAAGTTTCTTGAACAAAAATCAAAGGGGATTTCACATAAAAACTTAGTTTGTCATTTTTTTCCATCTCTTAGTTCCTCCAATATTCATCACTAAAATCTACTAATAGAGTGAGTACTTCATTGATAGATGTTGCCTTTTCAATTTCTTTCAGTTGTTCTGAACCTGCTAAATTCATCAATTCAAAGATTAAATCAACATGTTTGTCTTTATCATTAGAGACTAATAAAACAACGGTGTGTACTTTTGATCCGTTTTCTGTGAGGATTCCTTTTTTTACGATCCCCATACTTAGTCCGACGCCTAACGCCCCTGCTTCACACATTGTATGGGGTAGACCGATAGTGTTCCGTAAAACTGTATATTGAGGTAATATAGGCATTTCTTGTTTTAGAACGTTCACAAAATTGTTACTGATAACATTTCGTTTTTCTAATGGGTAAGCCAACTTATCGAGAAGTTCCAACCACTCTATTTCATCATCAAATAGTTGAATCGTATCTATTTTCAATGTGTCGATTAAATGAATCCGTCTCTTCTCTACCATCTCGAAATCTTTTGGGGTAAACAACGTTAATAGTTCATGATATAAGTTCTCCTCATCTGAAATCACCGCATATTTCTTTATCAATGACATGATTTTTTCTGGATTTATGACTGTGTTTTGTGATAGTGATACGGAGCGTAATACACGTTCTCTAAGCTGCCTCTTTTCCTGATCAGTCAAGAAATTATTTACTACAAAAACAGGCTTCTCTGTTTCCAGAGGAACCGCTGAAAAAATGTAGTCAACATCGTAATCATTTCGATAGAATTTTCTTTCAGAAATCAACTCGACAAAATCAATTTCTGGTAATAAATTTTGCAACGTATTCTTTAGCAGTAAAGAAATTGAGATACCGTTAGGACAAACGATGATTGCTTTTTTTCTATTTTCATCCCGAATGATATCTGTACTTTCGACAATATGACTGCCTATGAATAAAGAAATCAGGAACAATTCGGGATCTGGTATCGCTTCTCCAAAAAAATTTTCCAGTGGTTCACTAGATTCTTTCACTAAGTAAAACAATGAAAACAAATCGGAATCCTTATTCTCTTGATAAAATCTTGTTTGTAAGTTTAGATGATACTTAATGCGATAATATGCGGGTCTCATATGAATCAATAGCCGCTCTAACAACCTTTCCTTCCGTTCAACACTGAGACCCGATATTTTCTCAAAATTGTTTAACACTTCAAATAGAGCTTCTTTTAACTTATCCATTTCTCTAACTGAAAGAATATTCGCTTGAGATAAATTCGTTGTTAGAAGCAAAAGAGTCAGGTACACTCGTTCATTTCTACTTATATTATCGACATCCCAGATAATATGCTCTGCTGCTAAGAACTCTTTCGTGTCAGCAAGTTCAAAATCATTGATTTTGAAATTGTAGGATATTTGTTTCCCTCTTTTCGCTCGTCGGATAATTAGAATGACTAATAGAGGCAAAACCTTTAAGCGATCATCAGTAAATTGGATATTCAATTTTTCTTCTACTAAACCGATACGTTTCTTGAAAACTTCAACCTGATCTGTATCAATTTTTGAAAATTGGATGATACAATTGATTCCATCGTGAATCTCTGCCAAATTCATCAGGGTCGCAGATAACAACTCTCGTTTATTCCATTCATCTCCTTGAAAATGATAGCCTTTCTGTCGCGTGTAGTTTAGTTTCAAGTCATACTTCCCAACGTCTTTTCCAATTCTTTTTAAATCCCGTAAAATTGTATTTCTGCTAACCCCTAATTCCAAGATGAAATGATCCAAAGATAGATATTCATCTTTAGCTAAAATCAATAATTCAATTACCCAGATTCTTTCTTGTCCAGAAAATATATAGTGCTCTATTTTTTCATGTTCTTTTTCCTTCCCACCTCCAAGTGCAGAAATTACTACTTTAGGAACTAAAAAATGCCCTTTTTTTGTCCTTTTAATTTTCGGCAGTTTTCCATCCTCTAAAAAGTCGTTAATTTTTTTCAAAGCGTAATTCAATTGACTTCTTGATAGACTGAACCTTTCATATAAAACTTTACTAGTAATTTGGGGGTTATTTATTAGTTCCATTAATATTTGGTTATTCCTATCTTCTAAGTTCATATTCATCACCCTTACACTCTCAAAATACTTTAAAAACGCTTCCAAATCCATAAACTTTGTTATCCAATAATATGCATGCTTTGTGCAACATGAGCTCTCATAATTCCTTCAATTTATTTCTCCATAAAAAAAACAGGTGAAATCCCCTGTTTTACAACCTTTCTGTCTATTTTTTTTAAACAAATTACTATTCCATTTACGTTCTACTAATGATATAGATAAGCTCATGACAACTTAAGCCATTAAATACTATCATATTCTTGTTATCCTTACCTGATCAAAACTAATCAGTTGGTTATGCATTTTTTCCCTTCCTTACGAAGCACACCAATATAAAAAATATCATTCTCAAATAAATGTTATAATCACCAAATTGCCAGTCACTTTTAAAATAGTTGTGTGATTGAATCCGTTCAAAATTACCAAGAAATGATTGACTATTCTAAGCAAGGAGAACATCGAAAAAGTACGCATTCTGCCAATTGTATATTTTTATATCCTGATAAATTTTCTAATAATGAGTAACTAAAACAAAATTGTTATGTCATCAATTTAAAAATCATTCTCTGCTAGGTGAAAAACATGTTTTGAAGTTATTTCATTGATATGTATGAAGAGATTTTTCCTAATATACTTAGATATTTAGCCGACCATTTTAAAAATTGACTAGTAACCAGGCTATTTCTCACTTTTCTATTAATTATTTACATTAAAAAAGTCCAATCACCGAATGATGACTAGACTTTTCTTTATTTGATTGAACCAATCAACAATATCCCTATTGTAATAAGCGCCGCGCCTAAACTGATCATTCGCAATTCTATTTTTGTTTTTTTAACCTTCAAAAGAACTAATCCCGCATAAATTGAGATTAATACTGCTAACTGGGAAAAGGTAAAACTTTTAGCGACACCGATGATCGGTATAGCAAGAAATAGACTAATATTTGCAATACTCCAAGCTATTCCTGTCCCAAAGTTCTTTCTCACCTGTCTCCAGCTTATCTCGTCACGTTTACCAAAAGATAACACTATCGATAAGAACCACATTCCGATTGCTTGTGGAAATAGAACCTCTGCTCCACTGGTTTGAAACGCTTGTGGCAAAGTCACATAAACTGTTAAAGCTAACGAAGACAGTAACAAACAAGTAATCGCTTTGCTTTTAGTTGGTTTTAACAACGTTGTGTCATTTTTTTTTTCTAAATAGGAAGTGAGAATAATTCCGACAATAATTAATAGAATCCCTCCTGTTCCTACGCTTGCCATTTTCATATTTGACCACTCACCAAAAAATAAAGCCGCAATAAAGGTAGCTCCGATTAATTGAGTCCCATTGGAAATCGGCATGGCCTCAGATACTGGTAATAATTGAAATGAATAGAATTGCAAATATTGTCCAATCGACCAAAAACACCCAGAAAAAACAGCTGCCAGAAGCCTTCCACTATTATAAGACGGCTGAACGATGAAAGTGAAAAGCGTTCCAATTAAGAGGG
Source organism: Enterococcus raffinosus (assembly GCF_019175485.1). NCBI lineage: Bacteria > Bacillati > Bacillota > Bacilli > Lactobacillales > Enterococcaceae > Enterococcus > Enterococcus raffinosus. Next base: position 566,042 of record NZ_CP072889.1, read on the forward strand.
CCACTGTCGTTGTTCCTAAAAGCTGATTGATAGGTTTAGCATTTGTCATTTTTGCGATGATCGGCATAAAACCCCATCCTAATGCGGGTAATAGATATAAAATAATCATTGATTTCTCCTAAAAGCTAAAATAATCACTTAAGAAAAGACTGGGCATCTACCCAGTCCCTTCCTGATCTAAAATTTGAATAGTTCGTCTTGCAATGTAACTGCTTGATTTTCCTTCATCAACTCACCCTTGTTTCTTTCTGGGAAAACCACGACGATAGTGTTGTCCTTTTGAGCATTCTCTAATTGCCGTAAGTCCATAAAGGCGAGTAATGTTCCTGTTTTTACGTTCTGCCCTTCTGTTACTTTGATTGAAAAAGGTTCTCCTTTTAATTCCACAGTATCCAATCCCATATGGATCAGTAATTTCTCTCCAGTTTTACTTTTAATTGTTATTGCATGTAGTGTTGGGAAAATGCTCTCAACAATTCCCTCAATTGGCGCATAGACCTTACCATCATGGTGACTTATTGCATACCCCTCGCCCATCAACTTCATGGAGAAAACCTCATCTTTTACTGCCTCTAAAGGAAGAACGTGACCGTTTGCAACAGATTTCAAAACTTTTTTTGTTTTAAAAAAGAGCATTTTCTCATCACCTCTAGACTAATTCCGGCCAGAACTCTTTATTGGCCTCGATCATTTCATCTAATACTTTTTTAGCTACTCGAGCATTCGGAACTGTTTGATTTAATGTGAAAGCCTGCAATGCTTTTTGATAAGACCCTTCAAAGTAAGCATCCACTAATAATTTTTCCGCCGCCACTTGCGCCTCCATCAATCCTTTATGGAAATCACAGATCGGTTCTCTCAAAGATATCGGTTCAACACCTGTTGCTCCAACGTAGGCTGGTACTTCTACTACAGCGTCTGATCGTAAGTTAGGGATAGCACCCTGATTAGGAACGATTAGCATAAAGCGCCGACGTTCATCATTCAACAAGGATGTCGCCATATCAACAATGTATTGTCCATGTTCACCAAAGTTAAAGTTCAGTACGTCTTCCGTCACTCCCCCTCGAATTTTATCAGCCATTTCTTTGGTGTTTTTTTCTCTGCCTTCCATCACCATATTGGCGCGAGTATAGTTTCTATCTGAATGTTCAACAACCATATCTGGATACAAGTAATACTCTAAATAGTTATTTGGAATATTTTGTGGGAAGTTCTTTGTGATCACGGACATCATACTAAAGGCTTCCTGCCAAGTCTTATCTCCTGCATTAAAATCAGCAACCTGCATTTCCTGAGTAGTCAGTTTTCCAATAATCTCTGGCATAACATCTTTTTTCAATTCTTTATCATAGATTGAAGTGTACCAGCCAAAATGATTCAACCCATAATAAGTCGGAATCCATTTTTTTCGATCATAACCATAATTAACTGCAATCGTTTCTTCAATTGAAATCGTCATATCACAAGCATTAATCATTTTCGCTTTTGGATACTGTCTGCGAACAGCTTCAGAAACAATTGATTCTGGATTTGTATAATTTAAAATCCATGCATCAGGTGCATACTGTTGGACGTAGCCCACAATTTCCAACAGTCCGCTCATTGATCGCATTCCATAGGCAAAGCCACCCAATCCACAGGTTTCTTGACCAACTAATCCATGACTTAAAGGAATTTTTTCGTCCTTTTCACGCATCTTCATTCCGCCCACACGAATTTGTGAGAAGATAAAATCGCACCCTGTAAAGGCCGTTTCCGGATCTTCTGTTGAAGAAATGACAACATCCTTAAACCCTTCTTTTTTTAACATATACTGAATAATCAAATACATATCAGCATTTCTTTCAGCATCAATATCGTACAAGCGAATTTCTGAAAGTGGCAAACGATCCGCATTGTTCAGAACCGCTTGAATAATTCCTGGTGTATACGTACTGCCTCCACCGGCAATTGTAATGATTTGTTTGTTTGTCATGATTTACATCCTTCCTATTGCTCTAATAATTTATTAAATTCTGCCATTACATAAGTTACTTCCAATCCAATAATGACTTGGTAATTTTTTTCTGTTGGCTTGATCACACCGCTGACGCCTAGTTGTTTGATCCGCTGTTCGTCGACAATCGCTGGATTTTCAACTTCAACTCTTAAACGAGTATTACAACTGAAGGCATCAGAGATGTTCTCTGATCCACCAAAAGCCTGCAGCATTTTTTTTGCCATGTACTCATAATTTTTACTTGCCAAACCTAATTCTTTTTCATCTTCTAATGCTTCTGTTCCATATTCCGTTGCTACTTCTCTTCCCAAAGTTTGGATATTGCGCTTCTTGATCAGATAGTAGAAAGTAAAATAGTACAGTGCAAAGAAAACAATCCCGATTGGAATAATTAAGATGGCATTAGTAGCTATTCGAAAATTGATTAAGTAATCAACAATACAAGCACCAAAAGTGAAACCAATCCGAATATTTAGCAGATAGCAAACAATTCCTGCTAAGCCAGCAAAAACCGCGTGTACTACATACAACATTGGAGAAAGGAACATAAAGCTGAATTCCACTGGTTCTGTAATGTTTGAGATGAAGGATGTAGCTGCTCCGCTTCCCATAATCCCTTTGACCATATCCTTGTTTTCTTTGAACGCTGCACGATAGATTGCTAAACAGATTGCTGGTACACCAAACATCATAACTACGAAGAAACCTGACAAGAATAGCCCTGCTTGCGGATCGCCATTAATGAAACGAGTCATCTCCCCCCGGAATACTTCTCCATTCGGTGCAGTATAACTTCCTAGGTCGTAATAAACATACGTATTCAGTACATGGTGAAGACCAAATGGAATCAATAAACGATTTAAGAACATAAAAATACCAACCCCTAAGGCACCCATGTTCACTAATAATCTAGCAAAACTATCAATTCCAGCTTGAGCAAAAGGCCATAGAATACCAAAAACGACCGAAGTGATGGTTTGTAAAATCATCACCATCGTCAATGGAAATTTCTCACCGGCAAAATATGAGAACACCATCGGCAGTTTTTGCTCTTTGAAGCGGTTATATGTCCAAGCTGCGATCAAACCAGAAATAATCCCGCCGAATATCCCCATATTGACAGCTGGATTCATGATCTCCAAACCTTTTTTCAACGTAGCAATCGCTAAGAACCCAGTAAGTGCTGGGATGCCTTTATCTTTCGTTTTCGCAAAACCGATCGTTACCCCTATTGCAAACAGAATATCCAAATTTCCAAACACAGCATTTCCAGCTGCTCCAATCACTGGAATATTCAACATGTCATCTGCTGAGAGACGCATGATCAATCCGGCCAATGGCATTGCAGCTACCGGTAGCAGCATCGCTCTACCCAATTTTTGTATATTTGCTTTAAAAGTTGACATTTTTACTCCTCCTTAGACTATATATCTTTATATGTTGCTAACTCAATCAAACTATCCCTTTTAACCTGCTGTGCAAAATCTGAATGAATCAAAAATTCCACTTGATTGATTCTCGGATAGACAAAACTCGATCCATTCAGCAAATCTTGATCAAGATAAGCCGTGTGGCACATAATCTCGATCGTTCTCTCTTCTCTTAAAACGGATATCAAACGATCTAGATACTCATCAATGGAACAATCAATTTGTCGTTTTTCTACATTCGTTTCTCCAACATCATCGAAATAAGGTTCAAAGTAATCCGTATGTCGAACTTCTTCCTTCCTCTCAAAATTTCCGCGAACTGGCAAATCATATTTTTTTGCCAGTGCAATAACGACTTCCTGATTCATTCCGAAAGTATGCGTATGGTGATGACTATCTAGGTGCGTCGGAATAATTCCGGCTCGATAAACTTTTTGAATTTGCGTGTTCCATTCCTGATAGAGCTGATCCCCATCCACTTCAAAAGGTTGTTTATAATATGATAAGTGCTTAAATCTGTCCACATCCATCAAACTGTCCACATTTTTCAAAAGAGGCTTTCCGCAGGTCAGGGTCAAATGGACCCCTACGCCTAAATTTGGTAGCTCTTTTTTTAGTTTTACTGCATGTTCAAATCCCGGCATATTCGCCATTAAAGTGGTTGATGTCAATATCCCTCGTTGATAGGCATCCACGATACCGTAGTTCACTCCGTAACTATAGCCGAAATCGTCTGAATTGAAGATTACTTTTCCCATTCTTTCCTTCCTTTCTTTTTTATATTAAAAATAGGCGCAACCCAATGAGCACAGATTTTTCTTCTGTGTGTCAAAAGGTTGCGCCTACCTAATAGTTACGCCCTACTTATTGAATTCTTGCCAAGTGAATCGCCAGATAAATAACTTCGTTCTCCTGAACGTCTAAGTGAAATTTCTTTTCGATCATATTTTTGATCGTCAACGCCGTTTGATAAGGCTTGCTTTCTTTAAAGTTACTTGTAAAAAAGCCAATGTTTTCAGTTGGAGATTCTTCCTGATAAATCAAACGCTTCACTAAAAATTTGATGTGAATCATCATCCGGTGATAAGTCAATGAATCTTTATCAAACTGATAGCCAAGGGTATTTTCTAGAGCTTCTAAAATCGTCTTGGTCATCTCTAAAATTTTTAAACTGTTCAAACTGTTCCGCTCTCCCAGCTCCGCATTGATGATATGCATTGTGATGAAGCCAACTTCATTCGCTCCCAGCTCTGTATCATAACGGTGATTGATCAAAGCAACGACTTCATTGGCTGTTTCATACTCATCCGGATACAGCAGCTTCATTTCCGGCAGCATAATGGCCGTTACCTGACTATCTTCCTTTTGTCGCTGGATCGCAAAATAAATGTGATCCGTCAACGCGATATAAATATTGGAGTCTAATGGTGAAGCGATTCTCTTTGAAATGAACTGAATGATTTCTTCTGAAAATTCTATGAACTCTATTGGTATTTTTGCAGCCATCTCACTAAACATTTTTGTTTTTTCTTTGGAATCTAAAGTAAAAAATTTATCTGCAAGAGCTGGATCAAAAGTTTGATTAACGATAGCGGAGAATCCAATTCCTTTACCCATTGCAATTTTTTCTACTCCCTCATCATCAATTAGTACTACATTATGATTGATCTTTTTAACAACCTTCATTATTGCACCGCTCCTCTATAAAAACACTTTAAATCCAATTGATTATAATATTTAAAACAACAAAAAACGACCTAAGGAAAGTGTTTTCCCAGGTCGTGCCTAATTTAATAGTTACACCCTATTTGTTTACACGCTCAATATAGCAAATTAAAAAAGCGCTGTCAACAATGATTTTCATATTTTTTGAATCAGATTCACTCAATAACTCACGATCAAATTGGGCCTCTTTACATTGAAAAGTATAATCCGCCCTTTTATTAAGAATATTCTCTTTAAAAAAAACGCTGAAACCATCAAAAAGAGATCAAACAGCCTAAACTGTCTAACCTCCTAAGTTTCGATCCTTCTTTCCATCAGTTTCAGCAATCAAGAAGCACATAGCCCCTGATCTTAGCTAACACCAATCGCTCGGCCGTCCCATTCCTTGGCAAAGTCGGTAATTGATACCCATGCCATCGCGCCGCGATCATAGGTTTTATTGGGACCGCCTGATCCAGCCTTCGCATTTGCGCTATAGTACAACGGATCGTAGACCAAGAATTTATTGTCCTTATAGCCTGCGATGACCTTGCAGTGATTGCGGATCGTATTCGCTTGATACGAAGAATAGCCATAGTACAGCACCGGATTGCCATTGATGATGCGATCTACGATATTTTGGGTGCTGACATTGCTGATGTTTGAGACATTCTTGTACCATTTTTTGGCATAATTCGCTAAGGAATCTGGGGTGATTACCCAGCCAAAGCCGGCGCCAGTGTATACATTCCCCTTTTGACCGCCTTTATCATTCGGATACATTGGCAAATTGTCCTGAACATATTTCAGATCGACCGTTTTCCCTTTGTATCTCAGCAGCATCGTCATGGAAGCCCCTGCACAGCCCCACGGACTAAATACAGGCACATATTGACTCACATATGGCACATTCAATGTCCGTTCAACCGGAGCGATTGGCTGCGCGCCGCCTAAGGTGTACCAAGAAATCCCTTCATTGCGCCAACCCAGCTTCAATAGGTGGTTCCGTTCGCTCAGCAGCATCGTATAATGGTGAGAACCCGCACCTCTTGAATTCGGATTAAATACCCGATACATCGGCATTCCAGCCCAAGGCGTGTGCCAAGCAATCCCCTCATAACGCCAGCCAACACGTTTCAAATGGTCTCGCTCTTTGGCATCCAGGGTAAAGAAATGTTCGCCAGAATTTGGGTTATAAATTCTAAACAGCTGGCGTCCTGTCAATGGCACTCGCATACTGATTCCTTCATAGCGCCAGCCCAGCTTCACTAAATAATTCTTCTCATGGACATTCATCGTATGCAAATGCTCACCAGAGTTCGGATTATACACACGATAAATCGCGATCGTTTGCGCTGGAGCAGCCTTGGTCGCCGCTTTCGGCGCAGCAGCAGCCGCTGCTTTTGGTGCTGCCGCAGCTACTTTTGGCTGTGTTGTTGTGGTCGCAGCTTCAGCCTTATTACTTGCAGGTTCATCCTTGACCACCTCTTCTTTACTGCTAGTATCCACTGTTGGCGTTTCAATCACTTCTGTAGAATCAGAAGCCTCAGTGTCCTCTGTTTTTCCTTCGTCGATCTCCGTAGAATCCGTCGTTTCCTCTTGATCCTTCGGCTGTGTATCCGTTATCTCTTCTTGATCCTCTTTCGGAACCTCTGGCTCAGTCGTTTCACCTGTGCCTTCCGTTTCAGCAGGCTTATTTGGCTCCGTCGGTTCTGTTGATTCGCTTGTTTCAGTTGTCGGTGGTGTTTCCGCAACTTCTCCTTGCGCATCATTCGTTTGATTCTCGGTTATTGGAGCAGCTTCCTTCACCGCTGCAGGCTCCGACTCGACAACCTGAACCACCTGTCCCTTCCCAACCTCATCTGCATAGACAACCTGCTCATCCGTCGCAAATGCCGAAGCACCCAACAATCCTAAGAAGACGATCGGCGCTACAACCCACGTTTTTTTCTTCTTATACATCTTAAAACGCTTCTTCTCCATGTTCACCCTCCTACAAAATAATAATTATCATTATTATTAAAACATGGATTATTTATTATTGAAAGTGTTTTCAATTAAATAATGACTTTTTTATGTATTTATATCTTCAATATTGCAAAACATACAAGAAAATGACTTTTTGGTGATTTTTAGAAGATAGTCTATTAAAACAAAAACCACATAACTGCTTTAATTGCAGGAGATAATCGTTTCTTTTTCTAATAAATCATTTCTTCTTGTTTCCTTTATATTTAGGGCTTCGACTATTTTTAGAATATTAGATGCTGATCGCTATTCTCATGTATATAGCCTTGTATTTTTGCAAACAGAAGTTTCAAGAGAATATGCATACAAAATAAAAAACAACGATCAACTCTCTTAAAGAATCGATCGCTGTTTATTCTCAAACAACATTTATCTTACTTCACAAATCCCGCCACATCATCCGTCAACTGTTCAAAGTCCAACTGATTGACTGCTCCAATCTGACGGATCATTTCCTTCGGCAGCTCTGGATTCATTCCGCCACAGATCGCCGCACTGATAGCGCCGATCGTATCGGTATCCCATCCCAAAGATGCGCTTAATTGCGCGGCCTTCAATGGATCGCCTTCGGCTAATTCAACGATCACAAAGGCACTGGGGATTGTTTCGATGGTTTCCATCCCTGTGCCGATCTCTTCGTACAATCGTTGCAAAATAAGCTGCTCGTCCGCTTCCTGCCGGAGGATCTTTCGTGCTTGATTCATACGGAAAGTTAAGGAAGCCGCTGGAAAATCGTGACCGTACTCTTTGGCTGCATTGATCGCATCAAAGGCGATTGACCAGATTCCTTCAATGGATTGCCCGCCTCGAACGGTATAGCTGATAGCTGCTGCTACAGCGCTGGCTCCTGCAATCGCGATTTTCGTATTATGTGTCGGCAGGCAGATTTCCGCGACATTTTTCACCAGCGTAGCTAAATCACGGTAATCGCTGATCAATCCGATCGGCGCGATTTTCATCGATGCCCCATTGGTTGTTCCGGTGACGCCTGTCTCTTCGATCGGTACTCCTTGAGCGATTTTATCCAATGCCTTCAAGGTGGAAGGTCCTGATACAAATGCGGAAACTGGCGAGTTGTCGTTCCACTCTCGCAGCTCTGTGATATAGTCCTCCACCCGAATCTGTCCTTGATTTTTTTTGATCATGGACAGGATCATCAGCACATTTAACGTATCATCCGTAATCGCTCCCGCCACTAATTTCCGGCCAAAGACATCATTTTCATTCGAAGCGATTAATTCGGTCACTCCATCGGGAAAATTCTGGCGGATTTTTTCCTGTGACCAGCATTCTGTCGGCATCCCCATCGCGTCGCCTAATGCTCCGCCAGCTAGTACGCCCCAAATCTTTTCTCTCACTTAATTTACCTCCGCTAAATTGATTGTTTCTGCTTGATTATTAAAAGGAATAACGGTCATTACTTTGTCCTTGATTTTGACATGACCCTCCTGCTGACTAAGAATATCGAGAAATTGATCAGAATTTGTGACCGTCACAAAGGACTCGACAGAATAGCCGGCTTCTGTAATTTTTTCCAAATCGATCTCTAAGATTTTCTCACCTTGCGCCACTGATTGACCTTTTTCCACTAAGGGTTTAAAGCCATTGCCTTCTAGCTCAACGGTATCGATCCCGATATGGATCAACACTTCGATCCCACTATCACTAACGAGTCCAATCGCATGCCCGCTTGGAAAAACCGTTTCGACAGTGCCTGATATTGGAGAAACAACGTCTCCTTTTTCAGGAATGATCACGAAGCCATTACCTAACGCTTTTGAGGCGAAGCTTGGATCAGCCGCACTTTCGATGGGTTTGATTTCTCCTTCTAAAGGTGAGACCAATACTTCAGCTTTCACTAAGCTTTTTTCCTCTGGATCAACCACATCTTCTTCCTTTTTAAACGTCATATACGTAAGGACAAAAGCCACCGCAGCTGTAGCGACGGAAGCGATGACCGCAAGAATCACGCCATTCATACTGCCTCTCTTTGGATTGATAAAGGCCGCAAATCCTAGAATACCAAAGGACATCGCATACATTTTTGTAGAAGTCAGCGCCAAGATCAATGAACCAACTGCACCGCCAATCATAGAATAAGCAAAGCGTTTTTTCACTGGCAAGCTAAACCCATAGATCGCCGGTTCGATGATACAGAACAAGCCTGATACCATCGCTGGAATCGCCAAGGCCTTTTGATCCTTCGAACGCGTCCGTAAAAAGACAGCCAAAACAACCGCTGTTTGCGCAAAGTTGGCAGTAAAGGACATTGGGAAAATATAGTCCACACCTGATTGCGCCAAATTCGTGATCCCGATCGCAGAAATCGGCCAATGCAAGCCAAAGATAACCAACGGCTGATACAGCAACGCGACAACTAACGAGGTCACTACAGGAGAAATACCATACAGCCCTGACACGCCTGCACTGATCAGCGAGCTAAGAACATTCGTGACTGGACCAACCACTAAAATCGCTAAAGGAACCGTGATCAAGATCGTCAAGAATGAATTCACATTATGGGCAATCACTGCCGGCACGACCTTTTTCAACCATTTTTCCACCTTCGACCCAACATACACAATAAATATGATCGGAATCACGGTGTACTGATAGCCTGTCGACGGAAAAAGAATCGGAATCCCAAAGAAGGTATTGAACACCGGTGTTTGGAACAATGTCCCCTTAAACAAGGTGTACAAGGCATCGCCGCTGGTCAATCCCGTCATCAACTCTGGAATCAGCAACGTCGCTCCTAGCATCATCCCAACAAAAGGATTCATCTTAAAGGCCTTCGCACTCGTATAACCTAATGTCACCGGTAAAAAGTAAAAGACTGCTTGTCCCATCGCGTGCAAAATGATGTACGCGCCATCATTGACCGATAATACATTTGTCGCCGTCAATAACGCCAAGATCCCTTGCAGCAAACCAGAAGCCGTTAATATTCCTAAGACTGGTGTAATCACCTTGGTAATGGTATCTACCAACGTGCTGACCAAGCCTTTTTTCTCTTCCGCTGCCTCGACAGTTTTCCCATTCAATTGCTCCTGAACCACTTGAAAAATATCCGCTACATTTGTCCCGACCACCACTTGAAACCGTCCGCTGGCAAACTGCGCACTCATGACGTCTGGTGACTTCACGACTTCCTCTTTCTGCACCAGCGAATCATCCTTCAAGGTAAAACGCAGCCGCGTCATACAGTGCGTGACGCTCAGCACATTCTCCTTTCCTCCAACCTTTTCCAAAATAAATGACACCAAAGCTTGATACTTATCCATGTTGCTTCCCCCTTTTTTGGCATATAAAAAAGGCAACACTCAAACAAGAGACTCTTCATCCCTTGCTTGGGTGTTGCCTGCATAATCAGTTACAATCCCGTTTATTTAATTAACCGTTGGACATGGAGAATCAAGTACATCTCCTCCTCCGGATAGATTCGACAAGCCAGCTTGTCCTGTAGATAATGCTTGATGATCCCGACACTCTCCGTCGCCTTCGGATAAAATTGAACGACCTGCTCAAACATCTCCGGCACCGACTCCTGCCTCGGTTCGTTAATTATGACACGTTGAATAAAGAATTTCAAGTGGGTAACGAAACGAACATAATTCAGCGATTCCGTATCCAGCTCGATCCCCAGACAATCCTCCACGATCAAGACCACCTTCTGCAGCATCTCTGTCGTCAATAACGTCTGAGCCGTATCATTGTTCAAGCCGCCATTAATAAAGTGTAAGGCAATAAAGCCCGCCTCATCTTCATTCAGCTCGATCCCCTCATAATAGCTGATCTGCTCCAGCGCCTTCATTCCCGCCGCAAATTCCTTCGGATAAAACTTCTTGATCTCCAATAACAACGCATTCTGAATCGTTTCACCCTTTCTAAACCGATTCACCGCATAATTAATGTGGTCCGCTAAGCCAATATAGGTATTCCCATCAAAGGTCCGCTCCAGCTCCGCTTCCGCACCCTTGATGATCACCGTCACCATCTCCAGCCGATTGATCGGCACTTCCTCGATCAATTGTACAAACCGATCCGCCACATTCGGCGAATCCACCACGAACGTCTTCTCGATCTTATCCTTCTCAACCGTCTCGCCAACCCGTTTCCGAAAGGCAATTCCCCTGCCAATCAAAATCCGCTCCAGACCCTTCGTATCGATCACCAAGACAACATTGTTGTTAAAAATCTTCTTTATTCTCAGCAAGCTCTCTCCCCGTCCCCCCGGCAAACTTTCATAAGCTATGATACGGGTTCTTTGGGGAATGTCAAGGAGGGTGGTAGAAATGTACTCAACTGATCTTTTACAAAACTTTTTTTTAATCCATCAGCTCTCTTTACGATTGGGAACAGCGTAAGTTATCTGGTGTTATTGAGAAATTGTCTGGTGGTGCATCTATCAAACCAACAGACTATCTCGAAGATGGAATTCGTACGGTTCCAAAGGGAGCTGTTAATGCGACTGGGATTGCAGATTTATCTGGCAGTAAATTCATTAGTAAAGACTTCTTTGAAAAGAATATAACTAGTCATGTTCACACAAACAATCTCGTAACTTCTTTAAGAGACTTAGTTCCATCGGCTCCAAATATGGGGAGAATCGTTCGTATTGAAGGAGTTGACGAACAATTTTTGATGCCGCAAGGTGTGTATAAATTGGAGTTGTTTGAAGGTATGGATGAGGATTTTCTTATCTCATTCTCCAATAGCGATAAGTATAGAAAGATCATCTCAGCAGAAAAAAATGGCTCAACGCAAGTCCATATTCGCAATAGAGAACTTCTAAATATTGATATTAATCTTCCTACAGAACATGAGCAACAAAAGATCGGTACCTTCTTCAAACAGCTCGACAACACCATCGACCTTCATCAGCGTAAACTTGACTTATTAAATCAGCTGAAACAGGCTTATTTACAGAAAATGTTTCCTAAGAATGGGGAGAAAGTACCTGAAATACGATTTGCGGATTTTGACGAGAAATGGGAACAGCGAAAATTAGCAGGGTTAGCGGACTTTTCGAAGGGGAATGGCTATACAAAAAATGATTTAACCGAAATTGGGAATCCAATTATATTATACGGAAGGCTTTATACCAAGTACCAAACAATAATCAATAATGTTGATTCTTTTGCTATTGAAAAAGATAACTCCGTAATTAGTAAGGGAAATGAAGTTATTGTTCCCGCATCAGGTGAAACATCAAAAGATATATCTAGGGCATCTGTTATTGGTAAGCCTGGCATTATCATTGGTGGAGATTTAAATATTATCAGACCCAAAAAGTTTATTGATTCAGTGTTTTTAGCGCTGACTATTTCTAATGGGACACAACAGAAAGAAATGACTAAGAGGGCTCAAGGTAAATCTGTTGTTCATCTTCATAATTCTGATTTAAAACAAGTGAATTTGCTTTATCCAGAATTAGAGGAACAAAAACAAATTGGATTCTTCTTCAAACAATTCGACAACATTGTCGATATTCAACAGAATCTAATTACTCAACTTAATATTTTAAAATCTGCTTTCCTAAAAAAAATGTTCATATAAAAAGTATTACCTCCTAAAAATAGTTATTATGAAATCTGAGTAACTATTTTAGGAGGTATTTTATATGTCAAAAAAGAAAAAGGATGTACTGTTTCACCAATATTTTGAAGAGTGGTTGGAACTTTATAAAGTTGGAGCGATTCGAGAGATTACATTGGACAAGTATTACGTAACACATCAGAGGATTATGGAATTGGCACCTAATCTACGATTATCTGATTTGGATCGTAGAAATTATCAAAGACTTTTGAATGAATATGCTATTACCCATGAAAAGCAGACAACTATGGATTTTCATCATCAAATAAAAGGGGCTATTTTGGACGCAGTTGATGAAGGTTTAATTGAGAAAAATCCTACTCGGAAAATTATTATTAAAGGTAAAGAGCCTTGCAAAAAGAAGCCAAAGTTTTTGAATCAATTTGAGTTACAATCTTTACTTAAGCAATTGGAATTAGATAAAGAAATTAACTGGGATTGGTTTATTCTGCTTATCGCAAAAACTGGACTACGTTTTTCAGAGGCTCTTGCCTTAACTCCAAAAGATTTTGATTATTTCAACCAGAGTCTAACAGTAACTAAAACGTGGAATTACAAAAAATCAAATGGTGAAATTCAACCTACAAAAAATGAATCCTCAAAAAGAAAAATTCAAATTGATTGGCAGATTAGTATGCAATTCTCCCAATTAACAAAAAACATGAATGAAGATAGTTTGATATTTGTGAATGGCCGAGTGTTCAATTCAACAATCAATAAAAGACTTGAAGCGTTGTGTAAGAAAGCAAGTGTTCCGACCATTACTATACATGGGTTACGTCATACTCACGCATCTTTGTTGCTTTTTGCAGGTGTTTCTATCGCTAGTGTTGCTAGAAGATTGGGGCATTCAAGCATGACAACCACTCAGGAAACATATTTGCATATTATTCAAGAACTAGAAAATCAAGACAACGATAAAATTATTCGACATTTGAGTGCTTTAGTATAAGGAAAAATCCCAGAAGATAATATGTCTTCTGGGAATACAGTTATATGATCATTTTATTTAGGAAAGTCTTTTTTATTGATTTTAAAGCATTTATTTTTTCTTGATGAAGGGTGATCGTGTTGTCGATCTGTTTAAAGAATATGCCAATTTTTTGCTGTTCTATTTTTGAAGGAATAATAACCTCCAACTTCATCATGACATTAGCATTGAGTTTTGCACGACCTCCACCAACCAAAAATGGTTCAATGTTAATATTATTTATAGCATTCACCAAAAATTTATTATCAGCTTCATCTACTTTAGATTGCAGCACATGAGCATGGTTGTTGACCCAAATTTTACCATTAACAAAATTAACTGGGTAGTTTTTCAAATCGTTTGCTCCATCTTCTGCAATTAAAATGAACTCTCCATTATGTGTATAACCTTCAACATAATCCTGAATCCCATTTGCACCATAATAAGGGGTCTCTCCAGAAACTCGTTCAGATGCTGTTATCGGTACTCGCAAGTTATCGTACCTATCTGCTATCTCACCTAGATTACGCTGTTCCCATTTCTCGTCAAAATCCGCAAACCGAACCTCAGGCACTTTCTCCCCGTTCCTAGGGAACATCTTCTGCAAATACGCCTGTTTTAACCGTTTTAATAAGTCAAGTTTACGCTGATGAAGGGCGAGAATGTTGTCAAAACATGTAAAGAAGTTACCAATTTGAGTTTCTTCCGCTAAAGAAGTTAGATATAGCCTATATTGTTTTAACTGAGGGACAGTTAGCTGTGGTACACCTGTTGATTCCATTATAATCTTGTACTCATTAATTATTGATTCTAGAAATTTTGCATCATGCTTTTTTGCTTTAACTGACAATAGACGTATAACTGGTGTAAAACTCTTATATCTGACTTGCGCTCGTCCAACGCCAACGCCTCGTCCAACAACTGTAACGGCAGGGGCTATGACTCTAAATTTAGAGTCATAGTAGCCAACGATTCCGTCGTCAGTTATTGCATTTGCAATAACCGGAAATGCCCCCGTTTCTTTTAGTATCGAACTATCAATATCTCCTCCGGCAATTATATCAGACACTTCTCCCAACTTACGCAGTTCCCAATCGTCAGTAAACCCTTTAAATCGCAATTCTGGAGCGTTCTTAGTCATGCTTAAACACCCCTTTTGTTGCTTCAATTATATCCTTAGTTTCAGGAGTAACAGCGAGTTCATCCAACATAGCTAGAAAATCAGCTTCTGTTTGTTGGATTTCAGCGTTCAATTTCTGTATCTCATTGCTAACTTCAATAATATCTATTGGCTCGGCTTCCTCAAACGTATCAACATAACGAGGAATGTTTAGGTTGTACTCGTTCTCTTTAATCTCATCCAATGTTGCAATGTGAGAATACTTCTCTATTTCCTTGCGGCTAACTACTGTTTCAACAATTTTCTCAACATCTTCAGGGCGTAAGTGATTTTGTTTTTTCACTTTTTCAAAGTCCTTACTTGCATCAATAAACAATATATCCGACTCAACGCGGTTTTTTCTTAGAATTAATACACACACTGGAATGGAAGTGTTTAAGAATAATTTATCAGGAAATCCAATAATAGTTTCAATTTGATGTTTGTCAATTAGTGCTTTACGAATTCGACCTTCTGCTGCTCCTCGAAACAATACACCATGAGGTAAAATAATTGCCATACGTCCATTATCTTTTAAGTGATACAGACAATGCAGCAAGAAAGCATAGTCCGCTTTTGTTTTAGGTGCTACCCCATACTCGCGCCAGCGTTGATCATCTTCACGTTCTTTGTTACTCCAATGAGCTGAATATGGTGGATTTGCCATTACAGCATCGAACATCCGAGGAGAATCTTTTCCATCTACAACACCATCAGGCCAGTCGCTTTCGAGTGTGTCGGCATGATTAACATTAATATCGTTAAACTCTACTCCATGCATCATCAAGTTCATTCTTGATAAACGATAAGGAGTGGCATCTTTTTCTTGCCCATAATATTTTATCATCCCACGTTTTTTAGAATTCTTCATATAACTTGCCGTAGTAAGTAATAGGGATCCCGAACCAACCGTCGGATCATAAATATGGAAACTTTCTTCATCCTCTCTTCCAAAAGTTAAAATTCGAGCCATCACGTTAGAGATTTCTTTTGGCGTGTAGTATTGTCCCATATCTGAGGCCAAAACTGTCGCAAATTGGCGAACTAAATATTCATAAATATCTGAGACAGTATCTTCATCACCAGATAAATCAAATTCTGGAGAAGATAATAAATCAATCATTGAAATCATTACGCTCGCACGAGATTGAGCAGTTGCTCCCAGATCAGCGCTATCAAAACGCATTCCATCAAAAATCCCTTCAAAATCACCACGTGCTTCAAAAGCAATTTGTTGGTTAAAATGACCAAATGCATCAGTCATCATACCAATATTAAAACGGTCTGTATCAATTGCTTGTTTCCAATTGGCAAAAAAATCATTTGGTTGAATCGCGTAACCCAGGTTCTTTTTCATATATTCTAAAGCTTTTGCAGAGTCTTGGGTATAAACACTTGTCCACGTTTCACCGCGTAACACACTTTCTAGCCAATGGGTTGCTTTCTCTGATAAATATTTATAAAACAGAATCCCAAATATATAATCTTTGTAGGCTGTTAGTCCAATCTGTCCTCGAGTTTGATTGAGCATCGCCCACATTTTATTTTTTTGTTCACTTGATAGTGCCATTTACTTCTGTCCTACTTCCTATTATTTTTGAAATTTTCTATAGTGAGTTGAAAAACTCCATCAACGCTTCTTCAAACTCTGATGCACCAAAGAAACCAATGTTTTCTTCATCCTCAATCGCATGTACGATTTCCGAGAGTTGTGGATTATCAATGAGTGTGTGTCCTGGTAAAAATAAATCAAAAGCCTCTACTATTCTATTTCCATTAACATGTTGATCCGCAGCCCAACGTCGAATTTTTAACTCACGGTATTCTGTACGATATTTTTTACGAGTATTCTGTAATGACTCGGTTGTAAAGTGCTCGGTTATCTCACCAGCTTCAATATCAACGACAATCGCATTGATTTCTTGGCGACTTTCCTCATCCATTGGCGTGATATGTTTCTCAATAGCCACTTTATTTGTTTCATTTTTGTCATCCATGAATGTATTCAAGAGTTCCACTAACATGTCATAATCTATAATTTGATGATCATAAAACTTAATACCTATCTTAATTTCTGTAAGATCAGGGCGTTCATCTTCAGGTATTTTCTCTCTAGCATCGTTTAATCGAGCTTGCAAAGCACCAAATTCTTCTATGCTTGAAATATCTAGACGAACTTTTTTGCCTGTAGGTTCATTTTTCTCGTCTAACTCGTCAATCTCACTCCCTAATTCGTAACCTTGTTGCACCAAACGTTGAATCTTATTCTGTGTAGGTAAAGCAAGATGTACAAATTCTTTTAGAGCCTTCTGGCCAAGTGGAATTTGACTAAAGTCTTCTCCTGCGAGTTCTTTTAGTTTAGAAACAGCTTCTTCCAGCTCTTTTATTTGATCGCTTTGTGGTTTTGCTAAGATATTGTCATCTTTTAATTCCTTGATACGTTCATCTTCCGACTCGTCTTCTGCTTCTTGAAGAGTATCATTTCCACCTCTTGTATAAATGCGCAGTGCATTTTCAACGTACTCTTTCATTTCGTCTCCTTGACGATAAAAACGCACTTTCCCATGCGGTTTACTATTAAGGTTATATGTTCTATTAGTCCGAGACATCGCTTGAATTAACATACCTTCTTTAAGCATCTTATCCATGTAGATCATATTGACATATTTAGAATCAAAGCCCGTCAATAGTTGATCCGAAACGATCACTAAATCCAGTCGATCTTCTTCTTTACCTTGATTGTAAGGTTTTTTACGAGCTAACCGCTTAGTGATATCAATCATATAAGCGCGTGCCGGATCTTTTGCATTCAAAATGCTTGGCACATTGAATTTCTGTGTATAATCTAGAATAGCTTTTTTAAGTATCTCGTTTAGTTCCTTGGTACCACGTTCATTCGATTCATCCCGAGAAAAGGTCATGGCAACATTTAAATGTGGGGCCTTTTCTTTGAAAATATTATAGTAATGCGCAACTGCCTGCTTACCAGAGACAGCAAGCATTGCTTGAAAAGCATTTTCTTCACGTCTACCAGCTATTAATGCCCCACCAGAAGTTTTTTTCCAATTATCCAAAATATCTTGGACTACTTGTTGACGATAAACATCACTTTGATAAACTTCCTTTTCATAGTCATGTTCAGAAAAGTCATTTTGAGGATGTTCTACCACCCAATGAGGTTTGAAGTAAGTGACATCGAATCCAAGTACGTTACCGTCACCAATCGCATCCTTGATAGTATAGGTATGCAGTCTTTTTCCGAAAATATCATGAGTGGAAATATCTCGCGTTGTTTTAACATCATTGATTTCATCACTATAAAAATTTGGTGTTCCGGTAAAACCAAACCATGTTGTCTTTTTGAAAGCTCTCTTTATCAAACCGACTGATTCACCGCTGGCACTACGATGGGCTTCATCCATGATAATGACATTCCAATCATCATTTTCCAGACCTCTTTTTACTGCTTTTGTTAGTCCTTGAACAGAAATTAATAGAATTTGTGAAGCACCCTTACGCTTCAGTTCTCGCTTTAATTCATGTCCATTCACTTTCTTAATACGTTTTTTAAAATGTATATAAGCAAAATCCTTAAAGTTTTCCAATGTTTGGTCAATCAAATCGACACGGTCCACAATAAAAAGTACATTCCGAATTCGAGGAGCTGACGCTAACAATTGAGCAACTTTAAAAGAAGTCACCGTCTTACCAGAACCAGTTGTATGCCAAATATAGCCGCCCTCTTTTTCAATAAGATCATTGGCTTCCATATCTTTCATTCGCTGCAAGATTTCTCTTGTAGCTTGAATTTGATAACTACGCATTACCATTAAATTATCATTCGAAGCATCAGGTATCATATTCACCGTTATCAACCGATGCAAAGCAGGAATCCCCATCACTTGGTGCGCAAATTCAAAAGCATCTGTAATGTCTTTATTGTTTTCATCACGCCATCCGAATACATAAGTTTGATTATAGTGTTCGAATGCATTTGGGCGAGCAAAATAATGTGCAGAGTGTTGACTCAAAATAAACTGCACCTGTACAAAGGAAAACAGACCTTTGTAGAGCCCATCGCCATGATATCCTTTAAGCTGCTCGAATGCATTCCATTGATTTTGTAAATGTTCGTCTTTCTCCTCAATATGAGCTACTGGAAGCCCATTAATAAGTAAGGCAATATCAATGATTCGTTTAGTCGTCAAACCTTTTGGTAAATCCGTAAATGATATCTGACTTACAACTTCATAACGAGAACGTCCTCCCGCAACATCATCTTCATAAAAAATCTCGACTTCCAAACTTGAACCATCATCACGAGTAATTGGGATAGAACCTATTCCCCCAGCGCCTACTAATAAAAGTTGAGCATCATAAGGAGTTTGAATACGTTGCAGGGCTTGAAGAATTAACCCAAATTCAATGTCCGATAAAGGTGTTCCATTTAGTTTATGAGCATTTGTTTCGTTTAAGATATCTCGCCAATGTTCCTCAAGCTTTTTAATACTCACATTCGAGAAATCTTTACGATAACTCCACCCTTCAGCTTCCAGCTTACTAATCAGGGCTGCTTCAAATTTTGCTTCTGCCACTTCACTACTTCCTTCCGCTTTTTTGAGCATCTTCTATAAAACTATCAAATCATCCTATTGTTGTTCCACTTGCGTTGTGTTACAGCGTAAGCTTCAACAGTTTCAATTATAACTGAAAAGCATACGTTTTTGCTATTTTCTATATGATCTATTTATCATGTAGAATGTTCTTCATTAAAAATCAAATATCTTCAACATATCAATAGATAAAGAGAAAAATATAAACAAAAAAACTACTTGTTATCTTCGATTTCAAGATAGCAAATAGCTAAATAGCTAAATCACTGAATTATGTTTCATTAGCAATAGCAATTATAAATTATCCTGTAATTCCTTTACTCAGTTTTTCTAACAGCTTTTTTTCTAATCGCCTCTCCAATCATCGCTTCTGTATTGAAAAATTGCTTTTTGAAGTACTCATTAATTACCTTGCTTCGTTTGATAGTTTTTCGTATAAACAGCCATATTATACTGAACAATGCGATTTCTAAAAATCCTAATAGCAAACAAATAGCAACTTTTCCGCCAAAAGACTTCGGGTCTACTTCAGACCGACTGATACGATTTACTAAACCAATTACAATTTCTTTTGGTAAAATATCTTGGACCACTATTAGGCAAACATAAATAATTAACGTGGTGCAAGGAATCGCGATTTTAAAAAATGAATCATCAAACTTATCCTTTAGAAAAAGAGTCGTGTTTTTTTTAAAAAAATCTTCACTCAAGGCCATTCCGATAATTGTTGATAGCAAACTAATCCCTGTCCACCACTTGCTACTCATTAAACCAACAAATATAATAAAGCTAAAAAGCAGATAGACAAATTTCTTCTTTATATTCATGCTAAAGGAAAATGTATCAAAAATGATAGGAAAGAATAAAAAAATAATGATAACCATTTCAAGCGCATCAGTTAGTTCTGTAAATCCCTTTATATTGATTATACGTTCATATATTCCCAATGGGAAAATAAAAGCGATGATCACTTCAATCCACCGGAAAGAAACAATGATAACGCCAAAAAATGTTTTGACAGTCGCTTTTAGATTAGGTTTCGAATTATCCTCTTTCGTTGCGATAAACTTATCTTCTAATTTCAACGCCTTATCCACTATTACATAAAAAATCGCTAATGCTGTTTGGGTAAATAGAAAATAATAGATATTTCGTTCCGTCTCAAAAATGCGCCATACAAGAAACAGTATTCCTTGAATTGATAAAATGCACAACAAAAACCACTTATTAACCTTCGGACTACTAATTTTTACTTTTACTAGTAAAATTAGAATTACCATTAGAATCATCATCAAACCAATCAAAATAAATATTTCCCCTACCAACATAATTCCCTCTTTTCTAAAAATGATTAATCTATTCCTCCATCATAATAAATACCTTATTTCAAATCATTACAATAATCGTCAAATGATAAGAACAAATTTTCTATAGAAAGATTCTGAGTCATACAATTTCCTTTTTATAAACCTTCTATCCACTGTTTATCGTTTTCTGATTCGCTTATACAAGGGTGTTTTGAATCATTTACATATGAGTAAATTTTATTTTTATAATGAGAAATAATGATAGCAACGGAACTTTCATTAAAATAGAATAGTAGCATTATAATAAGAAGACTATACTGGTGATAAATAGACATCTGCATAGTGACCTTGAACTTCCATCTCCTCATTTAGGGTAACAATCAATTTATTTGTTTTGAAATAGTCTACATATTGGAAGTATTTAATATCTCCTTACAAATGTTATGATAGACTACAACTTTTTTAGTCGGAATTTTACTACATAACTTCATCAATCTTTTTTGTGATAAATCTCCAATAAAAAATTATATGCAAAAAACTTAAACTTTGTATATATCTCTAAATCTATTTTTTTAATTTTGCACCGCCTTATCTTAATTCTATAATCTCAATAATTTAGGATCTTAATAATCTTGATAGTAAGGAATCTCGATAGTTCCATCCAATAATTTTTGAATAATTTCATTATTCAACATAGCTGCAAAAATCTTAATGGATTTTTCATCCACATAAATTTGTTTCTCTTTTGTATCAATTCTGGGTATCTCATCAATAGTGAAATAGTGTTCCTTTTGAGGATTTTTTGCATACAAATTCAATTCTTGAATAACTCCATTTAATCTCTCTAAGCTAATTTTTTGAATTGTCTTAGTAGATCTTCCTGAAAAAGTTGCATAAGTCTTTTTCAGGTTAATATTTTTGCTTGATTTGACCTTTTCAATTACCTCGTTTACCCTGTCATTACCAGATTTATCTTTGAAATAAACATCAGCCTTCTCTTTAGTTAACTTAAATTTACGATTCTCTTCATTACTAATAAACCTTCTGATTTTCTTTTCTGCATAATCATCTATCAGTGCATCAATTTTAAATAATTTATCTAGTTCAATAGCATTATATACTTTTAATCCAGTACCTTTCTCGTTTTTTTCTATACTACATACGAACCCTTCTTCAGGTAATAGAAAAATATTTCTTCTATCTAGAATGCCAATTTCACTAACACCAAGGTCTTTATCTTTTTTTCTTCTTTTTCCAAATAATATTGTCTTATCTTCCATCAACATTCTTTTTTTGAATGAGCTGATGTAAATACATTCATTCCTTGTATCTTCATCGATTTCCGTCAGTTTATAGATAATCGCATTAGGTTTAAAAACATTTTTTTTTTCGAATAATTCATCTAATGAGTTTAGCCATGAATCTTTATCATTAGAATCTTCAATAAGATCGTAGAATTTACTCAAAAAAAATAAATAGTTAGCAGAGTCTAACTCTTCTACCTTAAATCTTGGATATGTGGAAAAAATACTATCTCTTATTTCATCAAAGTACGGTAATCTTTTTTGACTAGGCATTACAATTCTTTTTGAGAATTTTCTTAATTCCTCATTTTCTATGTATAATTTTTTTATCTTTATCTTGTCAAGGTCTGTATACTCAACCAAATAAACCCCTGAAATGTCAATTTCCATTCTTTTCTCCTTCAATAATTATTCCAATTTCACTATTCATATTTAATTTTCCAAAATAAACAAAATCTGCATTTCCATTTATTATTTCTGATACTTGATTTGATTGAACAAAAAGATAAATATCCCTGTCTTCTTTATTGTCTCTTCCATTTATAACAGAATACTTTATTAACTGGAGACTTAAATTAGGAAAATATTCGCTAGAATTCGAATAGAAGAGATAAATCAAAAATTGTAAAAAAATCATTGAGCTAAATCCTGTTATTGGCCGTTCCTCTATTGATATTGTTGTCATTACAGGAACTAAAACACTCAACAAGAATTCACGCATTCCTAAATTATAATTTCTTGTAATGTAGGCAGATCTTTGTGTCCTGCTTTTTGAACCTTTTACTACTCCTTTCAATATCTTATTGACTATGCACAAACAAATAATTGATATAATCATCATTATGAATGTCAACAGAGCAATTATCTTCATACTGCTTAGTCCATAATCAAGAGGTAAAATGCTTTTAGTAACTTCATAATGTTGAAAAAATAGTATTAATAAGAGGAAAACATAGGCAGGTAAAAAAGATGATAAGAAATAAGTATTTCTAAAAGTTTTAGTCGAATTATGAAACATATACACCCTCCATAATTTTTTATAGATGCAAACAGACTTTATCAACTTTAATTTTATACAATTGGCGTATATGAACTACTTCGCCTTATTATTCTTCACAAAATCTCTACAATTCGCTAAATACGATTTTAATTCCTCAGGTTCAGGAATTCCTTCTCCTAAACCACCTGCTCTATCATGGACCCAGTTTGAACAACTAGCCATACCTGCTTCTAATTCTTCATACAGCGCTGTTGTAAAAGGCGCCTTCTTTAATCGTTGTGTTTGGATTGCTGGGCTATATCTTTGAACAGAATTATTGAAAAGAATCTCCTCTACAGTCCGTTCCCATGTTTCTCTTAACTCTTCACACCAAAGCTTGACTGCTCTTTCGTATTCTTCTATCGGAGCAGTATTTAATGGTGTAATACTTTTATGCAGTTTTTCAATATTTTGTAATTTATTTTGTAAACTACCTAATCTTTTATTTACAGACATACTAAGCCACGGAAGTGAATTTTGAAGAACCCCAGAACTTTGTTGAATCTTCCTAATTGTCGTAGCACAACAGTCTATTTCTTGCGTTTGACAAAGGTCTTGAACGAGTAATAAAAAAGTAATGTCATGGGTAAGAATAACTACTTGTTTCTTCTTAGCCTCTTCTACAAGTCGCTTAGCAATGACCTCTCGTCTTTTATAATCCAGTGAACACACTGGATCATCCAATATAATACACATATTGTCATCGTTCAGACCTGTTTCAGCGAGAAAATTTGCTAAAGAAATAGATCTTTGTTCGCCTTCACTTAGAATGTCAACTGGTGTTTTCCCTTTAACGGTTAATTTTTTTAGTGTGGTTCCTTTTCTACCTCTTTGTTTAATCGTGGCGGAAAAGTTAGCGTTTAATTTTTCGCATTCTTCATTAAATCTTTCTATATACTCGTTGGTTACAAAATGTTTAAACAATCTGCTTTGGAAATTGGTTATTCTTCCAGTAGACATATTTATCGATTTAGCTGTTTGTACCCACTTTAAATCTTTCAAATAGGCTTCGATTCTAGGTAAAAGCTTTTCAAGCTGTAATTTATCATGATACCAATCTAAGTAATTCTTGATTTCACTCAATTCTTTATCTACTTTTTCGGAATTTAAAGCTTCTTTATCTTTCTTTAGTGCCTCAAATGCCTCATCGAAACCACCAGTTTCAACCCTGTATTCTTCTACTGGTAATTTCCAGTCAAGAGATGATAAATTATCAATCAGAGAAGTATTAAGTTTTTCAAATTCTATTTCAGCATCCATCAATGCCTTACGTAAATCGGGCACACTTTTCTTCAACCAATCATCAAATTTAGATTCTTGTACTAATAATTGAAACTTTTGTTTTGCAAAATCTTGAGCTACTTTTTTAATATCGAGTTCTGCTTTTCTTAGTTCTTGTTCAGCCTTACTTTTCAAATACTTCCAATATTTATCAATAACTTCAATATTCCTAATATCCTGCCCACAAAAAATACAATGATCGATATCTTCAGTAATAGAATCATAATATTTCTTAGCAGAAAGAATAAATTCTTTCCATTCAGTACTTCCTAAATTGTAGATAGTCTCTCCATTGAGAGTTTCTATTCCTTCTTCAGCAGATAAAACCTTCAAGTTATTTCTAGTTGTAATCAATTCTTTCGTTTTCTCAATTCTGGAATTAGAAAATTTACTATTAAGTGCTTCAACCTTTTCTTTTACAAGAGTAAGATTCTCTTCATACCTCGAGCATTCTGCCATTTTTTCTTTTATATTTAAGCCTAAAAGAAAAACATTCCGTTGTTTCTTTTCCTTAAACTTTTCTTCGTCATCTTGTGTTATTATCGCTACTTCTCGCAGTTGCTTAATATCCGTTAGGCAATCTAGTTTTTCGACAATTTTCTTAATTTCCGTATCTCTATCAAAATATTCAACAAACACGTTTTCCAGATCTTTTTTATTTATTTCTGTCTTTAAACGATCATTAATCTCAGAAAAATAGTTTACGTACTTATCGAAAAAATTAAACTCTATAGGAGCAAATGATAGTTCTGTTTCATTCGTCAAGTCAGTCATTGCACTAACTGTGTCGAAAACAGAAACCTTTTTGAAATGATTGTGACTTGAATCGATTGGATAAAAGAAATCTGTAACGAGGCCTTCTTCGTTCTCAAAACTAAAAGTTGCACCAACTTCAGAATTGTTTGGAACAAAAATATTGGGTAAAATATTTTTATCACCTCTTGAAATGAACGCATTATTAAATAAACGAGTGTAGCCTGACTTTCCACTCCCGTTTTCTCCATAAATTAACGTTAGCTGATTTCCAATTTCTAGTGTTTCATTTGAACTTAAAGCATTCACTCCTCTTACACTAGAAACCTTTTTTAATTTAGCTTGATTTTTATCTTCTACATGATTGGTAAAACCCAAAAAACTAAAGGCACTTTTATGTAAATTTTGATCAGTTAAATTGAATTCTTTTTTTAACAATTGATAAATTTCATCCAGTTCTTCACTACTTAGAGATTTACCTTTGAGAATCGCATCCCCGATACATTGTTCCCAATAAGATTGTTCTTCCAACCAATCGCAAATTTTCAGGCCTATCATATATTAACCCCCTTAATTACAAACACTTTTAATAATAACATTTCTAATTATAAATAGGTTGTTAATTCCTGAACGGTCGATATTAGAACCTAAATGATCACATAAATCACGTTAATATCCACGAATCTCTCCTAGATAGTATTCAACTAAAAAGGATTGTTTATTGCCTATTAACTTAGTTTCAATAAACTCATTCTTCGTGCCATCTTCCCACAAATCTTTCACCATTTTCCCCTTCTTTTTCAATAATCATCCGTTATAATAAAGTTCACAAAATCACAGGAGCGCACCTAATGAACAAAAATCAAGATAACTTACCCAAGAAGACATCCACTCTTACCAAATTAATTATTATCCTAGTTGTTATCATTATCGGCTTAATCTCTTACATCGAAGCTACTAAGATAATGAATTCGAGCTCATCTTCAAATGATGGTCCAAGTAACTCCATAAGAGTTGTGAATACTTCCTCATCAATGGCAGAAAGTTCTTCAACAGAAAATCGTTCTACAATGAGTGATCCCACTTCTGTATCGACGTCTAGCTCTGAAGAATCCGAATCCTACGCCGTTACATTTCCAAAAGGATCAGTTTTCACAGGTGAAAATGATCTTTACGGTTTCGCAGTAACGACTTACCCGAATCGAGAAAATATGACTATGTCCTACAGTCCTAAGGGGAATTATGCACCAGATGCTCATATGAGTGTGGCAGCTTCATTTACCCCGATCACCATCCCCACAACGACTATTCAGGTAAACGAAAGTGGCATTGTGAAGGATGTCAAAGTAGCGACTGAGTTAAAGCTTTCATTGGCTGATAGCAGCAAACCAAGTCTTGAGTTTTTTACTCCTTTCAATGGTAATGATACGAAAATTTATGCTTATATGAACAACAGCGGACAAATGGTCCTTGCTTTTACTCCGCCTGGAAACAACGGTCCTTATACTACAGTTTCTATGAATGAAAAGCCCTATTAGGGTTTTTCTTTTTTGTACAAAAGCCACTCGTTCTTCGGGCGTTATTCTTCTGTCCATACAAAAAACCCCCAATATAAGCCACCATATATTTCAGTGGCTTATATTGGGGGCGCATATCACATCAAAAGACCATTCAATAGAAGATTTTTTCTTTTCTCAATCACCGCGTTCTTCAAATTCCAGCAAATAACTATCCATCTGCCCATTCTCGATGATCTTCATTTCGATCGTATCCCATTCCTTGTGTTCCAGAAGTTTTTGAACTAAATTATTTTCGATCTCCTCTCTCGAAATCGAGCCAACTTCATAATAATCTATAGCAGACAGATCATCTATTTCATTTCCTTCTTCGTCTTCTTCATAGCTTGAGTAAATGTCGTAATCAACCACAAGCTTATTACTCTTTCGCGCATACCTCACTAAATCATCTAGGCGCGCAACTTCATAGCCAAAATAGCTCAATGCCTCCTCTATTTCTTCTTCATCCCAACTATAGTGGGGTTCATTTTTTTCAAGGATTCGTTGAATTTCTTCTTTTTGTTCTTCCGTTAGTGATTCATAAGTAATCTTATTATCGATCACTCCATCTCCATCATTTTTTTGTTCAACTCTATATAAAACGTTTCCATCTCGGTCCAATAGATTGAACTTCTCTGCCTTTTGTCCGTTCAATAGCGTGATCCAGATCACACACCCTGGTCGATAGCCACCGTAAGATAATTTTGTTTTTTGATACTCTACTCTCACCTTTTCATCCTCCTCAACACCAACAATTTTTTCCCGCCATTATTATACAATGAGGCAATCGATGCGGACTAGCTGATTTCAGGAAATAAAAACCCCAATTGCGAGGGATTTTTAAATAAAATGACTTCTTTTATAAAAAAATTCAAAACAAAAAGACCGAACACTTCGATTCGTGTTCGATCTCATTATCCTCAACTAAGCCTTTCCAAAACATTGGCTATCTCAATCAAGACTTCTGAGACAGTCTCGGTTTCTTTTAATTCCTGCAATAGACTAATTGTTTCATCAGGCACTTTTTTAGTCAGCTGGCCTAGTGCCCAGACAGCGGTACCGCGAATGACTGGACGCTGATCCTGTAGACAGGCGCGAATTTCTGGGAGTGCTTCTTTCCCACCGAGATTGGCTAAGGCGATCAGTGCATTCCGCTGCAGCGGCTTCTTCCCGCGCCAAGAGCCTGCTAAGTGTCCGAATTGTTCCTTGAACTCGCGATTTGAGATGGATAGCAGCGGTGCTAGTTTTGGATGGACTTCATCGATTTTTGGTTCCATCTCTTCGTGAAAGTGAAAATCTTTACCACGGTTGTATGGACAGACGAGCTGACAAATATCACAGCCGTAAATGACGTTGCGCATTTTCTTTCTATATTGTTCTGGCATCATGCCTTTGGTTTGTGTTTGATAAGAGAGACATTTTTTCGCATTCATCCGACCGTCTCCTAATAAGGCACCGGTTGGACAACCGGTAATACAACGTGTGCAATCGCCGCAGCCGTTAGGCACTGGCTGGTCTGGCTCGAACTGGATATTGGTGATGATTTCGCCAAGGTACACGAAGGAACCATATTCTTCAGTGATCAGCAGACCGTTGCGACCGATAAACCCCAGACCTGCTCGTTGTGCGACTGCGACATCCACCAGCTCACCTGTGTCGACCTGCGGAGCAAAGCGCCACTCTGCTTGAACCTGTTCCGTTTCAGCCTGTTCTTTGATAAAGTCGATCAGCTTCTTCAGTCGTTCTTCTAAAATAAAGTGATAATCCGTTCCCCACGAAGCTCGCGCAAATTGCCCACGTTTTTCATCACGGGGAACTTTTTCGTGGATTTTGGTTGGATAGGCCAGAGCTATCGCGATGATACTTTTGGGGTCTTCAAAGGTTTCTTCTGGATACAGCCGTTCTTTAATATTTTGATGTTCAAAACCAGAAGTATGCCCCAGCGAGCGTTGCTCAATCAATGAATCCTCCAAATAATCGAAGGGCTCGGCGGTTGTAAAACCAATTTTATCTATTCCTAGCTGCTTACTTTTAGCGATGATCCGTTCTTTTAAGGTTTGCATAGTTCCACTCCTAGTTCGTACTATGGTAATCATTTTTCAAAAACTGGAAAAATGAGTCTGATTCTCTCCACGTATGTCATTCTACTAATCCCGCTAAAGATGGAAGTAGAACTGAGATCCTGATACGAAATTACAGGCTTACTATATCATATGTGTCTTGCTTGCAAAAGAAATCACCTGTTTTAACCGAGTCCTGTAGAGTAAATTCATCGATATTCACTAGTATTAACCATTTCCATAAATATATTTACTTCCTACAAATTCTTTAAAAATCAAAAATCCATCCAATAATTAGGTAGCAAACTAGTCAAACCGTGAGCAATGAAAAAGAAAACCCGTGCAACTATCAATGCATGATAGTTACACGGGTTATTGTTAGCCTATTTATTTTGCTCCATTAATTTCAACGCTTCTTCGACAATTCGCTCTACCGTAAAATCATACTCTGCCAATAACTCATTAGCAGGACCCGATTTACCGAATTGTTCGATCCCAATTGATTTTCCTTTAGCCCCTACATATTTTGACCAGCCTAAGGTAGATCCTAATTCGATGGACAACTTATTGTCGATTGATGGCGGCAAGACGGAGTCTTTATATTCTTGACTTTGAGCATCGAACAATTCCCAGCTAGGAAGAGAAACAACGTTGACCGTATACTGATTCAATTGTTCTTTTGCCTTCAAAGCCATTTCTACTTCAGAACCAGTCGCGATCAGGATAATATCCGCGGTATCCGAATCTTTTGAAAGGATATACCCGCCTCTTTCAGCTCCTTCGATCTTCACATCAGCAATGGCTGGAACATCGTGACGACCTAGAGCAATAAGAAATGGTCTGTTTTTGGATTCCACAGCTAACTTCCAAGCAACGATTGTTTCATTCGCTTCTGCCGGACGATATACGACTAGATTTGGCATAGCTCTTAGTGATGCAAGGTGTTCTACTGGCTGATGTGTCGGCCCATCCTGTCCAACTTGCAGACTGTCGTGTGTCATGATATAAGTCACCGGTACGCCCATTAAGGCGGAGTGACGAATGGCTGAACGCATGTAATCTGAGAAGACTAGGAATGTTCCACAATAGCCTCGCAATCCTCCGTGCAAAGTGATACCGTTAGATATTGACGCCATCGCAAATTCTCGAACGCCAAAGTGAATGTTTGGTCCTTCATGGTTCACTTCATCCATAAACGGCCGACCTTCGATAGTTGTTTTGTTTGAAGACGCTAAGTCCGCAGAGCCTCCTACAAAATACGGCAAATCCTGATAAATACGATTCAACATTTTTCCGCTGGCTGTACGTGTCGCCATCTTTTCTTCAGTAAAAAATTGCAATGTTTCTGAACGAAGCTCCGTTTTTCCTTCAATCATTTTTATCAATTCAGCTGCTTCTGCTGGATACGCCTTTTTATAGTCGTCAAAGCTTTGGTTCCATGCTCGTTCTTGCTTCTCACCTTCAGTGATAATCTGATCAAAGTTTTCTTTTACCTCTTCCGGAATAAAAAATTCATCGTACTCCCAACCAATCGCTGCCTTAATTTTCTTCGCTTCTTCCGCTCCCACTGGATTACTATGAATTTTCTCTGTCCCCTGTAAACTAGAGCCGAATCCGATGATATTCTTCACTTCAATTAAAGTTGGTTTACCTGTTTCTACTTGCGCTTGTTTAATTGCTTCAGCAACTTCATCGGTGTTATTTCCATCCCTTACTAACAGGGTCTGCCAATTCATTGCTGCAAATTTTTGATGGATGTCTTCATGAGAAGAACAGCTTAACGGTCCATCTGAAGTAATGTCATTTGAATCATAAAGAACAATCAGCTTGCCTAGACCCAATTTCCCAGCGATCGCAGCAGATTCTAACGCCACACCTTCCTCTAAATCGCCATCACCACAAATCGTATAAGTGAAATGATCAATCAGCTGATATTGCTCTCGATTAAACCGCTCACGCAAATGGGCTTCGGCAATCGCCAGTCCGACTGTCATGGAAAAACCTTGCCCTAATGGTCCTGTAGTCGCTTCTACGCCTGGTGTATGAAATACTTCGGGATGCCCTGGCGTTTTACTGTTTAATTTACGAAATTGTTTGATATCTTCTATTGATAATTCATAACCAGATAAATGAAGTAATGAATAGAGCAGCATCGAGCCGTGACCAGAAGTCAATACAAAGCGATCTCTATTGAACCAATGAGGATTATTAGGGTTGTGCTTTAAATGATAGCGGAACAACTCGTAGCCCATCGGCGCCGCTCCTAAGGGGGCTCCCATATGACCATGTTTTGCATTTTCGACACTATCTACCGTCAAGTTCCGTATTGTCGCGATTGTTTTTTTATCAATAGTATTCATTAGTAATTCCTCCAACAAATTCTTTATTTAAAATATACTTTGTAATAATTGTCCGATATAATAAATGAGTAGCCCTACAATATTAAAGTCTGTTTCTGGGAACGATGTACCAGTTAAGCCGATATTTTCCATAATTGGGTAGATTAATGCTGGGCCAACAGCAATCAAGATACCCACCACAAAGGAACCAACCACGCAGCCTTTCCAGCCGCCAGTGGCATTTCCGAATACACCAGCGGTTGCACCAATGAAAAAGTAAGGTACTGCTACCGGGATAATCACAATTGTTCCAATCAGTCCCATAATGATCATGGTAACTAGCCCACCTGCATAAGCTGCCAGAAAACCAATGACAGTCGCAGTTGGAGCAAATGGAAAGACTACCGGACAATCTAAAGCTGGCCTTGCGTTAGGAATAAGCTTTTCTGAAATTCCAACAAACGCGCTGACAATCTCTCCCAGAAACAGTCGTACTCCGGTTATGATTACATAAAGAGCTGCTGAAAAGCCTAAGCCTTGAAACAATGGATAAACTAACCAATTCACCCCGCCAGATAACTCTTCAACGGCTCCTTTTCCAGCTGCTATCGCTGCGATATAAAAGAAGATGATCATCGTGATGGAAACCCCTACGACATAATCCTTAAACATGGTTAACCAGCCCGGTAATTTCAGATTCTCCGTGCTATCCTCCGGTTTACCGACTTTCGAGCCAATCCAACCTGAAATCGCATAACCGACTGTTACATAATGCCCCATTGCCAGCTCGTCATCACCTGTAACTTTTCGCATGTACGGCTGAGCGATTGCAGGAAACAACCCGGCACAGATACCTAAAATAATTCCTCCAAAACCGATCGTCAGCGAATTGTTCATTCCTAAAGACTTGAACATGATGGTTAGTAACGCTGCCAAATATAGATTGTGCTGTCCTGTTAAGAAGATATATTTTAACGGTGTAAATTTCGCTACCAGCAAATTACACAAAAATCCGATCAGCATAACCAGCGAGACAGTCGTACCGAATTTGTCCTGCGCCAGCGCTGTTACCGCTTCGGCTAATGGTAAAACACCTTTTAAGCCGAATCCTTCTGCAAATAGTGCCTGAAAACTATCTAAAGAAGTGACAGCCGCTGCCGACCCAACTCCAAAAACTAAGAAGCCAACAATCGTTTTTAAGGTCCCTGAAATCACTTTATCTGCTGGCTGTTTTTGCAGCAGCAGCCCTGTTAAGGCAATAATACCAACTAAAATAGGTGCTGAAGATAGTAAATCAAACACCACTACCTTTAAGATTCCCATTATTTTTCCTCCTTTTTATTGATTTTGACTGTCAAAAAAAGCCTGTAATTTTGTTTCAATCTCTTTTTTATCCATCAGATTATTTATCCCAATGATATAAGGCACCTGACCTTTCAGCTCATCCGCAACATCTGCCATTGTAATCAACAGATCTCCCTTAAAACTTTTTACATCATCCAATGTGCTATGTTGGACCTCCAACGGAAACTGGTGTGCTCGCACGACTTGATCCACTTTGATTTTCAACATCATACTGGACCCCATTCCTGTTCGGCAGGCAATAAGTGCTTTCTTAATCATTTTTGCATCCTCTCTTTCTCAAAGTTTGTGATGAAATCAATAACTTCCTCTGGTTTTTCGGCATTATCCAATATTTGATAAAAAGCTTTTTGATCCAATAATTCGGCCAATTCAGACATAGCAGTCAAATGAGTTTGATTATCCAATGCACTTAACCCAAAAATGTATTTTACGGGATCATTCTCTTTGTTACCGAAAACGACTGGTGTCTTTAACGTTGCAATGCTTATACCGATTTTTTTTGCTCCAGATTCAGGACGAGCGTGAGGCAGTGCAACATGTTTCGTAATGACGATATACGGTCCTGTTTCTTTCGTGGTTTGAATCATTCCATCTATATAGCTAGGTTCTGCAACTCCCGTACTGACTAAAACATCTGTAGAGTTACGAATAGCCTCTTCCCAATCGGCAGCTTCGACTTGCAATTTCACCAAGTTCTTATTCGTAATTTCACTTAACAACGGATATTCACCTCCTTCTTCAATAACAATTTTAGAATGATTGGTATCTGCCAGAATCAACAACTCATTTTCAATTTTTTCATATTGCTCACTAGTAACGTATTTTTTAACAACCTTTAGAGCATCTGCTAGCATAGGATCTAGTAATGATTCATCGTTCAATAATCCGTACACACGCCCAATCAGCTCAAACTTTTCCTTTGCAGTCATGATCGGATTCACCACAATAAAGGGAATATTAATACTTAAGATATTTGGGGTAATCGTTGTGGTAAAAACAATATCAAAATGATCTGTTTGTAGTTCTTTATGGTAATCTTGAACAAAGAATTCGATACTCGGAAAGAGCGATTCAAGCTCTTTTTGCAAAATGATCGAAGTGCCAATTCCATTAGGACATAAAATTAACCCACGATTTCTCTTCACTTGTTCCTCTTGTTCCTCAAATGCAGCAGCAGCAAAATGAACCGTCAAAAATGCAATTTCATCTGCAGGTAGGTCTCGCTTAAACAATGGCTGGAGCGGCCTAATTGCCTCATTCACGAGAGCATAGGTTTCTGAATATTCTTTTTTTATTTTTGGTGTCAATGGATTAATAATTGGTAAATGATAAAATAATCGATAGTAGGTTGGTCTAAAATGTTCATACAATCTGCGAGTTACCGCTTCCCTGTCCAAAAATCTAATACCAGATAGACTCTCAAAACGTGCAATCAATCGCTGAACAATCTTCTTGATCATTGAACGGTCAGAAGTAGCACTATGGATATTTCCAGTGGATAATCCTAAAATCCATGCAGCGATATAATAGATATTTTCTATTCGTTCAATGTCAAAATATTCGCAGATATCCAGACTAAACTGATATTCATTTGACTGCTTATCAATGAAATCACTATTTATTCTTTGGAAGCCTTTTTGTTTGAAACGTTGGATTAATAAAATAAAACAATACGTAAACTCCTTAAATTTATTCTCAAAAAAAGAAATTTGATGTTGCTTACTTGCAGCTAAAATCTTACTTTCAAATTTTGAGTAATCAATGCTAAACTGCTTTTTCAAATAGCTTTCCAAAAAAAGCTCCCCATTATCCTGATGCAAAAAGGTAATTATTGTTTTCATTACCATGTAGCGAATATTTGCCTCATCACCGGATAAATAATACCCTCTAACTCGAGTGTATTCGACATTAATATCATTCCTTCGAAGCTGCTGTTTCACCTCCTTTAAATCACCAACAACTGTAGACCGACTGCTATCCAACATTAGAATCAAATGATCGATCGAAAGATATTCCAATGAACAAGATAAGGTTAAGAGAATCATCAACCGACGATTTTCTTTTGAGTGATAAACATCCGAAAAAAATTCCATTTTTAGCAAATAATTTTGCAGATGTTTTTCGGCCTGACCGTTAATCCTCAGCTCGTTGCCACTGACTTTAATCAACTCTTCACTATCAGAAAGCAAATCGTTGATTTTTTTGATCGAATACGTAATCTGTCTTCGTGTTAGTAAAAATTTGCTTTCCAATTCGGCGGTATCCCTTTGATTTCTAAAAGCAATCTCATGAAGAATTTCTAAATCTTGACTATCAATCATTTTCCTCAGCTCCTAAACAAAATATACTGTCAGCGCTTTCTCTATTCAATATTTATTGAATTCATCTTTTGTTTCAATGTCTTACAAATAATAAACAGACAGGTGTGAAAGAATTAAAAATCTCATCCTTGTTAACGTTTATTCTGCACTAAAGATAGAATAAAAAAACAGTATGTAAAAATCTGTTTATTTCCAAAACTTCCCATCTTTCCATATGTTGAAATCAAAATGACTTAGAAATAAAAGAATGGCATTCTGATGATCGACATGCAAAAAAAGGCACATTCTTCTCGAATGCCCCTTCTTTGTACGTGTGCTAATATATTTTTTTTAACAGTTCTGCTAACATTTGACTGGCCTATTTGCTGCCATAACATTCATTAAGTACTAGTAGTATTGATATCAGTTTATATATATCCCAACGATAAATCTTCTGCTACAAAAATTTGAATTTCGTCTCGATTTTCCTCTATAATTCTACCAAACAAAACAACCCATGATCCAAAGACCATAGGCTGCCTCTTCCTATCAAATTCTAAACAATCGGGATATAAATATCCGTCAAACTGGTGTCCTTCATATTCTTCGGTGGTTCCGTTACATATAGTTCAAATGGAACGGCATCGCGGGACTTGTGCGCAGTTTTTTCTCCTGCGTAATAAAGGGATTGTCATCGTACATCGTTAACACCTTGGTCTCATCTTGAACGATCAAATTATTCTCGGTGGCGAAGTCGAACAGCTCCTTGAACAGCTTCCTGCTTTGTTTTCTG
Organism: Enterococcus raffinosus; assembly: GCF_019175485.1. Classification (NCBI taxonomy): domain Bacteria; kingdom Bacillati; phylum Bacillota; class Bacilli; order Lactobacillales; family Enterococcaceae; genus Enterococcus; species Enterococcus raffinosus. Next base: position 601,643 of record NZ_CP072889.1, read on the forward strand.
AATTCTCCATAGCTGCCTCGAAAGCGAATATAGATGATTCTTTGATTCACTAGTTCCTCTGTAGTAATAGCAATTGGTTCAATCATGGAATCTCCTCCTTGTTTTTTTCTTTTACATGATTGATTATTCCATGAACCAATCAGGATTTCTTGGCAATTCTTGCTGTTTTCGATAGTCCCGCGGACTGACGCCAAATTGTCTTTTAAACGAGCGGCTAAAGGAACTGGAATCTGTGTAGCCATATTCCATCGCAATCGTCGTTATCGACAGCTTCGGATTGACCCGCAAAAAAATCGCGGCACGCTCTAGCTTGAACCTCGTAACGAATTCATTGACGGTCTCAGAGGAATACTGTTTAAAGATTCGATGAAAATGAAAGTCGGACAAATGAGCGTTTTTCGCCAGATCACTTAACGTAATCGTTTCCTTGAGATGACCCTCGATGTAATCTTCGGTTTTGTTTATTAATCGGAGATATATCTGCTTAGAATGAGTCATAGCCTTTTCCTTCTCTTAAGTTACTGCTTCACATTTATTATAGCAGAGTTGAACTGGGCTACTGATTTTTGCTTGTGTCCTCAAAATGAGAGGCTGGAGGTGTACCAGAAGCAACTTCTTCGGAAATAAGCTGATCACTTCTGTCACAACCTCACCATTTATAAGGATCTTGATATTCAAAAATAGCGGCTAATTCTTTTGCGGGGCGAGTCCTTCTATTTTTAAATAGTTTTTGGAGATTATCCATGCGACAACGGCTAGTACCGCCACGGATATTATCCCCGTTTCCCCAACAAGAAATGGCCGCATATCTCCACCGATGGATTGATCCAGCAGTAATTGCGACACCATATTGTGTGTCCCGTGCAACACTGCGGCTGGCCAGATACTTCTTGAGCGTAACGTCACATCTGCCATTGGATACGCTAAAGCGATGATCAGGATAAATAAGGTTGGCAGCTGATACCATAGAGGAATTGTTGACACGTAGCCAGCTAAAAAGACTGGAAGATGCCAAAGGAACCAGATAATCCCACAAATCGCCGTTCCTTTTCTAAATCCGAAAAGCTCATCCATCTTAGGCATCAGATACCCTCTCCACCCGATTTCTTCACCCAATCCTGTAAACAAATAGGTCAGAAGCAAGACAATAAGCAGTTGCGGCTCCTTCAGAAGCCTTAGCAACATATTCTCACCGAGTACGGATTTGCCATAAATCAGTACATAAATTGAGTAAGATATCCCCCAGTATATTAGCGGCAATAAGATCACATAAAGTATATACTTTACTTTGACTTTTCTGATCATCAATATATTTTCTCCTCGATGATAAACCATCTTCACGATGATTGCCGCAACACCGGGACACCACATGAGAAGTGTACTTACATCAAGCATGTTCTTTGCGATAATTAAGTAGTAGAAAATGCTGCTTAATGCAAAACAGAGAATAATAAACAGAAGCAATGATTTTTTTATTTTTGACATGTATACATCCACCTTTCAAGTAGGCTTACTAAGCCTAAATCCAGTATGCAAACTGAAGCTTGATTTTTCAAAAAATAGACGTTAAAAAACCGAATGAAGAATAGATATCCCTCCTTCACTCGGCCTCTTAACACAAAATTTTATACTAACTCATTTTCTATATGAAACATCCACTGCCTTAAAACCAAACAGTAAATGGGATTTCCTTCAGGCTATGCTACATCTGAGTGTGCGTACATCCGCATCCCAAGGAACAAAATGAGCACATCTAAGACGAGCCAGAATAGCAGCACCAGTCCCACATCTACTGCGGGAAACTCCCAATATCTCGACAGCATCGAAAAAGCTGACAGCGGGTCACATAGCTTCAACCATTCAGATTTTGGAAACAGCTGATAGAGTTGATAAGTGACGGATGGAAAGACGATCAAGCCAATTAGATAAGCAGCTATAGTAATACTCGTTTTTTTGGAGAAAACCAAGAGAACGTATCCAATGGCGATCATCCCAATATAAAGGGGGACAGACAAAACTATTTGAATCATCATTCTTAGTAATAGACCAAAAGTAAAACCGCCAAAGCCAAATAGAATGATCCCTGCGACCGCACTAACAAATAAGCAGCAGACTGTGTAGGTAAAACAGCAGAGAACTCCTGTGATGCATTTTGCAAGGTATACCTGCTTCCGATCAACAAAATAAGACAAGCTGTTTCGAATCGTGCCGGCTGAATAATCCGCACCTAAAATCGCTACCGCGAAGGTTAAGATGAAGAACGGGAATAGACCATCGTCACGCATCTGTTGAACAAAGGCACCGCCGTTTGCAGGGAATGATCTGGCTGCACTCGCTGTAGATTGAACACCAACACCGCCAAAGCCGCTGCCAGAATTCAGCATATTCATTCCGGTAATAAGAATAATCGTCATGCCCGCCAGTAGTACATTGCGAACCGCCGAGCCCCGTTTCAATCGGTATACATCCGCTCGGATTATATTTTTCATATCCATCTCTTTAATCTCTCCCTTCGATAATTTGGATGAAATAATCCTCCAAGTTGATTTTTACTTCATTAGTAGAATAGATTTTTATCCCATTCTTACTCAACTGTTCTAGGACTGCCGGCAAGTCGTTCATGTAGTCAAACAATCGAATTTCATTTTTAGGGTAAACTTCAAATCTATCTTTTTTGATCATTGATTGAAGGATAATCCTTGATTTATCAGCATTATCTACCCTCATGGAGAGGTGTCCTTGCGTATTTTTTTCTAGTTTTTTTGAGGTAAACTCTTTTAAAAGTTGTCCATGGTGAATCACACCATAGTGAGTCGCGACCTGTGTCAGCTCAGAAAGGATGTGACTTGAGAGCAAAATCGTAATGCCGTGTTCCTGATTTAATCCATGAATAATGTCACGGAATTCGATCATACCAGTTGGATCTAAGCCATTAATGGGTTCATCCAAAATCAGCAGCTCCGGCTCACCCATGATCGCTAGAGCCAACCCAAGCCGCTGCTTCATCCCAAGAGAAAACTGATGAAACGGTTTGTCGCCAGTGTCGCTTAGATTCACCTGCTCCAATACCTGCCCAATTTCCTGTTCTTCAGAACTCCCTCGTTGAATACGGTAATACTCGAGGTTTTCTCGAGCCGTCAGCTTCGGAAAAAAGGCGGGTGTCTCGATCATAGAACCGATTCGTTTGCGGGCTGAAATCAACTCATTTTTTTCACTGCTGCCAAAAAGTTCGATGCTTCCGCTCGTAGGCTGGATTAATGCGGTGACCAGTCGCAATAAGGTCGTTTTCCCCGCGCCGTTCTGCCCGATGAAACCATAGATTTCTCCCCTGTTCAATGTCATTGACAGGTTATTTACCGCCCTGCGGTCTGAATACTCTTTAACAAGCTTATTTGTTTTTAAAACTATTTCGTTCATTTTATGGCTCCTTTTTTCGTTCGATACTGCTATTACTATAGCCCTCCAACCTATACTGAACCTTGAATTTTGAGCCTCGATTGCCCTTAACAAATGGAAATCGAACTGCATTGTTTTGAGTGTTTCTGAAAGGAGGAATTTCCTTCATGGAGAAAAAAACACCCACCATAATTGGCGAGTGCAGGGGGATCTGTCTTCAAATTTACATTAAAACTTGGTTTATTGCCCTTGGCTATCAAACCATGCTAAAGCGTTCTTCAATACCTCAACAAATTTTTCACGATGTACTTCTTTTAAAACGAATGTGTTCTTATCAGTTGAAGCAATTCTTCGAAAATCACCATAGGTCAATCCTCGCGCGTAAGACTCATCTGTAATGACATGAATATCTGCGAAGCTTCCTTCGAAGATCTCTGGTTTTAATAGATAGACTATCGCGCATAGATCATGAATCGGAGAGTCTATAAAACCGAATTGACGACCCGACTTGTTATAAAAGGACAACAGCTCATACGCTAAGTGACTGACTTTTCCTTTATTCTTAAGCTGTTCAATCTCAGCAACAGTGATCTCAGCTTTTTCTGTCACGTCTAAACCAGACATGATAATTGGGATACCGCTTTGAAAAACAATCTCCGCGGCATCTGGATCAACGTAAATATTAAATTCGGCTAGCGGTGTTTGATTGCCGTGATGAAGCCCGCCCCCCATCAAAGATATTTCTTCAACCAGAGGAAGGACCTCGGGGTAATTTTTGATGAGCAAGGCGATATTGGTCAAGGGACCTAGGGCAACCAATGTAACAGGTTCATTGTTTTTTAGAATCGTCTCTGCTAAAAACTGAACACCATTGGTTGAACAGATCGGGTAATCCGCACCATCAAAATAGGGCCCATCCATTCCAGAAGCCCCGTGAGCTTCAGGCGCAGTCTGGAGTGCCTTAACTAAAGGACCTGCTTGTCCTGATGCCAAAGGAACCTCAACATTTAAAAAGCTTAAAACATTTTTCGCGTTATCTGTGACTTTCTTCAGTGTTTGATTGCCGCCGATCGTAGTGATTCCCAACACAGTAAAATGCTCTGGATTCGCTAGAGCGGCAATGAGCGCCAGCGCATCGTCATGACCTGGATCGCAGTCAATCAGAAGATTTTTCATGCGGTAACCTTCTTTCCTAGTTCATCCATCGTCATGATGCCTTCAAAGCCCAACGCTTTCGCTAATTGACAAATATATGGCTGCTTTAAGGCACTGACCCTTAGGATTTTTTCATCCCAAAAAATTTCTCTCGGTGTTCCTTCTTTTTGTAATTGCTTCTGGGCAAAAACCAGCACACGTTGAAATTCCTTAATTACAAACTCCATATCATGTGTGATGGTAATAACGGTTTTATTCTTGGCCGTTAATTCCTTAATTAGTTGACCTAACAATTCTGTCGATTCGCGGTCTTGACCAGCCGTTGGTTCATCCAGTATCACAACCTTAGGGTCCATCGCCATAACCGCGGCAATGGTGATAAATTTTCTCTTTGAATAAGGTAAATTATAGGGATGTTCCTTCAGGACTTCTGTTAAGCCGCATAACTCGGCTGCTTCCTCCACCCGCTCTTTAACAATAGAGGTAGATAGTTTTTGCTTTTTCGGACCGAAGGCGATTTCCTTTTCAATGCTCTCTTGAAAAATTTGATCGTCTGGATTTTGAAAAACATAGCCGACGTGCTTTGCCATTTGAGCGGTGGTATGTGTGTGTGTGTCTTTTTCATCAATTAAGACTCGTCCTTTAGTTGGTCGCAATAGACCGTTCATTAATTTGACCGTCGTTGTTTTGCCAGCACCATTTTGTCCTATGATTGCCACAGATTCTCCTAATTGAAAGTCCGCCGAGACGTTCTGGACTGCCTCAAAGCCATTGGGATAGGTAAAGCTGACATTTTCTAAGGTTAAGACATTCATGATACGGCGCCTCCTTTTAGTTTACTGATTGCTTCAGCCATCGTAATTGGTACAGCATCTGTTTGCTTTAGCTGCTTTAAATAGAACAGCGCTACCTGCGGCAAGGAACCACCGTGTATTAAAATGTCAGGATCGCTTAAAACCTGGTGGGCGGTCCCATGCTTTATGACTTGTCCTTCTTCTAATAGAATAATTTCATCACAATACTCGGCTAATAGATCCACCTTATGTTCAATCACGACGATCGTCTTTCCTTGTTTTTTTAGTTTGGCGATAATTTCAAAAACTTCTTCCGTACTTTGTGGGTCTAGCTGTGAAGTCGGCTCATCAAGAAGAATTACATCCGGATCTAACGCAACAATCGAGGCCAAGGCGACACGTTGTTTTTGTCCGCCGGAAAGCTCGAATGGGTTCTTTTCTTTTAACTCCTCTAGCTTGAAGAGTGCTAATAATTCCTGTACCTTTTTGCCCATGACTTCTACGGATAGACCAATATTTTCCATCCCGTAGGCCAGCTCTTCCTCCACTGTATCCTTTACCCCAGAGATTTGAGTGAACGGATTTTGTGAAGAATAGCCGATCTCAGCAGCCAGTGCACCGATATTGTATTCTTGAATAGATTTGCCCTTATAAGTAACTGTGCCCTTCAGCTCTCCTAAAAACATCGCAGGAATGAAGCCTCGCATGATATTACACAGTGTGGTCTTCCCTGATTGATTGCTGCCGATCAATCCATAAACTTTCCCTTCCTCAATGGATAGGTCAATATTTTTGATCGTCGCCTCAGCATCTAATGGGTATCGATACGTAACATTTTCAAGTTCAATTATGCTCATAATGGCCCTCCTACAAAATATGCGATTAATCCTGATAGACAAAGGATCACGACAATATAATCCACTGCGGTTTTTTTAACTGAGTAATAAGCCGTCTTCCGGATTGGCGCAGAAAATCCACGTGCCTCCAAGGTCAATACGCGTTCATCTGTTTGCTGGATGGAGGTCAACACTAATGGTCCCATCATAGGGATAAACGCCTTCATACGAACAAGAACAGAGCCTTCTGTCTCTATCCCTCGTGCCCGCTGCGCGTCTGAGATCGTGCGCGAAAGCTTGCTCATTTGAGGAACCAATTGAATCGTCGCAGAAATAACAAAGGTTACCTTCTTTGGAATCCTAGCTTTTTCTAACGCTGAAACGATATCCTTCACACTAGTGACCTGAAAGAACCAGATAATAATGGAGCTGATCGCTACAATTCGTGAGGATAAGCCAATGCTTGTGGCCAACCCGATTTGAGAATAGCCGATAAACCACCAGATCGATTGACTGTCCTCGTTTTGCACGATAAATACCTGAACTAGAAAAATAAACAACACAATGATAAAAATAGATTTAAAAAAGGTAGCTAAAAATCGGCCTATATTCCCCGAACAGAGGCTCAATAAGAGAGAAAGTCCAAACAATACATACTGCACCACATTAGCTGTCGAAAACATACTGATGATGATTACAGTCAGAACAATCATTAATTTTGTTGATGGGTACCATTGATCGATCGATTTAGCCATGCTTCAGGACCTCCTTGCTAATGTAAGGTGCGCCATAATTCAGTTTAATTAAAAAGCGTGGAGGAATACGTTTGACCACTAAAAAGCTGATCGCAAAATTCAAGATCGTATTGATCGTACCAGTAATCATATTTGTTGAAAAAACGGAGTCCCATAGCTGACGGCCAGCCGCTAGAAAGGCCGCGGTCACCAAGTCTGTCCCTGCTCCTGTAATCCCGCCAAACATAAATACAGTCACGACTGCTGCTGTCCCAGCAGAAACGATAGTTAATACTCCGCAAGCCACGATTATCCCGATTAGATGATTAAAAAATTTAAAGCGTGAGAAAAAGCCGGCAAAAAGGCCAATACTCATAGAAACTAGACCATAAGGAATCGCAACTGGATTCAGCATGCCGTTTACTACATTTCCTAAAAACCCTGTCATCAACCCAACCCACGGACCAGCGACCATTGCTACCAAATATGTACCAATTTGATCAATAAAGACTGGAAGCTTTAATATCGTACACAGTTGATAACCTACAACATTCAATGAAACACCTACAGGAATCAGCATCAATGCCTGCAGCCCAAAGTCATATCTTAAACCTCGTTTCATTTCTTCTCCTACTTTCCTTTTTTAGAAAACAAGCCGTCTCTGTAAGGGCTTCCTTCCTTTTTTTCTTAGTATAGTCAAAATGAAAATACCACGAAAGGTCACATGTCCTTTCGTGGCGGAAATACCCCATTTTCAAATATGGATCAAATGCTTTTGCAATCTTTGCCGTTCATTCGGCCCGATATAAAGTTTACGGTTTCTGCTGCTGATTTCTTGATTGTCTCGCAGCTTCTTTAAGGAGCGCCCGACGGTTCGAACACTCATACCCAGCTTATTCCCAATCTTTTCTCGGTTTTCCTTCACCTCAATGAAATCAGTCGTAGTACCCGCCTGCTTGTCATAGTACTCAACGAGAAAATAGCGGAGTCGGTCCACGCCTTCAAGCTGATAAAAAAGACCATCATTTCCTGAGCGATGATACAAATCCTCTGCTAAAAGATTTGCGCTTAGCCTTAATAAATCTAAGTCCTGCATGATCCATTGATAGACTGTCGCAGATGGAACACGTACCGCGTCAACATCAGCGGCACAAGTAACCGTCGCGATGATCTCCTCTTTCTGAGCTAACGTTTCCAGAAGCCCGATGCTGCCATTCGTTTCATCAAGTTGGAAATAGTCATACTCGCTGCCGTCTTCATATTCTCTTATCCCGACGGCTACGCCACTACGAATAAAATAGATATATTCTGGAAATTCACCACGTATGACGATCTGCTCATTGTTTTTAAACTTTACACTCGTATACTTGTCGCCTAGCCTATCTTGGATTTTAGTATAGTTAAACCGCTTCTCACTCCCGTAAAGCTGCCACATTTTTTTTAATCGATTCCTCTCCAATAGCGTCTCCTCTCAATTTTCCATCATCCAGTTACCCTCAGCATCCTGTTCATTGACTGTTTTAATGACTATAGCATACGCACGTATCCTGACAATACCAACAGTATCTCCTTACCCAATTTTTCTGCTGCCGTTGTGTCCTTCCTTTTTAAGGGGAAGTCGAAGAGTGAACTTCGTTGTCTCATTTAGGGTACTCTCCACCTTGATCGAACCATCTAATTGCTCTACGATACTTCGCGCAATAGAAAGGCCTAACCCATAGCTACCTGTGTGCTTTTGACGAACCTCGTTGGTCCGATAAAAGCGATCAAAAAGCTTGGGAAGATCCTCCTCAGTGATCCCAGCCCCAGTATTAGTAAAGGTTATTTTGATTTCCTTCGCTTTTGATTCCATCAATACATCAAAGGTTCCCTTTTCATCGGTGTATTTCCCAGCATTCTCGATGAAAATATCGAAAAGCTGCTGTAGCAGAGCTGCATCGGATTTTACGACTACTTTGGTCAGCTTTTGATTGACCGTAATTGATTTCGCCGCAAAGATCGTCTCGTAATTCGATAATGTATCCTTTAACAGCTCGTCAATAGAAAATTTCGTGAAGGTCATTTGCTCAAAAAGATTGTCCGTTTTCGCGATCGTCAGCATTTTGTTCACTAGTCCATTCATCCGCTCTGTTCCCCGCGAAATATTGTCCAGCCAGTTTAATTGTTCCTGTATCGTGTCTTCCTGACTAGAATATAGAACACCAACATTGGTAGAAATAATGCTTAACGGCGTCTTCAATTCATGGGAGGCATCTGCGATAAACTGTTTTTGCTTTCGCCAAGCTTCCTCCATCGGAGCAATGGCACGATTCGTGAAATAAATGATGATCAGGAAAAAGAAGAGCAGTAAGCCCACTCCAACAACCACTAAGGTCATTGAAAGAGAAGCCAAGCTTTTTTTCGAGTCTGTTATATCTAAAAAACGCATCAGGTAGGTCGCATCATTTTGGCTGATATTCTTGTCCTCGTCCTCATAGTCAAAATCTGCGATAGCCGGTGCAACCATGTATTGCCATTCTCGACCATTCATTTTTAGAGTACCGCCTTCTTGATTCTTCCATGCGTATTTAGCTGCTTTTTTATACTGTTTTTTTGACAGCTCTAAGGCAGAATCAATCATGATCGGCTTGCCGTTTTCATCCACCAGCATGTTGAAATAAACCCCTGCACCAGTGACAATCCGATTTATCTCCATGGTGTCGGCAGGTTTCTCATCAAAGGTCACTTTGCCGCCGGTGATTCGCAGCTGCTCCGCCTGATTCAATTTATCCAGATTATCGGACTGCTGCTTCAAGTAGGTCGTGATAAAAATTGTTGTGAAGGCTGCGATCAAAATGATCGCCACAAATCCTGTCGTCATCAGAATCAGACGTTTCTTAAATTGATTAATCATTGATGTCACCATTTGAAAATTCTAGGCAATAGCCTAGATTCCGTACCACCTTGATCTGTGTCCTACTGTTAACCTGTCTTAATTTCTTCCTTAAAAGAGAGACATGCATTTCCACATGATTGTACTCAGCCTCTGAATCATAGCCCCACACCTTCTCGATGATCTGATCTTTTGAAAACAATCTCGGATAATTGGTCACTAAAATTTCTAAAATATTTGCTTCCTTTTTCGTTAAGCGAAGCGTTTCGGTGTGCGTTTTCAAACTCAAATTATAGGGATTTAGTTCAAAATCACCAAAAGTGAGAATTCCATCGATCTTGAATTCTCCATTTCTTCGTCCTAAGGCTTTTAGTCTTGCGATCAATTCCTGATACTGAAACGGCTTGCACAAATAGTCATCCGCTCCACTATTCAAACCATCAACACGATCCTCCAGCTCGCCCTTTGCAGTCAGCATGAGTATGGGAATATCAATGCCCGCCTCTCTTGCTTCTTTTAACATTGTCAATCCATCCTTTTTCGGAAGCATAATGTCAAGAATCGCTAGATCATACACCCCTGAGCGTAAGCAATCGCCCCCATACTCTCCGTCATCGGCTAGATCAACTAAGTAGCCTTGTTTTCTTAAAATTTGTGCCGTCGCTTCTGCAAGCATCGACTCATCTTCTACAAGTAAAACCCTCATTTACTGTCCTCCTTACCACTCAGCGTCTCCCTCATTATATAAGATGAAGCTCTAATGAAGCTTGAATACTAAAAATAACACCTGTAACGATTGTTTTTTTAGTAAAAAATAAAACTTCCCCTCATCAAAAAAATCTTACCTAATAAAAAATAATTTTTCTCTTGCGATTACAGCTTCATTATAGCTTCATCCCCTACACTAAACTCAGAAAAATGAAATGAGGTAGATATTATGAATAACAAGAAGTCAATGAACGATCATCCGAAGCAACCGGCCTCCTGGTCTGCTATTTTAAGAAACCTGCCTTTTACGGTCAGAGTATTCGGTCTTACTATTGTAATTGGTCTTTCACTTGTGTCCTACAACATTGGGAAAGCCGTTGCTGAGGCAACCGCCTATAACCAAACGGACGTTTCCTTCACAAACAAGAGAAAACAAAAAACAAAACTGGATGATGTGAAAATTCGTCGGAACAATGGCAAATGGGAATTCTCTTCCGATGAAGGCGTGTCATGGTCTACCACTCCGCCAGAAGGTCTCTACGAAGATGAAGACGGACGTTTGCGCTACAAAAATTCTAGGTCAAAAAGCATCAGCCGCTCCTCAACTGAAGACATCGTCAACTTTCCATTTAGTGACAATTCCATCAATGGGACGATCATGAAGCGCAAAGACAATAAATGGACCTTCTCCTCTGATGGCGGAAAGACCTGGACAGAAGAAAAACCAGCAGGCGTGGAAATCGATAAGGATGGCAAATTGACTTGGAAAAGTGAGGATGAGAAAAATGTCTCAACGTTTGATCCGAACAGCAATCAATGGAAGTATTCTGAAGATGGAGGGAAGACTTGGTCCGATCCATTAGAAGAAATTGAGGATTGGCTTGATAAAGGCATTACCGTTCCGGTCGAAGGGGGTGTTTCAATGAAGGTTAATGATGGGAAAATCCAGTATTCCACAGATGGTGGAAAGACCTGGTCCGAGGAAGCACCTGAAGGCTTTGAAGACAAGGTGAAATCCCTCATCACTAAACAATCAGAAGACGGGAAGACCCTCTACTCCACTGACGGCGGGAAAACATGGAGTGAAGAAAAGCCAGAGAACTTCACGATTCCAAATGTCGAAGATCTGCTAGATGACCTTCCGGATGAACTATTACCTAAGTCTGAAGATATAACGAGTAACTCCACGGCCATTTAAGCGATTGAAGCTGTAAAAAAGGCAGAGACTGAACGAATCGGTCTCTGCCTTTTTGCAGCTTCTTTTAACTAAAACTTATTTCTTCAACTGCTCCTTCAAAAGTCCCTGAACTCTGGCTAATTCATCAGGTGAAATTCGTTGATAGGATACACCGTCCTGCATGAAGCCTTCTCCCTTTGCTTGTTCAGATTGAATCGTGCGGAAGGCACCACGATAGTTTCTTGCCAGCAGCTCTAGATTTTTGAAGGAGAGGTCTGTTTGGATATTGCTGTCTAGGCTGGCTAGAATTTCCTGATAGCTGCTTAGTCCCTTGATACTGACTGCCTGCTTCATGATTCCTGTGATCACCTGCCGTTGTCTGGCCTGCCGTCCGTAATCCCCTTCCGGATCATCGTAGCGCATACGGGAATACTTTAATGCCTTGCTACCATCTAAAAACTGTGGTCCTTTTGGAAATTCGGTTTCCTCATAGGTAAAGGCGAAGGGATTAGAGACCTCGATTTCTCCCACAGCATCCACCAGCGATTCGATGCCCTTCATATTGATCGTCACATAATAATCGATGGGAATAGCCATTAATTTTTCGATGGTGGCGATTGTCATGGCTGTCCCGCCAAAGGCATACGCATGATTGATTTTATCCATCGTATCATGTCCGACAATCTCGCCATAGGTATCTCGTGGAATGCTGACTAGAACGGTTTTCTTAGTAGCCGGATTGACTGTCGCTACCATGATCGTATCTGAACGTCCCTGCTCTGTTCGGCCCAAAGAGCCTGTATCGACCCCTAAGAGCAATACGCTAAAGGGCTCCTGCTTCTTCAAATCAACCGGATCTAAAGCCAGTGTTCTCGCTACGGCTTTATAGGCTTCATCGGTGGTTTCTTTCACATCATACAGAATCTTTGCGCCGACAGCCGTCAGCAGCAGGACTAGGAAGAGCAGGATACTCACTAACGTAATCAGGATTTTCTTCAGCTTCTGCTTACGCTGCTGAGTATTGCGCTTTTTCTTTTTCCCCATTTGCTTCCTCCATTACTTGATCGTCCTATAAGTTCTGCGCCAGGATGTCAGCGATTCGTTCGCTGGCCTGGCCGTCACCGTAAGGATTCACTGCCTGAGCCATTTTTTGATAAGCTTGCTTGTCTTCGAGCAGCTTCAGGGTTTCCTGATAGACCGTTTCTCGATCTGTGCCCACGAGCTTTAAGGTCCCTGCTTTTATTCCTTCTGGTCGCTCCGTCGTTTCACGCAGGACCAACACAGGAATGCCAAGGGACGGCGCCTCTTCCTGCACGCCACCAGAATCGGTCAGAATCAGATCACAGCGCTGAGCGAAATTATGAAAATCAAATAGGTTCAACGGTTCGATCAGCTGAATGTTCGTTAGTGTCCCTAGCTCTTTTTCGGCTAATTGACGAACCACAGGATTTTTATGCATTGGGAAAATGATCTCTAGCTCTTCTTTTTCCTTCGCCAGCTGTGCCAAGGCTTGAAAAACACTCGTCATCGGCGCTCCGATATTCTCTCGACGGTGCATCGTTACTAACAATCGAGTTTTATCAGGAGCTGTCAAAGCGGGGTGGGAATAGTCTTCCTTCAGCGTATACTTCATCGCATCGATCGCAGTATTTCCTGTAACAAAAATCTGCTCCTGCGGATGATTTTCCTTCTGTAGATTTTCAGAACTTTCCTTGGTCGGAGCAAAGCAAAGATCCGATAAAGTATCAACCAATTGGCGATTCATTTCTTCTGGAAAAGGGGAATACTTATCCCAAGTACGCAAGCCCGCCTCTACATGGCCGATAGGTATCTGCTGGTAGTAAGCGGACAATGCCGCCGCAAAGGTCGTGGTCGTATCGCCATGAACGAGAACAATATCTGGTGCTTCCGCTGTCAGTATCGGCGAAAGCTGTTCAATGATCTGTGTCGTTATCTCACTTAAGCTTTGCTTTTCCTTCATAATATTCAGATCTGCGTCCGGTGTGATCTGAAAAAAATCCAATACTTGATCTAGCATATCGCGGTGCTGACCTGTAACGACTACTTTTGATTGAAAGCGCGGGTCCTTTTCCAGTGTCTTCACTACGGGGGCCATCTTGATCGCCTCTGGTCTGGTGCCAAAAATTGACAATACTTTCATCGGCATATGTATCTCCTTTTTATGCGTATTCTTCTGCTATAACAAAGAATCTTGAAGGAGAAGCGTTCCTCCTTCAAGATCCTTCACTTTCATACAAAACTTAGCGGATTAAGGATCTAATCAATAAAAGATCCATTGCTCTTTGCGAAATATCGGACAATGAAAAAATCAATTATTTTAGATTCCATGTTTTAAGGGCTTTACCTGCTGGAGCATATTGTAGCTGCTTCGCCTTTTCTCCTTGCCCGATCAGATAATACAACTTGCCCTTAGCGGTTTCATCTGGCTTCAAGACACCGCCAAATGCCTCCATTTCCTCAGTGACGCTGTAGGCTTTATCCTTTTTATCGGTCACCAGTCGAAAATCGATCGCTCCCATACCTTTATCGTCGGTACCAATATTTTTGTACTCTACCGTAAAGGTGATCAGCTGCTTCGGCTTTTTGGCTTGGTCCACAGACTCACTGCTGGTCACGTCAGTAATTTTCATTTCAATCCCATCCGCTGTGAAAGGTTCGTTCAATCCATCTTTTACTGCTACTTTAGCAACTGGAGCAGTGCTTTCTCCGCTGTTATCTACTTGCTTATTATTCGCAGATTCGCATCCCGTTAAGAGAAAACAAACCGCAACAATACTTAATAATAATTTTTTCATCCAAAATCTCCGTTCGCTAGTTCACTTGAACTGTTTTTCTATCTAATTCCTTGCCATCTGGATCATAAGCAACCAAGTAAACACTGTCGCCCTTTTTGATCGCATTGCCGACATAATAGCTGAAGCTACCATTTTTGAAGGTTCCGCCAATGGATACCAATCCGCCATTTACATAAAGACGTGCTTGCTTCACATCGCCGACATAAATCCCAGTGATTTCAACTGCGCCAACTGTGTAAGCATTTGGTGAGATGCTGCCTGTGTAAGAGGAGCTAGTGAAGGAAACCTTCACGTTTTCTTGTAACAGGACATCATTTTCTCCATAAGCATTTAATGTAACAACATCGCCTTCTTTAATGCTGCTGCCGACATAATAAGTGAAGGTACCATTTTTAAAGGTGCCGCCCCAAGAAATGACATTGCCGTTTACTGATAGACGCGCTTTCTTCACATCGCCTGTGTAAGTTCCGGTAATTTCACCATTTCCAACCGTATAGGTGTTTGGTGTGATCGTGCCCTTTTGTGCAGCTGCTTGATTCACAGTCACACGATTGTTTTGCGTCAATACGACATTGTTTTGATCGTAACCATTGATAAACACGCTGTCGCCTGCTTTGATGGCGTTTTTGCCAACCCAGTAAGTGAAGCGTCCGTTACTGAAGGTACCGCCTAGAGACAACACCGTTCCGTTCACGATGACTTTCGCTTTCTTCACATCACCACTATACGTACCAGTGATGTGTTCATCACCAACTGTATAAGCATCAGCTAAAAGAGTGCCTGAAGTAGTAGACTCTACTTGTACGACTTTGCTGTCTAATTCCTTATCCTCAGCAGAAAAAGCAACTAAACGAACATTTGAGCTTTTTGAAATAACATTTTGACCCACGTAGTAAGTGAAGGTACCATTCTTGAATGTTCCGCCTTGTGAGATCAATTTGTCATTGACATACAATTTCGCTTTCTTCACGTCGCCTGTGTAAGTACCGGTAATTTCAACCGCGCCGACAGTGAATTTGCTTGGTGTGATGGTTCCTTTTGCTTCTGGTGCAGCAAGGATCGTCACTTTGTTGTTTTGACTTAACACATCGCTATCAACGTCATAGCCGTTGATCAATACGCTGTCGCCCGCTTTAATTGCGTTTTTGCCAACCCAGTAACTGAACTCACCATCTTTGAAAGTGCCACCTAATGACAGAACTTTTCCGTTTACGATAACTTTGGCTTTCTTCACATCGCCAGTATACGTTCCACGGATGTATTCATCGCCGATCGTATAATCGTATGCTGAAATTGTTCCGCTGTAATTAGACAATACTTTGACTGTTTTTTCATCTAATTTCTTTTTGTCCTTGTCATAAGCAACGAGAACGACCTTCGAATTTTTCTTGATCAAGCCGTTGCTTACTTCATACGTGAACTTGCCATCTTTTAATGTACCGCCGCTTGAAACCAAGTGATCGTCTACATAGAATTCAAGGTAAGAAACATTTCCTTCATACGTACCAGTAATCATACCTTCTCCGACAGTGTAGTCGCTCGGTGTGATTCCGTGTACGCTAGCTTTTACTTCTACTTCAATGTCTTTTGTCGCAACCCCTTTGTGGCTATCTTCTACTGAATACGTGATAAAGTATTTGCCCACAACATTTGTATTGACGGTATTTGATTTAATAATGATTTTTGAAGTCAAGTCGCCGTCTTCTTCATCGTGAGCGGTAACGCCTTCTAATGGATTAAATGGTTCGCCTTTTTCGATGACTTTGTTTTCAGCGTTGATAACGGGTAGTGAATTTTCACCAACGGTAACTTCAATTGTTTTTGTAGCTGTCAATCCATGACTGTCTGTAATTTTATAGGTCACAGGGTAAACACCTGGTACATTACTTCTTACTTGATTGTCAGTAATCACGACATTTTTAGTAATATCACCGTCTTCTTTGTCGATCGCTGATACACCCTTCATGGCAAATGAGCCAGAAAAGTCATCACCTAAAATAATTTTGCGGTTTTCAGCTGTTAAAACAGGTTTTTCTGTTCCATAAGCTGGGTCAAGCTGTCTGTATTCCAAGTAGCCGCTAGATTCTTTTCCGCCACCGACAGTCCAGTCAATGATGTTGGTGTCTTGCGTCAACGCAGTATCGAAATGATATTTTCCGTCTAACGAGTTTGGTACACGAATTTCTGTATCCGTCACAAAACCACCAAGGTCAATATTTACCGAACAAAATACATGTGGTAAAAGCCCAACAATTGTCGTAACTTTAGGATTTTGAATAATCAATGAGCAGCTTTCTGGGTCTACCTTGATATCTGTTGATTTGTAGGTATAGGATTTGATCGGAATACCCAGATTGTAGGCCTTCATTTCACCTGATAAATAATTAATAAAGCGCGGATCTTCTAATAATGGTTTGAATTCGTTTGGTAATTTGATTTGATAGAAGGTTTTGTCCGCGATTCCCAGATTTGCAAGTTGAGTAATGTTCAAATCAACCGTCAAAATTCCTTCTGTTTTTTGGTTATTGATCACTAGTTCTTTGTTTGTAGAAGTTTTTAGGCCAATCTTTCCCCATGCGATTAATCCAATATCCATCGGTTGGATAAGGCTGCCAGAATCTGCTTTTTGTTCATTGTCAGTAGTTGATTCCTCTGTCGTTGCTTCAGATTCTTCTGTTGTCGCAGAAGACGTTGTTGCTTCTGGTGTTTCTTGGACTGGCTCCTGAGTTAGCTCTGGAGCTGCTTCAGGTAAGCTGTCTGTTGTCAGCTTATCTGCTTGTTCTGGTGCTACCTCTTCTGTGTCTGCTGTCTTTTCTTCAGCTAAGGACACGACAGGCATTAAGCCTGTATTCAGTAACATTAAACTGCTTGCCCCAATGGTTATTAATTTCTTTTTCTTCACTATTTTTTCCCCTTTCTTTTCTCCTGATCTTCGTTGAAACGCCGCCTATTCATCCATCACCCCCTCTAATACTTATAGTATTTATAGTTTCCAGCCCCCATGGATTTGGCCCCGTTATAAACAACACCAATCAGATGTGCCTTTGATCGTTCGAGTAAGGTTTTACACTTTATCAAATTGTTTCGTTTCGTACGATTCTCCCGAACAACTAAGATCACCCCATCGACCTTAGAGGAAAAAATCTGCGCGTCCGTCACTACCAATAACGGTGGTGAATCCACAATAATGGCATCGTACTGATCCTCTAACTCGCTAAAAAGCTCATTCAATCGAAGGGAGTTCAGCAGCTCAGATGGGTTTGGCGGAATCGGCCCTGCAGGCAGAAAATCTAAATTTTTCACCTGGGTCCGTTGAATCGCTTCGTTCAATGAACTTCTTCCGTTGTTTAACAAGGTGCTCAAACCCACGGCTTGGCTAGAACGCATATTAAAATATTTCCCGGCAGTAGCTCTCCGCAAATCGCCATCAATCAATAAAATCTTCTTGTTGGTCTCTGACATCACAACAGCTAGATTGGCGGCTAAGGTGGTTTTTCCTTCTTCCTGCTCCGTGGAGGTCACTAAAAGCAGCTTTAAGGGGTCGCCTGCAGAGGCGGCAAATTGAATACTGGTTCGTACATTTCGGTATTGCTCGGTGATTGGTGAAAATCTATTTTCAATCGAAATTAACCGTGTTTCTCTTACTTTCATGAATACGCCCGCTCCTAAACTTTAGACTCGTTTTCTTTGTCTTCTCGACACACTAAGAGAATCCTCTGACAAATTCTTTTTCAGAAGATCCTTGTCTTTCGCAGACATCTTCATGTCCACATTGGTGGTATGGGGAATGATCCCTAAAGTATTGGTGCCAAAAATCTCGTAAATCGCCTGCTCTGATTTAATCGTCTGATCAAAGCTCGCCCGCAGCAGAATAAAGAGAAAGCCTGCCAAACCGCCGACAAAGAAGCTCAGCATCAGGTTCAATTTATGATTAGGAGAGATTGGGTTTCTGCTGGCGGTCGCACCTGAGGTAATCGAGATTTCACCAGGGATCTGACTTTCTGCCAAAGCCTCCTGAAACACCTGTGAAGTTGTGTTCGCTATATAAGCCGCCAATCTTGGCCGATCACTCACGGCTCGAATGGAAAAAAAAAGCGAGTCTTGCTGCTGCTCTAAGGTGATGGCCTCTCGCAGATCGCTAACGGAGAGGCTTTGATTCTCTTCACTCTTCAGCTTTTCCTGTACTCGCCCTAACACAAGATCGCTCAACACTAATTCCTTATAGGTCTTCACTAACTGCAGGTTAGCGGTAATCTCGTTGGACAAGTTTTCTTCTGTCGACTTGGTCGTAGCAATCATCTGGGTCTGGGAGCTGTATTGAGGAGTAATCCAGAAAAAGGAAATATACCCGCCAATCAACAACCCGCCGATACTACAAAAGATAATGATAGGTAATTTTTCCTTAATGGTTCGAAACAAAAAGGAAAAATTGAATTTTTCATCCATAATGGTCAGTTGCCTCCAATAGTTTATGTACTGGTTTAATAAGCACCGTAGTGAGTAACGATTACCAGTAAGGTTTTAAGCATGATTTGAACATCTAAAAGGAAGCTTCCTCTATTTAAATAGCGCAGATCCAACTGAATCATTTCTTCAAAATGAAGCTTATTACGACCACTGACCTGCCAAAGCCCTGTACAACCAGGCTTTACTCGCAAACGTAAACAATGGTAAGCGGAGTATTGCTCCACCTCTCGAGGCAGAGCTGGTCGAGGTCCTACGATCGACATTTCTCCTTTTAATACATTTACTAGCTGAGGAAATTCATCGATACTGAACTTTCGCAAAAAGCCACCCACTCGAGTGATTCTCGGATCACGCTTCATTTTGAACATTGGTCCTTCAATCTCATTTTTCGCCATTAAATCAGCAAGCTGCTTCTCGGCACCGACATACATCGTTCGAAATTTATAGATAACAAATGGCTTGCCGTTCAATCCGACCCGTGTTTGGGTAAAAAAGATCGGACCTTTAGGATCTTCCAGCTTAATCAACAGTGCCGTAAAGGCTAGTGGTATCAAAAGGATCGCTAAACCCACAATACTTACAAAAATATCGATGACCCTTTTTGTTCTCCTGCCAAAAAAGTCAGAAGTACCGAAATCGTCTTGATTAGATAACACGAATTCTTCAATCGAAGAATTATTTTCATAAATATTATTCATCTTTTCACTTCCAAAGGATCGGCATCAATTCCGATGTATTTTTCTTTCCTGCAAAAATATTCTTCTTTAGAATAATTACAGCTAACTATTTAATAGTAGAACAGAAGCGAATCATCCAACCGTCAATTAATTGTCGCTTTTTTGATTTTTTATCATCAAAAAACACAGTCTATTTTCGGAAAAATGACTTTATTGTGGAATTACCTTTCTTTTTTTGTTTCTTTTTTGAATTTTCCGCGGTTTGGGTTAGTCAACCTCTGTGACAAGCATTTGATAAAATTCATCTGAAATTTGATACCCTTTGCCCCAGGAAGTATTGATCGGGTCACACTCGACACCGCTTTTGACTACCTTTGATTTGATATTTCGCACACAGGCGGATAAGGCGGACATTCTTGAATTAGTGGCTCCCTCGTCCTCCCAAATTTTTTCGCACAGCTCTTGGCGTGAAAGGTACTTTCCACTGTAATCATATAGACAGGTCATCAGCAGATTCTCTCGTTTAGACAGCCCAAAATGATAAAGATGGTATTTCTTTTTTTGTGTACGTTCCCTTTCTTTGCTAAAAGAAGTATCCTTAAACTTCGTTGGATCTTGGTGGTTGATGGTCTGGCACATCTCACGAATTTCTTCTAGTGAAGCATTCCCTCTGATCCATTGATCAATGGCCGAATCTGTCTGATCCTCTTCATAGCTTTTCGTAAAATCACTCTCGTATTTCCTGACAATCGCAGAAACACAGCCACGAAGCTTCGGCATCAACGCCACGATCTCCTGATAAGCGATCGTTTCACTCAAAATGACCGCATCAAAGCACGAGAACAGCAGTCGCTTTTCCTGATCCATCGAGTAGCAATCCTCTAACAGACAAGCACTGCAGAAGACTTCATTATTCAACTGCTGCAGCTTGCTCTGGAATCCTGATTCCGCCAACAAATTTTTGGTTAAGATTAATATTTTCATTCGTGCTCTCCTTCTTTCATGCCATTTTGGCCAATGAACTGTCTGATACTTGAAACAAACTCTTCGTAAAAACGCTGCTGGGAATGCCGCTCTCGTCCACTTATGGCCGCTTCACTCATTTGACGACGTAATGCTTCGTTTTTAATCAATTGCTTTAGGCCTTGCGCAAATTGCTGAACATACTCTTGATCATAGGGAATCAATACTGCTCCTTTTTCACTGATATATTCTGGAATCCCGCCGATTTTTGTTGCAATCACGGGTATCCCCATCGCCTGTGCTTCAACTGCAGAAAGGCAGCAGGTTTCATGGAAGATAGAGGGCACTGCACAGATATCCGCCGCCCTCAAGTAAAACGGGATCTCTTTTTTATTAATATATCCGGTGAAGCGTACCTCAATCGGCAGCTTCTCAGCTTGCGCCAGAACCTTATTGAAATAGGCATCTTTCTTAGTAGAGCTATAGGTGGTTCCTCCTAGCACCAAGACCTTTACATGCGAGATATCGTCGAGTCTGCTTAGGGCTTCTAGAAGCAGATGCACCCCTTTTGTTTCGGTAATGCGACCCGAAAAAACAATGATGCAATCTGAATCCTCCAGACGAAGCTGCGCACGTGCCTCTTGTCTTTCAGCCTGTAATACTGGCTGAAAATCCTCTAGCTGAATACCGTTGTTTACCCGATAAAAAGCCGAACGCTCCTTAGGAAAATCTATCTTTTGAGCCTGTTGATTCAGAAAATCACAGACAGAGAACACACCATCCAGCTCCTGCAAAATCTCTTTTCCGTCCTTTGTCTCAGGATTCAAATAGTCATTATGCAAATACGTGCCTAATTTCCCTGAATAAAAGGAACGCAGCAACGGAATACGTTCTGGACAATTCAGATCCAGCACCCCATCAACCTCTGCCTCCTGTAAATACTCCTTCGTTTTTCTTATTAGTTCAGGATAAGGAATCAAGTTTTTCCGTTTTCCCGTCAGAAGTGACTGTCCTTTATTCCAGCATTTCTGGATGAACCACCATACGGGACGTTCTCTGATATCCACAGGTATAATTTGAGTCTGTGTATGGGTTTGGTTGAAGGCTGAAATTGCCGGGTCTGCTCGAGACACGATTCGTAGTTCCAGCTGTTGATGGGTTTCATTTTCTTCTATTAAAGAATCCAGCAGCGTTTCGATCGCGCCGCCTTTCACAGCCGGAACAGGCAAAGCCCCATAGGTTAGCAGCAAGATCCGTGGTTTCCTCATTTGACCTTCTCCTGCATCATTAAATAAATAAAATAAAGATTTTCAAAGATGTAGCGTTTATAGAGCCGTCGCGGCTCCTTCATGAAGCGGTGTAGCCATTCCAAACCATTTTTCTGCATCCAGACAGGTGCTCGAGAAATGGCTCCTGCTAAAACATCGAAGCTCCCTCCCACACCCATGATTAGGTTGGCATTCAGCTCAGTTTTATACTTATTGACAAATTCTTCCTTATAAGGTGAGGTCATGCCGATAAACAGCATCTGCGGCTGACAGACGGCAATCTTTCTTACGACCTCCTCCTCATCTTTAAAATAGCCGTGATGAGCGCCCGCAATCTTCAAATTCGGATACTGCTCCCTTAACACCTCTAGCAGTCTATTCAAAATAGCTTCTTTGGTTCCTAAAAAGTACACCGTCATTCCTTTTTTCTCTGCCTGCTCCAGAAGTGCCATCATGGTATCAATCCCGGTCACCCGATCAATCTTTTTCTTTTTGATCCAGCGGCAGGCGCGTACCACCGAATAGCCATCCGCGCTCACCATGTCCGCCTGTTGAATAATCTTTTTTATCTCGGTATTTCGATGGCTGAGGACGACTTTATTCGAGTTGACGCCGACATGTTCAATGACTTCATTTCGCTGGATTCGTTGAATGATTTCAGTCACTGTTTCCTCCAAGCTGCCATCATCTATCATCAGATCAAATAGCTCTACTTTATTCATTTATGCACCCCTTTCTTGCTTATCCCTCCATGGAACAAATCAATAAAAATAATGAGAACCAATAACAAACCTTGGATGAAAAACAACCCTCCGCCAGAAAGTACGCCTGATTGGTTGAGAACAATCTGTCCGATCAATAAAGCAACTTGCAGCCACATTGCTTTTGTGGATAGTCGCTGCTTCATGAAGCGATCAGTTTGCCGTTTTCGTAAATAGAAAATCAGGAAGAAACCACCGCCCGATGCAAGTGAAGCACCATTAATCCCTATCAACGGAATCAGTAGCAAGCTTGCTAAAACATTGACTGCTGCACCTAACAAGGAAGTAGTCAGTATTCCTCTTGTTTTCTTCACAACGATATAGGTCGTCCCGAAGAAACCAGAAATACAGGAAAAGAAATTACTTACCAGTAACAAGGGAATATAGGACTTGGCAAAGTAAAACTCTTTTGATAGCAACACCGATGCTAGCGGATCTAAAAACAGCAGGATCAATCCGGAGAACAGCAGCAGCAGCGTGCTGTAATGGTTAAACACCTTTTGATAAAAGGCCGCCGCCTCTTTTTTGTGATACTGTTCAACCGCCGACAGCTGCCACGCCTGTAAAAAGATCGTTCCGATAACGGACAATAGGTTCGGAATCTTACTAGCCGCCGCATACATCCCGTTACTTGCCACACCAAGAAAAAAGGTCATAATGAAGCGGCTAGATGTGGTAAGAATCCACCACATCGCGGAATTCGGAATCAACGGCAAACTGTAGGCGATCAACTGTTTCCGCTGCTCAGAATTTACTGTTTTTCTTCGTGTAAGCAATGCTCGCCAGGAAATATTGACAGCTAAAAAAACGAGCGAGAACAAATTGGCTACAACCAATGACAAGAAATAAGCCACGATCATGTTTTCCATCCGACGAAACAGCAAGAGGTTAAACAGCAAGGTGAATAGTGACAGCAAAATACCGTTGGCCGCGTAGGTCTTCAGTTTCCCGATTGCCTTGATATACTGCATCAGAATCAACTGGAAGGATTGAATCGTTAAGAGACAAAAGCTAAGCAGCCCCACACCTGAGGAGAGATCTACCCGCAGCCCAAACAAACGCAGACCGCCCAACAGCAAAGCTAGACCTCCGAGTCCCATCACATTGGTGCCCAAGGCGGTTCGCAGCCAATCCAGCTTTTCCTGTTGGCTCTTACTATCCAGCACAAAGCGCAGCACCCCTTCGGAAACACTGAGACTAACAATCGGAAGAGCCAAATTGATGGTATTCAGCAGCAAATCTGCTGTACCGTACTCACTTTTAGTCAAATAGTAGGTATAAAAGCCGACAAGGAAAAACGTAATCAGCTTGCTGCCGAAGCTGCCAATCGCAAAAATCAACGAATCGTTGAACAATTTCTTATATTGATTCCTCATTCGACCAATCCCTGCCGAAAGTCGTCCATTAGCTCATGATTGATTGCAAAGGCTTGCCGCATCTTCTCCTTTGCCCGCTTCATCTGCTGGGAGGCTTCATGATTCTCAACAAGCTTTTCATTTACCTTTTCCAAAAGAAGTACTCGCTTTTTCGGTAGCTCCTCAATCGGTAGTACATCTTCTTCCATCTCAAGATTTTTGAACATCTCGACTACCTTTTGCTGCCAAGACAAGCCGATAATTGGAAGAAATTGAGAAACAGCTACAATCATGGAATGCATCCTGGTACCGATGATCAGACTTAATACTTGATACAGCTCTAATAACTCTTCTTTATCTGTGGTAACGATCAGCTGTACTTGGGGACACTCTCGAAACTCGGAATACACACTTTCGACCGTTTCGTAATCCTGAATCTCTGAAGAAAAGAGAACGATCTCTCTTTTCGAAGAAACCAACTCGCGAATAAGATGGCTCATTTCCTCTAGATACTGCAGGTATTCTTTTTGCGGACAGCCAGTAATACGGTAATCAATTACACAAATTCCAATTTGTTGGCGAGTCGCCCTTTGTGCCTTTAGCGCCTCAAAGGATTGCTTTTCCGGCAAAAGAAAGACAGGATCCACAGAGGCATAGGCAGCAGAATGCTGAGCATTTTGCAAATAAGCGTAGGAACGCTGATCACGAAAGGTCACAGCATCGCATTTTTTTAAGGTAGCGATCGCCGCTTGTTGCTGTTTTTCTGTACAAAAGGGACCAATTCCGATTGAACTGACGAATATCTTTGTGTGGTGCTTGTTCGCAAGAGTCACTACCTGATCAAAACGTTGTGCGGACAGCGTCGCAGGTGATAAATCGAAAATCGCATTTCCACCGCCAATTATCAGCAGATCCGTTTCCTCTAAAGCCGCCTCAAATGCTCGAATGTTGGCTGGCTCGTACATTCTCTTTCTCGAACGCAGCCATTTCCCTTTACTGACAAGATCCCTAACAAACGGCAACTGGCGAAAATATTTGTAATAGTAGTCATGAATTTTTGATCGTCGAATCAATTGGTTGTTTCGTTTAATCTGTGATTCTTCGATCAATTTGTAGCTGTATTTTTTTGTTTCAACATCTGTTAACAGTTGGTCTGACAGCGTTTCAGCGATCAATCGATCCCCGATATTCGAACTATCAATGAAACTAACTAGGATTGCTTTCACTCCGGCCACTCACCTTCAACTTTTTTCTAACATTGCTAGCATTCATAAAAATCAACCACACCGATAATTTCCGTATCCATCAACGAGGGAACGAGCTCCGGCGTTTGAATGATTGCTCTTGCCTTCAGATAGTAATAAATAAAACTACTTGAGGTACTCAGCATCAAACTGATCAAAAAAATTCCCGCAAATACCTTCGTCAAACGAGGAGACCGCATTGTTTCAAAAGACTGCGCAGACAACAGAAAGACATTCCGCGGCAGCTGACTCTGTTCAACGATCTCTGGATACTTTTCACTCAAGCGAATCGCAAGTTCTTTGCTTTTTTCTGGTTGATCAGCGGTCACACTGACTTTGAATATTTGTGAATTGATGCTGTTGGTCACCGTCAAGGACTGACTAATAGTCTCTCTACTTAACTGCGGCAACTCCTTTTGCAGCGCTTCTATCACAGCATCGCTTTTGATCATTTCCTTGTAGGTCTCCACTAACTTGATATTGCTTGCCACCGCTTTGTTTTCTATCTCTTGCTGGTCGTTATTCGCCAGCGACTCTGCCTCGCGTTGCTCTGTTGCAGGCAGCAGAAAGGATACCTGTGTGCTGTATTTAAAGCCTTTCATGTAAAATCCCACACTTCCCAGTACAGCAAAAAGTACGGTCAGTACGATAAGCGCCTTCTTACGCAACCAAAGAAAGTAAAGAAAGTCCTTAAATGAATACATGACGTACTCCTTTCATCCACGAGATAATGAGTCGTAAAGACTCTCCCAATTCGCAATATACGCATCCAGCGAAAACTGCGCCTCGATTTTTTGTTTCGCCTGTTCCGACAGCTCTTTACGTAGCTTGTCGTCTGAGAAAAAAGAAAGCAGTCGCTCCTCCATTTCAT
Organism: Enterococcus raffinosus; assembly: GCF_019175485.1. Lineage (NCBI taxonomy): Bacteria > Bacillati > Bacillota > Bacilli > Lactobacillales > Enterococcaceae > Enterococcus > Enterococcus raffinosus. The sequence continues at coordinate 627,737 of NZ_CP072889.1, forward strand.
CAATAGCTCCTGGCACTACCAGAAAGCCATTCTCTCTATCCGTGATTACCTGACTGATCCCCCCAACATCCGTTGCCAGGTTGGGGATTCCAGCGGCCATTGTTTCTAAGACTGCCATCGGAATTCCTTCATGGTACGAAGGAAGGAGATGTAGACCGCAATCCTTTAAAAGCTCCTGTTGATCACTAGTCCAGCCATGGATTTCTACATTCGTACAGCCCGATTCTTCTAATCGCCGAAGAATTGCTGGAGTCGTTTGATCACTGTCTCCGTATAGATGGAAACGAACCTTAGGTAATTGCTCTTGTATTCGCTTAGCGAGCGTAATAATGTCGTGACTGCCTTTTCTTTCGCATACACGTCCGAAGGTTAGAATATTCATTGATTGCGGGTGATAGCTGCTCTTTTCTGGTACGAAAACCGCATTATTTATCACGATCACTGTTGTTGTCGTTAGTGTGCGATAATAATTCGCCCATTCCTCTCCCAAAGCGACAATGATATCCACTTTGTCTAGCACCCTGCGGATATAGTTCTTTTGTTTTGTAGAGGCTTTTTCGTAAAATTGATCAAAATTAGGCGCGTGCATATGAAAAATCGTTTTAGTCTCCTTTTTCACTGCCCTCAGCAGCAGTGCTTTGCGATAGAAACTCGCGTCCTGAGAAACATGAAAATGAACGATCGCTAGCTTTTGTGTATGAGCGGCAATGAGTAATTGTTGAAAGGATCGCAACGCGTATCGAAGCTTGTGTTTTTCATTCCATGAAAATACGTATTGAAGTTGCCAGTTATGATCCGTAGGAAAATACTGACGGAAATTTCGGATTACTGTAGAAATTCCACCTTTGCCGGTACTTTCCGGACCTATCATGATTATCTTTGCCATCCCTGCTCCTTTTTTATCACTTGGATCAGCATGCACATAAAACCGAATACCGTTGCCGATAGTGCGGAGAAAAATACATGTCCCACCAAGAAACTGTAAATGATTGTAAAAATTAATAAGAATACACAGAAATTATCGGCACCGTGATACACAGCCAGTCTCAAGAAATAGCCCACCACAGCGATCAGAAGGAACGTTCCAATAATTCCATAAGAGAAAAACATATCGAAGAAGTCCATTTCTATCAGACCACCCTTTCTTCCATACCAATCCCAGCGATTCTCGAACCCGGCTCCGAACAAAAAGAGGTACTGATTTTTCGGTGCCTGTAAGAAGTTATCCATCGCATCCTTCAGATACACATTTCTGGAACTAAGCAGCAGCCTCGGCCAATCATCCTGATAAAGTGTGCGAAAGTAAGCGAATCGTGCGATCACACCCGATAAAGCGGTCAATAAAAATTCTTTTCCCTTCATTAAAAGAAGAAAAAGCCCCAATAACAGAAATTCAAAAACAAAAAACTGAGCAAATAAGGAACGGCTCCGATAACGAGAAAGAAAATAAAAAATCAAATAGAAGGTATAAAGGACACCTGTCAACAGACCCGATTTTGTTCCTAAGATCAGCAGGCAATACATGTTCAAGAAATACAAAGCCAATAATATTCCGGCTGGAATCAAGCATTTTTCATGATGGATGAGAAACCATCCAACAAAGAAGAGCAAGATCAAAAACGCAAAGGCAATGTCATTTGTCGCGAAATAGAACCCCTTAAAGCCAGCCGTATCGTCATAAGTGCTGTTTCCTAGCCCAAGAAAGTAAGGAATAATTAATCCTCCAATCAAAAATAAATCTAAAAAAACTGTTACCTTCGATAGTTTTCTAATAGACAAATAATCAATGTATTGATTCGCAAAAAACGGAATTAGCAAACATAATGAGAATCGAATGACATAGGACAATTCTTTAATAAGCAGCGAAAGACCCGTTTTGAAATACACCGTTTGAACAATACAAAGAAGGATCAGCAAGAAAAGGGAAATCAGTAGTAATAGATAGTCGCCTGTTCGCTTCACCCCTTTTGACAAAGCGCCATAGAGAATATATGCAATAAAAAGAACTCGATAGGCTGTTCCTAGCGGGATATTGTGTCCATACGAGATAAAAACGCCGTTAAAAATATCTATTAAAGGAAAGATGATGATCATTATTAAAAAAATATGGATTTTAATCCGGTCAACCAATATATTCCTCCTCTGTCTGGGTATTAATAAAATCGTTTTTTTCGTTAAACGAAACACAATTAATGTTAATTCAATTAATAAATAAGCAAACATCTTTTTTTGTTAATAAATTACCTATTTTTGACTGATTAAAAGGGGTCTCAAAGTATAAAATAGATAAATATCAATCAAAAAATAAACATATTATAATTTTGATATTTTTTAATCGTTTATTCGAATTTATATTCATTATCATTTGATTACTTATCCCCTTCTTAAGAAAATTAATTGTGGGTATGTTGGAAGGAGTAAAAATAAAAGATGTTTCTAATTAATCAAATCGCTGATCTTTTTGACAAAGAAACGGTGACAAAAATAAAAATCATCTATTTGTTGAAAGAAAAGAAAACGTGGGTGTCGATTGATGAGCTGACCTCACAGTTAGAGATCAATCAACGAACAATCACAAAATATTTAACGTTTATTGAAGAAGATATTGATACATTCTCTTCAAACAAAGAAGTTGTACTGAAGAGCCATAGTAAGAAAGGATATTTTTTGTACTATGATTTTGAACCGGTTTTAGAAGATCTGGTCTTTCGTATCATTGAGGAAACAATCAATTATCAGTTATTAACGAAAATATTTTTCTCAAAAATTCCTTCGATCATACAGTTTTCTCATAAGTACTACGTAAGCGAATCTTCCTTATGGCGCATGATCAATAAATTCAGAAAGAATTTGCTACCCATTGGTATTTCTATCGAACGGAGATCCCTAGAATTGATTGGTGATGAAATTCAAATTCGTCGATTGAGTTTTGTGTTGCTGCAAAATTCTTATACACGGGGAAAATGGTTATACGGAAGTACGACAAAAATGGTGACAGAAAAACTGATGGAACGACTTGTCACCTTCTTCCATCTATGTTTATCAGATTTTGATTACAAGAATCTTTTCTGTATGATTGCGGTAAGCATTGAACGGACGAAACAAAAAAAGCACCTTCGTCTATCGAAGGAGCTGTGGGAAAATATCGAAAACAATGAATTGTTCGATCATTTTTTTTATGAAATGAGAGAGGTTTCACCCAAGGATTTTTATGATCGTGAAGAAATTGGGTTTCTCTTTTTATATGTTTTTACTATGGATGAAGTCTTTAACGACACATACATCCGAAAGAATTTTATTGCCTTTCATCACGAAAAAAAGACCCAGCTCTTTCAGTCGGTGGAAATGTTTAAACAGCTATGGTTTGAGGAACAGAACCTGTTTCTCTCAAAAGATGACCTGATCATTGTTGATAAAAGTCTCTATAGTGCACACCTATACTGCCAATTATTCTACAATGAAAAACAGCCAAATACTAAATCTGAAGATTCTTATTGGCAATCAAGCGAATACATATCTTTTCATCTGAAAAGTTTAGTCAAAGATTTCATACAATTACTGTACAACAAAACGAATTTTAATCTTTTCAGAGAAAGAAATTATCTTTTGTCTATTTATCCATTGTTGATTGAAACTGTCACACCACTCCAAAAGGTAGAAGAACCCTTACAAGTTTTTTTAGTCTCTGATTTATCAAATCTCGAAGAATACCAATTGATTAAAATGATCGAGAACGAATTCCGAGGGCGATTTAAACTAGAAATCTATACCCATCATGATAGCCTGTGTGAAACGAGTTCTTTGGATTTGATCCTTTCTACTAGAAAAACATTTCTGCCGGAACGTCCACTATTGCCTAATATCGTCATTCCAAGAGAACCATCCAAACTTGATTTTCATACGTTGGAAATCAAGCTGCGAGACATTTATGCCAGAAAAAACCAGCAACCGACTCTTCCTTCACTGAACCATGTACCAGCAAACAATCCAAAATCAACCTATTAACATTTGTTAGAAACATCTCTGCAGCTTTTTGAAAAGAAAGTGCAGAGATGTTTTCTCACTCAAGCCAATGAACTTAATGGAAAAACCAGCTTTTTTTCACTTCTTGAAAAACGGGTCGCCGCACTGGATCCCCATTTAATAAATCCTTTGTCATTTGCTGCATCTCCTCCAGATAGCCTGTCCCAAAACATTCTTCGATCTCTTGATACGCTTCTTTCAAATAAAAACCACGCTGGTGGACACTATGCGCATCTGAGGCAAGCATATACACAAGTCGATTTTCCAGCATCAGCTTCGCCGTCCGTTGAATCTTTTTACCAAAAAAACCGATAATACTGGGAGCCGTCACCTGTGTCAAAGCCCCCATCTCTAAGTAGGGAATCAAACGATTCGGCTCCTTTGCAAAAACCACATTTCTCTCTGGATGAACAATCACAGGAATATGTCCCTGTTCAATCAGCCGAAGAAATAATTTTTCTGCGTAGGCGGGAACCTCTATTGTAGGAAATTCAATCAACAAATAGTGATTCGTCAAATCCGTAAATAAAATATTTCCATGATGAATCTCTTCTAATAAGTCCCCCGTTAGTCGTACCTCCTGCCCTTCAAAAAGAGTCAGCTTTAGGTTTCGCTGATCCAGTTCCTGCTGCAGCTTTTGAACGGCTGATATCACTGTAGGGGCGGGATTTTTGTATCGGCCATTATTGTGATGCGGGGTACATAATATATGTGTAATCCCCTGTCGTATAGCTTCATGGGCCATGGCTAGACTTTCCTCCAACGACTGAGGGCCATCATCAACACCAGGGAGAATATGACAATGCAAATCAATCACACGTATTCCTCCAAACAAATCTACTTCTCTATGAATAGGAAATCGACAATGGTGCAGCCCTTACTACACCAAAATACTATCAACGCCTTGAGCCTTGTCAATTCCTAATCAAGTTTTTTTCTTTCGTTTGATTCTACCAAATACGCTTAAAAATGCCGCATCAAAAAATGTTGTTTTTGTGAAAAAAATTCTTGTAGGAAAGTCTCGTTCAGAATACTATCAGCCTAGGAGAATAATAGTAGACAAACACTGTAAATACATCTAAATCTGTCAGAATGGAGCACCCCCTCTTTATGCAACCACTCCAAAAAGAACTGGAAGATATTTAATACAGTGAGTTCTGACAAAAAAATCTGTCGTGCTCTCACTCTCTTCTTCATGGACGCAGGGGCCCTTGGGATTAACTTAATGGGAAATCATTATTTTGGAATACTGAAGCGCTTTAGTTATTTGTACCGAAAAAAATAGTATCCTAATTGAGCATTGTGGAACAAGTGAACGCTCGCATTCTTTGCTATGCTTTTCTTATTAAAACTAACTGAAATGAGGAAAACTTATGGCAAGAATTGCAGAGATTATGATTAAGCAACTACCAGAGCAGCACATGCTGACTATTCGACGAACCATCAACTTTTTCGAGGAATACGCCGATTTTATGGGGGAAGCGATCCGTACAATTCTTCAACACATCGAGGAAAATGAGGCTTGGCCTAGCAGTGGGCCGATCGTCTGCTTTCATAACATGGATCTAGAAAATTTAGCTGTAGAGATTGGCTTTGTGACGCCACGACCGCTTGAACCAAGTAACGCTGTTCAATCCGTGACACTGCCAATTCGCAAGGTAGCATTGACAATTGATCGCGGACCTTATGAAGAGCAGGACCCTACTCTGGAAGCACTCATGAAGTGGATTCCTGAACATGGCTATGAAGCCTGTGGTGGAATTTATTATCATTACTTAAATGGCGAAGACCAGCCAGAACAGGAATATCTTACTGAGATGTTTCTTCCAATAAAAAGTTCGTAAAATTCTTATATTAAGTCGTGAATCACTCTTTTTTAGTAGGAGTGATTTTTTTAATGCTTCAACATCCAAAAGATTGCATTCCAAACTGTTGACAAAATAAATCTACAGATATATTATATCTACAGATAAATTTAATCTATAGATTTATCTTAATAAGAAATTCAATGATACAAGAGGCGATTATTATGAAACGTAAAAAGAAATTTTTGATTTATGCAGTAGTTTTCTTTTTGACCCTTATTCCGATCCTTTATTCCGGTTTATTTTTAGGTGCTCTAATGGACCCCTATGGAAAAGTCGATCAGCTTCCTGTTGCCTTGGTAAAGGAAAATGACAATCCGATATACAACAAGCTGGTCGAGAGCAAGCTGTTTGATTATAAGGAAGAAAATGCTAGTAAAGCGAAAAAAGATCTAGACAAAGGAAACGTGTATGCGATCATCACTTTTGATGAGGGCTTTACAAATAAACTAACTGCCTTTCCGGTCACTCAACAGCAGCCGACGATGACCTTGACTACATCGGAGGGACTAAACTACTCTGCCGCCAAATTAATCGTGACAACAACTGAGCAATTTGTTTCCAAAGTCAATGCAGGCCTTTCCTCCCAAATGATCAGCCAGCTAAACGCGAAGCAAGTTCCGACGAATATAGCCAGTATCATTCATTTAGAACATAAAGACATTCATCCAGTGAAAAACAATGGTGAAGGGATGGCACCCTATATCTTCTCTTTGACCCTATTTGTCGGCGGGATTTTTACGAACCAGTTCATTATGAGAGCATTGACGAAGAAAAAGGAAAAATATCGCATTTACTGGCGAGAACAGTTTCTATACCCAATGGTGATCGCTCTGCTGCAGTTGATCTTTTTGCTACTGATCAATGCGCTGTTCATTCACATCTCGATCACAAAACCTTTGGACTTCGCACTATTTTCGATCGTCGTCGCGGCAGCATTTTACAGCATTATCGTTGCCTTTAACAAGCTGGTTCCAGGGGTTGGAAGCTTTATCGTCTTGCTATTGACTATGATGCAGACCTCCTCATCTGGAGGTAGCTACCCTATTCTCTTATCTTCACCCATTTTCCGTACGATCCATCGATTCATTCCCATGACTTATAGTGTCAATGGGTTTAGAAATTTGATCAGCTTAGACAATTCAAAGATCTTTTTAGACTACGCCGCACTGAGTCTATTTATCGTGATCGGTCAAATCGGGATTTATTTCAGCTATCGAATTCATGAAAAGAAAAAAGCAGCGTAGCAAAAGAGCCAATCATGTGATGAATCTTCAACACATGATTGGCTCTTTTCTTTACAACAACGTCGCGATATAAAGCAAGACAGCAGAAACAATTAAGAGGATGACAAATATTTTGGACCCAACCTTCAACCATTTAGAGAAATTGATCTCCGCTATGGCTAAACCTGCCAGCAACACTCCGCCAGTCGGTGAAATCAAATTCATCAGCCCGTTGCCAAATTGATTACTCAAAACTACGACATCACGATTAATATGAACCAAATCTGCTAGCGGTGCCATAACCGGCATCGTCAACGCTGCGGCTCCCGAGGAGGATGGAACAAAGAACGTAACGATGACTTGCGCAATCAATAAAATCGCTGAGAACATAAATTTCGGCAGTCCGCCTAAAAGATTCGCCAAACAATTCAAAATCGTATCAATAATCATTCCGTTCTCCAAAATGACTAGCACACCTCGAGCCAAACCAATAATTACTGCCGCATAAGCAAAATCCGCACAGCCTTCGACAAATGCCTCGGCGATCTCTTTCTGATTAAACCTAGCGACAAGCCCGGCATAAAGACCCATTCCTACAAACAATGCTGAGATTTCAACCATATACCAGCCTTGCGCGATGATGCCCCAAATCATGATCATCAACCCAATAATGAAGCCGCCAATGATCCATTTATCACTCGTACTAAATGGTTTGTCCACTTCAAAATTTTGAAACTTGTGCTTAACCTTTTGGTCATTTTTATAAACAATAGAGGATTCTGGATTGGCCTTGACTTTTTTCGCATAATGCATGGTAAATAGGATAGAAATAAGTGTGATTACCGCCCAGCAGACTACTCGATAGACCAAAAGAGGATTCCCGTGTACATCGGCTACTCCTTGAGCAATCAGTACGTTGAATGGATTTATCGTCGATCCAATGTACCCCGCCTGCGTTCCTAAAAATAGAATAAGAATTGCCGTCATTGAGTCAAAGCCTAAAGAAAACATCAGGGAAACGAAGACCGCAAATAGCGGAATAACCTCTTCACTCATCCCAAAGGTCGATCCTCCTAAGCTAAAGAGGATCATAGATAAAGGGATAACTAAAATTCCTTTATCTCATAAAGATTGTGCCAATGTAAATAATCCACGGTCTACGGCACCCGTTTTTAAAATGATTCCAAAAGCGCCACCTACAATTAAAACAAACGCAACAACTTCAACCGCATTGATTACTCCCGCTGCAGGGGCTTCTAACACAGCGCTAATCCCTTGTCCGTAACCCGCTTTATCAATCTGATGATACGTACCGGGTACGACCGTTGTTTTTTCCATCCCATTAATCGTTTCAACAACTGTCTTAAATTGCCCGCTTGGAATAAACCACGTAAGTAACGCTGCAATAATAATTAAGAGAAATATCAATGTATAGCTATGGGGAAATACAAACTTTTTTCTTTTTAATTCCATTTCTTCCGCACTCCTTATATCGTATCATAACGTTATGCCACAAATTAGTCTTTTTTATACACAATCTCACCATCAATGCAGGTCATGATTGTTTCGGCTGCCGCAACCTCATTAAAATCCTCAGTCGTAAGGTCTTGGTCAAAAATAGCAAATGTGGCCGATTTCCCTGCTTGCAGAACACCATAGTCTAATAGACCGTTTGCTACAAACCCATTTTTCGTAAAGCTTTTTAATATTTCTAGCGCTGACACGCCATTTTCCTTTTTCCACGTTTCAGCTCCTGTTGGAAAACGACGGAAGCAGGCGCGAAGAATGGATTCTGGCAGATTCGTAATGAATAACGGCAAATCTGTTCCGCTAGTCAGTAGAATGTCCGCCTCATGCAAAAGCCGATAATTGAAAAAAGCTTCGTCCTCACCAAGAAGAACCTCTGGCATATAAGCCTCCTGATAAGAAGGGTTCAATCCTAAAATTTGAGGATAGATTTCCGCAGCGATGTTTCCTTCAGACATTTCTTTAGTCATATCTGCTGTGATCATCTCTAAATCACTGATTGAGTTATACACGCCTTTCGGTAAGCGCTTCCCAAATTGGTTAAGTATTTTCGCGGCTTCGACTCCTGCGCGATCCCCTTCTGTGGTCAAACAACAAGGAACTGATCGTTCATTCCATTTTTTTACTTCATTTGCTAATGCTGGATAATCAATTGTTGGGCCCTTCTTCCCCGAGGCATAGGACCCAGTGATGTCCCCTGTTTCATCTGCGACGACACCATCCACCATCATCTTGACTCCTCCAAAGCGAACCTTCTCTGGAAAATGCTCGGTTTGATAGCTTTGAACTAAAGCGGTCGAGATCGGCTCTTCCACTGATTGAAGGTAGAAGGTCGTCATCAGCTTTCTATAACTTATGTTATTTAAAAAATCAGCAGTATCAAAGACGATTTCCTTGATTGAGACGACTCCTCTCGAAAGCAGCAGCTCTTCGAATTCACGGTACACTGCTTGGATCAACGCCTGATTCGCCAACATTTCTTTGATTAAGCGGAAACGACTTTCCGCACTCGTTTCAGTCTCTTGAAAGCCGTAACGATCTTTCGCCTTCTGATTCATCCAGCAATAGGACCGATCCTTCGCGATAGCAGTTATCGGTCCTGCATAGTTCAGACGATCCAATGTTTCTTGACTTGGCAGTGTTCCCCAATCCTGCGGTGTCCAGCCATAGGCATAAGCAGGCTGTCCTTGTTTTTTATCAAGCTCATTTTGAAGCATCTGCAGTGCTTCATTTTCAGAGCTTGTCTTTTCTAAATTTACTCCTGCATGCATACTTAAATATCCACTAAAAAACACATGGTTATCGTGCAAGCCCGGCAGCACAAAAGAATTATCATACTTTAGAACGGTAGTCTCTCCATCTACTAGATGCTGATAATCCCAGCCGCTCTGTACTTCTTCAATCGTCTCACCCTTAAAAGCAACATAGCCTTTAAAAGGAGGATTTTCACCATCGAAAATGGCGTTGGAACGGAGAATTTTACGCAATTTTTTCACTCCTAATTACGGAGAGCCTACAAGCTGAATTTATACACTTCGCCTAAATAATACTGATGGCCAACATGGATAGGCTGATGATTTTGGTCATTGATCAACGTGTTCACATAAAAGAAGGGCGTACCAATCCCTACCTCCATAACCTTAGCTAATTGATCATCTGCGATTGCCAGCTCAAGGATCGTTTCACCCGGATTGATCGCCAAAATATCCTCTTCAGCCAATAACTGATACAGTGATCCTGTCAAATCAGCTGTCAACAATGACTCAAAACGCTGCTTATCAAAGTAATTATTCTCCAATAGGATGGGCGTGCCATCAGCCATACGCTTCCGTTTTGTATAGATGACGTCATCACCAACATTGATCTGGAGTTTCTTAGCCAGTTCGGCAGTCGCGGGAATAATCTTTCGTTCTAAGAGCTGATTGCTCGGGGTGAATCCATTCGCGCGGCAGCTTTCACTGAAGCCAATTACATATTCGATTTTTCGGAAGACCTTGTGTTGATTGACAAAGGTTCCCTTTCCCTGCTTTTTGATCAAATAGCCCTCTTTCACCAGTTCTTGAATGGCCTTGCGAACAGTGATCCTGCTGACAGAATAGACTTCTGTCAATTCCGGCTCTGGCGGAATTTTCTCATTTTCCTTGTACTCTCCGCTACTTATTTTATTTTTTATGATTTCCTCTAATTGCTTATATAAAGGCACCTGTGCTTCTGCATCTAACATACATTGATCCTCACTTCTTTGGATTATCTCTCTTTTGTTAGAGTATCAAATGCCCTTTGATAAAACAAGCTACTCGTAAGAAACACCATAGCCGAAAGAGCCTTCCACCATGCAAGATTCTCCCGCAAATTCATTACCCTTTTTCATCGCAGAAGCAATATCCTCACCGCTTAAGTAATGGATCTGGAAGGCCGTTAGGAAGGAATCCCCAGCTGCCATCGTATCTACCGGCTCTTTCAAAACAGGAGTCACCTCATAATAATGCTGACCATCATAGCCAATGGCTGCTTTGTCTCCTCTAGTGGCGATCAATACCTCATTGCTAGGAGAAAAATATTTTTTCAAGAAGGCCTTCGTCTCATCTTCTGACAAATGACTCACTGAAAAGAACCCAAAATTCACTTTATCAATCGCTCGCAGGATCTCCTCCTCAGAAAAATCATCCGAGAAATCATAGGAGACTTTCCCTGGTAGATCGATTAATTCTTCCAATAAATGATTGACATGACTATATAACCCCATGTGAATCAAGGCAAACTGCTCTAAATAACTACGATCCGCTTGTGTCAGCTGGATTGGATATTCACGCGTGACACCGCCTTCATTACTCCCTAAAAATATTCGATCGCCCTCTTTTATCTCTACACGGGCACAGCCATTTTCACCTGACTCAAAGCGGGAGTGACTATGTTCGATACCTAAATCTTCAATCGCAGATAATACGTGCTTTCCTTCTGCATCCGATCCGAAAACACCCATGAAGCTGCTGTCTTGGCCAAGCTTTTTGGCAAAGACAGCAAAATTCAACGCATTTCCACCAGGATACATGATTTTAAGGTTTACATATTTATCAACAACATTATCTCCTAAACCTAAAACATTCATGCTGCTTCCTCCTAGTAATCAACTTTTCCCATATAACGTCGAACATCTAAATCGTGATTCCGATTATCAGCCAATGCAGAACGATATTCTGACAATACGCTGTAAAACAGAATTGGATTGAAGAACTCGGAAACTTCATCTGGGATTAAATCTAATCCTAATTCTTTTGCATCAACAATTTCAACTTTTTCCGCATATTTATCTAGAAAAACTTTTGCTCGCTCATCTAGCACACGCGTACGTCCTTGGCTCATTAATAAAATGAACATTGTATCCTTGTCAGTTACTTCAAACGGACCATGGAAAAATTCTCCCGAATGGACCGAGGTCGAATCCAGCCACTGCATCTCCATCAATGAACAAATCGAAAAACCATAGGCATGGCCATAGCTAGGTCCGCTGCCTAAAATGTAATACATTTTTTCTTCTTGGTACTTATCCGCAAAAACCTTCACCCGATCCTGAACCTGTTGCTTCGCATTATCCACTACCGTATCAATGATCGTCATTCCTTCACGAAATTTTTCAAACGCCTCATAGCCCTCAGTCCCATGAAGCAATGAGACTGTCAAATCCAAGATAATCGCCATCGGATTGTTTTGAACCTGTGCATCACCGCCCCATTCATATAGGAAGCTGTAATCAGAAACCTTCAATAGCTCCGCCTTCTTATTATGCGTGAGACCAATCGTGTGTGCTCCTCTTTTTTGTGCAACCTCTCCTGCTTTTACCGTTTCTCCTGTGTTTCCACCATGTGAGCAAAGAATTACGACAGATTTTTCATCTAATCGCTTAGGCACAACTTGTACAAACTCATTTGCAGTATAAAGACCTGTAACTGCCTTCGAAGCTTCAGATTTCATGAAATAGTCCGCAACATACATATCAACCAGCGAACCACCACAAGCTACGAAATAAATACCCGATAATTCTCCCCCATTCTTCTCGATGATCTCATTTACAACTTTTTTTACGTCCACCAAAATTCCTCCTTTTTCATATAACGTTATATGACGTTATATCTATGAACCTCATTTTAGATTCTCTCAAACAAAAAGTCAACAAGTTTTTAAAAACGTTTTCTAAAAACAAAAAAAGATTGCTCTATTGGGCAATCGTCACCCAAAATGAACAACCTTTTTTAATCATCTAGCTGATCGTTTCGCTTTTTACCTATCCATTACAACAGGTAGCTCTTCCAAAGAAGCTTCGACTTCAATCAATTAATTCGAAGCAACTCCTGCAGCTTTTCTTGTGCCGCATGATCTTCTGAGATTTGAAAATCTACATCTGGCGTATACGTTCCTTGCCTTCCGTCATCGTCATACTCGCCAAAGCCTGTATTCGTACTTACTGGTGTGCCATTACCTGTCTTCAATTCATAGACTACACCGTTATCCCCCAATAAATACTTGCTGACGGGAAGAGTGAAATCCATTTTTACAGAGTAGTTCACCGCGAAAGAATCCGCAAATAATTCTTGCTTGCCGACGCCGCCATCCTTTGCCGTGTAAAAAATGCAGCCTCCAATCGCATGGATAGGAAAAGCGCTTTGTCCAGGCATATTATTGTTTTGAACTTGAACCTGCCCATCAGGGGTATTCGCATACCAGTCACCGTGTCCAGCTGCCCCGTGATCAAAGAACCAATCACTCACCGCCATATTTCCTATCGCTGCACGTTGTCCTGCCCATTCAAGAAAAGCCTGATTGATTTGATTTTTTTGCGCATCGCTCAATTGAACTCTTTTATTGTTAACAGGATTCGTTTGTTCAGTACTTTGCACCTCTTCTGTCTCAGAAGAGCGAGCAGCTCGCGTTTTTGAAGTAGAAGACGTGCTATCGGATGTCGCCGTTACCTTGATTTCAACAGAACTTTCCGAAGCGCTCTTATCCTTATCCGCCGTTGAGCTACAACCGGACAATAAAAACACTGAACAGAGTCCAAAGGCGAGAAAGCTATTTATTTTCATTATAATTCCCCCAATATAAAAGCCTCTGGCTCAATTCTAGCACTAAATTCATTAAAAAAAAGAAACCTTTAGTTAGAAAACGATTGATCTTTCTCATGCGCATGCTTTGGTCTAAAGAAAAATCTCACGATCGAATGATTGCTATTAACAGTTAATGCATCCGTAGGGAGCAACGTTAAAATAAAAAAGAATAGCCCGATCGCGTAATTTAGATAGACAAAAATAATATCCGCTCCAGATCGATAAGAAAAATAAACAAGAGCTATATTAAGAAGAAAATCCATCGCAGCCAATAAACCTGATACTAATGAAACGATCCATAATATGAAAAAGCCTCGACCCTTTAATCCAACATCCCGACAGCGTCTTGTGAGCAACGCCAAACTCGGGACAAAAAAGACTAGGAAGTAAATTACTAGTGCAACAAGCATCATCGTCATTATATTGTTCGTAACATATAGAATAACTTGCTCCTCATCTACGTTTCGAAGGATCATATCGATCATACTCACGAATTGATACACACCAACAGGAATGAATAACAGGGATAAAATAAGATACCCCACCATAACCCACCAATATCCCGCCCGCGTTGTTCGACATTTAAAATCAAAATAACCAACAAAAAAATCCTTAATCGCTGTCGAAAAACTTACACAACTTGCACGCTTTTTAATCTTTATCACTATATTAACTCCTTTGATGTTTTGACGACGGAAGTTTGATCAGGCTCTTTGGTCATGTCAATATATAGTCTGTCGTCGTTAATACTAAATGTAACTGTTGCTTTGATCGACATGAGTGATTATTGATGGAGGGGATTCCTCCTTCGCTGAACAGCCACTTAAAGTAGCAAACAACACTAATAAAAGGAATACGGATTTCTTCATTCATAAACCTCCCAGGAATTTTCATTCTCTTCAACCTAATCAGAAAAAAAGTACTCAATAAAAATCATCATCGCTTGCAATTAGTAGAGCTGCTTATATAAAGAATCAGAGTTCAATTTCTTATCTTGAAACCAAACTCTGATTTGCTTCTCTATTTAAATCAAAAAATTATTTCAGGGAGTATTATCGCCAAATAGAAAGTAAACAAGACAAACTATCGCGATTATAACAACCACGATCATAAGGGCCCTTTTGCCATTCCTTTGCGCAGATCTATCTTCTTTCACCTCTAACGCCACAGCTAAACTTTCAATCTCCTGCTCACTAAATTCATTGTTTACCCGTAATGAATTGATTTTTTCAGGATCAATAGTTGTCATCTCAGACAGCTCTTCATTCGAAATATCCGAGTGTTGGAGGGCCTGTTTTATATTCATAAATTTTCTATTTTTTGGAGCGATTAAAAAAGAGTGATAGACATACAGCACTAAACTGAAAATTCCAATGACAAATATAGAATTTCCAAAAAAGGTCAGTGATACGCCCAAAAGTGCGGCAAGTGAAACGAAACCGATGGAAATGATTTTATTCTTATTCAAATTTTTAACTCCTTTTAATACTTTTTTATTTCAAAACATGGATGTCTGGATCAAATCTGCTCGCTATTTCAATCACATAATTTAAAGTAATGATGTTATATTGTTTCATCTCATAGATATCAAACAAACCATTACTGATGTCGTTAATGAATTTTGAGTAACTCCCATTCTCAATTTCATATATTGTACTGGGATAATTCTCCTTTTTGTATTTCTTTACAATTTCTTCTGGGATAACAAGATTTCCCCATAACAGAAATCCCTCATCAATAACTCTGTAAGATGATAATGCTCCAAAATCGATCTTAACTATGTGTCCATTTTTTTCTCCATTTAACAAAATATTTAAACCGTCTTGCTCACCACTGCTTATTTCGACTGTGTAAATATCTTTTGGAACTTGATTAATGAACGTATCCTTCCAGTTTTCCATATTAGAATTCCTTTCCATTCTAATGCCTGATTTTATTGGCACAGGACCAACCATTGATATAGCAAGGGCTAACAATTATGAAATTGGCTCGATTTATAATAGTTTCCTGTCTTACTCTCAGGTAATTTCTATTCAAATGGATACTTGTTCACTATTTCACATTTTATGCTTTGACTTGCAATCAATATTGGTGCGGTCTCAAAACCTTCTGCATTGATTTTAAAAATATAGTTTCCCCGTTCTACCTGATATTTGTCAATAATAGTCCACTTCTCATCACCAGTAACAAGTTCTATGAAGGGTTTTGAATCATCTAACTGCCATGATAACAAGGTAGATATATAAAATGGCCTGCCAAAATCGATATTTATAGCAAAATCATTGAGAGAAGTATCTATTCTTCCCGCAGCAACAATATTGTTATAATTCATCAGCGCAAACTCAAAATCCATCCACAGACATTTTTCTAAATAGTTATTAATTTTTGAAATTTCTTTACAAACTTCTCCTTTATTCATAATATTTGCCTCTATTTCTTTTTATCAATAGACAAATGAGTGTTTATGGAATTCTTGATATTATCATTTAATTCTAACCATTCTTCCTTTGAAAAACCAGAAAACTTCAATCCTATAATTTTATTATCTCCGTTTATTAATAATGACAAATGCTTTGACATCTTTATAACTGTAGATAACTTTTCTTCATTAAGTTTAAAATATATACTGGCCTTCCCTCTAAGTATGTCAAAGTTAGCTTCTTTAGTTATAACTCTATCCTTATTGAAATAACAGTAACACCGATAATTTTCTTGGTTTTAGAATTTACCTTTATTTCTATAAATGATGATTTTCTATTGATAAATCTAAAGTAGAATAATTCTTCTTTCCTACTATCGTTTATTGGAAATTCTAAACTCATTGGAACATAGAAATCTATCTCAATTTCATCCAAGATAGTTCCTTCTTCAAAACAACTAATTCTCATAAAATTAAAATCCCCTTTCCTAAGGCATATATTGAGCATGAGTCATATTGCTGTAGCTATTCGGTGCCCCTATAGCAATCATGTTTGCTCCACTTCCATAATATGGAGGACCATAGGTTGATCGTCCGTTGCTTTCGCCAGAAAAGAAATTTTTAGCACTACTATAAACATTATTTACAAATTTTTTAGCTCCGCTCCATAAATTGCCCGCAACTCGAGATACCGTGTTAAACGCGCTATTAACCTTATTAACAATCCAGTTTTTTCTTATTCGTATATTTTACAACCGATTTTACAATATACTTATTGACTATCTTCTGCACACCAGACCATAATTTTTAGAAAAAATTCTTCTCATGCTCTAAGCCCAAAAGTCGAAGAGACTGATTTCTCTTCGACTTTCTTTGTATAGCGCAGAAACAACTTCAATTCCTTTAATCGTTGTCGCTTTCTGTATACGTATACTGAAAGCTATTTCCCTAACATTTAAAATTGAAACCCCTAAATTATCTAAAAAATAGATTGTTCTCATTTGCAATTTTTTCATAAAGCTGTTTATCTTTATTGTTATCAATAATGATTGGGAGGCTCAGGTCATAATTGGAGAGTAAAATCATAGGATGTGAGTTAAAGTATAAACTGTTCCATATTTTTTCTCGAAGAAAACCTTTGATAAATAGTTTTAAAAGATTTATATTTCCAATCTTATATATATAATTATCACCATTATTTAAGACATCGATTTGATTCACATAAATTAGTCTATCTATCTTATCTAATCTCTCGCATTGTCTATCCATTATTTTAGTTATCTTACTCTTGTCATCTTCACCTCCCAAATCTATATAAGCTTCGTTATCATTTATTTCAAATACTCTCTCAAAAAAAGATAAATACTTATTTTCTTGACTTAGTCTGAAGTATTCATTTGACAATAGACTAAGTCTCGAGTCTCCTATCTGCATAGTTTCATTAAATACATCTAATACAGCAACTTTTTTAAGCCTTGTCGCTTCAACCACTAATTCATGATAATCTGTTGAATCGAAAAATAATTTATAAAGCTCATTATCAAAACTGCTTGATGAAAAATCCATTTTTTCTAATTCAGGGATCTTCCCATCCTGAATGTTAATCTCTGATTCGTTGCCCATCTTCATTATAGGTTCCTTTCTATACTCATTGATTGATGGCCCTTTCTAAACTTCCATCAGAAGAAATTTTATAATGAATCAACTTCTATTCGGTAGTTTGACTTTTAGCATAAACAAACTTTGTTGCACAACTTGGAAAAACATCTATTTCAATTTCTTTTCCTGAATTTCTATTTCTGATTCATAATGAGCAATTACCTCAACAGAATCGTCTTCAGTCCATGCTACAAAGTGCTTGAAGTCGAAATCCTCATAAAAACCAAAAGTTTGATTTTTAATGAAGTCAATAAACTCTGAATTTGATAGTTTGAAAAACGCCACATCTATCAAACTAACTCCTGCAAATTTATCGAGCCATTGATGATTTCTTTTTTGAAGTCCAGATTCATCTGAACATAACAAGGCGTAAACAAAACCTCCAAAAAGAATTGTCACCAAAAACTGTTTGCTCTCTAATACTATCAGGATTCCATTCTCATCCTGTTGTATTTTTTTACCCAGTAATCACCATCTGGCAAATTATATCCTGTTAATTCTTCCATTATTTTGCTCCTTAATTTATACCTTATTTTTTCAGGACTTCTTTTTGTTGAATTTCTAATGAGGGTGACCTGAAACTCCTTTTAGTTCTTTGCTCCCAGGTCTAACAACAACAGTTCCTTGCATTACCTTCTGGTGAGGATTGAACTTAGTTTTTGGGCGTAATTTGAAACCAGCGATTATCGGTGTTTCTATCTGTCATACCTTCCACTTAAGTAAATTTTTATTCAATTTTAACTTTGATTTTTTATTTACAAGCTAATCCTTATATTAATAAATCATTCAAAATGAGTATCAAAATACTCCTTCAACTTATTGAAATCACTTCCAGAACCAATATCTTTAGAGTTTTATATTACTCATTCTTGAAGAACTCGTTTTGCTGCTTGTATTTCTTATTGGAATTACTACATATAAACTTCAGAGTTCAATCTCTGATACCAAGATTAAACTCTGAACTATCAATAAACTA
Organism: Enterococcus raffinosus; assembly: GCF_019175485.1. Lineage (NCBI taxonomy): Bacteria > Bacillati > Bacillota > Bacilli > Lactobacillales > Enterococcaceae > Enterococcus > Enterococcus raffinosus. The sequence continues at coordinate 646,534 of NZ_CP072889.1, forward strand.
ATATTAGAAAATCTCTTTGAATTTCAATTTTAGCATCTTAATTTCCGAAAATTAAAATTCATCTCTCCAATAAGTTTTGCCCACCTCATATTCAAATATTTTAAAACAGGTTACTGGATAATCTCTAAAACCAACAGAATCTTTCATTGTTTCAATTACATCTTCACACTGCTTTTTTGTACTAAATATACCTATCCTTTTGAATTCTCGCCAATCAACATTATCAAAAGTTCGATCATATATGTGGTATAATGCAAAAATAATCCTGGGTTTAGACACTCACAAAGCCTCCTTCCCATTGAATCTTGCCTATTCGTGTGGTACTCACAAAAAGAAATTCCTCATTGATTCGCTTCTCTTTAATTATTTGTTCCTTGGCCTCTTTAGCTTCTCTTTCTGTCAAATATACCCCTATAAGATTATATTTCTCCGTTTCAAAATTCCCGTGATCTATTTCTTCATAATACTCTAACAAGGAAATATTCATGTGAAATTAATCCCTCCCTTTTTATTTCTAATTTTTAAAAATGAGTATCAAAATATTTCTTCAACTTATTGAAATCACTTCCAGGACCAGTATCTTTAGGATCATACTCTCCCCGTTCTTGTAAAATTCGTTTTGCTGCTTGTTTTCCTGATTCTCCCTTCTTTGGCCGTTCCCCTCTGAATCTATCAGGAATGTTGTTCTTTGGTTTTCCGTTTATCTTTTTCGGTGTTTTGTATTCATCACTCGAGTTTCCACTCAAAGACATGAGAGCTTTTGCAATACCTGTACTAATCGCACCACTTGCTACTAAACTCGTGATTATTTCTTTTTCTGTCAATCCTTGTACAACTGTTGCTGTACCTCCGGAGCCTATAATTACAGTACCACCTGTTCCTATTTCCATTGAAGCCAAAGCTCCTGGACCAAACAATAATACTGCTAGTACAGTAACGCTTACACCAACCCCCGTCCAATTCGTTTTTCTTCCATTTTCTACCATTCTATATGCATCTTCAATGCTAAGCCATCGCCCTTGCCCTGAGCCGGTCACAGACGGAACATAATATTTTCCATTTTTTGGCTCCCCAAAAGCTTTCTTTAGGTTCTCTTCTTGTTGTTCCCTAACCGATTTATTTTTCTTGGCTTTTGGTGCAGTTGTACAGAATTTTGCCAATGTTTCCTTCATGGCCTTATTCCAATTCTTCACCAGATTTTCCGCTTCTTTGATCTTTTTTGATCCTTTATTTCCAGTCGCTTTTTTATAAGCAATACCAACAAATGCTGTTTGAACAGCCATTTGCCTTGCAATCGCAGAAGCACCAGCAATCGAAGCCCCCTTATAAATTGAATTTGCAGTTTGGGTGACCTTAGACATAGTATTCGCAACTATTTTAGCACCATTATAAATTGAACTGGTAGCTTGTCTAACATTATATATAGTGTTAGCAGCTATTCTAGCACCGTTATAAATACTAGTGCTCGCAGCTATTCTAGCACCGTTATAGATACTATTAGCAACTTGTTTGAAACTATTCGCTACTTTTTTCATAGCGTTTATTGCTCCTGAGAACATACTCTTCTTATGCCCTGTCGGATCGGAATAATTGATCGGGTTATTCTCCACATAGGTATACCCATTTTGACTCAACGGATTGTCTTCTTCACCCTCATAGCTGTCTTGAGTTAGGAAGGTGCCGCTTTGACTATCGTAGTAGCGTGCTCTTAGATAATTATACCCTGTGACGTCTTGGGCTTCACCTGTATATCCGAATGGATTGCCTGTTTCGTCCACTTCTTCTGGTGTTCCAAAGACTGAATAGCTATTTGAGCTGTCGAGTTCGCCGTCTTTCATCATCCCTGTCACGCTGCCTCGTGCATCGGTCAGGTATTGGTACTCGTCTTTTGTTTTCTCGTTCGTGTAGCTGAGTCGTTCGTTTCCGTACGTGTAAGTTTCTCGAGACTTCATTTCGTCATCATAAGTTTGAAGGACTTGCGTATTTTCCTGATTGACGTCATTGACGTAGTTTCGTACTTCATAGTAGTTATACGTATCTTCTCGCGTCGTGTAGGGGATCAAGACTTCGTTCACTTCAGAAGAATAGGTTACTTCCCCTTCACCTGGTCGATTGCCTAGGCTTGGTGGATTCACGACGATCCCTTCTTCGTTCGCGCGGTCTTTCGCGATCTTCTGGTGATAAGCACGTGAAACAGTATCGAAAACGTTCATCCACAGATTTCCGACGGTTTCTGGCAGACTTGATAGCCCTTGAATCACATTTTCAGTAAAACCATACCAGAAAAGGGAGTTTTCCTCTCCATTTGGACTAGTTTTTGGTGATTTCCGACTATCTTGACCGCTTCTAGTCGTCGAAGTAGATTTAGAAGCTCCTTTGCCTTTTTTCTCTTGACGTTTAAAGAGTTGGTACGCGGTCGTATCTTCTGTTCGACTGGCGGTAAATACGCGATTGTCATCGCCGTCATAGAGGGCTGCCATTAGTAAGCCCTTATTGTCTTTTACTGCAAGCAGGCGATTTCCTGTGTCATAGATATAATCCAGCACTTCATCGGTTCCACTTTGCTTCACTCGATTGCCGTTCTTATCGTATTCGTACTTAATGGTTTGATCGTCATTTTTCATACTTAACAGACGATTGTTATCATCATAGGTGAAGCCGGTGGTCTGTTCTTTTCCGTTAATCGTTTCTGTACTGGTTAATTTATTCCCGGCTAAATCATAGGAATAGGCATAGCTTGCCAGTTCCTTTTTCTTATTCTTATCACAAACGGTCATCTGAGTTACTTGACCAAGGCTGTCATACTCATATTTTTGCACGACTGTCTTGCCTTCTTGTGTGATCACTTCTTCAGAAACGAAATTGTCGGCATCATTTTTCAAAAACAGTTTATTTTGTACAGCATTGTTAAAAACAAAAAAAATTACAATAATTATTATTAACCAATATAAAAATATCATATTTAGAAACAAAATAGAATTTATTATTAAAAAACGATTCCAAAATATCTTAAACGGTTATAAAAAAACCCTAAGCGGTAGTGTTTCTTGTATGCAAAGAGCTTTTTTACCTTTCAAATTTTCTGGTAAAGAACTCCTATACAACAAAAAAGCCCAATCATCCGTTAAGACGATTGAACTTTAGTCAGAACAATCAGCAGCTTGTGTGCTCCATTCCTTTCTAAGTAATATTAGTAGGCAATACTCGCCAATTTTGTTTGCTTACGAACATTCTGATTTTTTTCGTCAAATCAGCTGCCATTTTCTATGAAATAGCTAGGTCGATCAACAATTACATTTTTCTCTGACCAATCGCTTCCTGTTCCTTTTCCAAAAATCCCTTGAACCAATAGAAGCTTTTTTTAGGGACACGTCTCATATCGCGTAAATCATGGTTGCCTCGGTTTACATAGACCATGCCGTATCGTTTTTCCATATCGCCTTTAGAGCTTGGCAAGTCAATTAATCCCCACCCGAGATAGCCTAACACTTCACAGCCATCGATAGCCATCGCATCCTTCATCGCTTGGATGTGGGTCTCATGGTAGTAAATTCGATAGTCATCCTGAATTTGAGTTCTGCCATCCCATTCTTCCTTCGTCCCTATACCATTTTCGACTGGAAAAATCGGTACATGGTATTTTTGGTACATCCTATTTATGATGTCTCTAAATCCAAGAGGATCAATGCTCAGCTGCCACTCATTATTTGAAACAAATGGGTTTTCAACTTCTCCAAATGATAAATAATAATTGGGTGCTGCATCTGACGGGATGTTTTTATGACTGATCGATCCTGTGCAATAGTAACTGAAGGCTAAGTAATCGCTAGTGACTTTTTCTATTTCTGCGAGTTCTTCTTCTGAGATTTCTAGGTTCATTCGTTGCTTCTCGAAAGTCCTTACCTGTCTAGAATAGCCACGTCCACAAAAAGCGTCTAATAGATTTTGATTGATAAACTCGTCCCATTCCCTTGCGACTAGAATATCTTTGGGATCATTGGTCGCTGGATAGATATTCGAATAGGCTAACATTCCTCCGATTTCACCATCTGTCGTCTCATGGATGTAATTTGCAAGCCTAGCATGAGCGACCATCACATTATGAGCAATTTGATGAATATTTTCGGCGGTATCTTCTGTAGTTAAAGTACCTCCATACAATAGTGCTAACGGAGTGGCGTATAAGTTTTGTTCATTAAAGGTGACCCAATACTTCACTTTGTCTTTATATCGATCTATCACTTTTTTCCCATATTCAACAAACGCCTCTACGACATGTTTACTCATGAAGCCTTCATAGTTCTGCGCTAAGTGCAGCGGCATGTCGAAGTGGTATAAGCACAGCATTGGTTCGATCCCCCGTGCCAACATCGCGTCGATGTATCGATCATAAAACAATAATCCTTCCTCATTGAAGGTCCCGTCTCCCATCGGATTGATCCGTGACCAAGAGGTTTGGAAACGATAGAAGTTCATTCCCATTTCCTTCATTAAATCAAGGTCCTCTTCGTAGCGATGATACCGATCAATCCCGTGCTTCCAGTCGGATGTCTGCTCACCCGCCTCGCGTATATCATACACTGAGGGCCCTTTTCCCCTTTCATTCCAAGCACCTTCTGTCTGCATACTTGATGAAGAGTCGCCCCAGTAAAATTTCTTTTCTACCATTCTCTCATTCCCATCTTGAATCATTCTCTCTGTTCTCCTCGGTTTCTTTTCTTATTAAAGAACCTAGGAAGCTGAAGTCTCCGCGCTTGCACGAGCCACTCGTTCACTGATCTTCAGGAAAGGCAAATAGAAGAAGATCAAGGCCACGATGATGACTGCTTGAACAAGAATCGCCCGCCAATCCCCGGCTGTTGCTAAAAAGCCGCTGATAAATGGTGGCGTCGTCCACGGTATCGTGACCACACACGGATTGACCAATCCGGCAGCAGTCGCCAGATATCCGATAACGGTTCCAACAATGGGTGATAAAACAAAGGGAATGATCATCGGTAAGTTAAACACGATCGGCAACCCAAAGATCACAGGTTCATTGATATTGAAAAGATTGGGCCCTAAAGCTAATTTCGACAAATCCTTGTATGCTCGATACCGGCTAAATAGTAGGATCGCTATTACCAGGGCAATCGTTGAACCGGTCCCGCCCATTAAAGCGCCATAAACTTGGTGAAAGGCTGAATTGATAATGTGTGGCGCGTGTTGTCCCGCAGCTGCCGCGTCCATATTTTCATTCATATTCACCATCAGCAATGGATCTAGAATCGGTCCTGTAACCACCGATTGATGGATACCAAAAGAAAACAGCAGGTTTCCAAGACAAACTAGGAACAAGTAACCAAATAAAGAGGTCCCTACACCACGCAATGGTTCTTGAATAAATCGTTCAATGATTGACATAAAATCATTACCGGTCAACTGAATCAAAAACGAAGCAAAGGCAAAAAGTGACACAACAATGATCAATGGAATCATCGTATTAAATGATTTTCCGACTGCTGGTGGAACATTGTCCCCTAAATTGATTTTTAATTTTTTCGATTGCGTCAGGCGAATATACAGTTCCGTTGCTAATAATCCAGTGATGATGGCGGCAAAGACACCCTTTGAGCCAATATTACCGTAACTAATGACGCCATTAATCTTCACAGCGGTCTCGGAATCTATCGGCGTAGTCTCGATCATGATTGGCAGTAATGTCAAAAATGCTGGAACAACCGCGATAATGACACCGATTGGATTCTCGTAGTCTCGATTTTTCGCTAAGAAATAGCCGATCGCGATCACCAAGATGATCCCTGTAATATTCAATGTAGCATTCGTAACGATGTTTCCCCAATTTTGCGCTGTCGCCATCGTATCTGCATTGATCAAGCCTTTGAACCAACCAGTCGGGTCCAACACAACAGAATTAATTAAAATGGCAATCCCGGCCAAAATGAATAATGGCATGATCGTAGCAAAGGAATCGCGTAAAGTTCTCAAATAAACTTGGTCTCCAATTTTCTGCGCTGTCAAAACAAATTTCCCCATCAAAGCTTCTCTTTTTTGCTTTTTATCCTCATTCATTCGTTTCCCTCCAAATTTATTTAAAGCTACGCGCTAACTTTATCTGAATAATACCACCTGTAAACGTTTTTGTAAACACTTATTTAAATTTGTGTATACTAATTTTTAAAAATAAAAAAGAATGTACCTAATACATAAGTACATTCCTCTGGATTCTTAGTTTATATCCGCGACTATTTTCCCTGATGTATAGGGGTATCGTGTCTTAGATAAATCAAAGGGCGTTCCGTCATCAAAAAACACGACCTGATTCGTTTCAAGTATTGGTTCTCCTACTTCGATATTGAACTCTGCACTGTCTAGTTCATTCGCCTTCGAAGCAATGATCACACGCTGCGCCGCGCTAATAACAAAGCCCAATTCATCTCTAATATAATTATAGATAGAGCCCATTAAAATTTCTTCATCCAAGTCTCTTACATACTTCAAAGGCATGACAGAAGTCTCGATACTCTTCGCTTCATCCTTTACATATCTGACACGTTTAATATCATAGACAGGATCTGTATGCTTTATTTTCAAGGATTCTGATTCATAGGCTGTGGGAAAGCGCACTTCGAAACGAATAATTTTACTTGTGACCTCTTCACCCTCCTGAAGAGAAGTCCCAAACACGCTATTAATTTGAGTAACATCTTTATTGTTCTGTTTGATATTCGTTCGGACATAGGTCCCTGATCCTCGTCTCGTATACAGCAACCCTTCATCGATCAGCAGCTGGATCGCTTTTCGAACAGTTACCCGACTGGTTTGATACATCTTCGCTAGCGTTTCTTGATCTGGCAGCAGCTCGCCTTCTTTAAACTCGCCTTCCACGATTTTTTTCTTTAGAGCAATGGCAATCTCTTTATACTTAGGCATATTCACAGGCCTCCTGAAATTTGTATATACTTATATAGTAATAGATTACACATAAAATGTAAACCTCCTATACAAATAAACAAAATGCGGACTATAACTAATACCACTGCCTCTATATCAAAAACAGCCTCATAAGCTGTTTAACTAGTTTATGAGGCTGGTGTAACACTTGATTGTTTTATAACTTTCCCAGAATCCTTTAGATAGCCAGCAACGTTTGCTTTTAATTGATCAAACTCGACAGAACTCGTCGTAATCGTAAGAAGCAGTGATACAGTCTCTTCCCTGCTAAAAGTCGTTTTGTACCCATTCATCATGAAAAATGTCATCATCACTACAAGTGCGGTTCGTTTATTCGCGTTTTGAAAAGGATGTCTTTTCGCAAGATTGATCGACAAGATAGCAGCCTTGTCATAAATGCTTGGGTAAAGCTCCTCACCAAAAACAATCTGCTTCGGTTGCTCCACAGTCCTCTCCAGCGCGACTACATCTCTGACACCAATCATTTCTCCTTTTGATGTCTTTGTAATTAATTTTGCATTGATTTTAACAATATCTCGTACCGTTAAATAATTCATAGCTCAATTAAATCCTTAATCGCATCTTCATATTGATCCATCACAGCATCCACGATCGAATCAATATCAACCTTCTCTTCTGCCTTTACGATCTTCACTGTCCCATCTTCTAAAAAGATATAGCTGATTGCGCCACCAGTTTCAACACCTAGACGCTCTTTCACCTCGGCTGGAATTGTGGTCACATCACTATTACCTGATCTTCTGATTTTATAGCTCTTTTCTCCCACAATGTTCACCTCCATTTTGTATATATTATTGTAAATACTTTTTGTAAATATATACAATAATAGAGTATTTACTTTTGAATTCGCATCATAAAAAAACATCTCAAGAAAGACTTCAACTTTCTTAAGATGCGATGATTGCATCGAATGGAACATTGTTTCTTTCGCGAGGAAACAATTTATTGATTTACCTGCTTTTCTCTTCCCTAGAATCAATCAATGAAAACCCCAAGTAATGGGCTTTCTTCCGAATTTCTCTTCTTAATTGTTCGCCATAGACAAAAATTTGTTGTCGCCATGGATCTGTCAAATATCCCCAAGAGAAATCTTTGGAAAAGAACAAATAATAATCCCCGTCAGGATAGAACTCTGGAAAATACGCGTAGTATCCACCATCGTAATAGTTTTCATCCGAAATAAATGTTGGCTTCTCTTTCCGCGTCTTTACCTGCGGATAATACTTGTAACAAGTATGTTGCCAATCCAAAACATACATATATTCTTGGTCTTTTAAGCAGGTACAAAAAATATCTTGGATCGTTTCTCGCCATTTAGGATCAGAATTAGCTATCGCAACTACGCCCTTACAACTGTAGAGATCGTAAGGCTCCTTCAAGGTATAGCGAGAATCTTCTGCAGAATAATCTGGTTCAAAGGAGAATCGCTGGTCGACGATTTTCCAAAGCTCATTTTGTTCTTGACCTGTGAGAATTTCCCATTCCTCTTGATGGTTCATAATAGCCCTCTTTTCTAGGTTAAGTTGTGACTAAAGTTCTATAGACAGTATTTTAAAATTTTAAATCTAGCATGCGCACCTATATAGCTAAACAAAATCCGTCAAAATTAATTTTTTCCTCAAGTAGTTATTTCTGTTTAAGTTTCAATTAAGCTAAGCTCGCTATAGTGTACTCAACCTAAAACTTTTTCATTATGCCAGTCGCTTCGGCGGCTGGCAGCCCTTTTTTATTTATGTTCACTAACTGAAATCACTCAAAATCAATCTCTTGCTCTTTTATTGGACTCTACCAGAGCTAAGGAATCAGTTAAAATCATAGCTAGTAGCAACCTTCTTTTGCTACATGCAGAAAAAGACACAGCCCTATGACCGAAACATGGTTAACAGGACTGTGTCTTTAAAAAATGTATTCAATTGTTACATTTTGACTAAATCATGTATTGGTAATTAGTCCTTATAATGGAGTTTTTTATTTTGATTATCTTATCGAATCTCTATCACTGACTGCGTTTACTTCCCCTCATGGTGTAAAACCACGATTACACTATTCTTACTATCTTAACAGCCTTTTTCCTCTCCTATTCATTTACAAAAAATTGTCCAGTCCTTCTATCCTATTGATTTTATATATAGTAGGTCCTATCTATAAAAAACAGTAAACAGGTTTTGAATTTTCTAAACATGTTCATAACCTTTAGGAAACACTTACATTTCCTCTTGCACTATTTATACTAGGAAATGAAGAAACAGTGGCCACATCGTTCTTCTAATCAAAGATAGACCTTAACGCTTCGCTTAATAATATCTCGAATTGATTCAACGTGGTTCCAAAGAAAAGATTTGGCTGGTATTCCGACAATACTTGCGGCGCATAGGTGCCTGTGCTGATGGTCAGTGTTGCTAGCTGCCCAATACGGGACTGCTTCTCTCCAACGAAAGCAATGAGATCAATCTGATGATCCTTTGCCATTTTCGCAAGTTCGGCCAAACGAAAAGTATCGCCTGAATTAGAAATGATGATAATCAATACATCCTTTTCAACTCGTTCTCGAAGAAATTCTAAATGACTATTAGCTGTCGCGCGAAAGCCGTAAAGATTTAGCTTCTCAGAGAAATGGTTCGCGATATTTTGCGAAAAACCGGAGCCCAAGATCATGAGTCGCTTATCACGGTATTTAGACAATAGACGAATAAATTCATCTCGTTCTTCGTTTGAAAATTTCTTGGGAGAGCTAGTTGTTGACTGCTTGTTTGCATAGGCAAAGACCAGCTCACTATAACCGGAATAGCCGATTTTTTTCGCCATATTGATGATGGTAGCCGTTGAAACATAAGACGCCTTCGCTACCTCTCGAATGCCTAGGCTTTTTAGGGAATCACGATTTTTATCCATAAATCGTAAAACCGCAGCTTCCGAATCATTCAACTGATATTTATCGATTAGCGTTTCTGTATCCATTAGGTCCACCTCAAATTCTTTCGTTAGGAGTATTATAGCATGACAGAAAAAAAATTTATTCAAGATCCTTGGGCAAAGATGACTACCCGAAACGGCTTACGCGGCGATGAAGTAATCTCCGCATTACAAAAATCTATTCGTCGAGGAAAAGAAAAGGATGCCTGCGAATTTGCCTACGAGATGTATATTACCTCACCACAATTTGAAGAAAAACTATGGAGACGCTTATTAGCAATCAGTGTGGAGGACATCGGTATGGGAAATCCTATGGCGGCACTGATGATCAACAACTTGAATCTGATGCGTCAGGAATTCCAATACAATGAATCAGACCGTGCGATGTTTTTCTTCCATGCCATCCGCTATTTATGCGGCTCAGAAAAGGATCGTTCCTCAGATCTTCTAAAAAATATTGTTATTAAAAGCTTCGCTATGGGATATGTCCCTGAAATTCCAGATATTGCCCTTGATAAACACACGACACGTGGGCAAGAGATGGGACGTGGCTCCGAACACTTTTTACATGAAGCAAGTAAAGTTATTCCTCAAGCAAAAGTAGAGAATGACTACAAAGAACAATATGAAGAAATCATAAAAAAATATGACCCGAATCATGTCGTACCAAGCACGTTTGACTTTAATCCTTGGCAGGTATAGGAGGACACAAGTATGGAAAACTCTACGTTCATCATGAAACTTAATGACCTACTAAGTCCAGTAGCAGCAAAAATTGGAAATCAGCGACACCTCAAAGCCATTTCTAGTGGGATGATGTTTGGACTGCCCTTCATCGTAATTGGCTCTTTTTTTCTAATTTTCGCCAATCCACCGATTAACATTGATCGCTACAATCCAGAAACAGCCAATTTCTTTATGAAATTTATGGCTGGATGGAAGGATTTTGCAGTCGCTAATTATGATTTGATCACTGCTCCATACAACTTGACCATGGGAATTATCGGACTGATCAGTGTCTTCGGTATTGCTTTTTCTCTTGCTAGTGAATACAAAATCAATCCATCCATGAATGGCATGGTCGCATCTGTCATTTTCCTAATGGTCTGCACACCCGTAATGGAAGGAACAATAAACTTAAATTATTTGGGAACAAACGGTCTTTTCGTAGCCATCCTAATCGGTCTATTAGTCGTTGAAGTGAACCGAGTGTTTGAAGTGAGAAATATCAAGCTAAAATTGCCAGATACCGTTCCACCTATGGTAGCCACTTTCATCAATACACTGGTTCCACTGTTGACAAACATCATTCTTTTTTACGGCATCAATCTGATCTTTTTACTAACAACCAAAAAGATTTTTCCAGAAACAGTGATGCAGATTTTGACTCCCGCTACAAATATCGCTGGGAGTCTTGGTGGGTTCTTATTGATCGTCACTTTGGGAAACATTCTATGGTTATTCGGCATCAATGGCTCGTCTATTATTTTTCCAATTGTCTTTACTTTAGGAATGGCGCAAACAGGTTTGAATGCCGAACAGATGGCGAATGGAGAAACAATGACTCACCTGATGAATCTGCAAATGTTCCGTATCTCTGTTTTAGGAGGCGCTGGTGGAACCCTTGGTCTAGTGCTTTTAATGATACGAAGCAAGGTTTCAGAATATCGAACAATTGGAAAACTTTCCCTTATTCCGGGGATCTGTTCGATCAATGAACCCGTTATTTTTGGGCTTCCGATTGTCTTCAATCCAATTTTGGCAATTCCATTTTTAATTACGCCGATAATTTCATTATTATTGACGTATTTTGCGCAGAGTGTCGGTCTGATTAGTGTGGGATTCATCGTTGATCCATCCTTCACGCCCTTTTTCGCACAAGCGTATCTTTCAAGTATGGACTGGCGTAATATCGTCTTTTGCTTCGTATTGATCCTTATAAGTGTTGTTATCTACTATCCGTTTTTCAAAGTAATGGAGAACAACAAGACGAAGCTAGTGGAAGAAGAACAATAAAAGCGAGCTACTAAAAAACAGTCAAGTAACGGTATCAATACCGTTGCTTGACTGTTTTTCATCTGTCATCTTTTCTGTATCTATCTCGCTATACTCTCCCTAAACTCTTCCCCCAAAGCGAGCAGATGCTCCTCCGAGAAATTCTGTGCCAAGCGATAGCCGACAAAGTATGGTGAGACGATAAAACGAGGGGTTATCTTGACGATGTATTTACCGTTCTTTTCAAACAGAAAAAGATTGTAGCTATCACAGCGTCCATGATGATAGGTGTTCAATATGTAATCAACTGTTTTTTGAATGAAATCAGCTAATTGAATAATGGCTTCAGGAGCTTCAGCATCCACTAGGATATTGATCTCTAAAAAGCCCATCACCGGCATGGTGGAAAAATTAATCTCGATATTCTTGTCTGAGAGAACAGAGATTCCTGTAAAGTTCCCAGAATGAATATTTTTCTCACCATCCATCTCCTTTAATCCGACGATTTGCATATGGGGATGCTTCAAGCTGCCGCCAGATAGAGGTCCATGATTTTTATAAAAGAGCACGGATTCGAATTGCGGATCGTTCTTCGTTTTTGTCCAGCAGTCGAAGGCGAAAGCAAATAATTCTCGATTTTGTTCCTTTGTATAGGTCGAGATGTCCTTATTATGATCGTTGCTCTCGATTATAATGGTTTGGAACGTGTCCTGTAAGGTCTGATATTTATTGAGAATCCATAGCATTTCCTTTTCCCTTTTCAGGATGTTCTCTTCTTCTGCATAATCGCAAAAGGGGCAGCCGATCTTTTCCGATCCATGATGCTGCGGTTTGCCATTGGCCGCTAACGGCAAGAAAACCAATGCTTGTTCCTCTTTTTTCTCTTTCATCGATAAGCAACTCCTTATAAACCTGTTTAATGGTTAGCATACCATTCTCTCTTTCCCATAATAGCATTTTTTGCCTTAGAATAATTCTCTTTCAGCGGTTCTAATTTAAGATTAGGGAAATCAAAAATGAAAATAGCCACCCGATAGGTGACTATGAAAAATTTTCTTTGTGTACTCTTTGATGTAGCTAAACTCAATGTTTTATATTCTTCTCTATTTCCGAAGCAACATGCATTTTCAATTGTTCAAAATCATCCTTCTCAAAAGTAGCGATAGAAACAAGTAGCTCTACCCCGTCTTTGATACCCAATTGCAGCTCAACATTGTTCTTTTGGAGAAAAATATCGACAACCATTAGCGCTGTTCGTTTATTGGCATTGTGAAACGGATGCTTCTTTACTAGATTGATCATTAAAATAGCCGCTTTTTCAGCGATTGTTGGGTATAATTCTTTGCTAAACACTTCCTGCTTAGGTTGATTCACAGTCCTTTCAAGAGCATTGAAGTCCCTTACTCCTAATTGTTCTTGTGGGGAATATTGCGTAATTTGAAAGGTGTTTATTATTGAAACTTCACTGGCAGTCAGATAGTGAAACATTATTTATCTACCAGTTCCTTATAGAGTTCATTATGTTTTTGGAAAGATTTTGCGATCATCATTTCTAATTGTAATTGATCCGCAGATTTTTCCTCTTTCTTCGTAAAAGCTTCTTTTAGTTTTTCCTCATCAATGTAAACAATGTCAGACTCAGAAACGTTGATACTCTCTAAAAACTCTTTAGATAGTGTTACAACCATGGAATTTCCTACTCTTCTAATTTTTCTCTCTTGGATTTTCATCTTTTTAGCGCTCCTCTCCTACAATGTATATCCGTGTATATACACTGTATCACATTACTTCCTATGTGAAAAATTTCGTAGTAAGAATCGTTCCCCCCCTCTGCACAATACGAAACAACCACTAGCTTTGCTGCTTTTCTATTGTTTTCATTTAAAATGAAGAGTTAGGCATTCGTCTTTATTTGATGAGCTGTAAGAAACGATTTTCCCAAATATTTTCGTAAAAAGAAATGGTATCTGAAGCAGAAAGGAACTCATTGTCATAGGTCGTCGAAGCGTTTTTCAGCATGGTTAACTGGTAGCCTAAGCCATGGGCGAATTTTATCGTGGTATCTACGCAATACTGGGTTTGAGCACCACAGATTTCTAGACTGCCAATATGCCGTTTTTGTAATACCTCCTGCAGTTTAGTGTGATAAAACGAGTTAGCATGTGTCTTTTGAATATAGGTATCCTCTTCCTCCGCATCCAGTTCATCTACGATCGCCCATGCCTCTGAATGTGGAACTAGCTCTTCATCACAGTGTTGAATAAAGAGGATCGGTTTGTTTTGTCCTCGATAAAGCTGGATGCGTTGATTCACTAGCGCAATGATTTCTTCAAAGTGATCGATCTTCACCTGGTCAAAGCAAACACCCTTTTGTAAATCAATGATCAGTAATGCGTCAGATAGTTTTTCCATCATTATTCCCCCAGCCGTTTTTTACTTTAACATACTTAAAAAATGAGACTACGCCGCAAACAGACGATTGTTTCAAAGCATATTGGATTTTTCCTTTTTTTCTACTTAGTACAGTATAGCCTAGGCCGTGAAAGATTGATCCCCTTATGCATCTCTGATTGAAATTGAATTTTCTCGCGGTTACTTTTATACTGAAAACACGTCATAACAACATCTGAAAGGAATCCGATGAAAAATTACCGTTTTGGCTTCTCTTTGCTTGGAATATTCGCTGTTTGTTTGGTCATGGCTCCTAATTTACTCTCTCTATTATCTCCTCCTCCATCAAATGTACTGGATAGCAATGAAGCCAAATGCTGGCTCTGGAACCTGCTTGAGAACATTGGCCGCTTTGGGCTGATGATCTCCTTATTTGTCATAGTGAATCGGTGTCCCCCACGGAAAAATCTCGTCTTAGATAGCTGTGCCTTGATTGCGCTGATCAGTTATTTTGTCCTATGGGGCTTTTATTTTGCCGGTACTTTCAATGGGCTGCTGTTGACGGGCATGGCGGTTTTTCCATCTATCTTTTTTTTATTGGTCTCATGGAAGCTAAGAAATTCATTGGCAGTCTCTTTTTCACTGCTCTTTTCTGTCACCCATGTCCTAATAGCAAATCATTTCCTTGTGTGACAGACTTCTTCATTTTTTCACCCTCCAATGGAATAAAAATTGATAGATGATCCAAGAAAAATCTTTGTACTACAGGAAATAGCCTGATATGGCTGGTGTTTGACTACGGACCTCCTATTGCTCTTATCATAGGAAAAATCATTTCTGTTCTCACCAGCAAAAAAATCTATCCTAAAAAGATTTTTTTATCTCTTAGGATAGATTGTGTGTTTAGAATTCTATGTGAGTAAACCATGTTTCATTCCAAATCCTTTGCCTTTCTACGGCTGCTCAGCCATAAGATACTCGTTGTGCCAACAAGGAGCACCCCAAGACTCGCCAGCCCCAGATCGACCGCCATGCCGGTGGCTGGATACTTGCTGGTGGTTGTTTGAGCATTTGCCTTAGGTTTGGTTGCATTCACAGGAACCATCCCACTCGTTTTTTTGCGCGGAGTCAAGCCTTGTATGGCCTTTTTCAGATCAATCAAGGCCGCAGTGACTTTTTCCTCGTCGTGAGGGGTGTTTGTCAGAACTTCTTCGGCCTTCTGCAGCGCTTTTTGGTAGGCCTCCCAGCTCGCCTCGGTATAAGTCTCTTTGTCACGCAGCTTTTCCTTCTCCTCTTTCACCAGCTTTTCCAGCTCTGGTGCTGCTTCTGCCGGAATGGTAAGCGTCAGATCCACGGACTGATCCTGCCCATAGACCCTTGGCGAGAACGAGGTAGGGACCATCAGACACAGCAGGAACAATGACAGAGCCTGCAATATTTTCTTCATCGTATTCCCTCCTCGTTTACTCAAATGAGCTGGTAAAGATGATTTTTCCTTGATATTTTCCCGCTTTGGCTTTTGCCCAGTCTTCTGAAGTGATGTTGACCTTTAAGGGGATTTCTTTGCCGCTATTCGCCTCTGCATCTGTCCATGTATCCTGTGTCCATTCAGCATTCTCACCATTCTTAAGTGAAAAGGGAATGACCTGTGACTTGTATGTCAATAGTGTCTTAGCAGCGGTGACCTTTACTTTTTGACCAGCAGCTAGATTCCCCTGAACCTTCAATGTGCCCAGCTCCGTCACTTCTTGCTTGTATTGGATATTTTTGGTTGTCGCCGGAATCGTCAAGGTATACTCCGAAGGGATCTCCACGGTTAGTTCCGTGCTTTGCTCTTCTGCTAAAGCAACGATCGGAAATAGGGCCAAGCTGCTAAGTAACAGTGCTATTCTTCGCTTTTTCATTAGATTCCCTCCTACTTGATCTCTGCTGTAAAGTTGAGTTGTGCCTTGTAGGTTCCCGCCTGTTTGTTTCCTGCAAGCTGTTCGAAGCTGATCTTTTCTTCCTTACCACTATCCGATGTGCCAGCTACCTGAAGTATTGAACTTCCTTTGAGAATTGTGCTTCCGTTAATCGTCATTTTTGTGGTTAATTTATTGGTACCTGAATCTTGACTCAGTGTCACTTTACCTTCATCGTCCATTGCTGTATTTGTCAATGATAAGCCGATATCCAGCTTTTTTCCTGGGGCGATATCATGTTTACTCGTCCCGATCACCCATTCTCTATCAGTATCTGTTAAGGTTTTTGCTGGGATAGATAAGGAATAGGTGCTTGCTACGTCATAGGTTACGGTCGCATCTTCTGCCTGAACTGTCGCACCAAATCCAACGGCGATGATCGCTAACAGTGTTGCTCCAATTATTTTTTTCATTCTTCGTTCACTCCTTTTTTAAAATACTTCTAGGGTTACTTTTATTTCAGAGCCGTTGAGGGGCTCATGATTTTCTAAACTAAAACACTCGTACTTGACCATCGCCTCTTCATAGCTTCCCGCAGCTATTGTTTTATCTAATGTAAGCTCGTAAATGGCTTTGCCAGGCGCTAATAGTTTGGATTCCCATAATTTCGTCTCGGGGTCTTGCCACACAGAAATCTTGAAATAGCAGGTATTGTTCTCCGGATTGTGGAAGTTGACGGTTTGCTCCAAGCTATCTGCTTTCAGCTGAAGCTTTTCATAGCCAGGAATGTCGATGGTAGGAGAAGGTTTTTGTGCCGCCTTCCGTTCGCCTGTCCAATCTTCTGCTGATTCGACGTCTGTCAGCTGTGCCTCTAAGGGCTCACCGAACCAGTTTTGCCAATTCATCCCAATGAAAATGCCCGCAACAATTAGAAAGAGTACGCCAGCAAGTTGTCCGATTTTTTTCTTTGTCATATATGATCGTCCTCCTTAATTGCTAAAGCCTGCTTCAAAGGTCAAGATGCCGCGGTAATTACCTGCACGAATCGGCTCTCCATCAATAGACGAAATCGGGGCAGCGAAGGTAATTTGATTTTCATTCTTTTCTGAACCTGCTTCCATCCTCAACTCATTCCATGCGACTTTGGTACGAATACTCTTGCTTGCATCCGTGGTATCCGTTAATGTCAAATACTTCTCATTATCTAAGGAACCTACTTTAAGCTTCGCTGTGACTTGACGGGTGTACCCTGGCACTTGATAAAAGTCATTTTTCAGTTCAACTGACGCTGTTTTATCACTAGCCTCTAGTTCGACTGTCTGAGGTATGGTTAAGGTATAGGTCGATGCTGCAAGAAACTGATCGGTTTTCCACTCAATATAGGATTCTTTCTCTCCGACCTTCACCACGTGTTTGTTTTCTGGCAGGTAGAGGTAGAAGGACTCATCTCCATCGTGTTTGCCGCTGACATTAAAGTCTTTATTCATAGCGGTAACCGTCTGATTCGATTGATAGTTCGTGCCATCAGCTTTATAGGGGTGAACAGGACCGCTGCCATCTGTCGGTGCAGGATTGATATTGTTTTTGGTCGCCTTAACACTGCCGCCGTTGATGGTGACCGAGCCGCCAGAGACACCGTACCCGCTGCCGATATCTGAACTAGAATTCCCAGTTGATTGAACTGTACCTCCGCTTATGGTTACTTTACCGCTTCCACCATTGCCGCCTATGCCCGCTCCCCTATATTCACCGATTGCGGTTACATAGCCGCCACTTATGGTTACTTCACCGTTTCCACCATCGCCGCCGCCTATGCCCGCTCCACCAGTTCCACCTGTTGCTGTTACATGACCTCCATTTATGGTTACTTCGCCGCTTCCACCAGCTCCGCCGCCTATACCTGCTCCAAACATCCCGTTACATCGCGCGGTTAACTTCCCAGCATACCCATCATAACTGCCAGAATCACTTGTAATCACCAGCGAATTTTCCGAAGTATTGTTGTTTTGCAGCCCCGCGTAGTTATGCATACTAGTCAATTCGTTCTCACCAATCAAGTCGACAGTCGCGGAAGCGCCGGGATTAATTAAGAAGGGGGCGGCGTTACTGGATGACCTAATTTTCACGCCGTTTAGCTTCACCGTGACGTTGGTTCCTGTGACTTCGATCCGGTCAGAAGTGGTTTTACTTTCGGGGATTTTCATACTGACGGTGTAAATTTGACCATCGCCGCCTAGCTTCAGTACATTACTTTCATAAGTAACACTCGTTGAGTTGTCTATAAGAAAATCGCCGTACGTTCTTTCTGTAAAGGTCTGTGTGCCGACATCCCATTCGATGTCCCATGTTTTGGTTTGCTGGTCGCTTTGCATCGAAAGGGTGTGGTCTTCCTTGGTTAGATAGAGATAGTACTGATCATCTGTAGGCTCGTGTTTGCCACCAATATTAAAATCAATCCCGTCCACTTTCAGCGTAGGCTGCGGGTCAAAGGAGACTGGATTCTTAAACTTGTAGCAAGCCACTTCTTCACCATCAGTATTTTTCGGTGGGTTACTGAAATCAGTAACCGCGTTATTGGACGTCTTGATACTGCCGCCGTTGATGGTGACCGAGCCGCCAGTGGCACCGAACCCGCTGCCGATATCTGAACTATAATTCCCCCCAGTTGATTGAACTGTCCCGCCACTTATGGTTATTTCGCCACTTCCACTAGATCCGCCGCCTATACCTGCTCCAGAATCTCCTCCAGTTGCGGTTACATGACCGCCATTTATGGTTACTTCACCTCTTCCACCAGATCCGCCGCCTATCCCCGCCCCAAAATCTCCACCGGTTGCGGTTACATGACCGCCATTTATAATTACTTTACCGCTTCCACCATCGCCGCCGCCTATACCTGCTCCAAGCATCCCGTCACATCTCGCGGTTAACTTCCCAGCATATCCATCATAACTGCCAGAATCACTTGTAATCACCAGCGAATTTTCCGAAGTATTGTTGTTCTGCAGCCCCGCGTAGTCACTCGCACTAATCAATTCGTTCTCACCAATCAAGTCGACAGTCGCGGAAGCGCCGGGATTAATTAAGAAGGGGGCGTTACTAGATGACTTAATTTTCACGCCATTTAGCTTCACCGTGACGTTGGTTCCTGTGACTTCGATCCGATCGGTGGTAGTCGTTTGTCCAGAGTTATTCATCCTGACGGTGTATAGTGCATTTGTCCCACTCAGTTCCAAAGTATTCCCTTGATAGGTAATTCCACTAGATTCTCCATCTACTAGAAAATCTCTTGTTTGGATAAATTTTGGACTTTTACTTTCTATTTCTGGTTGTTCTTCCGACACCTCCCTTTGTTCTGCGACAGTCGTTTCTGATTCTTCAGTTTCTACTGTATTGGACTCCTCCGTATCCATTCTATCGCTAGATTGGGAAGTGAAACTCTCTGATACTACTTCCTGACTAAAACTTGTCACCGGTTCTTTCGAAGCTATTTTTTGAAATGACTCACTTGACTCCACAGGAACCGTCTCAGTCTCTGCTAAACCTATGGCAGTTGAAAAAAGACTCCCAGCAGAAAGCATGACCGTCGCAGCAACTCCTATCACCTTTAATTTGTTTTGCACCCTCATATTTTGTGACCTCCTTTCGTAATAACCTACTCAAATCAATTATAACAAACAATTCACTCACTAAAATATTTTCTTTTATCATTGGCATTAAAACAACAATGTTTTAAAACCCAATAATTTGATTATCTCTTTAAAATAATGGATTTTAAATACTTCATAATAGGTATATACATGCAAATAAATAGAAATCAAATTTTCTAATATTTATTATCAAAAAGGAACTACCCTTTATTGATAGATGAGATTTTCCCTCAACATAAGCTTCATAAACGTTTTTCTTTCATTAGTCTCGCCGATTACACATCATTTTCCTCACAACGAAAAAGCGAGCCTTCAAATCCTCTCAAGTGATAAGCAGACTGGCAGGTAAACGTAAAAGAACCCTCGAAAATCAAAAAAATGATTATCGAGGGTTCTTCTTTTTTCATATGACTCATCACTATTTCTATCCAGAAGACACTGCCTGATGGTCATGACTGCTGAGACTTAGGATACATGTGATAAAACTTCTTGTTCAAATGATAGCCTTTTCCCCAGACTGTCTCAATAGTATCTGATGGAAAGCCTTTATTCATGAGTTTCTGGCGTAGAGCTTTCGTTAAAACAGAAAGCTGCGCCAAATTGGATCGTGTAGATTCGACGCCCCAGATAGACTGACAAAGCTCTTTTCGTGAGACGAGAGAAGAATCTGCTTCATACAATGTTAAAAAGTATTTTTTTTGATTCTTAGTGAAATCCATGATGAGCCCTTCAAACGTTTCTTTAGATAGATAGTCACTAGGTTCAGCAGTACTCATAACCGTGCACTCACTGATCAATTCCCTTAAAGTATCTATTCCAATCTCTCGTGATATCCAGCGATCGATTTCCAATGCTTTTTCCGCATCTTTTTCTTTATTCAAGGGCTCACATACGTATTTCCGAAAAATTACAGCGCGTCGTTCCTTTAATTTCGGGACGATCACTTCTAATTCTTTATTCGATAAGGATTCACTAAGGATAATCAGTTGGTAAAAAGAAATGTTCCATGGATCTTCTTCGTGCAAAAGCATGTCAAACATTGTTTTTGAGACAAATACTTCGTAATTAAACTTCTGTAGATTTTGTTGTATGGATTGTTCATTTAAAATATTATGAGTCAATAATAGTATTCGAATTTTTTATCACCTCACAGAATCTCCTCTAGTATTCGAATTTGATTTTGTATATCAAAAAATAAGTAAACAGCTAAAACTACACATACAACAACAACTATCAGTAATGACAAATCTAAAAGATAGTACATTTTAGAGCGTTTCCGTGCCTGTATTTGTTTCATATCTCTGAATATGAAATAGAAAAAAACAATTAAGCTGATCATGCCTATTATTGTTAAAATGATCATCCAACTATAGCGTCCCAATCTTGTCATCCTTTCAGGAATGGTGAGAAAAACACTCTCACCATTCCTAATTTATAAAAAGAAAAAATACTCCTTGTGGGAAATAGAGAATAACTACTAAGGTTCATTTACCATTAACCATTCTATCTTCCCTTCGTAAAACGCGCCTTTTTGAGCCACGTTTCCCGGAATAGACAGCTTGACAGACTCAAAGCCAATCGTTGTTCTAAATTTCCCTTGCCCTGCAGCAATACTCGTCGACTTCCATAATTGAGTCGTCGTATCATTGGCAGGGAGGCTCGCCGTTGGTTCAGACAATCCTTCAAAATCTTGAGTTATCGGCTGCCAATTCATACCATCTGTTGTGTGCTGCAACTGTTTCTCGAAGGAAAGCTGTGCGCCTGTTAGTTCTTGATTACTCCCATCCTGTGTTTGTAATGAAGCGACGCGAGCCGCAAAAGACCAGTTGGAATTTATTCCTACATTTTCCATCTTTATTCCAAAATCAGCGGTTCCTTGAGCAGTTGACAATCCCGTGGCTATCACGTTTGAACTGACCGATTGAACACCGAAGTTAAAGGTCGGTGTTTCTGAAATATAAAAACCCGCCTGTCGTTGATTGGTAGTAAATGCTCGTGTAGGGGTTTGTTCAGACTCGCCTCCCTGATTAACAACACTGCACTTCACATGATACGATTGTCCGGCGATCAAGTTCTTGATTTTCACAGTTGCTTTTTTATTCGTTGTATCAAAATCATACATATCGATTGATGGAGAACTCGACTGAGTGCTGATTTCAGAAAAATCAACACCATTGGTGCTTAAATACACCTTTACCTTACTTGGATGGGCTGCAGGTTGATCTGGATGATCGCCCGCGGCTTGATAATCCACTGAAAATTCAGCGGTCGCCCCATTTTCCGCCACAGGTGTATTTAATGTAGGCGTACTTAAACTGGAGACAGTATTTTTCGTGTAAAAATATTCGTTTGCGGCACCTGTTGGTTGCCCTATCGGTCCAACAACAGTCCCTTCGAAGTTTTTGAGTTGCACCCACCCTCTGTAACGAGTTCCAGGAGTCAAGCCGTTCACCATCGTGGCAGCGTACGTTCCGTTTGTTGTGGTGGTGTGTTGTAGATTATTCACCCGTGCGGTCCAGTCTTTGTCATTGGTTCCGTTATTATAGGATTCAGTAAAAATGACCCCATCATTTGATGTTTGTGAAATATCTCCACTGTAAGTCCCTTGCTTCAATTGAATACTTGTGGCTGTGGCAGTCGCTTGATCGAAAACAGGTGGTGAGATTTGTAGAGCGATCCCGTATGTTCGAATGGATACAACACTAGAATACTCAGACCATTGATTGCTATCATTTTTCACACGATACTGTACTTCATACGTAGTATTTGCTTCCATATGTCCGAGTGTGAATTCAACCCGTTTACTTGTCGAATTAATAGTCAGCGAAGTAACAGTAATGGGCGAGCCAACTGTTCCTATTGCTTTTACACTTTTCCAAGACGTGTAATTAGTATCTTGGGAAGAACGTATACGAATATCTACACCTTTTTGACCATCATAACCATCAGTAACCCCCGATTCTTTCGGGTGCGCTTGCCCTTGCGAGTAGTCGGATACTTTATAGACTCCGACCATTGATGCGCTGGCACTTGATGCTGTTTGTGCCGGTGTATAGGTGACATTGGTAACACCATCCACTTCATTTTTTGTATAAAAGTAGGAATAGGTATTATTGTTCAAGCGCCAAGATTCTTGCCACACATTATCAGTATCACGAATAAATATGTGGGAACGATACTGAGTTCCTGGCATCAATTCATCGGGTAATGTATAGCCACCAGCAGCATATTTCCCACTGCCGTACGGTATTTCATGATGCACACTACCTCCGCGTACGCTAACCCATGCACCAGCATCGTTTTTCACATGCATTCCTTGCTGCCCATTAGTTGCTCCACCATATATATCACCATTATAGCTTCCTTCATTCAAAATCATTTTTTTTGCTGAAGTCGTATAGCTAAAGGTCGGATTAGATATATAAGTTAACGGGACCCCTTTTGTCGTAAACTCACGAGAAGTTGAATAACCTGACCACACATTACTGGCATTTCGCACACGATAGCGCACATAATACTTCGTTTTAGAGTTGAGCTTTGATAGGGTGAAGCTCACACTTTTATTTACAGTATCAAAGACTCTGTTTGTAATTGCTGGCGTGGTATCCGCTGTAATTGTTGTCCAAGTCGAATTGTTGGTACTGATCTGAATATCCGTTGATGTTGGATGAGCAGCTACGTTCCCTACATTATAAGTAGCGCTCACTTGAGCTGTTGCATTGTTCGCAGCCGTTGGCGTATTCAGGGTTGGAACTGCGGGCTGATTGACTGTATTTGCGGTATAAAAATACGCACTCCATGCTGAATATCTCCACGTTCCGCCATAATCCTTGATGGCAACTCTACCTTTATACCTTGTTCCAGCAACTAAGTTAGGTACTGTTACATTGTGATAGGTTCCTCCTCGAGAAACAGTGTGCGTTAAATTCGTCACCTTATCCTGAACCGTCGCTCCATCATCAGAAGTTACTTGCACTTTTCCTTGCCCACTCGTTTGGAAAATATCTCCCGTATAGGTCGTTCCCGTCATATAAATGGCATTATGGGTGGCTGTTGTCTGCGTGAATGTCGGGGTTCCAATAGATAATGTCATTGCTCCCGTGGTAAATTCCCGAGCAGTTGAATAGCCTGACCACACATTACTGGCATTTCGAACACGATAGCGCACATAATACTTTGTTCTAGCATTGAGCTTTGACAGGGTAAAACTTACACTTTTGCTACTAGTATTAAAAACTCTGTTCGTAATTGCTGGGGTTGTATCCGCTGTAATTGTTGTCCAAGTCGAGTTATTAGTACTGATCTGAATATCCGTCGATGTAGGATGTGCTGCCACATCTCCAACATTATAGGTAGCACTCACTTGTGCTGTTGCGTTATTTGCTGCACTTGGTGTATTCAGCGTTGGAGCTGCAGGTTGATTCACTGTATTAGCAGTGTAAAAATACCCGCTCCATGGAGAATAACGCCATGTTCCTTCATAGTCTTTTATCGCCGTTCTTCCCTTATATCGTGTTCCTGCAGTTAATCCCGACACAGTAGCACTGTTGTAGGTTCCCCCTTGAGAAATTGTATGACCTAAGTTTGTCACCTTATCTTGAACGGTTGTTCCATCGTTTGAAGTTACCTGCACTTTCCCTTGTCCACTCGTTTGGAAAATATCTCCAGTGTAGTTCTTTCCAACCATTGGAATCGTGTTGTGCGTCGCACTTGCTTGTGTAAAAGTCGGAGCAGCGATAGATAACGCCGCTGCAGAATCCGTAGTGAAAACATACGGTGTCCTGATGTATTTTTCCAGAATAGTAGACGTTCCTTGTGGATGATACCATCCGATGTTTATCTCACTGGATGGAACTGAAAAAAGCCAAACATAATACGTTGTTTTTGGTTTAAGATTTGTCATTTTCCCCGACCCAAATGTAACAGAACCATCATCCCAACTCTTATTAAACGGTACAACTACATTAGTGCCGTCTGCCTTCAATTCTGTCCACAATGCTTTTGACAATTGTGAAGCACTAGATACATTGGCACAAAGCTTGATGATACGATTTGGATCTGTACTCCAAACAGCATAGCGTGTATATGCTGGACTGGAGTACAATTGATACTTGAGTTCAATAGATGCTTCTTTGGCTTTTATACCATGTATTTTTACATAAGTACTTATCTTGCCGCCTGTACCTGCCGAACCATTATATACAACATCAGCTACTGCTCTTGGAGTTATTTCTCCTTGTGTTCGAGTCGGGTGCTCATTTTGAGCTGTCGATTGTGTTTGCAGCTTCTCTTCATAGATTTCTGTGTTTTTTTCAGAAGCTTCCGTTATATCTGTTTTAAAAAGAATGTGCCCTTTATGAATAGTTCTTACTACAGATTGTTCTTCGTTGGGTACCTCTATCTCATAATCTACAATCAATCGGTAATCCTGTTCTTCTAAAATATCTTTAAGTTCAAAGATAAAATTAGACTCGTTCAGTATATGGTCCGTACTCTCTTTGAATACCGTTACTTCTTGCCAACCAGTATCTTTCGTTTTGGTCTGCAAAGCTACTTTTTCTAGGATTGTTGTTGACTCATCGGAGGATTCAGAGCTTCGTTGAATTTCTCCACTTAGCCCTTTCTGATCTATTTCTGCTTGGACAAACGGTTGTGAACCATTTTCTTCATCTTTTTTTGATAAATCCCGCTCATCATAGTTTTTCTCTGCATAAATCTCTTGCTCCTGCGCTTCGACAATTGGTTCTTCCTCAGAATCTGCTGTTTCGTTTGGCGCTCCCAGCACATCACTAGACATAGTCGTCAGCGTATTAGTAGAGGCTTCTGTTTGACTCTGGGAGTTCTGTGTCCCCTGTGAAACGGCTATACTAATCGCCGGATGAATCACCGTACTAGATAAAAAGCCTACGAACATAAAAAATGAAACCCATTTTTTATTCACATCCATCCCTCCTTCTTCGTTCATAATTGCCAATGAAGAAAAAGAGCAAAGTAAATAGGAATGTTGTCCATCCTAGACAAGACAGAACACTATTATATTCTTCCCCAGTGGTGGGCAATCTTCGCTGACCTGAATAGGCTAAAAAAGATTCATCTCTCTTTTTTTCTCTTGTATGTTTAATCAATGGTAGATCAGTCGTTGACTCACCCTCTCTCTCTCTTTCTTGACTAGAAAAAGTGATTGTCATCGTTGTACTAGTGGCACAAGACTTTATAGGGTCTATAAAAAGAACGAGGCTAATTATTATCCCAATGAAGAAAGAAATTGCCATTCTCTTTTTTTTCATCTCTTCACCTTCTTTTTGAGATTTTTTAAGGTACATTCCATTTTTTACTCCGCACATAAAGGCAACCTATCAAGATAATGCTAACCACTCCTATCAAAATAGTGACAAGCGGTACCCATTCCGGGAAGGTAATCGTAAAGCTCGCTTCCTCGTTGATCTTTTTCGCTTGCTTTTCTCCAATAGTAAAGTCTTTTTTCCATTCCCATGTATTTGTCCCTGACTGTGCACGCACTTGGAGAGTATATGTGCCGCTTTTGATCGGATCAATCCCCCAATTCGTTGAAAAATCAAATTGAGAATTTGGTGCCATTCGCATATTATTGGCTGTTCTCTTCTTAATTACCTCACGGCTGCCCTTTTTGTATAATTTGGTCTCAATCATTAAATCTTTCAATACTTTTGGTTCAGGATTTTGCATTCGAGCTTGGATCACCCGCTTCCCCTGATGCACTGTGGAACGGACTTTTAAGAGGTTCAAGGAAGAGCCATCGTCATAAACTTCTGAGTCTTCCGTAAGCAGTAATCCGATACGATATCCAAACGTAGAACTCAGTCCTTCTTTTTCTTCTGACGAATCAGCTTTCATGATGCAAATCGTTCCCCCTTTAACCCCTGAAAATTTTTCATGGGGAGGATTAACGCTAATTGTTACAATTTTCTCTTCGTAATTTTTGACGGTTACCTTTTTCTCGGAAACGGATGTTAATTCTTCGACAGAATCTGTCAAAGTGGCATCTCTTTCATAGTCATCACTATCGTAATCAATTGAACCGTTTTGATTGGTATACGCATTTTTTACATAGATACTGACAGTTGCTGGCGCGACGTTTGTACTCCTGATTTTTATCGATAGTTCTTGCGGCTGATTCGGTTCAACCTTAATAAAATAAAAGCCCTTTTGAGAATCGATTTGTGTAGCAGTTTGTACAGGCTCTACCGCAAAGCCTACATCATTTTCAGGTTGTGTTGCCTTTTCCCCCGAGCTCCCCGCTTCTTCTGCTAAACTCACAGTGCTGAATAGAAAACAACTGGAAACTATCAATAAACAACAAAAACTCTTTTTAACTAGAAATAAAAGATCTTTTATGAGAAGCTTTTTTTTCATTTAGTGGTTCTCCTTAAATAAAAGAAAGAGAAGAGAACAATCCTCTTCTCTTTCACTCAGTAAAGTAATTAGAATGAATCAGTTAACGCCCAAGTGATATTTCCTTGGAATGATTGTCCGGCAAACGCAGTATTTGAATCGCCGGCAGCCAATTCTAATGTCATTGAATCGATTGGCAACGCATAACCATGATCACTAATACTTGAGTCCGTCTTCGCTAACTCAGTAGTCGTTCCATCCAAGGCTAACTCCGCAACACCTGCTGTGATGCCACTGCCTACAGTAATATTTGCGGCATTGGTTGTAGTATTCGCAGAAGTAGGAGCACTAGGCGCACCCCAATCTTTCATACTTCCTACTGCAACTTTGATCTTCCCTGAGTTGATCACTTGTGCAGGAGCGACTGGGTTGGTTAAGTTAGAAGCACTGGCAGATAATGTCCACTCATTATTTGTAAGAGCAGTATCTCTTCCATCATATAACGCAACATACTTTCCGCTTGTGCCGATTGATTGTGTCAGTGCATTTCCAGCAGTATGTGTATTACCAAAATCGACAAGGTTTGGAACAAAGCGCAATTGTAATTCATCCGGATCTGGGTTGGGGTTAGGAATAAGCCCCTCTGCCTCAAATTGAACTCGTACAGGTGTGTCCAACGTATCCGCAAATCCTCCTATGCTCCCAGCAAATGCCAAACCCAGAACGGATAGGCTAGCTAAACTAACGACTAATTTTCCTTTCAAATCTTTCATTAAAAAACACTCCTTTTTTTATTCTAAACAGAAAGAAAAGTTTCTGTTTTAGCAAATAGATGACTTTCTGTTAAAATAGATCCGTGATACTGATACGCTATCTCCATTCGTTTACTTTTCACTTGGTTTTGTTAAAACCAAGGTAGAAGTCAAAAACACTGATAGATAAACACATTAGAGGAGATGCCTGACGGAAGTTGACGGTAAATGAGACCGCGATAACCCTCCATCGAATGATCGATAGCTCTATCTACTATAAAAAGAATCGCTCGCATTTCAACAATAAACAAGTAAGCGCTTTCACGAATTTAAAAAAAAGTTCTGCCCGAATATTGCCTTTTTTAAAATTTTTTTGTTATTGGTTAACAAACTAATGTAAGAGTTTCTCCATTTGATAGACCACTTGGACTCGCTGCTCAATCATGGAATCCGCATACGTATCTAGCGTCAACCGTGTAGAAGTATGCCCCAACATCGCACTCACAGATAAGATATCGCTTTGTGCTTCCAAGCAACGTGTCGCGAAGGTGTGGCGCAATTGATGAAAGTGAATGCCCTTGATCCCTGCTTGTTCACGCAACCGATGAAAGTGATACGTTAGCAAACGCGGTTCGATAGGATGATTCTTATGGGAAAAAACATACCGACTCTTCGTATTTCTTTTTTGTTGAAGCAACAGCTTCCTTAGCTTTGACCCAAAAGGAATGATCCGAACAGCCGCCTCTGTCTTAGCCGTGTCATAGAGTAGTTGTGTTTTTCGTTTCCCGACTGATAACGCGAGCCTTTGATAAGTGTGGCTCACTTGAATCACATTTCGCTCAAAATCAATATCCGACCAGCGTAAAGCGGCGATTTCCCCGATTCTTAAGCCTGTGTATAATGCTAAGTACGTTGGCAGCCCTCGTACTCCACCTTCCTTTAGAGCGGATTTTTCCAACCGCTGCTGCTCTTTTTTTGACAATGCTGGAATTTTTCTTTTCTTCTCCTTTGGCAATTGAATAGAAGAAAATGGATTTTCCTTCAAATACATCATTTTTGTTGCTCGGTTCAAGCATTGACTCACTATTTGTAGGATCACTTTCATCGTAGAGACCTTCAACCCCCGACGGCTCCACTGCTGGACCATTTCTTGACCATCCTTTGAGGTTAATTCATTTAGCTGCTGACTTCCCAAAAAGGGAAAGACATACTTCGTTAATTTGTATTGGTAATTGGCAAATGTAGCAGGCTTGACGCTGGATTGTATTTGCAGCAGCCATTGATTCCCCCACTCCTGCAGTGGGATACATAGCTCTCCCTGTGTATTTTGAATGCTTTGATAGCGAACCTTCAATGGATAGAGCTTCATACGTACTTCTTGCAATGATCGACCATACACATAGCCATACTTTACTTGTCCGTTAGCCTTACGACCTTTTCGATACCGACCTTCCCAACGGCCATCCTTTCTTCGATAGATATTCTCTCCTCTGCGCATACGATTTCCCCTTTTCTTTGACGGCGAAATTGACGCTCTATATATAGGGTCTTTTCTCCGTTTTTTAATTGTTCATTGTATATACCGATACTTTTTATTTAGCAAAAAATGAACTTTAATAACTTTTCGCCAAAAAAACATTGAAATGTGACTTTAATTAACTTATAATTACGTCGACAGTTAAAAATAATCTGATTTTCGTTTTTTAAACTTAACTTTTTCACTTGGTTTTAACAATACTAAGAAATTTTTCATTATAATTATTACTTAGGTAAGTTTCAGCTTAAAAAGTATCTCCTCATATTTGAGGGGATATTTTTTATGTATTCATTGGTCCGTTTATTCTTACTAACGCTATGTATGTCTAGTAATATACCGTGTGAAAACTTATCGTTGGTTTACAAAATAATCGTAGATGTATATAGATAAAACTTTATTTTCGACAAATAAAAAAGGCATATCCGATGGATATACCAAAATAATGATGGTTTAATTTATAATTATTTATTAATCTGACCTTCTTCAGAAAAACGAGCGTGCTATTCATACTATTGGGAACGGGTAAAAAAAATGAGACGCCGATTGTTACCGACTGTCTCATACAAGATTATAAATTTTTGACTTCCCCATATGTCATGATCAATGAATGGTTTCCTAGGATTTTTTTCTCTTCAATTTTCAGCAAAAAATCCATACCCTAAGGTAAGCTTCTGTCCATTTCTTTTAACCGCTTTTTCTTAGAGAATTTCCGCTTATGGTCTTTCAAAACGAAATGGAGCGACGGGATAACCTACTTCATTAAAAAGAACTACATCGGGTGCATTCTCCCAAGCATAAGAAATTTTATGACTGCTTGAGGTTGTTTCAATGAAAATTTTGTTTTTCTCCAAAGTTAGTTTTTTAATGGATGTATCAAGTTCGAAAATTTGATGATCCTGCAATTCGAGTGAATTGGCGTATTCTACCTCAATACTGAGTCCCGCTTCACACCAATCAGCAATTTTTGCGACAGGCGCGCTAGGATAATATACCTTGTCTACTATCTCACCCACTCTTTGTCCCAAAAGAGCTTTTTCTTTAGGATGAATATCATCTACTTCACCACAATCAAGTCCTGTGATTAAAAAGAGATTGTCCAAATCTTGAATCGCTTGCGCTTGGGCCCGTCTCACAGTCGCCCAATCATGCTGAGGTTTATCCTGACACAAAGGAAGCTGGATGATATAGAAGGGAACTTGTTCCATTAAATCCTTGCGCCAGCGATGAATCAATCGATTAAGCAGGACGGAATAAAGATGTCCTTTAGCGGTGTCCTCTTCTCCCTGATACCAGATGACTGCTGAAAAGCTGAAGGGCGCAATTCGTTTAAACATTGTTTGATATAACCCTCCAGGCCGATTGAAGAGATAGGGATTTGCTGGTGGTGGCCAAGGAGAATGACCGATCTGTTGTTTAATTTCTCCTAAGGTCAACTCAGGATGCTCTCTTATCCACATAGCTCTTTTTTCCGAATACTGTTGATAGGATTGAATATATTCCTTGAATTCCTCGTCAAAGCTTTTTTTATTTCGACCCTCTATTGCTTTAGAAAAAGGACTCATGATCTCTTCATTCAGCACTGCTTCCTCCGTCAGATCTTCTTCGCTGATCCAACAACTAGCACTCGTCCCCCCTTTACTGCAAACAACGATTCCAATAATTCGATCGGGATGATTCTTCTTATGCTCTTTCATTGAGTAATAAGCGATCGCTGATAGCTCACCCAAATTGTCAGAAGTCAGTTTTTGCCAGTTGCCATGTGCTTCTTCTTCTATTTTGAGCTCATACTCAGGCGTATCTACTACGTGAAAAAAGATTTTTTCATCACTGATACTTGAGCGCTCTTCTAAAAAATGCTTTTCCTCTGCCATTGTATATTGCATATTTGATTGCCCGGCGAAGAGAAATACATCCCCATATTGCACTGAAAATTCTTTTGATTCTTCTTCTGCAATAATTCGTATCCTCATAGAGGTTCCATAATCTTGCGGAGGTAAAATAAATGAAAACTCACCTTTGTGATCGCTCCGTCCTTCCAAAATCAAGGTGTCTGCAATTAGCTTGATTGTCTGATTTGGTAATGTTCTGCCACCAACAATATGATTCTTTTCTGCTTGAAAAACCGCATTGTCAGTAACTAATGGATTCATTTTTAACATAGTTCTCAATTCCTTTTTATTTAAAATTATAATGATGGATTGTTTTTCTTAGCAATACGTTTTCTATTGTTTCTGTCAAGTCGGGTTGAAACATGTTTCTACATCTATATTCAGTTTGAAATTTGTTACTTTTATTGTTACGATAGTTTTAGGAAGACGAAGAAAGGCGGTACAATCAATGCAAAACATTGAAGAAGCAATCACGATTCACTATACTAAGATGTCAAAAACAGATAAAAAGATTTTTGAAAATATCATGGCGGACCCGCCAAAATTTGTCGGACTCTCTATTCACGATATGGCGAATCGCTTTGATGTTAGTTCACCAACAGTTTTACGAGCAATCAAAAAAATCGGTTATAGCGGATATCCTGAATTTAAGTTAGCCTTGGATGCATTTGTAACAGAGAAAAAGCAGGAAGAAACGCCTGTTAAACATTCTTTATTTCAAGAAATTATTGGTACCTATGAACGCTCCTTTGCCAAATTAAAAAAAGAAAACATGGAGAAGGACCTTATTGAGGTCGTCGAGTGGATGATGGATTCACAGGATGTAAAATGTGTGGGCTTTGATAATACTGGTTTGGCCGCACAACAACTCGTTTATTCATTATACTCTCAAGGCGTTTTCTATGAAGCGATCACTACAGAGACACAGATGCATTATTTGAGTCAAACGATAAAAAAAGATTGGGTCTACATCATTTACTCTGTAACAGGCATGGCTCTCTACAGTGAGTTAATAGAAGCCGCAAATTCGGCGGGAGCAAAAACTATCCTAATCACAATGAATAAAGACGCTGAAATTGCTGATCAAGCAACGAAAACCTTTGTTTTACCAGCCGCTTCAACTTACTTAAGAGATGACGGTTCTTTGAGACAATTAGATGTTCGCTTTGAGCTATTTCTATTTTCTGAAATCATCTCTTACTATTATAATTGGGTAAGCGACCAACGAGAACAAATGATGGATTAGAAAAGACCGTAAAAAACGCGAATTTGTTTTTTACGGTCTTTATTGAAGAAAATCCAACGAATTCTTTTAAACAATTTTTCTTATTCGTTTACTTGAATAGCTGCTAATTCTTCGCCCCTTTTTCTGCATAACTCATATCATTGACTGATTCTACTTTCCATTTTCCGTCATGATAGATAGCTTTTGAAATACTTGCATTTTCTAACCCAGACATTGGAATTTTACTAGAGACACTCGCATCTAGTTCATTTAGCAGTGTCGCTAAAGTCATTCCGTGAGAAACAATTAAAATTGATTCATCGCCATTTTCACTTGCTTTGTTTACGATCTCCTTCAATGCTTCAGTAGAACGCTTCGCAACTGTTTCATAATCTTCAGCCGGCCAGTTACTATCTTCTTGAACATTTTCTTTGTCGATCTCCGCTAGATCATCTGAGAGTTCTTTAATGAACCCTGTATAGCCGCCACCTTCATTCGCTGCTTTTTTTGTATATTCATCTGCAGAAAGATTCTTTCTCTCGGCAATCGCTTTTACCGATTCTGCACCTGACGTGGCTTCAAAGGTACCGAAGTTGAACTCACGTAGACGTTTGTCCTTGAGAACCTTTTCTTTTTGCCCTGCATTATCCATAATAATTTCGGCTGTTTCAATAGCACGTCCGCTGTCGCTGCTATATACTTTGTCGAACTTAATAGTATCCCCAATCCCTTTGCCAACATCCTCCGCCACTTCAATGCCTGCTGGTGTTAATGGCGAGTCACTCCACCCTTGTGATCTTCCAGTTGTATTCAACATTGTTTTTCCGTGTCGGGTGAAATAAACCGTGACTTCTTCCCTCTCTGTTGATGGTACCTCAGTAGAACCCGTACTTTCTCCACTAGACGAACAACCGGACAGTATCCCTATGGATAATAGACCAATAACAATTTTTTTGGCTAGATTCATTCGTTTCTCCTTTCACAGCTACAGTGTTTCCCCATTACTCTCAATTACTTGCTTAAACCAATTGAAGCTTTTCTTTTTGTATCGCTTTAAGTCCATTAGATCTGTTTCATCGCGATTTACATAAATAAAGCCATAGCGTTTCTTCATTTCTCCTTGTGAGCTGAGGATATCGATCGGTCCCCAGGTAAGAAAGCCCATCAAATCAACGCCGTCCTCCGCGACTGCCAATTTCAGCTGTTCAACATGATCCCGCAAATAATCAATTCGATAATCATCTGCAACAGTCAGATCGTCATTCAAGCTTTCTTTGACTCCAATCCCACACTCCACTGTAAATACGGGCATTTTGTAACGATCATACAGTTCCTTTGCCGCTAATCGTAATCCCTTTGGATCAATGATCCAACCCCATTCACTCACACCCAAAAACTCATTTTTCGGTTGTGTGCCATCTAGAAAAGAATCTAAAAAAGAATTAACGGTAATATCTGCACCTGTTTTAGCCATTGCGCTTTGATAATAGCTAAATGGTAAAAAGTCTACCACTCCTTCTTTTAGATACTGTTTATCACCAGCAGTGATTTCTGGCATAATCCCATTTTTCTCCCAATCATGAAGCAAATCTTGCGGGTATTCCCCATAAACAAAAACATCCGTTGATTGATAGGTCATTCTACGATTTGCAATTTGTGCACTCAAGATCGCATCAGGATTACAGGTTTCTGGATAGAATGGAGAGAAGGCGACCATCCCCCCTACCTTTGCGTGGGGGGCAAACGCTTTGACTAAGTGCTTCACTGATGCTGAGGCTAAGAATGAATGATGCTGCGCCTGTGCTTCATACTTCGCCAATTCTTTAGGGTCAATACCCGCTGGTAATAGATCGCTCGTCAATGTATAGGCGACATTTTGCTCATTGATGGGGATATAGTAATTCACTTTTTTACCAAAATGTTTGATAACGACTTCCGCATATTCCTGATAAGCTTCTAAAACTTTTCTCGATTGCCAGCCCCCATATTTTTCAGCCAACGCATCTGGCAGGTCAAAATGATACAAACAAACGATCGGTTCAATCTGATGAGCGAGCAATTCATCGATCACACGCTCATAGAAGTCCAAGCCTGCTTGATTTACCTTTCCTTCACCATCAGGTAAAATACGCGCCCAGCTTATTGAAAAGCGATACGAATTGAAACCCATTTCAGCAAATAGTGCGATGTCTTCTTTATAGTGATGATAAAAGTCTATGCCGTTTTCCCAATCAGATGACGTTTTTGCATACGTTCGTTTCTTTTTTGTATCGTATACAGTGAGACCTTTTCCATCCTCATCCCAAGCACCTTCAGTCTGCATACTTGAGACAGAGCCTCCCCACATAAAATTCTCTTTAAATGTAGTCATAATCATTCTCCTCAATTTCGAATACAATTTGTTCCTATCGGTTAAGCAACTTCTTCATCCTCTTTCCAGAAGAAATAGACAAGACCAAAAGATAGAACAAGAGTGACGATAATTCCAATCACTAATCCATAAAATCCTTGATCGATTCCATTTGGCCCGATGACACTTGGCAGCAAGAAGATTCCTGCGATCAGCGCATAGCCTTTTGTCCCCATCAAACCAACAATCAATCCGCCGACAACAGCACTAACACATCCTAGAATAAATGGTCTTCTTCTAGGTAAATTAATTCCATAAATCGCTGGCTCTGTAACTCCAAAAATCCCAGAGATAAACGCTGGGTAGGTCAGCGCCTTCAATTTCTTATCCTTCGTTTTCAACATAACTGCCAAAACTGCTCCAACCTGACCAAATATCCCGATGGTCGTCGCTGGAATCGTCATATCATAGCCGAGTACCGCCAAATTATTCAACGTGATCGGAACGATCCCCCAATGGATTCCAAAGATCGTACAAATCTGCATCACACCTGCTAATACAGCAGAAGTAACGACTGGGCTCAGGTTATACAAAGCTTGTGTTCCTGCGCCAAAGAGCTGTGAAGCCCATGTTGCGATCGGTCCAATAATGATGAAAGTTAATGGAATGACGATCAACAGTGTTCCAGCAGGTACGAAGAAGGATTTCACAACATCAGGGACCATTTTTTTCAGTCTACCTTCCACTTTAGCAGCAATCCAAGTAGCGATAATAATCGGAATAACACTTGACGCATAGCTCATCAAGATGACTGGTATACCTAAGAAGGTCAAATGAACAGGCGATTCAATTATTGTTCCAGAAAATAAAGTATAAAGTGGTTTTTCCGCCATGATTCCAGCGAGTGTCGGATAAACCATTGATGTCCCAATCGCCATACCAATAAGAACATTTCCCTTAAATTTTTGTGCCGCTGTATAGCCTAAGAACACTGGGAAAAAATAAAAGAAACAATCTCCGATAACCGTTAGAATCTGATAGGTTGCAGAAGTCATGGTTAATAACCCAGTCGCTACAAATACCGTACTTAATCCCTTGATCATCCCAGTTGCAGCTAAAATACCTAAGGTTGGTGTAAACACGCCTGAAACTAGATCAATGAAACGGTCGAAAATCGAGGCGTTCTTGTTTTCTTTTTTTGTATCGTCGGCACTTTTTTCTTCATTAATAGTAAAAATGGTGTTGATATCGTTATAAACATCGCCAACAGAATTGCCAATAACCACTTGATATTGTCCACCGCTTTGAACCACAGATACTACTCCATCAGTACGTTTTAAGATATCCGTATTCGCTTTCCCTTCATCCTTTAATTTGAATCGAAGGCGAGTCATACAATGACTCAGGTCAATAACGTTCTCTTTTCCCCCAACATTTTGCACGATCGTACGTGCCAATTCTTCATATTTCATTGTTCATTA
This sequence comes from Enterococcus raffinosus, assembly GCF_019175485.1. Classification (NCBI taxonomy): domain Bacteria; kingdom Bacillati; phylum Bacillota; class Bacilli; order Lactobacillales; family Enterococcaceae; genus Enterococcus; species Enterococcus raffinosus. The sequence goes on from NZ_CP072889.1 coordinate 682,964, forward strand.
TCCTTTCCATATTTATCATTCAATTAGTTGAAAAATAAGTGCATTTACTTGTTTTCGTATACCTTTTACCGAACCTAAGCCGCCGACATAAACCCTTTTTCATCGAAAAACACTTTACTCATATGTAAACTCCTTTCGTCATTTTAGAAACTTATTACTTAATATTCAAAACATATGAAATATATTACATTTTCATGATAGCGGTTTCCAGATTGGTTGTCAATAGATTTTGAAATTTTTATCTGTATTAATCTTAAACATGTAATTAATTACAAACATCTAGAGGAATGACTTCTTTCTTTATCAAAATTTTTACTATTCTAAAAAAAGCTCTTCTAAACAAAAAAAGAGACGCCAATATCTATCAGCTATCTCGCATAAAATTATATTTTTTTGTGTATCTATGAACCGATGACCAATAAAACCTATCCTATGTTAATAGCTCCCCCTTGTGCTAAGCCTTGACTAAGTAATCCTTGTCAAAGACCCCTTGTGTCAACATGTAGCCGCTCCCCCAAATTGTCTGCAGCATCTCTGGGTCGAATCCTGCGATCTGCAGCTTCATCTTGATCCGCTTTATCAAGACAGAGGTCTGCGAAAGATGCGAATTATTCGGTGCCTCGTTCCAGAGACGTGCACATAATTCTTCTCGTGAGACCACGCCGCCTTTTGAGCGAATCAGACAATCCAGCATGGTCTGTTCTCGCTTAGTCAGGCTCTTTTTCAATTGCAGAAGGTTGCCGCTTGGCATGGCTTGCTCGTTCTTATAGAGAAATACGATGTTCGTTTCATCCTTTTGATACGGTGCCAGCTTCTCTGACAGCTGCTCGCGTAAGAGATCAATCGACTGATTGCCAGACAACCAATCCACCACACCCAATTTCTTTAGATGCTCCTCTTCACTTGCGGAGGGCTTATTGCCAGATTTTCGCAACAATGCCCGTTTGTCCGACTTTAAGATCGGCAACAGCTCACGAATTTCAGAATCCGCCAGTGTCTCACTCAAGATGACTGCCTGATAATTCAACAGGTAGCCCTTCAAGGCTTCCTGCTTGGCTTCTGCCTGATAGACACTGGACTTTAAACATTCCAACAAGTCCACAGAACAAAAGACTTCGTAGTTCAGGTGTTGAAGTTGCTGCTGCAGGGGTTGCTCAATGACTAAATTCTTGGTCAAAATCAAAATAGGTTTCATTCACTTAATCCTCTCCTTTGAAACAGTCCAAGTGCAGACTTGGACTGTTCATTATCTGTTGTACTGTATGAACTGCTGATTAATAAGCGTATAGGTGTAAATGGCTAACACAAGACAGGCCATAAACAAAATTCCTAACATCACATCAACAATTAAGGCTTCTTTACTTCTTTCCTGAGCTTCTACCAATTTCTTATCAGATGGGAAGAAAAAAATGAACCCGCCTAGATAAAAGATGCTGATGATCACCGCAACAATCCCCATAAATAAACGTTCATTCTCTCCCTCCTAAGGCGTGTTGTCCAATGCCACGTCACTTTTCCTGAATACTTAGCTCCCGATAAAGCTGTAGAACCTTGAAATACGATGGCGTGCCATTGGACTATTTGTCTCTACCCAATACACCATTTCTAAACACTTTGCGGAAGCGTCCGTTGTTGCAAGGGTGGACAACGAAACGCGGGGTGTTCCAACAGAGGTATCTTAGTGAAGTCCTACAGCATAAAGAGTATAGCCTTGCCATTAAATAAAGGCTTCTAAAATAAATGATACCTTTCTAAAGTATCATTAACGAGCATTCACACTACTCTTCATTCAGTGGAGAGTAGTCTTTTTTCAAATAAAATACCCCATCATCGCAGGGATGACAGAGCTCTAAATAGTAGTAGAATCGATTTTTTTCTATTTCAAGGCTACAGGAATCATGCTCAGTAGATCAAATAGATAGTGGCATATCCAAGAAACCCAGACAGAATTTGATCGCTTCCATACGAAGTTAAGAACTAGGCGAATCGGCATCAAGGTCAATAATAATTGAAGCGGATGGAAACCATACGCCGTAGTATGCCAAAAAGCAAACAGGATAGATACGATAACAGACGCGACCTTAAAGGACAGTCCTTTGTTTTCTAACGCGATCAGCAAATTCGTAGAAAGTAGTTCTTCCCCCATCAGCATGAAGGGCACTTGGGTAAAGAGCATCATCATAGAAAGAGTCGAATCTATCGTGTTCGTGGTTGGTTTTCCTGCGATGGCGTGAAAGATAAGTCCAAATACGATCCCCGTCACCATCGTCAACGGAACACCATACAATAAGACTTTGAATTTAAAATGCTTGAACTGCTGCAGGAACTGTTCCTTGAAAAAGACAAAGCCGACGAGTCCGGCAAACACCATGTTAAACAAAAAACCAACTGGTTGGATCAGCTTGATTATCGGCGAAAGAAACACGAGTGCGACAAGGATCGTGAGACCAATCGCCAGATTTGCTCTTTTTTGACTATCCATCGTCTCCATATTTTCTTCCCCCTTAGACATATCTCACAGCTGTGCCGTAAGCAGCGACAGTCTGCATATCTGTCCCAATCGAACCTGAGTCGAAGCGCATCATCACTATAGCATCCGCGCCTAATTGCTCCGCGTTCTCTATGAGGCGTTTGATCGCAAACTCCCGCGCTTCCTCCAGCATCTCCGTATAAGCCTTAATCTCCCCACCGACGACATTTTTCAGGCTTGCGCCAATATTTTTAAACACGTTTTTGGATTGTGTCGTTAGTCCTAACACCTCACCGATAATTTCATAGTTTTGACCTGGAAAGGTTTCTGTCGTTGTCACTAGCATATGCGTAGTCCCCTTTATCATTTATTCTTACCGCTTAAAAAAAATCCGAATTGTTTCTATACGTTCTTATTTATTAAAGACAGTATAGTATGAAGCAGGTGAAACACCGTGCATATATGCTCAGACCGTTTTTGAGGATGTTGCTGGTTTGTTGATGGTTCTTGCTTTTTGTCACTGTATTTCTTTTTTTCTGTAGGAGGAAATATTTTTGAAGAGACGTTCTTAGATGGTTGTATTGGTAGGTTGATGTACTATGAGATCATGGCTTCTCCATGGATATTTTCAGAGTAAAGAAAAGCCTTCTTGTTATCTCTTTAAAAGATTTCGTATTCTGTTTTCGTTCTCTCTCTTACTTTTCAGAAAAGTTACTGCTGATTGCCCCATCAAAATAACTGGTTTTTCTCTTCTGATTACTGCTATATCAACCACTCCCTTTCTACTTTTGATTCTACATGATTTCTAAACAATTCCAAGAATTCCGAAACTTCTTATTAACATCCAAAATATTCAAATGGATTAACAAGTAAATCAACTTTCGTAGTAATAAAGCTGAATATCTCTGATATGCCGAAGAAGGGGCTGGGACATAAATCCAGCTCCATAAAAATAGGCATCAGAGAAAATCATCGATTTTCTCTGATGCCTATTTATTTTCCCTACAAATAAAGAGAACTCTCTGATAAACTTAAAGCGTCGAAACAAAAAGTCTGGAGGGTTCTCTTATGTTTAAAAATTATAACACAAATCAGGTCGTTTTACCGCTAGATTTTAAACTTGTCATTCCGGAAAATGATATTGCTAGACTCATCGATTCTTTTATTGAGAGCATCCCGGATTCAGAATTTGAGGCTTTCAAACATGATCGCGGGGCGAGCTCTTTTCACCCGCGCATGATGTTGAAGTTGCTTCTATGCGCTTACGCGCAATCAATCACCTCTGGACGTAAGATTGAAGGGTTGATGAAAGATAGTATTCGAATGATGTGGCTCGCGCAAGGGCACGAACCTAGTTACCGCACAATCAATCGGTTCAGAGTCGATTCTCGGGTGTTGCCTCTGATTCAGACTTGTTTTGTCCAACTGCGTTCGCACTTGGTAGAAACGAATCAAATAACCGAAGAAGCTATTTTTATTGATGGCACAAAAATTGAAGCTGCGGCCAATAAATACACCTTTGTTTGGAAAACTGCCATAGAGAAAAACCACAAGAATTTAGAAAAAAAATCCTTAGAAGCTTATCAAACGCTCGTCGAACAGGAGATCATCCCAACACTTGAACGGGAATCTGATGGTGAATTATCAAAAGAGGAAATTCATGCGCTCACTACTCGTTTGACTGAAACAGTCGAACAATACGACGAAGCAATTGAACAAGAACCTATCGGTTCTGTTCGTAAGCAGCTTCGCTCCAAACGCAAACTGCCAAAGGTTCAGCTCAAACATTTCCGCTCCCATCAAGAGCGTGTTCAAAAATATGAGCACCAGTATCGTATTCTAGGTGATCGCAAAAGCTATTCCAAGACAGATACAGATGCGACATTCATGCGAATGAAAGAGGATCACATGCGTAATGGGCAATTGAAAGCTGGCTATAACCTTCAAATCGCTACGAACAACCGATATGTATTAGGGTATGATCTTTTTGCGAACCCTACAGATACTCGAACCCTTCAACCCTTTTTAGAAACGTTGCAGGCGCAATTTCTCCCTTTACCCCCTTACATTGTAGCGGATGCAGGCTATGGCTCAGAAAGTAATTATCGCTTCTTTGAGGATGAGCTTCCTCAACAGACACCGTTGATTCCTTATAGCACGATGATCAAGGAACAGAGTAAGAAATGGCAAACCGACGAAAAGAAAGTCATGAACTGGGACTATTTTGAAACGGATGATTACTACGTCGATCCTAAAGGCGTTCGCTTCAACTTCAACACTTATCGTACAGAAACAGACGACTACGGATTTGAACGAGAGTTCAAAGAATATGTGGCCGAAACAAAGGATGCTAATCAGAAGAAACTACCAGAGGCATTCACACCAGGCGGCTATCGAAGAAAAATCAAAGTCAATCCGTCATTAGAATATTTCAAAGCGCAACAACGAGACTTGCTTTCAGCACCAGAAACCAGTGCAAACTATGCCCAGCGTAAGATTGACGTGGAATCAACTTTTGGTCATCTGAAGGCTTGTTTGAAATGGACACGCTTTTCCGTTCGAGGGAAAGACAAAGTAAAAAATGAAGTAGGGATCGCCTTAATGGCAGTCAATATGAAGAAAATGATGCTTAATAGGCAACATGAGAGCAATACGGGGAAATCAAGTTATAAAAAAACAGGGATCAAAATCGAAAAAGCGATTTTGATCCCTGTTTTTAGTTGAGCTTAGGATTTATGTCCCAGACCCTTCAACTGTTTTTTATTCTAAGAGAGTTCTAAGACCATCTCCTAGAAGAAAAGCTATACTATAGATCCTGGATCTGTGTCAATAAAGTGGACTCATTTATTGAGAGTTTTTTTTGAAACCAATCCACTCTCGAGTTGTTTCATGATTTCAGACAATCGTCAAACCAAAACCGTTTGACCATTCTCAGAAACCACGAAAAGAGATTCTCGTGGTTTCGTTCAAAAATTTTGCGTAGTTATTGCGCGTGCTGCCGAGCTAGATCTTCTGCCTGTTGTGGTGTTAGATAGCCAATTGCTCCATGTATTCCAAAGTTTCGAGTACCGAATTAAGCTTCGTGTTTTAATTCTAATCCTCCCTCATTTTAAATAAAGCAATTTTGGATCAGTGGAATTTTAGACTTATTTGTTGGCGCGAATTAAGCCACAGCACGTTACCTTTGCACTATTCTTTTGTTTCGTTTCTATATTTTTGTAAGGCAATTATATACTCAATGAGTTCATCTATTATTTCGCCCCAAGAAAGTGATTGAGCATATTCTCTATTAGTAATATAGTTTTGCCACAGACCTTTTTCGAAATTCTGATTGTCCTTAAGTTCATTTACCAAGTATAACCAATCCTTGAAATCTGCATCTTCAATTTGGTCATGTCGGAAAATCCAGGTTTTTTTGAATGCTTCATACAGATTTTCTAATGAAGGTTTGTTGGGATCGTTAAGAAGTAAGTGAATATCATAAAAATCTTTCATACGCGTGTTTTGAATCCCGAGTGAAAGGATTGTTTCGACTTTCTCAGCTAACACAGTTTCAATAGGATAAGAATACATAGTGATTCGCTCATTCTCTCCTTTTTGTTCTTTGAAGGTCAAATTGAAGGTAACTAATTTAGGTTCCGGCGTAACGACGTCCCCTACACTTAAATCCAAATCAAAAGCGATTTTTGCTGTACTATTACGGTGCTGCATAGTTAACTTTGCTCGAAATCCAGTATACTTTCTTTCATGTTGTGAATCGCTAAAGTTCCCAAGTTCGAATGAAACGTCATCGTTTAGATCTATAGATATTATTTCTTCCAACATTGATTTTACAGATTCTCTATCCGCAGCGATGTCCTTTACAAGTGCATCCAAATCTTTGGTCGTTCTATTTCGATTTTATAAATTGTTCCAAGTAGGAATCCACCTTTTAGAATCAATTTATCTTTGTATGGACTGGCTTGTACTCTTAACAAAAAGCGCTCAGTAGCGTAGCGAATCCGTAATTCCTCTGCACTGGCTATACTACCTTTTTTAGCTTTAATTAAGTCTCTTAGTCGATCCGAATTCATTTTATTTCACCTCGAGATCTCAAAAGAGTTAAACATTCGTCTAATCTTTTTTTTACACCTTGCTCATCAGCTATGCGGCGCAGTCTAAGTTCCTTACTTTGGGGATTATTCATATACCTTTTTACAGCATCAAACATAACCTCAGCTTCAGTGTACGAAGAAGTTTTTAGAATGTCAGCGATTGTTCGTTCAGGAGTGGTAACTCTTACTTGATTTCCAAAAGTAGTCTCAAAAGTTTCTATTTCGGAAGACTTTATCTCATTATTTCTTACTATATCAATCGAATCGTTTCCTGAGTAATGGACGATTACTCTAACTTTGTTATGAAAAGTACTTGGTGCCTTTGATACAGTCAGATGAGGGCTTTCTCCATCCCACACAAATAATTGGTTAAGGTTGTAGGTCTTCGGTAAACTCATGATTGTAGTTTTAGGAATGACATCTGTTAAATCATGGAAATATAAAGCAGTTTCGTGTGAAATTACGGCTTTTGAATATTGTTGTTGAAAAATGTAGACTCCATCTAAACTATTTTTGGGTGAAATATATAAACTTCCACCATACATAGATTGAAATCCATACTTCGATAGAAATTGTTTTGATTTATAATGTGAAAGCCCGACTTTGTCCAATCTTTTTTTGACAATGATTCCCTTTGAATCAGCAACTAATTTCAAAAAGGTAAATTCGTCAGTATCTTCAGCAGGAAGCTCATCAAAATCAATATAGCGACTTAATCGATCGCCCAGCGTAAGTTGTTCTAAAAATTCTTGTACATCTTTCAAGGCTTCAGGGTTCATTTCTTTTACTGTATCTAAAAGCCTATTAATTTGTTCTGAGTGATTGAGATTACTTCTGTTAGTCATAAGCACCCCTCTTTCTTCTAACTAGATGATTTCCGTACTATATATTTAATCGTTTGAAAAATTGGGAAATACCTCTATTTATTTTAACACAAAACTACAATTAGTTGTGAATATATAGTTAGTGATTTAAAAGTTTAATTATTGTTCTTCAATTTTTGTCGCTTTTATTTTGTCGAAGTTGATGAACACCAGACTTTTACGTATTTTTTACAAGAAAAAAGGAGCCACGAGTAATCACGACTCCCAAGGACCTCATCATTAACTTTAATTTTCGTAAAGGACTAAAATGAGACATCCTTGCTTATGGCTAAAGAGCTGCCAGACAAGATTTCTTCAACTGGGAGATTTTCTGATTGGATAAATATTAAATCTCTTGCGATTGGTTCAGGGAAAATTTTTGATTTAAGCGCAGCCGAAGATTCTTAGAATTTCTATCTATATGCTCGTGGTTTTAAATATTGTTACCACAATAAAGATTTTTAAGAAAAATCAATCATCACCTCTCTAATTGGAATAAACATCATTAATAAGATTTATATTTCCATGAAAAATGGATTTTGTTTGACTTAGGTTACGTACTAGATTAATTCTGAGTCATCCTTTGGACCATCAGGAAAACTTCTAGTCATTACAACATCAAATTTTTGAAAATCACTAAAAGTTACACTTAATCTTCTCCTAATACTTTATACAAGCGATTAGTACACATTATGAAGTCACGAGAATATCTTAATTCCTCTATTCTCTTTGATAAGTCTATTTCTTTCATTTTGGACACTATATTATTGAATGACTCCAATTCTTCTTTAAGTTCATCAATAACATCTTCCTCGAAAGAGTAATCTATCCCATCTTCATTCATAAATGCAGTTTCATCCACAGCATTTCCGTTCTTCTTATTTACGTCTTTATAGAATTTACATAAAAAATCAATATTTTCTTCATTCATTATTTCAACTTTCTCCCCTTGGCTTTTTTTTTAAGCCAATTATCCTCATTATGAGTACCATCTAAATTTAATACATCCACTGCTTCATTGCGTTTATTAAAGACCTCAAGGTGATCATTGTGGTTACTATCTAAATAGTATTGATCCCCTTTCTCCAAACCGTATTTCTTTAATTTTTTACTATTTACTTTATAATCGGTGTAACTTAGCTCTGCGACCCCTTTGAGGCCGTTAATCTGTGTCTTTCGCTAAGAAAGAATATAAATAAACGCAGTTTGCTTCTATTTATAAAAAATCCCAATCACCATTTGTTGAACAGTTGGTGATTGGGTAACATCAAAGACTAAACTATTTTTCCACTAATAGATTATTCGGCTTTCTGTTTTTCAATTGTAAGTCCTGATTCCCATTCTGAATAGACTTCTATAAATCGCTCTTCCTCTTCATCTTTGAATCCTTCAAAAACAACCTTATCTACATCTTCATGATTGAAAAAAATGGCGTCTTCGGGATTGATTCCTTCCAGATACACAACACCTACATAATCAGTATAAGCATCCTTTCCATCTGATTGGAAAATTGGACCTCTGCCAACAACCATCAGCTTAGTTGTTCCTTCTTGTAAATATACAATACTGCCCAGAGGCAATCATTTATTTGTCATTCTGATTTTCCTTTTTTCTTCTTTTTTCTAATCTCTTTGCTTTTCTCTTTCCGTACCATTGTTCGTTGGTTATTTCGAAATATTCTTTGTATTGTTCAGAGTACTTAATAAGATAAACAGATCCTATTATTCTTGGAAACATGATGTATATGCAAAGTGTGACCAAACCCCAGAATATTAGAATTGCACACCCGTAAAATAAACTTATCAGTGTGCTGTTTTCTGACACAAAACCTAAGCGAAAAGAAAAACGATTCATTAATAGTATTATGAAACATGCGCATATATATATGTTTATTAATTTATTCATTTTATTATTAAGACTATTCTTTTGTTGGAATAAAATAGTCAATACATTAGCCCTGCAATTTCTTACTGTCTTGATTATCAAAAGAATACCAAAAATACTCAGTAAAATTAGACCTAACCAACCAAGTCCATCCACTGTAAAGCCAACGGTGAGAGAAAAAAGGGTAGTCGAAAAAAGGAACATCATTGCTATGAGAAAGATAGTTCCCCAAGCATAATGTATACTGTAATCCTTTTTCGGGAAAAGATTTATTACAATCGCTAAAATCCAGAATGAAATCAATGAAATAGTTAACGGTTTAAGCAATGTTCCAACTAACCCAATGACATGAGCTCCCTCTACTGAAATAATATGAATATCTTTGGCGTTCGCATTTAACATTCCTTCAGCCATTCCAATTCCCATAACGTATGACCAAACAGAAAAAAAAGTTAATCCTAAAAAAGAACCAATTATTTTATTAGAGAACTTCATAGTTTTTAAACCGTTCTTTTCTTCTGTAAGTGCTACACTTTTTTTTGTAACTAAATTACTGGATTCTTGAAAGGTAGCATTAAAAATACCTTTTTGTTTATTCATATATTGTATTCTTCCAATCATTTTATTATTTCAGAGTACTCTTTTGGCGATAAATCCTAAAGCTGCATAACCACTTACAAGTGTTATGCCTTTTTATTTTATATCTTTGGGCTTAGTTCATTCAGGACTAACAAATAATCCCTCTAAATAAAAGAATTTTCCTGTAAATAAAAATAACTAACACTACACAATTTTTCGAAAAATAAATCATTGATTTGATCGGCTTTCATTAAATGATTATAACTATATTAATCTACTATCACAAAGACAGCCCTAGAAAATGTTGATTCCAGAGCTGTTTTTTATTAAATAACGATTTTAGTATCAATATATTTTTTATGTTTACTTTTCAGCAAATTGACTTTGCTTCTTACTCAAGAGTTCTCAACACTGAATATTGTAACGCCTCCAATTTAATTTTTTTAGAATTCTTATTCGCTCTCGCGTCTTCTCCGTAAAAAGGATAAAAACACAAAAATTACAGCCTAAACTGGCCAATAAAAAAACGAGCATAGATGTTTTAAAAAATAGAAATGACGCTATTAAAGCAGTACAAACAAAGATAGTTTTTATCTTTATGTCTTTTTTACAATTATCTAACTCTGTAATTGCAATTTGAGTTAACTCGCTATTAGAGAAGATAAAATTCTCAGTATAAGATATTTTCTTTTTAGAAACATGGACATAATAAACCACAAATGATTTTATAAGAATCGTTCCAATGCAATACAAAGCGATATCCATGTAGATATTACTTTGCATCATATATATCGGAGAAAATATCTTTAGTAGAGGAACCGTTACTAGTATGAAAAAAACTACCAGACTTTGATTTGTCTTTTTCTCCTCTTTATTTGACAATAATATTTTATCTTCTTTTTTATCGTAACAAATAAATTTATTCCTTTTTTGTCCAATAAATACGATATGTTTCATAGTCACTCCGCCTTTTTACCCGAATACAGAAGATACAATACTCCTTAGAGGCAATCATTTATTTGTCATTTTGATTTTCCTTCTTTCTTCTTTTTTCTAATCTCTTTGCTTTTCTCTTTCCGTACCATTGTTCGTCAGTTATTTCGAAATATTCTTTGTATTGTTCTCCATACTTTATAAAATAAAAGTTGCTTAAAAATTGTGGGGAAATCAAATTAAACACAAAAGAAAGGAAACCAACTACTAACAAGAACGCCCATCCGTACAGAAGTCCTAAAAGTGAAGGGTTACCAATTTCGCCTTCTCCTAAATGAAAAAACCATCTATTTAGAATAATGAACAGCACGAAAACACCACTATATTTTTTAAAGAACTTGCTTATTGATTTGCTCCAATTCTTCGACTCAATTTGCTCTCCTCTTAGTTGTTTAAGGAAAAAGCATCTTCGATCATAAACTAGATAAGTGATCCATATTGCACAAAGGATTATCTGAAACACAAGTCCAACCCACCCGACACCATCAATCGTTAAGCCCAAAATTAAAGAAGAAGTTGAACTGAAAAGACACAAAGTCATCCCTACTAAAATAAGAGAACCCACGAATAATTGATGTGCATAATTCTTTTTTGGGGCGAGATTAATTGTTAAAGATAATAAAAAGAAGACCAATGAGAAAAGAACAAAAGGCTTCAGAATAGATCCAATTTTCGCGATAAGTTGTGCTGATTCATAAGAAATCAAGAATATATCCTCAGGTTTTGACTTTCCCATAGAAATAGGCATTTCGACACCAATCATATAAAACAAAATGCCAAAGAAGAATATAAATAGTAAAAATAGAATTATACGATCTCTCAATCTCATAGAAGATGAATCTCCCATTCCCGCTCCGTCACGTGTGAGAATATCTTTGGACACTATATTTTTTGATTCCTCAAAAGAAGCATTAAAAATTGAATTATGCATAGCTTGCTCTCCCTTTAAACCTAGATGTGAAATCCTTCCATGAGTAATTGATTTTAGATTTTTTGTAGAACCACTTCTAAAATATGGTAAGGTAATACGACTATACTACAGATTTTCTATTCAAATCGAAGAGATTTATATTAATCTTTTCAAACAGATTTTCCAATTCTTCTGATCCATTCACTTTTAAAAATTCAAATTCTTCATTTGAGATAGGTACCATCATTAACCAAGTTACATAGTCCAAGGTTTCAATATTCTCCCATAAAAAGGGATCAGTAAACAATATGTGTTTCATTGTGGTTTCTTTATAATACTCACTAGCTACATCAGAGTAGACCATTCCATGACTACAAGAAAACTGAGTGTTTATAATATTGAAGGCACAACTGCTTAGTATATTTGCATACTCTTTATATTCTGATTCACAAGATCCAATAAATTCTACTCTTAACTCCTTGTCTTCTACCACCAGATCAATACTATATTCTGAAAGACCAATCGTCGAGTACGTATTTATTCCTTCAAAGGGGGTGTCTTTCCAAGAGCCATATCGTTCTTTTGGTAAATCACGCCAAGCTGCATCACTACAAGCGATCCAAAGAATGCATTGAATGTGAGGCGATTATCTAATTTAGAAGGACTCCCAGTTCGATATTTTAGAAATAACCAACTATTCTGTCCCCACTGTTCATCACTCAATTCATACCTTCGTGGTTGTTCCATTCGTTTTTACCAGAGCATATCTCATCTTTTTTGAGTTTTCAGACACTTCAAAAAAAGTCCTTTGAATTTTTGTATAATAAATACAGCTAACTTTTTGTTGTTATTAGCAACTTGGTTGGTGAGGTTGTTTCTTACTAGTTAAGACTTTACTAACTGACAGCAATCAAATGGTAAAGTACCTTTCTATAATGTTTTTAAATATTTTATCTCCTCTTCCGTCCATTTTTGACGAACTAGCTCAAAAATCTTTGTTGAAAGAGTAATTATTTCTCCCCACTCTGAACTTTCTTTTATAGAAGAAGCATCCCAATTTTTCATTTGATCCATTGAAAGATACATTTTTTGTAAAGTCTTTCCTTTTTCTAAAATATTGGCATCTATAATACCTTCATTTAATAGTCTATTTAACGTAAATTCACTTAAATATGCAGGGGCTTCTATAGCAAATTCTTCTAGCAGATAATATTCAATCAATTCATCTGATAGATTTAAAACTTCCGAATTAGAATGCTTTAGCGTTTCTAGAAACAAGTCAAATGATTCTCCAACTCTTATCATATTATTCTTACCTCTCATCCAATTTAGTCAATTTGTATTGCTGTTCCTCCATCATCAGGAGTTGGAATATATCCGTCTTCAACCTTATATACTTTTACTTTTTTTGTTTTTCCAGTCGAAAATCCATAATATGATCCTTTATGGATACCTCCTCCACCATGATAAAAAACACTACCATTTGGATGAGTAAACTTCCAACCTGAACCATTCCGTCCATATACTCCCTCAGTCCATTCAGGACCTAAAATTGATTTGATTTCATTTTTTGTACTTCCATACAATCGCTCTGGATTTGCTACTATGTCATCAAATGACGTTGGTTTCCACTGAACTTTTCCAGCACCATATTTATCTTTAAAATGATTATTCCATTCTTTTCCAGAAACTGGGGTTTCAGCCCCAAAATCGCTTTTAACACCATTATATTTTTTAGCCGAATTAGATTTATACTTCGCCCCTTTCTGACCATAATGAGCCCCGCTTACTGTACCGCCTACCTCGGTTGCGGTTCCGAACCATGCAGCATAAGTAAACTTCGCTGCTTCTTTTTGACTGATTTTCTTTCCAGTATGAGGATGGATCCCCTGTTTCGAAAAGTAAATGTATTTTCTAAATACTTCCTCTAAACTATCCGTCTCTTTAACAAGAACCATCTGTTCTTCTTTCGGCTTTGTTTTCTTATAGTTTTTATCATTACTTGTAGTTTTTTCAAGCTTACACCAAATTTGGAGAATTAGATCAAAGTTCGTCGTATACGGGAAAAAGTTGCGTATACGATGAAAAAGACCGATTACCTCTTTGAGTAATTGGCCTTAAATTTTTTGTTGAACCGCTTCTAAAAATCTGTAGCAATTCTTACTGAAACCTTTTGGTACTTGTTTAATGAATTCGTTCTTACTATCAAGGCTTTACTATCCGACGCCAATCAGATAGTAAAATGCCTTTTTTGTTTTTAATTAATTTCTTCATTCACCATATCTAAAAGAAATTCTCCAAAGTTATTGTATAAAACTTCATTTTTTTGTGCGTCTTCAGAAAAACCTGGGAAGTATGATGTTACTTTAGGTTCATTGTTCTCATTCAAATCCTTGTAGTTTAAACAATACATTTCTCCCATTCCAGTATTATACAAAATAACTAAATATTTTGGCATATTTACTAATTTCCGTTCATTTAACGTAGACCAAACAGTATCTGGAACACCCGAATTTTCAAAATCCTCTCTAAAAACACCATAGATTTCAATAGAACCAAAAGTTAGAGCACCAAAACAAGATAAGAAAAGTTTATAATCTCTGGGGAATTGTAAATCAAGAATCATTTGAGCTTTTTTTATAATATCATCCGAAGCTCCTCCAAAATCGTCTACTAAATCTTGATTCTCTTCAATTAGTTCTTTTGCTTTATTATACTCTGCACTCATTGTAATATCTCCTTTATTTAAAGTCTTTTGCTCTATTTTTCCAATAATCCGAACGCCATTTATTGAAAGACTTTCTGTCTATTCCAGACGGAACTGAGTTAGGATTAATATGAATTGTTTTAGAATTAGTTTGATGGAAAGATTGCTCTACCTCAGCAATAGAACTTATATCTCGTTGAGTCATGTGATGCAAATTCACTGGGTTTCCATCTGGTCCTAAAGGTGCCAAACCTTGTTCCATTCTTTGTAGGTTTGAGCGTCCTTTAATGTCTATTTTATTAATATCAATTATACCATCTCTTTGATAAACCTTGGTACCTTTAAAATCAACATCTTTTTTCCAATATTCTCTAGTTTGAGAATAGTCTTTGGGTACATTAGCTCCACTAGCTTTCTTAGCCGAATTAGAATGATACTTAGCCGCTTTCTGACCATAATGAGCCCCACTTACTGTACCACCTACCTCGGTTGCGGTTCCGAACCATGCAGCATAAGTAAACTTCCCTGCTTCTTTCTGACTGATTTTCTTTCCAGTATGAGGATGGATTCCCTGTTCCGAAAAGTAAATGTATTTTCTAAATACTTCCTCTAAACTATCCGTCTCTTTAACAAGAACCATCTGTTCTTTTTTCGGCTTTGTTTTCTTATAGTTTTTATCATTGATTTCTCTCGCAATTTTGGCATTGTATTCTTTGTCTATTTGCCCATGAATCGCTAAAATTGCCGGATGTTTCCGTAATAGTTCTGCTCTTTCTGCTTCTAATTTCTTCTTCTCAAACTCCTTAACGGCTTTATGCTGCTTACTCACCTTATTCTTGAAGGCTTTGTTCTGGTAGATCTCCAATGATTTCGGGTCGGTATAACTTAACCCTTCGACACCTTTGAGACTTCTTATCTGTGCCTTTTGTTGCGAGAGAATACTGCTGATGGCTTTACTGGATTTCTTTCCATTGAATGTCGCCATCCATGTTTTCGTATTGGTTAAAACCTTCTTCGTTTTCTCCATCTCTTCGGTAAAGCCTGAACCAGACACTTCACTGACGGACACTAGATCACTAATCGAACTATAAACGGTTTTGAACTTTGCTTCGATTTCAGTAAATTTCGTTAATTGATCCGAAAATTTACTTTCTGCTGTTGTTAATGCGTCTGTATCAATAATAGCAGAACCGCTTGTCTCTTTCACCGTTGACTTGAAATCGCTGATTGCTTTTGTAAACTCTGTGGATAGTTGATGCATGGCATCATAATAGTTCGTTAACAGCGGCATTTGATAATTATTGATCTCTGCATCAATTGCTAATTTGACAAAACCGGATAAGCCATCACTACTCACGACACCTTTCCATGAGCTTTTGGCACTATTGATTTGACTTTGAAGCTTTGTCTTAGAAGACTCAATACTTGTTTTGGCTGCTGTTACCTCAGACATCACTATTTTCATTTGATCCCCTCACCTTATACAAATAGGATCGGTTGCCTGCCTCGATCCATTGTTTTCTTAGTACTTCAAAAGCAAATTGTTCTTCATACTCATTCGTTAATCCTGATGAAATCACTCGCTTGATCATCAGATTCGTTACATAGATTGGCTCCGTTTCTGGCATAATACCAAACGGCCATAGAGAGGCGACATAGTCAATACAAGCTGTCGAATCTTCAAATGGCAGTCTTCGCCCATGAATCATTACCGAAAGCCCTAAATCACTGTTGCTAAACATCTGCTTCAGCTCATCCGAAAGCAATTCTTCCTCCAACTCGATCACACTACCGGTAGGGTAAATCTCACTAAACACGGCATCGATCAACCCCATATACGTTAAGTATTGATCGAACCTCAGGTTCATCTCCACTGGGTTGCGCTGGATCATGACCTGCTGCTTCTCGTAATCAAAATGTACGTGAAGACATGCGCCGATGGTCGGCTTATACTCAAAGTCTGTTTCTTCTTGAAAGAACGCCAGATTTATTTTTCGAAATAAGACAGGCTGTCCGCCTAAAAATAGCCCGATATTTTGCAATTCCTCAAGATTCGTCATTCCCAGCTGTTCTTCGGTACAAACCTGTTGCCATAATTCTCTTCGCTGATTCATCATTTATCACTTCCCAACAATTTTCATACTGGATGCCCCAGCCTTATCATCTTTCGCTTTGTTCTCTCCAGCCTTGATCATTTTGGTTACATCTTGTTCAGCCATGCCTTTATAACTAGCGAGTGAGCTATTAATCTCTGAGATCATTTCTGTAAATTGGGTAAATGGTGATAAGTTTGTCTGTCCAAAAGAGACCGAAGCTACTTTTCCGATATTTCCAGCAGAACTCCCCGCTTTGGAAACATCCCCGGACCAACCACCCTTTACACCAACTCCTGCTTTTGCCATCCTCTTCCTCCTATTACTGTGCTCTTAATCGGTGGGCTTCAGCTGTTAGATTCGCAATATTTGAACTCAAAGACCCGATCGACATCCCTAACCGTTGGGAATTCTCTTTCAGCTCGGTTAGTTTCTTGTCAATGGTGTCTTGGTTCTCTTGATGCTTGTCTGCAAGTTCCGTCAGCTTCTTCGCCACATCGCCAACTTTTGAATCGTATTTGTCTCGTCGTGTGCCTTGAAAAGAACCAGAGTCAATTGATTTCAACTCAGAGGTCACACTCGAGCTGAAGCTTGTCAGGGAAGAAACAGCCGAGGTCAGCTCTCCCTTCGCTTTTTCTAATCGTTCGATTTTCTCATCAAGAATCTTCTTATTCGCGTTGACTTCATTTAATTTTTTTTGATGCTGTAGCGCGGCTCGTTCATTCGCTTCCGCCTGTCTGATTCGCGCTTCCTTTGCGGCATCACTCATATAACTCTCTCCTTTTGAAAAAGCACCAGCAGATATTATGTAATAACCTCAAAAAAGTTAGACGAAAAACTAACTTTTTTGAAGTCGGTTCAAGATGCTGGGCTCTTTATTCTCTTAGTTCAAGCCAAATGAACCTGCATCTTGACGGTCGCGTTCTGCAACAGTGTCCGCGTATTTGTTCAATTGTCCGTGGATACTTTCCAACAGCTCTTCCATTTGTTTCACGTTGCCTTCTAATTGGTTGTACTGTTCCAAGTACGCTCGGAAAGCTTCCCCTTGCCATTGTTGGGAAATCGTTTGATTCATAGAATTGACCTTGCGGATTGCATCCTCGATTTGCGATGAGGCTTGTTGGTAAACCTTCGCCTGTGATTTCAGCTGTTCGGGTGTGACTGTAATTGCTCCTGACATAATGTGTGTCCTCCTAATTTGTTTTTATTTTTTCCTATTTAGCAAGCACGTGCTCAATAGGTTGAATCAAGCTTACACCAGATTTGGAGACGTGGATCAAAGTTCGTCGTATACGGAAAAAAGTTGCGTATACGACGAATAGAGACCAACGAATGAGGTCCGTTGGTCTGGATATTTGGATAGATGAAATTGATTTTAATCGGAAATATCATTATTTACGAAGCCGCTCAGTATGTCATAAATAGTTAGTACGTCTGTTCAGACTAAAAAACACCTTGCTTTTGATGAAAATTATCTTATCGATAAATAATCATAATCGTTCCTCATTGATCGTCTCGATTTGAATCAACTATCTGTCGATAACCCAAGTGAATCTCTGCTTGCTTTCTCATCCATCAATTGTCAACAACGTTAACTGTATTTCTTTTGGTACTTGTTCATTCCCTTGTGATGTAGCGATTTTCTTGTATAGCGAACATTAGTTGAGCCTCCTTGTGGATACAAAAATAGCCCAATCATCGATAAAGATGATTGGACTTCCTAGTAATAACATATGTTTGTAATAGATGATAAATCTAACCAGAATACCTTAACGATACTACCTTATAAGTACTTTTGCTTATACTCCAAATAAAAAAGTACTACGTGCTAAGCTCTTGCTAATTCTCTTCCAGTTTTTTCATCGGTAATCAATATATTGATTAACTGTCCTGCTAGAACTGCTTTTATACCACTTATTTTCGCGTTGCCACCCGATACGCCAATGCGGCAGGGGATCTGTTTTAGCTTACTTAAATCAATTGATACTACCCGATCATTCCAAGCACACTTTGCAACATTTCCAGAGTGATCAATAAAATTGTAACAAATATCTCCTGCAATTTTTGCTTGTGAATATTCCGGATCTTTATCAATTTGTTCGGATAAATAAGCATTGGTTAATGTTGAAAATATTGGTGTACCGCCTATTCCCACAAGAGCGACATCTGCACCCTCCGCTTCGTTCAATACTTTCTTAATAAATGATTGTTTCATTAATATTTTTTTTGCTTCTTTATCGTCTAATGTAATGGGGGCATGTAGCTCAACTGAGCGACCTCCTGAGTTATAGGCGAGGAGTTCACAGACCCGATTTGATTGAATCGTGATATGCTCCATCCCCAAACCGCCCACTAATGGAACAAACTTCACATTGGGTAATTGATGTTGCTTAGAAAAATTCTCTGCTGCCTCATGAACAGTCGTTCCAGAAGAGACCGCAACTACATCCGTTGGTTTTAAAATTCTTGATAAATATTTCGCCGCAGCAATTCCCAAAACTTTTATTTGAAAATTCGGATCTGTCGATTCCGTACAAACTACTTCCTCTAACCCATATTTCCCTTTTATTTGTTCTTCTAGCTCTCTGTAAGGGCCAGCATACTTATCATTTATAGTAAATTCAATGATCCCTTCATTCCTAGCCTTTGCCAAAAACTTTGAAACTAAGGATCTGCTAATGTTCATCTTTTGGGCAATTTCCTCTTGGGTTTTACTTTGTTCATAATACAATGAAGCTATTTCTACCAATAGCCTTTTATCATCAGATAGGCTCATTTACTTCCCTCCTACTCGCGCTAAAAAGGCTCTAGGTTTCTAGACTAATTCTCAAATACAACAGCCTCATCTTTTCGAGCCAATAAGTACTCGGCTAACCCATCAGTAAGCGTAATACAGTTGATTATTTTTGAATTGATGGCCGTGTATAAAACATCCCTTTTCTCATCTTCAAAACAAATGGCACAAACTTTTTCTATTTTCCGAATATCATGCAAATTGATGCCAATTACATTCTCATTGATTCGACAACTTACTTCATTTCCCTCAATATCAAAAAAACGAGAATTGACATCACCAATTACATGAGCATTTGCTAGATCATCGATATCTTTTTTATTAATATATCCTATTTCAGTCATCGTATTGCTTTTCGAAAATGGCGACGCAATACCTACTAACGCGAAATCAACTTTTTTTCCATCTTCAAGTACATCTTTGACAGTCGCATTTTCAACTAAATTTTTCTTTATGTCTTTACTATCCACTAAAGCAGGTACATACAAATACTTACATTTTGCTCGCATTTTTCTAGATAAATCATGTGCAATCTGATTTGAGTGTACCTCCACTTTATCAGAACCCATCCCACCTATAAGAGGAATGATCGTTGATTCAGGTTGGTTAACATAAGGATATTCATCAACAAGTCTTCGTAAAACTCTCCCCCAAGAAACGCCGATTCTCCTAGCTTTAGCAATATCTTTTCGAAACGCAGCTATTGCTGTTTGAACAATCAATTTCTCAATTTCTTGTTTCTCTAAATAGCTAGTATCCAATACAGCCACTCGTTTGAGCCCAAAGGCTTTCTGTAATTTTAGTTCCAACTGAACTGAATAGGCACTAGAGCTGTTAATGTTGATGTCAACAATCCCTTTGCTTCTAGCATCAACTAAGTATTTTGAAACTAATTGCCTAGATATCCCTAATTGTTTAGCGATATCAGATTGCTTCATATCTTCTTTGTAATACATCGTTGCCACTCTAACCAAGTCACGATCAGCCAGAATATCCATACTATAACCTCCTGTTTAAAAAACCTCCCTTTTAAATGAAGGGAGGTTTTCCGTTAAATAAACTCTATTTCATCCCCAACTTCAATTGTTGGAAATTCTCCCGGACTAACAATAATCGCTCCAGGCAAGATTTCCCCAACTTCATTGCGGAAATAAATCGAAACATGACCCAATTCATCAAAATTCGGATTCGCCTGAGATCCAACTTCTTCTATAGTATACACTTTATCTCCGACTTTCAATTTCCCTCCGACTTTAATTGAATTCTCAGGTTGCTCCTCGACCTCATGGATCACAGAGATATCCCTTAATTCAGGTGTCGCTTTAGGTCCAAAAAGAATAATTAATCGTTCTTCTTCAAAAGCTGGGACCATTGAACCCACTTCAATAATTTTTGTTTTTACCATTTCAGATACCTCCAATTTTTATCTATTAATACATACCAAAGCTTGCAAAGTAAGCCAGAATAACTGCAGTAAACCCTGTCAGCATTCTGCTATATAAAATAGCTGGGACACCAACTTGAACAGTTTCGGGTTTTGCTTCTCCTAGTGACAGTCCTACTGGAATAAAGTCACAACCAACATGCGCATTTATTGCAAATAAAGCCGGTAACGCATATTGAACAGGAATCGAACCATTCGCGATTTGAGTACCAATCAATACCCCGATTACTTGAGAAATTACTGCCCCCGGTCCTAAAATTGGAGACAAAATTGGAATACTACATATCAAGGCTAATACTATCATACCAGGTAGTGAACCTGCTAGAGGTGATAACACTTTAGCAATCAAATCACCAATTCCTGTATAGTTGATAATTCCGATCATCATACTGATAAATGCCATAAATGGAATGATATTTTTCAGTAACATATCTACCGCGTCACGACCTGATTGATAAAACACACCCATGACGCCACCAATACCTCGGGAAAAACGTACTAAAAACCCATCTTTTTTAGCATTTTCCTTGGCATGTTCTTCCTTAGCTTTGGCATACTTCTCTTCAAATTTTTCTTCTTGCTGTGTGCTATTTTCTTCAGCTACAATTACCGAATCAGCAGCTGCTTTTGGAGCGTGCTGTTCGTCAGAAAGTTGAATACTTTCAGGCTTTACACCAGAGACGAAAATGTCTTCTGTAATGTGTTTAGCTAAAGGACCAGATGGAGATGATGGCAAAATATCTACAGTTGGAATTCGCTTCATCGGATAGACACCAATTCTTGCAGTTCCTCCGCAATCAATGACCGCACAAAGCATTTCATCCTCTGGTACTTGATTTTTAAATCCATCCCATGCCTCCGCTCCGGTAAGATCAGCAATTCTCTGAGCCACTGGATGAATTCCACCGCCTGTTACTGAAACAACTTTATTCTTTTTATCTGACGGAGTCAGTGTAAAACCAACACCCCAACCGTTATTTCCTGGTGCTACAAAAACTGATTTATACATTTGTTTACCTCCTATTTAGAGTTCCCACTTCGTTATTAAACATTCACACGTTTTGCCTCTTTAGCAATCAAAAATTTCGTTAGCCGTTCAGTCACAATTCCTCTAAATAGAATCACTACTACCCCTACCAAAAAATAGCGAACGGCTAAACTTGATTGACTATAGCCTGCTTTCATCACTCCGTTAGCAATACCTAAATAAACAAATAGCTCTCCTGCATTTGCATACGGAAATAATCCTGTTACTGGATGTAAAAAAGAAACAACGGAATCATAAAATGCGGGTTTTTCTTCTTCATTAACAAATTTTCCAAACGTATAAGCCATCGGATTTGTCAGCATCATTACAGATAAGATCGGCATGATAGAGTATCGAAGAATCATATATTTTGAACAATAGCGGATTGCGCGGTCAACACGATCCTGACCAATGAATGCAATGACTGAATAAGTAAACGTCAATAGTACGATAAGCAACGGAACAATCCCTGTCATGAACCCCATAAACTGTTCTCCACCAGCTTCAAACAGGCCAATAAAATTTTTACCAAACCATTCAATATACTTCATTAATATTCCTCCTAATTATTGATTAACAGTAACCGTTTCCAACTTTCTGGAATAAACTTTAGCAAGAGTATCCTCCACTTGAGATAAACGATCTTTTTTATCTTTTCTAAGATAAAACTCTTCTAATAAGACATCTCGGTAATTTATATCTTCCTTAAATCGAGCAAAAACTGTGAACCCTCTGCATACATGACAACTAATAATTTTCCCGTTTGAATCAACAACTACCGCAACAATTGTTTTCAACAGCTTTCCCTTTGAGACATCCGTATAAAATTCATAGGAAGAATTCTCTTTGTACTTATTAGTTATGCTAGCAATAAACTTCTGATAATACTTCACCTGAATAATGCTAGTAAAGCTTTGAGTTATCATCAATATGAAAAGAATAACCAATAGGATCTGCACACAATTACCCTCATTTCTTTATAGATAGACAGGCACAGATAGAGTGACTACTCTATCTGTTGCCAAATTGAGCCTCGAATCTTTAAGCGAATGTCTCATCTTGCAGTTTACGTAATTTGTAAACAGTCGTTGATTCATCTAACTCAACATCATCCATAGTCAAGAATGCACCATCTTTGATATCTTTCTTAGCGACAGCTCCAGCAATTAGTCCAATTGGAATATTGGCGTTGCTCTTCATATCTTCATGTGTTTCTAAGACCCCACGCACACAGAATCCGCCAATACCGTCAATTTTCTCACCGGCTTTGATATCTTTCTTGGCAACACATACTGTTTCAGAAACAGGTGCACCCATTGGAACAATTGCAGTGTCTTGTTCTAAAACTGCACGAGCAATGGTAATAGGTGTTTCTAATGAGCATAAGTGGAATGGACGATATAAGATATGGTGATCACGATCACCTTTCTTCATCAAATAGTTCATTTCATGAGCGACGCCTTCATTTTGCCCTTTAACAATACAGAAGATTCCTGGTGCAATGCCATCAACGTATTCCACAACACCAAACTTGTTCAAAATTCCGCCATTTTCTTTTAAATCCAAGTTTTTAACTGTTCCATCTAAATCTGCTGAAATACCATGCATTCCAACAACGTCTGGAACAAATCCCATAGCGTTTGACAATAAGTTCATTTCTCCCATTGTCTTTGTGCCGTCTTGGAATGAAGCAAGGATTTTAGGACTCATTACTTGCGCTTTCGCTTTTTCAGCAGCTGAATCAGGGTTTGCATGAACCATTAATTTGTTGTTTTTCCCTTTTCCGGCAACTAATACTTCCATTCCCATGCTTTTAGCAAATTCATACATTTGCATTGTTGCAGCAGGTTCGTCTCCATCTGAACCTGTATAAATCAAGTCTGTCGCATCATACATTTTTTTCATAAGTGGTCCAATGGTGATGTCGATTTCAACATTTAGTAAAACTAAGTGTTTTTTAGCCATCAATGATTCTAGTGAGATTTGTGCGCCAGCTTCAGGAACACCAGTAGCATCAACAATAATTTCAACTTTATCAGAATGAATAATATCCTTGAAGTTTTGACTAATCAAAATATCCACTTTCTTATCAGCACTTGCATTGTATGCATCTGCTGCACGATTAGCAGCGTCCAAATTGATATCACTGATTCCTGCAACGATCATTCCTGGAATTGTCGAAATTTGAGAAATCATTCCAAATCCCATTTGACCTGCACCAATTACTCCAACTTTGATTGGAGCACCATTTTTTTCTCTCTCTAACAACTTACCATATAACGTCATTTTGTAACCTCCATCATTTTTGTCATTTGCCAATATAGTTGGCATATGTTTAACACAACCTAGTATAGCATCAAAAAAGTGGTTGTCAACGCTTACTTTCAACATTTATTTTATTCCTTGGCATATGCTTGCATTTAGAACATATGTTACAACAACTATTTTTTGTGTATTCAAAAAAAATTAAATAACAATTGTTAGACTCATTACCAATTGTTCCGAAGCAAAAAAGAAAAATTCAACAATAAAAAAGACTACGAAAATTAGAAAACTTTCTCGTAGCCTTTTAAAGTATTTTAAATTTAGTAATTATTTGATGAATTCTAACACGTTCTTATAATCGTTCATTGCACTCAGCATATCAGCTCTTTTCTCAGTGGTTGTTCTATAACCGTTCATTTCTCCAAATCCATCCAAACCTGATAATAAAGAATTCAAAACTAAATTACTAGAAATATTCTTCATTGCACCATAAATAATTGCTATGTGGGGATTCGCTTGCTTGAAATTATCTAAAAATCGTTTTTCTTCAAGACTCAAATGAGCATTAGGTGTCGAACCAGATAACTCTTCACTAAAATTCCATTTGATTATATCAATATCCTTCAATACGTTTTCCGGAATTTCAAAAGGTTTCTCAGTTCGAACCAATACTGAATACTTAAGCTCCTTAACGATCTCCAAAATATTTTTTATATTAAAGATCGTTTCAAGATCATCAAAAATAATAATCTCTGCACCTTCTTCTCTTAACATTTTTAAATTATCAGGTTTAACATCCGAGAAATCAATAGCAATTCTAACTCGATGAATCACTTGTTTCACTTTTTGTACATCGTCGCTGCATACCGTAAATATTGCATCCATTCCCAATTGTGAAACCTTTTTATCTACCAAAATAGCATTTTTGACCGCTTCTTCGTCCTTCCAAAGTACTTGAGAATTTACACAATAGAACGGGAGTTGTAGTTTTCTTTCTTTCATCACTTGATCATCCTCTCTTTTTATAAATGGTAAAAAAAATCACAAATACTGCTAAAAAAAATAATTTCTTTTTTTGAATTACTTTTCTTAGCCGTAGCATCAATATAGTTTCGTATTATTCCATAAAATTTAAATCCAGTCAACAAAATTGTGATTAACTGAGCATTCAACAAATTGATTATACAACTATTTAAATTCTAACTTTAACACTTATTCATTCTAAAAAAAATCGCTGATCCTCCACTATAGGCAATAAAGAGAAAAAACATACCGTTATCTATAAATCGATAAAGCATTTTATTAAAAAGCACAGGGGGCAGCAAATACGTTTTTATACGTTATTTTCCCGAAAGCTATACTATATCTATGATTTAAGAAATCCTCTCCCATTCAGAAAATCATTTTATTGATCTTTAGATTTCTTTGAATACCGAAAAAAAATTTTAGGAAATATCGTTTTATAGTTTACAAATTCACAAGTTAAAGGTATATTGTACTAGAACTATAAAAGTAAATTTTACTACAAAGGAGTTTTACAATGACAACTGATTTTGATTCAAAAGAGTATTTGGAAAAAGTGGATGCCTGGTGGCGCGCTGCAAATTATATTTCAGTGGCCCAAATGTATCTAAAGGACAATCCATTGTTACGTCGCCCTATTCAAAAAGAAGACGTAAAAACTCATCCAATTGGCCATTGGGGAACCATCTCTGGTCAAAATTTTTTATATGCTCATTTAAACCGTACAATTAACAAATACGATCTAAACATGTTCTATATTGAAGGGCCAGGCCACGGCGGACAAGTTATGGTAGCCAACTCCTATCTTGATGGAAGTTATACCGAAATTTACCCTGAAATCACTGAAGATGAAAATGGCTTGAAGCAATTATGCAAAATGTTTTCTTTTCCAGGGGGGATCGCCTCTCATGCGGCCCCAGAAACACCCGGTTCTATTCATGAAGGTGGCGAACTAGGTTATGCCCTATCACATGCTACAGGTGCTATTTTAGATAATCCTGATGTTATTGCTGCAACTGTTGTTGGAGATGGCGAAGCGGAAACGGGACCTTTAGCGGGAGGCTGGTTTTCGAATGTGTTTATCAATCCCGTTAATGATGGTGCTGTGCTACCGATTGTCTATCTAAATGGCGGAAAAATATCTAATCCAACCATTCTTTCTCGTAAAAGTAACGAGGATCTGGCCAACTATTTTGAAGGATTAGGCTGGAATCCATATTTTGTTGAGGGAACAAATCCACAGGAAGTTCACGTAATGATGGCAAAAACATTAGATGCCGTCATCGAAGATATCAAAGCTATTCAGGCAGAAGCACGAAAAAGAAATGCGGAAGATGCGTCTATGCCTGCTTGGCCAGTAATTTTATTCCGAACACCAAAAGGATGGACAGGTCCCGAAACTTGGGATGGTGAACAAATTGCTGGTACCTTCCGCGCTCATCAAGTACCAATCCCAGTTGATTCTGAACACATGAAGCATATCGACAAATTAGTTAACTGGTTGAAATCCTATCGTCCAGAAGAGCTATTCGATGAAAACGGAAAAATCATTGAAGAACTAAGAGCAACTTCTCCAAAAGGAGACAAACGGATGGCAAAAAACCCGATTACAAATGGCGGTATTAATCCGAAACCAATAAAGATGCCTGATTGGAAACAACACGCGATTGATACTTCGACGCCAGGTTCTGTAATGGCTCAAGATATGATCGTATTCGGGCAACAAGCTCGTGACATAATCACTGAAAATCCGACAAATTTCCGTATTTTTGGTCCAGACGAAACAAAATCAAATCGCTTAAACAAGGTGTTTGAAGTGACCGATCGTCAGTGGTTAGAACCTAAGGATGCAACAGACGAATGGCAGTCCTCTGTTGGACGCGTGATTGATGGACAACTATCTGAGCATCAAGCGGAAGGTTTCTTAGAGGGGTACGTTCTGACCGGCCGTCATGGATTTTTTGCCAGCTATGAATCCTTCCTTCGTGTTGTAGATTCGATGTTAACGCAACATTTCAAATGGATGCGAAAAGCAAGCGCTCATTCATGGCGCAAAAAATATCCTGCATTAAATGTCATTGCCACTTCGACTGTTTTCCAGCAGGATCATAACGGCTACACACACCAAGACCCTGGTATTTTGACACACTTAGCTGAGAAAAAGCCAGAATTCATCCGTGAGTATTTACCAGCAGATGCCAATAGTTTGATGGCAGTCATGGATAAAGCCATGCAAGACGAGCAAGTGATCAATCTAATCGTTTCAAGTAAGCATCCTCGCCCACAATTTTATTCCGCCACTGAAGCAGAGGAACTTGTTGAAGAAGGATTAAAAATCATTGATTGGGCAAGTACAGACAATGGAGAGGACCCAGATATAGTAATTGTAGCTGCTGGTACTGAGCCAAATCTAGAAGCATTAGCGGCTGTATCCATACTGAATAAAGAATTCTCAGAATTGAAGATTCGCTTTGTCAATGTTGTTGATATTTTGAAACTTCGTCATCCAGATGTCGACCCTAGAGGATTATCTGATGAAAAATTCGATGCAATCTTCACTACTGATAAGCCAATCATTTTTGCGTTCCATGGGTACGAAGGAATGATTCGTGATATCTTCTTCGATCGCCATAACCATAATGTTTATATTCATGGGTACCGTGAAAACGGTGATATCACAACGCCATTTGACATGCGCGTCTTTAGTGAAATGGATCGATTCCATTTAGCACAAGATGCTGCCAATGCTGTTTACGGTTTAGAAGCAAAAGAATTCTGCGTTAAAATGGAGAAAACTCTTCAATTCCATCATGACTTTATTCGTTCAGAGGGAACTGATATTCCAGAAGTTGAAAATTGGAAATGGGAAACACTGAAACAACTTCAACATCAATTATAATGAACGTTACAAAAAGCCTGATTAAACGTCCAGGCTTTTTGCATAAAGTTCTAACCACAAAGAGGTGAAATTTTGGAGCAAACAGTAGTAATCATTAAACCAGATGGCGTTAAGAGAAAGCTTGTAGGAAAAGTGATTCAACGATTCGAAGAACGTGGCTTGATAATAAAAGAGATGTTTCAACAAACATTAGAGGAATCACTGGTCAAGGCACACTATGCGCACCTAAAGGATAAGCCATTCTTTAACGAGATTCTTGAGTACATGACTTCCGGTCCAGTAATTGTCATGATTCTTGAACAAGAAAATGTCATTCAAATTGTTAGAAAAATGATTGGGACAACGAATGCTTTGGAGGCTTCTCCGGGCACAATCCGAGGTGATTTT
This sequence comes from Enterococcus raffinosus, assembly GCF_019175485.1. Lineage (NCBI taxonomy): Bacteria > Bacillati > Bacillota > Bacilli > Lactobacillales > Enterococcaceae > Enterococcus > Enterococcus raffinosus. The sequence continues at coordinate 711,396 of NZ_CP072889.1, forward strand.
GCGTTAAATGCCAGTGAGAATATCATTCACGCCTCTGATTCTCTCGAATCGGCGGAGATGGAAATTCGTCGCTTTTTCTCCTAATAATTACAAAAAGAGAAGTACACTTTTGAGTAATTACTCAGCATGTACTTCTTTTTTTATTCAACCATGATCATCAAGTTGCAGGTGCGTGTACTTTCGTAATTATGATCCTAACCAACTATATTTGCTTTTTGTGGTTTATTTTTCTTCATTAAGAAGACCTTCTTATCGATGAATAATCGTGATCGTTCCTCGATGATCATCGCGGTTGAATTCGAAAATTTGAAGATAGTCCACTTTAGTCTCTGCTTGTTTTTCCTTCTCATCAATTAATTGCCACCGACGTAACTGCATTTCTTTTGGTGCTCCACTCACTCCTCTCGCGAGGTAGCGAATTTCCTGGCGTACGTGGGGGCCTCTTTGCCAAGGAGCATGTGGGTCGGGAAAATAAAACGGCACTTCATTCAGTGATTCTGACTCATTTCCTCTCAGCCTTTTTATACCCGCTAAGAAATTCATCAGTTGAGTTTGGGATACTTTTTTGAGATTTCTTTAGTCTTGAAGCTACAGGAGTATTATTAATTTCCCTGTCATATATCCAGAATTTATCCTTTTTAACAATTTTCCCTTTTTCGAATGACATCTCCCCAGGTTTCTCCGAGACATACTTTTCATCGTACTCACGATTCTTAAGTTCAATGTCGTCATTAAAGAACAATGCTATTCTTTCAATTTGTATCCCTAAAATAAACTTTCCATCCTCTTCCTTATACTCGCCTTGAACAAAACTTAAATTGTAAGCTTCTCCATCAGCAAAGCAATCTTCAGGTTTTTTCCTATTAGGGATAGCAACATAATGCGTTTCATCCAGAAATTTTATATAAGCTGGTGAATCATCCCCAACAGGAAATGTATATACTTCTCCGTATTCTATATTTTCAAGATCAGTATGAATGTTCTTATTTTCATTTCCTTGAGAAGAAAAAAACAGAATTGTTAGTACTAAAATCAGTAATAGACCCAGCAAAAACAAGACGGTTGTTCGGAAACGTCTATCTTTCAAAATTTAGCCCTCTCTTTTCTGAATCTGCTTCGTTCCATCACTGCCCGTTTCAAATATTGTCACACTCAGTTCATTAAACTCGTACATTTCTGTATACTTAGTTAAATTCAAGTTTCCTTCATCGTAGAAATTTGTAAAGCGGCATTTGTCAATCGGCCTCACTTTGAGACATTGGTTCTCAGATACGATAGCTTTGGAAAGGTGAATTAATTGTTCCTAGTAAACTTCTGCCGTAGAAGATTCTTATCCGAGGAGTTTTTTGTCAAGGATACTAAGGTCAATAACACGAGGATTCCACTACAACTTAGTTTTAGTCAAAAAGTATTACCAGCCCAAGGGATGAACCCATATTTCATCCTATGGGAATGACATCCACACTACTTCATCCTTATAAAAATAAATATGCCACTTCTCAATTTCAGAACTTTTATCATCATATTTGTAGTCATACTCAAAACATGCTGTGTAACCATTTTCTTTTCTAAGTTTGTAGTACTCATCTACTTTTTTTCACTACCATAGAACTTGATATATATTTCTGGATCTTCCTCTGCCCAGCGGTCAGATGCTTCCAAATCAGAATCTCTTAATTTTTCTATTTCTTTTTTATTTTTTATTACATGATTGGGTTCACCGAACCTTTTTTGTATTTCTTTTTCTGTCATACCAGCACGAACATTACGAAAATCATTTTCTACGAGAACATCTTTAGTATTCTGTATCGAACAGCTACTAAGAATAAATAGAAAAAACAATGGTACAAAAAAATTAATAATACGCAGCAATAATTGTTTATTTTTTTTCTGCGTACCCATCCTTTTTGTTGTCAACTTCATTCCATTTATATTCTGTACCATCTTCAGGATCACCCCAACTTTCTTTGATCTCTTTTCTCAATGGATAGTCAAGCTTAGTTGGCTTAACATCTAATCTATTATGTTCTTTATCGTTTTTGTTCCCATAATTATAAGATTCGCCATTCATAATTTGACTTTCAAAATTCTTTCGTGCTTCTGCTGTTGGGTATTTTTTCTTGTAATATTCCCAATCTGTAATTACATTTCCATTTTTGTCTGTCTCTAAAACATTCCACTGACTTACAAATTTACCATTGCTGTCTAAAATAAATTCTGAATGAAAATCTGGGGAAGTACGCTTGCGGTTTTCGTTTCCTGAAGTATACCCTTCGGCTTTTAAATATTTATTGTGAAGTCGCCCTTTTTCTGCAATCATCTTCTTACCTTTAAGTTCTGCCTTTGCATATAATTTAAGCGCTTCCTCATCAGAAATACCGTTACCATAAGTAGCTCGAATATAATTGATATTGTTTCGGTCAATATACATACGGAGCTGGTGTACCCTTGCATCATCTAGTTCTTTACCTTTGTATGCTGATTGCACGGTTTTTGCCCATAAGTTTAAAAATTCATGAGCAGATACTATGCAGTAACCCTCAAAAAAAATTTAGATTTTCATCTAATAACTTTTTTGAAGTCGGCTCAAGATGCTGGGGCTCTGTATTCTCTTAATTCAAGCCGAATGACCCAGCATCTTGACGGTCGCGTTCTGCCACAGTGTCCGCGTATTTGTTCAATTGTCCGTGGATACTTTCCAACAGCTCTTCCATTTGTTTCACGTTGCCTTCTAATTGGTTGTACTGTTCCAAGTACGCTCGGAAGGCTTCCCCTTGCCATTGTTGGGAAATCGTTTGGTTCATGGAGTTGACCTTGCGGATCGCGTCCTCGATTTGTGCTGAGGCTTGTTGGTAAACCTTCGCCTGTGATTTCAGCTGTTCGGGTGTGACTGTAATTGCTCCTGACATAATGTGTGTCCTCCTATATGGGGTTTATTTTTCCTATTTAACAAGCTCGTGCTCAATAGGTTGATTCAAGCTTACACCAGATTTGGAGGAGTGGATCAAAGTTCGTCGTATACGGAAAAAAGTTGCGTATACGACGAAATAAAGACCAACGAACGTGGTCCGTTGGTCTGGATACATGAATAGAAGAAACGATTTTAGTCGGTAAGCATTATAACTTATGATAGGACTATCCACTTAGTTACGAATCTTTTTTGGATCTAATAGTTACAGTTCTGTTCTAATAATTGATAATAAGGAGGATAAAATCATCCCAATACTTTACTTAAAATTTTAAGTAAAATATTATAGAATAGGTTACAAGGAGATGATTCTTATGGAAACGATTGTCCCAGTTTCAGATATGCGATCGTATAATCAAACTTTAGCTAATGTCGAGGCCGGTCATGAAGTTATTTTAACAAAAAATGGACATGCCAAATACGTAGTTAGCGATTTCGAGGAATATCAAAAAATGAAAGCCACACTTACCTTATTTGAAGAGTTGCACAAAGGAAAACAAGCTCTGAAGGATGAAGGCCCTATTTCTATAGATCAATTAAAGGCTCGGATGAATGAAAAATTATAAACTACATCTATCTCCTCAAGTAGAACGAGATTTATCTGAAATTGTGTTCTATATGCAAGAACTCAGCACCTACGCTTCCAATATAAGCAAATTCCTAGATAGGATCTATCTTGCTATTGATTCTTTGCAAACAACACCCTTGTTGAGCCAATCTTTAAAAACGAAAATTGATGTGCCAACGGATATCGGTTTTTACATTGTAGAACATCATATTCTATTTTATGACATTGTTGATGATGTGATTGAGGTCACCAGAGTAATCTCTGAGAAAAAAGACTATATTCGTGTTTTAGGGTTAAAGGAAGGAGATAATCAATAATTGGTTGTCTCTTTTTTTGCTGATTGAGAGCGTAATTTGATGCATGTAAGTAATCAGCAATATTAGTTTCTACAATTTCAAAGTATTTTTCTTTACTTTTATTCAAAAGCCTGTTTCGGTTGATCAAATGATTGTTTCCTAGTTCGAAAAAGTCATTAACTGATCGAACACCATTGGACCTACTTTTGAGTTGCACAGATAACAAAATATAGTCAAGCTTAATTTGGAAAATCAGCTTTCATAAACAAGAATCTCAAATAATATGGAATAGCAGCACTTTTTTTGACAAAAATTTAACTACAGGTATAAAGCGAACATAAATGCAGAGTATTATGAAAAAGATGAATGGAAGGATTTATCTCCTGAAGGGAGAGAACTCTTGTAATGGCTGAAAAAAATAAATTGTATCACTAAAAAGGTGATATTGTTTGGATCGATTTCGATCCTTCAGCAGGAAAAGAAAGTCAAAAAAGACAGCCTGGATTAGTTGTATCTAGATATGACTTTAATCGTTGAACACTGTTTGCAGTCATTTGCCCAATCACTTCTACTGTAAAAAATATACCCACACGATATTCTTTGCCTGAGGAATTAGATACAAAAGGACAAGTAATAATCTCTCAATTGAAATCATTAGACTTCAAAGTGAGAAAACTGAAAAAAATTGAAAACTTACCGATACAAGATATGGCAAAAATTGATCAAATAATCGAGTATATCTTTTAAATATAGAATAGATGGTTATATTCGCTGTTGAGAGCAAAGATGCAAAATTATGAAACTCACTATTACACCAATTATAGGAAAATCTTTTATCCAATCATCTATAATAGCTTCCCGAAAAAGTATCTCTTCCATGATTGAAGCAGCAATCGTCATCATTCGAACATTTATTATTGGGCTTTCTTGACCACAACGATCTATCATTCGCTGTCGCATTCCCTTTGGTTTTCTAATATTCACTTATCTTCTATAAGCAAGCATTCAAAATATGTGCAAAATTTCTTTTAGTGAGAAACCCTTTGTAAAAACGAATAAACCCTAGATTTTTGATAAAATAGTCTTATAAAACAAATCGGGGTGGTCGATATGTGTAAAAAATCTATAATAGTGCTGTCATTAATTCTTTCTGTATTTGCCTTAGCAAGTTGTACAGCGGATAAGGAAAAAATTACTGAACAATCCGAAACCATTTCTTCGTTGCAAAGCCAAAATAGTTCATTAAAGAAAGAACTTTCAGATCTTAGGGAAATTAAAAGAGGTGAAACGGTTGAATTATCTGGAATCGTTCGAGTGGGAAAGACGATATCGGCAGGGTATTACAATATAGAATCGAAAAGCGATAAGGAAGACAGATTTTTTTTCTATAAAGACAAAGAAGCTTTTGAAAAAAATGAGTCAAAAAATGAATTGCTAATCCCTGATTCGAGCGAACAAAAGACAAATATACGGTACAACTATAAACTGGAGGAAGGGAATATATTAGAAATTCTAGACCCTTTATTTTTTACCAGAACGGGATAAAGTTACGCTAGTCTGGTAAGGTGAAATTGAATTCTACCGAAAACGATCGTTATTCATGGTGTGGTGTTCCCTCAACTCTATGAATCGTAACCTTATGAACAATAAAAACCACTATTATAATGCTTAAAATGCAACTTATAATAGTGGTTTCTACTTCCGCTTTGATTAGCCTTTGTTTACTGCTCTAAACTCAACATATCCTTCATAGTACTAGCATTAGTTCTCTTGAAGAAAGTATCATGATCATCAATTTAGTCTGTTAAGGCTAGTTTTAGTAATTCGTTAATTAGAGACCTATTCTCTTATCACTGGATCATTCTAATCTGAGGTGCGACGTATGAACTTACTTAATCTCAGAATGAATGAGCTTAGTCAATAGTTGCTTCAATAACTCTGCGTCTTCTGGAGAAAAACCTTTGAGGACCTGTTGATTCATTTTCTCGGTTGCCCCTTCAATCACCTCTCTCAGGTCATCGGCTTTTTTCGTAGTACTTACAAATATAACTCGTCTATTGTCAGGATCAACGTCCCTATTGATAAGTTCTAATTTCTGCATTTTATCGAGAAGACCGGATATTGTGGGGGCTTCTCGATAAAGTTTTTTTCCTATTTCTTTAGGTGTCATTTTACCGTTAGGAGCGGACCAAATGCAGGTTAAAATCCCTGCCTGCGCAGAGGTAATCCCTTGTTCTTCTAACAATTTACTATAATATTTGAAAACTTTATGTTGAGAGACACTCAATAAAAAGTTCATACAATTTTCTACCATCTTAAATCCCTCCATCAATCGTTGACAGAACCATAATATCATGATAAGTTCTCCTTGGAAATATTTTTGTTACAAAACTATTTTGTTGAAGAAAGGAATTTAAACATGGATACATTTAAAGCATTGGTAGTAAGGGAGAACGAGGAAGAAATCAGTTATCAAGTAGAAGATCAAACAAAAGAGGATATGTTGGACGCTGGGGAAGTTCTGATAAAAGTTGCCTATTCTTCCGTCAATTACAAAGACATGTTAGCCGTACAAAAAAATGGAGGCGTCATCCGCAACTATCCTATGATTCCCGGTATTGATTTAAGCGGAACAATTGAAGCGTCCACGGACCCGAATTATTCTATAGGACAGCAAGTTTTAGTCACTGGATATGATATGGGAATGACACATACTGGCGGGTTCGCTGAATATGCGAGAGTTCCTTCTTCTTGGGTTGTACGATTACCCGAAGATTTATCGATGAAAGAAGCAATGATCTTTGGGACTGCTGGCCTAACCGCTGCTCTTTCTGTCTATGAGTTAGAAAAAAATGGTATGACACCTTCTCTTGATCAAGCCATTTTAGTAACTGGAGCCACAGGCGGTGTGGGTAGTATTGCACTACAAATTTTATCTAAAGCTGGATACAAAAATATCACTGCACTGGTTAGAAAAGAAAATCAGATCAACGTCGCAAAACAATTAGGTGCACATACGGTGATTCTTTTAAGTGACTTTGAATTCACTAAAAAGCCACTGGCTAAACAAACCTTTCATTACATTTTGGATACTGTGGGTGGAGATTTGGTATCAAGTTTACTGCCTTATGTTTATTATCAAGGAAGTGTTTCCTTATGTGGGAATGCTGGCGGGATTAAGTTAACTACAACTGTTCTCCCCTTCATCTTACGTGGGATTAATCTTATTGGTATTGATTCAGTGAACATTTCTCAAGAATACAGACAAATGATTTGGTCTAAATTAGCTCAAGAATGGAAAATAACTGATACTACACTATTTACGGCTATTTCATTAGATGAACTTCCTAATACTATTCACTTGTTAAAAGAAGGAAAACATCTTGGTAGAACCATTGTAGATATCACAAAGAAATAATCCTAAAAGAATCAGATAGAAAATGAGAAGTTTTCATTTTCTATCTGAATAGATGAAGGCCTTCTTTCTATAGATGAAATAAAGGCTCGGACGATTGAAAAAAATACAAACGACATCTATCTCCAAGTAGAACGAGATTTATCTGAAATTGTGTTTTATATACAAGAATTCGGCACCTATGTTAGCGATAGTACCAAATTCCTAGACAGAATCTATCTTGCTTTTGATTTTTTGCAAATAACACCATTGTTGGACCAATCTTTAAAAATTAAAATTGATGTGCCAACAGATAGCCATGTTCCAGATTCAAAGGACGGAGACAAGCAATAATGGGTTGTCTCTTTTTTGCTGATTTGTAAGTGTAATATGGATGCGATAATTTCCCAGCAACAAAGCTTATAGCGTGTGCATCCTTATGCTAAAGCAAAAATATTCTTCCCTTCTCATCTCATCCACTGTTCAAACACTTCTTGATAATCGTCTTTCTTATTTTTATCGCCATACACCTTTTCGCTCAGTGCGGCTTGCAGCCAAAAAATATCAGCAAGGACTTCGTGGGAGGATTTGGCTTCAGGAATATCAGCCCAAACGGAAAGAGCGACTCCTTTGGTCTGATTTTGTTTCTTCATTTTTTGATCACTCGCAAAGGTCGTTAATTGAAAGTGCTCGTTGATTTTTTCATATGTGGGATACTGGTAGCCGGCTGCTTCGCCGAGCACGTAATAAAGAAAATTGTCATTGTGATTTATCATGGTGTATCCGCGAGTTAAATATGTTTCGAGTGCAGCCATGTGTGGATTCCAGCGTGTCCAATAGGAAACCTCGCATTGGTTCGTTAAATGAATGTGTTCTTGGTCATCGTTTCGATAGAAGCCGTCGTTCCACACTCTAACGGTGAATCCAAATCCATTTAGATAATGAATCAGATCGTTGACGTACTGGATGAAGGGGTTGATGCCGCTGGCGGTGCTGCCAAGCTTCAAAGCTGTCGAAGTTAGACTTGGATACTGGTCGAGTTGATCAAAGTCGACAAATTCATCGGCGCCAATATGAAAGTACCGGCTTTCTTGAAATAATTCCGCAAACTCTTGATAGATTTCCTTGATAAAATCGACCGCCTCGGGGTTTAAGATATCCAGCGCGCTGGTTTCACGGCTACCATCAGCCTTCAGTAAACACCATTCAGGATGATGCGTTAAAAGCTGGCGTACATGTCCGGGTGTGTCTATGTCTGGAATGATCTCTAGATAAAACTTCTCTGCATATGCGATTAATTCACGAATCTCCTCTTGACTTAAATGGTTGGGGCTGCATATTTCTGGATGACGGAGTGACTCGATGCCAAAGCCTTCATTTTCCGAAAAGTGTAATTGAAGATGGGTAAATTGAAAAAGTGCCAGGCTGCGAATCAAACGTTTGAGCTTGGCTAATGAATAGTATTTTCTGCCAATATCCAGCATCAGGATCTGTTCTTCTAATGCAGGTTGAGCTGTTTGAGGCTGGCTTTTCCCCATTAACTGCTGGAGAATCAGGCGAACGGCCCCCCGAAATAAGCTGCTGGGGGTTTTCCCTGAAAGACGATTTGATGTTAGGCTGGTCTTTGTCTCTAGCGTTGGCTCAATCGCTAAAATCAGGCTCGTCTCCGGTCGGCTTCTAAATTGATAGCCTAGTTCAGTAAATAGCTGTATGATATTTTGACGGACTATTTGTGTGTCGCTGTTTTCCGCAATCAAGCAACGGTCGATCGTTTTCATCAGTATCTTCCCTCAATCAAAAGAAGCTGAACGATTCATTCCTAGTTCAGCTTCTTTGTTTTTTAGTTTAGTGCTTCTTCTGCTAGTAAAAGGCAGCCGATAATGCCGCTCTCATTTGGCAATCCCCAGCGAACGACATACTCGCTGGCTGGCGGAGTTTCCAGATAGCCGGACATTTGGTCGACAAACGATTGACGTATTTTCATCAGCATCTGATTTTGATTCATCACTCCACCGCCTAAGACGATTTTTTCAGGCGCTAAAATTAAGCTATAGCTCATCAATGCTTGCCCAATGTAATAGGCTTGAAGATCCCAGATAGGGTGATCCTCTGCCAGGTCTTGACCTTTGATCCCTGTACGAGCTTCCAATGAGGGGCCGGCTGCTAGGCCCTCCAAGCAGTCTTTGTGATACGGACAGGTGCCATCATAATCGTCATCCGGGTGACGTTTTATGTGCATATGACCCATTTCTGGATGACCGATTCCTGAAAAAATGTTCTCATTAATAACGACTCCGCCACCAATGCCTGTACCGACAGTTAAGTAGATACAACTTTTCTTGCCCTGAGCCGCTCCTTTTTTCAATTCGCCATAAGCTGCCGCATTCACATCGGTTGTCCAAGCGACTGGAATGGCATACCGTTCCTTGATTTTGCCTAGAAAATCTACTTCTGACCAGCCTGGTTTCGGCGTTGCCAAGATGTAGCCGTAGTTGTCTTTGCTGGGATCGATCCCGATCGGACCAAAGGAACCAATTCCCAAAGCGGATAGCTCATATTGATCAAAGAACTCAAAAACTTCCGCAAAGGTCGCTTCTGGAGTCGTCGTTGGGATACTGATTTTCTTTACTAAGTTTTGTTGCTGATCGCTGACGGCGCATACAAACTTTGTCCCGCCTGCTTCTATACCACCAAAATACATTCTGCTACTCCTTCATCTCTAGGGTTATAATTTCATATGGCTGCAGTTTGGCTTCGTATGCGCCGCAGCGTTCTTCTAAAAGATTCAACAAATGAACGGGCGATTCTCCGGCTTTTTCAATCGTGATATCTGTTGGCTGATCGCTTAGATTGTACCCACGCAGAATCAGTGCCTCATCGGCTTTTCGCCGTTTTAATGCGGTGACTTCAAAACACTCGCCGCTTACTGTCAAGTAGTTTTGAGCTGAATTCAAGCGGCCTTCGTGAATAGACGTTTGTTGTGTCACAAAAGGCACTTGTGCGCCATGGGCTTGCTTGTAAGTCTGATAACGAGTTGCTGGCGCACCGTGGAGTTCGATCCCGAAGTTGAAGGTGTGGTTTCCGATACACTGTGCTTCAGGTGTTGGGAAATAACCCCAATCGCCTAATTCACCGACACAGCGCAGCAGCGTCAATGCCAAAGTATCTCCTACGACCTCGTACTCATTTAAGCCAAAATTAGACAGAGTGACTCCAAATTCTTGATCGTGTAAATTAACAAAAGCGTGTTGGTGTTGTGGATTGGTTGGGTTTTCCCAATGTTTGGCGACTGTATTCGGACGAACCACCGTTTCATAAATGCTGTCTGCTTCATGGGTAGCTGTCTGAATCGTTGTTGGAAACAGCACTCGTAAGCGATGATCCTGTGCTTGATTATTGACAGTCGTTTCAAAGGCTACTCGGCGGTTATAGGCGTCCATAGTGATATCCGTTCTGATTGTAAAGGAGATTGTCTCATTGGAGCGCTGCGCCTTTCTTTCTCTAAAATCCACCACCATTTGTTGTTCTAGCGTCAATCGTTCTTCTGCTGATTTAGGTATCTCCATTTCGTGGATCACGCGAATCGTCGCACGTAGCGGTGTATCTTCGACGATTTCAACGTGATGTGCAAAGGCCGTGGATAGGATCGCGTGATCGTTTTTTGGTTGTTTGAAAATGTACTCATTGGCAATATCACCAACGTCTTCAAACACTAACAAATCTTCCAAGGTCTTCCCTAATTCTTTGTCCGTCAACCGGAGAGAGCCGTCAGAAGCGACCGTTAATTTGACCCACTCGTTTTCTAAAACACGACCGTCTTCTTTAATCAAGGTTGCTTCCGAAACGGGGGCAGCACCTTCAACTAAGGCGAAGCTTTCCCATGAAAAAGCAGCTAAATCTTTGACTTCAACGGAAAGGGTCACGTATTTCTTCATATAGGGAATCCGAAAACGATCCTTTGGCAGATCATAATCAAAACGAATCTGTTCTTCAGAAAGAACTGCGGGAACGCTCTGCCCCTGATGGTTGACCACGTGATACAGTTGTTTAGCTTCTTGGGCCAATGTTTCATAACCATCTGAAGGGTATTGCTGGTGGAAAGGAATTCGTTTCACTTCAACATCGACCTGAGCAGTGCCGCTTTTAACCGTGCCCGCTGTATTGAACACCACAAAGGGACGGCTGCCTTCTGGAAATCCGCTCGTATCGATTGTCGCAACCAATTGTGCCACGGCTTCTTCAGCCAGGTATTTTCCCACTTCATTGGCTTTTTCAAAGCGAGGCAGCATTTCCCGATGAACTTCATCTACCGAGCAGCCGCAAATACTATCGTGAGGATGGTTTTGCATCAAGGTCTTCCATGCGTAATCCAACTGGTCATGAGGGTACTCGCCAGTTACTTCATAAGCCATTGAGGCTAAAGGTTCCGTAATGTTTTCTAATTGCCGGCTGACTTTCGTATTCCATTGTTTTAGATACACTCGAGCAGAAGCCGTATTGGCTAAGGTGAACCAGCCGTCGGTCTCCTGACTCGTCAGCTCTCCTGTTACCTGTCCGATGTCTTCTGGCAGCTCCTTTTGAACTGCTGCCAGATACTCTGGGAAGCTCGCGTGGATGAACTCATACTCTGGATACAACCGATTGGCCAAGGCAATCGCCTGCGAGAGATCCTTTTGAACCGGCTGATGATCGACCCCATTCATCATCAGTAAATGTTGAGTCGACGCATACTTTTCGACATCTGCCAATTTTTGATCCCAAAAGGCTTTTGCTGCTGTTTCTTCCGCCGGAATTTCGTTGCCGTTGCTGTACCAGTTGGCAAACAATAAGCCAAAAATTTCCGTTCCATCGGGACCTTGCCAGTTCATTTCTGAATATTGCGAAGTGTATTGATCCTCTAATACCTCATTATCAAAACCGATTGGTTTGACCCCGCGACCAAATGCTGCCGCGTTTAAATTTGCTTGCTTCATCATTTGCGGAGTTTGTCCCATATTTCCAAAGGTATCTGGAAAATACCCCAGCATCACGGGCGTGCCCCATTTCTGGCTTTCTTCCATCCCAATCAACATATTTCGTACATTGGATTCCGAGCTAATCAAGAAATCATCCTGCAAAATATAGAAGGGACCAATTTGTAGTTTTCCTTCTGTGATCGCCTGCTGGACCAAGGCTCTTTTTTCTGGTCGAACCTGTAAATAGTCATCTAAAATAATCGTTTGACCGTCTAAGTGAAAGCTGTGGAACGCCGGATCCTTCTCGAAGAGCTCTAACAAGTCATCCATGAGCTGGACCAAACGCATATGATGCTGTTCATAAGCCATGTACCATTCGCGGTCCCAGTGGCTGTGAGAAATGATATATACTTTTTTCTTCATCAACGAATCTCCTCTACTACTTCTCTACTCGAATATCGAAATAATCCATTACTAGTTCACAAAACATCATGTTTGCCCACGAGAACCATTCTCGCGTGTATTGATTGGGGTCATTGACATCAAACCCTTCGTGCATCAGATGCGTTCCACCGTCTGTCGCCACCAGCTGATCCAAAATCCGAGCTTTTTCTTGTTTATCCGCAGTGGTCATCCCTTCCATCGCCAAAGCGATCGGCCAAACATAATTTCCTGGTGTATGGGAAGAACCAATCCCCTTGGCAAATTTTCCTTCATAAAAATAGGGATTTTCGGAACTTAGCAAGGTTTTTCGAGTCGCAAGATAGGTCGGCTCGTCCAGTTTTCCGTAACCAAGATAAGGCGCTGAGATCAAATTCGGCACATTGCTGTCATCCATGATGGTTCCATTGCCCTTGCCATCTACTTCATAGGCGTAAATCGTTTCGCCTGCTTGATTGACCGTTCGTCCATGCTTTTCGATCCCCTGCTGAATCTCCTCCTTTAATTTGCGAGCTCTAGCTACGATCTCTTCGTCTTTCAACACTTCGCTAAAAAGTTCTTCCAAATAGCCTAAAATGACAACGGCAAACATATTCGATGGAACCAAATAGCCGTATTTACACGCATCATCACTTGGTCTAAAACCTGACCATGTCATCCCAGTCGGTACCACCTCTGCTCCCCGACCTTGATTGATCAGCGTGTCTTCTTGACGGGTCGTGTCACGCTCGAAAGTATACATTGAATGTTGATGGTCCTGCTCTGTCTCGAAAACGCTTAAAATTTTGGTCACGCCGTTTACAAAGTCTTCATTGAACTGATCTTGTTTTCCAGTATTTTTATACAGTAAGTACGCTAACTGAACAGGATAACACAGGGAATCAATCTCATATTTACGTTCCCAGATCCAGTCATTCATCTGTGTGTGGTCTGTTTGATGACCGGCCTTGTTCGCCGTTTCGTTAAAAGCATTGGCATACGGGTCAATATTAATATAGAAGAATTGTTTCTTGACCAAACCAGAAATCATCGCGGCTAACTCTTGATCTTCTTTCGCAATGACTAAATACGGGCGCACTTGAGCGGTCGAATCTCTTAGCCACATCGCTGGAATATCGCCAGTCAATAGAAACGTTGTCCCATCTTCTTGGCGCTTCACGGTGGTCAATAAGGTATTGGCAAAGGCCGCGTTAAAATTCTCTGCCCAATCAGCATGATCATTGCCACATTTTTCAGTAATTTGTTCCATAAACCGAACAACCGACTTTGGTATACTTTTATAAGTCATAAATCATCATTCCTCCAAATTTGATATATCATTTACAGAAATGATTATAGCTTAATGCTTATCCGTTGTCTACGCTTCCATTCAAAAAAATGCCTCTTTACAGAAATAATAAGTATGGTAAGATATTAATATGATATATCAAATAGGAGGGAACCATGGAACCTTTATATCAAACAATCCTAAATGATCTTAAAAATCAGATTACCAACGGCAGCTTCCCGCCCGGCAGTCAACTTCCCACGGAAAAGGAACTGTCTGACACTTATGAAGTCAGCCGCATCACCTCTAAACGCGCATTAACCGAACTAGAAAAAATGGGGCTGATCGAGCGGACACGGGGAAAAGGGAGTTTTGTCAAAGAGCAGACACCGCAAAAAACGACGACCAAAAGAATTTTATTTCTGTTGCCCTTCTCCAATGATCTGTCCCTAGGAAACTTTTCTGCTGGCCTGTTCCCTGTGCTTCAACAGGAAGGATTTGAAGTGATGATGACAAATTTTGATTATCTGACCAGTCATCAGGCGAATGATATCGTACAGGAATTTGATGGAATGATCTATTATGCAGATGACGAGAGTCAGTATTTAGACCTGTTGTATGATCTTTCTTTCCAGCAATTTCCGATTGTTGCCTTAGATAAGCAGCTCCACGACTTGTCATTGCCAACGATCCTGTCAGACAACTTTGCTGGTGGAAAAGTTGCTTGTGATCACCTAATTGAGAGCGGCCATCGACGGATTGCTTATATTTTTGGGAATAGCCATCCGCCGCAATCGACGCGCCAACGTTACTTAGGTTACATTCACAGCCTAAAAGAGCAACACCTCCCCTTTCATACGACGTTAGAAGATCAACAGGCAAATCCCGATCACTTACTGGAATATATCACGGTAAACGAGATTACCGCTTTGGTTTGCGAGAATGATCTAGTCGCGATTGAATCGATGCACGTCCTAAAACAAGGCGGCTTTGAGCTTCCACAACAGCTGTCCGTTGTCGGATTTGATGATATTCAGGCAGCTTCACTGGTTGATCCGGCTTTGACGACCGTTTCTCAAAATTTCAAGCAGATTGGGGCATTGGCTGGCGAGGCCTTGATGGATTGGATCCGCACTGGACAACAGCCGGAAAGCCAAAAAGTCGCCGTCACTTTGATTACACGACACTCAACAAAGGAGCTTTTGACAAATGATTGATACGATTGACACTCGTCACGGAACTGCTAATCAACATAGCTTTTCAAATGGCAATTGCCTACCCTATACTGGTGTTCCCTTTGGCATGAACTATTTTGTTCCACAAACCACCGACCAAAAAGGCAGTTGGTTTTTCCATCCTGAAGATCGGGGCTTTCAAGGCTATCGTTTGACCCATCAACCTAGTCCTTGGATGGGGGATTTCAGCCACATGGTGATGACCCCTTTCAGTGGCGCGTTGCCGGAGCTTTCTCTGTTCCACGCCCAAAGCTCTTACCGACCTGAAGAGGCAGTCTTCTCTCCTTATCAATTGAAGATCCATCAATTACGCTATAGTCTCCATTCGACTTTGGTTCCCAGCATGTACGGCGGATTGTTGGCGTTAGACTTTAGTCAAGAGGAAAATGGCCTACTGTTAACACTACCGGGGCTTAAAGCTGTCCGACAGGTAAATGCCCATGAACTTCAGATCAGTCTCGTGAATTACAGCGGCTGTGAAGACCCAGATTTCACTTTTTACCTGACTTTCCAATTTGCTGAGCCTGTTTTATCTTTCACTGAAGCGACGAAAGAGGAAAACACCTTTATCCAATTAACTTTTGGGTCCGTGAAGCAGCAAGTCGTCCGTTTCGGGACATCGTTTATCAGCCAAGCACAGGCTTCTCTGAACCTAGAACGTGAAAGAGCCCACGACTTGCAGGACTTTTTAAGCAGCAGCAGACAAGCATGGACGAGCTATTTTGATCGTATTCAAGTGGAACACACAGATCCGAAACAAACAAAAACCTTTTATCACAATTTGTACCGAGTCTTCTTGTTCCCTCAAACCTTTTATGAAATAAACGAAGAGAGCGAAAAAATTCACTACGATACCTTCAATCGGGAAATCAAGCCGGGGGTTTTATACACTAACAATGGCTTTTGGGATACCTACAAAACGGTTTACCCGTTGTTTTCGTTGATTGCTGAGGAAAAATACGGTGAAATGCTGGAAGGCTTCTTGAATAGCTATGAAGAGACAGGCTTTCTGCCAAAATGGTTGTCGCCTGATGAACGGGGCTTGATGCCGGGAACATTGATTGATGCCGTGATTGCAGATGCTGCCATGAAAAAGATTCGTCCTGATTTGATGCCCCGCTTTTTAGCCGCCATGAAAAAAGGCGCGACAGTCCAAAGCGAAAGAAACAATTATGGGCGACAAGGAACCTTAGATTATCTGAGGTATGGTTATGTTCCTAGCAATTATCATGAATCCGTCAATCATACACTGGATTATGCCTACAGTGATTTTTGTATCAGTCAAGTGGCCAACACACTTGGAGAAACTGTAACTGCCACGGCTTACGCGGAACAATCCTTGAATTATCGAAACATTTTTGATCCTACTGTCGGCTTCATGCGGGCAAAGGACTCCGAAGGCCAGTTTCGGAAAGACTTTTCACCGATTCGTTGGGGGAAAGATTACGCAGAAGGCAGTGCGTGGCAAAGCAGCTTTGCGGTTTATCAGGATTTCCAAGGGTTGATTCAGCAAATGGGTGGAAAAGCCGCGTTTACAGAAAAATTGATTGAACTCTGCAACCAACCCCCGAGATTTGATGTGACCGGTTATGGGTTTGAAATTCATGAAATGAGCGAAATGGCCGCGATTGAATTTGGACAATTGGCCCTTTCCAATCAACCAAGTTTTCACTATCCTTATTTATTCAGTTATGTCGGCAAACCTGAAATGGCTCAGCCACTCATCAAGAATCTACTGACCGAATGCTTTAGCTCCGAAAGCGATGGCTATCCGGGGGATGAGGACAATGGTAGCATGGCCGGCTGGTATTTATTCAACTCGTTGGGCTTTTATCCAGTGACACCTGGAAGCGGGGAATATGTTATCGGTATGCCACTAGTCAAACGTGCCGTACTGGCCCTCTCTAATGGGCAAACGCTAACGATTACGGCAGAACCCAACCAGCCGCAGCAACAATTTATCCATCAAACCACTCGCAACGGCATGCCTCATCAGCCCCTCTTCTTCACCCACGAAGACCTGATGACCGGCGGAACAATCGATTACCAACTAGGGATCGTTCCAAATCCGAGAGACTATCAAAAAAATGAGCAGCCCTTTTCGTTAAGCAACTAAAAACAGACCGGAAAATCTTACAAGATTTTCCGGTCTGTTTTGGGTTTGAATTCCAGTTATCCCTCCTGTTCCGTGTCTTCGCTAATAACATTTGAATATTCCTTCAAATACTGCTCACGAAATTCTTTTGGGGTGATGCCGTTGAGTTTTTTGAACATTTTTGAAAAATAGTTGGTATTGTTATAGCCAATCTCATCGGCGATCTCATTGATATTTTGATTGCTGTAGAGCAGCAATTGTTGCGCCTTTTTAATGCGGATCTGGTTTAAATATTGTGAAAAGCTGTTGTTCATTTCTTTTTTGAACAGCTGTCCCAGATAGACCGCATTCAAATGCAGGGTGTCAGCGACCATTTTTAATGTAATGTCCTTGGTATAGTCCTTACAAACCATTTCGATGACCTCTTGGGTAACTTCTGAAATCTGTTTTTCTAGCGGTTGTTCACTTACCGCTTGCAGGACATTCTCCAAAACTTGCTTCAAGCGATAGACGGTTTCGCTTTGGCGAATCTGCTGAATCGTTTCTTCATAGATGACTTTGGTCGCCGTCGGGTACTGACGCGAAATGTCAGTGAACAATAAAAAGGCAATATACCGCGCATTTTCCGGTTGAAGGTGCTGCCGATGAGCTTCTTCAAAAATAGTATCCATCTCTTGTTGAATTGTTTTCGCATCGCCGATCATCAAAGATTTATTAAACCCTAAAAATGAAAATTCCTGTTCATTCAAGTTCTCTACCAAATCCTGCTTATGACTAGGCAGTAAATCAGGATAAAAATCTTTTAACGCTTCGATTTGTCGGACTTTTTCATAGCTTTCATAGACGTTTTCCCAATCGGGGATCGTTTCTCCCGTATAGATGACGATGTCCCGGTATTGCCGTTTTATCTCAGCCAAAAAACGTTTTAATTGTTCTGCATCCCCTTGGAAAATCAAAGTGATCTGTTGATTTTGCTGAGAACTTCCAGCGATGATCAAACGCTGGTGGTTCTCTTTTAGCTGTTGTGTGATTGCCTGTAGCTGTGGAGCATCACTCAGTAATTTGATTGCTGTGAAGGGACCCTGTATGGGCAGCTCCAAGTCCGCCATCAGTTCAAGAAACTCCTGCTCATTCAGCTCATCATTCAGCCAACGACCGATACTGCTTTCACTATACAACTGCTCCTGTTCCTTGCGATGCTGGCGTTCGGTCAACTCTTGTTCTATCTTCGTCACAACTTCCATGAGTTCTTCTTGATCGACGGGTTTAACTAAATAATCCTTCACTCCTAGTCGGATCCCTTCCTTTACATACTCAAACTCTTGATAGCCTGACAAAAAAATGGCGGCAAATTCATCTCCTCGTTCATACGCCGCCCCGACCATTTGGATGCCGTTCATTTCTGGCATCGTGATGTCGCTTACGACAAGGTCAACCGAATGAGCCCTCAAGTATGTCAAAGCTTCGGTACCGGTTCGAGCGGTGGCGACAATTTCAAAGCCTAGTTCCTCCCAAGGAATGATCTGCTTCAATCCCTCTAAAATCATATATTCATCATCGACTAGTAGAACTTTATACAACATGTGCTTTTCCCCCTTCCACGCGAATCGTAATCGTCGTCCCTCGATCTATCTGGGATTCGATAGACATTGAGAATGTACCATCAAAACAGTTTTTCAACCGTTCATAGACATTTCGCATCCCAATTGACGACGTTTGCTGATCCTCAGGCATCCTTAGATTTGCTTGTAATTGCTGTAAGGATGTTGACTCCATTCCTTTTCCGTTATCAATCACCTGAATCACGATATCTTCCCCTTCAAAAAAGGCTTTGACACTGATGGCATTGTCATTGCGGGTATAGTCGATCCCATGAACAAAATAATTTTCAATCAATGGCTGCAAACTAAATTTCGGAATCACCAGTTGCTCCAATTCCGGCTCAATGGTGAAACGATACGCAACCCGATCCGGATAACGCATTTGATACAAGTAGACATATTTCTCGCAAAAGGATAGTTCCTTTTTCAGGCTTGTCGTCTTTTCTTGAGTCGTATTGTTCCGCAGCAACGCTGAAAAGGCATAGACCACATCCGCTAATTCCTTTTGTTGCTTACTTAACGCGTACATACGAATATACTCCAAGGTATTGTACAGAAAATGCGGATTAATCTGGGATTGGAGCGCCCGCATGTGAGCATCCCGCTGCTTAATCTCCAATTCATAGTTTTCCTTGATGTATTGATCCAAGCTGTCAATCATGTAATTGATCGCTTGCGAAAGATCAAGCAACTCATCTTGGACTAACCCAAGATCGATTCGTTCTTGCAGACGCCCCTCCGCAACACTATGGGTAATGCCCACGATCGTCTCCACCTGCTGAAAATAGCGTTTAAAGGTGCGATGCAGGATTAGCAAAAGAAGGCTCGCCAGCAAACCGCCTAATAGGATAATCAGGCTAAAGGTCTTTACATTTTTCCACCAAAGAACCTGTTTGTTCGCGACTAAAACATACGAATAGGTCTTGCTTGTTTGCCGATCGATCACATAGTAATTCTTACGAATCGCTTGCGGAACAGCCCCACGACCTTCAATGCCTTTTACCAATGCTTGATATTCCTTGTCGGTTACTTGATGATGGGTAGAGAATTTGACTTGATCGGCACTATCCACGATAAATGCGTCAATCCCTTCATCGACTAAAGATTGAGCCAAATCGCCTAATACAGCGGACTCTGAAAAAACACCGTAAATTTGGCCGATCGTCTGAAAACTATATTGATCCACGATTGGACGATTGATCAAAAAGCTCGTCTTTTTCGGCAGCTTGCCTTGTAGCTTTTGCCCGTTATGATTCCTTTGATCCGCTTTCAAATAATTGTTTGAGCCATCCAAGGTGACGAATAGTTCCTCCAAATCAGGAAAGGCAGTAAAAAATCCGCTGATCGTGGAAGAAACCCGCGTATCCTTTTGATAATCGTCCCAGTATTTTTGGGTAAACTCAAAATATTCTGATGGAGACAAATTTAAGTATTTCCGAACATTATCCACCGCCGCATTGGAGCTGGCTAATTCCATGTAAAGGTAGCTCATGGTATTTTTCCTTATCTGTCGCATAGCTGTGAATCCGGTTTTCTAAAATGTACATATCGTTCATCAATTTCTTGTAATTCGAATCTGCAGTAAAAACGCACAAAGCAGCCACTACCAGCAGGATGATTCCCATTAGCAGAAGGCTGTATACTTGCATCAAACGATTCATTAAGTGTGTTTTCTTCGTCAATCGAAATCTGCCCTTACCCATAGGAATTCAACTTCTTATCCACCAGCTGACGATTGTCCTTCGTAGCATACCCACTCCAAATTACTAGCAGTGAACAAGTTGCAAATAGCATCAAACTCTTGAAGTACCAAGTCAGCACAAAGATGCTGGCCACGCCAAACAAGACTTTTAAAAAAACACCAAAATTTAAAAAGACACTAATAAAGGCTAATTTCAATAAATTCCCGGTAGAAATATCATAGCTGGTCTCATACTGAGTTGTATAAAGAAACAGCACTCCGACTAGCAACAGCACAAAGAACAATAAAAACGTAATGATCATCCATAACAATCCTTGGATCTGTGCCGCTAAATAGAGGTTGTAGGCCAACACGAAGGTCAAGGCTGCAAATAAACTAAAATGCAGATTCCCCCGTTTAAAATTCTTTTTCCAACTGCTCAAAAAACGTTTGAAGGTGATTTCTTGATAGTTGATCCCTTGCTCTGTCAGGAGGTCGTTCATCGTTTGAAAGGCTGGTCCGATGCCAAAAACTACGCCTCCCATTAAAGAAAACAAAAGAAAATATAGATTCAATTTAATAATCGTCCAGATTACATAAAATAGCCGTTGAATGCCTGTACTGGCCATGTCTTTCACCTCATCATTTCTGAAAAATGTTCAAATCTTAATCCACAACAGGAGTGTGAACTAAGATCTAGACATTTGTCATATAATAACATGAATCTCATAATAAAGAAGAAATAAAAGCCTTTTCTTAGAGAACCGAAGAATTTGCTTCCAAGATCGTTTTGACCTTGAAAGCAAATCTACAGAATTCAGTTCAACAGGATGCGTTTCATGTTTGAATAACGTTTATTGATTGTCTTTCATGTATTGATCCAATTGAGTTTGCATTTCTTTTTGGGCTTTTTCCCAGCCTGCCGCTTTTAATTCTTTGATCAATTTTGGCAGATTTTCTTTTGGATCAATCGAACCAGTATTCAAGTTCGCTGCGTAACGGTTCATGACATTCATCACGTTAGATAGCTCTGTTTTGAACCCGTCTGTTTTAGCGTTGAAGCCTAAAATTGGAGACGTTGCGGCTTCTTCAATACTTTGATCACGTTTTTGGATCATTTCATCCGTCACTGTTTCAGAAGTATATAGAAGCATATTGTTCCCAGTATTCCATGCATCCATGTGGGCCTTTGGTTTGTAGCCGTCCAACAACTTGATCTTCTTATCGCCGACTTTTTCCCACGCTTCGCCTTCAATTCCCCAAACTAAGCCATTTAACAATTTAGGATCGGTATTCAACAGGTTTAAAAATTCTACTGCTTTTTCTTTATTTTTCGAAGTATTCGATACGACGAAGTTCGCCATTTGGGCTTGAGCCGTTGTTTTCAATTGGTTCGTGATCGGACGAGAAGTAAGTGGTTGACTAGCTGCTTGAGAAATAATCGTATCCCCATAATCCAACGGTCCTTGTGTTTCTTCACGCATGAACCACGTGTTTCCTTCTAATGGGTAAGCTTTTGTATCTGTTGCCGCATCTGAAGGAATCAGCCCTTCTTGATACCATTGATGCAACACTTCTAAATTCTTCTGGAATTGAGGATCTTCGTATTGATTGATGATCTTCGGTGACCCCTCCGCATCCACCTTGACAGCAAACGGATAATCCTTTCCTAATGGATAGTCGAAGTTGCCAGATGCTTTAAAGTTTTGACCAATCGCAAACGCCGCGATATTTGGTTCTTTTTCGTGGAACTGTCTTAAGACGTTGGTTGCTGATTCGTAAGACCCGTCAACTTTGCTGATATCCAGATTGTATTTCTTCACGAACTGGTCATTAAAGGTCAATACTTGTTGCGCCCACGTATTTCCGTATACTGGAATCGCGTACAATTTTCCATCAACTTCATTGCCTTTTTTGTAGGTCTCTGGCAATTGATCCATGTATTCTTTGGCATGGGTCTTCGAAAGCTCCGTCAGATCTGCAAAGGCACCTTTTTGTGCATTCGCAACGTATTGGTAAGCAAACGCGAGGTCATAGCTCTCTCCCGAGTTAATGATCGTCGGCATTTTCTTTTCCCAATCACCCCAACTAATGTACTGTAAGTCAATCGTTACGCCGATCTTATCTTTGATCTGCTTGTTGGCGATCTTCATCAATTCATCATAGTTATCTGGTTTATCTCCTACCTGATACATCAACAATGTTTTTGAATCTCCGCCGCTGGCTTCCTTTGAATTTGCCGAGCTGCAGGCCGTCAAGCCAACGGTCGCAAGTGCGATGGTCGCTATCCCTAGTACTTTTTTCCACGCTTTCATTTTTCCACTTCTTTCTGTATTGTTTATTCTTTGACTCCGCCAATTGTCAAGCCTCCAACAAAATACCGTTGGAAGAATGGATAGGTTAACGCAATCGGCAGGGTTGAAACCACAACGATTGCCATCCGAGCCGACTCGCTCGGTAACGCCGCTAGTCCTCCTTGAATCTGAGCACCGAGACCAGCGTTTCGCGCCAAGAAATCCAAATCATTTTGGATCTTCATCAACAAATATTGTAATGGAACAAGACTATCTTTTTGGATATACAGCAACGCATTTAACCAGTCATTCCAATAGCCTAAAGCTGCAAAAAGACTAATGGTCGCAATTCCAGGAACCGCTAGCGGCAAGACGATCTTAGTAAAAATCCGCATCTCACTAGCCCCATCGATTCGCGCAGACTCAATAATACTATCGGGAACCGTCTTTTTAAAGAACGAACGCATCACTAAGATATTGAATGGCCCTAATGCGAGGGGCATGATCAATGCCCAAATCGTGTCGTTCAAGTTCAACAGATTTTTAACCACTAAGTAAGTGGCCACCATCCCTGGCGTGAACAGCATCGTGATTAAAGCAAAAATCGTGAAAAAACGCCTGAAGGGAAAGTTAGAGCGAGAAATGACATACGCATATAGCGACGTCATCGAGGCGTTCACCACTGTTCCCAATACTGTTACAAAAACGGTGATGCCAAATGCCTGAAAAATTTTCTTGCTCATTTCCCCCGCAAAAATATAACTATAGGCTGCCATCGAAAATTCTTTTGGCCAGAAACGATAGCCCATCTCCGCTAATGAGGCTTCCTGCGTCAGTGAAATCATGATGACAAAGAAAAACGGCAAAACACAAGAAATCGCAAACAACGCCATCACAATATTAAAGATCAAATTGACTGTCGGATTAAAAGAGCGAATTTCAACTTTATTGATTTTTTTCTTCTTCATTGAGTGCCTCCTAAAATAGTGCTGAATCTGGTTCAACTTTTCTAACGACAAAGTTCGCCATCAGCAGCAGTATCGCACCCACAACCGATTGATACAGGCTGGCCGCCGAAGACATTCCCAGATCACCCGTCGACGTTAAGCCGTTGTAAATGTACGTATCTAAGACCGATGTCACTTGATACAGCGCGCCGGAATTTCGCGGAACATTGTAGAACATTCCGAAATCCGCACGAAAAATCCCCCCGATGTTCATGATTAACAAAACAAGCATCATTGGAACGATTTGAGGAATGGTAACATTTTTGATCTGTTGCCACTTGCTGGCGCCATCTACCATCGCCGCTTCATAATACGTCGGGTCGATTCCCATGACAGAAGCATAGTAAATGATACTATTGTAGCCGAGACTCTTCCAAACATTCATGATGACGAAAATCAACGGCCACCAAGTCGGATCATTGTACCAATTGATTGGATTTTTCCCGCCATTGGTCAACCAATGATTGATGATCCCTTTATCAGGGCTCAAGAAGGCATAAACGAAATACCCGATGACTACCCACGACAAGAAATATGGCAGCAATGACATCGTATGGTAAACCTTCACTAATCTTTTATTTCGCAACTCGCTCATGATAATCGCAAATGAAATCGCGAAGAACAAATTAAATGCCAAGAATACTATGTTGTATAAAAGTGTGTTGCGAGTAATCAACCAGGCATCCTGTGAAGCGAATAAAAATTTGAAGTTATCAAAGCCGACCCATTCACTCGTCATCAAACTATCAATAAAGCCGTTTGGTGAAATGTGAAAATTCTTAAAGGCTACGACATTGGCGAACACTGGAATATAAAAGAATAATATGAACCAGAGGAACCCCGGCAACGCCATTAAGATCAACGCTTTATAACGCCAGACATTCTGCCAAAAACCGACTTTCTTTTTTTTCTGCATCCCTTCAACTCCTTTCGAAAGTAATGATATCGCTTTCTATCGGTAGAAGTAATGAACAAATTTAAGGTATGTTGCAACAAATTAAAGGAAAGTAGAGAAAGTCATTTTTGATCGAAAGTAATTGTGATAAAACGTAGATAGCTTCTTTTTCCATTTTTTCTATTAAAGTAAATGAAAGCGATACCTACTATTAATTTGTTTTTTTGAAGAAAGTGGGAAAGAATAATTGAAGGATGAACGAATTGGAGGAACCACGAATGGTTGAAATGGCTTTAAAAAATGTCTATAAACAATATGACAACAATCCCAAATACTCAGTAACAGACTTTAATTTGGATGTAAAGGATCAGGAATTCATCGTCTTTGTCGGTCCTTCCGGCTGTGGAAAATCAACCACTTTACGCATGATTGCCGGATTGGAGGATATTTCAGAAGGCGAATTTTCGATTGGTGGAAAAATCATGAATGAGGTGGCGCCGAAAGACCGCGACATTGCCATGGTTTTTCAAAACTATGCCCTATATCCTCATATGACGGTCTTTGACAATATGGCCTTTGGTCTAAAATTACGGAAAATCAACAAGCAGGAAATTAAAAAACGCGTTGATAATGCGGCGGAGATTTTAGGCTTGACGGACTATCTAGACAGAAAACCTGCAGCTCTATCTGGCGGACAGCGTCAACGGGTCGCTCTAGGCCGAGCTATTGTCAGAGATGCTCAGATTTTCTTGATGGATGAGCCTTTGTCCAACTTGGATGCCAAACTGCGGGTAGCGATGCGAGCGGAAATTGCGAAATTGCATCGCCGTTTAAAAACAACGACGATCTACGTGACCCATGATCAGACCGAGGCAATGACCATGGCAGATCGAATCGTGATCATGAAAGATGGCTTTATTCAGCAGATTGGTTCGCCGATCGAGGTCTATAATTCTCCAAAAAATGTCTTCGTGGCAGGCTTTATTGGTTCTCCTGCAATGAACTTCTTCAATGTCACCTTATCGCGAGGAGTCATCACTGACCACCAAGGATTGCGTCTAACCATTCCTGAAGGAAAAAATAACCTCTTGGTTGAAAAGGGCTACGAAGGCAAAGAATTGATTTTCGGTATCCGCCCAGAAGACATCCATACTGAACAAATCGCGATCGATACTGCCCCAGAAGCCACCGTAAAAGCGGAAATCGTCGTTTCCGAGTTATTAGGTGCTGAAACTATGCTCTATTCTCGTGTTGGCGAAACCGAATTTATCTCGCGGGTAGATGCTCGTGATTTCCACCAACCTGGAAAAAAAATCGATTTGGCCTTTAACTTGAACAAGAGCCATTTCTTCGATAAAGAAACAGAAGAAATCATCGAGGTGAGTTAGAAGCCGCTTCTTAAACTCTTCATTACCAAAAATCAAACATCCCTAGTAAACCAAAATCGAATGAAGATTTTGATTTTACTAGGGATGTTTTACTATCTTTTTTTACTATTTGAATCAAGTAGTCAATAAAACCGTCTGAAAATATTCACCAAATCGTATTACTCCACTCTGAAATAACTTATTGGTTTTGAGACCCCTTCTGTTTTCTCTCTAGTTGTTGTTGAAAAGAAAACTATCTCATTCTGGGACAACTGTTTGAGAATAAACCTAGAATCTGTTCTTTTTAGTGGTTTTAGCATCCACCGATTGTCTGAAGTTAAATGTTCTACAACTTCAAACTCAACCCTTTCATCCTCGTTAGGATTCTTCGCATTTTTTATCTCAAGAATAAAATCATTGTCTATTTTTTTGAACTCAATTACCTGAGATAGCTCCTCTGATTCCCACTTTCCGGAAAAACTCTCCAAAAATTCAGCTGTGTTAATAGGTTGCATAACCGAGGAGGAATGAACAGTTGATATTTTTTGTGTCGTCTTATTAGGCGAATTCTTTCTTGGTACCACAAGCAATAGTAAAATCAAGAGCAATAGAAATAATAACCCTAAAAGTTTGTTCCTGTATCTCCCCACACTAAACCTCCTGATTTCATCCAAAGGAATACATATTGTTCGCGTTACCTTTATAATTAAAAGAGCGATTCACACCAAAAAATATCGGTCTTTCACCTTAAATTGGCCTACGCAGCTGCAGAACCAAAACTTCTCGGCGGATGTCCTCCAACACTTTTTCAGCGAAAATATTCGATGATACTAGGAATTTTAGGATTATTGCTCTCTAATCTTCCTCGTATGATATACTAACACAGGCAACTTGCCACGTTGGGTGGTGAGGTTGTTGAAAGATTTAATTTCGTTGGTTGTCGCACCTATTTTCGTAGGTATAGTTAGTAAACTATTTTCTTCATGGCTAGATAAGAAGGACAAAGACGATAACTAAAAGCAGGTTGCTATTCTAGCCTGATCGTTCGTACTCGCAGCGAACGAAAAAATAGCCGTTCCCTTTCGTCGCAGTCAGGGGACGGCTTTTTTTAGTGGTGCTGAAAGATTTAATTTCGTTTCGCAAATACATTTTATCATGAAAACAGTGAAAACTCAATTTCTCACTTCAGCCATAAACAATTCGTGTCATCGAGTATCTACACGCTTTTAATCATCATTATAGTACAACTAAACTACTTGGCAACTACAATCCTTATAAAAAAGATCTGCCTCTATTTTTTTATTAAGTAAATGCCACATTTTAAAAAGTGAAAAGCGGTTCATACATGTTTTTCATTGATTTAATTCATATAACTTCAAATTGGCCTACGCAGCTGCAGAACCAAAACTTCTCGGCGGATGTCCTCCAACACTTTTTCAGCGAAAATATTCGAAGGCACCATGAGCTTCTTTGGAATCTTCTGACTGTTCACCACATGACGCAGCTGTTCAGGGATTAAATAGATCGTATCTTCCTCAAAGACCTTTATCTTGTCGATGAAGGCGGATGTCACTTGATAATTCTCGCCAAAGTGTACCTGCATCTTCGCAATCGGTTCACGATACTGTGAGAACACAAACATTCGGCTGCCCGCACTGCTCACTACTGTCGAAGGCAAAATGTAGACTACCTTTTGTTTTGAAGGTTCCGTTTTTTTATCCATCGTTTGTCTCCTTGTTTTGCTGGCTCTATCAAACGACAATCATGTTCCATACAATGCCGTATTTGTCTTTAACTGATCCATGGAAGGGGCTGTAAAAGGTCTTGGTCGGTGGAAGATAGACCTCACCCGCTTCTTTCAGCGCATCAAACATCGCTGCCGCCTCTTCAACATCGCTTGGATTTACCGTCAAGTGAACGTTATTCCCCACTTGAAACGGAATTGAAAATTCGTCCGCAAAGGTAAACGGCGAACCAAACAACTCCATTTCTCCATGAAGAACATAGTTACTCACGTCTTCCTCCACGCCTTCTGGGATGTAGTCTTGGTACCTTTGGATTGTTAGTTTTTCTCCGGAAAAGACTTCTTCATAATACCGCATCGCCTCTTCGCATTGTTTGTTAAATAGAATGTACGGTGTCACCATGCTTTATCGCTCCTTTGGCTTTGTTTTTTTACTAAGTTATCGTTGAAATAATTAGCCACCAACCCACACCTTATCCTCAATGGCTAGATCCGTATACGTTTCTTCAATTGCGTATGCAGCGAGTTGCGAAAGCTTACAACCACCTGTGAACGTATGAATTTTTTCTGAGACAGCTATCTTTTTAGGTAGTAGGGTTTATCTTGTTTCCAAGGAAATTCGATCAACTATAACTAGGCTTTTGGCAGCGCATCCATTTTATCTTGAGACTCTATTTTACTATATTTCGTGAGAGATAAAAATTGAATTCCTCCTCTTTTCATGAAAGCTAAATATTAAGAAAACATTAAGTACAATAAAAATAATCAGTTTGTCTCAAGTATTTTTTAAGAAAAGTTCAACAGAATTCCTCACTAAAAACATTGATATATCAATTTTTATCAACTAAGCATACACCCCTCTTCGTTGTCAAAGTGCCGAATTCTGCATTTGGCCCTGAATTTTGCAGGGGATTGGGTGCTTCTTTTTTTCAAAAGCCTATGAAATCGGGATTCTTCAAAAAAATTTGGTCGCTAACCCTGCAAAATTGACCCCTAAATGTAATTTTCGCGGTTTTGACCTAGTTTTGTTTTGTGCCTTATCGTTAAGTCACCGGCCGGAACAAAAAACACATGGAGGAATAAACATGATCCAAAAACTAAGCACCAAATTGCAAGTCCAATTGTCTGTCCCTGGAGTGGAAAAACTAAAGAAAATCACTTTTTCAAACGTTGTGGACAACCCTGAGGAAGCAGAAATCATCAAACTAGGGGAAATCATGACAGAGCTAGACCAAGACGACACCTTGTTAGATGGCGTGATCATCACCAGCCAATCTCGTGTGACAAAAAATTAGGAGGAAACTAGATGAAAAAACTTGTATCGATCTTTAAAACCAGCGGCGGTCGCTCACAAACGTGGAGCTATCCAAACCCAGGAGAAGGTAAAGCGCCAGAGGATATCCGCAGTATCTTAGAAAAAATGACGTTGCTACATTTGTTCAATAGAGATGGCGAAAAGTTGTATAACGAAGTCGTCAGCGCCAAATATGTAGAAACGGTCGAGACAATTATTTTTTAATGAATACACTTGAGGAGGCGCGGCTTAGCCGCCTTCCTCTACTAAAAAAAAGGAGGACACCATCCCATGAATGAACAAACCCTTTCGTACCGCCAATTATTCAATTTGAAATCAACCACCTTGGAAAAACGTATCAAAGAGTATTACTACAGTACACAAAACAGCAGCTTAACGATTAAATACATTCTCACTTTGAAAATACGGCACCAGCTAGGTGCGGAAGAGTTTGCTTTCATTTTGAAGGATCTTGTCCGTGAGATTTTTATGAACACCAAGGCTACTCGCACCATGAAGCGCTTCTTCTACTACTTTCAAGATTACTTCATGGCGCCTGAATGGCAAACGTTGAAAATGAGAACCTTCCCTGTCCGAAACTTCGGTGAAAAAGCCGTGTCCCTTGTCCGTTCCTTGATTGCCAAAGTCCGTCCCGATGAAACGAATGAACCTTGATAGAAGATGACCTACGTAAAGAAAAATTTGAGAAAGGAAAATACAGCTATGCGACAGGATTTAGTGGCGACCTTTACCAACGGTCTGGGAAAAACACATGACTGGAAATATAACAATCTAAAGAATGATCTGCCAATACCAGTAATCAAAGAAGCTTGCGAACTCTTAACGACGTTGGATATTTTTGAAGAAAATGGCGTAAAACTATTTGATTCCGTGGTGACGGCGAAGATCATTACTACTAAAGAAACCGAGATTTTTGATAAAGAAAAGGAACCTAAAGAAGACCGCCCTTGTGAAAAAGAAAAAACGGTTCCTTCTCCAAAAATAGAGAAAGAACCGGAAATGCCCGCTGTTAAAACAGGAAACAGCTACGACTATTTGTTTAATACATCGAGAACTGCGATTGCTAAAATTTTGGAAGAACCAGCAGAAACGAGAAACGACTCCCTTTCATTAATAATACCTGCACCACAAATCGGAGAAAAGACGATTACATCATTAGAATTACCTTCTGCTGGAAAAACTTTAACTGAACAGTCAGGTATTGAAGAACAAGAGTCTCCACAAAAAGGGCTTCTCGCTTGGATTCGTCAAAAAATCAATCGAAACAAGGACGATCCAGATATCCGTTCTCGAAACGGTGATCCCAGCAGCTAAATTCTGCCCTTCTCAAATAAATTACGCGTAGGTCTCTTGCTTGAGTTGTCAGCCTCCACATCAGAGAGGAGGTGATGCACCTTGAGCGAGCTGATTCGATATGTCCTCGCTCCGCTCTTTGTGGGGCTGATCATCGCCCTGGTCAACCACTGGCTGAGCGGGCGTGATCCATGACGACTAGAGACAAATACACCTGCGGCAATGTTGGTTGTCGCAGGTGTCATTTTCAAACATTCGTAATCGCCAGTTCTAACTCCTAGGTCAAAACCAGACTTCTCTCATTTTTTCTAAAAATTCTTCTGATAAAGTGTAGTGATCACTTTTAGGTAAAACAGAATCAATGCCGCAGTTAGGGCACTCTGCCGTATCACCTGAAGCATCCTGAATCCATGACTCAATCCTTTCATAATCAAAGAGCAGCCCGCAATAAAAGCAGCCACAGAGTCCAGATTTTTTTAATAATTCTCTGTTCCCTGTACAAAATCGGTGAGCATTTTTATAGAGTTCTTCCATGTTTTATACTCCTTTCTTCCCTCTACGTTTTTACTTGCTATTATCATAAGTGTAACTCTTTTAGTGACTGTTCGTTTAGTTTTTTTGTACAAGGTCCAAAACACAGATGAGAAAACTTATAAAATCACTAGCGCAACAAGATATATAATCTAAACAGACGAAGCTTCTATTGATTAGAAACTCCGCCTTCTTTCCACACCCACACTGTATTGAAAATTATTCACCGGCTTGTTTCTCAAGAGAAACCGGCTTGACAGAACCGTCCCATTTTTTTAATATCCAATTTTGTACCTCTTTGTTATGCAAAATCTTTGTCAATTTCTTAATTCGCGGATCGTTTTTGTCTTCTTCCCGCACAGCAATAATGTTCCCATAAGGCGAATTATCTTCCTCTAACAGAATCGCATCCTTTACTGGATTCAATTTAGCTTGATAGGCAAAATTGGCATTAATGGCAACCAGATCGCCTTCTTCATTCGTGTAGGCACTAGTTAAAAGAGAGGGGTCAATAGAATGCTCAAATTTCAAATTTTTCGGGTTTTCTGCAATATCATCAAAACTGGCAGTCTCTAAGTTTATCCCTTCCTTCACCTTGACTAGGCCAGCCTTTTGAAGAATCGTAATGATTCTTCCCCAATCCGAGACCGAATTCGAGGTGATGATCGTCGCGCCATTTTTCAACTCATCCAATGAATTGATCTTTTTTGAATACAAGCCCATTGGTTCGACATGAACGGCTCCAGCATTCGCAAATTTATACTCATTTTCCTTGATTGCTTGTTCAAAGAAAGGAACATGCTGGAAATAGTTCACGTCAATATCTTCATCCGCTAACGCCTTATTGGGGAGGATATAATCGTCGAAGTTTTTAATCTCCAATGTGACGCCTTCCTTTTCCAATAAGGGTTTCACATGCTCCAGTATTTCTCCATGAGGTGTGGTCAAGGTGCCAATCACCAGCGTATCTTCTTTTTTTTCGCTTGTTGAGGCCTTAGAACAGCCAGTCAGTATTAGAATGACTGTCAATAAGCTTGCCAAATAAATTGCCTTTCTCTTCATACATTTCTTCCCCTTTTACTTTTTATTAACCACGTTTGTAGCATTTCCTTAAAAATGACCGTAGTATCTGGTTTGGACTACCGCCGAATATACCCATTTTATTAAGCTGATAAAATCAAACACTGGCAGTCCGGATGCCTGTTGAATGGCATAAGAATATGGTGGCAGGTCACTGCATTCCAGCAAAACCGCTCCGATTTCAGAAGATTTACTCAGTTCTTTCTTCACCGTCTCAACCAAGTCTGCTTCAAGCTTCTGATTATCCAATACGGTTCTTCCCCAACGAATCGCAGAAAAGCTTTCTAGCGCACCAATCTCGCAAATAACACAATCCGATAAGTCTGCACCGGCTGAACTAAAAAAGGCGTCGTCAATATCTTTCCCGCTAGCTACCAAGGTTAAGATTTTCTGCTTTTTTTTGAGTCCTATTTTTATAAGCGGAACCTGACTGATACTGGACAAAAATACAGGGATGGCTACCGCTTCTGCTACTGTCTCTTGAAAATGACCAAAGTAGCCGCAGGCACCAACAATTGCTCGTACTCCTTGTTTTTCAAGCCTTTTAGCAGCATTGATAATTTGATCCTTGATATGTTCGCTTCCCTCAAACAATTGTTCAATTTCAAAATCAACCACCTCATATAGAACTGGAAAGTCAAAGGTCGTCGCATTAGCTACATTGCCCGGTAGTTTAGGATAAATTAAATTGACCGCAATAATCCCGATCGCATAGCCGGAAAATGGAGTGGGTGCAGATTGAACCGTGGAGGACAACTCTGCTTCTGTTTGAAGATTGCTCCTTCTCATCACTCTATCACTCCTCGATTCAAATAATTTAATAGCGCCTTTTGATCCAAATGCCCAATACCTAAATCTTCTAAGGTTAAGCCTTCTTTTAAGAAATCTCGTCCAGTCATCACCGAGGCCAACGTAATCATACTATCGATCACTTTCGTCTCAACATTGTATTTTTTCCCTAATTCATGATAGATATGGCAGCCGACAGGTATGTCTTCTGTAATATAACGATCATGGATACTGAAGGGACCTGTTCCAATAGCCATCTCAAATTGTTCATCAAAGGGAACGATACACTCCTCTCCCATATATTCAGGTCCCAAAATACTCGTTCTCGAAAGGAAATTTTTCTTTGGGAAACGCTGAAGATCCACTCC
Source organism: Enterococcus raffinosus (assembly GCF_019175485.1). Classification (NCBI taxonomy): domain Bacteria; kingdom Bacillati; phylum Bacillota; class Bacilli; order Lactobacillales; family Enterococcaceae; genus Enterococcus; species Enterococcus raffinosus. The sequence continues at coordinate 744,580 of NZ_CP072889.1, forward strand.
GATTGCTTCAGCTAAAGCCACTTCTTCTAAATAAAAGGCATATTGTACTTCCGAAATCGATTCGCAATAGGCATGGGAATAAATTGAGTAGGTGCTTTTATCATTCCCTCCAAAAACTCTTCCCCAATTCTCCATGACACCGACGCCTAAGATTGTTCCTGGACAATGCAGAACGGGATTCACATTACTAAACCCGATATCTAATACTGTCTTTCCCCCGATTGGCCCGTCTCCGTTTGTGATGGTGTCAAAGCAGCCTAACGCCTGTGTACTTTGTAAAAAAAGCTCTTGGTCTGTTATGGGCAAAGCAGCCCCCCGCAGGGTAATTGCCCGATACATCAAGCTGACTTCCGGGGTTAATACGCCCCCTTCCTTAACGACCCTCGCACCATAAGGAGCACTGGACCAGCCGCCAACGACGACAGATTTGTCGCAATTACTTTCACGCATTTTCTTTCGCAACTTTAACGAGCCAAAATTATCTGGAATAATGTGAACAATCATATTGTCTTCTAAAGCAGGGACCAATTCTTCGAAAAAGGCATCGTGAGCAATCGATGGCACCGCAACAATAATCAGCTTGCAGCCGGCAACACAATCTTTTACATTCGTGGTGATTTTATTCAAATCGGCTTGGCCGGAACGCTTGAATCCATATTTATTATTTTGCTTTCCTGTAAGCAGGATCCCCGTACGTTCGATATTTTCTAACGTTGTTTCAGCAAAATTTGGTAAATCACAAATATTGACTTGGTTCCCACTTAACACACAATCCGCAGCAATTGCCTTTGCGGCCGCTCCGCCTCCCAACACAGCAATTGGCGTAGCATTATTTCTTTTCTCATTACTCATTTCTTTTCCTCCTTTGTATTTAAAACAAAAAAAGGCTCTATAATATCTAGTGTTGGTGACACCTTCTGTTGCCAACACTTTTTCTTTTTTTCTAATAAACGCAAACAGACACCTTGAAATCCTTTAGAATAAAGTCGACGAAAACCATTCAAAGGAGTGTTTCAAGATGTCCTATTCAGAGTTTACCAAAGAGTTACTAGATATTCTAGACCTAAATCTTACCTTTCATGAGAATGCCTTTCGCAAAGAGCGAATCAAGGACGAGACCTGTTTTGTTTTTGATGGCACATTAACCTATCGACCAGAAGAATGCTTTCATTGCCGCTATGAAAATGATCAAACGATCATTAAATGGGGCTGGAAGAAAGTCTCTATCTTATTAAATGACGTCAGTAACTACAAGACGATTCTGCGGATAAACAAGCAACGCTTTAAGTGTAAACACTGTGGGAAAACTTTTTTAGCCGAAGATTCGGTTAGTGATCGTCACTGCTCCATTGCCCGCAGAGTCAAACAAGCCGTTCTCGAACTATTAAGTGAGCCTCTTTCTATGTCCTTGATCGCACGCATGAAACACGTTTCTCCAACAACGGTTATTCGGATCCTTCGCAGCCTTCGGCCTAAAACCATTTCTTTGAACCAGCCACTGCCAGAAGTGTTGTGTTTTGATGAATTCAAATCAGTGAAAAATGTCTCGGGTGCTATGAGCTTTGTCATGATGGATGGCAAAACCCATCAACTGATCGACATTGTGGAAAATCGTCAACTCGATCCTTTACGCGACTATTTCTTGCGTTATCCCAGAAAGGTACGGGAACAAGTACGTCTAGTGGTTTCAGATTTCTATACACCCTATCGTACATTGGTGAAAGATTGTTTTCCGAATGCCCGAATCGTCGCCGATCGCTTTCATATCAGTCAACACATTGGCCGAGCATTTACCAATCACCGAATTCAGATAATGAAGTCCTTTAGAAAAGGCGACAGTCGATCAAAACATTTAAAGAAATACTGGAAACTGCTTCAGAAGAATGCGTGGGAATTGAAGGGGAGACACCGCTACTGGCGACCTTCTTTTCGGGCACATCTAACGGAAGCAGAAATCGTCGATCGCCTGTTGTCTTACGATGACTCCTTAAAGCAAGGCTACGAAGTCTATCAGCACTTTCTGTCCGCTATCAGAAGACGAGATGTTCCTGATTTCACGAAGCTTTTAAAGGAAAATTACAAAGAGTTACCAGAACACTACCAACCAGTGATTACGACCTTCAAAAAGTACCAAACAGAAATCAAACGCGCGTTGCGGGTTCCCTATTCCAACGGGCCACTGGAATGTTTGAACAACCATATCAAAGTACTAAAACGAATGGCCTATGGCTTTAGAAACTTCCAAAACTACCGAGAACGAATCTTTTTGTATCGCGGAAAGTATTTCAAGAAAACCACCCAAATGAACAAGACCAGAACGACAACACGGCTAGACAAAAGAGCTGCCTAGCCGTGTGAATGACTTGATTATTCTATTGAATTTCTTCACCAACACTCATTGACGAAGAGCCCAAAAAAATCGTCCTTGATTTGTATTCAAAATACAAATCAAGGACGATAAACATACCTTATCGCGGTACCACCTTCATTACTTGCCTTTACAGCAAGTCGCTTTTCGGTTACAGAAAAATATTCGATAACCTATCACTGTAACGGGTGAACCCGTAGTATCTAAAGATTGCTCCCTCGATAGCTAACGCTCAAAGACCATTTTCACAAGGCTTGACTATCTCTTTTCACCAAACAGAGACTCTCTGGAAATCTTACATTGCTACTCTTCTTATCGTTGCTTAATTATATTTTAATTTAAACACAATAATAGGTTAGTTGCTCCTAAATGTCAACATTGAATAGTAAAAATTATTCTCTAGTGAGATCGAGAATCTCTTGCTTTGATTAAAATGAATTGGGCTGCTAGGTGTTCGATTCGATGAATTATTAATGCAGTTGGACGAACAAAGCCACAAAACTAGTAAGGAACAAAATCATACTTATTTTTTAATATCATTGATATCATCGGTAATAACCCAATCATCCATATTCTTTTCTCTATTGTAATAAAAGGGCTCGATCTGCTCTAAATGGTCGACCTCATAGAGTCCTATACACTTTTTCCCGTACCATCTCGTCTTTTGCTTTTCGGATAAATTAAGTGCTTCTCCAAAACCTTTGATGAACGCTGTAGATTCTTCAGGGGTCATTTTATATTTTTCTACTACCTTGGTTAAAACACCGCGATAATTTACTTCTAAATTTCCACCTTTTTCAACAAAATAGAGAATGTCCCCCTCTTTTGCTCGACCACCAAGCGGGCTTTTCTTTCCTGCAGCGCCGCGGATAATCATTGATTTTGTCCCATTTATCAGTTTTTCTAGTTCTTTTCCTTCATTATCCAGATAAACCAAGTGCTCTGCTTGCCCGTCTCTTTTTTGATACCATTCTGCACTAGCCATTTTATCTCCTCCACCATTAAAATTTATTTAGCTACCATTTATTTTATAGGAATCTTACTTGGAAAACTACCTCATTTATTCACGGCCTCTTCAGTCGTAAACGAGTGAAGACAGAAATTACTTCACCGCATGGGTGACTCTTAATGGCTTCATTAGTAAATTGTAGAATTATTGGGTACACAAAATAGTTTGACGAGAAAGCAACTTTTGTTCCATCCTCGTTGATTCTTCTTCCCAGTCTGTTCTTGTTTTTCTTATAAACAGTGTCGATTTTTTTGAAAGATCTTCTTTGCTATCCCCTTTACTAATTAATAAATCCAGCGGAAATAGTTTAGATTTCCTTCACAAAAGGTGCTTCTTAACTATCATAAAAAGAATCTCTCTTTTGAAAAAAAGTATTTCAAATGTTGATTTTTTTCATGACTATGCGAATCACTCTATCTGCTGCAACTATCATTGGCGTCGAAAGATTGTTTATGACTGGCGTCTATATTCGAACAAGAAATTTATGGATTTCATTTATGCTACATTACATTTTCGATATGATAATATTTTTATCGGTAATGCTTGTTCAGCACTAAAGAACAATTGTAAACAATTGCTTAAAATTTGAAAACCAAAAATGACAAGGATGCCTGATTCTGATGACACGCTAAGATTTTCTCATTGAGGGACAGTCGATGCTCCCCCAATGAATGTGTTCAATGTTGACCCCGAAGATCTTTTTAGAAAAATCATCCATTCAGATAGAATTCATGCTTTGGCTGCAAGAGAATTCTTTATGCTTCGTAGATAAAGAGTTAGGGAAACAAGCGTAGTTTTTTCACCTTTTTCCCTTTTATCATAACTCGTAGGTTACATAACAAAAGGGATGGCCGAATCCTTCTTCCTCAAAAATTCTTGACACAAAAATCCCTATAAAGTAGTTTTGGAATTTTTTTCCTTTTCTACTTTATAGGGAATCCTTCATAATAGGAACGCTTTTTTTATTCTACTGATAAGCTTTTACACAGACTTAAACATCGATGAACGAAATAAGGAAGGGATGCTTCTTCATTTTAGCTAAATTATTCCTTTGCTTTCTTTCTCAAATATAGTCCTCCGCCTATGCTCGCTACTAAAAGTCCACCCACTATGGTGAGCCACCAACCTTTTTCTTCACCGGTTCTTGGTAACCCATAACTAGTAAAAGAAGTTGTTGTGTCCTGCGTTTTTTCCGAGTTATTTTTTTCGGCTTTCTTTTTAAGTGTATTCGTAATCAACAGGTTCCCAGTCTTTTCTCCAGCTATTGATGCTGTATAGCCAGCCGGAATAGCTACCTCTTTAATCGTATATTGAATTGGGTTTCCAAACGGATCATTCAAGTCGAGATTATCCCAAGTAAACGTCCAATTCATTTTTTCGCTCAATTGCACTGGTTCCCCTTGCTTCTGACCATTCGCGTATAACTGAATCATGATATTCTCTGGGCGAAGATGGGTTTGATCGTTATTATCTTCCCAATGTTTCGTAACCGTGCGACTTGTTTTTCCGTCTTGATACGTATTCGTAATATCGAAACCTTTTATTTGGGTTGTATAGTGTGCCACACTATCCTCTGTTACTGTATAAATAATTTCACGATCCTTGTTAAATTTTGGTAACTCTTTAAACTCATAACACCAATTGTCGGCTTCACTTACTTTCTTTGAATCAACTTGTAGGCCGTCTGCCAATAGATTTACTGTTATCGTTTCTGGTCTTTTTCCCGCTTGATTATTGTTGTCTTCCCATTTTTTTACTCCAGAAACGTTTATCGTAGGCGTTTCTTTTTTATTTATGATTGTTTTTAAAACGGATCGATCACTTCCAAAATCATCAGGAGAAATCTTAATTTCATCACTTGATAAAACATATCCAGGAGGAGCTTTGGTTTCTTTCAGGGTATAACTATCCTTCAATAACTGATGGATGAGTCCGTGACCGTTCTCATCTGTCTCAATAGTTCCCACAACTACTCCTGTTCTATCTCGAGTAATCTCAAATACCGCTCCTGCTAATCGTTCATTTGTTTCATTTGTTTTATGGATCTCAATTGTGTAGTTGTACCCATCTGCTTCACCACTACCTGATTGATAAGTTCGAGTTACCTCGACATCGTTTATAACGACTTGATTATCAGTCATACGAGCATAGTTTGTAAATTTTTCACCCTCAATAGGTTCGTGGTCCGATTTTGTTTTATAAGATATTTGGTACTCTTTATTTCCTATATCTCCTAAATGAATCGAAAATCCCTTCTCACTAAACTCAATAGTGTATTGGTCCGTAACATTTTCTTCTTCTTCAAAAATCCAAATATGATTACTATTTAATTCCCAATTGCCTACTTTAATGGAAAATGTGTCTTTCATATAAGACAATCCATCGGTTTTTAAAATATCCTCTATCGTTACATCCGAGTAAGTATTTCCAGATGGATTTACTCGTAATTCATTGTATATTTCTGTGCCTTCAGCATTTGTAAACCAAGAAAACTTCGAAAATTTTTCATTTTCATCATCTCCTTGATTCTCAAAATGAATGTCCCCGGCAAATATCTGTTCACCCTCAACATCAATATATATAGGAACATCCGTTTTATTCTCTACTGTGCTGGTATCAATTTTACTAATAAAATACAATTTTCCAGAAATATTGGAGTGTTCTTCGACAAAAGACGTATAGGTCAATGTAACTGTATTATTGCTAGCATTTGTGTTTGCAACAGCTATTATATCTCCAGAGTCATTAGTCACATTGAATGTGATATTGCTTTCTAACATGAATTCTGATGGCAATGTGATTGTACTTGTGTCACCGTTACTCACTTCATTATTCGGCAATGAAAAAGCAATGTTCACCCGAATCTCCGTATATTGAGTGACTTCAGTCAGAGGATTGCCTGCCGAATCGGTTAAAGAAATACTATCCACGATATTAGCAACTGCCTTCCGAGATGAGGGGCCTCGTGGTTGATTAGTAGTTGAATTGGATTGCTGTCTTCGATCTATTTTCTCGCTTGTTGAAGTAGCTTGTTCTTGAGAGTTTGAAGAAACAACTTCCTTCTCCTTTTGAGTTGAGACCGATAAAGCATCCTCATTAATCTTGTTGACTACTGATTCAGAGTCATTGTGGAGCGTTTGCTGTGTGCTTTGGCTTGAGTCAGTTGTTTCTGCCAACGCAATGAACGAGACTGTCAAAAATGAACTGATCATGATGACGAGACTCAAATATAAAGATACCCTTTTTTTCATTTTTTATTCCCTCTCGTAATATATATTTTGAAACGATTTTCATCGTTCCAGTCACCCTTTCGGGTTATTCCTTATTAAATAACTTTAAAACCTTGGCTATTGACTTTTGTTCCTGAATAATAGACTTGTGGAAATGGTCTATCGAAACACTGCTATTTTCCTTTGTAGCTATGACTACAGCAGAAAGCCTGCATCCCGACTTATTGGTTATCATGCCTCAAACCCATTAGCTGTACCGTTTACTTTTTATACTATTTCTAGTAGGAAATAGAGTGGCTTTTAGAAAGTAAACAATTGAGTACTATTAAGCGAGACTGCGGTTATCCAGTAAGGTTCAGGGATAAACTTCAATAGCTAAGTATTTCCAAATAATTTACGAAAGGAGGCCCTTCCATGAAATTATTTATCGGTTTAGATGTTAGCTCTCAAAAATTAGATACTTGTTTTTTAACAGATTCAAAAGAAATTCTATTTGAAGATTCACTTAGCAACGATTTGATCGGAGCTAGTGAAATCAAACAAAAAATTCTGAATTACCAAGAAACCTGCGATTTCAGTCGAATTGTCATAGGCATGGAATCAACCTCTGTCTACAGTTTTCATCCATCAATGTTTTTCTACTTAGATGAAGATTTAAAGCAGTTACCTGTCGAAGTTACTGTAGAAAATCCTTATAGAATCAAACAGTATTCAAGAATGTTTGATCAGGATAAAACAGATAAAATTGATGCACGGATCATAGCCGATTATCTGCGAGTAGATCTTCATACACTATCTCCTATTAAAGAAGAAATCTATGTTGGTCTTCAACGATTGACAAGATCTCGTTATCAATTAGTAACTCAAATGGTAGAAGCCAAACAACATTTTTTAGAAAATCTAACGTATAAATGTAACACCTTATCAAAAGAACTTGCGAATGAAGACAATAAAACTTCCGTATTCGGAACTACGATTATGAACCTCCTAACAGAGGACATTACCTTAGACGAATTTTCAGAAATGCCTTTGGAAGAAGCAGCCGAATTACTTCAAAAGCTAGGAAAAGGTCGATTCAAAAATCCAGAGCAACTTGTCAAAAGTATTAAAAAAGCTGTTCGTAGTTCTTATCGTTTAGGTAAAGTAACCAAGAACTCTATTGATCTTGTGTTAGGAATAATAGCCAATGAAATCAAATTTCTAAAAAAACAGATTAAAGAAATCGAAAAAGCCATTACTGCCTTACTTGAAACAATTCCAGAGGCCCAATGCTTGTTAAGCGTCCCAGGTTTAGGGCCTGTTTATACCGCAGGCTTAATCGCTGAGATTGGTCAAATCGAACGATTTGACGATCAATCTAAATTAGCAAAGTATGCGGGTCTAACTTGGACTAAGAATCAATCGGGAAACTCTCAATCTGAAAACACACCACTAAATCGTTCTGGAAATCGCTATTTTCGTTACTACTTAATTGAAGCCACCAATCGAGTAAGAATCACGCTTCCAGAATTTAAAGAGTACTACCAAAAAAAGAAAAATGAAGTACCTAAACACAAACATAAGCGAGCGCTCGTCTTAACCGGAAGAAAATTTGTGCGCTTGATCGATGTGCTACTACGCAACGGTCAACTCTATCAGCCAACGAAGGTGGTGATAGAAAAATAACGCAAAGTTATTTGCACAAAACCTCGTAATCAGCCCGAAAAAATTTGAATTTTCGTCGGGTCTAGTTCAGTGCGGTCTAATCTTTGAAAATCTAACTCATTTTTTTAAATTTCTATCTTGACTTATTACCATTAGGCTTTCTTTGCCCCTTATTTCATTAAACTATTTTGATTATATATATATTATTTTTATAGTTCAAGGATTTATTTGTAATCTTCAAAGATTAAATTCCCACAAAACTATCCAGTTACAGATAATTAATACATCCATAAAGTTAATTTTTCTTTTAAAAATTAACTGTTCCTTCTGCTTTCCTTTAATAGCTATGCTAGCAACAATTAACCCGAACTATTTTCATCGCAGGCATTTGATTTTATTGCTTCGTCTCCATTGTTCTTTTTAGGCTTCTTTTTTCACACGTATTAAAAGTTTTTTTATCTACGAAACTTTCTTTATCCTTTAACAATAAAAATTCAAAATCCGATAATCCAATCGCTATTCTTCCCTTTTGAGAGGTCTTTTTACAAGGCTAAAAATTCTTTTGAACTACTCACAAAGCAGGTGGATTTCAAACAAAAAACACTGACGGTAAAAAACCATCAGTGCTCCACAACCAAGCTTATTCGCCCATAATCATTAAAAATTTCAGGTTCCTGTCCGTTCGCGATTTTGATCCTAATCGACAAAATAGATGTAGCCGATTAAGAATTCACTATCTTAACTTTTTATTCCTCAGACAAGCCTCTATTGAAAACGAGCGTATGGCGTCACTTAGTTTAACCCATACTAATAATCTTTCCTCTAATTAGATCCCTCGTTCTCCTAAATTCAGATAGAATTTCTTCTTCAGAACCAGTGGCTTGCGCTGGGTCTTTCAAGTCCCAGTGCTCATGGGCAGCATCCTTAGGTATGGTCGGGCATTTATCCTTTGCATCTCCACAAAGGGTGATGATCAAGTCTGCCTTTGCAAAATAATCCATATCTATCAAATCAGATGTCTGATTAGAAATATCAATTCCATCTTCAGCCATTACCTTTACGGCTCTAGGGTTTAAGCCATGGGTTTCAATCCCTGCACTTCTGATCTCAAAATCTGATTTCGGCAAAAGTTTGCGCGCGTACCCTTCCGCTATCTGACTGCGGCAAGAATTACCCGTACACAAGAAATAAATTTTTTTCATTACTGCTTTCCTCCATTTAATTACTCGTCATCAAGAAACCTATATATAGACAAACGTCTATGTATAGGCTAAAAATTATACCCTTAATGGGCTAAAGTTTGGTTGCCATTCTTCAACAGCGAATTTTCCTTTTGAAAGATCTGAAACTTTTTCGATCCATTCCAATTCATTGAAGGAACGGGCTTTCAAAATAGCATTTTGCGTATTCGTTGCCAGCATGCTTTGGTTCACTAGCCACCAGGTATGGGCAATTTTGGCACGCTCCAAATCTTCATCCAACCTCATTGATTCATAGACAGGCGTTGTTTCTGGTAAGGTGACCATCAATACTTCCGTTTCTTCTTTGTTCTGAAGTCGCGGTAATAATTTTTGAATGGCGATGGGAACTTCTCCAGAGCTTCTTTCAACTTCCTTTGCATAGCTTTGAGTAGAGTCTAGTAAAAGTAAGGTATGTCCTGTTGGCGCTGTGTCAATTACAACCACTTCATTTTCCGCTTTGTCTACAATTTCCGCAAATGCTCGGAATACTGCAATTTCCTGTGTACAAGGCGAGCGTAGATCTTCTTCAACGTAGGCAACATCATCTGCTTTCATTGTCTCACGAGCTTTGGTAAGCACTTCCTCTTTATAGGCTGCTAGTTCCTTTTCTTCATCAATGTGACTAATTGAAATAGGTAAATCCTTTGATAAAAATAGATTCAGATGATCGGCTGGATCCGTCGTAGCCAAATGAACATTCTTGCCTGATTGTGCGAACTTCTCAGCAATTTTGATGGCGATCGTGGTCTTGCCTACTCCGCCTTTCCCCATGGTAAAAATGATTTTTTTATTTGTATGAATAAACGCGTCGACAATTGCATCCAAATTACGGAATTCAGCATGTTCTTGCTCTTCTTCCACAATAGCAGGCTGCTGATCCTTTAATAGCAATTGGAGCTTCTCTATCCCTGTGACATTATATGGTCTAAGGGGGATGTAGTAGGTTTCGAATTTAGTTAACGCGTCTGGCATAGTACTCAAATCATTCTGCTGCTCTCTATAAATCTCTTGGGAAATAGCGTCATCATGAGATTCTAATAAGCCATTGATAACTAACTTTTGATTTTTAATGCCTAATTTCAACAATTCTTCTGATGCACGCTCTGCTTCAATCAAAGGAGCAGATTGCGGACGAGCAACTAAGATCAAGGTCGTTTGGGCAGCATCGCTCAAGGTTTCGACAGCTTTTTCATACATGTCCTTTTTATCACCTAACCCGGATAACTGACCTAAGCAGGAAACGCCTGTCGTGTTTTCATCAAGAAAATTATTCCAAGCAGAAGGCAATTGGAGCATTCTTAATGTATGGCCAGTCGGTGCCGTATCAAAAATGACATAATCGAACTGATCTGCAACTTCTCCATCAGTCAAAAAGTTAGCAAATTCGTTAAACGCCGCAATCTCCACGGTACAAGAGCCTGAAAGCTGTTCTTCCATATTTAGTAAAGCGCTATCAGGAAGAAGCCCACGATAGGGACCAATAACACTTTCCTTATACTCTTCAGCAGCAGTTATTGGATCAAAGTTCGCTACCTTCAAATGATCTATTCCTTCAATCGCTGTCGGTTTATTGGTTAAAGTGGTTTGAAAGACATCCTGCAGGTTTGAAGCCGGATCGGTACTAACCAACATGACCTGATTGCCTTCTTGCGCCAATGAAGTCGCTGTGGCACAGGCCGTCGTTGTTTTTCCGACACCGCCTTTTCCAGTGTAAAACAGATATTTAGTTAATCCCAATTTTTGGGGAATGTATTGGCGCATGCCATCTCCTCCTTCGTTTGTTTTGGAGAAGGCCATTAGCAACAGCCTTCATTTCCGCTGTTTCCACCACAGCACCCGCCTGTATTGTTTGCTGGTTGAGTCACAAAATGCACATCTCCGTATTTTCCAAATTCTTCTAAGCTAGGATATGAGCCTTCTTTGACAATTTTTCCATCTAGCAGGGTTACAGGTAAAATATCATTCCCTTTTTCTTGAAGTAATTTCAATATTGTAGGATTGTTCACAAACGCATCCGGATCACTGGTTAAATTATGACGTGACACGTCGATTGAATCCAACCCTTCAAATGTTTCAAACACTGAAGTGACCATCAACAACTCCTCATCCACAGAGGGACCGCAAATCCCTGTTGAACAGCACATTGCTGGTTCAAATAGTTCCAATTTTTTCATCATTTTTCTCTCCTTTACAATCACAGTTTATTTTTTTACAAATGCAATCCTCTTTTGCTGAAAATAATTGCATCATTGAACCCATAAATTGATCAACAAAACGATCCGTCAATTGATAATGGTGCCACGTTCCCTCTTTAGTCACGAGGACAACACCAGCTTTTTCCAACACCTTCATATGATGTGATAGGGTTGGTTGAGTAAAATCAAAATGATCCAAGATATCGCAAGCGCATAAACTACCACAAGACAAAAGATCAACGATTTTAAGACGTTTCGGATCAGCAAGTGCCTTTAGCGTTTTAGACATTTCATCATAGTTCATTCGTGTTCCTCCTTACATAGATGATCATCTATGTTTATAATATAGACAGTCATCTATGTATTGTCAATCGTTTCTGTCCTGCTGTTTTTACTTTAGACATACCCGGGCTCTCCTTTTGCTTGATAAATCTTCAATCTCTGCTATCAGCTCAATGGCACGCTAAAGAGGATCCGCTAACGTGATCCGATTTTGTAAAACGTCTTCCCGCAAAATTTTGCACATTTTCTCTGCTTCTTCAAAACAAGGACTGTGAGCGGAATGATTAAAGGTATAGAAACCAACCATTGGCGCTTTAAGCTTCTGAGCGTATTTTTGGGCAAGGGCGTAGGAGACTTGGTAATCAAAACGGCCATGAAGAATATAGACTGGAATCGCTAATTCAGGTACCTCTTTGGCTAGATCAATAGTCATGATCTCATCCCATAAACAGTTTAACGCAAAGGAGTTGCCCCGCATAAATTGAACCTTTTCCCTCAATGTGTACCCTTTGAACCGCATTAGCATGCTGCCAATTTTCATACTTGATCGGCAATTGCGCATGAAACCAACTCCCAGCTTCATCATCCCTGCGCTCCTTGCAGAAATGTACGCAGTAGACACTTCTCCACCCTGATCGATGGAAAATTTTTCGAGCTTTTTGATCATTTTTTGATGCTTATTCTTCCGATATTCATCCAGCATGTATGAATACGCTAGCCGTTCTGATTCTAGCTGATGACTCATTTGGCCGATCCCAATGTAGGCTTGAAATAATTCTGGTCTTCTTTGAGCAGTCAACATGCCAAGCAGGGTTCCCCAGGAATGCCCTATTAAATAGATTTTCTCCCTAGAAAAGCGCTCTCTTAAATAGTCTGTTACCACAAGTGTATCGGCAATCATTTGCTCGATTGTCATTTTTTCTTTTGTGGTATCTTTTTGATAAGATATCCCGCTGCCTCGTTGCTCCCACCAGCAAACGGTAAATATTTCTTCTAACCCTGTCGGATAATCCTGAGTAAAGGCAATCTCAGGTGAACCGGGACCTCCGTGCAAGAATAGTAAGACCGGATTTTCTGTCTGTTTACTTTGTGAGAACATTCCCTGTTGAGTCCCATTGACCTCAATAAAAATTTTTTCCTCCAACATTGCTTTTCATTCTCCCCACTTCTTTTCGTGGCTCCTTTGTTACCGACACTTTTCTTTTACCCATTAGTATACGTGTATTCGTGGCGGTCTACAATGTTGCTTGAACAATCACCTAATAACGAGTACGCAAAAAAAACACTGACAGCAATTTACCATCAGTGCTCCTCAATAAGACTTATTCCCCCATAATCATTAAATTACAGGTCCGTGTCCGTTCGCGATTTTGATCCCAATCAACAAAATACATATAGCCGACCGAACCGATTAATGGTTCACCATCTTTGATGATCACTGTTTCGCTGGCGCCAAATAGAGATCCTTTGATGTGGGCATCGGCGTTTAAAATAGAGACTGGGTCTGGCAAGTAATTTGGGTCTTTTGCGGCCAAGTCCTTTAAGAATTCCACGTGGGCTGGTCCGGGATATAAGTAGTCCGATTCTGTGTATTGTCTTGGGACTAACTTATCTAAGATTCGATTCTGATCGACTTGCAGGAATTCGTCGCCTTTCCAGTCTTTATCGTGTACATATTCTTCGAAAATCACTGAACAGGTCGTATGCGGAGTGGTAATCGCACAAAAACCATCTTTGATTCCTGATTGTTTGATGGCTTTTCTTAGCTGCAGCGTGATATCTAAATACGTGACTTTCCCTGCTTGAGTGTCAAGGGATAGTTGTTCATGTTTTACTGTCATTTTTTTAACCTCTTTCTTTATAGGCTTTTACTAAGGCTTCCACCATATCCGTCAGCATCTCTGCTGGGGAATCGGCATTGGTAATTCCACTGGTACAGCCTGTTCCATCGGCGCCTAATTCAATCGTGCGATAGACATCCTCCGCTTTACTGATTCCTGCTGCCTGCATCACTAAAATCGTGTCATCGATTTCTTTAATCGCTTGATTTGTTTGTTCAATATAGCTGCTGTCGCTGGTTTTTCCTGTACCAATCAGCTCTGTTGGTTCGCATAAAATGACCTCTGCCCCCATAACAGCTACAGCTTTTGCCTCGGAGATTGAATCTGCGCAGACGATGGTTTGAATGCCTAGCTCTTTTGCTCGTTTGATTGATTGCGCTAATGCAGCAACGGTCATCGGACGTTCGGCATGATTTAAGAAGACCGCCCGTGCTCCTGCATGATAGATGGACTCAGGCAGGACATGCCCGATGCCTCGCCCAGGATAAATCCCGTCCATATGCTGCGCCGTAACGATGATATTTTCGGTGGCGTTCTTCACCGCAGCGATATCTGCGAAAGGAACCGTTACCAGAATGGAGCATTCGGGATGCTTCACCGCTAGCTCATCGGCGCGTTTGGCTAATGCTACTAATTCCTCCCCATAGAGATAGGATTTTGGATTGAAGACGAAAAATGGGGATTTAATTTTGTGGGTCATTTCTTTTCACCTCTTTTTTTAATTTACACTCTTTGTCGCAAAAACTTTATAGCAGGACGCTAACGTCTCCGCCATCGCTTCGTTCGAAAGCCGTTTCATTTCTAAATAATCTTTTGGCTTACTATCCATGTTCTTTTTATAGGCCGCGTTAAGGAAATCGGTAAAAATATTGATCTTCGCAATACCGTTTAAGGCGCAACGATTCAAATTCGTATTGCCGGATGAAGAGCCGCCGTGCAGCACCAATGGTACATCCGTTATTTCTTTAATCTCCGCTAAGCGATCGAAGTTCAAGACGGGAGTCCCCTTGTACGCGCCGTGAGCGGTTCCAATTGAGATGGCTAAGGAATCGACGTCCGTCTCTTTGATAAAGCGTTGCACATCTTTGACCTCTGTATAGATCGAATCGGTGGTTTCGTGGTTTTCATAATTCGTGCCAGCACCTACATGGCCTAATTCCGCTTCCACTGTCACATTCTTTTGATGGGCGTATTCCACGACTTTTTTAGTGATCTTGATATTGTCCTCTAAGCTTTCCTTCGAAGCGTCGATCATGACAGAAGTAAAGCCCAAGTCAATCGCGCGTTTAATGAAATCAAAATCTTCGCCATGATCTAAGTGTAAAACTACTGGGACAGAAACCTTTTCAGCCAGATACTTGCCGATTAGCGCAGCCTCCTCCAACGAGATTAACTCTTTGTGGGCTTGTGCGAATGGCAGCATCAATGGTTTATTTAATTTTTCCGCCACAGTGACAAACGTCCGAGCAGAATCCAGGTCGATAAAGTTTGTTGCAGGTACTGCATAGCCTTCTTTACTTGCCTGTAGCAGCATTTCTTTCGAGTTTACTAACAAAAGAACCCTCTCCTTTTTTACATTTGTAAATCAGTATTTACTTTTGTAAAAAGTGTAGTATCATTAAGTAGAAAAGTCAATGACATTTAGAGATATCATTTGATATAAAAAATTTCGTATCGGAACATATGTTACGTGATGGACGAGGAGGTTTACGGAAATGCTAGATAGAGAGGATTTAATGTTAAAGGCTGTTGTGATGTATTACGAAGAGGAAGCCACACAAAGTGACATCGCAAAAAAATTGAGTATTTCACGCCCCACCGTCGCTTCTTTGCTGCATGAAGCCAAAGAAAAAGGCGTCGTGAAAATAACGATCCAACACAGTGAACTGCATCTACTGAAGCTGCAGGAACGACTGCTGGAAAAGTACGGACTGAAGAACATTAAGATCGCCGCAAAATCACAGAAAAATATGAAGGCCGCAGCCGGAAAGCTCTGTGTCGATCTGATCGAACCGATGCTGGAATCCATCGATAAGTTAGGAATCGGCTGGGGCTCCACTCTTTATGAATATGTCGAACAGGCCAATCTGCTAAATCTGGCCCATTTAAAAATTACCCCATTAATCGGAGGGATCGGACTCTCAGAAGTGCGGTTCCATTCGAATCATTTAGCCTTTATCCTATCTGAAAAATACAAGTGCGATGTTTCTTATTTTTACGCACCTGCAATTGCGGATACCTTAGAAATGAAGAAAACGTTGCTTCACACAGAGCTAATCAAGGACGTGATCGAAGAAGGAAAGAAAGTAGATCTCGCCATCCTTGGTGTCAGTGACCCGATCCGCTCCTCTACCTATAAAAAATTGAAATATATTTCAGAGGAAGAGGCCGAGCTTCTAAAAAGAGAGCACGCGATCGGAGATATTGGCAGTACGATTTTTACTGCGGACGGCACTCCGTTAAAAAAAGGCTTCTCTCAACGTCTCCTAGGCATTGAGCTGAAGGATATTCAAAAGATTCCTCGTGTCGCGATCGTTGCAACTGGAAAAGAAAAGGCTGAAAGTGTTCATACCTTACTGAAAATGAATTTTATTACCGACTTAATCATTGATGAAGAAATCGCTGAACTTTTGTAGTTCAGCGATTTTTTGTGGTTCATTAACTATTAAGAAAATATTAAGCTGAATGGAAAGCAACTCCCTATTTTCTTGATCTTCAAAAATTTTCCCAGGTCCTTTCACACGAAAAACATTGCTAAATTAACATCCACCGACTAAGCATACACCCCTCTTCGTTGTCAAAGTGCCGAATTCTGCATTTGGCCCTGAATTTTGCAGGGTATTTGGCGCTTCTGCTTTTCAAAAGACGATGAAATCAGGATTCTTCAAAAAAAATTAGTCGCTGCCCCTGCAAAATTGACCCCTAAATGTAATTTTCGCGGTTTTGACCTAGTTTTGTTTTGTGCCTTATCGTTAAGTCACCGGCCGGAACAAAAATCAAAACATGGAGGAATGAACATGATCCAAAAACTAAGCACCAAACTACAAGTCCACTTGTCTATCCCAGGAGTGGAAAAATTAAAGAAAGTCACTTTTTCAAACGTTGTGGAAAACCCTGAAGAAGCAGAAATCATCAAACTAGGGTAAATCATGACGGAATTAGACCAAGACGGCACCTTGTTAGATGGCGTGATCATCACCAGCCAATCTCGCGTGACCAAAAATTAGGAGGAAACTAGATGAAAAAACTTGTATCGATCTTTAAAACCAGTAGCGGACGTTCGCAAACCTGGAGCTACCCAAATCCAGGAGATGGCAAAGCGCCAGAGGATGTTCGTAGTATCTTAGAAAAAATGACGTTGCTACATTTGTTCAATAAGGACGGCGAAAAGTTGTATAACGAAGTCGTTAGCGCCAAGTACGTCGAAACTGTCGAAACAATTATTTTTTAATTGATTAACTTGAGGAGGCGCGGCTTAGCCGCCACCCTCTACTAAAGAAAAAGGAGGACAATATCCCATGAATGAACAAACCCTTTCGTACCGCCAGTTGTTCCATTTGAAATCAACAACCCTAGAAAAACGTATCAAAGAGTATTACTACAGTACACAAAACAGCAGCCTAACGATTAAATACATTCTCACTTTGAAAATACGGCACCAGCTGGGTGCGGAAGAGTTTGCCTTCATTCTAAAAGATCTTGTCCGTGAGATTTTTATGAATACGAAAGCTACTCGTACCATGAAGCGCTTCTTCTACTACTTTCAAGATTACTTCATGGCACCTGAGTGGCAAGCATTAAAAATGAGAACCTTCTTAGTCCGTAACTTTGGTGAAAAAGCCGTGTCTCTTGTCCGTTCCTTAATCTCAAAAGTCCGTCCCGATGAAACAAATGAACCTTGATAGAAGATCACCTACGCAAAAAAAATTTGAGAAAGGAAACTAAGGCTATGAGACAGGATTTAGTGGCGACCTTTACCAACGGTCTGGGCGCAACACATGACTGGAAATATAACAATCTAAAGAATGATCTGCCAATGCCAGTGATCAAAGAAGCTTGCGAACTCTTAACGACGTTGGATATTTTTGAAGAAAATGGCGTAAAACTATTTGATTCCGTGGTGACAGCCAAGATCATTACTACCAAAGAAACTGAGATTTTTGATACTACCAATGAAGCCTATAAAATTACAGACGACTCCGAGTCCCTGTGCAGAGGCACGAACACAGCTCAGCGAACACCAGCTGAACACGTACAAAATACCGTTGTGGAGACAGCAAAAGCACCCGCAGACAAGCTAATTCGCCAACATTCATTAATAGAACCAACAATACTAAAACATGAACACACATCATTTAAAGACAATACTGCCTGTGCCGAGCCTGCGTTCCCTCCAGAGTATCTTCAGCCGCCGCTGCTTTCTGCCGAAAACACAAGGACACGCCAGCGTCTACTGTCTTGGCTTCGTGGAAAGAAGCATCGAAACAAAGAAGGACCACCCCAATCACAGAACCATTCCCAAAACTAAATTCTGCCCTTCTCAAATAAATTAAGCGTAGGTCATTTGATCAATTTTTTGAACTCTTTTTTGAACATTGAAGGAGCCTTCGACAAAAAATGAAAATTTCCTTTCTCAAGATTTGTTCATCAAAAAGAAAACGCATTGAGCCTTAAAAAGACTCAATGCGTTTATCCATGATGTTTACTTTCCCTCCGCCACCTCTGAATGGTTTGGACCAACAAGCGCTTCATAACAGGGGTTAGCAGTAGATAGAAGACGATATTCCCAACAGCGTGCATCAAATCCACCGGAATGCCTGCTAAATAATAAGGTAGAAAAGCCGATATTCCAAGAAACGGGGCTTGAATTAGTGAAATAAAGAACCCAAAAAGCAACCCAGTGATTCCAGCATAAATAGCTTGTAAAAGGATACTCGCCTTAAACTTAGGAACTCTTTTTAGCAAACTCGTTAGCAAAATAAGCAAGAAGTACGTAGCGACCTGAGCGATCGTCCAAACGCCCATCCCCATGTAAAAATTGGTAATAAGAATAGATAGAATGCTGACGATCAAGCCTTGATAGGATCCCCAGTAAATAGTGATGATCAATAGGATCGCGGTAACCGGCTGCACATTCACGATAAACTGAAAAAAAGTCCGGCTAACCACACACAAGGCAACCATCATAGACAGCAGACTTAATTCCTTCACACCTAATGAAAAGGTGGAATAGATGCTTCGACTAGAATTGTTCAAGCTTGAACACCACACGATCGCCATTCTTCAACTTCGCGTCTTTTGCTCCTACATTTACCTGTTCATCATTGATCGTGAATACCCAGTATTTATTGTTTTTGGCATCCTGCGCGTGTCCATCAATCGCGGTGATCATCCCTTCATCATCTTCAATCGAATAATTTTCCTTTAGCACGTCAAACAAGGAATCGCCATCCTTAAATGACAGGTCTTTTTTCGACAGTTCTTTTTCCCCGTCCAGCAAGGTAATGCTCGTCTTTGCCGCTGATTCCTCGCTGCTGGCTGCGACCTTTTCTGTTGATTGAGACGTATCCGTTGACCCCGCTTGTTTTGAATCGCATCCGCTAAATAACAGCAAGCTCAATAATAATGCAAAAACCAAATTTCTTCTTTTCATGCGTCAATCCCCCTTAAATTCTAAAAAAAAAGACACCCAATTTTATCGGGCGTCCTAAAACTACTGTTGAAACAAACGACCCTGATATTGCTTGTTTTTATCAATCAACAGTAGTGTCTGACTTTGCTTTATGCATCACAGTAGAAAGGGACTGTAAAGGAATCTCACCTTTTTCCTAGCAGCTGATTGAATTTTATTCTATTTTTTACTCGCAAAGTGCTTCTATAAACGAAGAAAACGAATTTCCCTACATTCAAAATAACAGATATAGTATTCAAAAGAAACACTATTGTGACAATCTTATGTTATTTTGCGAGACAAAACAAATAAGTAATACGAAATAGGAAAAATTTGCCTTTATGTCTCGACGCCTCTTCATTTACTCTCTCGTTTTCCATGAATAATAAAATACGCTTGGGAAAAGACAGCTTCTTAAAGACCCACATTTGTTGAGGTTGTTTTCATCTATGTGTCACTAAAGTTTAGCAACGCATGTAAGTTTCAAGGTTGCTTCAGGATTCTTTTACGTACCTTCTGTTTTAATAGGCAGAATAGTTACTCTTTCACTGAATTGATAGTACAATGATCAATTACTAAAAAATCTTGAAGGGTTTGATAACTGACATGCCAAAAATAGAACGAAAAGCCCATGAAGTCGAGGCGGCTCTTGAAGAAGATATTGAGATTCAGGGGAAGCGATTTCGGCTTTATTTTCAAAATAGATACACGATTCTTTCGCTGACAGTTGATTTGCTGACGGGGTTCTTTTACATTATCGGCAGCGTGGCCGCATTGACATCCATTCCTGATCGAATCGGCATGTACTTCTATTTAGCGGGCTCGATCTTTCTAACGATTCGACCGATTCTTCGGATTATCAAAAATATTTTCATTTACGATGATCTGAAGGCTGAAAAAAAGAAAAACGATGCTCACATGTGATGTCCCTCTGCTCAGAAAAAGGAGCTATATTATGAACTACTTAATCTTTGGTCTGGAAATCATCGCGATTGTCCTTTGGCTGTTATTCGGACAGCACTCATTATTGTCCGCGATCATCGGAATAGTCGTCATTATCCTTATTTCTCAGTTTTTACATAGGTGGCTGCATGCGCGGTAGTAATAAAACAGCGGACCATTTTATTGCTTAGATGGCCCGCTGTTCTATTACCTTTATTCACTTTTTAATTTTTTAAGTAAGTCAATGTTCAGTCCCGTAACCTCAGAAACTTGCTCTATACTTAGTCCTGTTTTCAACAATTTAACTGCAAGGATTCGACGTTCTTCTTCACGCCCTTGCACCTTGCTCCTTTGCTTCTTCAATCGCCGTTGCGAATACTGCATCATGGATAGCTTTAGACTTATTGATTTTCATGATCATCTCTTTTTACTCGCTTTCCAATGTTAAGAAATCGGTTTTTCTTTTGGCTTCTTGGATATAATCGGGGGCATCGTTTTTTGTTTCGCCAGTTTTTAAGAAATATTGCCAATGATATCCCGCACTTTGTTTATCGATATGCGGATTTTTCAAGCTTAAAAAGCACAGCATCAGCAGCTCCTTGTTGTCTTTATTCAAGAATGATCGGTAGGTTTCTTCGTTCAACAATCGAAACAATTGCAAAGCTTGTTCCTGTATATCAAATAGATGAAAATCTATGATATTGATACCATAAGCTGGCCGCAGGCTTGAAAAATTATTTTTCTTCTCTACTTCTGTAGCTTCTTGGTTGCCAAAAGGAGAACGAAACGCTTCTGACAAATAGAAAACAGAGCGCTCATGGAAAAACGCGTGCGACTGAATCTGACATTCGATCGTCGTATGACTGCCATCATCAAAAATATCTACCTCGGTCCGAAAGATATCGGTTTCTTCGTAGGATTTCTTATAGCTGTTTATATGGTACGTTTCTTTTGGCTTCAGGGTCTTGAATTCTATACCTAACAAATCTTTGACAAAAGCTTTTAGAATATGCGAGGAATCTTCGGATGTCAGCATCTTTTTGAACAATAGGTCATTGGTGGGTAAAATATTTCTGCATGATTTTCCTGCCTTTCAAATAGCTCGCTATTCCGAGCCGAAAGACATTTCTTGCCTTCATTATAGCATGCTATCAAAGTTCTTCTCTGCTAAAATACGCGGAATGAGGCTGTTTTAGCGAGGAAATTCCTTTTTGTTTTGCTGATAAATAAAAAAGTTTTGAAGATATCTCGTGATGTCCTCAAAACTTCTCTCCTGTTTCTCTTACCCAAAATCATACAGATCATGGTATTTTTGATAATTGATCATTCCTAGCGAGGTAGTAAATAATCGCGACTTTGCTTCAAGTTCAATGCGCAATTTTTCAAATTCCTTGCCAGTATGTTTTTTTGGTTCGTTTTCTTTTCTTTTTGGATCAAATAACTCCTTCATCATGGATTCCTCCTTTAGCCTCTCTTTTCAGGGAGGCGGACAAATACTACGTCAATTCTCTGAAAAAACTGGGGCTTCCACTGCTGGCAATACTTTCGTCATCCACAAAAATTCAATCTCATGCTTTGTAAAAGAGAACAATACTCGGTGATAATCACGCTTCAGGTAAAACAATTGGGCTGTTTTACGACCGGTTAAAACGATTCTGAAGTGTCCTTGCTCTTGGGCAAATTCTTCTACACGTGTCATTAATCGGTCCCCAATATGTTGTCCTTGAAACGCTGGTGAAACCGCTACTTGGCGTACACGAGCGATACCGAAAGGATACAACTGGATCGCTGCGGTGCCCACCACTTCCTCATTTTCAATTGCGACAAAGACATGCAGCTTCTTTTCTTTGTCCCAATCGATCTTTCCGCCTAATACCTGTTTCCGCAATTTCACTGCGCTGGTATGTTCTTTGCTAAATAATTCAGCCATTTCAATTCTCATTGTCAACGACCTCCTTCTTATTTCTGTCGTTCTTTACCAATTCTCCCAATCGCTAGTATCGGGCTGATCATGGGGCCCCTTTTTCTGAGGGCCTTCGTGTGGATCAACAGCTCCGGGACCAAAAGGACCAGGACCAAAACCGCCTCTGCCAAATTGATTTCGCATTTGTTCCTTCCATGCTCGTTTTAACTTGCGACGATCAGCTGGCGACATCCGACCAAATTCCTTCATATGAGGATCAAACTGCATGCGCATCGCTTTTAAGGCTTCGATCGCTTCAAATGGGTCATTTGGAAACTCCGGACGACCGCCGAAATCTTCACTCCACCCATCAATCACCTTATTCAACAATTGATCTAAGGTTTGCAATTCGTCGTCGGTTAAGCCTGCAAAAAATTCTTCTGACCGTTCCTGCGGCTTATTCACATTGGCTTTTTCACGACCGATTTCGGTGATATAGATTCGTTTGATGCGCTTATCCTGTTCATCTTCTCGACGCTCGATTTCGCCGCGACTTTCCAGCTTATTTAAAATCTCTGTAACAGAGCTTGGTCGCATATCCAAAATTTCCGCTAGAACACCAGATGTTACCCCATCTTCTTCTGCTAAAATATCTAAAACCAGTTGCTGCGTTGGCGCGCTCTTCTGACAATTACCAACATCCATTAAACGACGACTGGCGCTTCCTACATAGGATAATCGTTTTAATAATTCTTTTGTATACTCACTCATCGCTAGTCTTCCTCCTTTTGATTCGGTACCTATATTTTAGGTACCTAACCTTTTAACTTGAACCCAGTATACTTCGGTACCTAATCATTGTCAATGGATTAAATCAAAAAAATTTACATTTATTTGACGAATTAAATGGAAAAAGGACTTCTCCCTTGTATTTTTTATTTGTTTACTATCTATTGGTAATACCCAGAATGACCAAATTTAGCGAACGCTACTGCTATAGAGGTTCTTAACCTTCCTTTTTTAAGGTGGATTTATCAGTCTATCATGAAAAATTGTTCTGCTAATTTTTATAAGAGATATGATATACTAACTCTTAAGAAGTAAACAAAGTTTACTAAAGAAGGTGAAATTATGGCAACAATACAAGATATAGCTGATGAAGTTGGTATTTCTAAAGCAGCCGTTTCTAGAATCCTTAATAGAAAAGGTAAATTTAATGATAGTACAAAGGAAAAAGTATTCCGGGTTGCAAAAGAATGGGGATACTCAATACCTGGAGAAAATCAAATTTTAGATGAAAAGTTTTTTAAAACAATAGGAGCGGTGTTTCCCACAGGACATATTGCTTATTACAGTGTTCTAGTCTCATTATTAGAACAAGCAGCCTATAGTTTTGGTTACAGTTTGATGATTTGTAGTTCTTTATATGACAAAGAAAAAGAAGAACTTTTTTTTGAAGAGTTAAGAGAAAAAAGAATTAGCGGAATCATTTATGGGAGCTTTACAAATGATGCCAATTTGCCTATAGATGAAAATCTTCCAATTGTGACTATTGGACATCAGCTTTCCGAAAACATACCAACAATTAAGTCAGATAATATTTTGGCAGGAGTAATAGCAGCTAAACATTTAATGATGAAGAACTGCAAAAATTTATTATATATATCCGCCTATCAGGTAGGAGAATATAATGACGATCGATACAAAGGTTTTGCTGAAGAATTAGAAAAACACGGTAAGAAACTCCGGTCTTACTTTACTGGAATTAATGAAAGAAATAAAGATGTCCCCAGTGTAATCACTCAAATGTTTATTGAGAATCCTGAGGCAGATGGCCTTTTTGTTGAATCCTATACTCTGGCTATTCAGTGTTTAAAAGTCTGTAAATCCTTGGGGATTGTTGTTCCCGAAGATCTAAAAATTGTTACCTATGGAAATCAGATGTTAAGCTCCTATAGCTTCCCAGAGATAACAATGATCTCTGAAAATACAAATCAAATAGCCTATGAAGCAGTATCGTCTTTGATTGATGTCATTGAAAAAGATAGTGATGAAACTTCTGATATACGCAACAAACAAATTATTATACCTGTTGCCTTGATTGAAAAACAAACGACATAAAACAAATGAACTAGACTAAAGACAGTATTCTTTTTAAGGATACTGTTTTTATTTTATTATTTTAAGTAAACTTGTTGACTTAAATAGTCAACAAGTTTACTATTAGTGGTGTAAACGTTAACATTAGTAAGCACAGGCCATGCTTAAGAATTTGGAGGAAAATCATGTCAGAAAATTTTAAAGAAACAGCTAAAAGTATTATCGAACTTTCTGGTGGAAAAACGAATATTTCCAATGCACTACACTGCGCAACTAGAGTCCGTTTTAATATAAAGAATTTTGAGTTCGTGAATATTGATGGGTTAAAAGAGGTGCCTAGAGTCCTAGGTGTTATGAAGGTAGGAGATCAGCTGCAGATAATTATTGGTGCCGATGTCAATGCTGTTTTTGATGAGGTAGCTCTTCTTTTAAATGAAGGAACAGAGGAGAATGAACCTGAAGCTTTGTCCGATAAAAGTAAAAAAAATATTTTTAAATCCGTAGTTTTAGGAATTCTCGATGGTCTTTCTGGAACGATGGGGCCTGTTATTCCCGCAATCGTTGCTTGTGCCCTTTTCAAAATGTTTGCTGCTATTTTAGGACCAGATTTATTAAATTTACTTCCAGTGGAAAGCGATATTTTTACTCTACTGACCTTTGTCGGAGACGCAGGTTTTTACTTTTTTCCAGTAATTGTAGGTTATTCTGCAGCTAAAAAATTTAGTGTTACACCTGTTTTAGGAATCCTATTAGGAGCAATTTTAATCCACCCAACTCTTATTCAAATGGTTACAGAGGGCGCAAAATTTACCGTTTTTGGATTACCTGTTTACATGGTTGATTATAGTGGAACAATCATTCCAACCATCCTTTCTGTATGGGTAATGAGTTATGTAGAGAACTTCTTTAATAAGTATATTCATAGTTCGATAAGAAGTGTTTTTGCACCTGCATTTACCATACTTGTTATGCTACCACTAGCTTTGTGTTTCATTGGACCGGCAGGCGCATTTTTAGGAAACTATGTTGTCAACGGTCTTTTAGGGTTACAAAATTATATTGGATTTTTAGGTGTAGCGATTATCTCTGCTTTGTATCCAATTCTTGTAATGACTGGTATGCACATGGTCCTCATTACAGCTCTTTTCCAAATCTTTGCTACTCAGGGATGGGATGGCTTTGCAGGGCCAGCTCTTTGCTATGCTAGTTTTTCTGTCATGGGAGTCGCGCTAGGTGCTTTCTTCAGATTAAAAGACAAGTCACAAAAATCTTTAGCAGCTAGCTATGCAATCACTGCTATAGTTGCTGGAACTTCTGAACCTGTAATCTATGGAATATGCACTCGCTATAAAAAACCATTTATAGGATTGATAGCTGGAGGCTTTGCAGGTGGTTTGTATGGTGGGCTCACTAGAGTAATCTCTGCAACGCTCGTACCCTCATCTAGTGTGACGGCAACACTCGCTTTCGTAGGGAAATCTGCAAGTAATCTGTATAACGGCATCATCGCTTCGTTGATTGCACTTGTTGTGGCTGCTGTCTGTACGTATCTTTTTGGTTTTGAAAAAGACGAACCTGGATTAGAGAGGTAAATATGTTTCATAAAAAAATAGAATTAAATGATACTGCATTTGTTGAGGCGTACATCCCAGACCCCAGCATTTCATACAAAGTTAATAGAAAATGGCCAGCAGTAGTTATTTGCCCTGGAGGAGGTTATATGATCTCTGCGATAAAAGAAGGGGAAGCCGTGGCAATGCAATTTTTGTCCCAAGGCTATGCTTGTTTTGTTTTAAGATACTCCACATTTGTTAAAAGTCGAGAAGCTTATTCCAACGAGTTAGCTGAAATAAATGCCAATGGGTATTATCCATCGCAAATACTCGAGCTTATGGAAACCCTGTTTCTTATCAAAGAAAATTCTGAAGAGTGGTTTATAGACAACGATCATGTTTTTACAATGGGCTTCTCAGCAGGAGCACATATCGTTGCTATGGAGGCCTTTAGATGGAATGAGGATGAATTAATAAGCAAATTAGAATTTGTGCCAAAATCAAAAGAATTAAAACCTAGAGGAAGTATTTTATGCTATCCCATGCTGAATGCTAGAATGGATCATTTCACTAATAGTGAATTATCCAAATTTCAAAAGGATATGATGAATAAATGTCTGCATAAAAGTATAAGTCCAACTTTTGAACAATGCAAAGAATTAGAGGTTGAAAACTACCTTCAATCAGAAATTCCGGAGCTATTTATCTGGCATACTACGGAAGATACTGTAACGAATGCGAAGTATACCACTTCTTTAGTAAAAAAAATTCAAGATATTGGACGCCCCTGTGAATATCATCTTTTCAGGCAGGGGCGACATGGATTGGCATGTGGTAATAAGCACTATGCCAATAAGCCTGATGATATAAATAGATCTATTAGTATGTGGTTACCTTTAGTTTTTAATTGGATGGGAGAAATATAACGAATGTTGGAAGAAGATAAAACAATTTTTGATTATAGATTGAAAAAAGAAAAAAAGTATTGTGACATGATAAAACAAGAAAGATTAAAAGACAATATTGAGAAGATTTCTTATTTTTCTAAACACTGTGGATACATAGATGGGTATATCTACAGACCTGAAGGATACGATTATCAAGCCAATTTGCCTGTTGTCTTTAACTTCCATGGCGGCGGGATGGTACTAAGTTATTGTGAACAGGATGGTATTTATTGTCAAGAGATCGCAAATAAGGTTGGCGTAGCAGTTATTAATGTTGATTATGCAGTCGCTCCTGAGTACAAGTTCCCACTACCAATCCTTTCCGCTTATGATTTTATTGACCAAGTTATTGAGAATAGCAAACGATACAATCTTCAAAAAAATAATGTCCTATTAATGGGCCATAGCGCAGGAGGGTATATTTCAACAGCACTGTGCGTATTAAATGACACTAGAAAAAAACTTACTATCAAAGGACTAATTGCAGACTACGCTGTTTTAAGACAGGATGCCCCACCTTCAAATAGAAAAACCACTGACAAAGATAAATCAATTCCTGTTTCTAGAATGGAGGAGTATTTTAATTGGTATTTCAATAAGAATGATGATACAGCAAATCCGTTAGCCTCACCAATTAATGCGGATGGTAATATATTTCCTGCTACCCTTATTATTTCAGCTGAATATGATTCCTTGAAACAGGAAGAAGTAGCATTTGCAAAAAAATTACTTAAAAATGGTGTCGAAGTAGAATATAAAGAGTTTAAGGATACAATGCACGGGTTCACACATAAATGGTTTGAGGAATTTCATGGGGAACAATCAAAAAAAGCGTGGGAATTGATGGAGAAATTTATTCAATCAAAATTATTTAGTTGAATAAAAAATTGAAATTCAAATCTTAAGGAAAAAGGACTGAGATATAAATCTAGCTTCAAATAATACTTGTTTTCTACTAAAATTCCTTGAATGCTGTGGTAATCCATATTTGTTAATTCAATTGGGTAAAAATCGAAGCAATTACTTAAAAAGAGCGTAATGAAGATCACGGAAATAAATTTTCAATTATTAAACCGACTATTTGCTCAAATCTATTGTTTATAGGAGGTTAACCAGTTTATTGAAGATATTTTAAATGCAGTAAGGAATGGTCTAGTTATCGAGTTGTAAGTAAGCTGTTTATTATGAAAGAAATCGGCTATTTAAATCTATAAAGTTCCCATCAACAATTGACCCAGAAAAATTGTTACATAGGAATCCTTAGGAATAAAATTAGCTTCCCTAACAGGTTTTATCAGGTGAAATCGGGTTGTGTTTTTAGTTGCCCCAAAATAATTACAGTTTGCAAAAACCCTTGTTTTCTCTATCAAATAACGTGTATAGTGATAAAACATTTTAATTTTTGGGGTGTAAAAAACTATGGTAAATAACCGTTATGAACAATTAAAAAAAGCAGAACTTGGTGCAATCATTAGTATCGCTGCCTACATCCTCGTTTCTGCAATGAAGCTGATCGTTGGCAATATGGCGAACTCAGAAGCCCTGCGTGCAGATGGGCTGAATAACTTTACAGACATACTCGCTTCCGTCGCAGTTTTAATCGGCCTTCGTATCTCACAGAAGCCTGCGGACGCGGAGCATCGCTATGGACATTGGAAGGCAGAGAATGTCGCAAGTTTAGTGACTTCTTTTATTATGCTGCTAGTCGGTCTGCAGGTTCTCTACAGCTCCATCCTTTCTGTAATCAACAAGAAGATGGAATCCCCCGATATCACTGCAGCCATTGTTGGACTCGTTTCTGCTGTTATTATGTATGGTGTCTATTTCTTCAATAAACGGTTGTCGGAGGAAGTTAAAAGTCCTGGTCTGCTGGCTGCCGCAAAGGACAATCGCAGCGATGCCTGGACAAGTATCGGTACTGCTATCGCTGTTTTTGCCGCGTCCTTTAATCTAGGATGGCTCGATAGCGTCGCGGCCATTGTTGTCGCGCTGCTGATTTTAAAAACGGCGATCGATATTTTTAAAGAAAGCGTCTTTACCTTATCTGACGGCTTCGATCAAGAGGAATTAGATCAATTCAATGAGGCCATCCGCCACATCCAACAAGTCCAATCAGTCAAAAACATCAAAGGACGAAGCTATGGCTCCAACATTTATCTTGATGTCACCGTGACTATGCGACCAGAGCTAACCGTCAAAGAAAGCCATGATGTAGCTGATCAGATCGAAAATCTACTGCGGGATAAATTTCAGGTTTTCGAGACGGATGTCCATGTGGAACCAAGTGAATAGTTAAAAGAAAGAACCTTCCGAGTCGCTCACTCAGAAGGTTCCTTTACGATTATTCTGTTATTATAAAGTGTATGATTGAATTTATTAGTTAAGAAAACTCAATTCTTCCTACTCTTTGACACGCAGTTATACTTTAATCCCCAGTTCCCTCATCTGACCAAGGCAAGTCCGTCGATAGCAGCGCCGCGAAGTTTTTATAATCATCTCGTTCCTTCAATCGATGGTTTCGACGTTTTTCATAGCCTCCACACACCATTTTTTCCTCCTCTGTTTCTGGGAGGACCTTTGGAACTGTAAATTCCGTCTCTTCATTCATGTGAGAAGGCACTGCGACAAAGGTGGTGAAGCAAGTAGCTGCTAAATAGCGGTCGCCAGTCGCGAGATCTTCGCCGATGACCTTCACAAAGACCTCCATCGACTTATTGTGTGTTCCGGACACATAGCACTTCACACAAACGGAATGATTGGCATGAAGAGGTTTTAGAAAATTCAGATTGTCTAGGGATGCTGTTACTGCCCCTCTGCGACAATGGCGAGAAATGGAAATAGACGCGGCATCATCGATCAACGTCATTAACTTTCCCCCAAATAAATAGCCAAAAGGATTCAAATCAAAAGGGAAAATTCGGTGGGTCTGAATCACACGAGATTCCCGACAGGTTTTTGCTTCAGTCAAAAAATTCACTCTTTCTTTGCATTATTTTTCTTCAATTCCTGTAAATTATCCCACCTTCTTACTTTTTTTTCAAAAATTCTGAAAGTATACAGTTTTACAGACATTCGGTATACTGGAAGTTAAAGGAGGAGGTCCATTTTATGGAAAAAGAAAAACCCTCGAAGATTATCCAATTTTTTGGCGGTAAAACATCGTATTACCTTATCGGGCTGGTTATTTTAAGTTCTCTAGCCATCTATTTATTGAATACTGTTTCCTTTATTTTTAGACCGATCGTGGTCATCATTACGACAGTTCTGCCGCCGATGGTCTTCGCATTATTGCTTTATTATTTACTGAATCCCGTGGTCAACTTCTTGAGTAAAAAGGGGCTTTCCCGTACCCTCAGCATTGTGCTTACGTATGTGGTGATTTTTGGTTTGCTTTTCTTTGGAGGTGCGAGACTCGTACCTGTCATCCAAGATCAGGCACAGGACTTAATAAAACAATTTCCTAAATATGTCGATGATTTTCAAAACGGGATTAAGAATATTTTGGATACGACACCCTTTGCGGCATCCTCAGGTGAAGCTCTGGATTCCATTGATAAGCTAGCGAAGGAAGCATTAAATTATTTAGGCAGTAATTGGCAAGACGGAGCGAAAGGCTTAGGAACAATTTTCTCAGCGGTCTCTAGTACCGCTATCACCTTATTTACCGGGCCGATCATTGCGTTCTTTCTTATTCAAAGTCCCCACAAGCTCTATCGTGCGGTCATTGATATGATTCCGCCTCGCTTTAGAAAAGACAGCCAGTCCCTAATCAAGATCGCGAATCAACAATTAGGCGCCTTTTTGAAAGGTCAAGTCATCGCTTCATTGCTCTTAGGCTTAATTTATTGGGTGGTCTTCTTATTGCTGGGGTTGCAGTATGCCACAGTTATCGCCCTTGCCGCAGGAATCTTAAGCATCATTCCGTATATCGGATCGTTTTTGGCTTTCTTACCCGGGTTGTTCATCGCTTTTCAGGATTCAACTTTCATGGTGGTCAAATTCGTCATCGCCTGGTTTGTTGTCCAGCTTCTCCATGGAGACCTGGTTGTTCCTCGAGTGATGGGAGACAAATTAAAGATTCATCCCATTACGATCTTAGTGGTCTTATTGGTGATGGGAGATCTCTTAGGGCTAGTCGGTGTAATCTTCGGAATTCCGATCTATTCTATGATCAAATTATTGGTTGTTTTCATCTTCCGAAAATTCAAGCAACGCTACAACAAGTATTTTTCTGACGAAGGCGCTTATCGCAATACCGGCTTTTCAGAAGATGATTATCTATAAAAAAAGGAGCTGTATCCGCCTGGATACAGCTCCTTTTGACTATAATTTTTATAAGTAAATCGAGAAAAACATCAGCATCGCGCCCAGCATCACGAATAGATGCCAAACCACATGCATGTACCGACGATTCTTCATACTGTAAAAGACAGAACCAACGGTATAAGCAACTCCGCCACCGACCAACAATAGCAGCCCCTTCAGACCGACGCTTTGGTACAGACTTGGCAAAGCAATGACGACTGCCCACCCCATCACATTGTAGATGATCGTAGAAAGCTTCGATACGGACTTCACTTTGCTTAATGTCATGCTCTTATAGACAATCCCAACAATCGCCGCTAACCAAATTACACTCAACAGTGCGATCCCGATCGCTCCTTTAATATACAACAAACAATAAGGCGTGTATGTCCCCGCGATCAACAGGTAGATCGAACAATGATCAAATACCTGAAAGACTTTCTTTGCTTTAGTAAAGATCAAGCTGTGATACAGGGTCGATGCTAAGAATAGCATCAACAGCGAAACGCCATAAACAATAAATGATACATAATGCAACCCGCTATCGGCCTTCTTCAGCAAAAAAACAAACCCAACAATACTCAACACCACGCCAATCCCATGCGTAACTGCATTTAACACTTCATTTGTGATTAGATATTTCCTGCTAAATTGTGTATCCATTTCATTGTCACCTCGAATGATTTATTAAAGACACTATATCATAGTTAACGAAATAATTCAAACTAGTTTTTAAAACTAGATGATGGATTATCCTAGTAGAATTCCTTGCTTAACAAGCTTGTAGCCGAACACTAGCTCGTCTCCAACGAAAATTTCCGCCTCTTTTTCCTCATTCAAAATGGTGATCAAGTGACTCAAGGTCAATAATTGATCCGCTTGTTTGCTCAAAATGATGGCATCATTCTCTACCTCCACAGTTAAATGATTGGTCTGTTTTTCTCCATCATTCACAAATACGTATCTATAGGAAGACAATTTTTTCATTTCCCCTGCCGCATCGACTTGAATCGCCGTTAATAAATCCTTGGCCTTCAACATGTTCACCTCGCATCTTTACATTCTCCTTTATTATAGCAAAAAGAAAACGGTGAATCGGGTTGAAAAGCTTCCCCATTCACCGCTAGATTTTAACTTCGATCCAAGCTCTTTGCTATCGTATTTCCCAAGGATTGAACGATTTGCACCAAGACAATCAATAAAATAATAGTCGTGTACATCACCCCCGGCTCATTTCGTAAAAAGCCGTATTGGTAAGCGATACTGCCTAGCCCTCCTGCACCGACTAAGCCGGCCATCGCCGTCGCGCCAATCAAACCAATCATCGCAATCGTTAAGCCGCGGATAATCCCGCCTCGTGCTTCTCTCAGCAGCACACTGCGAATAATATGGAAATGGCTAATCCCCATCGCCTGATAGGCTTCGATCACCCCGCTGTCCACCTCCAGCAAGGAGGTCTCAACCAATCGGGCCAAATACGGTGCTGTATAGATAATCAACGGCAACAGCACGCCTTGAACTCCGATCGTTGTCCCCATAATCAGCTTGGTTAATGGTAAAATCAAAAATAAAAGAATAATAAAGGGCAAAGAACGCAAAACATTGATCACACTATTCAAAATCGAATACAAAGGAAGATTGCTGTTCAGTCCTCCTGGTCGAGCAATTACTAACAGTACACCTAATGGGATTCCAATAATAATTGAAAGTGCAAGGGCTACACAGACCATTACAAGCGTTTGTCCTAATCCTTCAACGACCACATTTCCCCATTGGCTCCAAAACTCACTCATTAAACAACCTCCTCAATCAAGACACCTTGGCTTCTGATATACTCCTTCGCCAGATGAAAGTCTGTCTCTGTTCCACCGTCAAATTGAACCAAGAGTTGACCATGACGCTTTTCCTTCAAATAGCCGATATTGCCGCTTAGAATATTGGGACTCAACTGAAAATCCTTCGCGACCCGTGCTAAAACTGGCTCTGTGGCTTCTTCTCCGATAAATTGCAGCTGGACAAGTCGTCCACTCCCCTTATAGCTGGCTAAAACCTCTTCTGGGACGTTGTAGCCCTCATTGGCACCGATAAACCGTTTTGTCGTTTCCTCTTTCGGACGGGTGAATAGATCGATCACAGGACCTGCTTCGACGATCCTGCCATCCTCCATTACCGCCACACGATCACAGATTCGTTGAACCACATCAATTTCATGGGTAATTAGAAATATCGTGATCCCCAGCTCCTGATTGATCTTCGTCAGCAAAGCCAAGATGGATTCCGTTGTTTCTGGATCTAGGGCGCTCGTCGCCTCATCTGATAGTAAAATCTCCGGTTCATGAGCCAACGCTCGAGCAATCGCCACCCGTTGCCGCTGCCCGCCTGACAACTGTGCAGGATAATTATCCTTACGATCTGTCAACCCAACCAAGTCCAAGTATTTTGCTACCCGTTCCGTGATAACCTCTTTGGGGACCCCCTCCAGCTTTAAGGGTTTCGCGATATTCTCATAAACCGTTGCCGTAGACAGTAAGTTATACCCCTGAAAAATCATGCCGATCTTCCGTCTAGTTAACAATAATTCTTTTTTGTTTAGTTCTCGTAAATTCTGCCCATTAATCAGAATATCCCCTGTCGTAGGCGGTTCTAAAAAGTTGATCATGCGGATTAGAGTAGATTTTCCGGCACCTGAATACCCGACTACTCCAAAGATTTCCCCTTTTTCAATGGTTAGATCAACGTCCTTCACCGCTTCGATGCGGCGCTTTTTTTGCTGATAAACCTTTGATACCTGCTTAAGCTCGATCATATGAATCCTCCCTATAATTAAAACGCTGGAACAACAGAACCTTTGAATTTTTCTTCGATGAATTTCTTTGTTTCATCCGATTGATAATACTTTTTGATTTCTTTTACGATTTTGTCGTCTTTGTTTTCTGTCCGCACGGCAAACACATTGTAATTCGGATTGTCCTCTAATGGTTCATGATAGATCGCATCCTCATTGATGGTCAGCCCAGCACCAAAGGCGAAGTTTGTATTGATTGCTGCAGCGGCCAACTCATTTAACTGTGAAGGAATTTGAGAAGCCTCCAGCTCAACGATTTCGATATCTTTCGGATTTTCTGCGATATCATTCTTTGTCGCCTTTACTTCAACGCCGTCCTTCAGCTTCAAGACCCCTGCTTCTTCTAAAAGCTTCAATGCACGGTATTCATTGGTTGGGTCATTAGGTACACCCACTTTATCTCCTTTTTGAAGTTTACTTAAATTAGAAAGTTTTTTAGAGTAAACCCCTAATGGGAAAGCCACTGTTTTAAAGGCTGTTTCAATTTTATAATCCTTGTCCTTCACCTGCTGCTCCAAGA
This sequence comes from Enterococcus raffinosus, assembly GCF_019175485.1. NCBI lineage: Bacteria > Bacillati > Bacillota > Bacilli > Lactobacillales > Enterococcaceae > Enterococcus > Enterococcus raffinosus. Next base: position 779,176 of record NZ_CP072889.1, read on the forward strand.
AGGACAGTGTTTGATAGCTGTTACCATCCAAATCGCCGTCATTTAGTGCTGTATTCGGCGTATTGTAATCATCGAAGCTCTTAACTTTGATCTCGATGCCGTCCTTTTTCGCTTGTTTCGCAACCTCTTCCAAAATTTCCTGGTGTGGTCCCGAAGTCACGCCGATCGTTACCTTCTTTTCATCTAACGGCTGTGCTTCCCCTTTCGCCCCGCAGCCAGCCAACACACCACTCACTGCCAATGCTGCTATTCCTAATAAAATCCCTCTACCTAATTTTTTCATCTTCATTTTCCTCCTACTTTGATGTCCTGTTTTTCATTCAATAAGCTAATGAGCAAAGAAAAAAGCCCGTCCGCTTCCACACACTATGTGCTGGAAAAGGACGAGCTAACTCGCGATACCACCTTCATTTGCAACAGCCTCACAACTATTGCCTCAACAAGTACAACCATACTTGAGCGTTGTTAACGAGCGCTGCCCCGTCATTGCCTACTTATCGACAATGCCATTCAGAGACCATTTTCTAAATCCTTCCACATATCCGCTCCCACCTACTCGGACTCTCTTTGATGTTTTGTGATTTATACTTTTCTCTTCATCACGTTTCTTCATTTAGCAAATTGTTAAATCGTATCTTACACGTTCCCATAACCGTTGTCAATACTTTTTATCATCAAAAACACAGTTGACTTTAATTTTAACAAGGAATAAACTAGTTGAAATCTCACCGTTTTTTATTTTATATCAGTGAAATTCAGACATGCTTTATGGAAAAAGCGGATTCTGATAACATATAAGGAGTTGAATTCAATGGACATCACTACTGAAGTACGACCAGGCGCTAATCGCTACGCCTGCGGAGAAGGCCTTTTGCAGGATTTACCCAGCTATTTAGCTGGATTTAAGAAAATTTCCGTTATTACAGGGGAAAAATCCTCTAACGCATTCAAGAAATACTATCGCAAAGAGCTCCACTACCCTACTTATCGCTACGACGGCAGCTCAAGCCACGAAAATGCTGTTGAACTAGCGAATAAAATTGGACAAGCAGAACTGATTTTAGCTATTGGTGCCGGCCGTGTGATTGACACAGCAAAGATGACCGCAGAAGAACTAAACGCGGAGCTGATGGTCATTCCCACTTTAATCTCAAATTGTGCCCCTTTTACACCCATTGTCGCGGTTTATCACCCAAATCGTACCTTTAAGGCAATGGGCTTCATGAAGCGCGCACCATTTCTAACTTTGGTGGATTCAAAATTTCTTTTGGCAACACCCAAGGACTATTTTGTTGCTGGTATTGGCGATACGTTAGCTAAATGGTATGAAATTGAAGGAATCACTCGAAATCTGGAAGAGGATAAAAAGTCTGCTTACGTTCGCTTAGGAATCGCCAGTGCTAAAGCGATTCAGGAGCTTCTACTAGCAGATGCTGTCCCAGCGATTAATGACCTTGAGCATCGGAAAGCAACGCCTGCTTTCAGCCGTGTGACAGACACTATCATTGGGTTAGCTGGAGAAACGGGAGGGTTTGCTGCCTCATTCGGACGTTCAGCTGGCGCTCATGCTATCCATGATGGCCTGTCCTATCTTGAAAGCACTCATGAACAGCTTCATGGGATGAAGGTTGCTTATGGTATCCTTGTTCAATTGGCTCATACGAACAATTTAGACGAGATCCAAAAGTTGAAGGCTTTTTATCAAGAAACAGGACTTCCTCTGAAATTAAAAGAGTTAAACGTCCTGAACACTTCTAAAGAAGCATTGGAACCTGTCATTAATCACGCCGCCTCCACTAATGAAACATTTAATATGGTTGACCCTAAAATCACAGCCGATCAGATCTACGAAGCGATTCAAATCGTTGAATCCTTATAAAGTTTACTTTTTAACCAATGAGGTTTACCTCATTGGTTTTTTTGTGGTCTACCTTAATTTAAACAATTAATGTTTACCTTAATAAAAATCTATCATATAAACGAAGTTAACCGTATATAAGCCTTTTAAATCAATACTTTATTTGTAGTTTACTTTATAAAGATACATGAACTAGTAAATATAAGGTTTACTACATTCGCTTTATATAAAGTATACTTTTAATAATTAAAGTACACCTTAATAGTTGGCAAAAATCATATCAATTAAAGTTTACTACATTTACTACAATTTAACGTTTACTGTATTTCATTTCGCTGTATCTCTTTTATTTTCAGTATTTATTTTAAGGTTTACTACATTTATTTGAAAGAATAGATAAAAGTTTACTGTATTTAAAGTTATAGAAGTATACTTTTATTAGACACATTTAAGTATACTTTAAATAATTAAAAGTATACTTAAATTCGTTTTTTATAAGGTAAACCTTTTATATAAATTTAAAGTTTACTCTTTATTCAAGGTTTACCTTATTGATTTTAATTTAAGTTTACTTTTTAGTCTAATAAAGGTTTACTCTTAGAAGAGCCAATAATATAAGTTTACCTTAATCAGATAGATTTTTTTAAGGTAAACCTATTTATATATGGTTTACCTTTTATTCATATTTTGCAGTAAACCTTTAAAGTTTGAGGTTTACTTTTTTAATAATTACTCAATTTAAAGTATACCTTGTTTTCTTATAAGGTATACTATTTAATTATTTAAGTTTACCTTTTACTACTATAAATGCCTATTTAACAGTATTATACGTACAATAAAGTAGACTTTTTAATTAATACAGTTTACTATAAATAAAATATGGGTAAACTCAATTTTATTATAGAGTAAACTTTATCTATATTTAAGTAAACTCTAATTTATTATTTCAAGTATACTTTATAAGGAAATTTAAAGTATACTTTATTTAGAGAAAAAACAGTTTACTTTAATTTATTTAATTTTTATAGTTTACCTTATTTAGAACAATTGTAGTAAACCTTATTGATATTTGGAAGTCTTTATAGTAAACTTTAATAGAGAAATTATGATTGGAGACTTTTTATGCCAAAAAAAGCTGAAACCTATGTAGTAGGAAATTTTAAAGGGGGCGTCGGTAAATCAACGACTGTTCAGATGCTCTCATTCGAGAGTGCCTTTCGTAAGGATCGAAAAACATTAGTTATCGACTTAGACCCTCAAGGGAATACAAGTGATGTATTATCTCTAACTGCAGAAAATTTCGGAAATGATACATTACCTGATGAATTCGATGCAACCATCTGGGAGGCTGTTCGAACTGGAGATATAAAATCTTCTATTTATCAAATTATGCCAAATTTAGATTTAATCCCAGCAAACATTTCCTTTTCTGATTTTCCAGATTATATGATCGAGAAGTATCCTGGTGACAAATTGTCTCAATTTAAATATATGGAAGACTTGATTGAACCACTTAAGAATATCTATGATGTGATCTATATCGATGTCCCGCCAACTATCAGTACCTATTCGAATGCCGCTATGTATGTAGCAGAGTATGTTATCGTTATTTTGCAAACTCAGGTAAAATCCTTAAAAGGGGCACAAAACTACATCGATTATATGAATTTCTTCATTGAACAATACGATACAGACTTAGAAGTTGTAGGCATCGTTCCATTTATGATGCAAAAACGGGATTCTGTTGACCAAGAGATCTATACCGCAGCAAGGGAAATCTACGGTGCCCATCTTTTAGACACTGTTGTTTTAAATCAGAGCCGTTTGAAACGCTACGATGGGTCCGGAATTACCTATGAAATCAACAAAAACGGCAAAGTTGAGCAATGGGACAAGCGCGCACACGAAGTTTTCGTTAATATTTTGGACGAAATTGATGAACATCGCCTCATATTAAGCGGTGAAGAGTAGGGGAGACGTTAAATGGCGAAAAAAATGAAGCTCGATTCGCTTTTAACGGCGAATAAAAAGAATAAAGGCATTGAAAAAATGTCTGAGTATTCCAATCAAGATAAAGAGGAAAAGAAACCCAGCTCTCAAGACCTCTTAGCAAATAGAACCTTAAGTCCTGAAACTGATTTTCGTCGCACTTCTTTTCGTGAAGAATCTCGACATTTAAATGAAAGAACGATTACTCATGAACCGGCCCCTCAGCAGCATGAAACAGAGGTCGGGAAGAGAGGACGTAAGCGTCAATACTATGATCCGCGCTTAAAAGCCTTAGAAATGCAGAAAATCTCAGCCCGTACAAAGATTCGTATGCAGAATTTGATCAACGCCAAGTTTGATGGCTATACACCTGATAAAATGATTGACTTCTTATATGACTATTATCTTGAAAAGGGACTATCAAGAGATGACCGAAACTTCTTAAATCAGCTCGAAGAAGCCTCTATGGAGGAGTATAAAGAGAAGCCGAAATACCAGAAGTTATTCAAAGAATTAGAAAACGATGAGAAATAGCCGTAAAAAAAGTAAACCGCAATGCATGTTTTATTCTGCATTATGGTTTACTTTTTTTAAAGTTATCTATTATTTAAGTTTACCCTTATTATTGTTTGTACATTTTAAAAGTTTACTTTTAAAAACTTTCCTTCCACAATTTATAAGTTGTGGATAACTAAAGAAGCCCTTATCCACATTACTTTTTATCCACATTCTTACTTGAGAACAAGAGAACGATTACTTTAATTGAAGTTTACCAAAAATACTTTTATATCATTTAATAAAGTAAACCCAAATTGTTTTTATCTCGATATTATAGTAAACCTCAAATGCTTTTATAAACATAATAAAAGTTTACTCTAAAAAAAGATGGTTGGGAATCGCTTTACAACAGGCTTTCAATCAATTATTCTATACATGTAGAAAAAAACGAAAAAAAGAGTTTAAAGATTTGGCGATCTTTAAACTCAAAGGTTTGAGCTAATTTTGGCGAATTAGCCTGTCACATTTAGATAAACTTATAAGGGTTAGAAAAATTGGTGTTTGCCTAACCTTTATTAAGTATACCATATTTTGGTTACTTTCTCAATCAGATATCTTGTGACAGTAAGCATTCCTTTAAAACTTTCGTAACAACTTTGAGAGTGAACTAAGGAGGTTTTTTTGTCATGTCCACAAATTTAGATAACATCATGACCGCCGCAAACTTACCCAACGGCAATTATATTCCAATTGATTTAAACTTAATCAACAATCCACAATATAAAACTCTTTCCATTGAAGCCATGATGCTTCATGCTTTGTACACCATGCGTATGACATGTAGTATTTATCATGCAGAAAAAGATGGTAGCTGGCTTGATGAAGCCGGGCATCCATACATTTATTTTTCCAATGAAGAAGCTGCAACATTATTACGCGTTTCTGAACGGAAAGTCACAAATTTGAAGAATAGCCTAATTGACGCTGGTTTAATCCAGGTTCTTCGACATGGACTTAAAAATTATCGTATCTATGTCGCAAATCCTAAAGCACCAGATAAAAATGTTGTTGTACAGTTGTCCTTCAAAAATTATACAAGTACTAAATCCTTGGCTCCTGTGGAAAACAAAGAAGGAGGAATTAAAGAGGAATTATCCACTGTGGATAGAGAAGCAGAATCTGCGTCCTCGAACACGCAAAATTTGCTTACAAGTACACAAAAACATTTAGCAAAACAAACCACAAGTGCAACAAAAGTAACACGCAACGCGACAAAAAATACCCAAACTTCTCAAGAGGATAGCCTCATAGAAGGGCTAAGTGCGCGCTATGCACATTTATTGCCGCAACAGGCGTTTAATCGATTCTTGCCGTTTTGCAAAGGCAATTATCAAAAGGCACGTTGGTTTGTTGACACGATTTTTAAGGCGAAATATGCAAGTACGCAGCAATATATCAACGCTGGACTCCCTGCTGAAGCAGAAGTGCTAACCTTTGAACACAATGAGTATTTTAAATCAGATATCAGTGACGCGATTGCGAAAGCATTAGAGCAAATGTATCGCTTTAAGACAGTGAAAAATCCTGAAGGCTTCTTCTTTGCATTCATGAAGGGCTTCTTTACGGAAAAGACACGCCAATACTTAGTCGATCATTATCAATTAACACCAGAACTGCAACAAACGCTTTCATTTGTGCAATTGACGATTCAGCAAAAAAATACGCGACAAAAGCCTGTAAAATCACAAAAAGTCGCTAAAAAAGTCTCCTAAGAACCCAAACCTTTGTTATAATGTAGCGGAGTCTATCTAGAGAAAGGTTAAATTTTTTATGAATAAGTTTAAACTAGCATTTTTTGGCTACAGCGGATTTTTAGGGATTGCTGTTGGAGTCATTGTGGCTTTATTTATGGGGCTGACGGAGCTGGGAAATCAAATGATATGGCAGATCTTGCCTAAAGCGATTGGCGATCCGCGATTTTATCCCTTGATTGTCTGTACTATCGGGGGCGTTGCAATCGGTTTTTTTGTTAAACATTTCGGCCGTTACCCTCGGACGCTGGAAGAATCTTTTGAAGAATTTCAGGAGACGAAGCGAATAGATTATCACGATGGAAAGCTGATAAGGAATCTTTTAGGTTCCTTGATTGTCTTATTCTTTGGTGCAAGCTTAGGACCAGAGGCTGCACTAGTCGCGTTACTTGGCGGCTTAATTACCTACGTTGCTGATCGAAGAAAAATTGCTGAAGATCAGCGATCTGATCTGATTGAGTTTGGTGTCGGAACTTCGCTGGGTGTTATCTTTATGACCCCGCTGTTTGGTGTCGGGCGTTCAGTGGAACGGGACGATTGGCAAGTTGTTACGGAAAGTAAACTACAGAAATACGTTTTGTATATTTTTACTACCTTTACTGGTTTTATTGGATATCTTTTAACGTATAGTATTTTTCCTAATCAAGAGCAGGTTTTTGCGATTCGACGAATGGAGAGTAGTTTTACTTGGCAAGGCTTATTACTGGTTATCCCAATGATTCTCTTAGGCGCTTTGTTTGGAAAATTTTTCTTAGTTTTGCGGGAACGAGGGGAGAAATTGAATCAACGAATTCGAAATCCTCTACCTTTAGCTATTTTTGCCGGCATTCTCTTAGGTTTGTTGGGGACGATTTCTCCGTATTTTCTATTTTCTGGTGAGCATAATTTATTGTCTTTTACTCGTCAAGCAGAGACAATGAACTTTTTCCTTTTACTATTGATTGGCTTCGGTAAAGTGGCCATCACAATGATTTGTTTGGCTTGTAACTGGCGCGGCGGGACCATTTTTCCAATGATTTTTGCTAGTATCGCGACAGGATTAGCGTTTGCGAATCTGCTTCCATACTCACCTGGATTATTGGTGGCTGTTTTTACAGCGAGTGCCTGTGCGGTGATTTTGAAGCAGCCTCTAGCAACCGCGTGTCTATTTTTACTGTTGTTCCCAGTGGAGCTGTTCTTATGGATTTGGTTGGCCGGATATTTAGGCAATCTATTTTTACAGCGGGTTCCTTTTTTCCACGAGGAACAGACCATCAAAGCCTTCAAACTTCCTGAACTACCGAAACGGACGAAAAAACCATCGGTAAAAAATGAGGAAAAGACGCGGGATGTTTCGGAACTAAGAAAAGCAGCAGATCGTAAAAAAGCTGAAAAAGCAGATCTGCAGCCGCGTGTGACGGAGCCAAAACGAGAGATTTTAGCACGGAAAGAAGCCAAAAGACCGCGTGAGCCGAAAAAGGAAACACCCGTTAAAACAGACAAAACGACTTCTGATACACCAATGACTCGAATGAGTCGTCATCGTCGTAAGTAAAATCAGCAACAATTGATCCGTGGATCAATTGTTGCTGATTTTTTGTATTTTTTACGGAAAGTTTTTAAGGCTCAATGAGATTGAAATAGCTATCGACGGTGTTGATTTCAAACACTGAATGCCATTCTTCCAGCTCTTTTATCGGTTTATTCAGCAGTTGATCCATAAATGCCATTCTTTTCCCGTGGAAAAGAGGCGTGTCATTCTTCCAATGGCTTGAGTGAACTGGATAATAGGTTAAAATTCCTTGCCAATAATCCAGATGATAGCAAGAAGTGTATTGTTGATACATGCCTTCTTCAAATGTCCAATCATCTTCAAAAAGAACGACTCCGGATAGCTGTTTCTCTGTAGAGATAGTCAATAAACTAAGGTAATTCAGCAGCATTTCACCTGTAAGATGACTAATGATATCTTGTGAACTATTTGCATAGGAATCGGGATCTTTTGACGCACCATTAGCTAGCTCAAGGGCACCAGATAAATATTCATTACGCCAAGTTCCGGATTCTGCCTGATACCCTAGCTGAGTAAGTGCTTTTTTACATAAAAGGCGTGCTTCTTGGTTACTTGGATCGGAAAACACGATGAGATTAGTAACCTTCGCTACCCAACGATACTTTCCATTTTGATAATCGATGGCTGCATTCTCTAAAATATTCGCAGCGCCACCCATATAGCGAACGAAATTTTGTGCCTCCTCAATAGGTGGCAATGGATCGAGATTGACGGGATTAGAATCATACCAGCCCATGTATTTTTGATAGACAGCTTTGCTATTGTGACTCAGCGTTCCATAATAAGGACGTAAATACCATTTTTCCGTTAAGGATTTTGGTAAGTGAATCTGCTGTTCAACTTCATTGATTGTATAGCCTTTATTGATAGCGCATAAGGTCTGATCATGGATTCCTTTGTATAGTCGTGCTTGTGAAATGAGATAATCACTAATGGTATTGGAGTCTTCATAGGCATATCGTGGCCAAGTATGGGCGTGGAATAATACCTTCGCACGGTCACCGAATAGATGATTGGCCTCTAATAGATATTTTGACCAAGCGTTTGCATCACGAACTTGTGCTCCTCTTAGAGTATATAAATTATGCATGGTACAGGTACAATTTTCTGCCATCCAAAGTGCTTCATACTGGGGAAGAAATGTATTCATTTCTGCTGGGGCTTCTGTACCAGGAGTTAATTGAAAGACTAATTCTAACGCATCTATCGTGAGGGTTTCATTTTTAGTAATTTCTTTTGTCGGCAGTTCAAAGCTGACGGTCCCTAATGATTGTCCTTGTCCAATTCCGATGGATAGTGCCCCTGTAGCGTTCCTCTCAAGAAAGGTTCCATATTGATAGCCAGCTCTTCTGCCCATTGCTTTACCAACCATCAGATTCTCCGAGATGGCCGCCTCAGTAAATCCTGCTGGTGCCAAAATTGGGATCGTTGGATCTAATTTAAAATCAGGAAACAACCCGCGGATGCCACCAAAATGATCGACATGTGAATGGCTGATGATAATACAGGCAATATGGTCATCCACTGTTGGATAATGATTGTTTTCGAACCAATGATTGGCAAATTCAATCGCTGCTCTAGAACATTCAATGCTCATCAAGGTATCCAAAACCAACCAAGTATTCTTGGGAGATAGTACCAGTGTTAAATTAGCCATATCGAATCCGCGAAGTTGAAAAATTTTGTCGGTTACTTGAAATAAGCCTGTCTGGTGATTGCAGCGGGCGTTTTCCCATAAGCTTGGATTTGCTGAATCTGGACAATCTTTTTCTAAAAAGTCATATGCTTTTTGGCTCCAAATAATTTTGTCGTCTTGTTTAATTTCAAGCTTATCAAAAGCGGCAACACAATTTTGTTGGGCTAATGCCAATTCAGAATTGCTATCAAAAGGTAACGTATCCATCATCTGTTGGTTCTTTTGACAAGTACAGCGACTTGCTTTTTCCATAATTTTTTCCTCCTCGGTAGTAATAAACAGCAGCATCCAATAATATAGTAAGCGTTTTCTCAAAAGTGTGTCAAATTCCTGCTGAATCCTAGATGTTTGCAAAACTTATTTTTGAAAGCGTTGACCAAACTTCTGCTGACTGCTACTCTATTCATTAGAAGGCTAGAACTTCAAAACAGAAAGGAACGTGTGACAATGTTAAACGAAGCAAAGATTCGTGCGTATTTGGAAAAAGAGAAACTGGATGCTTTTTTTATTGCCAAAAGAGTAAATGTTCGTTTCACTAGCGGCTGGACAGGAGACGATTCATTTATTTTGCTCACACAAGAGGGACAATACTTTTTGACAGATCCGCGCTATACTGAACAAGCGGACATTGAAGTACCAGAGTATGAAATCATCAACTGGCGCTTGCCGGGACGGACTGTCGGAGACACTGTGGCCCGTTTGGCTAGTGAGAAAAACTTAAAAACGATCGCTTTCGAAGCGGATTATCTAACCTATGATATGTATTCTGATTTTACATCGAAAACAACAGCTGAGTTCGTACAAGCTGGCGGTGTGATTGATCGTATGCGTGCAATTAAGTCTCCGCAAGAGATTCAATATATGCGCAACGCTTGTGAAATTTCTTGTCGGGCTTTTAATCGAATTTTGGATGACATCCGAGTTGGGGTCACTGAAAAAGATTTAGCAGCTAGACTATCGATGTACATGGTACAAGAAGGCGCGGACACTCAGCCTTATGGAAATATTTTGATTTCTGGAGCGAATACGTCGTTATTACATGGGATCCCATCAAAAAAATCAATTGAATATGGCGATTTTGTCTTAATGGATTTTGGCTGTCAATATGAAGGCTATATGTCTGATATGACACGCACCGTTGTTGTCGGAAAAGCTACGGATAAGCAACGGGAAGTGTATGAATTAGAAAAACAAAGCTTGGAAGCAGCGGAAGCGGTAATGAAGAACGGAGCAGCAGTAAAAGATATTTATCAAGCCTCATTGAAACCGCTGGAAAGAACCGAATATCCGCAATATACTTATCGAAACATCGGACACAGTATTGGTCTGTTCGTACATGAACTACCATACATTGATGAACAATATGATGATGTTTTAGAAACAGGTATGGTGATGACGATCGAACCGGGAATCTATATTCCAGATTGGGGCGGTGTACGGATTGAGGACCAAGTTTTAATTACGGATGACGGCTATGAAAATATGATTAGTATTTCTCATGATTTGATTGAATTATAAGCGTGGGATAAGCTATACTAAGACGACGACGGCAGGAGCTGTCGTCGTTTTTTCACACTTAATTATTAAAAAATGACCGTTAGAGGCTGTATAAATTTACGGATTTTTTCGTTTGAAAAGGAGGGAAGCCCGATGAATGAACGGGAAGCGTTTGATTTCGTCTATGATATTGGCGAAACATTATTGAAAAATGGTGCGGAAATTAAACGGATCGAGACGACCATTCGTCATATTGCAGAGGCTTTAGAGTTGAAAGAGTTTGATAGCTTTGTATTGATCAATGGTATTTTTATGACGGCGCGGTTAAAAGATGCGACTGTTCAAGCCCGTGTTCGGGATATCCCAATTTCACCGATCAATTTAGGGCGAATCGAACAGATTAATACCTTGTCACGAAGATTGACCGAAAAGCGTTTAAGTCCAGAAGATGCCAATGAATGGTTGCAGGAAATCAAGCATGAATCCTTTGCTTCGAATCCTTTAAAAATTTTTGCTTATGCATTTGGCAGTGCCAGCTTTTGTTTTATTTTTGGCGGAAGTCTATGGGATACAATCGGCGCGCTCTTTTTAGGTGTATTATTGGCTTGTTTTTCAATGTATTTATTACCGAAGTTTAATATGTCAGATATTATTTCTACTATCACGAGCAGTGCGTTCGTTAGTATTTTGGCTTGTTTATTCGTTCATTTTATACCTGTGCTGCAGCTGACGAGTCTTATTACCGGCGGAATTATTTCTCTTTTGCCAGGAGTTGCTGTGGTGAATGGTATTCGGTACTTGTTTGATGGGGATTATAGCTCGGGCTGGGGGCAAATGATTTATGCTTTAATTACAGCTCTTTGTGTCTCTGTAGGTGTTGGACTGGTCTTACGTGTTTTTAGTTTTCTATGATGGGAAAAAAAAGAAATGATCATCCAATAAAAATTGAATTCGTCATTTTACCATAGTGATGGGAAGGAGTGCAGCCAATGATAAATGGCTTGTTTCAAATCTTAGCAGGTTTTTTAGGAACGATTTCTTTTGCGATCTTATTTGAGGTTCCACGTTGTTACTACGTTCATTGCGGTGTTATCGGTGCTTGCGGCTGGTTCATTTATTTGTTTATCATGCATTTTTTTGTAGCGCCAGTAGCGGCGACGTTCATTGCTTCGTTAGTATTGATCTATCTTTCAAGAGAAGCGTCATTTGCATTAAAAGCTCCAGTCACGATTTTCTTGATTTGCGGAATTTTCTGTCTCGTCCCTGGGATGGGTATCTATAATTTTACTTATAATTTTTTTATTGGTGATTCCATCAAAGCGGCTCAAATTGGTGTCCAAGTTTTAAAAATTGCGATCGCAATCGCTGTAGGTATTACAGCGGGATATGAATTATCGCCCAAATTTTTCTACTCATATCACAAAATGCAAAAGAATAAAAATTCATTGTCGTGAATAAATGATAGAAACAGTTCTTATAGACAGTTTTGTTGTATAACAGAACTGTTTTTTTATTTGTATTTAAATATTAAAAATACAATGATTTGCTTTTAAGATGTTATTGTTCTGCCCATTTTTTTAATAAAAAAACAAAATCATGAGAAAGAGATAAGGCGCAAAATTACTCGAGAAATAATACAACTAGGCTCATTTATTTTTCTAAATATTCTAAATAAGCGCTGATTTTGAAAAAAAGTTTTAAGAATCGTTTAAATAAGCGAAAAGATATAGTAAACTAGTGGAAGCGGATACGAATATTTAAGTTTAAATTTTTTCTCAGAAATACTTGAAATCCCAATGATTTTATGGTTATTTTAAAACTAGTGATAGGTGAATAGTTGAACAATTTTTTATTGCTAATTCCAGGCTGTTGCATAGCAGTTCGATTCCGCGAAAAGATGATTATTAACAGCTACGTGAAAACAGAGCTGTTTTTAATAATGCCAGCAGGCAAACAATATCAATAAAAGGAGTGAAACATTTTGAAAGAACGTCGCGTTGAAAGAGTAATTGAAAAAATGAAAGAACAAGGTTATGGCCAACTGTTAGTTTCAGATCCAACAACTATTTTCTATCTAACTGGTCGCTGGATTCATCCTGGTGAACGGTTGTTAGTATTAGTGATTACTCCAGAGAACAAGAACACATTGATCGTTAACAAATTATTCCCAATCGAAGAAGACTTGGGCGTGGAAAAAGTATTTATTGATGATACCGACGACGCTGTGAAGAAAGTGCTTGAGTATGTTGATACTGACCAAAAAATTGGTGTAGATAAGAATTGGCCTGCCCATTTCTTATTACGTTTGTTAGAACTTGTTCCAGATGCCAAATTAGGTAACGGATCAGAAGTAACTGACGCAGTTCGTGCTGTTAAAGACGAAGAAGAAAAACAATTGATGCGTGATGCGCAAGCAGATAACGAGATCGCGATTGATCGTTTGAAAAAGCTATTGCCGGAAGAATTGACTGAAGCTGAAATGGCTGACAAATTAGGCGAAATCTACAAAGAATTAGGCAATACAGGCTTCTCATTTGACCCAATCGTAGGGTATGGGGCAAATGCGGCTGATCCTCATCATGAAACAGATGATTCAAAAGTGAAACCTGGTGATTCTGTCATTCTAGATATCGGGGGAATCAAGAATTCTTATGCCTCTGACATGACTCGGACGTTCTTCTACAAAGAAGTCTCTGATAAAGGTCGTGAGGTCTATGAAATCGTAAAAGAAGCTGCACAACGTGCCATTGATTTAGTAAAACCAGGCGTGAAATTGTCTGATATTGATGCAGCTGCCCGTGACTATATCACTGAAAAAGGCTATGGCGAATACTTCACACATCGTCTAGGTCATTTCATCGGAATCGATTGCCATGAAGCGGGCGATGTTTCAGGAGCAAACGATAACGTCGCTGAAGTCGGCAATGTCTTCTCGATTGAACCAGGAATCTATATTCCAGGCGAAGTGGGCGTACGTATCGAAGATTTAGTCATCGTTACAGAAGACGGCTGTGAAAACTTGAATCATTATCCTAAAGACTTAGAAGTAATCGGTTAGGAGGCCGCGCAACGTATGAAAATCGAAGAAGGCTATATGCCATATCTAGGGCATAAAACTTATTACCGAATTGTTGGTGAACAATCAGGCAATAAGAAACCATTGATTGTCATGCACGGCGGACCCGGATCAACCCATAACTATTTTGAAGTCCTTGATGAAATGGCGGTCGATGGCCGCCAGATCATCATGTATGATCAATTAGGTTGCGGAAAATCTGCGGTTCCTTCACAGCCAGAGCTTTGGACGGCTGAAACATGGGTCAATGAGCTGATTGCTTTACGGGAACACTTGGGTCTTGATGAAGTTCATTTATTGGGACAATCTTGGGGCGGAATGTTGGAAATCATTTATGTTTGCGATTACGCACCGAAGGGGATTAAGAGTATGGTCCTTTCTAGTACGTTACCTTCTGCAAAGCTGTGGGCGCAAGAACAACATCGAATGATCAAATTCATGTCGGAAGAAGATCAAGCAGCAATCGCAAAAGCCGAAGAAACTGGCGTATACGATGATCCTGCTTATCTAGCTGCCAATGACCGTTTCATGGTACGCCACGCGGCGCCAGTATTCACCAAAGAGGATCCAGAACCATTGTGGCGCGAAAAAGTCGCAGGTACAGAAAGCTATGTTACGGCTTGGGGTCCAAACGAATACTCGCCGGAAGGAACATTGCAGGGATATGATTACACAGAAAAATTACGTGATGTCACTATCCCGACACTTGTTACTAGCGGCACAAACGATTTGTGTACACCTTTAGTAGCGAAAACGATGTATGACGCGATTCCAGGAGCAAAATGGGAGCTGTTTGCTTACAGCAGACATATGCCTTTTGTTGAAGAACGTGAGAAATACATGAAACTGTTAGCGGAATGGTTAGCAGCAAACGAATAATTTTTAAAAGAGAGAAGGAATGATAGTGGAAACAACTCCAGTAAAATCAAAAAAACCTTTTGGGTTTTATGTCTGTGCGTTAGGATTTACATTTGAACGTATGGCCTTTTACACAGCGAAATATATGTTGGCGATTTGGATCGCAACTACTGCTGCATCTGGTGGTTTAGGAATGACTAGTGCACAAGGTGTACAAATTTCAGCTTGGTTTGTTGCTGCAACATATATTACACCAACGATTGGTGGACTTATCGCCGATTACTGGGTAAGTCCAAGACTTTGTGTGGCTGCCGGAATGATTATGATGGGTATTGGCTACATGTTAGCTTGGCAAGCGAGTTCAATGGGCATGGTGTGGCTGATGATTATCCTAGTTGCGCTCGGTACAGGTTTGTTTAAAGGAAATCTGTCTGGTGTAAACGCCTTGCTGTTCAGCGATGAAAAAGAATTGAACGAAGCATTCTCTATTCAGTACTCATTTGTAAATATTGGTTCATTTATGGGAACAACGTTCTTAACCCTATTGATTCCAGGCTTCGGTTTTAATTTTGTGTTCATGATTTGTGGTGTATTATTACTTATTGATGCAGCTTGGTTTATCTTTAATAGCCGTTCGTTAGGTGAAGCGGGTAAAAAGCCATTTAAAGTTGACCAACGTCAATACGAATCAGCAGGTAAAAAAGAAGAGGGTGCTGACACCAAGCTTACTTCTGGTGATAAAAAGCGTCTTGTAGCTATTTTCCTTGTTACTATGTTCTCTGTTGTTTTTTGGACTGTTTGGTATTTAGCTTATATGCCAGCTTACTTCTACTTTGGTTGGGGTGATGGTGCAGGATTCTTGAATCGCGCGAACTGGGTGATTGGAAACTTCCATGTTCCTACTGCCTATTTTGATTCAATGAATGCATTAACATGTATCATCTTAGGACCTGTCTTGGGTCGTTTATGGACGAAACTGGCTGCTCGTCCTAAAGGTGATATGAGTATGTTTAAGAAAACAGCATTAGGGATGATCTTAGTTGGGGTTTCTTATGTAGTGATGGTATTTGGTGATATCGTTGGAAAAGGAAACGCATCAATTATCTGGTTAGTGATGGTTAGTATCTTAATGTCAGTAGGAGAAATGATCTTCTCGCCTTTAGGAAACTCATTTATCTCTAAATTAGCACCAGCAAAACTAATGGGTTTATTGTTAGGTTTCTGGACAATCGCTGTATTCTTCTCACAAATGATTTATCCAGTGATTTATGCTCTGTTAGAAACAGATGTACCTGGAGATTTCCAAATGGGATATGGGGTTCTAGCAGCAGTCGTTATTGTACTAGGATTAATCCTTTGGTTTGGAAGTAAATCATTAGACAAACTAGAAACAGCCGAATAATTTTTGAATCATTTTTTTAAGCTCTTGCCTTGTAAAGGCAAGAGTTTCAATCTCGTAATTCATTTTATAGGCTTTCGCTTTCGTCAGAGTCTTTTTTTAATAGATTAATTAGGCTTTGAAAAAGCAAAAATCACTTTCTTGATGTGATTGATTCTTCACAACAAACCAAAGTTAAAAATGCTCTTGCCTTGTAAAGGCAAGAGCTTTTTTTGTAAAGCCTTCTTTTTAATAGATTAATAGAAAAAAGCAAAAATCACTTTCTTATGTGATTGATTATACATATAAACCAAAGTTAAAAAAGCGTGATTATTGATAAAAATAATTTATAGAGCATGCCGATAATGAGAGTAAATCAGGCAGTTAAATAACGGTAATTATTACTGAATAAATTTGTGAAATAACGCGTGCAAATAAAGGGCATACTAAGGCTTTGTAGGGATTGTCGACAATATACAATCTTCATGAATAGTGTAAAATTAGTATTTGTAAACGTTTTTTGCTTATTTGAAAAGTTTGATGAAAATTCAATTAGAGAATTCGAAAAAATAGGCAATTTGAAAAGTAGTTTGTCAGAAAATATCAAAATATTGAGGAAACGACCTTTTACTAGTTCGGTGATTGTGCTATCATTTACTTGAACTACGGGTGGCTGATTTGCTCAAGTTCGAACAAACAAAAAAGCAGGGAGGTGAAATAATTTGACACAAATTCTTATACCATTAAAACAACATGTCGGCGCTCCTTGTAAAGGAATCGTGAAGGCTGGTGATCAAGTTCAACGTGGACAACTGATTGCTGAGCCGAATGGTTTAGGTGCAAACATCCATGCAAGTTTTTCTGGAAAAGTAGTAGATGTAGATGGAGACAATATTGTTCTAACGATTGATGAGGAACAAGATTTTTCTAACTATCTGCCTATTCCAGAAACAGATTCGTATGCAAAGGCAGTCGAAGCTGCAGGGATTGTCGGTGCTGGGGGAGCAGGTTTCCCAACATTCTTAAAGCTAGCTTGTGATATTCCAGAAGGAACATTTATCGCAAACGGGGCAGAATGTGAAGCGTTGCTGGCTCATAATGTGAAGCAAATGAGCGAACATATCGATCAATTGATTCGCGGGATGAAGTATTGTATGGAAATGACGAACGCGCCTAAAGGGGTGATTGCGGTAAAAGGCAAACACCGTGTGTTAGTAACGCGTTTATTGAAAGCAGTGGACAACGAACCAACGCTTGACGTTTACCAATTGCCGGATATTTATCCAGCAGGGGATGAGCGTATGATCGTTCGTGAAGTAATGGACATTGTTTTAGAACCAGGCCAGCTTCCAACTGAAGTTGGTGCAGTGATCGACAATGTGGAAACGATCAAACGAATCGCAGAAGCAATTGAAGATCGCAAACCGTTCATTGACAAAGACGTGACTGTTTCTGGTCGTGTAAAACAAAAGGAAACTGTCTTTGTTGACGTGCCAATCGGAACACCGGTCAAAACATTGATCAATAATGTCGGTGGTTACGTTGAACCACATGGCGAGATCGTTATCGGCGGACCAATGACTGGAAGAAGCGGTGATGAGATGACACCCATCACTAAAACAAGTGGTGGCGTATTAGTCGCAATGCCGTTCCCTCAAGAAAGTCGTAAGGTTGGTCTTTTGATCTGCGAATGTGGCGGGTCAGCGGAACGAATGACTGAAATCGCGAATAACATGGGCGCAGAAGTTGTCGCTGCTGAAAGATGCAAGCGAATGGTAGAAGTAAATGGAAGATATAGATGTGCCTTGCCAGGTATTTGTCCAGGTCAAGCTGCTACTGTAATGTCCTTGAAGAAACAAGGAGCAGAAGTAGTGATGACTGGATCCTGTTCCGATTGAACGAACACCGTCATGGGTGTAGCTCCTAGGTTAGGAGTTCCGGTTTATCATCATACAGATCATGTACTGCGGGCAGATGGTCACAGACTATATCGTAAATTACCTACAAACTAAACAAAATTTTAGGAGGATTTAACGAATGTCTATTACAGCAGAAACTGCTCAAGAACATGCCAAAGACCCTGCAGTATTATGTTGCCGTGCAGAAGCAGGCAAAGTAATTGCTCCAGATGATTTAGAAGATCCAGCGATCTTCCCAGATTTAGAGGATTCAGGTTTATTAGAATTGCCTGAAGCGACTCTAACAATCGAACAGGTACTTGGTACCACATTGAAAGAAACAACGGATGCGTTGGTTCCATTAACAAGAGAATTATTAGATGGTGTTTCTGAAGACACTGAAGAAGCAACGGAAGAGGAAGCTCCTGCTGAAGAAGCTGCTCTAGCACCAGTTGCTCCTATTGCTCCGGTAGCACCAGTTGCGCCAGTTGGCGGACAAACGATCAAGATCCATATTGCTGAAGGACGCGGCATTGATTTAGAAGTGCCAATGGCTATTGCAGGTCAAATGGGCGTTGCTCCAGCAGCACCAGCTGCTCCAGTTCCAAGTGAAGCAGCACCAGCACCACTGGCTGAGGCACCAGCTCCAGAAGCGAAAGTAGAAGAAAAAGTCGTTCGTTCAGTTCGTCGTGACCACATGAAGATTGAAAAAGTGATCTTTGGTGAGGAAACGAAAATTGAAGGCACAACTTTAGTTTTACGTAAAATGGAAGATATGTGTGCGGAAGCAGCAGAACTAGAAGAACTAGTTGAAAGTGTTACTTTTGAAATTATTACACCAGATAAATACAACGAATATAGTGAAACGATCATGGACGTACAACCAATCGCTGCCAAAGTTGATGGTGCGGATATCGGCCATGGCGTTACTCGTGTGTTAGATGGCGTTGTTATGGTTCTTACAGGAACAGATGCAAATGGTGTACAAATCGGAGAATTCGGTTCATCTGAAGGTGAATTAGACCGTAACATCATGTGGGGACGTCCTGGTGCACCAGATAAAGGCGAAATCTTCATCAAAACACAAGTAACAATCAAAGAAGGCGCGAATATGGAACGTCCTGGACCATTAGCCGCTCATAAAGCATCTGACTACATTACACAAGAAATTCGCGAAGCTGTTAAAAAAGCAGACGAATCTCTAGTAGTAGCGCAAGATGAAATCGTACAAAAACGTCGTATTGGTAACAAACGCGTGATCATTGTCAAAGAAATCATGGGTCAAGGTGCGATGCACGATAACTTGATTATGCCAATCGAACCAGTTGGAACATTGGGAGCAAAACCTAACGTTGACTTAGGAAATCTGCCAATTATTTTAGCGCCAACAGAAGTATTAGATGGTGGTATCCACGCGTTAACATGTATTGGACCAGCATCAAAAGAAACTTCTCGTCACTATTGGAGAGAACCATTAGTACGTGAAGCGATGGAAGACGAAGAAATCGATTTAGTCGGTGTTATGTTTGTTGGTTCTCCGCAAGCAAATACTGAAAAATACTATGTTTCTAAACGTTTAGGTATGACAATCGAAGCAATGGATGTTGACGGCGCGATTGTTACTACTGAAGGATTTGGTAACAACCATATCGACTTTGCTTCTCATATCGAAGAAATCGGTAAACGCGGCATTAAAGTTGTCGGAGACTCTTATTCGGCTGTACAAGGTGCGCTAGTTGTTGGGAACCCAGAAATGATTGCAATGGTAGATAACAACAAATCTATGCAAGGGATTGAAAATGAAATCCTTTCAAACAACACACTTTGTAAAGAAGACGCAATTCGTGATTTAGCAATGTTGAAAACATTAATGGGTGGCGGAACAATCAAAGCCGCTGAACGTAAATGGAACCCAAATGTGAAAGCAAACAACATTGAAATCATTGAAAAGACTACTGGTAAGAAGATCGACCTAGTAGATAATGAACAAGTCTTGCCTAAGAGTAAAAAACGCCAAGAAATTTACGAAGTAGAATAAGGTGAAGTAATGGATGGAATGAACAAACTCAAATATATTTCGACGGAACAAATGTTTGAAGGGATTATCGTTGAACTTTACGATGCCAGCGTTACGATCGACTTAAAGGGTCGATTAGGCCAGCTTAAAATACCCCGTCGAATGATCATTTCTGAATATGATTTAGAAATCGGTCAAGAAGTTGGGTTTTTAATGACCTATCCAGAAGTTTTGGCGGAAGAGCCGGACGAGCATTACAAAACTGCTATTTATGAGCATGAACGTCGTCGGGCCGAAGCCAGAAGAAAACGTGAAGAAGCAGGAGAGGAGAATTAACACATGGGCTTAACAGTCTTTGAAGGGTTACAGTCAGAAATTTTTGTGCCGATTACGCCAAAATCTGTCTTTACCCCTGTGAAAAAAGAGCTTAAAGAAATGCGTGTGGCATTAGCAACAGCAGCCGGCGTACACTTAAAAACAGATAAACGGTTTAACTTAGCGGGAGATACTTCTTTCCGTGAAGTACCAGATACAGCATCAACAGATGAATTGATGGTTTCTCATGGTGGATACGATAATGCCGATGCAAACCGCGACATTAACGCAATGTTCCCATTAGACCGTCTACACGAATTAGCAGCGGAAGGATTCATTAAAGAATCTGCCCCTGTACACTACGCATTTATGGGTGGTGGTGGAGACCAAGACGCATTCCACGATGTGACTGGACCAGCTATCGCTCAAAAATTAGTAGAAGAAGAAGTCGATGCAGTTATTTTAACCGCTGGCTGAGGAACCTGTCATAGAACTGCCGTGATCGTGCAGAGAGCTATTGAGGAAGCGGGAATTCCTACTATTTTAATCGCCGCATTACCACCAGTTGTACGTCAAAATGGTACTCCACGTGCCGTTGCACCACGCGTACCAATGGGTGCCAATGCAGGTGAACCACATAACATTGAAATGCAGACAGGTATCATGAAGGATACTCTAGAAGCATTAGTATCAATCGAAACGCCAGGGAAAATTGTTCCATTACCTTATGAATACATTGCCCACGTCTAAATCAAGAGGCTGATTTAATAAGTGCTCTGCGTCGAGAAATAAGGCAAAAATTCCTGAAATTGCTTTTCAAATTTTTGTGAATTTTCGACTTATTTCTGAAGACGCTACTTATTAATCGCCGCTTACGTTGAAAGTAGGTGTGAATGATGCGAGGCGAAACTTTAAAGATCAAAGTGTTTCACATGGAAGAAGTTTCCGTTGGAGACGGCTTTCGTGTCAAACCCAATCAGTTACAAATTGATCAAGACTTTGACTGTAAGGACGCCGCTATTCAGAAGCTGACGATTCGATTACTCCCACCACACCAACATGATGTTGAAACCAACACCATCATGGATATCATTCCGATTTCCACGAAGGTGTTGGGTGTGTTGGGTTCAGGGATCACGCATACACTTACCGGTGTTTCTGTCGTTATGACAGGAGCGATCGAGGATGGAGAACAAATGCATGAATTTGGCTCGTCTGAAGGTGTTTTGCGTGATCATTTAGTATTGAATCGAGCAGGGACGCCTAACGCTGACGACTACATCATTTTAGTAGATCTGTTAGCGAAAAAGGGGACTCCTTTTAATCGTGAGCTCTGTCTCAAAATGTTTGCGATTGTGGATGATTTTATCCAAGAAATTCGTGAAAGAATGAAGATGTTAGAAGGCAAAGATGCTTGCGAGTCACATGTGTATGAAGAGAATATCAATCCTGGAAAACCTAAAGTTGCTTTGGTCAAACAAGTGGCTGGTCAAGGGGCGATGTATGATATGCTGCTTTATCCAAATGAACCAAGTGGTTTTAAGGGTGGCTGTTCTATCATTGATATGAACAATATGCCCGTCTTCCTAACAGCAAATGAGTATCGCGATGGAGCGATTCGTTCCATGGTTTAACTGAATAACGGATAGGTGGTGGCGTTATGGGAATAGGCCCATCAACGAAGGAAACATCACTGCATCACTTTCAAGATCCGCTCGTCGATCTTCTAGGAAAAGATCCTGACATTGATTTTCAAGGAGTCGTTGTAGTAGGGACACCCCAAAGTAATGCCATGAAGTATTTAGTCGGACAGCGAACCGCTGCCTGGTTAGAAGGAATGCGCACGAATGGTGTAATCGCTACAACGGATGGCTGGGGAAATTCGGATGTAGATTTTGCGAACACCTTAGAAGAAATCGGACGGAGAGATATCAGTGTGATTGGACTTAAGTTCATTGGTACACAAGCAAAATTTGTTGTAGAAAATGACTTTACGAAGCATGTTTTAGACTTTAATAAATCAGAAGCTGGTATCGAAACAGAAGTAGTTGGTGAAAATACGATCAATCAACGAGATGCAGTTAAAGCGCTTGCGTCAATTAAATTAAAAATGCGTAAGGACAATCAACAGATACGTTAATTATCCGATCTGCATTTCACAAAGATAAGCACTAGTAATATAAAAGCCTTAAGAGGCTATACAGCATGAGAATCAAACGATTTTTTCAAGAGGAAAAATCATTCATTAATACGAACAAGGAGGGCAATCATGAAAGTATCAAAAATGATTTCAGCAATCGACACACATACAGCAGGTGAAGCTGCTCGTCTAATCATCGGTGGAATACCAAAATTCCCTGGAGAAACAATGGCTGAAAAGAGAGCGTATTTAGAAAACGAAGCAGATGACTTGCGTAGAATGTTGATGCTGGAACCACGTGGACACCGTGATATGTTTGGTGCCTTTATTACAGAGCCTGTTCACAAAGAAGCTGACTATGGCATTATTTTCATGGATTCAGGCGGCTATTTGAATATGTGTGGTCATAATACGATTGCAGCAATGACCTCAGCGGTTGAACAAGGCTGGATCGATGTAAAAGAAGGCGACCGTGAAGTAAAAGTTGTTCAGGATACACCAGCGGGAATCGTTCACGGAACGGTGCATTTAGATGAAGACTACTCAGCAGAGTCAGTATCATTCGAGAATGTGGAATCATTCCTTTATAAAGAAAATGTAACCGTCAATGTTCCTGAAATCGGTGAATTGACCATGGATATTTCCTTCGGTGGAAGCTTCTTTGCTATCTTGCCAGCTTCATCCATCGGTCTAGAAATCAAACCAGAAAACGCGTCGAAATTTAATGAACTCGGCATGATTATTCGTGATGCAGTGAATGAGCAAATCGAGATTCAACACCCAACACTGGATCACATCAAGACGGTTGACCTTGTGGAATTTTATGGTCCAGCAACAAGCCCAGATGCGACCTATCAAAATGTTGTTGTATTTGGTGACGGACAAGTGGACCGTTCTCCTTGTGGAACGGGTACAAGTGCAAAACTTGCGACATTATATGGCAAGGGCGAAATGAAAGTTGGCGACACATTTGTGTATGAAAGTATTTTGTGCACGAAGTTTAAAGGTGAAATTGTTGAAGAAGCAGAAGTCGGAGGATACAAAGCAATTATTCCTCGTGTAACGGGTTCCGCGTATGTCACTGGATACAACTCATTCTTAGTTGATCCGAAAGATTCCTTGAAGGATGGATTCCTTTTAGGATAGAAATGAAGGAGGGGTAATATGGTAACACTATTATTAGCGATTTATGTTGGTTTGATTTTAATGCATTCATTCGTAATGGGAAGGGATTTAGTCAAACATAAAAGCGATTTAGGTCATGGGAATTGGGCTGTATCAGGAGTTATTGGTTTCGTTACTGACTTTTTAGATACTTTAGGGATCGGAAGTTTTGCACCAACAGCAATGCTGTTAGATTTTACTAAACAATTAGGTGCTGACCGTCTACTTCCAGGTACATTAAACGTTGCCCATGCCATTCCGGTATTGGTTGAAGCGTTCATCTTTACAACAGTTGTTGATGTTGCACCTATGACGCTATTTTCTTTGATTATTTCAGCGACGATCGGTTCATTTATCGGTTCTAAATTTGTAACGAAATTGCCAGAAAAGAAAGTTCAATTTTGGATGGGCTGGGCATTGATTGTTACTGCAGTTCTTATGGCGTTACGTCAAACCGGCATGTTGAATATGTTAGGGGAAGGAAATACTGCAACTGCATTGACAGGAATCAAATTAGTAATTGGTATTGTCATTAACTTTATTTTAGGTGCGTTGATGACAATTGGTGTTGGTCTATATGCGCCATGTATGGCTATGGTGTATATGTTGGGATTAAGTCCGTTAGTAGCTTTCCCTGTAATGATGGGATCTTGTGCAGGTTTAATGCCAGTTGCAAGTATTAACTTTGTTAAAGAGGGAGATTATGCTCGTAAAGTTAGTTTAGCCATTACTATTGGTGGAATTATCGGTGTAATTATTGCAGCGAAATTTGTCACTGGCTTGAATCTAGATATTTTAACTTGGATCATTATCTGTGTAATTGTATATACGGGTATTACCTATATCTTAAAGAGTCGTAAGCCAGCAACTGCAGCGTAATAAAAAGTAAAAGCTTCCGTCTTATTTTAAACGGTTGCTGAAAAATAATCACTATGTTGAACCTTGTCTGAAGCCAAAAGAGCTTCAAGCAGGGTTCTTTTTCTGTTCAAAGAATGGTGGCTCGAAAAATACTGAAAAACAATGAAATTATATTTATTTTTTGATAGAATAAGCCAAACGTTTTCAGGATTGGAGGAGGATAAATGAATGTTCAAGATATATTGAGACTGCCTTCAATGAAAGAGGCTAAAATAATTGCTGGTGAGTCTCAAAGCCAATGTTTGGTTACTACAATCACTGTTTTAGAGGTTTCGGAACCAAGTTTATATAGTCAGATGCCTATTAAGGGAGAGTATTCAGGAAACGAACTGGTTCTTACATCATTTGCTCAAATTGCGAAAAATATAGAGAAACAGCTTGAGATAGTTTCCATTTTACATCAACACAATCAGCTGGGAATTGTCCTCTATTATGTTGGACTGATCATGCCGGATGTTTCGGAGAAATTGATTGAAAAAATGAATGAACTGAACATGGTCTTAATTTTAATGCCCGTAAATCGGATTGACCTACGGTACAGTGAAGTTATATCCGAAGCATTATCATACATTAATGAAGAGGAAAACGAATTAGAACCGCATCTGGACATTTTGATAGAGACCATCCGTCATTTGCCACCGCCCAATCAAATTGAGACCGCACTGAGTATTTTATCCGACAAATTCAAATGCAGCCTATTCATTAAGAGCCGTGAAGAGGAGGTTTTACTTTCAAAGACATGGCCGCGAAGTCTGGATCAAAGCTTGAGAGAAATCATTGCAGAAAAAAATACAGCTATGGGAGTGAAAAATTCTCCGATAGAGTTTAATCAGATTTATTATTTCCAAACGGATGTTCATTTGAACCTAACGGCTGTTGAAAATCAGTATTATTTAACGATTTTTAAAAAGGAGCCTTTGGCAGAAAAACAGCTGGAGGGAATAAAAACAATTATCGAAAAGACAATTAAGTATTTTGGAGAAGAACAGTTGTTAAATACGGGACAGCAATTCTTTTCGGCTTGTCAGACAGGAGATTATCATACCGCTGATTTATTGGCTCAAAAAGAAGGCGTGGATGGAAGCAGGCCCTTAAGATTGTATTGTTTCGAGAGACAAACAGCGAAGAGAAATGAACGCAATATTCAGCTGAAGGGAATCTATTATAAAGAGCGAAATCTGGAATGGGTGATTGGCAATGTTTCAGAAGAAGTACCGTATGCTGCGTTCTCTTTAAATGATTTGCCTTCAGAGTATGTATTTATTAGTGGAGAATTCATGGGTTTGAGTTCTGTTTCGTCTCAAATGAACTATATAGAAACTCAAATAGAGGATAGTAAGCGGGTCTTTCCGCGAAAGCACTATTTTTATCCTGAAGATCTTTACTTGCTGCAAGATGTAACACAAGAAACTGCCTCTATTTTTTTAGATCGTTATTTAGAGGAGGAGTTGATCGATACTTTAGCAGCATTCTTTTTAGATTGTAACGAAAACATAAACGATACGGCTCATTTACTTTTTTTGCATAATAATACGATTAAATATCGCTTGAAACGAGCACAAGAACGATTAGGCTTATCTTTTTCTCATACAGCATCACGCTACTTATTGATAAAAAACTTGATTTATTATCGAAAATATAAATAAAACATTGAAAGGAAGCTGGTTTTGTCTAATTGGACAAAACGACTTCCTTTCTTTTGTCTTAATAACATAGCCATTATTTTCTCATTTAGCTATAATGATAAAATATTTATTTATCAGAATATTCAGAAATGAGGGGAAATTATGGAAGAAGTGGTAGAAACGAATTCGGGAAATTATGAGAGAGAACGAGTCCCTGAAAAAGATCGAAAACGTTGGTTATCAATTAGTATGGTTTGGATTGCAATTGGTATCGACTTGTCAGGAATGTTTATGGGGGTCGCGTTGTCTCAAGGCATGGCCTTTTGGACAGCTATCGCAGCAGTAATAATAGGATCAATTATTTTAGGTCTACTGGCGATTGGTACAACCTATATTGGGGCCAAAGCAGGTTTGTCAACAGGAATGATATCCAGAATTTCTTTTGGCAAGAAGGGCGCTTCGCTGATGGGGGCCATTATGGGGATTTCTTCTTTAGGCTGGTTTGGCGTTCAAATTGGTTTTTTTGCAGAGAATATCGGATCAGCGATTAGTCAATTAACAAGTACGACTGTTCCATCATGGTTGCTATCTTTAATTGGCGGCGGTTTAATGATGCTTTCCGCGTTTTGGGGCTATCAAGCGATTGAAAAGCTGTGTACTTATTCGGTTCCACTATTGGCGGCATTGATTATCGTGGCAACAATTATGTCAATCAATAAAAATGGCGCATCGGGATTAGCTATCCCGCCTCAAGCTTCAACGATTTCTTTTGGTTTGGCGGTTTCTCTTGTAATCGGCGTGTATATGGTAGGGGTAGTAATGGCTCCAGATGTTGCTCGATGGGCGCAAAATCCTAAACAAGCGATGATTGCAGGGTTTGTCGGGTTTACGATCGGGAATAGCTTTATGATCATTATTTCATTGATTCTGGTAAAGGTTATGAAGACGGCTGATCTTACGGCGGTATTCTTTGCTTTAGGTTTGGGGATTCCCTCTATTTTAGTTTTGACGCTGGCGCAGTGGACGACGAATACGAACAATCTTTATTCGGCTTCTTTAGATTTTTCAATCGTATTCAAACGCGTGAATCCTAAAGTGATTACAATTATTTGCGGATCTTTAGGGATTTTGATGGCCATGTTTGGTATTTACGGAATGTTTGAAAACTTCTTATCGATTGTTACAGTTTTAGTTTCTCCAATTGCTGGAATCTATATGATTGATTATTTTCTTTATAAAGAAAAGTATGAGTTTTCCTTCGAGGAGAAATTACAGGATTATTATCCGGTATCTATTATTTCTTGGGTGATTGGAAGTACGGTTGCCTTTATGACAAGTCAACCGCCTGCAGGTTTTGGACTATTCACCTTAACCAATATTTCTGCTTTGGACGGAATTATTGTAGCAGGGATCTGCTATTTTGTTTTAACGAAATTAACTAAAGGACGGAAATAACTTATGGAATGGATCACGGAAAAGGATTTAGAGAATATTTCAGTTGGAGCAACTTTATTAGGAACTGGCGGAGGTGGCGATCCTTTTGTTGGTAAGTTAATGGCGATGCAAGCAATTCAAAAATATGGTCCAGTGAAAGTATTGCAGCTGGACGAGTTAGATGATGAGGAGTTAGTTATGCCTGTCGGCTCTATCGGAGCACCGTCTGTTTCGAATGAAAAAATAGCTTCAGAAGAAGAAATATATGCGCCTGCCGAAGCGTTAAAAGAATTTTTTCCGGAAAGAACGCAAGCGATTATGCCCATTGAAATTGGAGGAGGAAACTCGTTACTGCCAATTGCCTGTGCAGCTAAGATGGGTCTGCCAATTGTTGATGCTGATGCGATGGGGCGAGCTTTTCCTGAGTCCCAAATGGTGACCTTCTTTTTGAAGGGCTACCAACCAGAGATTGTGTCAATGGCAGATAGTCAGGGAAATCGGATTATTTATTATCCGAAAGATGGAGCATGGTCAGAGAAGATTGCTCGTGCTGTTACGGATGTCATGGGTGGGAGTGCGAACATGGCTGATAATATTTTTCCCGGAAAAATTGTTAAAGAATGCGGTATCGGCGGTACGTTATCACTAGCTAAAAAAATTGGAGAAGAATTATCAAGACTGAATGAAATCGATTCTCCAGTCAAAAGATTATTATCTCTTTTAAAGGGCTTCTCTTTGTTTGAAGGGAAAATAGATCATATCGAACGTAATGTCGAAGGTGGCTTTACAAAAGGAAAAGCCACGTTAGCAGGAATTGGCTGTAACAAAGGAGAGAAGCTAGAGTTACTTTTTCAAAATGAACTATTGTTGGCTAGTAAAAATGGGAAAGTTCTCGCATCTACACCAGATTTGATTTGTGCGTTGGATTATGAGACAGGAAAACCGATTACAACAGAGACTTTACGGTATGGTTCCCGAGTTCATGTGATTGCTCTAGCCTGTGATCCTAAGTGGCGAACAGAAAAAGGCATTGAAGTAGCGGGTCCTAAATATTTTGGCTACGAAATAGAGTACACACCGGTGGAAGAATTGATGGGAGAAGAAAGCATATGTATCGATTAGGAATTGATGTTGGCGGGACCAATACAGATTGTGCGATTTTAGATGAATCATTAAATTGTATAGGAAAAATTAAAAGCCCTACGATGGAGGATGTCAGTCAGGGGATCAATGTAGCGATAAGAAAGATTCTAAAAGAAACGAACATTCCGACAGAAAAAATCAGTGTAGTGATGTTAGGGACGACTCATTGTACAAATGCCATTGTCCAAAGAAAAGAATTGAGTAAGATCGGCATTATTCGTCTAGCCAAGCCAGCAACAACGGCGGTTGCGCCAATGGTTGGATGGCCGGAAGATCTTTCTAGCCAGATGAGTACGCAGTCTTTTATTGCTTCTGGCGGTTATGAATACAATGGCGATCAGATCGCAGAAGTGGATGAAAATGAAATTCGAGAAATTTGTCAACAGATGAAAGGAAAAGTCGAAGCAGTTGCAGTTATTGGCGTCTTTTCCCCTGTAAGTAATGCGCAAGAAAATCAAGTGGCTGCGATCGTTCAAGAAGAAATCGGCGTGCCAGTTACTTTGTCTAGTGAAATCGGCTCAGTAGGATTGCTGGAAAGAGAAAATGCGAGTATTTTGAATGCAGCTCTTACAGAAACAATTGCTCAAATGATCTCTGGATTAAAAGAGGCGTTGAAGAATAACGATCTAGAAGCAGCTGTATATATTTGTCAAAATGATGGTACTTTGATGGATTTAGAAAAAGCCTTGAATTATCCAGTATTGACCATTGGATGTGGACCAACGAATTCCATTCGTGGGGCCGCACATTTAAGCTCTTTGACGGATGCTCTAGTTGTTGATGTCGGTGGAACAACCACAGATATTGGGGTGCTAAAAAATAGTTTTCCTCGAGAATCGTCATTAGCGACGACAATTGGAGGAATCAGAACAAACTTCCGAATGCCCGATGTACTTTCTATTGGTTTAGGCGGCGGGACGCTTATTCATCAGGAGGAGCCTTTTAGAGTCGGACCAGATAGCTTGGGTTACCGGATCTTGGAGGAGAGTCTATCCTTTGGCGGAAAGGTTCTGTGCACAACAGATATCGCCATTGCGAACAAAACAGATCACCCTGTTGATGGAGCTATTTCACAGAATTTAGATGAAGCGCTGGTTTTTCAAGCTAAGGAAAAAATAAAAGAACTGATTGAAGATGCGATTGATCAGATGAAAACGGATAGTCAAGAGATCCCGGCCATTTTAGTTGGCGGCGGAAGTATCATCTTGCCAGAAACAATGGCGGGTGTATCTGAAGTCATTATTCCAGACAATTATGATGCCGCGAACGCTATTGGGGCCGCTTTAGGTGAGGTAGCGGGTGAAGTAAATTCTGTTTATTCTTTGGAGCATCATACTCAAGAGGAAGTTGTAGACATCGCGATTGAAGCTGCAAGACAAGCGGCGGTAACATCAGGTGCTTCTCAGGATACTCTGAAGACCGTTTTTGTAGAGGTTATTCCACTAGCTTATTTGCCTAAGCAAGCCGTGAACATCAAGGTAAAGGTGGCGGGGAAATTAAGCTTTTCTAAAGCAACAGCAATGGAAAAAGTTAGGAGCTAAACCACTTAGCTAATCTAGCAGTTTTTTCAGATAATAAGTGAAAAATGTGCGTTTCCTAATATCTAGGGGACGCACTTTTTATGCTTCTCTAATAAAGTAAGCGGCATTATTTAAAACGTTTTTATGATATGTGACAATCGTTATAAATTGGGCGTAAATAGACGTAGAGAAACAAAAAGTAAACTGTTATAATAGAGAGCGTGAAGGATGGTGGAAAACATGGAGACAGTCCAACAATTAATCGTCTGTGGTGGCTGCAACGCAAAGATCGGTCCAGGAAATTTAGGGGAGCTGTTAGCAGATCTACCTAAAGCAACCAATGAAAATTTATTGGTAGGATTTGATTCCACAGATGATGCTGCTGTTATTAAACTGCGTGATGATTTAGCGATTATTCAGACATTAGATTTTTTCCCGACGATGGTTACTGATCCGTATCTTTTCGGTAAGATCGCGGCCGCAAATGCATTGAGCGATGTCTATGCGATGGGAGGCGAAGTATTGTCAGCGCTGAATATCGTCGCGTTTCCAGAAGAAAAAGAGTTGACCATTTTAAAAGAAATCTTACGAGGCGGTGCAGAGAAGGTCCAAGAGGCTGGCGCGATTTTAGCTGGCGGGCACTCGATTCATGACCAGTCAGTAAAATATGGCTTGTCTGTTACCGGTACGATCGATCCAAATAAAATTTATCAAAACAATACGTGTCAATTGGGAGACCATTTGATTTTGACGAAGCCGTTGGGTGTCAGTATTATAACGGTAGGCTATAGTGCTGAAGAAATTAGCGAAGAAGCATTTGTGAAAGCCACCACGAGCATGGAGACACTGAACAAATACGCGATGGATATCATCCGCAAGTATTCCATTCACAGCTGTACGGATGTGACGGGTTTTGGTTTAGCGGGACACTTGCATGAGATGTTGAATGATCGCTTTAGTGCGGAAATCCAATCGAAAGACCTGCCTTATTTTGAGGAGGCTTATCAAGGAGCCAAAGAATTTATCCTAACTGCTGGTGGTCAACGCAACCGGAACTACATGGAGGATAAAATTGATTTTCAGATTGATGATTTTGGGATTGAGGAATTATTATTCGATCCGCAAACCTCTGGCGGGCTGTTAGTTAGTGTGCCGGCTGAAGAAGTAGACGCTCTGCTAAAAGAGTTACAAGCGGCGGGGATTCCTGCGCAGGATTTTGGGTCTGTTATTGAGCAACAAGACAAAGAATTGATTGTTTATTAGAGAGGTGGATAAATATGTTTAAAATCGATGCTTTAGACAAAGCTTGTCCGTTACCAGTTATTGAAACGAAGAAGGCCTTACGGGAGCATGAAGTTGTACAAACACTAGTTGATAACGAGATTGCCACACAGAATTTGAAAAAAATGGCGGAACAATTAGGCTATATTTATCAGATGGATCAAGATGCGCCGAATCATTACACGGTGGTTATTTCTAAAGAAAATGTGGATTTGACCGAGGAAGTACCTGAAGCAGCGGAACCAATCGCAACGGTAGAGGATTATATTGTTGTGGTTGATACGAATGTGATGGGACGCGGTTCAGATGAACTAGGAAAGAACCTGTTGAAGGGATTCATTTACTCTCTGACTGAACAGGATATACTGCCAGAAAAGGTTATTTTCTACAATGGCGGTGTGCAATCCGTCGTAGAAGGTTCAGACTCATTGGAGGATATTCAAGGTTTGGCTGATCGAGGGGTAGAAATCTACGCTTGCGGCGCGTGCTTGAATTTCTATGAATTGACAGCAGCTGTCGGTGAAGTTACGAATATGTATCGTATCGTAGAAATGATGCGTCAGGCTCCGAAGATCGTTAAACCATAAGAACAAGAGGATGAAAAAGGAGCAGTTTTTATGCAGACATACGGTGTTGCGCTATTTTATTCAACCCGGGAGGCCATGAAAGCTGAGGAAATTGCGAAGGAAGCCCAACTTGCCGTTCGAATCATTCCCACACCGGAAAAGATTCATGCTAGTTGCGGCTTTTCTTTGAAATATCCTTTGGCTGAAGAAGACATGTTAAGGTCTTTGCTCACTGAGGCGATGATTGCTTCAGAAGGCTTTTATCATGCCGTCCAAGAGGGGTTGAAAACCGACTATACGTTGACTCAGAAAGGATAACGAAATGGCAAATATTGTAATTGGAACGGCCGGGCACATCGATCATGGGAAAACGACCTTGATCAAAGCCTTGACCGGAATCGAGACAGACACGACGAGTGAAGAAAAAAAGCGGGGGATGTCGATTAATTTAGGCTTCGCCTATCTAGACCTGCCGAATAAAAAACGGGTTGGTATCGTGGATGTACCGGGACATGAAAAATTTATTAAAAACATGGTGGCTGGTTTGCCTGGGATTAATTTGGTGTTGCTGGTGATTGACGCTGCTGAAGGCATCATGCCGCAAACCAAAGAACATATCGACATATTAACGTTATTGGGCATCCGGGACTTTTTGATCGTCTTAACGAAGGTAGATACCGTTGATCCTGATCTAAAAGAGCTAGTCATTGAAGATATTCGTGAGCAATTGGCGGACACGCCTCTGGCTGAAGCTGATTTGATTGAAACCGACGCTGTAACCGGTACTGGAATCAAAGAGCTGCTGGCAAAAATCCAGGAGCATTCAGAGGAAGTTCCTGAACGTTCAGGCAGCGGCTCTGCCCGCTTGAATGTTGACCGTGTCTTTAGTGTAAAGGGTTTTGGGACGGTTGTTACGGGAACGCTCTTAGATGGCTCGATTAATGCGGGAGACGACTTATATCTGTATCCGAGTCAGAAAAAAACACGAGTACGTAATATTCAAGTACATGAAACAGATGTGAAAAGTGCGAGTTCCGGCCAACGAACGGCGTTGAACTTAGCAAATATCGCGACAGATGAGATTCAACGGGGCGATGTTTTGTCGGTGTCGGAAAAATTAGAAGATACTTGGATGCTAGATGTAAAAGTTACCTGCCTGCCTGAAGTAGAAGGTGGTATTGGTTTATGGGATCGAGTTCGTTTATTGATCGGCACTCGTGAAGTCATGGCACGGACTGTTCCGCTGGGAGTGGATTGGATCGGCCCGGGAGAGGATGGCTTTTTACAGTTGCGTTTAGAAGAGCAGGTCGCAGTCAAAGAACGGGATCGTTTTATTTTACGCTCTTATTCCCCAATGTTTACCATCGCTGGCGGCGAAGTTTTAGATGCTGCCCCACATAAGCATCGCCGGTTCAAGGTGGAAATCTTAGAGAGCCTGAAGGCAAAAGAAGAGGGCAGTCTGGATGAGTTAATTGCTGATTTTATGGTGAATAAGAAGCAGCCGTTTACGAAGGAAAAGGAATTACAGGAGTACTTAGGGGTAGGACTTGAGGAGCTGCAGCCGATCTTAAGTGAAATGGTGACAGAGAAACGAGTAATTGAAACCAAAGTCGGCTATTTGGCGCAAGCCAGCTACCAAAAATTAGCAGATCAGGCAACAGAAATTCTATCCGCCTATCATAAGCAGTATCGTTTGCGTTTCGGGATGCCATTAGAGGAATTTCGTTCGCGGATGCGAGGCGTCTTAGCTGAAAAAGAAATATCTGCTTTGATCGGCTTAATGAAAGGAGAGCTAGTCAAAGAAGCGAATGATAAATTGGCGCTGATTGATTTTGAAGTGACCTTTAACAAGTACCAGCAGGCTGCGAAAGAAAAGATCGAAAAGACTTTAGCAAAAAATGGCTATACACCAGTCAAGAAGGAAGAATTGTTTGATTTAGACAAAAACGCAGAGGAAGTTTTAGAAGCGTTGAATGGCGAAACCGTCGTCTTTTTGACCCACGAGTATGTCATTTTAGGGGAAGTTTTTGATCAAGCGGTGGCATTGATTCAGCAGTATATTGACGAGCACCAGCAAATGACACTAGGTGATTTCCGTGATTTAACCAACTCGAGCCGCAAGTCGTCAATGCTGATCCTCGAGTATATGGACAAGCAAGAGATCACGAAGCGTGTGGAAAATTATCGAATACTAGGCAAGTAATTGACTAGTAGACTTCTGTAGGAAAAAATCCATTAAAGGAAGAAGGGATAATAATGGGCATCTATTTGGATAATGCCGCCACGACGGCTCAAAAGCCTAAGGTGGTGGCAGAGACGATGGCGGAAATTCTAACCGGCGAGTACGGGAATCCCTCTCGCGGAGCCCACGGCTATTCGCTGGCAGGGTTTCGAGTAGCGGAGAAGGCGCGCAATCAGGTGAAGGCTCTATTTAACGCAGACCAACATTATGAGGTGGCGTTTACTAACAACGCGACCGTTTCTTTAAATGAAGTTTTAAAGGGATTGATTCAGCCGGGAGATCATGTGGTGACGACCTCTTGGGAGCACAACTCTGTGTTGCGTCCGTTGTATCAATTAGAAGCACAGGGGGCCAGCGTCGACGTTATTTCCAGTGAAGCGGTGACAGGTCGACTGAACTATCAGGAGTTCGCAGAAAAAGTTCGTTCAGAAACAAAGGCAGTAGTTTGTAATCACGCGAGCAACGTTACAGGGAATTTATTGGACCTTGAATGGGTAAAGGATTTCTGTACAGAGCGGGGACTTTATCAAATTATTGATGCCTCTCAAACTGCTGGTGTCGTACCAATTGATCTCAGCGACGGGAAAATCTCGGCGTTGTGTTTTACTGGTCACAAGTCGCTGTATGGACCACAGGGGACCGGCGGCGTGTGTTTGCGAAAAGACTTACCGTTGGAACCGGTATTGACCGGCGGGGACGGCATGCAGTCCTTTTCGAAGGTACAGCCTAAGGAGCTGCCGACGCTATTGGAAGCAGGAACAATGAATATTCCCGGAATTGCGGGCTTAACAGCGAGTATCCAGTGGTTGAAAGACCGCGAACCTTCGGAAAAACTCGGTGCTTATTTTTATCAGGAGCTGCAAACAATTGAGGGGTTAACGATTTATGGAGATTTCACAGGTCCTCGAGTGGATGTCTTTTCATTGAACATCAAGGATGCAGAGTCGGCAATCGTTAGTGATTTATTGTGGGAAGAGTATCAGATTGCTACACGTCCAGGCTATCATTGCGCGCCTTTGATGCACGAAGCGTTAGGAACCGCGGATCGCGGAACAGTCCGTTTGTCCTTCTCAAGTTTTACAACCAAGGCTGAAGTAGATAAGACCTTGGCGGCAATAAAAAATCTGGCGTTACGCTAAGAAAGCAGGTGGCTTATGTCAAAAGAGATTCAAAATATTTTAGCAAGCTTGCCCTCCGTGGATGTTCTATTGAAGCAGATTGATCCGATCTATCCCCACGGAAAAGCCAAAGAAGCAACACAGCAAGTAGTCGCACGTCTTCGGGAATCAGTGGTCGATGGGACACGCAAAACTGTGATCGATCAAAAAGAAGTTATCGCAATGATTCATAAGCAGTTGGAAGAAAAGCAGTTCTCATTACGTCGTGTGATAAATGGGACTGGAACAGTCATTCATACGAATTTAGGTCGCTCCTCCTTAAGCGAAAAAGCACAGGAGCAGCTGCTAGCGACTAGTTTTCATTATTCAAATTTGGAGTTGGACCTGGAAAGCGGCAAACGAGGGTCTCGCTATAGTCACTTAGTATCGATCGTGAAAAAGCTCACGGGAGCAGAAGACGTCTTGGTTGTAAATAATAATGCGGCAGCCGTATTGCTAGTCTTAAGTACACTGGTACAGGAAAAAGAAGTGCTCGTTTCACGGGGCGAGCTAGTAGAAATCGGCGGCGCCTTCCGAATTCCAGATGTCATTACCTCCAGCGGTGGAACAATCGTAGAAGTGGGAACAACGAATAAAACACATTTAGCAGATTATGAAAAGGCGTTGAATGAAGAAACTGGAGCGATTCTAAAGGTGCATACCAGTAATTATCGTATTGTTGGTTTTACCGAATGTCCGAAATTGGAGAAGTTGGCAGAACTGGCTCACGAGAATAATTTACCGCTGATCAATGATTTAGGCAGCGGTCTGCTACTTGATATGCGTCCTTTTGGGTTGCCTTATGAGCCGACTGTGAAGGAAGTATTGGATCAAGGCTGCGACATTGTAACCTTCAGCGGAGACAAATTATTAGGAGGACCACAGGCAGGAATCATTGTTGGAAAACGAGAATACATCGAGAAGATGAAGAAGAACCAGCTTTTACGGGCATTGCGTATCGATAAAATGACGTTAAGTGCGCTGGAAGCGACTTTATCCTTGTACCTTGATGAAAAGGAAGCCCTCAAATCTGTGCCGACATTACAAATGATCGGACTGAGTGAAGAAGATTGCTTAGGAAAAGCAGCGGAATTGGCTGCGATGCTGCAATTCATTACAGAGTTAAGTGTAAAAATCGAAAAAGACAGCAGTAAAATTGGCGGCGGTTCGTATCCAGAACATCTCTTGCCGACCTATGCGGTTGTTTTAAGCAGTGAACGATTTGCAGCGGATGTTCTGCAGGAGAAACTACGATTTGCAGCAACACCAATTATTACAAGGGTAAAAAATGATTGCAATTTCTTAGATATGCGGACGATTGCATTGGATGAATTTCCGCTGATTCAAGAAAGCCTGCAAGAAATTTTTAAATAAATGGAAGGAGGGATGACGATTCAACCACAGAAACAATTGGTTGTCGTGTCTCATTGTGTTTTGAACCAAAACGCCGTGATTCACGGTTGGGAACGGGCACGTGGAGCATTTCCTTTTGCGATTGATCTGCTGAGTCGCGGGATTGCCTTGCTTCAGCTGCCCTGTCCAGAGTTTATCGTGCTGGGAGGCGATCGTCCACCGATGACCTATGAGGAGTACCGTGATTTGCCAAACTACCGTCAAAAATGTCGAGAGCTGCTAACGCCCATTATCCAGCAAATTCAAGCCTATCAAGCGGAGGGCTACCAGTATCTGGGAATTATCGGGATCAATGAAAGTCCCAATTGCTCTATTAGTGGACAGCGGGGTGTTCTGATGGAAGAATTTTTTACGGAATGCGAGCAGCGGCAAATCGCGACCCAATATTTAGAGGTACCCACTTGGTACAGCGAGGACGATCAGGGAGAATTTGAAGAACAGTTACACGTTTTTTTAGAAAGAGGGATAAAGAATGAACAGTAAAGCAAGAGTGATTGCAATGTGTGCCATTGCAGTCGTATTAAATGTAGTACTGGGTGAAGCGGTATCTATGTTGAAGATTCCATTATTGTTTTTAGATACAATGGGCACGATTTTTATTGCCGCCAATTTTGGTATAGGGTATGGAATCATCACGGGTGTAACAACCAATTTACTAATGGGATTAATTAGCGGGCCGCTTTCCATTCCTTTCGCGTTGGTAAATGTAGCGGTAGCCATTGTAGTAGCATTATTGGCGAAAAATGGCTTTGGCTATAAACAAGCGTTGATTGCAGGAATCTTATTGGCCTTTATTTGTCCAATGATCGGTGCCCCGATTCGTCTAGCACTATTCGGAGGATTTACTGGATCGGGGACAGATATCGTGATCATGGCGCTCAGGGCTTCTGGGAAGGAAATGATCAGTGCGACTTACTGGGGTGCAGTTATGGGGAATGTCGTCGATAAGATTGTTTCGTGTCTGCTAGTCGCGTGGTTTGTTAAATTACCGCAAATGAAACGCTTTGCAGTAAAATGAGTATGAATAGCTTCTACGACTAAGGTGCTTAGTCTGGAAATTTTAAGGTGAGCTAGGATCAACCAGAACAGTTGAGACTAGCTTATTTTTTTTGCCTATTTTTGCCAAATGACAAAAATGTTAGACGAATTTAGGTTGTTTCAATGGTTGATAGTCTAGGAATATTTTATAGTAGCCCTAGAAATAAAAAGGAGCAATCAGTGATGAAAAAAATTTTGATTGGTTTAGTTAGTTTAATTGTCATCGCCTATGTAGGCTTACAAATAGCAGATAAAGTCGTGAAGGGCGGCGATGATTATTATGTCCAAATCACGACAGACGGTCAACGAATTGAAGAGAAGGATACGAGTGGAAATACATATGTAGACTATAGCTATTCGTTGCCGGGCTATGACAAAGCTGGCAATAAAAAAATGCTGGATTTCAATGCCTCAAAATCTCGTCCTTTACGTCGCGAAGCGTTTCTTAAAGTTACCTGGAACGAAAAGAAGGGCGTAACTTCTTACGAAGAGGTGCAACAAAAAGAGGTTCCGAAAAAGGCCGCGGAAAAATTAGGTGTTTGATCATTTCGCGGACTGTACAGAGAAAAAGAAGCAATTAGGAGTGAAAGTATGGAAAAAATTGTATCAGTGAATGAAGTAAAGAAAACCTATGGAAAAGGCAATCAGAAAAAGACGCAAGCCTTAAAGGGAATTTCTTTTGAAGTTGAAAAAGGCGAATTTGTCGGAATTATGGGAGCATCCGGTTCAGGTAAATCAACGTTATTGAATCTATTGGCTACTTTGGATAAGCCTACAGATGGGAAGATTCGAATCAACCAAGCGGATGTAACAAAATTATCAGGCAACAAGCTAGCTGATTTTCGTAGTCGCGAAATTGGATTCATTTTTCAAGATTTTAACCTGCTTGAAAATTTAACTGCAGCGGAAAATATCGCGGTTCCTTTATCTTTACAAGGAGTGAAGGCTAAAGAGATACATCGCAGAGTCTCAGATGTAGCCAAACGATTGTCAATCGACAGTATTTTGAATAGTTATCCTGCTCAAATTTCCGGAGGGCAAAAGCAACGTGTCGCTGCCGCTCGGGCTTTGATCACGCAACCAACGATCCTATTAGGAGATGAACCGACGGGAGCACTAGATTCCAATAGTGCTCGCGATCTATTGGATACGATGGAGGAATTGAATCAAAAAGATCAGGTATCAATTTTATTAGTCACTCACGATCCTTTCTCTGCTAGCTACTGTCAACGGATTTTATTTATCAAAGACGGAGTGATCTATCAAGAGGTTAAACGTGAAAATCAAACACGAGAAGCTTTCTATCGTCAGATTTTAAGCATTCTCGGTAACTTGGAACAGTAGGGGGACTTTCGATGCTTTTAAAATTATCACTTACTGGGATTAAGGGACGCCTAAGAGATTACGTGGTGCTGTTTTCAGGCTTGGTTGTCGCTTCAGGAATCTTTTATATGTTCGAAGGCTTAGCAACGAATGAGGCCTTTTTGAAAAACAATTCTATGATTAATTCAGTGGTTATGATTTTCCATCTAGGGACGGTACTGCTCTCGATTATTACCTTCGTATATATTCTATATGCGAACTCGTTTTTGATGTCGATGCGGCAAAAGGATTATGCGATGTTTATGATGCTTGGTGCAAAAGGACGAAAGATTGCTCAATTGATCTTTATTGAAACCTTTGTCGTGGGCGTTGGCGCTACTTTAGTCGGAGTGATTCTCGGTATCGGCTTGAGTGGTGTTGTACAGCAGTTATTGGTCAAGCAATTAGAGATTAAGATCACTCATTTTACGGCAATCAATTCCTCTGCAGCTCTCTTTACATTGATCTTTTTCACCGTTATTTTCTTAATAGCGGCCTTTGTCAATGCCATGACGATCGTGAGAAAACCGATCCTGAATCTGCTGCGGGCAAGTGAAACACCGCTCCCTGCAAATCGTAAAGTAATTACTTTGATTCTTGAAGTTATTGCGGGTATTGCCTTTTTAGGGATTGGCTATTACATGATGACCCAGGTAATGACCTTAGCCTTCTTAGCTTTGATTATTGCGTTGGTTACGATTGTTTTAGGAACATACTTTGTTTTTCATTCGATCCTGATTTTTGTGTTGGATCTTTTGAAGCGCAGCGACAGTATCGCCTTGAAGAAATTGAACAATTTTACCCTGTCACAGCTAAGCTTCCGTATCCAAGATTATACGCGGATATTATCCATGGTAGCGATGCTTTTTGCGCTAGCATTAGGAGCGATCACTGTGGGACTCGGATTCCACAATGAGATTATGAAAATGACAGATGCAACTTCAGCTTATGATCTAGTTTTGAATAATGGTCAAGCGTTCAACACATCAGAGTTGCAGAAGATTGACGCGACCTCGGATGTTGCTTATCAACAAAAAGAGGATAAGGATACCATCTATTATGATCGTGGGCAATTCAATCAAACGCCGTTCATGGCGAAGGAATTTACTACTAGCCGGGAAACGAAAAAGAAGAGCTATGATGGAGAAACACTGGCGAAGGATCTGACTGCTTCGGATCAACTGCGTTCGTTAGAGCTACCCGATCAAAGTACGAAGAAGCATCAATTTTTGTCCAGTGAAGAATTTGCGGCGTTACCAATGAAAGCCACAGAGCTCCGTCTGATTCATGTGTCAGATTTTTCGAAGGATAAAGCCGCTTTAAAACAGTTAGCGGAAGAGAATTTTGTTAAAAACCCGACCATTAATAAAGATATGGGCAGTATGAATCAAAAAGCGCTGGTGTATGAATTGTATAATGCGTTATTCTCAGGCTTTGAATTTATGGGCTTTTTCCTAGGTATTGCCTTTTTAACAATGTTGGCCAGCTGTCTGATGTTCAAAATTTTATCTGGTGCAAAAAGCGATATTCAACGCTACAGTATGCTGGAAAAAATTGGAACGCGTCGCAAACTTTTAAAACAATCGATTCGCAAAGAAATCGGTATTCTATTTTTAGTTCCGGGATTGTTGGGCGTTACACATGTATTATTTGGTCTGCAGCTATTTAAAACATTGATGAGTGATCCTTACAGCAACATTTGGCTGCCGTTCTTGATTTTCTTTATCCTGTACTTTATCTACTATCTATTAACAGTATGGATCTACACAGGAATCGTGATGAAACACGAGGACTAAAAAAAGCTTCCAGCGAGCAGCTGGAAGCTTTTCTATTCTTCAATATAGGCTAAGATATCTCCTGGCTGGCATTCCAGCACCTTGCAAATCTCATTAAGGGTAGAAAAACGGACGGCTTTTGCTTTGCCGGTTTTGAGCACAGAGATATTGGCATTGGTCATACCGACTCTCTTTGCCAGCTCCCCGGAAGACATTTTTCTTTTTGCCAGCATGACATCTAAGTTTACTTGAATCATTATTTTGCCTCCTTTTGTAAGTCGTGCTTAAATCGTTAATTCATTTTCTTCTGCGATTAAATTCGCTTTCTCTAAAATTTTTGCGAGTGCCCAGACGATCGCTGCGCCGACAATATAGGTCAAATCCATGAGAGCACTGTCTGTAGTAAAGCCTTGGAAAGAGGCATATAAATCAGGAAGACCTGAAGTTATGGATAATAGCAACATGATGACGGCGATTTTTTTAGCCATATCGACGTTATCTCTTACAAAAATATAGTCCATTTCTAGGTTCTTGAAGAAGCTGCGGACAAACAAGAACAGGATACCATACAAGATAATGTTTGCTATCAGCAGCAAGAGAAAAATCGGTGAAGACAAGATATCAAAGGTATAGCGCCCAAAAGGCAGGCTGTCTACACTGACAACAGATAATTCCTGTGAGACAGTAGGAAGATTAAAGAGAACGGCCATCACCAGCAATCCTACAGCCGCGATCCCCATAATACCAACAAAAAAACTAAATACCCATTTCAACCCTTTAAATACACTTTTTTCTGAATTCATTTTCATACACTCCTTATTTCTTTGATTTATTTGTTGAGTTAACTATACCCATCGATTTAAACAAAGTCAATAAAAATTTATCGAAAAACGATAAAAATATATCGAATAAGAGATTCAGATCATTGAGAAGTGTTCTAGTGATTTCCCAAGGAATGTTGTCTTACCCTAGAAAAAAGAGTGATAAAGGCTGAACTATTTTGTTATTTTATGGATAATTATTAAGATTATGAATTTTTTGTGTCTTAGGAAATTTTCATTTGACGACGAAAAGTCAATTAACTAGCGGTTCATTCCTTAAAATTTGAAGGAAAGATCACTTTTCGTTCAAAAAATATAAAATTCTCTACTGAATCCCATATAAAAATGCATATTTTTTAATTCTGCTCTATAGTAGTAGCGGACAATTTAATAAAGAAAGAAGTGTTCCGGATGAACCGGGTAAAAAAAGCTTTTACCAATCGTTGGCTTATCTTATTGATGGTCAGCGTGCTTTTTTGGGCAAAGACGATCTTAGCCTATTATGTAGATTTTTCATTAGGTGTGGAAGGGTCCATTCAATACTTCATTTTATGGATCAATCCAATTGCTACGACATTGCTGCTTTTTGGGGTGTTTCTTTACGTCAAAAAAATGAAACCAGCCTTGCTCGTCTTATTTTTGATGGATCTGCTAAATACCTTGATCCTATATTTGAACGTGATTTTTTATCGTGAATTTACTGATTTTGTGACGATCAAATCGATTTTAGGATTTTCAAAGGTATCACAAGGGATCTCCGGCAGTTCGTTTGCTTTGATGAAACCTCATGATATTTTTTATTGGGTAGATATACTCGCTTTCTTAGGAATATTGATTTATATTTTTGCGAAACGAAAGGAAATCGTCAGCAAACCTGTCAAAAAAACTTTCGCAGTAGCAGTCAGCTGTTTAGCAGCCTTGACCTTCTCAATCAATTTATCATTAAGTGAGGCGA
This sequence comes from Enterococcus raffinosus, assembly GCF_019175485.1. Classification (NCBI taxonomy): domain Bacteria; kingdom Bacillati; phylum Bacillota; class Bacilli; order Lactobacillales; family Enterococcaceae; genus Enterococcus; species Enterococcus raffinosus. The sequence goes on from NZ_CP072889.1 coordinate 822,173, forward strand.
ATCGCCCACAATTACTGCAACGGACCTTTGACCGGTCTTATATCGTAAAGTATTTAGGATTAGACGCCTTTACTGTTTACGATGGGATCAAAACGGAGCAGACAAACAGTGTACGTGCCCATGCATCAAGCAATGGACTAACAGATATTTTAAAATATACGAAAAGTCATTACGCAGCTCCTGATCCAAGCAAATACGGCATCGCCAAGGGAAAGAATATTATTGTGATCCACTTGGAAAGCTTCCAACAATTCCTGATCAATATGAAGGTGGATGGACAAGAAGTTACACCATTTTTGAACAGTTTGGAAAATGACAACAAGCAAACGCTGGCCTTTGATAATTTCTTCCATGAAGTTGGACAAGGCAAGACCAGCGATGCAGAAAACATGCTGGAAACAGGGACCTTTGGGTTGCCACAGGGGTCATTGTTTACGCAATTAGGTTCAGACAATACCTTCCAAGCAGCGCCAGCAATCTTGAATCAGCAAGCCGGCTATACCAGTGCAGTTTTCCATGGGAATGTTGGCAGCTTCTGGAATCGCGACCATGTCTATAAAAATCTCGGCTATCAAAACTTTTTTGATCGCTCCTACTTTAATCAGTCAGATGAAAATCTAGGCTATGGCATTTTAGATAAGGACATGCTGAAGGAAACGGTGGGGCACTTAGAGCACCTGCAACAGCCCTTCTATACGAAATTTTTAACCGTAACAAATCATACACCGTATTTAACGGATGATAAGAATTTCAACTTCCCAGCGTTAAAAACAGGCAACAGTACAGTGGATGACTATGTGCGCACGGCTCATTATTTAGACGAATCCTTGCGTCAATTCTTTGACTATCTGAAAGCTTCAGGGATCTATCAAAACTCGATCTTTATGATTTACGGGGATCACTTTGGAATTTCCGACAGCAATAATAAGGATCTGGCTAAAGCACTAGGAAAAGACCCAACGACTTGGGATAAATTTGATGATGCGCAGATGCAGCGAGTACCATTGATGTTCCATATTCCCGGCTATACAAAGGGCGGTATCCAGCATCAATATGGCGGCGAAATTGACGTCTTACCAACGCTGCTGCATTTAATGGGCATTGATACGAAAAAATATATTCAATTTGGGACGGATTTATTTTCACCTCAGCATGATCAAACCGTTGCTTTTCGAAATGGGGACTTTGTCTCACCAAATTACACGGAATTAGGCGGAGAGACCTATGACAATAAAACCGGTGAGAAGGTTGATCCAAAAGCCTTGAATATTGAACCGGAGATCGATAAGCAGCAGAAGCAGGTCAAACAAGCCTTAAGCTTATCCGATAAGTTGAACCAAGAAAATCTCTTGCGTTTCTACACACCAGAAGGTTTCACGCCCGTCGATCCGAAAAAATACGATTATCATGATTTAGATAAGAAAAACACGGAGATCGAAAAAGAAAAGGGTAGTCAATCAACCAGTCTTTACTCGAAGAATGGCAATAAAACGACCGCAAACCTTTATCCGCCAATACAGTAAGTTCAAGAAGAAGTATCCAATAAAATGGATGCTTCTTTTTTGATTCAACATTTCGGAAAATATAAAAAGTCTTAGAGTATAGAAATTTATGACAGGTTTCGTTGAAGCACCTGTAAAGCGAAAATAGAAACGCGCGTTTTCTTCTACGTCTATTTCTCGTTGATAGAACCTTTAAAAAGGGCTGGATTCCCACACATTCCCGCCAATCTAGCGATTCAGCAATTGGCTGATTATTTGATAAAACAAATGGGAAAGCGATAAAATCAGTAGGTCATAAAAGGCATCTTTTAAAAAAGCGGGGGTACGTTCCTTTAAAGTTTTCAGCATAATAATCATCCCTTCAAAATTAAGATAAAACCTACTCTAGATAGTGAAGCTTATCGCTTGCTTAAAAGGTTCTAAGAAAACGTAAAACAATCGATCCATTTGATTCAGAGACTGTTTCGGCTTAAGATAGAACTATAGTGGAAAAAGGGCGGGGTGAGTATGGCAGCTATTGAGCATATTATACAAACATTTTTTCATCCGATCGTTCTATTACTGGATGTCCTATCAATTGCTATTATTATCGTGGGAGCAGTGCTTGCGTTTGTGAAGCTGCTTCATCACGGAAGCAACAATGAGTTTTCTTCTGTTTTACAAAAAAATAAATACATCAAGGCTTATTTAGGCAGCTATATTTTGTTAAGCTTAGAGTTTCTAATCGTGGCGGATATTATTGAAACGATCATTAATCCAACCTTTCAAGACATTATCAAATTGGGATTGATTGTCGTCATCCGAACGATGATTTCTTATTTTTTAAATAAGGAAATCAGTGAATTTTCTGATGAAGAAGCGAAGAGATAGAAAGAAAATGACGTGGAAATACAACCCAATAAGTTAGTAATTTTTTAAAAGAAAGAAGTAAACGTACAGCCGACTATTTCTTTCTTTTTTTCTTTGCGATTTGTTATTGATTCCCGCTTGAAGGAGTGGTATGATTATTTTGTTTCGGGAGTGGATGGGTTCTGGTGTTCCCTCTGGTCTTCAAAACCAGTATGAGGAGTTAGGAGCTTCTTGGGTGGGTTCGATTCCCACACATTCCCGCCAATATGACCTTAATCACCGATGTTGCTAGATTTAGAATTCTTTCTAAGTAGAGGAGCATCGGTTTTTTTATTTTTTAAAGGATTGGAGAGATTAAAGTAATGAAGGAATACAAATTTGAATCCCAGATATATGCTTCTGAAGTCGGTAAAGGTGGCGCTTATATTATTTTTCCTTACGACATTCGAGAAGAATTTGGTAAAGGGCGTGTCAAAGTCCGCGCCACCTTTGACGGTGTGGACTATCAAGGGAGTATCGTAAACATGGGTGTTAAGAACGAAGATGGCAGTATTTGCTATATTTTGGGAATTCGGAAGGATATTCGAAAGAAGATCGAAAAAGATATCGGTGATACTGTCTCTGTCCGTGTTTTTTCCATGGAATAAAAGCTAATTGTTCAAAAGGCTATTTTGATAGTTAGAGTAAGTTTTCGTAAGAACAAGGAAACAAATACTCATAGATATGTACGGAAATGAACAGAATGATGAAAATTTGTTCGGACATATATGGCGATATTTTGAATTTTCTGTTACTCTGTATACAAATACTTAGTGAAGGAAAGGGCAGGCTATGAACCAATCAAAATATCAGACGATCGCCGATGAATTGAAATCAAGGATTCTTTCCGGTGAATACAAAGAAAATATGGCGATTCCGCCAGAATTACAGCTACAAAAAGATTATCAGGTAAGCCGACACACGATCCGCCAAGCGATTGCCTTGCTTGTGAATGAAGGCTTTCTTAGAAAAGAAAAGGGTTCGGGAACTTACGTAGATATAAAGTATAAACAAGAAAGTAAAGCGCCAAGCAATAATCATAAAACCATTGGTGTTGTTACCACCTACTTATCTGATTACATTTTCCCTTCGATTATTCGCGGCATTGAAAAGACGTTAAGGGAAAAAGGCTATTCGCTTTTATTAGCTAGCACGAATAATGATTTTCAACAAGAAAAGCAATGTATCGAAAAAATGATCACTCAAGGGGTTGAGGGGTTGATCGTTGAACCGACCAAAAGTAATCAGTACAATCCGAATCTAGCACTGTATGTTCGCTTAAGAGAGCAGGGGATTCCGATGGTTATGATCAATGCTGTTTACGAAGAAATCAGTGCGCCTTTTATTTGTGTAGATGATGTTGAGAGCGGCTTTTTAGCGACAGACTATTTGATCAAAAACAATCATAAAAAGCTGCTGTTAGTCACAAAAATAGATGACCTCCAAGGGAAATATCGGATGAAGGGATTCATTAAGGCCTGTGAGAAATCTGGTATCCAATTTTCTCCAGAGGACATCATTACCTATGAAACAGAAACAAGAAAAACCATTTTCGATCAGGTCCAGGCGCGATTGAAAGAAGAGCCTCAGATTACAGGGCTCGTTTGCTACAACGATCAGGTGGCTAGCAGCTTAATCGATCGTCTAAGTGCGAATGGCTTACAGATTCCTCAAGAGCTTTCGGTAATTGGAAATGATAATTCTGCCTTGAGTAAAATAGGGAATGTGAAGCTTACGACCTTGAATCATCCGAAGGAACAGATGGGGCAGGATTCGGCTAATTGGATCATCGAAGCGATCGAAGAAGGCCGCGATCCAGAGAATATCCTCTATGAACCAACGTTAATTGAAAGAGATTCAGTCACACCATTATTATAAATCATCAAAAAAGCAGCTCGTAGTAGGAGCTGCTTTTTTTGCGTGTTCAGCAGAATATTTGTACGAACAAAAATAAATAATCGGTTGACATGTACGTACACAAATTGTATGATAACGGTAACAAATAGAGAACAAGGGAGGAGATTCCTATCAAAACGAAGGAAATGATCGCAAAAATCAAACTGGATATCATGGATGGCCGGACAGCTTTAGGAATCGAGTTTGGTTCTACACGAATCAAGTCAGTCTTGATTGGATCAGATTTGGTACCGATTGCTGCAGGAAGCTTTGAATGGGAAAATGCCTTAGAAAATGGAATTTGGACGTATTCATTAGAGGATATTTGGAAGGGCTTACGAGTAAGCTATCGCAAAATGGCAACGGAAGTCTTCGAGGAGTATGGTGAAACTTTGTCGACGATCGGCTCGATCGGCTTTAGTGCCATGATGCATGGTTATATGGCCTTTGATAAAAACGATGAATTGCTGGTTCCTTTTAGAACTTGGCGCAATGCTATCACAGCCGAAGCGGAAGAAAAGCTGACGGAGGCTTTTCAATACAACATTCCACAACGCTGGAGTATCGCGCACCTTTATCAAGCGATCCTAAATCAGGAAGAGCATGTAAGCGAGATTCACTTTTTGACCACTTTAGCAGGCTACATTCATTGGCAGATGACCGGACAAAAAGTCTTGGGTGTTGGCGATGCTTCCGGTATGTTTCCAATTGATACGGAGACAAAGAATTATGATCAACAAATGGTGGAAATTTTTAGCCAGTTGACTGAAGGAACGGCCTTTACTCAAGAATTAAGTCAAGTATTACCGAAGGTGCTGCTTGCAGGAGAAGCCGCTGGAACGTTGACGCAAGAAGGCGCATATCTGCTTGATCCTACAGGAACATTGCAGCCAGGGATTCCGCTTTGTCCCCCTGAAGGAGATGCGGGAACTGGGATGGTTGCGACGAACAGTGTGCGTCAAAGAACGGGAAATGTCTCGGCTGGAACCTCGGCCTTTGCCATGATCGTCCTGGAGGAGAAGTTAAAAGAAGTTCACCCAGAAATAGATTTGGTGACGACGCCGATGGGTGATCTCGTGGCGATGGTGCACACCAATAATTGTTCCTCTGAAATTAATGCTTGGGTCCATTTATTTAAAGAGTTTTCTGAAGCATTAGGTTTGGATATTAACACAGAAAAGCTGTATACCACACTGTTTGAAAAGGCTTTGGAGGGGGATCCTGACTGTGGAGGGCTGCTTTCTTATGGGTATCACTCTGGTGAGAATATCACTGGTATGAATGAGGGACGTCCATTATTCGTCCGGACACCTGAGAGCAAGTTTGATTTAGCGAACTTCATGCGTCTGCATCTATCCAGTGCCTTTGGAGCGATGCGAATCGGGATGGAAATTTTGAAAAAGGAAACAATTCGAATTGATAAATTAGTCGGACATGGCGGAATCTTCAAGACCCCTGAAGTCGGTCAACGAATTTTAGCCTCAGCGATGGAAGCGCCTGTGACCGTGATGGAAACAGCTGGCGAAGGCGGTGCTTGGGGCATTGCTTTGCTAGCGGCTTATCAGTCGGAGGAAGTGCTCACGCTAGCAGAATTCTTGGAGCAGAAGGTGTTCGCAGGCAGTGAAGGAGTAACACTTGAGCCGAAGGAAGAGGATTTGCAGGGCTATAGCGAATTTATTGAACGGTATGAAAAAGGTCTGAAGATTGAAGCAGAAGCCATCCAAGCGTTGAAATAAGGAGAGAGTCCCATGTTAGAACAACTAAAAGAAGAAGTTTTTCAAGCGAATTTAGAACTACCAAAGCAAGGATTAATCAAGTATACCTGGGGAAATGTTAGTGCTTTTGATAAGGAGACCGGCTATTTTGTCATCAAGCCTAGCGGCGTAAGCTATGACGAAATGAAGGCTTCGGATATGGTGGTCGTTGATTTAGAGAATACTGTCATTGAAGGAGAATTAAATCCTTCCTCGGATACACCAACCCATGCGGTCTTATATCAAGCTTTTCCTGAAATCGGCGGTATCTGTCACACGCATTCTACTTGGGCAACGATTTGGGCGCAGGCAGGATTGGATTTACCAGCGATGGGAACCACGCATGCAGATACTTTTTACGGAACGGTGCCATGTGCCAGATTTTTAACCCAAAAAGAAATAGATGATGGATACGAACATGAAACAGGCAAGGTCATTATCGAAACCTTCAAGAAACGAGACATAGATGTGATGGAAATCCCTGGTGTTTTACTTCACGGACATGGGCCGTTTACTTGGGGGAAAGATGCTAAAAGTGCCGTTATGAATGCGGTCGTTTTGGACGAAGTAGCGAAGATGAATCTCTTTGCGCGTCAGTTAAACAGCTTTGCAGAGGAGCTGCCGCAACGAGTTTTAGATAAGCACTATTTAAGAAAACACGGAAAAAATGCCTATTACGGGCAAGGAAATTAAACTCACTATTATAAAGGAGCGAACAGGAATGTTAGAAGTAAGCAAAAAAGAATTTTGGTTTGTCGTAGGATCACAACATCTATATGGAGAAGAAGCATTAAAGAGCGTGAAGGCAGACGCAGAAGCAATCGTTAAGGGTCTGAATGACAGCGGGAAAATGAAGTACTCAATCGTCTTGAAGGAATTAGCGGTAACATCCGATACGATTACAAAAATCATGAAGGAAGTCAATTATCGTGATGATGTAGCAGGTGTCATTACTTGGATGCATACCTTCTCACCAGCAAAAATGTGGATTCGCGGCACAAAATTATTGCAAAAACCTTTGCTGCATTTAGCGACACAATTTAATGAAAGCATTCCTTGGGATACGATCGATATGGATTTCATGAATTTGAACCAGTCGGCTCATGGAGACCGTGAGTACGGCTTCATCAATGCCCGCTTGAAAAAGCAAAATCAAATCGTTGTCGGCTACTGGCAAACGGATAGTGTGCAACAACAAATCGCTGACTGGATGGATGTCGCTGTCGCATACAATGAAAGCTTCAATATTAAGGTAGCGCGCTTTGGGGACAATATGCGTAATGTTGCCGTCACTGAAGGGGATAAAGTCGAAGCGCAAATTCAATTCGGTTGGGTCGTTGACTACTTTGGTATCGGTGATTTAGTGCAGTATGTAGAGGCTGTCAAAGAGGAAGAAGTTGACGAGCTATTTGCTGAATACAAAAAAATATATGATTTTGATTATGGTGATTATGATCATGACAAATGGGAAGCCCATGTCAAAGTACAGGCAAAGCAAGAAATTGGGATTCGCCGTTTCCTAGAGGCGGGTGATTACAACGCCTTCACCTCTAACTTTGAAGATTTGTACGGCATGCAGCAATTGCCTGGATTAGCTGTTCAACGCTTAATGGCTGAAGGCTACGGCTTTGCGGGGGAAGGTGACTGGAAAACAGCGGCTTTAGATCGCTTAATGAAAGTGATGGCCCACAACGAAAACACTGGCTTCATGGAAGATTACACATACGAATTGGCTGCAGGCAAAGAAGCGATTCTGCAATCACATATGATGGAGGTCGATCCGACCTTAGCCGTGAACAAACCAAAAATTGTTGTTTCCCCATTATCAATGGGTGACCGCGAAGATCCTGCGCGCTTAGTATTTGATGGAAAAGCAGGGGACGGTGTAGTTGTTTCAATGGCGGACTTTGGTACCCACTATAAATTATTGATTAATGAGGTTGAAGCTTTTGAACCGACAGAAGCTGCGCCGAATCTGCCAGTTGCCCGCGTATTATGGAAAGTAAAACCAAACTTCCATGACGGTGTCGGCCAATGGATTCAAATAGGCGGGGGACATCATACAGTTGTTTCGTTGAATTTGACGACAGAACAGATCATTACTTGGGCGAAATTGGTTGATTTAGAATACGTTACTATCAAGTAGAAAATAAAAATATTGGCTTGGATTTTTCTGAGCCAATATTTTATTCGACTAATAAAAGTAAAAATCACTATTAATTTTCGAAAAGGTATTTACATCTCTGGTAATTAAAGGTATATTGTACTAAAATAATAAAAGTAAAAATGACTAAAAAGGAGTCTTACTCATGGCAACTAATTTTGATTCAAAGGAATACTTAGGAAAAGTCGATGCTTGGTGGCGTGCAGCGAACTATATCTCAGTCGCGCAAATGTATTTAAAGGATAACCCACTGTTAAGAAAACCACTAGAAAAAGAAGATGTGAAGACGCATCCTATCGGTCACTGGGGAACGATCGCAGGTCAAAACTTTTTATATGCGCATTTAAACCGTGCAATCAATAAATACGATTTAAACATGTTCTACATTGAAGGCCCTGGTCACGGCGGACAAGTAATGGTGTCCAACTCCTACATCGACGGCAGCTATACAGAGATCTATCCTGAAATCACTGAAGATGAAGCCGGCTTGAAGAAATTATGCAAAATGTTCTCATTCCCAGGCGGGATCGCTTCTCATGCGGCGCCAGAAACTCCTGGATCTATTCATGAAGGCGGCGAGCTGGGCTATGCCTTGTCTCATGCGACCGGAGCAATTTTAGACAACCCAGATGTTATTGCTGCGACAGTTGTCGGTGATGGTGAAGCAGAAACAGGTCCATTAGCAGGCGGCTGGTTCTCAAATGTGTTTATCAATCCGGTCAATGATGGGGCGGTATTGCCAATTGTTTACCTAAATGGCGGAAAAATTTCTAACCCAACGATTCTTTCTCGCAAAAGCGATGAAGATTTGAAGAAATATTTCGAAGGGCTTGGCTGGAAACCTTACTTTATCGAAGGAACAGATCCAGAAAAAGTTCACCCAATTATGGCTGAAACATTAGACAACGTAATTACTGAAATCAAAACAATTCAAGCAGAAGCTCGCAAAGGCAAAGCGGAAGATGCGGCAATGCCGAACTGGCCAGTAATCTTGTTCCGTACCCCTAAAGGCTGGACAGGTCCGCAAACATGGGACGGCGAACAATTAGAAGGAACGTTCCGTGCGCACCAAGTGCCAATTCCAGTTGGTTCAGAAGACATGGAACATGCCGATAAATTAGTCGATTGGTTGAAATCATACCGTCCAGAAGAATTATTCGATGAAAATGGAAAGATCATTGATGAATTAAAAGAGATCTCACCAAAGGGCGATCGTCGCATGTCAACCAATCCAATTACAAACGGCGGGATCGATCCAAAACCGATGAAAATGCCAAACTGGAAGCAATATGCAATTGATACAACGACCCCGGGTGCGGTAATGGCACAAGATATGATCGTCTTTGGTCAACAGGCTCGCGATATGATTACTGAAAACCCAACGAACTTCCGAATTTTTGGACCTGATGAAACAAAATCAAATCGCTTAAACAAAGTATTTGATGTAACCGATCGTCAATGGATGGAACCAAAAAACAGTACCGACGAATGGCAATCATCTGCCGGTCGAGTAATTGACGGTCAATTGTCTGAACACCAAGCAGAAGGCTTTTTAGAAGGATATGTCTTGACAGGACGTCATGGCTTCTTTGCCAGTTACGAATCGTTCTTGCGCGTGGTAGATTCTATGCTGACACAACACTTCAAATGGATGCGTAAGGCTAGTGCCCATGCATGGCATAAGGAATATCCAGCATTGAACTTGATCGCGACATCTACCGTATTCCAACAAGACCATAACGGTTATACGCACCAAGATCCAGGCGTCTTGACTCACTTAGCGGAAAAGAAACCTGAATTTATCCGTGAATACTTACCAGCCGATGCTAACAGCTTGATGGCGGTAATGGATAAAGCGATGCAAGACAAACAAGTTATCAATCTTATTGTTTCAAGCAAACATCCGCGTCCACAATTTTACTCTGCCGATGAAGCAGAAGAACTAGTTGAAAAAGGCTTGAAAGTCATCGACTGGGCAAGTACCGACGAAGGGCAAGAACCAGATCTTGTGATCGCAGCTGCAGGGACCGAACCAAACTTAGAGGCTCTAGCCGCTGTATCGATCTTAAACAAACAGTTCCCTGATTTGAAGATCCGTTTTGTCAATGTTGTGGACATTTTGAAATTACGTCATCCAGATATTGATCCTCGTGGATTAACAGATGAAGAATTCGATGCTATCTTTACTGCGGACAAACCAATCGTCTTTGCTTTCCACGGCTACGAAGGTATGGTTCGTGATATCTTCTTTAATCGTCACAATCATAACTTGCGTATCCATGGCTACCGTGAAAATGGGGACATCACGACACCGTTTGATATGCGTGTCTTCAGTGAATTGGATCGCTTCCACTTAGCACAGGATGCGGCTAACGCTGTCTACGGAGAAGAAGCACAAGCGTTCTCTAACGAAATGGATGAAACATTAACGAAGCACCATGACTTCATTCGAACAGAAGGCCGAGACATTCCAGAAGTTGAAGACTGGAAATGGGAAGCCTTGAAACGTAAAGAATATCATTTTAGCTAAGAATAGCTGAATGACTAAGAACCGCAATCATCGCCAGTTTATTGGACGGATTGCGGTTCTTTTCTTGCTTTATTATTGATTTTTTTTTCGATACTCCTTTGGTGAAAGGCCTTCTTTCCGCTTAAAAATATAGCTAAAGTAATTGGGATCATTGTAGCCGATCTCTGAGGCGATCGTTGCTAATTTCCAGTCCGTTTCCTTTAATAAGCGTTTTGCCTCGGTAAGTCGTTGTTCGGTTAAGTATTCAATAAACGTTTTCCCGAGTGCCTGTGAGAATACTGTACTGAAATGGGAGCTGCTTAAATTAATGTGTGTCGCCACACTGCCTAAGGTCAGGTCTGAATCTGAGAAATGCTGCTTAATGTAAGTGATAGAGTGTTCTAAAAGCTCGCGATATTGTCCCATACTGTCACTAATAATTGTTCTTTTTAAAAAGGCCAGCGATTGCTCGATATAGGTACGGAATAAAAGCGTGTCGGAAACGATCGTTGATAGCTTTCCTTGCGAAGGAAGCGGGAAAGGCTCTTTTGATTGTTTATTTCGTTCGCTGATCAGCGGATTCAGTTGATTTAGTAAAAATAGCCTAAATAATAACGGATTTTTGTCTCCCTCTGTTTTTTGAATAATTTCTTCGACGAGGTGCCGAAGTTCCTTGTTACTGATTTGTTCGAGCTTCTCTTTTAGCGGAAGCGTCTGTTGGTATTTTTGGAATTGCTCATTAAAATCTTGATAATGAAGAACGTTTTGCTTAGTTTTGATCACGGAATATTCCAACAGCTGCTTCGCTGTTTCATAGCTATTTTCAATTTCGCTGATTCGTTCTACCGGGTGACCGATCGCCACGACGAGATTGGATTCGCCTGTGTTTAGTTCAGAGTATAGTTTGATCGCTGTATCCTCCGCCTTTTTTAAGAGTGTCGCTTGGTTTGGATGAAAGATCATGATCTTAATGAAGCGGGAGGAGAGACAGGAGAAGAGCAGCTCCTCCTCCGAATGAAATAGTCGGGATAGTTTTTCTCGAAAGCGTTCATAATCCGCAAAGTTCTTGTTGAGATAGTTGGTGACAAGAAGCACGATGTATTTTTTACCTGCGATTTGTCTGTTTAAACGACGCGCCTCTTCGATTGCTTCAGAGGTAGACCACTGATTGCCAAAAATCGCATTTAGAAAAAGATTTTTTTGGACATCGAAGGAATAAGTGTCAACAGGAATGGGCTGCTTTTTTTGCTCCAATCGTGCGATTACTTTTTCGAGACTGCTTTTTAATTCGTCGTGCTTGATGGGCTTTAGTAAATATTCCGCGACCTGTAAGTGAATCGCGGCTTTGGCATAGGTAAACTCATCGAACCCGCTGATAAAGATAATTTCTGTAGCAGGAAAGCTTTTTTTGACTTCCTGAGACAGTTCGATACCGTTCATAAAGGGCATGCGAATATCTGTTAATAGAATATCTGGCTGCTCCTCTAAGATCAGAGAAAGGGCTACCTCTCCGTCACTTGCTTCCCCAACAACTTCGAGGGGAAGTGTCTCTGCCAGCTGATTTAAGTTTCGCTTTAACGATTCACGAATCAAGTGTTCATCTTCGACTATAAATACCTTAAACATCTTTGAGGGCTCCTTCTTCCATAATAGGAATAATTACGTGGACCGTCGTCCCAGTATCTACTATGCTTGTAATTTCAATTTTTGCTTGTTTGCTATAATAAAGCAGCAGGCGTTTATTTACGTTAAATAGGCCATAGCCAGCATTAAAATCAGTATCCAAGCCATTTTTCAGCTCTAAATTGATTTCCTGCAGCTTTTCTGACGGAATGCCTTTTCCATTATCAATAACATAAAAGTGGATATGCCTTTGGTCATCTAAAAAGGCCTGTACAATGATTTTTCCAGTCCTTCGTACCAGCTTTGTTCCGTGATAAATCGCGTTTTCAATAAGGGGCTGTAAGATCATTTTTAGCATGGAGTAGTTCTTGATTTTATCTTCAATTTCAATCGAATAGGTCAAGGAATCTCCATAGCGAATTTGTAAGATGACTAAATAATCGGTAATGTGCTTGATTTCCTTTTCCACGGGAATCCAATCCTGCCCCTGACTCAGAGAAATTCGAAAGAAATCGGAGAGGGCATAGGTCATCTCTTTGACTTTATCCACGTCATTCATTTCCGCCAAGACAAGGATGGCATCTAAACTGTTATAAATAAAGTGAGGGGTGATCTGCGCTTGAAGGACACGTACCTCACTTTGCGCGAGGTTGTATTGCTTCAAGGCATTTTCTTCTAAAAGCACTACGAGGTTATCTGCCATCTCGTTCATGCTGTTGCTTAGCTTTAACAGTTCGTTGCCCGGCAATGTTTTAATTCGATAGTTGAGCTTCCCATCGGATAAGGCGTCTGCCATTTTGATCATTTCATCCATCGGCTGTTGAATTTGTTTGACTAGTCGTTGATTGGTTTTTCTTGTAAATAGAATGATCAAACAGATGATCACGCCTTCAATGATAGACAAAACAATGATGGAACGCCGGACCTGTTCACTATGATTGGCAGCTAGCTGAATCTCGACGGTAACAAAATCTTGAAGAATATCATGAACGAGTTTGGTAGCGGCTTCGACTTGATTCATTAATTCTTGATTTTCATTAAATGGTGCATCCTGCTGGACATTTCCAACGATTTTTTCTAAGAAGCTGTTCACATTGTCTAACGAACGAATCACAATATTCAATGTCGCACGTTCCTGAGCACTTTGTGTGTTCTCTTTTATTTGTCGGATTTCTTTCTTTACTCGGCGAACACTATTGCTTTCGGTAAACTCACTTGGCTTCGTTTGGCCATAGGTGAGGCTCCAAGCTTCCTCCATAATATTTTCTTCCACATCGTTTGCAATTCGATTTGCTTCAGAGATATTGCTGATGCTGCGTTCATAGGTGAAGAGGTAACGCGTATAAATCAAGACGCTGATAATTAGTGGAACGATGGATAAAATCAACATCAGCCAGCTGATTCGTTGAAGAAGTGCCTTTATACTTAACTGTTTTTTCATGGCCGCCTCCTAATAATTTCTTGGTGGGATGGTAGAAAGAGGATTTTGATCAGAAAAAACAGTATCAGAAACATAAATATCCTCAGAAATTGTTTCTTTAGCGAAGTAGCGTTTAACGGTATTTGCCACCAGCTCGCCCATAAAAGGATTGCATTCCACTACACAATTGACTTTGTGCTGCTTCAGCAAATCAATCATTTCCTTTTGGGCATCAATACTTACGATCACAAAGTTGTTCTCCATTTTCGCTGCTTCAAGAGCATCTAAGGCACCTAACGTCATTTCATCATTATGAGAATAGATGACATCAATATTTTGAAGTTTTCCTGCTTTGATCGCCTCCGAAAAAGCCTCCTTTGCCTTTAATCGGATATAATCACCAGTGATAGTTTGGGTGATCTTTATTCTAGGATCACGTCCGACCGTCTCAGCGAAACCATCATGGCGCAGACGTGTTGGAGAAGTATGGTCCGACCCTTTGATTTCAAAAACGTTTACGGACTCCTTCTCTTTTTTTTGATAATAATTCGAGACATATAAGCCTGCTCGTCCCCCCTGAGCTTTAAAGCTTGAGCCGATATGAGTCAGAAACAGATCGGTTCTTTCCGTGGCAATGTTGCGATCAACAATAATTACAGGGATCCCCGCTTTTTTTGCCTCTTCTAAAACGGTTTCCCATCCATTTTCCTGAATCGGCGAGAGAACGATCAAATCGACTTGATAAGCGATAAAGGTCATCACGTCTTGAAACTGCTGTTTGGGATCTGAAAAGCTGTTTCGTGCCATCACTTGATAATTTTGCTTTTTAAGCTCTTCGGTGATGGATTTATTTTGTGCTTTGCGCCAATTGCTTTCCGTACCAGCTTGAGCAAAACCAATTGTGCGTTCATTCTGATCTTCTGCGGGTTCGTTGTTTTGACAGCCTGTAAGCAGGAGAGCCAAAAGTACCAACAGAATAACTTGGATTTTTTTCACTTGTTTGCTCCTTTTTCTTTCTATTATATAGCGCTATCATTTCTAATTCTAACATGTTTAGGCATTTCAAAAGAATGTCAAGAATCACCAAAAAAAATCCAAGAAATATAGAATTTCGAAAAAAACTCCCAGAATATTTCAAGAAATCAAAAAAGAATATCAATGAAAGCGTTTGCTGTTAATCGTAAACTAAGTCTATCAAATATGTTTTGGAGGGAAAAATATGAAACGAGGGTTCAAGAGAATGTTAGTCGCAGCTGCCTTACTAGTGGTGCTGCCAACGCTAGCTGCCTGCGGCGGTAAAGGAAATGCTTCAGGAGGCGACAAAGGCTATGTCGGAGTATCTATGCCGACCAAATCGGCAGAACGCTGGATCGCTGATGGCAACAATATCGTGAAGCAATTGAAAAAGAAAGGGTATAAAACAGATCTACAATATGGAGAAGATAAGGTCGAAAATCAAGTAGCGCAAATCGAGAACATGATTACGAAGGGTGTCGATACTTTAGTCATCGCATCCATTGATGGCTCCGCACTTACCGATGTTTTAGAAAAAGCACATCAGTCGGATATCAAAGTAATTGCTTATGACCGCTTACTAATGAATTCTAAGTATGTTGATTATTACGCTACCTTTGATAATTTCGGCGTAGGTGTTCTGCAAGCATCTTATATTGAAGAAAAATTAGGATTGAAGGATGGAAAAGGCCCTTACAATATTGAACTGTTTGGCGGATCGCCAGATGATAATAATGCACTGATTAATTACAACGGAGTCATGTCCGTCTTCAAACCTTATTTTGACAGTAAACAGCTAACAGTCCCATCTGGTCAAACGAAATTCAATCAAATCGCGACCTTGCGTTGGGATGGCTCAACCGCTCAGTCACGGATGGATAACTTATTGAGTGCTAATTATACTGATAAAAAATTGGATGCTGTGTTGTCACCTTATGATCCAATCAGTCTAGGAATTATCTCTTCATTGAAAGGTGTTGGCTACGGTTCAGCAGACAAGCCGCTTCCCGTAATTACTGGACAAGATGCAACGATCGCAGGAGTGAAATCAATTATCGCTGGTGATCAAACCGAAACGATTTTTAAGGATACACGTGTATTAGCAGACAACACTGTGGAAATGATCGAAGCGATTCACGACGACAAGAAGGTGCCAGTGAACGATGAAGAAACCTATGATAACGGAGAAAAAGTCGTTCCTACTTATTTAGCGAAGCCAGTGTCTGTAGATAAGGAAAACTACAAGCAGGAATTGATCGATACGAAATACTATACAGAAAAAGACTTAAGCGAATAAAAAAGGGAACGAGAAAAGTATGAGCAGTCTTCGTACTTTTCTCGATCCTCTTAATAAGGAAGTGGAGAAATGGCCGATTACATTTTAGAAATGAAAAACATCGTGAAGGAGTTCTCTGGTGTTCGGGCCTTGGATGATGTCAACCTAAGTATCAAACGAGGAGAGATCCATGCACTTTGTGGAGAGAATGGCGCTGGGAAGTCGACATTAATGAATGTGTTAAGTGGTTTGTACTCATATGGCAATTATTCAGGCGATATTATTTATGACGGCGAAACCTGTCAGTTCAAAGGGTTGCGAGACAGTGAGGAGAAGGGCATCGTCATCATTCATCAGGAGTTGGCATTAAGTCCGTACCTATCGATTAAGGAAAATATTTTTTTAGGCAATGAGCAGACGAAGCATGGCATTATTGATTGGAACTTAACAGAACGGAAGACAGAAAACTTACTTAAAACAGTCGGCTTAAAAATTAATCCGAATACGCTTGTTTCACAAATAGGGGTAGGACATCAGCAGCTTGTGGAAATCGCAAAAGCCTTTTCGAAAAATGTACGCTTATTGATTTTAGACGAACCAACGGCTGCTTTGAATGAAGAGGAAAGCGCCAATCTACTGGAATTGATCAAAGAATTTCGGAATCAGGGGATCACCTCGATCATTATTTCTCATAAGTTAAATGAAATCGTTGATGTCGCGGATCGAATCACCATTTTACGTGACGGTCAAACAATTGAAACCTTAGAAAATGAAGACATTACTGAGGAACGGATTATCAAAGGAATGGTGGGAAGAGACCTCACGAACCGCTACCCAGATCGTCACCCAAACATTGGCGAAGTATTTTTTGAAGTGAAGGATTGGACAGTGCATCATCCAATTGATACTGCCAGAGTGATGAATAATCACATCAATTTCACTATTCGTCGAGGAGAGATCGTTGGAATCGCGGGCTTGATGGGGGCAGGACGAACAGAATTTGCGATGAGCGTCTTTGGCAATTCCTATGGCAGCAATATCAGCGGAAAAATCTATAAGGACGGAAAAGAAATAAAAATCAAAGATGTCTCTCAAGCCATACATAATGGATTGGCCTATGTATCTGAGGACCGTAAGGCACTGGGATTGAATCTATTAATGGACATTCGTGAAAATACAACGATTGCCAGTTTAGGAAAAATAAGCAAAAGCGGTGTTCTAGATAAAGAAAAAGAAGTCACGGAAGCGGAAAGCTATCGAAAAAAAATGCGGACAAAAGCCAATAACGTGTTTCAAAATGTTGGCAGCTTAAGTGGTGGGAATCAGCAAAAAGTCGTCTTAGCAAAATGGTTGATGACTGAACCCGATGTGTTGTTTTTAGATGAGCCGACTCGTGGGATCGATGTGGGAGCCAAATATGAGATCTACACGATCATCGAAGAAATGGCGGCACAAGGCAAGTGCGTATGCATTATTTCTTCGGAGCTGCCGGAAATTATCGGGATGTGTGACCGTATTTATACGATGAATGAAGGAACTATGACTGGGGAAGTCTTACGAGCAGACGCAAATCAAGAAACCTTAATGAACTTGATGACGATGGAAGAGGAGGCAGTATCCTAATGGAGAATGCAACGAAGGAAAGCAAAGAAAGAAGTACCTTAAATATCAAAGAAAAAGTACTAGATATCTTCAGTAAATATAGTATGGTCATTATTTTGATCGCGTTATTGATCGCCTTCCAATTAATGACCGGCGGCATTTTTCTACGACCGTTAAATATCACCAATATCGTATTGCAAAACAGCCATATCTTAGTTTTAGCAGCCGGTATGCTGCTTGTTGTATTGTTGGGATTTGTTGACTTATCTGTTGGTTCAGTCATGGCATTCGTTGGCGCGATCGCTGGGATGATGATGGTGAACAATCATATGAGTCCATGGCTCGCCGTTCCTATCTGTTTAGCAATCGGGGCATTGATTGGTGCTTGGCAGGGATTCTGGGTCGCGTATGTTGGGATCCCAGCATTTATTGTTACACTGGCTGGATTACTAATGTTCCGTGGGTTGACGCAAGTCGTTTTAGGCGGACAATCGTTGGCGCCCTTCCCAAGAGCCTTCCAAAAGATTTCTACAGGGTATCTGCCAGAAGTTTTTGTTTCTTCTTCAGGTATGCACTTTTTGACCCTGATTTTAGGAGCGGTGTTGGCCCTAGGTTTAGTATTCTTCCAATGGAAGGCGCGGGAAAAACGGAAACAGAATTTATTTGAAGTTCCTTCAATGAATGCCTTCATTTTTAAATCAGTATTGACGGTCGCGATTGTCTTAGGATTAAGCTACATTTTCGCCGCGTATCAAGGATTCCCAGTTATCCTAATCATCTTAGGCGTTATCGTTGGTGTCTATGGTTTCTTAACCAATAGCACGGTTGCTGGGCGTCAAATTTATGCGACCGGCGGAAATTTAAAAGCGGCGCAATTATCTGGGATCAAGACGAAAAAAATCACGTTTTGGGTCTTCGTAAATATGGGGATGATGGCTGCTTTAGCTGGATTGATTTTAGCGGCGCGATTGAACGCGGCGACACCTCAAGCAGGGACTTCTCTTGAATTAGATGCCATGGCCTCTGTTTACTTCGGTGGTGCGTCTACCTCAGGCGGGATCGGTACAATTACTGGAGCAATTGTCGGTGGTTTGGTGATGGGTGTTCTGAATAACGGGATGTCGATTTTAGGGATTGGTGTGGACTGGCAGCAAGCGATCAAAGGGTTGATTTTACTTCTTGCCGTAGTACTAGATATTTATAATAAGAAACGCAAAATCTCTTAAGGAGCTATTTTATGACTGATGAAAAACGTATTTTACTCATATGTACAGCAGGGATTACTTCAGGTCTGCTGGTAAAAAACATTCAGACAGCCGCAGATGAGCAAAACATTCCTATTCGAGTGTATTCCGCTCCAGCCATTATTGCGGAACAAGCCATTCAAAATCAACACATTGATGGTCTGATGATAGGCCCACAGTCAGAATACGAAGTGAATCGATTGAAAGACTTTTTGAATTATAAAGCGGTAGCTTATAAAATGATCAAAAAAGAAGATTACGAAACGTTAGATGGCGAGGCAGTGCTGCAAGATATTGTCACAAATTTTTTAGAATAGAATACAGTAAAAAGGGTCGAGAAAAATTTTTCTCGATCCTTTTCATGTATACAAGCTATTTATTTCGTTTATTCAACCAATCCGTAGAGACATCCATCGCTGCTCTAGTCGCATTGCTCTGATCCATTGAATTGACCATTACAAAGTCGTGAATCATGCCTTGGAATCGAATTTGCGTGACATCCACGCCGGCTTCTCGCAGGTGACGAGCGTATTCTTCACCTTCATCTCTTAATACATCCGCTTCACCGTTCAGGATCATCGCGGCTGGAAGATCTGTTAAGTCTTCTTTGGTCGCTTGTAAAGGAGAAATTGTTTTGATGGATGCGTCCTGTCCCTCAGGAAGGTAATTATCCCAGAACCATTTCATGCCCTCTTTTGCCAAAAAGTAGTCGGTGGCGAATTGATGATAGGATTCCGTATCAAATCCGTGATTTGTTACAGGGTAGTAAAGCAGCTGCTGCTTAATTTTCGGCCCCTTGCGATCTTTCGCCAACATCGTAAGAACTGTCGCCATATTTCCGCCAACACTGTCGCCAGCTATGGTGAGCCGATCTGTATCGTATCGTCCCTCTGCCTCCTCCACAAGCTTTAGAAGAACCGCATAGCTTTGCTCGATCGCGACAGGATATTTGGCCTCTGGGGAACGATCATATTCAGGAACAAACACAATAGAATTTGTCCGAACCGCCAATTCTCGCACTAATTTATCATGTGTGTGGGCACTCCCTAGCACCCAGCCAGCGCCGTGAATATAAAGAATAACCGGTAATTTTTCCGTCGTATGTTTTGGTTTTACCGTTCGTACATTAATGATTCCGTGATTACCTAGGTCCCATTTTTCGTCCGTTGTATCGGCCTCTAATTTATTTACAGGAGAATCTTGAACTTGCTCTAACAGTGCGCGTGCGTCATTTACGGGTAATTGATAAATATAAGGTTCTTTTTCATTGGCAATACTAAAATCTAAAGCAGATTTTTCTAAAGAAATTCTTTCCGTCATATCAATTCCTTCTTTCCTGTGTTGTCCTAACATCATAGTATGAACCGCTCTCATTATCAAAACATCAGCTTGTTCAGGAATGGACGAATAATGAAAACAACGCCATGTATGGCTTTCTAAAGCTTAAACCGCCCATTTTTTCTATCAATGATGAATTGAAAGAAATCTCAAATTAAATAGTAAAAGCTGATACTAGTACCCAAACAACAGAAACCGCTTTAATTATAGACAATAGTAAGTTACTCTTCATATGGAAAATAAATTGATGGGGGACAACAAGATGGAGAGAAAAATTGTTGCTGTGACTGCTTGTGCGGCTGGTATTGCTCATACCTATATGGCCGCAGAATCACTTGAACAGGCGGCTAAGAAAATGGGCTATGGAATAAAGGTGGAAACGAATGGAGCGATCGGGGCAGAAAATGTTCTGACTGCTGAAGACATTGAACAGGCTGACGTAGTCATCGTCGCTTCGGATATTAAAATCGATCCGCTTCGTTTCACAGGAAAGCCGTTATTTGTTACGAAGTCGATTCCTGCAATAGAGGATTCTGAGGCATTGATCAAGCAAGCATTTGAAGAGGCGCAGGTCTTTGGGAAAAAAGGATCAAAGGTCGGAAAGATCCAAATAGGAAATGATAAGGAAAAGGTGAATTTCTTCACCCATATTATGAGTGGTATTTCTTACATGGTACCGATGGTCATTGCGGCTGGGTTGATTTTGACTATCGCTAATTTGTATGCGTTTCAAAAAGATGATTTGGGTCGGATAGTTAACTGGGGCTTTGACAATAAAACACAAATGGGTTTCTTGATGTCGAAGCTGTTTTATGTTGGGCAAATTGGTTTTAAATTGATGATTCCGCTGTTTGCCGGATTTGTGGCGAATTCGATTGCCGACAAACCAGCAATCGCTCCAGCTATGATTGGTGCGTACCTCGTAAATGATCCAGAGTTTCTGAATACGGAAGCTGGAGGAGGGTTCATTGGTGCGATTGTGGTTGCCTTTATTGTTGGCTATCTTGTAAAAGGGTTAAAGAAAATCAAATGGCCAAAGCTATTAGTACCAATTGTACCGATTATGATCATTCCATTTATCGCTACGGCTATTATTACATTGATCGTCCTTTATATCATTGGGAATCCAATTGCTATTGGTATGGATGCGATGTATCAAGGGTTGACGAACTTAAATAATAATTATGCTGGAGCGCCTATTTTGATCGGTGCCATTTGCGGCGCAATGATTGGTTTTGACTTAGGCGGTCCAATTAATAAAACAGCACTGGTATTTGGAACGGCTATTTTTACGGATACGTTGACAAAGTATGGAATTGATGGCGCAAATTTTGTACCCGGTACAGCTACGCAAGCAGCGATTTCAGTAGCGCCTCTTGGGGTTTGGTTAGCAACCATCTTGTTCAAAAAGAAATTCTCTAAAAATGAAAAAATTGCCGCAAGTGCCGCTTTTGGTATGGGGATCGTGGGGGTCACAGAAGGAGCGATTCCTTTCGTCGCTGCAGATCCAATTAGAATGATTTTTTCTAACGTAGTAGGTTCAGCCGTTGCTGGCGGATTAGCGGCCGCGACAGGATGTAAGTTCTATGGCGGAATTGGTTCGCCATTAGGAACATTTATTGGCTATATAGAACAGCCGATTCCTTTTATCACGTGGATTTTATGCGTTAGTGCTGGAATTTTGACCACGGCGCTGCTTATTGGATTTACCAGAAAGCAGATTGTTGAGGATAGTATCATTGAACAAGAAGAGCAAGAAGAACACGATCAAATGATGGAAACAGTAAACGAATAGGCAGGTAGAAAAAATGAATAAAGCAGTATTTAATCAAGAGCATATATTATTTGATGAAACATCCACCACTCAGGAAGAGGCATTCAAGAGTCTTGCGAAATTTGCTTATGACGCTGGATTCGTATCTGATGAAGAGAGCTATTTTAATGGATTAAAGGAAAGAGAGCAGGAGGCGACGACAGGATTCAAAGATCATATCGCTATCCCTCACTGCAAAAGCAGTGTAAATAAGAAGCCCGGTTTATTTCTCCTGAAGTTTGCTCATGATATTCCATGGAATTCTTTGGATAAGAAGCCTGTAAAAGTAGCATTTGGTTTAACCATCCCAGAAGAGGGGGCAACAGAGCATTTGAAATTGTTAAGCTTAATTGCTAGAAAATTAATTGATCAAGAATTTAGAGACGGAGTTCTGAAGCAGGATAACCCAGAATTACTAGCAGAAATCATTGATCAAATTGATTTCTCTTAATGCGTTAGATAATACCGAGAAGAATAACTTATGAAGTAGGATGGCACTTATGCAAAGAAAAGTTCATGTAATACATCACACCCATTGGGATTTTGAATGGTATTTCACTACCAACGAGTCATTTGTACAGTTGGTCTATCATTTAGATGAAGTAATGCAGGCTTTAGAAGAAAATCAAATCGATTATTATTTATTAGATGGTCAGATGAGCATTTTAGATGACTATTTAGCAAGCTTTCCAGAGAAAAAGGAACGCTTGGCACAATTGGTCAAAAACGGAAAATTAGCCATTGGTCCCTGGTACACGCAAACGGATGAATTAATTGTTCGGGGAGAATCGATGGTTAGAAACTTGAATCTGGGGATGGAGTTAGCAGAATCCCTAGGAGGTTATATGAATATTGGCTACCTTCCAGACTCGTTTGGACAAAGCAAGGACATGCCTAAAATATATAATGGATTCGGCATTCAGCATTCAGTTTTTTGGCGTGGTGTGCCTAATGAGATTACTACTAAGAGAGAATTTCATTGGAAAGCGGAAGATGGTTCAAATGTATTAACCTCAAATATAAAGGACGGCTATTTTGTCGGAGTTGGATTGATTTATTCAGATGATGCACAATCGTTGATTGAGACAATTTCCAAGGGAGCGGTTAGTGAGTCGTTAGTTTTACCAGTAGGAGGTGATCAACGCTATGTCGATTTCAATTTACGTGATCGAATAGAGCGATACAATGATAAATTGACCGATGTGGAATTGATGGAGAGCACTTATGAATTGTTTTTTGAGGCTGTTAAGGAGAAAGAGCTTCCAACGGTCGAAGGAGAATTTATCTCCAGCTCTGTCTCAAAAATACATCGATCGATCTATTCTTCACGATACGACCATAAATATTTAAATGATAAGGTTGAAAGACGTATGCTTTATCAAGCGGAACCTTTAATGGTGATGGCTGAAACCTATAGTATTCCCTATAAAAAAGGGTTGCTAGATCGGATTTGGAAGCTGTTGAATAAAAATCAGGCACATGATTCGGCTGGCGGATGCAATAGTGACCCAACCAATCAAATCATTCTGGAGCGTTTTGTCGAAGCCGATCAGTTGTCCTATTCTTTAGTGGATTATTTGACGAGAAAAATTGCGGAATCCCGTCCGATTATTTCAGAAGGAGAGCTAGTTGTTTTTAATACCTTGCCATGGAAAAACAAAAAAGTGATGAAGTGTGAAGTATCCACACCGCTTTCCTCTATCTCACTGAAAAAAGATGGCAACGAAGTCCCATTTGAGGTGTTGAATACAAGACAAGAATTTTCCGGCTCTATTCGTCGGGAGAAAAAGCTGGCGGATACAGATGACTACTACTTCGTGCATGAAGTATTGCTAGAAGCAGAAGTTCCAGCACTTAGCTTCCTTACGTATCAAGTAGTAGAGGGCTTAGAAGAATCTACTGAGTGCTCTAGCGAAGCATCGCCAGTTGATTCGATCGAAAATGAACATTATCAAATTATTTATGAAGCAGGTGCTTTAGTCCTAGTAGATAAGAGAAATGGAAAAGCCTATAGTCACTTTTTGACTTTTGAAGACAGTGGCGATGAAGGGGATACCTATGATTTTTCTCCTCCATACGCGGATCATAGCTATTTACTAGATTTAAAGGAAGCCAATTGTGACTTAGTACAAAATACCTTAATGGAAAAATTAACCATATCTGGGGAGTGGAAAATCGCGAAGGATTTACAGGAACGTCAGGAGAAAAAGAGAACACAGGCGATCCCGTATAAGCTGACGATTCAGTTGATGAAAGAAAGTTCTCAGATTCAATTCCATCTAGAGCTAGACAATCAGGCGTGTGATCACCGTATGAGAGTGCTGATCAATACCCCACACGAGAATGATTTTTCTTACACGGATACGCCCTTCGGCACAGTGAGGCGACAGGTTGAAGATCCGCATATTCATGATTGGAAAGAATTAGGCTGGCGAGAAGAACCAACAGCAATATTTCCTATGCTGACGTATGTAAACAGTCATAATTCCAACTCTAGCTGGACAGTTTTCAGCAAGGGGATTAAAGAATACCAGTTTGTGGGAAAACGATTTGAAACCATAGCACTGACTTTATTCCGCTCTGTCGGTTATCTTGGTCGACCGGATCTCTTGAGACGTCCTGGTGTGGCTTCGGGAAATGAATTCAAATATATTCCGACGCCTGACAGCCAATTGCAGAAAAAAATGACCTTCAAATTCTCTCTTCAGCTGAATAAGGAATATCAGCCGGCAAAGCTTGCTAAAGAGTATTTAGATTATGCGATAAGCTGCCCTTATTATCAGCTGCAGGAACTGAATCGTTTTACAACGACGCTGAAATATTTTGTGTCGAATCCGTTAAAAAACAAAGTAACTTCAAAGGAAGGGATCACCATTGATAGTGACACACTTGTGTTTAGTGCCTTGACGAAGACGACAGAAGGTGCGGGATTTGATGTTCGTGTATACAATCCGGATGTTCGTCTGGAAGTTGAGGGTGGAACGATTAAAGGAACGCATGAGATGAGTTACACATTTGTCGATCTTAAAGGAAAGGCTATTTCTTCAACAGAAAAAAATGATACTATTCCTCTAGGCACCTTTAAACCAGGCCAAATAAAAACGATCCATATCGTTGATTGAGGAGAATCTCTATGCAAGAAGACATTTTTATTTTAATCGAATCCTGTCGCTTGAATTTTACTTCTGTTGAGCAAGTGATCGCTGATTATTTACTAAGTAAACAGCCGTCCATGACGATCGACAAGTTATCCGAGCATTTAGCTGTATCGAAAGCGTCTATTACAAGATTTTGTAAAAAAATTGGATTGAATAATTACAAAGAATTGATTTTTCTCTACAAGCTGTCGTTAGATAATGAAGCTTCCGGCGTCTCTGTTTCTTCAAAAATAACCGCAGCGTATCATTCGCTGGCAACTCGCAGCGATAGTAATTATTCACAAGAAGTAGTCGACGCTTTCTGTGAGGTGCTCCATCAGCATAAAATTATTCATTTCTTTGGGAAAGGGTTCAATTCTTATGCTGGTGCTGACTTTCAATTCAAATTCTCTAGGGTTGGCAAATATGTACGAGTGATTGCTGATGAAAATTCGATTTTGATGTCCGCACATTTTGCAAATAAGGATGAGTTAATCGTGGTTTCGAGTTTACGAGGTGATGACGAAGAACTACTAGAGGCTATGAAGATTGCCAAAGATCGAAAGGTCCCGATTTTATTGATCACGTCCAATCGTTATTCTCAGCTAGTTCCTCATGCGGATGTTGTTTTAATCGCCGCAAGCTTTACGCGAGAAGAAGCGTTGGGAAATATTTCTCCGCAAATCCCAATTCTTATCCAACTGGACATGGTTTATGAAAGATATATTCACTTATATTCAGATGCGATCTCCCAGTGGTTAGAGTCTGAACAAATATTGCACAAATAAAAGGAGTAAACATGAAAAAATTTCCGAAGAATTTTTTGTGGGGTGCGGCGATGTCAGCCCCTCAAACAGAAGGGGAAAGTTTGAGCTTTGGAAAAACTGAGACAACGTGGGACTATTGGTTTCGAGTGTCCCCTGAAAACTTCTATGAGAATCAAGGACCCGGGGTCACCTCTGATATCTATAACCAGTATCTAGAAGACTGTCAGCGAATGAAGGAGATTGGCTTGAACTCCATTCGAACATCCATTTCATGGGCGCGTCTGCTCCCTGATGGAAAGGCGATTAATCAAAAAGCTGTTCAATTTTATCGAAATTATTTTTCAACGATGCTGGAAAATGGTGTCGAACCAATTATTAACCTCTTTCATTTTGATCTACCCATGTGGCTAATGAAACAGGGGGGATGGGAAAACCGAGTATCTGTTCAAGCCTTTGCCTTTTATGCAAAAACTTGTTTTGAGTTGTTTGGTGATCTTGTTGGGAAATGGACGACCTTCAATGAGCCGCTTGTTCATATAGAGTGCGGATATTTGTATCAATATCATTATCCCGCAATTGTTGATTTCAAGCGTGCGATTCAAGTGGGGTATCACACCTTGCTCGCCCATAAAGCGGCGGTAAAGGTGTTTAGAGAGGTCATAGAAACTGGAGAAATCGGCATTATTTTAAATATTTCTCCAACCTATCCTAGAAGTGTCTCTGATGAAGATCAATTGGCGGCTTTTCGTTCCGATTTATTGAATATTCGAAGTTTTTTAGATCCGTCAGTATTAGGAACAATCCCTGAGGAATTAGTCACGTTATTATCAGAAAATGGTCTGTTGCCAGAGGTGAAGGAGGAAGATGACCAGCGAATTAGAGAAAATTTAGTGGATTTTATCGGATTAAATTATTATCAGCCAAGACGAGTACAAGCTCCTGAATTTCCAACTGTTCCCGCAAAAATGCCTTCAGATTTTTATGCGGCGTATGATTGGCCAGATAAAAAAATGAATCCTTATCGTGGATGGGAAATTTATCCTGAAGCGCTTTATGATGTGGCTATGATGATGAAAGATAAGTACAACAATATTCCTTGGTATGTTAGTGAAAATGGTATGGGCGTAGCGAACGAAGAACGCTTTATGAATGACGCTGGAGAAATTGAAGATGACTATCGTATCGCTTTTATGAAAGAACATTTGTCTTACTTGCATAAGGGGATTAGTGAAGGAAGTCATTGCTTTGGATACCATGCATGGACATTCATAGATTGCTGGTCGTGGCTAAATGGCTATCGAAATCGGTATGGATTCTATCGATTAGATTTAACGACACATGAACGTTCTATAAAGAAAAGTGGTCGATGGATTCAACAAGTAAGTGAAAATAATGGATTCTAGGTGAGTGCAGATGAGTATAGTTGTAGTTGATATTGGTGGAACTACTGTGAAGCATGGCGTTTGGGAAAAGCACAAGTTAAGTGAAGTTTCCGCATTTTCCACCCCAGATACCTTTGAGGCGTTTTTAGAAAATCTTCAGCTGGCAATTGAAAAATACGATCAAACCTTTGAAGGTATCGCGATTAGTGCCCCAGGTGCAGTTGATCAGGAGCAGAGAAAGATTCTGGGGATTAGCGCAGTGGATTATATTCACCAACGGCCAATTTTTGATGAGCTGGAACAGTATTTTAATCTGCCGGTAACTATAGAAAACGATGCAAATTGCGCTGGAATTGCTGAAGTAGAACTCGGTGAGGGGAAGAACGCGCAAAATATTGCCTTTGTTGTCTTAGGGACAGGAGTTGGCGGGGCGCTTTTTGTTCAACGGAAATTATATAAAGGAAGCCACCTATTCGGCGGTGAGATAGGCTTGCTGAAGAGTCAACAGACACAGACCTTCAGTCAAAATGGGACACTGGTGAAAGCGGCTAAGGCTTATTCGGAACAGACACATACCTGTGTTGATGGAAAAGAACTTTATGTATTGAGAGAAAAGAAGGATCTGCTGGCTACATCCCTTTTAGACGAGATATATCAAATCATGACCAATAATCTTTACAATATACAAGTCATGTTTGATCCTGAACTAATTCTCTTAGGCGGCGGTATCTCCAAGCGTCCTGAATTGGCAGAGGAGCTATCCAATCGACTGTTTGAGCTGTTGAAAAAAGAAGGCGTCGAAGAAATCATGCCGACGATCAAGTGCTGCAGATTTCAAAACAATGCGAATCTAATCGGTGCCGCATTGAATTTTGAGCTGCAGAGGAATAAATAATAACCAAGGCACTGTCGACAAAGACAATGCCTTGGTTTTTGCTTTATTCTTTATCAACTGTCTGTCGTTGGACACTTTCAATGACAAATTCAGCGTTATCTAAGGCATACATTCCTTGGATGTCGCCGGTGTTCAAAGCGGCGATGGCTTCGTTTGAAAAATGAAGTGCGCTTGTTTCAAAGCGTTGTTCTTTTTGTCCATCCGTTACAAGGAAGGTTTTAGTTGCGGGACGATTGATTAATTTGAACTGTGTGGGTGTTGAATCAAGCGTACCAAGTATTTCTTCAATGGTTAAATCTTCCACTTTTTGGTAACGAGAGACGATGAACCCATCCGCCTGCTGCTTCACTAAAATAGCAGCAAAATGCGTGTCATTAATCAAACTGAGTAGGCCGATTTGCCCATCATTGATGGCTGTTGCTTCAGCAACATTGACAGTGAATGATTCCGCGCTTTCGGTTTGTCGAATGCCCAGAAATGCGGGTGTAGCTTCTTGTTCGATGGTTGTGGGACGCCCTTTTATCGTTAAGGTGTTGTTCTTTAATAATACGTCTTCGCCAAGTGTATCTCGCAGACTGAGCCATTCGGGGTGCAACGTTTCCTGTTCAAAGTTATCGTAAAAGGACGTTAGCTTTTGTTGGTTTACTAAAACGCGTTGATGGCTTGGAAAAGAGGTCATATCCACAATTTCGCTAGGCAGTCCATGATTGATTTCCGGCCATTCCTTATCCCAGATGACAGGGTAGAGCAGTGTTTCACGCCCCATATTCGTTATTTGCTTAAACCCAATGGTTGATGGACGCGTGCCTAAACAGGTCAACCACCAATTTTCTTCAGTGTCTTGGAACAAGTCCGCATGACCAATATTTTGCAAAGGTTCGTTTGCGCGATCACGATTGGTAAAAAGAGGATTGATGCCAGGCGTATCTTCAAAGGGTCCCCAAAGATTCGGAGACTTGAACATTGTGATCATGTGCCCAACACCCGTTCCGCCTTCAGCTGCTAAAAGATAATAAGCCTCGTTTCGTTTGAGGATGTGGGGACCTTCCACATCTCGTCCGCCAGTGCCCATGCTGATTACTTCTGGTCCTCGCAGAATTTTTCCAGTAGAAAGATCGATTTCTACTTGTTGGATCGCCTTAGTACCCTTATCATCAATAAAGCCAGTAAAGGTGACATACGTTCGGTCTTCTTCGTGGTATAGGTCAGGATCGATCCCCATAATGTCGATCTCAATCCGCTGATCCTCCCAAATGATTTCGCCCCGATCATTAAGGCTGCCTTTGATGATAAAATTTTTGAACTCCGCGAAATTTGTTGTAATGACATAAAAATGATTATTGATAAAACGAATACAGACAGCGAAGATGCCTTCATTTGATTTTGCTTTCGATAAATCTGCTTGTTCTTTTTTTGTAACGATACCTGGAACCTTTGTCCAGTTTAATAAATCGGTGCTTTTACTGAGAGAAATGCCTGGATAATATTCAAAGGTACTGTTAACCATGTAGTACGTATCTTCGACTAGAACAATACTTGGATCAGGGTACATTCCTCTTAGAATCGGATTTTGATAGTTTTCGATCATATGAAAAACTCCTTTTTAGTTCGAATAAGCGATACGAAGAGTGTCTAAGCATAACTCCGCGGTTGATGGAAGGATGAGATTAGCGGATTGCAATTGAGGATTTTTCCCGACTGCAACCGAAAAGGCGCCGCTGCTGTTAATAGCGGTGATACCAGCAATAGAATCCTCAATACCGACACACACTGCCGGAGTTAAACCTAGGGCTTTTGCCGCGGCAATAAAAATATCTGGAGCTGGTTTTCCGCAGGCCACTTTACTCGGATCAGCGACAGCGTCAAAGGTAGTACTTAAGGCCAATTTTTCTAAAATCAAAGGGCCATTCAGACTAGCAGAGGCCAAGGCAAGCTTCATTTTCTGCTCCTTTAATTCGGAAATGAACGGTGCTATTCCAGGTAAAATATTGTTGGGAGACAAGGTATTCAGTGAGTCGCCATACAGTTCATTTTTCTCATGGAGCAGCTGTTGAAACATACTGTCGGAAACAACTACATCGAGAGATTCTAAGATCACCTTTAAGGAGTCAGTACGACTGACTCCTTTTGTTTTCTCCTCTATGTAATCTGGAAGAGCCACCGAAAAGTATTTATTCACGAGTTTTTTCCAAGCGTCAAAATGCAGCGTGGAGGTATCAGCAATGACACCATCTAAATCAAATAAAACACCTTTAAACAAAAGAGACTTCCTCCCGTTCGCTGAGAATAGGGGTAGTGGTCAAAATGTCATTAATCTTTGCAAGATTTTCTGGTGAGATTTGAATAAAAGGCAACAGTGTATTTAATTTAGTCAATGACATCGTACCTAGTCCACCTTTGATCGCTTCAGGATCTGCTTTAAAGAAATGTAGCACAGGATCCACCGCATCAATTTTTTTAACCAAAAGATCATCCGCCATGATTTCCGCGGCAGGTGTTTCACTGCTGTAGTGCTCCACATAACTTTCAGTGGGAATATAGCTGATGGCATAGGTACCGCAGGTTAACACGAAGCCGTCGTTTTCTTTTAATTGATCATTTACCGTGATCGAAGTAGTCTCAGCTCTAGGCAACGTGACCTTTACAGAAGCACCAAAGGGAACAGTCAAGTTGATTTTGATAGTGTGCTCTTTGTCCGCTTCAATTTGATAATCGACAGCGATTCTTCCATAAGGGGAGTCAAAATGTCCACTCACTTGTTTTAAACGATAATCAAACTGCGGAGCGAAGGTAATTTCACGATAACCTGGGGCCGCAGCTTGAATGCCTAACAAATACTTGTAGGCCCATTCCATAATCGCGCCGAAACTGTAATGATTTAAAGAATTCATTCCCTCAGGATTCATGGAACCGTCAGGCAGGACAGAGTTCCAGCGTTCCCAGACCGTAGTAGCGCCGAGATTTACCGCATAAAGCCAGCTTGGGAAATCCTCTAAAAGGAAAATCTTTGCGGCAAGCTTATGGTAGCCATATTGAGATAAGACCTGGCAAATGAAGGGGGTACCGACAAACCCTGTTTTCAGATGATCATTGTCCTTCTTCAAACGAGCAACTAAATCTGCCACTACACGTGAGCACTGTGATTCGGGGATTAGTCCAAATTGTAGTGCAAGCGCATAGGCTGTTTGTGTATCAATCGCCAATCGACCGTTCGCTGTGATGTATTCTTTTCTGATGGTCTCCAAGATTCGTTGTGTCTGTTCTTGATAATAAACGGCGTCTTCAGAACGCTGTAAAATTTCTGCGGTTTTGGCTACGATACTGCTGGAATAGAAATAATAAACCGAGGCAATAAAATCTTCTTCGGTTTTTCCCGTAGGCAAGGCAGGATTTTCACCATCTAAGGCAAGCCAATCACCAAATTGGAAGGTGCCTGTCCACAAATTGTTGCTCTTGCTGTTACGGCCAATCCATTCTACCCAATCCTTCATTGCGGAAAAATTTTGCTGCAGGATGGCTGGAACGCCATAGCTTTGGTACATAGTCCAAGGGATAATCGTCGCGGCATCTCCCCAAACCGCTGCACCGCCATCCGTATTTCCCATTGCGGGAGCATACATAGGAACCATGCCGTCATATTTTTTTTGTTCGACGGCGATATCCTTCGCGTATTTTTTGAAGAAAGAGAAGACATTCATGTTCAATGCCGCTGTTTTAGAGAACATTGCCGCATCGCCTGTCCAACCTAAGCGTTCATCTCTTTGGGGGCAGTCCGTTGGAATGTCTAGGAAATTACTTTTTTGTCCCCACAAAATATTTTGGAAGAGTCGGTTGACTTTTTTGTTCGCTGTTTTGATAGCACCTGTCGTTGTCATGTCGGAGTATAATACCGCTGCTTGGTAATCCGCTTTTTCCAGTGGTTGCGTGTTGCCTTCGACCTTTACATAGCGGTAGCCGTAAAAGGTAAAGTGAGGGCGCACCCATTTCTCTTCTCCGTCAGAAGTATAGACAAAGGCGGCTCGCGCTTGTCGTAAATTTTCTCGATAAAAATTATCTTCCTGTAAAATTTCTCCCATTTGGAAAACAAGCTTTGTTCCCTTCGGTTCGCGATTATAAAACTCGAGCCAGCCGGTGTGATTTTGACCAAAATCAAGGACTTGCTCATCTGCAGGGGTCTCAAGAATTTCTTGAACAGGGAGGCGTTCCATGATTTTTACCGGTAAGCTTAACCGATCTTGTAGAAGTGCCTTGTCTTTTTCTGAGACGATCACAGGCTGCCAATTAGCAGGGATAATTGTATCGTCTAGATCTTCGCCATAGTAAATTTCCGATTTTGTAACCTTGCCGCTAGTTGTCAGCCAAGTGGCATCGGTAGAGATGATTTCTGTGCTGCCGTCCTCGTAGCGAAGGTGATATTCTGCGATAACCTGCTGCTGATCCCCATAGATATTCTTTTTCCCGCCATCAAAGCCTAAAGTTCCCTTATACCAGCCATCTCCAGTAGAAAAGCTTAGTTTGATCTGATCTGATTTTTGAAAGGCTTCGGTCACATCATAGGTTTGAACTTGAACCCACTGATCATAAGCCGTAACTCCAGGAGATAGGTACTCATCGCCCACCTTGTCATCGTTGATATACGTTTCATAAATACCTAATCCAGTAGCATACAGTCGGGCATTAGTGACTTTCGATGGAACACGAACGTCCTTTTTGAAAAGCGTGTTTTGAATGCTCTTATCTGGATGTGCGATCCATTCAGCTTCAAAGGGCTCAGACATTTTCCCAGTTTCAAAAAAGCTTTCTTTTGCGCAAAGAAGCGTGTCTGAATCATAAAGGGAGACCTCAACGTGGTAACGAGTACGAGGAGTGAGGTCCAATGATACATCGAAGAAATTCGTTTCAAAACGTTCCTTGTCACTTTTGTAGATGGGCTGTTCATACGAGGTTGTCCAAATGATTAGCTGTTTGGTTACTTCTGTGTACTGATTTGCTTCCACAGTGAAGTCGATTCGCAACGAATCAAGCTGAAACCCAATCGGTTCGATCATGTGATTGATTAAAATGGTGGAAATGTTCATAATTACACGCCTCTTTTCTTATAATTTTGTAGAAAAATCTCCGCAGAAGGGGTCAACAGGACTGATCCCTTCAAAGGCTTCCGTCCCTGTCATTTTTCTGATCACTGCGTCAACGCTAGCTTTATTTCCAGTATAGGTATTGATATAAGTAGAAACGGCTGGAATATCGAATAGATGGTACGGGTTGGCCGTTGAGATAAAAATAGTTGGAATGGACTTCATAAACCAGGGTGCATCCGCCGCCATCAAATGAACCCAATCCAAACGAGTCGTTGTTTGATTGCTGGCGGTTTCGATGTTCGCGACATAAAGCGCCAAATCAAATTTTCCCTTCATTTCTGCCACGCCTTCTTCAAAAATCTCGTGAAAATCTAGCTGCTGGTGGTCATATAGGGTCACTTCGAAACCAAGTCCTTCCAGCTGGGTTTGGAAGTGATCGGAAACCTTACCGCCTTCTTTAAATCCGCCGTCATCTGAATCCCCTAAAACAACTAGTCGGATTCTAGGGTAACGCGCCACCGTCATTGGCAACAGCTGATCACGATCCTTGACTAAAGTCACTGATTTTTTCGCTGTCGCTGCTGCTTTTTCGGCATGCTCTATAAGGTTCACCGTCCTTTTTTCTGTGGGCTTTGCTTCGAATAGGCCATGAGTCAGCTTAGTAGCCAGGATCCGCAACACCGCTTCCTCGATTCGAGCCAGCTTCAAGGTTCCGTTTTCCACTGCTTTTTTGATAAAGGCGTAGTCTTCGTCGATATTTTTATTGAATAGAATCATGTCTATGCCCGCATTGATTGTGGCCGGTAACAGCTCTGCTCGAGGGAGAATGGCATTATAACCGATCATTGGTGTAGCATCGGTGATTGCTAAGCCGTTAAAGCCAAGCACATCCCGCAGCAGACCGTCAATCAATCGTTTTGAGGCTGAGGCTGGTCGCAGCTCTGCATCGGTGATTTCTGGTGAAAGTTTTCTTTCCCAGGCTGGCTGCAGAATATGCCCGATCATGATACTGGTGATGTCTTGATCAATAAATGTTTGGTAAATTTTACCATAGGAAGCCATCCAGTCATCGGCAGACAAGGAATTGACCGTGCTTAAAAGGTGCTGGTCACGTTCGTCGACACCGTCGCCGGGGAAGTGCTTAATGACAGGGATAATGTCATTCTCCTGGAGTCCTTTGATTTGAGCCGCAGCCATTTGAAGGACTCGCTCTTGATCGCTGCCAAAGGTCCGAGTGTTGGTGATTGGATTGCGGAAATTTTTATCAATATCAACAATGGGTGAAAATGACATGTTGCAGCCTACCTGAGCGGCTTCGCTCCCGGCAACATTTCCCAATTCGTAGGCATGTATTGGCTCATCAGTAGCCGCAATTTGCAAAGGCATACCGAACCATGTGCCCTCAGAAATAATCCCGTTCCCACCTGATTCCAAATTTGCGGAAAAGAATAATGGAATATCGCTGGCTTCCTGAGCCGTGGCTAATTGTCGTTTGATCTTGTCTGCTGAAGCGGGGCGATACATCATGCCCCCAGGACGATAGGTTTGGACAAATTCCTTAATGTCTACTTGGTCTTCATCCTGACCAATGACGAAAAAGAGCTGACCAATTTTTTCATCTAAAGTCATCTCCTGAAGCTTGCGCTGCAGCAGTTGAATCTGTTCTTCTGTTAAGTAATACGGTTTTTTCGTTAAATCTACCATGAATGATGAGCCTCCCATTATTTTTATCTATACGTGTTCACGCTTTCATTCTAGCTTGGAAAAAAGACGGCAACCATTGCGAAAAAACATCTGGTATGTGTTCATTTCACAGCTCCTTTCATTTATCGAAAAATGTGTCTTGCTTGAAGGATTCATTCATGAGATAGTTTAGACGAAGTCAGAAGACGACGTCATAGAAAAAAACAACTTAAGAAGAGCAAATCTGTAATTTTTCAACTTAGTGCAGGAAATGAGCGGTTTTTTTGAAAGGAGAGGAGACTATGGAGGAAACGGTATTAAACATTCTGCAGGAGAAAAACCAGCCACGTAACTGGGATGAGTTAGGACCGGAAATGAAGCCTAAAAAGGCAGGTGTGTTGAAAAACGAGCCGGTGTATGAATTTTTTCATACGCTGGATGATTCGTTGGAGGTGAATCCGCAATCAATCGCTATTTCTGTTCAGCCGGTAAAATCTTTTATTCCCTATCATATCCATGACTATGTAGAGATCATCGTTCCGATTGTAGGCGAGTGCACAGTCGTTACAAAAAATGATGAGCTGCATCTGCGACAGAATGATTTGATTATCATTGGCAACCACACGATCCATCGAGTTGAGCCAATTAAAGCAGACAGTATTGTAATTAATCTGACCCTAAAGGATACCGCCTTTACGTTGAATGATTATCATTTTATGTATGAGGATCGTGTGACGAAAAAAGTTTCCTCCTTGCTCTTTTCCCTCCTCTCAAATGAGACGCAGGGAGAAAATATTTATCGCTTGTTTCGAACGCATCAGGAAACTAAGATTCATCGACTGGTGGAAGACATCATTCAAGAATATTACTATCCAGACGCACAATCGAATCAACTCATTCGTTTAGAATTATTGACCCTCTTTGCTAGACTGATTCGTTCAGCCGCAAATGAACAGGAGGTCATCTCTGGAGAAGAGGATGGATCGGTCAATCTATTGTCCTTACTGTTGTATATTGAAAAGAATTACGCCCAGATAACTTTGGAGGAGATGGCCCAGCATTTTGGCTTTAATCCCAATTACCTCTCCTCTTACTTAAAAAAACACACAGGCCTTACATTTATCAAATTGGTTCACCTGCAGCGGGTCAATGTAGCTGCTGAATATCTAACTTATACAAATGCCCCGATTGAACAGATTGCTTTAAAAGTGGGGTATGAAAATCCCTCCTACTTTTATAAGATGTTTCGCAAAAATTTAAAAATCCTACCAACAGAATATCGAGAGAAATACTCCTTTAACACGAAGAAAACCGATTGATGCGTCAATCGGTTTTTTAGAGCGTAAATTTTTGGCGGTATTGATTGGGAGAAAGTCCGGTTTGCTTTTTAAAATAGTGATAAAAATAAGCTTCACTGGAAAAGCCCAAGCGCTCAGCGATGAGCTGAATCGTCAGATCGGTGGTTTGTAATAATTGCTGCGCCTTTTGTGTGCGGATCTTCTGCGCATATCCGACAATGGTCATTTTTGTTTGGCGCTTTAATAAGCGGTTCAAGTATTCTGCATTATAATGGAGAGCTGTTTCGAGTTCTTTTCGGGAAATATTGCCAAAGCGGCTTTCAATTAGATGAATCACACGATTAACGAGGTAATCCTCCTTTGACAAATCCAGATCCACCTGCTGCAAAGAAAACTGATTGGCGTTCTCTAAAGCGTCTAATAAGCGTAAAATCAATCCTCGTTGAAAATAAGCGCGGCCAATTTTGGAAGTCGCAACTTCTAACTGCAGGGAATCTATGATAACGTGGAAGCCTTCGCTTTGATAAGGCAAGCAGGGAGAAAATTCAATATAGCTGCGCTTCCACTGAGAATCGGATTGCAGATTTTGCTGCAGGAATTGAAAGATTGGTCCCTCGCCAGAGTCAATAGCCAGCAGCTCTCTAAGCAGCGTGGGAGATAAATTTAAAAAGACGACGTTGCAGCCTTCCGAAAGAATCTCTCGATGCAGAATTTGAGTATTCAGCAAACAGCCCTCGCCAGCGTGAAATTGATATTCCTTGTCCTCGATGAAATTAGTCAGCTCGCCTTGTAAGACATACATCAATTCAAAGTTCTGGTTTTTGTGCAATGCTTGATATTCTTCATCTTCAAAGGCCGTGATGTCGCCATCCTGCACCTTAGTATAAAGAATCGTCTCACCAATTTTTTGCTTATAGAAAATCGCGATCGGAGAGCGGGTACTGATCTGAGGCAGCTCGCTATTCGTGGAATGCAGCTCGGAAAAAGGATCGTTTGTCATCGGACACCTCCATAAGGTCGGAAAAATGCAGGAAACGCTTTCTTCAAGTCGGTATTTTTCATTATATCACAGGGCTTGACGAACTAGAATGGGGGATATCAGAGGAGGAACGAAGATGCGAGAAAAGAAAAAAATCAATCAGCATTGGCAATTTCATTACGGGGAAGTAGGAATCCCGAAAAGAACAGCGAAAAAAGCCCATGCGTTAGGCGGACTAACCGCGCCATTAGCTGGAGAAACTGGAGCTGCGGTGACCTATGGCGCAGGAGGCGAGCACTTTCTCAAGCTGATCGCGCAGGGGGATATCCTTCAAGGATTAAAAAATTTAGCTGGCACTGATTTTACTTCTGGTCTTGATGAGAACTGGCAAACAATAACACTGCCTCATGATTGGAAAGTGAGGCAGCCGTTTAAACAAGATCCAGAACTGCTGATGTCAGGCTCAAAGGAAGAGGGAATCGGATATTATCGTAAGACCTTCCAGCTAGCATCAAGTCTTTTAAATACTAGTAGAGTTGTCCTTCATTTTGAGGGTGTGATGCGTTCTGCGGAAGTTTGGCTGAATGGCGCGTATTTAGGAAAGAATGATAGCGGATACACGAGCTTTTCTTTTAATGTCACCGAGATGGCTAAATACGGAGAAGAAGGCACGAATGTATTGCTGGTGCGGGTAGACACGACGACCGGCCCAGAAGGCTGGTGGTACGAAGGGGCAGGGATTTATCGTGACGTGTGGGTAGAATACTTGCCGTTGGTCTCGTTTGACTATGACAGTGTTTATATTTACACGAAAGAAATTCAAGAGAAGCAAGCATTGTTAGGCGCAGAGCTCTTGGTAGAGAACGAGTCAGCGGATACCGTGACCGTTTCGCCAGTGATAAAAATCAACGATCAGGTGATTCAACTAGGTATCCAGACCTTAGCGCCCTATGAAAAACGGCTATTAAAAGAAACCTTTCAATTGCCGGAACCGTCACTTTGGACCCCAGAAAATCCTCATCTTTACGAAGCGGTGTTTCAAATGGAGACAGACGAATGCCGGAAATCATTTGGTATTCGTACCTTTCATTACGACACAGCAGGCTTTTATTTAAATGGAAAAACCTATGAGCTGCGGGGAGTATGTGAACACCAAGATTTTGCCGGAGTAGGGGTCGCATTGAACCAAGATATCGTAGATTATAAGATAAAGACAATGAAAGAAATGGGAGTAAATGCTTGGCGCAGCGCCCATCATTTTGCCTCTGAGGAGCTGTTAACTGCCTGTGATCGTTTCGGAATTTTATTGATGAATGAAAATCGCCTACTAGAAAGCACGCCTTGGCGAATAGCCGATTTGGAAAAAATGGTGAAGAAAAGTCGGATGCACGCCTCGCTAGCCTTTTGGTCCGTAGCGAATGAGGAAGTTATCGGCAATACAACTATGGGCAGCCGGATTGCTAAAAAGCTGGTACATTGTATTAAAAGCAACAACTATGAAAGCTTAGTCGTTTCAGCAGAATTGCTTAATCCCGCGGGGCTAGTAAATGAAGAGTATCTAGCCAATTATGATGTCCTGGGCGTCAATTATCCAGAAGCCGATGTGATGGGGCCGGGAGCGACTAAAATTAAAGAAAAACATCCAGACTTGCCGATGATGAGTACGGAAAGTGCGTCTTATTTTTCTACTCGAGGTGTGTATAAAGACGATGAAGAGAAGTGTCAGTGTTCGAATTTTGGTTCGCTGTTTTCTATGGTCTTACCGGGAAAACGACGACCGGAAGACCCTGGAGCGGGAGGAACAGCGAAGCCGGAAAAGGTCATGAGATATTTAGCTGAACATCAATATATGGGCGGCGTATTTCTTTGGACAGCCTTTGATTATTATGGCGAGCCTTCTCCTTTTAGCTGGCCGGCTATTTCTTCACAATTTGGAATCGCTGATCTATGCGGTTTTCCCAAGGATTACTATTATTACTATCAAGCCTTTTGGCGTAAAGAACCGGTTCTGCATGTGAT
The DNA here is from genome assembly GCF_019175485.1 of Enterococcus raffinosus. Classification (NCBI taxonomy): domain Bacteria; kingdom Bacillati; phylum Bacillota; class Bacilli; order Lactobacillales; family Enterococcaceae; genus Enterococcus; species Enterococcus raffinosus. The sequence continues at coordinate 861,454 of NZ_CP072889.1, forward strand.
GCCTCATTGGAATCGTCAGGGGCTAGAACGCACTGCTGATGAGCAAGTAGCTATTCGTGTCTTCAGCAACGTGAGTGAGGTTGAGATATTTGTTAATGGAAAAAGCTATGGTAGAAAACCTGTAAAGGATTGCCGCGCGGATTGGGAAGTTTCTTATGAGGAAGGAACATTAACCGCAATAGCATACGAACAGGATGAAAGAATCGCTGAAGTGAGTCGTGAAACGAGCGGTACGATACAAGCCGTTCGCTGCGAACGGATTTTTGCGGGAAAAGAATACAGTCTTTATCAGTTAGAAGGAATAGATGAGCAACAGCGAGTGGTTCCTACAGCAGATAACAATCTGTCTATCTGTGTCGAAAACGGAGAAGTTGTTGGTCTGGCCAATGGAGATCCAATAAATCAAGCGGCGTATAGTTTGGAAAGTATCCGTTTATTTCAAGGAAAAGCCCTGGCGATTGTTCGTTCAGGAGAAAAGGATAGTCAGATCAGAGCGATACTACAAGATTAACATGCAAAGTAGTAGGCAGAAAAGAACGACCTATGAAAAGACCACAAAGCGCATGAATTTTGCATATGGCGAGGCGTTTTTTTCTAGCCTATACTTTGAGTACCAATTGAAAGCGGAAACAAAAAAGATGAAGGAGTGCAATTATTATGAATAAGAAAAAATTATCTCTAGCTTTAGGTATCTTAAGTATGAATCTTTTACTGATGTCCGGTTCTGTCGTAGGAGCGGCGATTGCTGCTATTTCGAAATCTTTCCCACAGGAACCGATCTCAAAGGTCCAAATGCTTAGTTCAATTCCCCAGTTGGGGCAATTAATAGCGACGCTGCTATTTACTTGGCTGACTTACAAAATAACTCGTAAGAATATCGGGGTTCTCTCTGTCGCCATTGTCGCCATTAGTGGATTATTGCCGATTTTTTACAACAGCAGCCTGAATATTATTCTAGCCTGCATGATCGCTTTAGGCTTTGGACTTGGCTTGATCAGTAATGTTGGTCCGGTATTGCTTCAGGAGCATTTTGAAGGAGAAGAACGAGCGACTGTCATGGGTTGGGCAGTGGGCTTTAACAACCTAGGAATGATGGGCTTTACTGCTATTGGCGGTGTCTTAGGAAGTACAAACTGGCAAAATCTTTTCTGGGTCTACGGTGCAGCCATTGTTATCTTGTTGGTGGTGTTAGTCCTGGTACCTAAGGATCGAAAATTATCTGAAGAGGAAGTATCCAAGCAACACTCAGTCAGCTTTGGCAAAACAGTGAAAAGTTTAAATGGCTATATATATGTGATGCTGATCGTTACCTTTGTTACCTCTCTTTGTCTAATGATCTTTATGGCGAATCAATCAATTTTATTGGCTTCAAAGGGAAATGGGACCGCCTATACCGCGATGGTCACTGCTTTAGGAAATGTTGGGGGAATCTGTACCGCCTTCGGATTGAAGTACATTCGTAAGCTTACAAAAACAGACACGATGGCTTGGGGCTTTGTGGCCTTTGCATTGTCCTATATCTGTATTGTCTTTTTCAACAATCCTGCTTTGCATATCGTTGGTAATATGTTTTCAGGGATGGGGATCGTTATGGTGAATGCGACGATTCCGTTTGAACTATCGATTTTGGCGAATCATCAACAATTTCCAGTAGCCATTGCTATGAACACCTTGATTTCCTCTTTAGCCGGTTTTGCAGCACCGATGCTCCTTGCTGCAACAAAAATTTCTGCGGGAACCAATTCATATCTGGCAGGGATCGTAATCAGTGGTCTTATGGCAGTAGTCTTGTTGATTACTCGCTTAGGAAGTCGGATCGAAAAAAAGTCTGAACAGGCAGCAATTCCTAAAGCCGAAGGAGTACGAGAGGCATAAAGGAGAGGCTTGTTCGCAAGCTAAAAAGCAGGCTCTATTCCATGTGAATGAGCCTGCTTTTTGCCTTTTTCTATGCGTAGCAGAAAAAACTTTTTAATACGGTGTTCATTCGTTGCTTAGTAATCAAGTATAAGAGCAAAAAAGCTTAGCTCTTATACTCTTGTTTTCGCAGCTCATTCAGTTCGCTGATTTTTAGATAAATTTGTTTTAGTTCACTGTGTTTAATTTGGGGAGAAATGAACACTTTTGGGATGGTTAGTTCATTGTAGGTAGATCGATCTTTCAAAGGGACAGTGAGTAAAATATCTATGGGATCAGAAAAAGAATCCGCAAATACAATATTGAAATATCGTTTGATATGATTTTTTAAGCTTTCTTTGATGAGTTCGTTTACAAGCGCCGGAAAGTCGGTATCCAAAAAAAGGACAAAGGGTTCTTCAAAATAAGTTTCATAAGTCAAATAGGCACAGATGATCGAATAATGAGTGACAAGATAGTTTTTCGCGTCAAAAATTGGAGAAGCTGCTTCTTTTTTCGCTTGTTCATATATTTTTTGGCCTTTTTGATAAAGTGAGGGGATGTTATCTTTTATGTATAAATTTAAGTCGTAGTTCGTTATGTCGCAAGAAAATTGTGGGAAGAGCGTTGCGTGGTAATGGACTGAGAACAAGGTTTCCTTTATCCGTGCTTTTTTTCTTTTTGAGCAGCTAGCACGAACAAGCGGCTCTAAATGATGATAAACGGCTGTTACACTAGAGGCTATTTCTGTCGCTAATTCCTCATGTCCCTTCATAATTAGTATGCCCATATTCTGGGAGTAAAAATCTGCATTCGTCAACAAATAGAAGACAAAGAAATGTGCTTCTGTCACGGATAAACGATAGGAGCGAACAAGTAACGCGCGAACCATCTTAAACGGTGCAAAGTAGGTCGTATTTATTTTTTTTAAGAGTGCCCACTCCGTTTTCAAAACGACTGAATTCCCTGATTTATACCTAAAAAAATTAATAGCTAGAATAAGTGAAAGCTGGCTGCAGGTAGATGTTGCGAGGGATTTTGACAGAGACTGAGTCATGACCTCAACATCAGAAGAGATTTTATCGAATAACTGTGAGGAGAAGGGCCAAGTAATCCCCCGATAAACGCTCCAATAAATAGAATAAAGATAGTATCGTAAAGTATGCTCTTCTCCCGAAAATAAATACTGCCCTTTAGAATAGATCAACGTTAAGCCATACTTGTGAAGGTGCTTTTTTAATTTTGTCATCTGTCGCTGAATCGATGATTCACTTAAAAAGGTTTCTGCTTTGATTTTGTTGAGAGAGACGGAACCATGTTCTGTGAGCAACTTAATGAGAGTAAAGGGCACACAAGACTTTAAAACGCTATTTAGCAGCAATTTATATTCAAATTCTGTCAGGCAAAGTTTTACTCCTGCGCCTTTTTTTATTAAAAGCTTTCCAGTCTCTAAAAGCTCCTCTTTTTCAGAGAGCAGTTTCAAATGCTTATTAATGGTTTTCTTATTATAGTTAGTTTGGAATTCTAAATCGGAAAGTGTAATCCAGCCGGAATTTTGATAGAGTGTATCTAAAATTTTGAGCTCGCATTGTAATGAATAATCTAATAATGATGTAAAATCCATTGTTTCCCTCGTTTCTATTTTATTCATATTATAGGATAACACTGATAAACTGGTTGTTTTTATTATTAAATGGCATAAAGAACAGACCAAAAAAAGAAAAAACTTCAGTCTAGTTAGACTGAAGGAACAAATAATTATTTTTGAATGAGGGTTCTTAACTTTCTAGAAATCGTCTTATAGGTTTGAATGGTTAATTCTGGAGTTATATATATAATTTTTTCTTTAGCAATCGACTGTTCTAACACATGACTACCGGGCACAGTAAGAAGCAGATCAAAGTACTCTTGTTCATTTTCGGTGAAAATCAAATGATACGTATTTTTGAAATGATTGAGCAGCTGGTTTTTCACAATGCGTTCGATGAAGAAAGGAAAATCCGTCTCCATTTTTAAATAAATTTTTTTCTCAAAGTGCGTTTCTGAGAGAATATTTGCTAATAGGATTGAATAATGGGTAATCAAATAGTCTTCTTGTTCAAAACAGGGATTTTTATCGGTGGTCGTCAAGTGTTGGCTCACTGTCACGATCTCTTTTTTTAGCTGTGGGAAATTCCTATCTATATATGGCGTAAGCTTGTAATTACTGATATCAGTGGGAAATTCTTTGAATAGCATCGTGTGATAATGAATGGAAAATAAACTTTTAAAAAAAGACGAATCTGCATCCGTTTTTATGTGTAGCAACGGAAATTGTTTTTTCATCTCTTTTGCGGCTCGCTCTGAGGCTTTAGCTATTTCGGTTTTATCATGTTGATGATTTTCTATAAAGTGGTCCGCATAGTCCCATGAATGGTAGAAGGAGGGCCGAGTTAAAAGATAGAAAAAAAGCAAATGCGTCTCATCCTTTGACATATGATAGTTTGTAGTAAATAAAAGATTTAGTTGGTTGAAGGCAGGGATCGTTTCATTCAAGGCGTATAGCTGCTCGAAGGCATCCTCTCTATGAATGAAGCAACGAGTTCTATAGCGTAGGTAATTAATGGAAACGATTAAAGTAAGTTGGTTTTCGAAAGGAACAGCTAGATACATGCCTGCTTTTTGAGCGACTATCTGCAGATCCTCTGCTACTTTTTTCCTCAGTCCTTCAGAAAAAGGCCAAGAGACCCCCTTATACACTTGCCAATAGAATAAGTATAAATAGAAACGGATGGTTCTCTCGTCTCCTATCAATCTGTATTGGTTTCTTTTTTTTACCAGATCAATGTTGTAGGAGTTTAGAATTTTCTTTAGTTTCCTCATATAGCGATAAATATTTGATTCACTTAAATACGTTTCTTTGGAAATATCCGACATAGAAAAAGAGCCATTTTTTAAAATTTTATCAATCATAGCAAATGGAACACTTCTTTTTAAAATAGAGGTTTTTATTTTGGTATAATCGATCCTACTCATTTTCAGTTGAATACCAGCGCCTTTTTTCCTAATCAATCCGCTAAGTTCTGGATACTCATCAATAAGTGCTAGGTATTTTATAATTGTTTTTCTATTAAAACCTGTTTCAGCGGCAATCTCGTTGATGGTCACCCAACTATCATGTTGAAACAATACATCTAAGATAGAAAACTCATATAATAAGGGTTTATCTAATAATGATCTAAAGTCCATGCCAACCATTCCTCCTGCAATAAATTCATACTATACTATCTATTTGAATAGATAAAGAAGAACGATCACGAGAGAATTAGAAGACAAATTCAATAAAAATTAGCTGTGATCTTTTTCCAGTAGTGCTTGAAGCGATCATGAGTGGCTTTTCCTCCTATGGTTTACAATGTTTTATTAGATTATAATGGTTATAGATAATATCTGTTTTTGTATATAGTACATAAAATAAAGGTTAGTAATGTCTTTACTGAATAGAGGAGGAAAAGGAATGGATTATCAAGTTGTTACGATGGAAGACTTCCAACTGTTGGGCAAGGGTGAGATGCAATTAGTTGGTCAGGTGAAGGCCGATTTGTTTTGGCAGAAGTGTCAAAAAGATGGGACGCTTGCGAAACTAACCACTTATTCTACTTCTGATGAGAAAGAATGGATTGGCTTAGCTGATGGCGAATCTTTCGATGGGGAAGGTTACATGTATTACATTGCGACACCCTATCATGCAGAGACGGTTCCTTCAGGATACACAACTCTTACGCTTCCTTCTTCATTATGGATAAAGTTCCGCAGTGCTTCCTTAAATGTTAAAAACACGGCGGATAAAGACTGCTGGACCTGGATCTTTTCTGATTTTTTTCCGGCTTCAGAGTATGAGCCGGCAGGCTTCCAGCTAGAGGTTTATCCCAAAGGAGCCGGTAGCTACCCAGACAGTTTATCGGAAATATGGATTTCTGTAAAAAAATCTAGTGATTGAAGATAAACAAAGAACGATAAAAGTGAAAACAAAAAGGAGCAGAGAATGAAACACAATCCAATTATTTCAAACTATGATCACTTTGAAGAAGAACAGAGAGCCTTCGGCAGTAGAGCTGATCAGATCGAGTTTATCTATACAAAACGATTGCTTGATTTTTATATCGACTCCTCAAAAACAGTGCTTGAGTTAGGCTGCGGAACAGGCTATTATGGACTGTATTTATCAGAGAAATGTAAGTCCTATCAGGGAATTGATCTTGTGCCAAAACACATCAAACAGTTCCAGAAAAAGATAGTCGATCACCAACTCCCGAATGTTCAGGCGGCTGTTGGAGATGCAACTCATTTGCCAGAAATTCAAGAAAACACCTATGACATTGTGTTAGTCTTTGGTCCCATGTACCATTTGCAGCCCAATGAACGCAAGAAGGTAATCGCAGAAAGTAAGCGAGTCTGTAAAGAGGGCGGCTTAATTCTATTTGCTTATATCAATAAAGTAGGCGCTTATCTGCGAGCGTGCTTTGACGATGATATGAAGGTAAACTATCCCAATGCTGCCACAAATCATTCAGTATTTGTAGAGGGGATAGATGACCATCTTCCGGATGTTTTCTATTTCACTATGCCAGAGGAGATGGTGCAAGACGCAACAGACGAGGGATTAACGGTCGTCCGTAATGCGGGTGTAGATTTCTCCTTCAATCCAACAGGCATAAACAGTATGGACGAGGAAAAATATGCGGTTTGGACCGAAATAATGGACTATATGTACAACAGCAGCTCCTGTGCGGGAACCAGCAATCATGCGGTGCTGGTCTGTCGGAAATAGGCTGTAGACTTATAAAATAAAGTGTTCCCCCTGATAAAAGAGACTAGGTGTTTTATAATTATCGTAGCTCAAGAAAGCAATTGCTTCCTTGAGCTGTTTTTTTTATTTAGTAAAGTACTGAGTGGCGATTAATATGTTTTCGTATAGCCAGGCTATTCATTGTATACGATATCGTTTGTAGTATTTATCTAAAAACGTTATGTATGCCGTTTCCTTAAGCAATCTTTTCAAAATTTGTATATAAGGTGCTGTGCTAGATTGCTATCGAGAAGTTGGTGGTGAACTTTTCGGTTTGGTAAAGAATTAGTAACTGAACGTCGATCAATTTTTAGGAGATTAGTATTAATGAAGGGCTAAATAAAAATCTTAATCACGAACAACGAAAAACTATATATTTTTAAAAGCGTTCCGGACTTATTTATCATAAAAAAAAGAAGATTAAAAATGTTAATAAGTTAGTGTTTTTAGGTAAATTGGTTTTGTTCTAAAAAGAACCATCATATGATTTATCATGGATAAACAACTCTAAAAAATTATATCTATATAGTTATTTACAAACAAAAGATAAAGTGTATAATCAATTTTAGGAACCGTTTTCCGCTTTTCATTTTTCTATAAGGGAAAGTGAGAGAGTTACTACGAAGGTGTTCGATAGGTTCGTGAATACCTTCTACATAGGATCATACAGAAACATCGAAAAGAACTGGTGGGGGGAATGAGAATGTCGGATTTAACAAACAAATGGGCGCTTGTGACAGGCGCAAGCAGGGGAATAGGCAGAGAGATAGCGCTATTTATGGCAAAGCAAGGAGTCAATGTTGTCGTACACAGTCGTGAGCTGGAGCATACGAGCTCAATTGTTAAGGAGTTAGAGGAATTAGGCGTTCAAGCATTTTCTGTGGCGGCGGAATTATCCGACGAGCAGCAAGTCAAGCAGATGATTGCATTCGTTTCAAGCAAGGTGACGATTGACATTTTGTTCAATAACGCCGGTGTTCAGCCGAAAAAACAAACAAATTATTGGGGCGTAGCTGTTGATGATTATCTCAGTACTTATCGGGTCAATGTCATTGCACCGATGCTTTTAATAGAAGGTTTCTTACCAAAAATGCTGGAGCAAAACTTTGGCAGAATCATCAACACAACAAGCGGCATTAAGAATCAACCTGAACAAGGAGCCTATGCAGCATCGAAGGGTGCCTTGGATAAATTAACAAAGGATCTAGTGAATCAATTAGCAACGAAAGATGTCACAATCAATCTAGCAGATCCTGGATGGGTACGGACAGATCTTGGGGGTGCGGAGGCTCATCATGAAGTAGGCAGTGTAATTCCAGGAATGGTTCTGGGCGCTTTTGTTAAAAAGGGAGTAAGCGGTGAGTGGATTTCTGCTCAGAAATTTGCGGGAAAAGCCTTGGATGAAGCACTGTCCTTATTGGAACGGGAATACGAAAAAAAAACAATAGATTTAGGAGGAACGAGTATGAACAAAAACAGTACCTATACATTATCGAATGGAGTGGAGATTCCTGTCATCGGCTTTGGTACGTGGCAAACACCGAATGGCGAGATTGCTGAAGCGGCGGTAAAATGGGCGATCGAAGCAGGCTATCGTCATATTGATACTGCATCGGCTTATCGAAATGAAGCTTCTGTAGGTCGCGGGATAAAAGCCTCTGGGGTCTCTCGAGAAGAATTATTTATCGCAACAAAATTGGGAAGTAAAGGACATTCGTATACTGCCGCGAAACAAGCGATTGATGACTCTTTAAAAAACTTAGACCTAGATTACATCGATCTTTACTTGATTCATTGGCCAAGTCCCTTAGCCATTCGTGAAAATTGGAAGGAAGGGAACGCAGAAGCCTGGCGAGCGATGGAGGAAGCGGTAGAACAGAAAAAAATCAGAGCCATCGGTGTTTCTAATTTCTTGCCACACCATTTAGACGCATTGTATGAAACAGCGAAAATAAAACCAATGGTCAATCAAATCTTTCTAAATCCTAGTGATCAGCAGCAAGAAGTTGTGAAGTACAATCAGGCGCATGACATCTTAAGTGAAGCTTATAGTCCATTAGGAACGGGTGAAATCTTTAAAGTAGGCGAATTAAAAGAAATCGCTGAAAAATACAATCGCTCCATTGCGCAAATTGTTTTACGCTGGAGCCTGCAGCATCAGTTCTTACCATTGCCGAAGTCAGTTCATAAAGAGCGTATTCAAGAAAACCTTGAAGTCTTTGACTTTGAAATAAAACCAGAGGACATGGCAATCATTGATGGCTTAAAAGGATTAGCGGGAAGTGCTAAAAATCCTGATCAGGTAGATTTTTAAGCTTCTAAAGAGTCTATCTTCTACAAAAATTCAATTAGACCAACGATAGGATTCGTTGGTCTTTTTAGTTGCTTCTTCCACAGTAAGAACACTGAAACTACATAATCTAAAATGAGGGAGTTTCGCTAATGTATAAAACTAGTTTCTAGTATACAGCTCCATTAAAGAGGGTGTTAGTACGGACAGTATTCGTTCAGTGACAATTTCAGGAGAAGGATTAAAATCAGACAGAAACCATTCCTCCGTGATCGCTCGTACACCGGTTGTCATATAAAGGGCATAGCTTGTAATAGTGTCTTCAGAAAATTTAGCGGAAAAAATCTCGGGTAAAGCGTTCAAAAAATGATTGTAATAAGTGCCATGAAGGATATCCATAAAGTCGACAGTAGTGTTTTTAGATAGGAGACAGGCGATCTTCTTTTTGTTTTTATAAAAAAAGCTCATAATCTCCAGCGTGTTCGGATATAAAATCTTTTTGATCTCCTTAGTATCGGCCATATTCACAAGATTTAGAAACGGCAGGTTCTTCTTCTGTATTTCATCAAACTGTGCCAGTAACACTTCAACGAGGACATCAATTATGTCTTCTCGGTTTTTGAAATAATTGTAAAAGGTAACTCGACTAATGCCTACAGACTGAGTAATCGCTGTTACAGATAGTTTATCCAATGGGGTGGATTGTAAATGATCAACTGCGCAGTCAATGACCAAGTTAGGAATGACAGAATCGTTCATACTCTTTCTCCTTGAGTCTAGTATTTTTTATAACAAGTGTTTACTAGTTAATTATAATAATTACATTTGTTCTTTTCAAATGAGAGCATCATATTGTGCTAAATACTTTACATCTCCTAGTTAAGTGTAAATTGATATCTTCAATGAGGACTGTATTATAAGGTTAGAATAACAAAAAAGTATTTTTTAGGAGAGAAATGATGAATAAAAAAGTTGCAAAAAGAGTCCTCAATTGTTCTGTGTTCTCGTTGTTACTGTTCAATCAGGTACTGCCGGTGGCTGGATATGCTGGAGAGGCTACTGACGAGAATCAAAAAAATTCCTTCGAGGAAAATAACTCGTGGCAGGAAGAGAGTCTTCCTATTGCGGAAGAAGCTGAAAAGGGGGATTTTTCAGAGGAATCAGGAGAGAAAACCGATACAACAAGTAGCCAAGAAGAGCATTCATTGATACAGACGAATGTGGACATTGCTTCAGGAACGTTTGGAACTTGTCCTTGGTCTATCGATCAGGAAGGAACGTTACATATATACGGAGGGACTTTAGGTTACGATCCTACGAGTTATTGGTCCAGCTATCGAGAGAAAATAAAAAAATAGTCTTTGAAGAAGCGGTAGAGGCACATTGGAACAGCAGCTATTTATTCTATCGGTTAAACTCCGTGACTGAAATCCAGAATATTCATCATTTAAATACTTCTAACGTGACGGACATGAGTGGGATGTTCGGCTTTATGAGTAGCCTAGAAACGCTAGACGTATCAAATTTTGATACGTCTAACGTTACAAGTATGAAAGAGATGTTTAACTCTATCGTCAGCTTACAGGCATTAGATGTGTCTCACTTTAAGACGAGTAATGTGACCGACATGGCGAATATGTTTAATGATTTAAGAAATATAGAAAGCTTAAATGTATCGAACTTTGATACGAGTAAAGTGACGAATACGCGGGGGATGTTTGCGAACACGAATAAGTTGACTTCTTTAAATGTATCAAACTTTGATACAAGCCAAGTGACGGATATGAGTTATATGTTCAGTACACCAAATATTCCAGCGCTGAACCTTTCGAACTTTGATACCTCTAAGGTAAAGAACATGCAGGGGATGTTCGCAATGCGGGGGATAGAGTCGTTAGACTTATCGAATTTTGATACGAAGAATGTTGAAAACATGAGTTATATGTTTCAATCCACAGAAAACTTAAAAGCATTAGATTTATCAAGCTTTGATATGACCAATACGACAAATGTGAATGAAATGTTTTTTACAGGAAATAACCGACCAATAACGCTGGAATCCTTAAAATTAGGTGTGAAAACAAAACTGTCAGAAGCGATGGGTTTAAAGGAACCACCAGAATGGGGCATTCATACAGGAAGATGGATAAAAAAAGATACTATAGACGCGTATTCATCTAGCGAGTTAGTTACTCAATATGAGGGCAGTACAATGGCAGGAGAATATGTTTGGGAAGAAAATTATGATTTGAAGGTGCGAGATATCCAAATTTTTGTGGGAGATGACTGGCAGATAGGAGATCATGTGATAGCTGTTACCAATCAGTTTGGTCTCGATATCCCCATAGAAAAGCTTGAATTTGAGACACTCGGAGTCGATCTCGCAAATAAAAATGTGGATACATCACAACCTGGTATATATTATATCCGTTTTTATCAAGGGAAAAAAATATTATCGGGAGCCATGCTGGTTATTGAGGAAAAACAAACAGCTGTGAGGGTGACAGATTCAACCCTTTTTGTAGGAGATGACTGGAAAGCATTAGATAATTTCGAAAGTGCAGTAGACGAAATCGGGCGCCCAGTATCCTTCGAAGAGATAAAAGTAGCAGGCGAAGTAGACACAAGTAAAGCAGGCAAGTATGAAATAACATACAGCTATGGTGGAGTATCAAGTAAAGCTATCGTCACAGTGAAAGAAAGACAAACAGCGATAAAAGTAAAGGATAGCACTCTATTTGTAGGAGCCCCTTGGCAGTCGTCAGATAATTTCGAAAGTGCAGTAGATGAAACCGGAAGCCCAGTATCCTTCGAAGAGATAAAAGTAGCAGGCGAAGTAGATACAAGTAAAGCAGGCAAGTATGAAATAACATACAGCTACGGTGGAGTATCAAGTAAAGCAATCGTTACGGTGAAAGAAAGACAAACAGCGATAAAAGTAAAGGATAGCACTCTATTTGTAGGAGCCCCTTGGCAGTCGTCAGATAATTTCGAAAGTGCAGTAGATGAAATCGGGCGCCCAGTATCCTTCGAAGAGATAAAAGTAGCAGGCGAAGTAGACACAAGTAAAGCAGGCAAGTATGAAATAACATACAGCTACGGTGGAGTATCAAGTAAAGCGCAGGTAACTGTGGTCAATAAAGAGAAATTGGAACTAACGAATCAAGACAAGGATAAAGATAAAAATAATTATCAAAATAAAATAGTCTCAAGCAATCAAAGGAGCAACCAACAGCGAAAATTGCCACTGACTGGAGAAAAGAAAAGTCAGTATTTACTTATTAGCGGATTAACGATAGTCGTTCTAGCATTAATTATCCTGCGCAAGGTGACACTTTGAGATTTAAATGTCGTATTTCTATCATAATAATCGGCGTATTCATACCCGACGACTAAACTATTTCTTGTTGTTTATACAACATCGACAGTAATTGTATTTAACTGATTAATCTCTAGTATTCGATTTAACTAGAGATACCCAGTAAAACCTTGATTTTTAAACAGATTGAAAAGTCAAAAAGAATGCCTTCTTTGGAATCACCGAGAAAAGCACATGATTAGGCTATTTTATTGTCTAGTCGTGTGTTTTTTTACGCACTTTCCATATATTTGTTCAATCTTCATTAGGCGGACGATAAAAGAAAAGTCATAAATGACCACTGTTGTTCACTTGTGTGAAATCGTTTTGGTTGAATAAATGGTCGGCAGTTCTATATAAAAATGTGATTTTTACCTATAAAAAATTTTTTTGATCTATTGTTTATATAACAATAATTTTCTGTCCATAGTAGCTATCATCATGTCATCTCGAGATACGTATGAATTTACTATAGAATACATCCTTATAAAACTGAAAAATATTTATATATAGAAAATTTGAACTATTTGAATGAATAATTTTTCTTATTTACATAACGTATGGCATGAGTGCTTAAACTTTAATTATAAATTATTCAGTGTTATTATATTGGGGTGAAAAGTAGTACGAGAAGGGCTATAGATGATTTCAATCAATGTGACAGATATCCCCAACGATTAAACGTGAGTAATCAATAACGATCAGAAGAAAGGTGATACTGATGGAGAAAGAAAAAAGAATAGCTATTTTACAAGACGTGATAAAAATTCGGTCAGTGAATAATAATGAGGCAGAAGTAGCCGATTATTATGCAAAACTTTTACAGACTCATGGTATTGATAGTACAAAAATTAACTACCAAGAAGGTCGTGATAATTTAGTAGCGACAATAAAAAAGGGAAATTCAAAAAAAGTCCTAGGATTATCAGGTCATATGGATGTTGTTGATGCAGGAGATGAAAGCCAGTGGAAATTTCCTCCCTATGAGGCAGTAATTGATGACAATAAACTTTATGGTCGCGGTTCTACAGATATGAAAAGCGGTCTGACTGCCATGGTTATTGCCATGATCGAGCTAGGTGAAGAGGAAGTTTCGTTTGATGGAACAGTGAAACTGCTCGCAACAGTCGGAGAAGAAATAGGAGAGCTTGGGGCGCAACAGTTAACAGAAGCCGGTTATGCGGATGATCTAACAGGGTTATTGATAGGAGAACCGACGAAATACAATTTGATGTATGCTCATATGGGGTCAATTAATTATTCCGTGATTTCACGTGGGAAGGAAGCGCATAGCTCAATGCCTGAACAAGGCTTCAATGCGATTAATCACCTAAATGAATTCATTACGAGAGTAAATAAAGAAATGGCCACTGTTGCTGAAAATTATGTGAACGAAGATCTCGGCCGAACGATTCATAATGTGACTGTAATTAAAGGAGGCAATCAAGTAAATAGTATTCCTAGCTATGCTGAGCTTCAAGGAAATATTCGTTCCATTCCAAATTTCAGTAACGATGAAGTGAAAAGCTTGCTCACTACGATCATTAATGAATTAAATGAAGGCTCTGATTATAAACTGGAGCTATCGATTGATTTCAATAAAATTCCTGTAAAAGCCGACAAAAATTCAGCGCTCATTCAAGCGGTTCAAGATCAATTCGAGAAGCCTTTGCCTCTAGTAACAGCAGCTGGTACAACGGATGCTGCCGAGTTTACTAAGTCAGAAAATACATTCGACTTCGTTGTTTTTGGTCCAGGAGAGCCCACACTTCCACATCAAATAAACGAATACGTCGAGATTGATAATTACTTAGATATGATTGATAAGTATAAATCAATTATCAAAACCTATTTGAGATAGCTGATTGATTTAGATAGAATTTAAAACAAACTAGGAACATTGTTTACCACGGAATGAAAAAATAGCCAGAAATACCTTGAAGAATAATCAGGTGTTTCTGGCTGTTTAGATTGGGCCAATAAAAAGAGACAATGTATGCTTAAAAGATAAAAACAAAATTGGTTATTGCTACTGATTTCACGGCATTTTTAGTCGAAACAGTGTTAGAAAAACGATTGATTGTCTCATAAACTTTTCTGGAAATATAAAATTATCCTCCTAATGTGATGCATCCTCCGTGTTCCTCTTTTTTCTTCAGTATATTTTGAACTATAATAAATAGATACATAAAAAGAATACACGCTAATTTACTTTTACAGCAGGTTTTAATTCCAGTATGCAAAATGTATAATTAAAAGGTAATTTAATTAAGCAGGGGTGATTCTAATCGAGAAAATAGTGAATGCTTGTCTAGGTATCTTAGATTCATTGAAGAGGGTACCTTTTCCCAACAGATTATTTTTATTTCTCTCATTAATTTTTGGATTAATGATGGTAAACATAGTTCCACCGTTGCAAGCACCGGATGAGGTGGGACATTTCATTAAGGCCTATTCATTTTCGGAATTTAAAATACGCCCCGAATCCTTAACGAAAAAGCTTGGAAAGAATGAAAGTACTTGGGGAAAATTTGGTTTTGAAGTCCCTTACACAATAAAAAGTATGAACTCCTATGCAATTGATATGAATGGTAAAAAAGAAAAATTTCCCTATTTTTACGAAGAGGTAGATAAGGATAAAATTAAAAAGGGTGAGAAAGCCTTTATTGGGACTGGAGGAATAACTAATTACTATTTCGTGAATTATATTCCCCAAATTCTTGGGATAACCGTTGGAAAAACCTTAAATAAACCTATGGTATGGCAATATTATGCAGCACGCTATTTTAATTTAATTGGCTATATCCTGATTATGTTTTTGGCAATCTGGAAGTTCCGCTTTTCTAAGTTGGGTGCGGCAGTCTTGGCTCTAAATCCAATGGCGCTCTTTCTCGCTTCGTCAACATCAGGAGATGCAATGATCATTTCAATGAGTTTCCTTTTCGTCTCTTGGCTAACCGGTCTGATCGGTAAAGAGCGATTAACGAACCTAAAACTTCTAATTAGCGCCGTGTTAATGATTACGTTAGTTCTGCTTAAGCCTACATTAATTGTTCTAGGAATGCTCTTCTTTCTGATTCCTAATAAGTCCTTCAGTATAAAAAGGAAAGCAGTGTGGGGGATTGTAATTTTTGTGTCCTGCATTTTATTCTATGTTATTTGGAATAAAATGATGATTGATCAACAAATTCTTTATCGAGATTTCGGGAATCCAGACAAACAGTTGGCGCAATTCTTAAAAGACCCATCAATCTTCTTTGAAAACTTTCGAAAAAACTACTTATTTGGTGTGAAAGGGGACAATATTGTCTATTCTTTTGCTGGTAAATTCGGCCTATTAGATGCTCCTATGGGTCTTCATTGGATCGTTCTATATTTTTCAAGCATTATTTTAGGTTCTCTGGTCCAAGAGAAAGATAGTCAATCATTGATAGCTTATCAACGTGCCATTCTGCTTGTTATGCTGGCGCTCTACACGTTACTAACGTTCTTTGCTTTGTATCAGATTTGGAACAAAGTCGGTAGAACAACCTCAATTGAAGGTCTCCAGGGAAGATACTTTATCCCTATAAGTTTATTAGTTGTTCCTTTGTTTTCAAGTAAGGATGCGATTTTGAATATCAAACCAATGAAGATTAACATTATTGTTTCACTGTTATTGGTATTAGTACTAATTGCGGCAATTGTAACTCTAACCAGCCGTTATCCAGCGGCAGTGTAAATTCAAGTCTTTCTTTTATAACAAAAAGAGTATACTCATGCATAGTAGCTGTCTTGAGATATCATGATTTTAGATGACCGCGATGACAATTGGGTGCAGCTGTCATTCTAACCCACATGCTGACTGTCACACATTTAGCAAAAAAAGCCCTACTCCTGACCGAGTAGGGCTTTCGTGGTAGCATCCTTCGAAATTCTCATATTTCGCAGGCTGATTACCGGACGTTCTCTTTTGATTATTCGTTAGGAAATAATTCTGAAAAATTCATTCCTTGAACCAAAAGATTTCCGAGGAGTTAATATAATTTTCTCATTCGTATAGTAGTTCATTGCGTTCAACGAAATAAAGGGATTCTTTCTATAGGAAGTACTAAGCAGTGAATGAATTCTGAGATAGGAATATATAAAAAATCATTATTGCGATAACGATAGTAGGAATAGGGCATTTTGATATCCATTTGGAGCATAATGCTGCTCCCCATATGAAATAAAAGAATGAATAAGCCCGTACTTTTCCGACTAGTTTATCTTATGATTGCCCACAATAATGGGTTAAATTTCATAGCAGCTGAGAATCTGAAAGTACGGAATGCTTTCAGATCTTCAGCATGTTTTGTCTTCAGTCGTCATGGATCACGCCCGCTCAACCAGTGGTTGACTAGGGCGATGATCAGCCCCACAAAGAGCGGAGCGAGGACATATCGAATCAGCTCGCTCAAGGTGCATCACCTCCTCTCCGATGTGGAGGCTGACGACTTGAGCAAGATAGACCTACGCATTATTTATTTGAGAAGGGCAGAATTTAGCTGCTGGAATCACCGTCTCGAGAACGGATGTCTGGGTCGTCCTTGTTTCGATTGATTTTTCGACGAAGCCGAGCGAGAAAGCCTTTTTGCCGACTTTCCTGTTCTGGAACATCTGACTGTGCAACCGAAAGATCAGAAGAATTCTCAGCAGAGGTATTTTCCAATGATGTAATTGTTTTTTCTCCGATTTGTGGTGCAGGTATTATTAATGAAAGGGAGTCGTTTCTCGTTTCTGCTGGTTTCTCCAAACTTTTAGCAATCGCAGTTCTCGATGCATTGAACAAATAGTCGTAGCTGTTTCCTGTTTTAACAGCGGGCATTTCCGGTTCTTTCTCTATTTTTGGAGAAGGAACCGTTTTTTCTTCTTTAGGTTCCTTTTCTTTATCAAAAATCTCGGTTTCTTTAGTAGTAATGATCTTCGCTGTCACCACGGAATCAAATAGTTTTACGCCATTTTCTTCAAAAATGTCTAATGTAGTTAAGAGTTCGCAAGCTTCTTTGATCACTGGTATTGGCAGATCATTCTTTAGATTGTTATATTTCCAGTCATGTGTTGCGCCCAGACCGTTGGTAAAGGTCGCCACTAAATCCTGTCTCATAGCCTTCTTTTCCTTTCTCAAATTTTTTTGCGTAGGTCATCTTCTATCAAGGTTCATTCGTTTCATCGGGACGGACTTTGGCAATCAAGGAACGGACAAGGGACACGGCTTTTTCACCGAAGTTACGGACAGGGAAGGTTCTCAGTTTTAAGGCTTGCCACTCTGGGGCCATGAAGTAATCTTGAAAGTAGTAAAAGAAGCGCTTCATGGTGCGAGTGGCTTTCGTATTCATGAAAATCTCACGGACAAGATCCTTCAGAATGAAAGCAAACTCTTCCGCACCTAGCTGGTGCCGTATTTTCAAAGTGAGAATGTATTTAATCGTTAAGCTGCTGTTTTGTGTACTGTAGTAATACTCTTTGATACGTTTTTCTAAGGTTGTTGATTTCAAATGGAACAACTGGCGGTACGAAAGGGTTTGTTCATTCATTAAAATAGTTCCTCCGTTTCATAGTTTGTTAATATCGGCCGGTGACTTAACGATAAGGTACAAAATAAAACTAGGTCAAAACCGTGAAAATTACATTTAGGGGCCAATTTTGCAGAGGCAACGACTAAAATATTTTGAATAATCCTGATTTCATAGGCTTTTGAAAAAAAGAAGCACCAAATCCCCTGCAAAATTCAGGTCCAAATGCAGAATTCAGCACTTTGACAACGGAGAGGTTTTTATGCTTGCAGAAGAAATGTTGATATATAGGCATTTATTGGTAAAATATTATTTAAAATTGGTTAGTTAAAATAATTGCTTTCTATTTTTCTTTAGTTTTTCTTAATATATTTTGGTTGGAAACGAAGAAAGATTCCTTCTATTGGTATAAACAGGTAATCGAATCAAATGGGGAAGTCATGTAATTAATACAATTGTTTAGTTTTAAACAAGTACGGCTTTCTACTTAATAAAAATAATAAGGGAACAAACCGCACTCGCAGTTTGCTCCCTTATTTTGACTATTCTATGCTACTTTCACTCTTCTTAGGCAACGTAACAATAAACTCAGTCCCTTCACCCACCGTACTCGTAACCGTAATGTCTCCTTGATGCTGCTGCGTGATCAGCTTGGCAATGGATAGTCCTAAGCCCAAACCATCTGGATTTTTCTTTCGCGAGTTGGTGACTCGGAAGAAGCGATCGAAGAGTTTCGTGACATTCTCTTCAGAAATGCCGATGCCTGTATCCTTGACAGAGATTTGAATATCCTTTGGTAAATTTTTAAGGGTTAAGGTGATTTGTCCTCCTTCATTGGAATATTGATAGGCATTATCAAGCAGAATCATCACTAATTGATTGATTCTTTGCTGATCACCATAGAAGGGAACCTCAGAGGCTAGATTAGCCTTTAATTGAATGGTCTTATTTTGACAGACTGGTGAAAATTTTTCTACGATGCTTTTTAACAAGCTATCTAGTGAGAAAAATGTTCGCTGGATTTCCTCTTCGCTCGTATCCGCGCGAGAGATAGTAAGTAGATCAGAGACTAAGCGTTCCATGTGCTGCTGTTCGATGTGGATATTTTCCAGCCACTTCATTTGAGCACCGATTATTTTAGCAAAGTGACTTTGGAGGCACCGATCCAACTCTCATTTTTCAATATCGTTCTTAGTTACGTCATCTGGCTGATTGTCATCCTGATCATTGGCCGAAGAGCGAGCAAAAAGCCTGCCTCAAGAGCAGCGAAAATGACCATCAAGGCTTGTTTGATTAGTGAATAATGCATTGTTCGTATATGAGAAAGCATGCATGAATGGGCAATCGCTTTGAAGTCTTCACGAAGCTGAAGAATGGCTCGATGTAAATTTGAAAAAGAAAAAATGGACGTCTCGTAAGGGGACGTCTTTTTTGTATTTAAGAGTACATTAAAAATAAAGGTTCTGCATAGTGGATTTCAGCACACTTTTTAATCAGATTATTTATTTTTTAATGTTTATTGGTTGAGTGGAATAATCATAAATATTAATTGTAACAATTGAGAAACTATTATTCCGTAACTTATCATAGATTTATTGTCAAATAGTAAGCTTAAATAATGCGTATTTGGATATTGTGAGCTGAATATTTCAAAAATAAAATAAATCAAGTTATGATGATTTATGTAAGATGATTTACTTTCACTAAAAAAGCTTTTAATTTTCTGTTAAAAATATGGATGGAATATTGGAAATTAAAAGAGAGATTAGAAAAGTGATCCGCATTAGCAACATAATTTATTACTGAGTTTCTATTATGAAGGAGGTGTACAATTATGAATCGTGGAATAAAAGCAATCGGGATTATCATCTCAGTTATCTTGATGTCAGCTCTGCTGATGGTTATCGCAATCAGTTCTCCTTATATGAATTTGCCGTTTGGCATTCATCGTACGGAATTTATCAGAAATTCTCTATCTAATTACTTTCTTCGCGAGTACTTATTTTGGGTAGCGTTAGTCTTCTCAATAATCTTACTGATTTTCATTCTTTTCCTTATCTTTTATCCAAAGGTCAAACAAACATTTGTACTGAAAGAAGAGAAGGGACGTCTCTCCTTAGACAGAAAAGCGATTGAAGGATTTGTTCGGACGAAAACGCAGAATGTCGGATTTGTTGCTTCACCAGATGTGAAGGTGCGTGCGACAAAAAATAAGATCAGGATCAAAATCAAAGGCCAATTGAACCGCACATCTGCCCATATCGGAAAAACAGAAACATTGATGAAAGAAATTCAACAGGAACTACAAGAAATCCTAGGTAGTCAGGAAAAAATCAAAGTGGATGTTGCTTATAAGTCTTTTGATGATGAGCAAGACAAGAACACAGCTGATCACTCACGGGTAAAATAGTACAACGCAATGCTCAAATGGGAGCAATCAATTACACGAATAAGGAGGGAGCCGCTTGAAAGATTTAATGAATCAATACAAACTCCCGATTATTTTCGGGATCGCAGGGTTAATTTTAGCCATATTGCTGGTAGCGATCGGTTTTTTCAAAACATTGTTGATCGTTTTATTAACTGGATTAGGCGCAGCACTGGGCTATTACCTGCAGCAAACCAATTTATTAGATGAATATTTTAAACAAAACAACCATTAGGAGGAAAAGTATCATGGAAAACAATTTTCAAAACAAAAATGTAAACGATAAAACAGCCGTATCAGGACAAACACCAAACAAAGCGTCAGAAGTCAAAGGTGAATTAACGTATGACGATAAGGTTATTCAAAAAATCGTTGGCACAGCGATTGAACAAATTGATGGGTTATTAACCGTAGATGGCGGATTCTTCTCAAATATCGCTGAAAAATTGGTCAATACAGATAACGTAACGACAGGTATCGAAACAGAAGTCGGTAAAAAACAAGTAGCTGTGGATATGGATGTTGTGATTGAGTATGGAAGAGACATTCCAAAAATTGCGGATCGTATCAAAGAAGTCATTCATGATGAAGTGGAAAAGATGACACATTTAGATGTGATCGAAGTAAATATCAATGTCGTGGATATCAAGTCTGAAGAAGAGTATGAACAAGATAGCGAAACGGTTCAAGACAAAGTAACTAGTGCAGCGAAGACAACAGGTGAGTTTGCTTCAAAACAAACAGACAAAGCAAAAGGTGTAGTGAACCGCGGCACAAACAAAGCGCAAGCAAAAATCGAAGAAAATCGTGAACCACGAGTAAAATAAGTGTATTGTAGGAGGAATTTGTCATGGGTTTATTATGGTCATTAATTATCGGAGCAGTTATCGGTGCAATCGCTGGAGCGATTACAGGTAAAGGAAACAGCATGGGCTGGATCGCAAATATCATCGCTGGTTTAGTAGGTTCAGCGTTAGGTCAAGCAATATTAGGTTCTTGGGGACCTTCTTTAGCTGGAATGGCGTTAGTACCATCAATCATTGGAGCAGTCATCTTAGTCTTGATCGTCTCATTTTTCTTAGGTAGATCTAAATAGATATCTAGATTAAGAACACGGCGCTAAGATAGGAATCAACAGAAGTCGAGCACCTTTAAATGAAAAGATACAGCTCCTTGATGAAGCTTGTACCCAGTAATTAATAAGTGAAGTTTACCGAGTGTTTCCCCCGAAGAAGATTTTTATCTTATATGAGAAAATGGGTATATTGTTCAAGCATCAACGGAGGAAGGAAAGCATGGAATGTGCTTTCCTTTTTTTTGTTCATTCTCTTGTATGCAACAGTAAGGTCCCTTTTTAAATACTGTTCCTCCTCTGAGCTCAATTCTTTTAAAGAATTGAGCTCTTTTTTAACGAAAAATAGTGTTTCTCTCCGTTTGTTATTAAAGCTGCTATTTCTCTTTTTTGGTTCCTATTCTTGGACTTGGGTCCAAAGAGTGGAAGGAGTATTGTAACGGGTTTCATATGTTGGTAGTCTGAGGTCAAGAGATACGTATACTCAATAAATTGAATGGAGAGAAACGATGAAAAGTAAATTTTCTCAGACGATGCAGGATTTTTCTCGAGCGGTGATCGTTCCAGTGAAGTTCATGGCGGTAATGGGGCTATTCTTGGCAGTTTCTGTTATTTTACAATTGGAATTCATGCCGAATGTTTTGCAGACCTTTGGCGGGCTGATCAAAACAATGATGGACAGCATGTTAAATAATTTAGCATTGATTTTCTGTGTAGGAATCACTGCTTCGCTAGCGAAAAAGAAAAAAGTTGAGGCTGCTCTGATATCATTGATCGCGTTTTTATTCTTTTTGGCAGCAAACAATGCGTGGCTGACGCTGACGAATCAATTGGCTGAAGCAGGGGATATGGGTCTTTTTGGGACAGGACAGGCTGTAGTTTTAGGCTTTCAAGTTGTCGATATGAATGTCTTTTTAGGGATGTTGGTTGGCTGTATCGTCGCGTTTATTCACAATCGCTTTTCAGATAAGGAATTTGTGGACTTCTTGAGTATTTATGGTGGTTCACGCTTTTCCTTCATGATTCTGATCCCGGTTATTTTAGTGACAGCGATTGGAATGAGCTACATTTGGCCGGTGGTGAATGGCTGGATTTCTTCCTTGTCAGGCTTTATCTTGACGACAGGCTTGTTGGGCGTGTTCATTTATTCGTTCGGTAATCGATTCTTGATTCCGACGGGGTTACATCATTTATTATGGATGCCATTTTGTTTTACTGCGTTAGGCGGTACCGCAAAAATTGGCGGTCAGGTTTACAATGGTGCGGCAAATATTTTTTACGCAGAAATGGCCAATGCGGGGTCAATTACCAGCTTAGACCCATCGTTACGCTTTGCGACGTTTGGCTTTGTGAAGATCTTTGGCTCGATCGCGGTTTCTCTTGCATTGATCCACTGTGCGAAAAAGCAGCGCAAAGAGGAAGTGAAAGGGATGATCCTGCCGTCAATGTTCGTTGCGGCAGTAGCCGGCATCACGGAGCCGTTAGATTTCTCCTTCTTATTTGCTTCACCGCTGCTATGGCTGGTTCATAGTTTACTAACGGCGGTATCAGAAACAATTCTGTGGGGAATCGGTGCCAGAACCTATATGCTGTATGGCTTGATTGACACCTTTGTCTCTAATTCTGTGTTTAGCCCTTCTGTCACGAAATTTTACTTGGTGATTCTTGTTGGAGTCATCATGTCAGTCATTTGGTACTTTGTGTTTGTCTTGTTGATTAACAAGTTAAATATTAAAACACCGGGTCGAGAAGATGAGGAATCAGAAGAAGCAGTACTAGTAAATGAAACGAATGGCGAGTTTACGGCAGATGGCAGCGCAGACTTTGACTTAGTTGTTGCTGGATTGGGTGGAAGAGAAAATATCGAAAGTATTTCCAATTGCTTTACCAGATTAAGGGTCACGGTGAAAGACGAAGCGCTGGTTGATTCGGCTCAATTAGAGAGAATCTCTCAGCAAAAGGGTGTTGTTTTAAATGGAACGAGTGTCCAAGTCATCATCGGGATGGGGGTTCAAGGATTTAAAGAAGATATCTGTGAGAGATTAGGTATGAGCGAATCATAAATTATAGAGAGTCAATTTGAAAGGAAGAGAAGAATGAAGTTGGAAAAACAGTCAGTCGTAATTGCAGGTGGGGGAAGCACCTATACCGCAGGAATCGTCATGATGCTTATCGAAAATCAGGAGAAGTTTCCTTTACGCAAATTAAAATTTTACGATAATAATAAAGAACGTCAAGATATTGTTGCGAAAGCCTGCGAGGTGATTGTAAAGGAACGCGCGCCAGAAATCGAATTTTTAGCAACAACGGATCCTGAAGAAGCCTTCACCGACGTTGATTTTGTGATGGCCCACATTCGAGTGGGTGGCCTTGCAATGCGTGAACAAGATGAGAAGATCCCTTTGAGGCATGGGGTTGTTGGCCAAGAAACCTGCGGGCCTGGAGGAATGGCTTACGGGATGCGTTCGATTCCAGGAGTGGTGGAATTGATCGACTACATGGAAAAGTATTCGCCAGAAGCTTGGATGCTCAACTATTCGAATCCAGCAGCGATTGTAGCGGAAGCGACACGTAGAATGCGTCCAGAGGCAAAGATTATCAATATCTGCGACATGCCTGTTGCAATCAAGAAGTCTATCGCCGATATTGTCGGCTTAGAAAGTGAAAGCGACATTGTCGATCGTTATTATGGATTGAATCATTTTGGCTGGTGGACAGAAATGACCGACAAACAGGGCAACGATCTTATGCCGAAATTGAAGGAGCATGTAGCAAAATATGGCTATGCCGCTGCCAAGGGAGAAGGCAACCCATTACTAGAGGAAAACAGCTGGATGGATACCTTCCAAAAAGCCAAGGATGTTTACGCAGTTGATCCGCTGACTGTTCCAAATACGTATTTAAAATATTACCTATACCCTGATTACGTGGTGGCTCATGCCGATCCAAACTATACTCGCGCCAATGAAGTGATGGATAATCGGGAGAAGAATGTATTTGCGGAGTGTGAGCGAATCGCTGCGGCGCAAACAGCTGAGGATACAACGATCGAAGCAGGCGAACATGCTGAATTTATCGTCCAATTGGCCGGAGCGTTAGCCTACAATACTTATGAACGGATGCTTCTCATCGTTAAAAATGAAGGGGCGATCGCCAATTTATCTGATGATGCGATGGTTGAGGTTCCTTGCATTGTCAGCAAGCGCGGTTACGAGCCGTTATGTATGGGGAAAATCCCCCATTTCCAAAAAGGAATGATCGAACAGCAGGTAGCGGTTGAAAAATTAGTCGTGGATGCCTTTGAGCAAAAGTCGTATCAAAAGCTTTGGCAGGCGATGACACTATCTAAAACTGTTCCTTCTGCGGCAGTGGCAAAAGAGATTTTAGATGAAATGATTGAAGCAAATGGCGACTGGTGGCCAGAATTAAAGTAAAATCTGCAATGAAGGTATGAATGGTTGGCAACGATCGTTCATACTTTTTTTCTATAGGGAACACGCTGCATTCGTTTTAGGATAAAATAAGATGAAAGAGTAAGGAGGCTGGCTATGCTTTTTTCTGATATTGTCAATCAACATTATGAGGCATTAAATGAAGTCGATCTTCAAATGGTCAAATACATCCATGCCCATCCGAAAGAAATGACGACAATGGGAACCAATGATTTCGCGAAAATTTGTCATTCTTCAAAATCATCCGTGATTCGCTTTACACAAAAGCTGGGCTTCACTGGGTTTAGCGAGCTGCGGAATTTTTTAAAGTGGCAGAATAACCCCAGTGATGAACAAAAGGAGGCGAGCTTCAAAACTCGTATTTTTTCTGATGCGGAACGGACAATCAATTATCTCAAAACAAACAACTGGGAAAACATTTATAAGGCGCTGGAAAACAGTCGAAACGTCTATCTATTAGGAACCGGTGTCACCCAGCAAAACCAGGCGGCAGAATTGCAGCGATTATTGTTGCTAATCGGGAAACCCGCGCAAATGATCCCGGCGTCCTCTCAATCCAATGAATTCAAACGGATCATGGAAAGCATCAATGAAGACGATTTGATTTTTGTTTTGTCATTATCTGGAGAGAATCAACATCTCTTCAATGTGTTAAATGTTCTTTCCACCTATCGTTCGACGATTGTGTCGATTACAACTATGCAAAATAATTTATTGTCTGGCAGAGCGGATTTTTCGCTGTATGCCTCAAGTAGTCGCAGCCCGAACCCGACAGACTGGTGGTTGCAAACCGCCTCCTCATTTTTCCTATTGATTGAAGCCTTTGCTTTTGGCTATGTGGATTATTGTCGGAATAAAAAGTAACCGTGTTCACAGGATTTTCTTTAATCGCAAGAGATAACCCTCTATAATGAAAGAAAGGAGGCGTTTGGAATGAAGAAAATAGCTAGCGTTGTTGGACTCTTTTTCACTTGTTTGTTACTTTTTGGTTTTTCTCTTGAAGCTTCCGCAAGTGTTGCTGTCTATCGGTTGTATAACCCGAATTCTGGTGAACATTTTTATACGCCTGATTTGTCAGAGTCAAGGTATTTACGAAGTGTTGGCTGGCGCGAGGAACAGATTGGCTGGTTTGCACCGAATTTTCATACGGGAGCGCCTGTCTATCGACTGTACAATCCAAATGCCGGAGATCATCATTATACGATGAACAGCTATGAAGCGGCACACTTAGTAAGTGTCGGGTGGAGAGATGAGGGTGTTGCTTTTGTGTCCGCTTTCTCTAATCACCCTCGAGTGCCTATTTATCGGTTATATAATCCAAACGCAAAAGCAGGTGCCCATCACTACACGCCGAATTCGAATGAACGGGATCATCTTGTTCGAGTTGGCTGGCGTTCAGAAGGCATTGGCTTCTATGCAGAAACGGCTGAATAAAAAAAGCATGCAGTCCGCTGCATGCTTTTTTCTGTCTAAAGGGATTGTTCGCTTTTAGTAAATGAGGAGTAAAACCGAGAAAGTTCTTTTTTTGTCCTGAAAACAAAGTAGAATACAAGATTTAAATGGAGTTATTAAGGAAAAGAATCAAAACTTAATATTATATGGATTGTTTTGCAGAAATGTTCATGTTTTTTTGCTTTTAGGATTTATTCATGTTATGGTAACTAAGTAATACTTTGATATGTGACTAGGTAGTTATCTAGATAATTTAAGATACTTTTTCTTACACGTCATTTTTTATTACAAAATAAACACAGTTGATGTGTAATTGGAGGTACTTTCTATGAATAAAGGTACAGTAAAATGGTTTAATGCAGACAAAGGTTTTGGTTTCATCACTGGAGAAGATGGAAATGATGTTTTCGCACATTTCTCAGCTATCCAAGGAGACGGATTCAAATCTTTAGACGAAGGTCAAGCAGTAACGTTTGACGTTGAAGAAGGCCAACGCGGCTTACAAGCTTCAAACATCGTTAAAGACTAATAATTGTTTATTGACGGATGACTAAGGAGATCGGAAACGGTCTTCTTTTTTTATAATATTTGAAGGAGGATATTCAAATGGCGAACACCTATGGATTCAAATCTCCAAAGCCCTCATTTTTAGGGGAGCGCTTCTCAATTGGACAAGAAGTATATTTCGAATATAAAAAGGAAACACAACTAGGAATTGTGAAGAATAAATTAAACAATTCAGCGATCGTTAAAATCATCAAAAGTGAAACAGAAGATTTCATTGATTTTACAACGGTTGTTAGTTATGGAGAACTAGTCGATCCTGAAAATAATTTTTAAATCAGCGGATAAAACAACGACCTTAGCGAATAAGCTAAGGTCGTTTTTAATCGTCAAAAAATTCGATGACTCCGATGGTGCCATTTCCTCGGAAAAGAATGCGATAATTTTTATAGGATAATCCATCCTCATACATCCGGGCATAGACTTTCACGGCATGCTCTAAGGAATCCTTATTGATCCCCAAATAATCGGCGCATTCCCAAACGGTAGAGAAACGTTCTTTGTAACAGTCAATGATGTCTTGGGGAGATACCACCAAAGTTGCTCCGACATCACGGGCTTTTTGTTCTTGTTTGCGTTTTTCCTTGGTATCCTGGGGTGTAATATCACCGGAACTAGTCAAGTAGTGGGCGATCTCCTCCGCGACTGTATCGGTCAATTCTTCAGAGGTTTGGCGTGGATTCAAATAGACATGGTTGTCGATATACAATCCTTTTTGTCCATCTGGCATAGCTGGATCAAAAATATAATTGATTCCTGGAAAATGAGCCATTAATTTTTCTGCTTTATCCATCCAATCAATCCTTCTTTGCGTGTTTCTGCTTAATAAAATCAATATAGCTCAAAATATCTTCCATTTGTTCCTCAGTCACTTCATCATCAATATGAGCCGCGACAGTCATCTGTTTGGTGGAAAAAGAAGACTTTTGTTCTCGTCCGTGCAAGTAATCTAAAGTCACATTAAAAAAATCAGCGATCCTATTTTGCATCTCTATATCGGGCGTTCGTTTTCCTTGTTCATAGGAAGCGTAAGTCGTTTTAGCGACCCCTAATTCTTTAGCCATGTCCATCTGAGTTAGGTGAGGTGTTCTTTTTCTTAATTTTTTTAATTGTTGTGCAAACATAGTCCCACTCCCTTCTTCCCTATAATACCACGAAATGTCGTAGATTTTCTATAAAAAACAGACGATATGTCGACAAAATGATTTACATAGTACGCGTAATGTATTACCATTAATCTACAAAAAAGAATTTTACGTTGGTTCAGAGGAAATTTAGTATTAAAAATAATTTACTATTTCTCTGATACTTCAAGTAATAGTTATTTTAAGGAGGAAGGACCATGGAAAAATGGAAGAAGGATTATTTAAAAGGCATTTTGCAGGATTATCCTAAAATGGAAGACTACTATTTAGAAAGAAAAGAAAAACTGCTCTTCCGTAGTAAAGAGACTCATCAACACTCAAATAAAGAGACCAAAGATAAAAAGCTGTTAATTTCTATCTCTTTAGACCGTCAGCTGATTAATTTAGAGCGAAACCAAAAGATCATTTCAATGTGTTTAGAGACGGCAACTGAAGAAACAAGAGAAATCATCGAACGCTTGTATATGTCCAATAAGCAAAAAGGAACGCTCGACTTAGTCGCAGATCAAGTCTTTTTAAGCAAGCGGCAAGTGATTCGACTGCGTGATGCCTTTTTCGAAGAGCTAGCTGAACATCTAGGAATTTGATGTCTTTTTTTTGGCAACAAAACGAACATAAGTTCGTATATAGTTTAGATAGATCAAACAGGAAGGGGTGAAATGTATGAAGAAACGAAGGTATAAGTAAAAGATTAAGGCGAATAAGAAGTAGCAATTTTAAGGGGTCGGAAGGATTTTTGGTAGATAGTTTTTCTATTTTCAGGTGTTAAATGGTGCGTTTTCAGTGTGGATAGAGAATTTCGAAATCACGTATAGATTCAATTGTTCTTCTGAATGACCAAGAAGTAATGAACAAGAAAACAGAATAATTTTAGGAAGCTGGTGAAGCATGGATAATTTTATTTCAACGTTTCTCAATAATCCTGAAAGCATCGGATTTCCAGTGCTTTTTGTCTTTCTCTTAGTATGGGTGATGAAACAAAACAATGCGCGAGAAGAACGCTATTTACACACGATCGACGAGTTGACGGAATCACTCAAGCAAGTAGAGAGAATTGAGACAACGGTCAATCATATTAATGAGAGGATAGGAGAACATGGATAAGGTTTTGACACATATTTTGGCGACAGGGGTTAGTTTTTCACTTTATTACAGATAAACAAGATAAAGGAGGGAATTTTAATGGGTGACATCAATAAAATGATTCAATGGATGAAGGATCGAGAAGGTAAAGTAGTTTATGAACAAGTCAGACCGTGGGGAACAGGAACCCCACCAAGGTATGATTGTTCTGCTGCTGTCATTTCTGCTTTAAGAGCAGGCGGTTTTTTGGACAATAGCGGAGGAAATTACGGAAATACAGAAACATTATATGGATTAGAAGGTAGTTTATTAATTCCAATCTCCAAAGAACAAGTAGGTAAAGGTGATATTTTCGTTTCAGGTCCTAAAGGCTCGTCCACGGGAAATAACGGACATACAGGGATTTTTCTTGATAATCAAACAATTATTCACGCTACAAAGTATTTACCTTATGGCATTAATGGGATTGTAACGTCTGCAGCGGAAGGTTGGTTAGGCGGGCCGCCAGTTTATTATTATCGGTTAAAAGGCGGAAATGCAGCAGGAGACGGTGCCACTAAAGGCGATGTTCAACCGCAATGTTTTATAGAAATGAATAATGGAATTTCATGGTTTGATGGAAAAAGAAGACACAATCTTCCAAATAAAGACTGTCAGGAAATCGTAAATCGAATTTATCGTGAAAATAATGGTAAAGACATGCCAACCATGAAAATGAAAGGTGCTGATGAAGCTTGGCTAGTAAGGCTAGACCAAGCAATTAATGCTAAACCGTAAAAATGAAAGGAGTGAATTGTATTGGGACAAAGAGAAGTAGCAAAACAAGTTTGGGATTTTTTAGTTTCTCGTGGTTGGACTAAACAGTCCGTAGCTGGGATATTAGGAAATATTCAAAGTGAAAGTAGTTTAAATCCTGATATCTGGTCTGGAGATGGGGGATATGGTTTGGTCCAATGGACACCAGGATCAAAATTAATTGATTGGTGTAATAGTCTTGGAATGAATTACAAAACTGTAGATGCTCAGTGCCAACGTATTCAATTTGAAATGGAGAATGGGCTTCAATGGTTCAGTAATCCGCAACGACCAGATCTAAGTTATATTTCATTTCGGGATTTTACAAAATTGACGGATGTAAAAAAAGCAGCAGAATATTTTATTGCTTTTTATGAACATCCCGCAAATCCCAACCAACCAGTTCGAGCAACACAAGCGCAATATTGGTACGATCAGTTTAAAAATGAAGGGAATACAACAAGTCAAGGAGGAATTGAAATGCAAGCATTAATTACGATTGGACAAGGAACAAAAAAAGGAATTAGCTGGTTTGATGGACAAAAAAGACATAACCTACCACATGCAGACTGTGCAACTATCTTGAATGAGGTTTATCACAAAAATACTGGAAAATATATGCCAAACATTGATTTATCTGGAGATAAAGAAGCGTGGCTAGTTCGTTTGGATCAAGCCATTAATGCGGGTTCTTAATAGTAAAAGCCACTTCAAACTTGAAGTGGCTTTTTTCTATATTTACGTAAATGCTATTAACTTCTCTCCGCCGCCACAATCAGCATCATTGGTCGCCGCATTTCGTCTTTCATCCCTGGGATGTCCATCATATTTTCAGGGGGCATCGGTTCGACGATGCGCTTGATTTGAAAGCCATTGGTTAACAGATTATCTAAATAAGTCGTCAGCGTCCGATGGTATTTTGTCACATCGCTACCGAGAAAATGCGCAGTTCGCTGTCCTTCGTAAAAATAATTATCGACAGGGAAGTGCAGAATGGTACCTTTGTCATCATAAACCCAATCTTGTGAACCTTCAGCAGTAAAGATTGGATGCTCGACTGAAAAAACGAATTGTCCGCTTGGGACTAACCATTTCGCAATGTTTTTTGTGAGCTTTTCAAAATTGGCAATATAATGAATCGCTAGTGAGCTGATCACAACATCAAAACTTTCCGGTTCAAAGGTGACTTCATCAATACTGGCATGAAGATAAGTAATAGTATCGAAAGTATTCTTTTCACGAGCCACGGCAAGCATTTTTTCAGAAAGATCTACGCCTACTACAGAGGCAGCCCCATGCTCAGCGGCATAAAGGCAATGCCATCCATAGCCGCAGCCAAGATCCAATACCCGCTTTCCTTTAAAATCAGGCAGCAGCTCTTTTAATGTCTGCCACTCACCGGCACCATCTAGTCCCTGCTGGCTGCGATTCATTTGGCTGTAGCTTTCAAAAAATTTCTCATTATCATAAATATTAGTCATCGTAATTCCTCCATGTAATTTTTAATGATCTTAAACTACATGGAGTCCATCTCTTTTGTGTGCAATCATTTTTTATTCCTCGCTTTCTAAATTTCGTTCATCCAATAAGTGCGGTCGATTGGTTCGACAAAAATCTCAAATTGGATGGACTCGCTTTCAATAATATGAGTGATCCCATGGACCAGCAAAAATTTCTCTGGTTCCTTCAATTGTAAGGTATCGCCCACCTGAGGGATCAAAGTAAGATCGATTGTCCGCTCTTCTTTGCGGGTGAGGATATTCTTTAAGTTGGCTTTATACATGTCCTTTCCTCCAATTGCACTGTGTGTCAACATACCTAGTTTAACACACAAAAGCCAGAGAAAAAGAGGGATTTTTATTTAAACCAGGGTATTTTTAGGTATCGTTACTAAGCAAAAAAAAAGACCGGCCCCAAAAGGCAACGGTCCGCAAGTGAAAAAACAAATTCTATAAAGGATGGGTAATACCCGCTTATAACTATAATTGGAAAAGGCTTTCTTTGCAACTTTTTTGCTCAAAAAAAGGCCGCCGCAGGGCAACGACGGCCGGAGTCCTGGGAAGGAACTCGGATAAACAAATGAACTACTGTAACCTTAACGGATTGGCAAAAGAGATACAAGAAAAATGCTCACAATAGAAAAAATAGTTTGGATTTTTAGACGTTCCTGTATGTAAGAATCTTTTCTTGTTTGGATCAGTAGAAAAAAGGTGATTTCGTTTCACAGTTTTCTTGTTTTCCTTTATACTTAAATAAAGGAGGCGGTTACAATGCTTGATAACTACAAAAATATTTTAGTAGCAATTGATGGGTCTGAGCATTCAGAACATGCTTTTGCTAAAGCAGTTGAAGCGGCTAAACGCCATGATGCTAAGTTGAATGTTATTTCAATCATTAATGACAGTGAACTCTCCACAAGCGCGTTTTCTTTCAGTAAAATTTACGCGGCAGAAAAAGAACAAGTTGAAAAAGAACTATTGAAAAAAGTACATGATGCCTCTCGCAAAGAATTTGAAAATATTGAACCATTTGTTGATTTAGGCAGTCCAAAGGAGAAAATCGTTGAATTTGCAAAGGACAATGATGTAGATATGATTTACCTTGGAGCTACGGGAAAAGGAGAAATCAGTTTATCACGCATAGGCTCTACTGCGGCGTATGTTGTGAACCATGCCCCATGTAGTGTGACGGTGATTCGATAATTGAAGTAAGGAGCGGATAGTATGATTGGTAGATATAAAAATATTATGGTGGCTGTTGACGGATCGGATCAGTCTGAGGGTGCTTTCTTTGAAGCAATCGGTGCGGCTCGACGAAATGAGGCCAAATTGTATGTTGTCCAAGTCATTGATGATTCCAGTATTTTAATGAGCAGTGCCCAGCCGATGGATGATATCCTAGCTGAAGAAACACAACGGGCAAAACAATACCTAGAGAAGCTGGCTGAACGGGGACGTTATCAAAATATGGAGCTCGTTCAATATATCGGAAATCCTAAAAAAGCGTTGACGGAAGAATTGCCGAAACAATATGGAATTGATTTAATTTATGTTGGAGCTACTGGTAAAGGTCGTTTCCAACGGTTACTAGTAGGATCTACCAGTGGGTATATCGTGAATCATGCACCTTGTAACGTAATGGTGGTAAGATAAAGAAGGGGTTTTGGTGAGACAATCACTCATCAAAACCCTTTTTGAATTGTTCTTTTAGTAAAGTGTAACGATTCATATCTCGTAATTTGCCAAAAAGCAAAGCATCCTGAGGTTCTGTACTGGTTTTAATGAATCCGGCTCTTTGTGCCACGCGATTACTAGGTTCATTTTCTGTGTCAACGCAGATGATCAGTTTATTTAGCCCATATTCTTCAAAGGCAAGTGTGCAAATTGCCTGTACACTTTTTGTAACAATTCCCCGCTTCGAATATGAAGAGTGTAGCCAATAGCCAATTTCTCCCTTACCGACTTTTTTATCAATGCCGTGAATATCAATGCAGCCGCAAATTATTTGGTCATAAAGGATAAAAAAGAGATACTCCGTCTCTTCCGCATAACCATGAAGCTTCAATTTAATAAAATCTTTTTCGTCTTTGATAGATTTAGTCTCAGCGATGACATCTATGAAGGCCTCGATATGTGGTCGATCTGATTCAATCAATGAAAAAAGTTCTTCCGCAGCATCAAGCTGAGGAAAAGCCAAGGCAACATGTTCATCAATTGAATAGGTAAAAGCGTTCATAACCAACACCTCCGAAATTTCTTTCGTCGACTATACCAAGATGTCTATTGAAAGTCAAAAAAGCACCTACCGTGGATTCACAGCAGGTGCTTTTAACGCAATTTCGCGTCTTCCATTGAAGAGTCACTCCTTGTTCGTATGAAGGAATTCATTTTTTGAGAAAAAATGAGTCTTATTCTCAACCCGTATGTCATTTCACTAATCAATCTAAAGCTTGAAGTGAAACTGAAATCCTTGTTCGTATGAAGGAAATTCTATTTTGTTTTTTGCAATTCTTGTACCGCTTTTTCAATCGTTACACCGGTTGCTACGTGATTCTTATCGTTTTTATCAAAAACGATAAAAAGATTTAAATCAGTATTCAATGTGACACGGTATTGCATATTTTTGTTATCGAATGTCATAGTCATTCTCCTTTCTTGTAGTGACGAAAGGCAACGATCACGTTGATAACGAAATTCCAATGATTACTATAGCACAGAGTTAATTAGTTTTACTAATAAAAAGTTCGTAAATGCTGTAAAAGGCAATGAATTTATCAAATCCTTAAAGTGTGTTTTTTTAATAAGATAAAAAAGTATTAAACTAGTTTTAGTTTAAGGGTTTTTCTTTGGTGCATTTCCTAATAAACCGTATAATTTCCGATGGACTATTAATGTTAGGTGATGGCATGAAGAAAAAGAGAATAATAATACTGGTGTTTTTTATCGCATTACTTGGAGGGATTATCTACTTTGCTAAAGGAAAAAATGAACTGACAGAGCTCATTGAACAGCCACAGCAAAAAAATAAAGTGGTTCTCAATGTTCCTTTGGAAAGTCAGTTTGATGGAGAGGCGTTGGAAAATGGCTGTGAGGTGACGGCGTTATCTATGCTATTGCGCTATTACGGCTATGAGACGAATAAAAATGAACTAGCTGATGAATTAGATTATCAACCGCTTTATACAGAATCAGGAAATCACGGAAATCCTCATCTAGGCTTTGTCGGAGATATTACGGGAGGCGATGAAGCAATGGGTGTTGCGGTTGAGCCTATAGCGAAGTTGGCAAAGGAATATGTAAGCGATGATTATCGCGTGGTGTCTAGTGAGAAGACACCCTTTGATAAACTCATTAATGTTGTTGCCAGCGGGAAACCTGTGTGGATTGTTGCGACGGTGGATTTTCAAGTTCCCAAGGACGATGACTGGCTGCTGTGGGAGACTGATCAAGGGAGTATGTATGTCACACCACTGATTCATTCTGCGGTTATCACAGGTTTTGATCGTGAGAAAGAAATTGTCTATGTAAATGATCCTTATGGGTATCAGAACCGCGAAGTTGATTGGTCTGACCTAGAAGATATTTACAAAGAATCTGACCAGCAATCCCTTTATCTAGAAAAAATATAAACTTTTTACCACTTCGATGCATTTTGAAGTGGTTTTTTATTGTTTTTGAAAAAAGCCAAACCCACAAATCATTGTTTTACAACAATCTTTTGGTTTGAAAAAGTGCTTACAAATCTTTTTCTGGTTGCTATACTGGAACAAAGGGGGAAGGCACAATGAAAGAACGCTATTATAATATTCTAGCTGCAGTCGATGGTTCACCACAATCGCACCAGGCATTAATGGAAGCAGTTGAAGCCGCACGTAGAAATAATGCACGTTTGTACATCGCACGGGTTGTCAATACTACGGGATTGCTAATAAATAGCGCGACGCCTGTTTCCCAGATTATCGAAGAAGAAAAGCGTGTCGCAATTAAGCAGCTGGAAGAAGAAGTGGCTGGGATTGATTACTATAATAAGCAAATGGTTACCTGTGTCGGGAGTCCTAAGAAGGCTCTTTGTTTTGAATTGCCTGAAATCTATAAGATCGATTTAATTTATATGGGGGCAACAGGAAAAGGAGCAATTGAACGTAGATTGGTCGGTTCTACGACAGATTATGTGGTGAATAATGCACCATGTAATGTCATGGTGGTTAAATAGTAGACATCGGCTGCCAGCAGAATACTGCTGGTTTTTCCTTGACCTCACAAGTTGAGGACGTTTAAAAAACCAAAGTATTGTATGAATGAACCGATAAATAGTAAGAAGGGATCAGATGGAGTATACGATCAAAGAGGTAGCGGAAATCTCAGAGCTCAGCATTCGCACGTTACTATTTTATGAAAAGCGAGGCTTGCTAATGCCTGCTGATTTAGACGGGGCAGGTTATCGGAGATATGCAGAAAAAGAGATGGATAAGCTGCAGCAGATTTTATTGTACCAATCGGCGGGTGTTCCTTTGAGAGTGATCAAGAA
The DNA here is from genome assembly GCF_019175485.1 of Enterococcus raffinosus. NCBI lineage: Bacteria > Bacillati > Bacillota > Bacilli > Lactobacillales > Enterococcaceae > Enterococcus > Enterococcus raffinosus. The sequence goes on from NZ_CP072889.1 coordinate 897,375, forward strand.
TCTGGTGGATCGGCCAGCTGAAAGAATTCTAGAGACCTTGTTAGAGCAAAGAGCTAAAGTGGTGGAAAAACAAGAAGAATTGGCTCGTTTGTTGCAAGCTTTTGATAATACACTGCTTTATTATAAAGGGGAAATCAAGATGATGAACAAAGAAAGATTTGGAACACTTCAACACAAATCGTTAATAGAAAATGAAGAGAACTATGGAGAAGAGATCCGGGAAAGCTATGGAGGAGTAGCGGTGGAAAGTTCTAATCAGAACTGGCTAGAAATGAGTGACTTTGATTATTTAAAGATGGATGATATTGAAAATCAACTGTTCGATAAGTTATCTCGATACATAAAAGAAGGGGGCGTGCCTAGTTCACTAGCAGAGGAGATTTTTTCTTTACATAGATTGTGGCTGCAATATAGTTGGGAAAAATATACAAAGGAAGCCCATCGAAGTTTAAGTGAGTTGTATCTTAGTGATGAGCATTTCACCGATTACTATGATGAGAAATGCGGATTGGGTGCAACAGAAGCGTTATGTGAGATTATTCAATATTATACGAAATAAAAGGATTGAGGAGTTTTTCGGAGCCACTGATAAAGTACCCTAGTTTCTACAAAAAATCAGATTAATGAACGGAAAAAGCCCGATGATCAGCCTACAAAGTTGATCATCGGGCGTTCTTTATTATTTTTCTTCCGCTTTTTCATCAATCAGCTTAACGATTCGTTTTAAATTAGTGACAAAGAGCGTACTGGCTCCTTGAAGCATCATGCCCTCAATGTCTTTAGACCAAGAAACATTGTAGCCATGTCTGTTTTTGATTTCACTATTCTTTCCTTCAATCATATAACGCATACGGTAACGTTTTTGGAACGCTTCCGTTTCCTGAAATGTCTGTTGGTCGCTATGTGCTTTGGATTGAATCGTCACACTGTACGTTTTACTTTTTGCCCCTTCTTTATAACAGTCTTCATTCAATGGACAAGCTTGGCACTTTTTTACATCAAAATAGAAGGTCAATCGTTGGTTTTCTCCTTGATTTTTCTTTCCTTGAACAGCTTTTCGAAAGGCCAATTGTCCATTGGGACAGACGTACATTCCAGCGTCCTTATTATATTCCCACTCCTGTTCGGGATCTCGTGTGCCATTTGAAATCACTGGATGAAGTTTTGAATAAAGTTTAATTTTTTCTTCTGCTGTAAAAAGTAAGTTGGCTTTTCCTGAATACGCTGTATCACCGATAACTTCCTTCACATCAATTCCGTTCGCACGTGATTTTTCAACTAATTCTTTTAAATATGGGCCGTCTCCAACATCCCCACCAGTCACACTTGCGGCTGCGATAATTCGTTCTTCGGTGATAGCCAGATGGGTTTTATAGCCGAAAAATTCTGTTTCCACGGTTTTATGTCCAACCTTTGCGGACGTATCGTGAGAATAGACTTCATATTCTTGGCAATCTTCAACCGTTTCTTTTAACTGATTGACTGACTCCGCGACTGCAGGTATGACGGACCATTCTGGATGTTCCTCAATTGCTTTTAAGAGCGTCTTTACATAGTCTTTTTCTGCTTGGTACTCGTTTTTTTGATTTTTTTCAGGCATGATCTGTTTCGCTTCAGGTTTTACTGTATAAATCGCTTTGCGCACCTTTTTTGAATAAGAACGTAAGAGCTCTATTGCGGATTTTTTATTAAATCTAGAAGCGGTATGTGTGGCATCTACAATAATTCCTTTGCTTTTGATAATCTCTTTTTCGATCGCGAGCTGAACGGTTTTGTTCAATAAGAGATCTAGTAAATTTGAATCGTTCAAGCGTTGTCGTCTAAATTTCGTCAGTAGACTTGGATCAATAACCTCGTCTTCTGGAGCTAAGCCAAGAAAATATTTGTAGGCCATGTCTGTTTTACTGCGAGCAACGAGATCCACATCAGACGCGGGAAACATCGCTTTTAACATCAAATATTTGAATAACTTAATCGGATCATAGGCATTGCGACCATCGTTTAAACAATATTTATTTTCTAGTTCCTCGTAAACAAAAGAAAAGTCAACTAACTCATTGAACCGACGCAAAATATGATCGGCTGGGATGAGTAAATCATAAAGATCACTATATGGACTAAGTTTGGTTTGAACCATTTGTTTAAGCATGAAATCGCCCCCCCTAGATACTTCTAATTATAAAGATATCTGGACAACGAATCACTATATAAAAGAAAAAATTGTCGAAAGAAAATGCCTGCATTCTCTTTCGACAATTTTTGTTATTGAACTTTATCAGTGGCTCCGAGTTTTTCTCAATCCTTTTTTAATGCCAGTAAGCTCAAGGAACGCTGAGCTTCCATTGAAAATTGGTCTTCTTGTGCTAATAAATCTTTGCTTTGAGGAAAAGCGGAGAAGCAAATCAAACATTTCCATTGGATTAGTGGATCGTGGTCATAAGAATTTTTTATCTGCAGAAGACGCTGATAGTTTTGTGCTGTTGCCAAAGCGGGATGGTAGAAGGCCATATACCCGATGGCATCAATCAGCTCGCTTAATTTTAAAGGCGGAAGTTCTTCAGCTGAAGCTAACAAAACCGGAAACAGCTCAGGGTTCATTCGTCCTAACGACCGAGCCATCAAATCCCTTAGTAAAGGAAAGGATTTCTTTTTGGAAGGAGCAATGGGGATGCGGTGCTGATTCTTCCCAATTTTTCCAAGAAAGCCGATCATTTTGAGTGCGGTAGAGCTATCGCCGCCTTCCAATTTTTCTGTCATTGCTAAGCGGGTGTACAAGGCTGTTTCAGTCATTAATGAATGTAGAAGAATGTCTGTTGTTTCACAATCAAGGGGTAAAAGTTTGGCTGCGATTGTTCGATCGCAAGCATCTTGAGAGTGGAGCATAGAGATCAACGTCTCGCGTGAATTTGTTTTATGATTGAATAGGTCATTCCCTTCTATTCAACCTCGCTGCTTACGCTGCAAATAATTGTCCATAGAGCCCCTCCTTTTTAGAAAGTATACCAAAAAATAAAAAAGAAATTTTGTGTTTTAATTCACAAAATTATTGATTTCTATTATTAGCTATGCTATCATCAAAAAAAAGAAGAGGTGATGGGAATGAAAAAAGTAGTTGCAAATCCAATGGAGTTAAGAAATGCCATTCGTTGTGAGAAACAAAATATTTCAATCACAGGCGGCTTTGCTAAGATGATGCAGCCGATAGCGACACAACAGGCAGCGGATGTAGAAGCAATGGAGCTGCCCACATTTATGAAATTGGCTTTAGATCCTGCGACCATGAAGACATTAGCTACCGCATACAAGGTCGCTATGAAAAATGATTCAAAGGGTTTCGAATTAGAATACGTAAAGGTTTAATTTTTTTACCTACATTTGTGAAAAAAGTATCAAACTGATTGAAGGTTCATAAAAATAGCGATAAAAAAGATTTTTTAATGTTTGGAAATAGCACTATTTAAGTAAAATAATCTTTTTAATAATCGTATTCTGACATAATTAAAAAAAAAGACACTTTTGTGGAATGAAATTATTTAGTCAGATTCAGAATAAATTTAAAAATGTTAAAAAAACAATTCAAAAAAACACCAAAAAGAAGGACAAATCTGTTAAAATATGAGTATGAGGAAGACCTCTCTCAATCTTTCTTAGCTAGTTTTATTTGACTAGCATCCCCTTTAAGCACCTTGGTGATCAAGGTGCTTTTTTTTGAGCCAATAAAAGGAGATAAGGAAATTCCTTGATATTTATAGATGAAAAGGCTTACAATTAAATTGTATAAAGAATAAAGGGGGGCTTATTATGAAAGAATCATACAAAAAGATACTAGTTGCGGTGGATTCATCGGACCAAGCACGTCGAGCTTTTCAAGAGGCAATTGAAGTTACTCGTAGAAATGACGCGCATTTGTATATTTTGATCGTGTCAGATACCAATCATTTAGGCGCCGAGCCATATGCGGTTGAACACATCGTTAAAGAAGCAAGGAAAGCAGCTGGTGCAACGATCGAATCCTTAGAGGAGCTGATTCCAGAAGATATTTCCTATACATCGATTATTGATGATGGGAACCCAAAAGCCAAAATTGTCGCGTACGCTGAAGAGAAGAAGATTGACTTGATTCTGATGGGGGCGACAGGAACGGGAACATTTTCGCGCTTGTTGCTAGGATCAACAACGGCTTATGTAGTCAATAATGCACCATGCAATGTTATGGTCGTTCGTTAATAGAAAAGAAAGCCAGCACATGATATGCGCTGGCTTTTAGCTTGCTGTTTGGTAGGTTTGAAAATCATTCATGAGTTTTGTTTTTCCTAACACGGCGTATTTTGCAATGATTAATTGTCCGCGAGCATTTCGTTTACCCAGGACAAGAATCTTCATACCGTTTTCGACATCCGCAAGAAAATTCAGTGAGTGAGCCGCGATTAAGCAATGGGTGTTTTCTAGCTGAAAATAGACCAAAGGCTGCTGTGAAAATTGAATGATTTTTAGTTTTGATACGGTTCCTTTAAGAGATTCCATTTTCCTTCCTCCTCGTATGGATACCTTTGAAAACGAGCTCATCGTTCTTACGCTCAAACTGAAAATAAATATCTTTTTTGCGGCCGGTTTTTTTAGCAGGGATAACAAAGTAATCACGATTTTCTTCATCCATCTTAGCAGTAATTTGGCTCAAAAATAATGCTAACGGCAGGGAGTCTTTTACTAGAGAATCATAGGTTCGATAAAAAATTTCAACAGAATCTGGACTAATCATAGACATGGTCATCACCTCAAAATCATTATACGAACATTTGTTCGCAAAGTAAAGTAGTATGCGACTATTTTTCAAAATAAAATACGCAAAAAGAAAAGTATTTCTGCACAGGACGATGCTTGATAAAATAAAAATATCTGCTGTTTAGCAGTCAGTACGGATGAACATGAAAAGATATTTAAGATGGAGTTGACTATGAGAATAGAAAAAAATACCGACCAATCGATTTGGCAAGGGTGTTTAACCTTCATCCCAATACGATAAGACTTTATGAAAAACAAGGGTTTCTATCTTTGTCAAAACGAGATAAAAATGGCCATCGCCTTTTTTCCGACCTGCATGTCTTGCAGGTAAAAATATGTCGATGTATTTTTGGCTACTCGTTTACAAATAGAAAGATTCGAGACGCTGGAAATAAGGTTATGTGGGCCTCTGGAAAAAAACAATGGCAGTCAGGGAAAGAATATGCAATTGACTATTTGAAGATTATCGAAAATGAATACAAACTTGCTCAAAGAACTGCTGATATTCTACATCATTGGGCAACAGATAAAAATGAAGGGCCCCTCACGTCTAAACAAGATCATCTTTCTAGAAAAGAAGCGGCAGAATTGTTTGGGGTTACCGTAGAAACAGTGAGAAATTGGGAGCGGAATCGTTTGATAAAAGCAAGTGTTACTGGAAATTTAGGAGAAATACGCTATGACGATGAAGAATTAGAAAAGATGACTGTTATCTACATGCTACGTCAAGCTGGTTACAGTATCACGGCGATTCAGAAAAGTATTATGCTGTATGAACAAGGACGAGGAGAACAAGTTTTGAAAGCTCTGAATGAGCCGGTCGATCAAAAGGAGATTCCTACTGAAGATCGGTGGCATTTTGAATTGTCTGTCGGAGATCGGTGGCAAACGGAGCTAAAAAAAATATTGGCAGCCGCAGAAAAGATTCCAGCAATTTTTGATGAGCTTTCTACCTTATAACTGCCTTACAGTTGTACACCACCCCTTTCTGATTCAGTTATTCTATTGTAGAGAAAGATTTCTCTAATACGAATAAAGGGGATGGAAAAATGATCAACAAATGGATGAGTAGGATAGCAAAGGAGCGACCTGTAGGCACAACAATAAATAATCGAATACTTGAACAACTTGAAGGGCTGTTTCAGAAGATGGCTTATGAGGTGAAATCCCTTCCTTTTCCTTGCTTTACTTGGCATAAAAGTCATTCATTTATAGTAGTAGATGGGAAGAAGTATCCGGTAATGCCTAGTCCCTTTTCGAGATTCTACAGAGATGAAGCGGAATGGGGAACGGCCGGATCGCTTAAAGAGCTGAAAAGTCTTGATTGTCGAAAAAAAATAGTGTTTCTTCATAGTCAATTAACCAAGGCATCTTTACAACCAAAAGATTATCCTTTTTATTATCCTAATGAACACAAAGAACTAATTGATGCGTTAGAAGATAGTGGAGTAGCCGCGATCGTTGCAGTGACTGGAGAACATCCTATATATGGCTTAAAGCCCTTTTACTTATTTGAAGATGGCAATTTTAAAGTTCCATCCGCCTATATTTCATACGAAGAATGGAAAAAAATGAAGCCCGTGTTTAAAAGTAATTCGCTTAAACTGGTCATTGATTCTCACATTGAGCAAGTAAGAAGTCGCCAACTCATTGCACAGAAAGAGGCGAAAAATGCGAAGGGGAATATCCTAGTTTGTGCACATATGGATAGCAAGTATGAGACTCCCGGTGCACTTGATAACGCTGCGGGTTTAGTGATGATGATGCAGACCATGGAATTATTGAAGAAAGAAAACTTAAACTATGCTATTGATTTTGTTCCATTTAATAGTGAGGAATATTACGAAGCAACTGGTGAATTAATCTATTTAAATGATTGTAAACGGAAAAACAAAGAGTTTGCGCTTGTTATCAATATAGACAGCGTCGGACATGTTGGATCGGGAATTGCTTTATCCACCTGTAATATGGACAGCAGGTTCGCGGCTATTTTGGAAAAGCTTTGTGATGACCATCCCATGGTAGCAAAAGGGCAGGAATGGGGACCATGCCATCTATGCGTTCAAGGGTGTAGCAAGTCTAGCAGTGACCTCTCAGGATTTCTTTTCGGGGGGCTTAAAGAGGACACATACTCCAAAAGATATAAAAGATACGGTAGATTACGAGACGCTTGCGCTCGGCGCAAGGTTCATCGCGAAGTTGTTGCGGGCACTTTAGGACAGTTAGCGAATACAGAACGAAGAGGTACAGTTGTTCAATTTTGCTGTTTCGCCACATAAATTTTATCAATAGATTCATTTAAATAGAAAAAAGAGCGCAAGCCAAAAAAGAAGGCAGACGATCAAAAGTAAACGATAGATTTTGTGTCGAGGTTGGCGATAGAGCCAAGCATAGATTTTCTTCATATCAGTAATCCTTCTATTCAACGTTTCTAACAGAAAAACTGTTACCAAATCCTACCCCATTGAAGAAAAGAAGTAAAGGGTGACAAATTAAAAATACGTGAAAGCATGAAAGACATAATAAAAAAATAAATAATACAGTCGGAAATACTGATTGAAATAAGTGTTTATAATGAATTTAATAAAGTTGAGAAGTTGGACAAAACTGAATTATTGTAGCTTATTTACAGGAAGATGGGGGTTTTCTGTTAAAAGTCTTAATTTTATTGTGTCAATTAAATAAGAATTTTATACATAAAAAAAATAATTTGTGAAAATTATCTCAAATTTGTTTTTTTAGTGGTATTATAATCCTCCAGAAAGACTAACTATATAGAGTCAAGTAAAAATTAGCCAAATCAAAAAATATTTTATAACAGATAATTCCGAAAAAAGGGTACAACAAATAAGCTTCTTACCATTAGTTTTTTTGAATGTTCAATAGCTAATCAGAAACAATTATATAAGGCTCGTTTTTAGTCAAAATAGCATGAATCACGTAACAAAGCTTACGAGAAACCGCACCTAAGGCAGTTAGATGATGTTTTCCTTCGGAAACTTTTTTCTGGTAAAACGCACTAAAAACAGGATCACATTGAGAAGCTACTAAAGCCGCCGAAAACAAGGCTTTTCGCAAATATGGAGACCCTCGTTTACTCATAACATTATGCGTTGCCTCATATTGCCCTGATTGTGTCACGGAAGCGTCTATCCCAGCGTAAGCAACGAGTTTTTTCGGGTTAGAAAATTTTTGAATATCTCCGATCTCACCAAGAATAGTCGCACCGTTTATAGGACCAATTCCAGGAATTGTGAGAATAACAGAATTTAAAGTGTCCATTATGTGCTTGATTTCTCTTTCCGTTTCCTTTATTTGGCTTTCAATGAATTTTAATTGTTCAATCATTGAACGTAGTTGGAAGGTGAACGCTTCTTGAGCAAATTTTACTCCAAAGGAGTTAGAAGCTGCTTGCTTCAATTGGTCCGCTTTTTCTGCCTTGATTCGGTTCCTGCTTAACTCAGCTAAGTATTGGGCCAAAGTTTCTGAGGAAATGTTTTCTAAGTCGATCGGGGCACTAAACGCCAGCAATAACTCTTTAGAAGCTTTTCCGAAAACGCCCTGCTTGGTAAAAATCGTCGCGTATTCTGGAAAGACTTGATCCAATACGGCTATAATTTTTCTTTTGAAGTCGCTCGCTGTACCTACTAAATAAGTTCGGTAACGAGAAAGTTGTTTCAAAGAAAAAACATTTTCATCGGATAAGACCGTTTCGACAAATGAGCCATAGCGCATTAAGTCAGCAATCAAAACAGAATCAATAATATCGTTTTTTCGTTTCCGTATTTCTGTACCTTTACGCCATCCGTCTGTTTGAAGGGGATTCACAACGTGAATCAAATAATCTGATTCGTGAAGGTATGAAAAGATGGACAGCCAATAGTGCCCCGTGGCTTCCATCCCTATAACAAAGTCACTGGGTGCTCCGGAATAGTCGACCATTCGCTCAATTAATGACTCTGCTCCTTCAGTGGTGTTAGGAAATGAAAAACCTTTTAGTAATACCTTTCCTTCCTCGTTCATGATAGAAGCAACGTGAGTGCGTTTACCGATATCAATGCCTAAAAAGTACATGTATATCTGACCTTTCAAAAAAAGAATTTTGGATTGAAATCCACTCAACTGAAAAGCGTCACTACCTTGTACGAGATACGGAGTAAAGTAAGGACTTTCAACATCTAACTCATACGCAATCCACTTATCAGAGAGAGGAGCCAGTCTCTCGAGTGCGGGTTCAATGGCCCAAGGGGGGAACGGCTTAGCCTCTCAATCCAATAAATATATTATCTCAAAAGAAATGAGTTAATACCAAATTAAAATAACGATGGTTCATAGGGTTATCCAATCAAAACCGGAAGGTTAAAACCCTAACTCTAATATACAAGGGGGGATAGAATGAAATTAAAAGATTTGGAGTACTATATTTTGGATGAGATCGCGAAGAAAAACTTTGGCAATTTAAGTCACCATTTCTTCGAAACTTCTAAAACTGAATTTGAAAATAGTTTAGATAATCTGAAGAAATATGGCTTCATCCAGGGAAATATCTTTGATAGCAATGGCTCTATCAAAAATCAATTTAAGTTTTTCTTTTTGTCTGAAAAAGCAGAAAGCTTATTAAGTAAAAACGTATTCTAAAAATCTACTTTGGATCACTCATCCTGAGTGATCCTCTTTTCTTGTCATTAAAAACCTTTGTGAAATGGTAATCGTAATAAAAAAAAAGAAGCCTCTCAGCTTCTTTTTACGTGGACGGCTGGAATCGAACCAGCACCTCTGTCTTAAATGCGGACTACATCATTGAACGAGTAAAACACCAAGTTCATCCACGCCTATAAGTATAGCGAAGTCTCAAGCCATTTAAAAGAAGTTCAAGAGCAATTAAAAAAATATTATACTTTGAGTTTTTTTTCGTAATCCTCTGCGAATTCTCTAGCGATCATCCAGCCATAGCTTTCAGTGATAGCAGCAGCAGTAGAACCATTCACTATATTTCCGGCGACTGGAAGCTTTCCAGCTAAAAACCGTGCAGTCATTTGCCCAGCCTTTTGAGCTAGAAATTGTGTTGCCAAGGCTCTAGCAGCACCCTCTTCAAGTTTAATATGGAAAACTTTGCCCAACGCAATGACCATTGCCGTTTGAATCGGTAACAGGACAGTAGCATCGGGAAATGGAAGTTGTGCCATTCCTGCACCAACCCCTGCGGCAGCGGTGGAAGCACCATGAATAATCAAGTGTGCTTTTCTTCGTTGTGATTTGTTCATTTTATGTCTCCTTTTGGAAAATCAGTGTTGCATTGCATATTAATCAGTGAAGAAAGTTTAGCACCTTACAGAGTGAAGAACAATTTATTCGATCATCTTTAAAGCAGTTTTAATGATTGTAAAAGTAAAAAAATAAAGAGAAACGACGATTTTTATTTTTCGAAAGAAAAGCAAAATGATAAACTAGGATTTGAAAGGGGTGGTAAAAATGGTTGATGAATATAAAAATATTTTGGTTGCTGTGGATGGCTCTGAACAATCTAAAAAGGCGTTTGACGAAGCAATCAATATCGCGAAGAGAAATAAGGGGAAGCTGACCTTGACGACAGTGATTGATACGGCTAGTTTTACCGGGACAACAGGTGGAAGTTCCATCCCATTGATGCAGGAGGTCCATGAAAAAGCCCAAAGCATTATTAATGAGCTAGAGCAGCACCGTGTGGCAGAGGAAAAGGAAGTTCATTTGACTTCTCAAATCATTGCCGGCAATCCTAAGCGCGAGATTGTCGAACTAGCAGAAAAATTAGAGATAGATTTAATCGTAATAGGTGCAACTGGACTAGGGGCATTGTCATTGCTGCTGGTCGGTTCAACAACTGCATATGTAGTAAACCAAGCACCTTGTAACGTGATGGTCGTAAAATAGATAAACTAAAACCGTCTGACTGAAATGTCAGACGGTTTTTTCGTCTAATGTCATAAGTAATTCATTGCCGTCATCATAGACATACATGGCTTTTGGAAATTCAATGTCTTTATAAGCTTCAACATAAGGGGCCGTGATCCCATCAGAAAAATAAGGGTCACTTTGTGAGTAAACGACACTCAATGTGCCAGCAATTTTGTTTTTAAAAAAATGGAAGCGCTGTGGCGAATTAAGGGGCAGTCCTTTCATAGGACGCATAAAAATCATGTGCCAAATTTCCTGCTGCATGTGTTCAGGAACAACGTCAAAAGGGACATCACTATGTCGTGGTTTTGTTGGTTCAAACATTTTCTCCATCCTCTCTTTGCTTTATCATAGCAGTTTTTTTTAAGAAAAAAAGTAAAAGCAATCATTTTCTAGAAATTTAGTTCGTTGAAACAGTTTTTTTAGATTAAAAATGATAAAGTAAAATTGAAAAGGGTGGATTAATTAGTAAACACGATTAATTTTTAAAAGTATTGAATGAGGGTGAAAAAAATGCATTATGGAATATTTTTTAATCCGAATGCTGGGGATGGAAATGCAGAAAAATTAGCAGAACGAATGCGTGAAAAATTGGAACAAGCCGGACATTCCGCAGATTACTTAACCGCTCCTGATCCTGAACTGGCGGTCGAAACAGTGAAGAAAGCAATCGAGAAACTTGATGGAATAGTGTCCATCGGCGGCGATGGTTCGTTGAATATTGTTGGAACAGCATTTGTTCAAGCAGGAAAAGCAATACCTCTGGGAATTATTCCAGGAGGAACAATTAATAACTTTGCGAAGCGTTGGCACTTGCCAATGGATGAAGAAGAAGCGATGGATGTCATTATCGCTGGTCATCAGCGAAACGTCGGCATCGCTGCTTGTCAAGATCGACAAAAAGCAGTAATCAGTTCCTTCACCTTTGGCTCATTTGCGGATATCTCAAACGAAGTACGCCAAAGTGAGAAGCAGAAATTTGGTTTAATCGTCTATCCACTAAAGGCGATGAAACAAATAGGCAAGGATACGTCTTATCCAGTAGAAATCAAGGCAGACAATTATCACGAAAAACTGAAGGTTTGGTTTTCTTTAGCGACAACGACCCATTCGATTGGGGGAAGGACTTATGTAGATTCAGATTACGACGAACTGCATGTCAGCGTTCTGCACAATATGCGCTTTCGGAAACTTCTTCAACTTTTCCGATTAGTCTTTACAGGACGTCTGAAGGAGTCAGATTCATTGACGTATTTGGAGACAAACAAATTGGAATTAAAGCCTTTGACGAATAAAACCATTTATTCCCGAATTGATGGCGATAAGGGTCCCGCGTTACCGTTAACGGTAGAATTTTTGGCAGACTTTGTGCCGCTTTATGTACCAGAAAAATAAAAGATAGGAGGTTTTTTCAATGGATAAAGGCATGGAAGCATTATTAACGAAAGCCGATACGTTCACCCTAATTACGATTGACAATCGCGGATTTCCTCATGCGATTGCTGTATCACCGCCGCTTGAACGAAATGGTTTTTACTATTTCAAGTTTTATATCAATGGTGACGGTCGAACAGCAGAGAATATTCGACAAAATCGTAGTGGCAGTCTCTTTTGTTTTGACAAAGAAAAACACGAGAGTATCGCTTTAAAAGGCTATCTTTTTGCTGAAGAGCTGGTCGAATACAAGAAATTAGCTGCTCAGTTAAATGAATTTCAAAAGGAATTGAACTATGAGCATCCAATGATCGCTGTGTTTGAAACATTAAGTGTGAAGCATTATGAGAATATGCATGGTGAATTTTTAGATGTACCGGAAAAATAAAACGTTTCATCCCTCGAGTTTCAAGGGATGAAACGTTTTATTTATTCAATTTCAGTAGAGACAGCAGCGGCGGCTTTATCTTTTTTAATGATCGCTGTTAGAACGAATGAGAAGATAATACAGCCTACACCCATTGCGATTGCATACATGAACATCATGTTAAAACCAGCTTTTCCAGGATTTGCATCTAGCCATCCACCAATCATTGTGTACATAAAGACATCTGGTAAATAACCTAAACAAGAGACAATACCTGAAACACGACCAGTCATTTCAACTGGGAAGCCAGCATCATCAATGATAGCAAAATATTGACTGCGAACCACATAGATCAGGAACAAACCGAAGATAAAGTTTGCAATGATTGCGACTAATAATCCTGCACTTTCAGGCAATACCAAGAAGCCTGCGAAGCAGAGTGTTAATAGAGCGGCCCCGCCAATAATAACACGGATACGTGATCCCAGTTTATCTGCGATAATCCCTCCGATAATTCCTCCGGCAGCCTGGACTAAATAACGGACACCACCGAGCGTGGTTCCTCCGGCAACGGATAAACCATAAACATTAATTGCATAGGTGTTGATGTAGCCTAAAATACCATAAATGCTGTATGCAAAAAATACGATCGCTACTAATACCCATGTGCGAGGCATTTTCAACGTTTTAAACATTCCGATGGCAACTTTTGAAATTGGCTCTGTATGAGTTTCGGCTGCCGTATCTTCAATTACGAACCAATTTAAAATACCGATAATAATAACAGCGATTGCACAGACACGAATAGCCCAAGTGGTTCCTAAAACTTCGTTCGAAAAGCGACTGTATACGGCTGTCATTCCGAATACCAGTAGAGCATTCAACAGACCACGTAACCCTTCTTGCCAACCAAACAAACGTCCTTGTTCCGAACTGTCTCCTAGCATACGAGTCGCTTTGATGGCTGCCGACCAATAAGTGATGATGGTAGAAATTCCCATCAATACAAAAATAATTCGGCTTACTTGAAATCCCGGAAAAGTTGAAAACCAAAAACCAAGAACCCCCGTAGCTAAGAAAGAAAAGGTCAGCAATTTGCGGGCTGAGAACTTATCGGCTACGATTCCTCCAATAAAGTAAGAAAAGGTCGCCATCGTAGCATAGCCGGAAGATAACATTCCCATTTGTGCGTTGGTTAAATTCATAGCTTTCTGGATCGGTACATAAAACGTTTCCCGAATGTAAGGGAGCTGAAAGATAATTCCTGCACCGGCTGACAATAGCAACAAGGTTCCCCATTTTTTTACTGCTTGCTTGTTCATATAACACCCTCCTGTTTGTGAATTTTCTTACAAAAAAACAAAAAAGAAGCAACGCTTAAGTAAGCGTTACTTCTCTCTGGTCTCCAGTAACACCCAAAGTATAGAAGGGAGTGAAAGCGATGTCAACAATTTTTTGTACCCAAAATAGTTCAAAAATATTTTTCATCTAAATTTTTGTGTTTTTTTTGCTTGAATAATGCCGATATATCAATGTTTATTCGAAAAATAGATTTTTTTAGTGTGATTGACGAAAAAGCGGTTATCCCTTAGACTGAAGAAACACAATCATAATGAATCAAGAAATGTTGAGTAAGCAAGATAAAGTCTGAAAAAATATTTTGTTATTCTCAGAAATTTCTCGTACATAGATTTGTGAGCCACGCTAGAATGAAAGCGTATTAAATTACGTTGGTAGGGATATGGGTGAAGATGAAGGAAAAAATTATTCAAATGATGGAGGACAATCCGCTAATTGCTGCTATCAATAATAAGCGCAGTTTTGAGAAGGCATTGACCTGTGAAAGCGACATTATCTTCGTCCTTTACGGAGATGTGTGCAGCATCGTGGACATCGTTGATCGCTTGAAAGAAGCGGGAAAAATCGTAATGGTAGATGTGGACTTGATTGATGGGTTAGCGACAAAGGAGACGGCCGTTGACTATTTAAAACGGGCGACAAAAGCTGATGGTATTATCAGCTCAAAATCCATTCTTTTGCGAGCGGCGAATGCCAGAGGAATGTTTACGATTCATCGTTTCTTTTTGATTGATTCGAAGTCTTATCATAATTTACCGAAACAATTAGGAACATCAAAGGCAGATGTTGTGGAGGTTTTGCCAGGTGCGATGCCTAAAGTTTTATCATGGGTACAAGAAGTTGTAGATGTGCCTATTGTAGCAAGTGGTTTGGTTTGTGATAAGGAATTAGTTATGACGGCTTTGCAGGCGGGTGCAGTTGCCATTTCAACAACCAACATGGATGTTTGGGAAATATAAAAATGAAAAACGGTAGTTGTTGCTAAGAGGACAGAGAAAAGCGGACACCAGCTTATTTGGTGTTCGCTTTTTTATTTTGATTTTAGTACAAACGGTTAAAACTGGGTAGATTCGGTCGGGAATGAAGAAAACTAAATGCGTCAGTAATTAGCTATCATACAATCGGAGGGAAGATAAATGGAAATCACAGAATTCAATATGGATCTTTTTTCACTGGATGGAAAAGTTGCCATCGTAACAGGAGGGAATACAGGGATTGGACGAGCATTCTCATTAGCATTAGCCAAATGTGGAGCAAACATCCTTGTGCCTAGTTTGATTGATGACGATGGAACAACACAGAAAATTATTGAGGAAACGGGTTCGTGCTACGTTTTTATGGAAGTGGATCTAACAGAAGAGGGTGTTCCGCAGCAGGTAGTAGAACACTGTGTGGAGGTTTTTGGCACAGTAGATATCTTAGTGAATTGTGCTGGAATGCACCTATCAGCAGAAGTAACAAAGTTCGATCGTTCAAAATGGGACCCAATGATTCAATTGAATCTGACGGCTGCATTTGAGATGTCTCATGAAGCAGCAAAAGTGATGCTTTCACAAAAAAGCGGCAAGATCATTAACATCTGCTCCTTATTCTCTTTTTTGGGTGGACAGCAATCACCAGCAAATGCTGCAGCAAAGCATGGATTAGTCGGTCTAACAAAAGCTTATTGTGATGAATTGGCAAGTAGCAATATTCAGGTAAATGGTATCGCTCCGGGATATATGATTACTGATAGGACTGAAAGCGAGGATTCGGAAATTACTCAACGCGTCTTGGCCCACGTTCCCACGAACTATTTTGCGGAGGATGTAGACTTGATGGGAGCCTTAGTTTATTTAGCTAGTCCAGCTTCAAATTTTGTTAATGGACATATTTTGTCAGTCGATGGCGGCTATCGAGTAAGGTAATCAGCCAATTTTAAACGTCGTGACAGCATTTTTTTGTCACGGCTATACATAAGAACGGAGGAATCATTGGTATGATCGAGTTTGAGCAGGTAGAAAAAAGATATGGAGAAAAAGCGGTTGCTGTACAGCCCTTTGACTTAACGATCGAGTACAATCAATTCATCTGTGTTATCGGTACGAGTGGAAGCGGAAAAACTACGTTGGTTCGAATGATTAATCGGATGATTGAGCCCTCAAGTGGCAGTATCAAAATTAACGGACAAGATGTTACTAAACTGAACGAGGACGAATTGCGGAGACAGATTGGCTATGTGATCCAGAATATTGGATTATTTCCTCATATGACAATACGTGAAAACATTATGATCGTTCCAAAGCTGTTGAAATGGAGTGAGGAAAAAAAATCAGGAGTTGCGGAACGGCTGATTCAGCGAGTAGATTTACCCATCGAGTATTTAGAACGAAAACCGAAGAATCTTTCAGGCGGTCAGCAACAGCGAATTGGTGTAATTCGAGCATTAGCTGCTAGTCAAGATATCATTCTGATGGACGAGCCGTTCGGTGCTTTGGATCCAATTACGCGAGATGCGTTGCAGGAGATGATTAAAGGCTTGCAGCAGGAGATGAAAAAGACCATTGTTTTCGTTACGCATGATATGGATGAAGCAATCAAGCTGGCGGACAAAATTATTATTATGGATCATGGGGAGATTGTTCAATATGATACGGTTGATACAATCTTAGAAAAGCCAGCCAACGATTTTGTAGAGGAACTGATTGGAAAGCGGAAGCGTAATGGGTATTACAATAACGAGATGACTGTATCTGATTTGATGGTGGATCGAGTCGAATCGATCTCCTTAAGTAAATCAATCACCGAAGCAATCCGCCAAATGTCAGAAAAAAAAGTGGATACTTTGCTTGTTGTAGACGATCAAAATTGCTTGAAGGGCTTTATTGATATCAACTTTGTTGAACGAAATATTTCCAAACTTAAACCGACTTCTTCAGTTTTTGAGGTAATGAGAACAGATACGGCAAGTGTGAATCAAAAGGATCGAGTAGCGGATGTCATTGAACCCCTGATTAATCATGTTTTTAAATACTTGCCGGTAGTGGATGACGAGGAACACTTAGTGGGTATCGTGACGCGCTCATCACTAGTGTCGCTTGTACAAGAACAATTGCAGTAGGAGGGGATGACATGAATTTTTGGTCAGAATATGGTAATGAGATTTTATTGAAATTCTGGGAACATTTTTATTTGTCCTTTTTAGCGATTTTTCTTGGCATCCTCGTGGCTGTTCCGCTGGGCGCGCTCTTAACTCGTGTAGAAAAGGGTTCAGAAACTGTGATTAAGGTTGTAGGTGTTTTTCAAACCATTCCGTCACTGGCACTGTTATCGATTATGATTCCTTTTTTTGGGATTGGAAAGATTCCAGCGGTGATCGCGCTGTTTTTATATTCACTGTTGCCGATTCTAAGAAACACCTATGTAGGAATTAAATCAGTCGATGCGACCTATTTGGATGCTGCTAAAGGGATGGGGATGTCGCAGATGCAGCGATTAGTGCAAATTGAACTGCCCCTAGCAATGGGCGTTATTATGGCAGGGATTCGGGTATCGACGGTTTACGTTATCTCATGGACCACCTTGGCATCCTATATCGGGGCTGGTGGATTGGGAGATTTTATTTTTAACGGATTGAATCTGTATCGAATGGATTTAGTATTGATGGGAACAATTCCGATCACGCTGCTAGCCTTACTTTCTGATGCATTGCTTAAGCGTTCAGAAGCAAAACTAACGATGGATAGAGGGTGAATCGATGAAAAAGCGTGTTTTATTGTTAGTTGCGATGCTCCTGCTTTTCGGAAGTTTTGTCGTGCAAAATTTTTCTAATAAGGATGATACGATCACGGTTGCGGGTGGTGTCACATCGGAATCTCAGATATTAGGGAATATCGTAGTTGAACTGCTTCAGCATTCAACGGATAAAAAGATCGTTTATCTAAATAATCTAGGATCAGCAAACTTGATGCATGAAGCCATGCTTCGAGGGGACCTGGATATTGCACCTACACGTTATACAGGAACAGATTTGATTGGAACTTTAGGACTCCCAACAGAGAAAGACCCTGCAAAAGCACTAAAAATTGTACAACGAGAGTTTGACCAGCGATTTGGCTTCGAATGGTTCCCGAGCTATGGCTTTTCTAATCAGTTTACGTTTATGGTCACTCAAGAAACTGCCCAAAAATATGACTTAAAAACCGTTAGTGATTTAAAAAAATGTGCGGACAAAATGCGTCTAGGGTCCGATCAGACGTGGTATAAGCGAGAAGGCGATGGCTATAAAGGTTATACGGAAGCTTATGATACGAAGTTTCAACGGGTTTATCCGATGCAGGTCGGTTTGCTTTATGATGCACTCGTCTCTAAGGAACTGGATGTAATCTTAGGATACTCTACAGATGGACGAGTGGGCAGTTATGATCTTGTGATGCTAGAAGACGACTTGAAATTTTTCCCACCCTATACAGCAAGTGTTGTCGTCTCAGGAGATACTTTAAAAAAATATCCAGAACTAAAACCACTTTTACTGAAATTACAGAATACGATTGATACAGAAGCGATGCAGCGGTTGAATTATGAATCTGATAATGAACTCCTAGAGCCAAAGCTCATTGCTCGGCGCTTTTTGGAAAAGCATAATTATTTTGAGGAGGGAAGCTAATGTTTGATAATTTGATACAATATTTGAGCGAAAACTCTTCGTACTTGATTACGCAATTTGGTGTGCATGTGTATATCTCTGTGATCGGCGTGGTCTTAACTTTTTTAATTGGATTTCCTTTAGGCATTCTATTATCTGAACGACAGAAACTTTCTGATCTTGTGATTGGTCTCATCAATGTGATTCAAACGATCCCTTCCATTGCGATGCTGACAGTTCTCTTGATTTTAATGGGCTTAGGACAAAATACTGTAGTTGCAACCGTAGTTCTGTATTCATTGTTACCTATCGTCAAAAATACGTATGTTGGATTAGTAAATGTAGATCCAATGTATATAGACAGTGCAAAGGGAATTGGTATGAATCGCTATCAAATTCTTTATATGATCAAAATACCATTAGCGATGCCAGTGATATTAGCTGGTGTGCGCAATGCGCTAGTAATTTCAGTAGGGATTACGACGATTGGTTCTTTCGTTGGCGCTGGCGGGGTCGGTGATGTCATCTTGCGTGGAATCGCGATTACGGATGGCGGTCCAATTATTGTCGTTGGAGCAGTCCTATGTGCGTTTATTGCAATAATGATGGATTGGCTATTTGATTGGATCATGAAATAGTGATAAATGTTTAGAAATGAAGAAGACCTCCGCAAGTTATTCGCGGAGGTCTTCTTTCGTTAATTGACGTATGACTTCTTCGATGTACATCAATAAAATGGTTCGAGTTTTTTCATGAGACTTTAAATGCTCATCTTGGTGCGACTTAGTCAAGAAGATGATCTCACTGGCATCAAGAGTTAAATCAGTGTTCATTTCCTCCATTACCAATAAAGACTTGGCATGATGCTTTTTCGCTTCTTCAAACAATGGATCAAAATTCGCAAATTTTCCAGCGACAGAAAAAATCAGTAGCAAAGAGTCCTCCGTTAACAAATCAGGAATCAAGGAAGGCTGACTCACTCGAATGACATTTTTATTAAGAGTAAAATTTAATTTGTACTCAAAATATTCCATACAAAAATTTGTCGGACCATAACCAAAAAGTAAAATTTTATCCGACTGCTGAATCAATCCAGCTAAATAATCTACCGTTGATTCATCAAAATTCTCCATGAAATCCTTGATACGAGCAAATTCGCTATTTAATTTTTTTTGTTTAATTAATTCTTTGCCAGTCAAAAAACGAAAATATTCTTTGTAGCCAGAGAAGCCCATTTTTTTGACAAGTTTAGAAATTTTGGAGGGTGAAACACCTGAAAGCTTTGCCGCTTCCGTGATGGTCAAGTTTGGATTTTCTTTGCTTTCTAGCGTTAAACGATTGTGGATGCTTATTTCTAAATCGTTTAATCGATCAAGCTGTATTTTCATGAGGCATTCCTCCTAATTCTCATTGAGTTATCTTACATTCAGAATAGCATAAGCAGAATCTAAAAAGCAAACAATAAGTGGAAAATTTTCCATTATATTGATAAAAAACAAAAATAAATAGAAAATTTAATCAAATTTTAATGTAAAACAAGAGTCAACCCTTTATACTGAACTCAAGAAAAGCGCTTTCGAAAAAATGATGAATGGAGTTAATTGAATGAATTCTGAAACATTGGTGAAAGAAGCAATTATCAAGGACGTAAAAAAAATCGTTTCTGAAGAACAGGTAGTAACCGATCATGCAACTTTATATGATGCAGCCTCTGACCGCTACCGCAAATACATGAAAGCAAAAGGGGTTCTAGATAACCCGCTGCCAACAGCAGTCGTTTATCCTAACAATGCAGAAGAAGTCAAAGAGCTCTTGATGTATTGTAACGAAAATGACATCAACGTCATCCCTCGAAGCGGACAAACAGCAACGGAAGGCGGATTGGAAAACTGGAAAGATTTGGCATTAGTAATTGATGGCTCGCGAATGAACAAGATTTTAAAAATTGATCCTTACAATATGCAGGCAACTGTTCAGGCGGGTGTTCCACTACAAGCATTGGAAGATGAATTAAGAAAAATCGGGTACACAACAGGGCACTCTCCCCAATCAAAACCGATCGCTCAATACGGCGGATTAGTTGCGACACGATCAATTGGACAATTCTCTACCTTATACGGTGGGATCGAAGATATGGTCGTTGGCCTTGAATGTGTCTTTCCGAATGGGCATATCTCGCGAATCAAAAATATTTCTCGTCGTGCCGGTGGACCGGACATTCGTCATATCGTAATTGGAAATGAAGGAACGTTATGTTACATCACTGAAGTAACAGTGAAGATATTTAAGTATTACCCAGACAATAATAAGTTTTACGGCTATTTAGTAAATGATGTAGAAGATGGCGTGAAGGTCCTTCGCGAAGTGATGGTAAACGGCTATCGCCCATCGGTTGCGCGAACATATTCACCAGAGGATGCACGCCAGCATTTCTATCATTTCTACGAAGGAAAATGCGTGCTGATCTTTATGGCGGAAGGGCCAAAAGGAATCGTTGAAGCAACAGGCAAGGGAATCGAAGAAGCGGTGGAGAAATTTAAGGATGGTATCGTGAAACAAGTAGATTCTCAATTGATCGAAAATTGGTTCAATCAATTGAACTGGACACAACAAACGATCGACGATGAAATCCAAGGCATGATCGACAACGACAAACACGATGGGTATACGACAGAGGTTTCGGCAGATTGGGAAACAATCACGAAAATTTATAACAACGTCATTGACCGAATTCGTAATGAGTTTCCTCGTGCAGATGATTTAACAATGCTAGGAGGACATTCTTCACACAGCTATTTAAACGGGACGAACATGTACTTTGTTTATAATTACGATATCAATTGCGAACCAGAGGATGAAATGAAGATTTATCACCATCCGATTCAAGCGATCATCGTAGAGGAAACGCTAAAATTAGGCGGTTCTATGTGTCACCATCACGGAATCGGGAAGTACCGTAATGAATGGACAAAAGAAGAGCATCAATCTGCCTACTATATGTTAGAAAGCTTGAAAGAAGTTTTCGATCCGAAGGGTGTTATGAGTTTTGGAAATATTTATCCAGTTCAAGAAGGCTTGAAGTATCAAAAATAAGTACACGATCTGTTCAAGGGCGAAAGCCCTTGAACAGATAATAATATTACGCATTAGGAGGGAATAGCATGAAAATCATCTGCTTAGTCAAATTTGTTCCAGATACAGAGAAATTTGTCTATGATTATAAAACGGATAAAATCGATCGAGATAGCTCCCGTTTAATCTTGAATCCGGATGATAAGAATGCGCTGGCTTTTGCGATGATGCAAAAGAAGCAAAACCCTTCTGTTTTTGTTGAAGTTGTGACGATGGGGCCAATGAAGCTGGAGGAACCAACGAAAGATTTTGTACGTTTGGGTGCGGATAAAGCTGTTTTAATCAGCGATCGTCATTTTGCCGGCAGTGATTCATTGGTGACTAGTCGAATTATTTCAAGCTACCTCTCCTCTACAAAATATGATGTACTGCTTACTGGTACGCATACCTTAGATGGCGGAACTGGACATGTCGGACCGCAGATCGCGGAAATTATGAGAATCAATCAGTTTTCCAACATTGTTTCTATTCCATCGCTCACAGAAGAGTATTCCATTGTTGAAGCTTTTCAAGAGGAAAAAACGTATCATTTAAAAATTAAAAACCCAAGCGTATTGAGCGTCACTCATCAGATGAATCTGCGCCTCGGTTTTGTAAGGTATGAAAATATTGGGAAAAATGTGGAGGACCAATTTGAGCTGGTGACGAATGAAACGTTACAATTGCCAGCTGGAGAAATCGGCGGTAAAGGCTCACCAACTAAAGTGAAAAAAAATGTGGTGGTAAAAAGAGAGCAAGTGGCCCACAAAGTAGTGAAAGTTGACGATCAAGGTATTGATGAAGTGGTTCAGTTTCTAAAAGAAAAGGGGTACTTATAATGTTTAAAGGACTCATTCTGATAGATAATGATCAGGTTGACTATTCATTGGATCTGATAGCTGTAGTCAATCGATTGGCTCAAGGAGAAGCATTTATTTACGGATTAGGGATCAATTTGCCTGAAGAAGTTAAAGGGCTTGATGCATTGATTAACGTTGAAGGACCGTCGATCCAACTAAAGGATAGTCGTGTAATGACAGATATCATTGAGCAGGTTCATAGAGAGTACCAATTTGACAGTATCATTATTTTAGCGACGGAATTTGGACGAATGGTGGCTCCGCGCGTGGCGATGCGACTGGGGGTAGGATTAGTGGCTGATATTACCGACATTCATGTCGACAAACGTGGAAAGAAATTGGTGCGACCCGCTTTTTCAGGCAATATTATGGCAAGTATCGTCTGTGAAACGTCACCAATCATGGCGAGTGTCCATCCTAATGTTTTTCATGCAGAGGATTTAACGAAAATGCCAGAGAAAATCGATTTTTATCCTACAGAATTGAAAGCGTCATCAATTGAAATTTTAGATATTAACGAAAGTGAACATAGCGGTATTGATATTCGGGAGGCTGACGTAATCATTTCAGCAGGCGGAGGATTCTCGGAACCTATTGATCAACTACAGGGGTTGGCGGATGAATTGAGTGGTGTCGTGGCAGTTTCGAAACAGCTAGTTGATCGTAAGAGAGCGCCGCGAGAAATACAAGTCGGACAATCAGGAAAGACAGTGAGTCCAGATTTGTATTTGGCACTGGGCATTTACGGTTCGACACAGCACATTGAAGGATTAAAAAATGTAAAAGAGATTATTTCGGTAAATACGGATTTGGGTGCACCGATGAATCATTTAGCCAGTATCGTTGTACATGGTGATGCAGCGGAATTTGCAAGGAAGCTAAGTACCAGACTTAAGGGATAACCCCAAAGCGGGTGAAAAAACAAAAATAAAGGAAAAGAAGGTAGAAGAATGGAAATCAAAGACTTCAAGATGGATATGTTTCATATCAAAGGGAAAAACGCGATCGTAACAGGCGGAAATACTGGACTAGGACAAGCATTTTCCTTAGCTTTAGCTGAAGCAGGAGCAAATATTTTCATGCCATCGATTATGCCAGATGATCCAGAATTCAATGCTGTGTTAGCAGAGCGTGGAGCAAAAACAGCTTATATGGAAGCAGATATCACAAAAGACGGCGTCTGCCAAGAAGTTGTTGAAAAATGTGTCGCTGAATTTGGCTCTGTAGATATCTTAGTAAACTGCGCAGGAATTTGTCCTTGCGATGACGTAGTGAGCTATGGTCGTGATAAATGGGATCCAACGATCAACATTAATCTAACTGCAGCCTTTGATATGAGCCATGAAGCTGCTAAAGTGATGATTCCTCAGAAGAGTGGAAAGATCATTAATATTTGTTCTATGTTCTCTTTCTTGGGAGGACAATGGGCCCCTGCTTATGCCGCGTCAAAACATGGATTAGCTGGTTTGACGAAAGCTTATTGTGACGAATTAGCGCAATACAATATCCAAGTAAATGGTATTGCACCTGGCTACTTCAAAACACATGCGGCAAAAGCATCAATTGAGGATCCAGAACGCAGTAAATGGATTGTGGATCACACACCAGAAGGCAGATGGGGAGATGTGGCAGATTTGATGGGTGCAACAGCTTTCTTAGCTTCTGAAGCTTCGCATTTTGTAAATGGACATATCTTGGCTGTTGATGGTGGTTTCTTAGTACGGTAGTCCAGCTATATAATAGTAGAAACATGAAAAGGAGAGACTATGGAAAAGAAATATATCGTTGGTATCGATGGCGGAAGCCAGAGTGCGAAGATTGTCATTTTTGATTTAGAAGGCAACATTGTTGGCGAAGGAAAAGAAGCGTTGCGTCCAATGCATTTAGGCGAGGATGTCGTTGTTGAGCATCCCGGTGACGACTTGTGGGATGCGTTATGCAGTGCATCAATGAAAGCAATGGATGAGTTTGGTGTACGGAAAGAAAATATTGTGGGAATCGGGTTAGGTTTTATCCGCTGCTGTCGTGTATTATTAAAAAAAGACGGTACTTTGGCACAGCCAGTGATTAGCTGGATGGATAAACGGACCTCAACTCCGTATGTCCATGACAATCCAGACGTTCAATACGTAACCTCTACAAGTGGGTATATCACTCATCGATTAACCGGTGAATTTAAAGATAATATCGGAAATAATTTTGGTCAATGGCCAGTAGATTATGAGACATGGGACTGGTCGACCGACGAACAAATATTGAAGCAATATAATCTTCCAGAAGAGATGCTGTTTGAAGCCGTTAAGCCGGGGGATAATCTAGGGACGATCACTAAGGAAGCTAGTAAAAAAACAGGCTTACCAGAAGGAGTACCTGTTTTTGCTACAACTAGTGATAAAGCTGTTGAAGCACTAGGAGCGGGGCTGATTCAAGATACTAGTGCAGTTGTTTCTTTAGGAACCTATATTTGCAGCATGATGATGGGCAAACAAATGCCGCCTAGTGATGCGGTGAATTATTGGGGAATTTTATCTTCCATGCCAGGACGTTATATCTATGAAGGCTATGGCATTCGTCGAGGAATGTGGACCGTTTCTTGGTTCAAGGATCTTTTAGGTGAAAAAATCAGTATTCGCTCTAACTATCAAGGTATTAGCGAAGAAGAATATTTGAATGAACAAGCAGCGAATATTCCAGCCGGAAGTGACGGCTTGATGACGAAGTTGGATTGGCTGGCGAACCCGTGGGAACCCTTCAAGCGTGGTGTGATGATTGGTTTTAATGCCCATCATGATTATCGCTATTTGTATCGTTCGATCTTAGAAGGTATCGCTTATACGATGAAAAATAATGTAACGAATATGACTGATGAACTGGGACACCCGATCGATGAGGTCATCGTGACAGGCGGTGGGTCAAACAGTGATTTACTGATGCAGATTTTTGCGGATGTCTTCAACCTGCCGATCAAGCGAAATGTGGTGAACGGCAGTGCCAGTGTAGGGGCAGCAATTAACGCTGCAGTTGGACTAGGTATTTATGAAACATATGAAGAAGCCGTAGAAAAAATGGTTAAAGTAAAAGACGTCTTTACTCCAAAGCCAGAAAACGTATCGATCTATAAACAGTTAAACGAAGAAGTGTATCAAAGCTTGACGGATTATACGGATGAAGTATTGAAAAAATCGTATAACGTTTTGCATCCGGAAGGATAATAGATTTTGAAGAAGTAGTTCCGTTAACCAATGGAGCTACTTCTTTTTCTTATGATAAAAAAAGTAGCTTATGAAATTGGATAGACTGACGGTTAACCTAATTTTCGACAAAATGATCTTAAGTATTACGATTGGGGCTGTTGATTTTTTCTATTTATAAAGGAAAATACACTTTGAGCATTTATTACATCAAAGAGCCTTTCATAGTGATCCATCTACTTACTTATAAACAGGAGAGATTAGTATCATTTTAAAATGAACTCAAATTAGTAGTGATTCGAGGGAGTAACCCTGCTATAATAGAAAAAATATTTAAAAAGGGGAGAGGGAATTGAACAAAAAGTCATTAAAGCGCCTGATTGATGTAGCAGCGGGACGAGTACCAGCTGATCTAGTTTTAAAAAATGCCCAGGTGGTGGATGTTTATCAGGCAGAAATCCTGCAGGGAGATGTCGCCATTGTGGATGGAAGAATCGCGGGAGTCGGTGAGGGTTATCAGGGAGCAGAAAGCATTGATTTACAAGGAAAATTTGTTGCTCCAGGATTCATTGATCCTCATATCCATGTAGAATCTTCCTATGTAACACCGGAAGAGTTTGGTCGTCTGCTCGTTCCTCATGGCACAACGACTGTGTTAGCGGATCCCCATGAGATCGTGAATGTTTTAGGGTTGCAGGGGTTGGACTATATGGTGGAGGCTGCTAAAGAAACAGCATTAGATATTCGCTATATGATGCCTTCTTGTGTACCGGCGACGAATATGGAAAATGCTGGTGCAGTAGTGGAAGCCTCGGATATGATTCCGGCATTTGAAAAAAATCAAGTGGATGGCTTGGCAGAATTTATGAATTTCCCAGGTGTAATCAATGCACAAGAGGAGGTGCTGGACAAGCTGTTAGCCGCAAAAGAACGGAATTTGCGGATTGACGGTCACTCACCAATGGTGTTTGAAAAAGAATTAAATGCCTATGCAGCGGCAGGGATCGCTAATGATCACGAATGCTCAACGGTGCAGGAATTAAAGGATCGGGTTGCTCGCGGGATGTATGTCTTTTTACGGGAAGGCTCGGTTACGCAAAACCTGCGAACCTTATTGAAGGGTGTTACCGAAAATAATT
Organism: Enterococcus raffinosus; assembly: GCF_019175485.1. Taxonomy (NCBI): domain Bacteria; kingdom Bacillati; phylum Bacillota; class Bacilli; order Lactobacillales; family Enterococcaceae; genus Enterococcus; species Enterococcus raffinosus. The sequence goes on from NZ_CP072889.1 coordinate 924,176, forward strand.
ATCAGCGTTGTGTGTTATCGGCGGATGACTTACAAGCAAAAACCATGCTGGAAAAAGGACATTTGGATAACAGCATTCGGATTTGTATCGAGGAAGGAGTTTCACCGATTCGAGCGATTCAGATGGCAACGATCAATGCGGCTCAATGCTGTCAACTGACGGATCGCGGAGCGATTGCGCCAGGATTGAGAGCGGATTTGGTCATTTTTTCTGATTTAAAAGAAATAGCGATCGAAGCAACGTATATTGCTGGTGACTTGATCGCTGAAAAAGGGAACTATCTTCCAACTATTACCCGTGTGTCAACGGAAAACGTTCAATCAAGTGTGCATATTGATACCTTTCATAAAGCGCAATTAGGCTTAAACTTGGCCAGTAATCAAGCACGAGCGATTGAAGTGATTCCACAAGAAGCGTTAACAAATGAGGCAATCGTCTCCGTTCAAAGAGATGGTGAGGGACAATTTGTCTTTGACCCGCAGCAGGATGTAACAAAAATCGCAGTAGTTGAGCGTCATCACAATACAGGAAATGTATTTGTCGGACTATTGAAGGATTACGGACTGAAAAAAGGAGCGATTGGTTTGTCCATTGCTCACGATTCTCATAATTTGATTGTTACTGGAACCAATGACGAGGATATGGCTACAGCGCTGCAAGCACTAAAAGAGCAAGAGGGCGGTGTGGTATTAGTCGAATCCGGCGAAGTGATCAGAAGTATGGCGTTGCCAATTGCCGGATTAATGAGTGACCTTTCAGGTGAAGAGGTCGCAGAACAAGAAGCGGAGATCAATCGCTTGGCTCATGATGTATTGGGGGTATCGGAAAAGGTAGATCCGATCATGACACTAGGCTTCATGTCTTTAGCCGTTATTCCCAATTTAAAAATCACCGACATCGGATTGGTAGATGTGACGAAGTTTGAAGTCGTACCCGTATCAGTTGCAGAATAAGAAAAAGCTAGTTGAAAGATTCTTGCGAGAATCTTTCAACTAGCCTATTTTTTTGTTTTGAAAATAGCTGGCAGAAAAATAAAGAAGGATAAAATTACCACACTCACACCAACAGTCAGAACTAATTTTGACCAGCCTAGCTGAGAGGCATTGGCAAAATTACTAAAGACATTTGATAAGATAATCAGCAAACTTACAAGCACTGTTGCAATAATTGCTTTTCCGCGTTCCCCACGTTTTTCAAAATAATGAATCACTGAATAAAGTCCCCAACCCAATAAAACAATCGTAAATGTATCCATTTCTTCAACTCCCTTTCTTTGATAAACCAATCATACCAAGGAATAGGGCGCGAAAATACTTACGAAAGAGTAGTTAAACTTACAATCGTGAAAGGTAAAAAGCAATCCCTCAAATAATCGAGGAATTGCTTTTCACTAATCCAATACTTCTTTGCCATCACTAAGGGAATCGTCAGATGACTCCAGTGGTTCTTTGTAATGGAAATTGGAAGTATCGTATTTGAAATTGTATTTGTTTCCTAAGAAGTATTTCGCAATGTGAAGCGTCCGGTCGCTAGAACGTTCAAGGTTGGAGCTGATATCAATCAAGAGAACGCCGTCTGCTGCACGTCCTTCGCCTTTTGTCATTAGGCGAATGTATTTCTTACGCAACAATTCAACGAGTTGATTGATTTCTTCTTCACGATCCAGCATCTTTTGCGCTAGCTCGATGTCGTCATTTTCTAATACCTGCATGGCATCACGGATATTTTTAAGTACTTTGTCGAATAGTCGTTCAAGGTCTTCATCATGAAGCAAGAAGGTTTGCCGATTGTTGGTTGATTTCGTCTTATTTCTTTTATCCTTTGCACGTTGTTTTTCTTCTAATGCGATAGATTCTTCGACGTAGTGGATAATGTTCATTGAATGATCTCCAATGCGCTCGAAGTCTTTCGTAAATTCCAGCAGCATCGCTTGTTCTTGACTCTCTAATGGGGTCAATTCAGTCGCGGAAATTTTGACGAGGTATTCAGTCAATTCTATATCACACTGATTAATAGCATCTTCGTACTGTAGAACGTCGTCCCGCCATTCTTCCTTCGTGTCGTTGTAATACTTACGCGCGGATTTTACTGAAGAAAGCACGTAATTCCCCATTTGAATGACTTCTCCTTTGGCCTGTTCGATGGCCATAACGGAAGAAGTGTGGATAATGGGCTCACTCAAAGTAACAGAACGAATATTCAAATTTTTCTCGCTGCCTGGGACGATCTTCTTCACGATCATCTCAATCTGCGGAATAAACCAGAATTGAATCGCTAAGTTGGAAATATTGAAGAGTCCGTGTGCGAAAGCAATCTGCATGGCTGGATTCAAGCCTAATGAACTCGCGAAAAAAATAACGAGTTTAGTAAAAGGAGCCAGTAAAATTGTAAAGATAATCGCTCCAACCAAGTTGAAAATGACATGTGATGCAGCCGTTCTTTTCGCTGCAACACTTGCGCCTAAGCAGGCAATAATAGCCGTGATCGTTGTTCCAATATTATCACCAAATAAAATCGGCAAGGCGGCTGTTAAGGAGACACTTCCTTGCATGTAAAGCTGCTGTAAGATCCCGATTGTTGCACTGGAGCTTTGTAAAACCATGGTTAACAAGGTCCCGATACCCACACCTAGTACAGGGTGATGGGAGACACTGATCATCAATTCATTAAATTGCGGGAGATCTTTCAAAGGGTCCATCGCTGTACCCATTAGTTTCAATCCATAGAAAAGCGCGCCAAATCCGAAAAGTATTTGTCCGATCGATTGCAACGAGGTTCGCTTTGAAAAGAAGAGTAGAATGGCGCCAGCTCCAATAATCGGCAACGCATATTCACTCAAATTAAAACCGATGATGAAAGCGGTGACAGTCGTTCCCACGTTTGCCCCCATGATAACCCCGATTGCTTGTTTTAAGGTCATAAAGCCGGCACTAACTAATCCCACAGCTAAGACCGTTGTTCCTGAGCTGCTCTGGATCAACCCTGTGACAATGATCCCGGCTAAAACGGCACGAAAGGGCGTTGAGGTAAATCGATTTAGGATTTCTCGTAATCGATTTCCGGCGGCTTTTTGCAAGCCGTCACCTAAATATTTGATCCCAAAAAGGAAAATTCCTAATCCGCCTAAGAAAGTAAAAAGCATTTCCTGATAAGACATAATGCGTCCTCCGCTAATTTTTTTTGCATGCTACTACCAAAATAATAGATTCACAAGTAAAAAGAAAGTCTTTTATTTAAAAAAATGCTGATTTTTTCGAAATAATCCGCTAATTTTAGTTTAATTCGAAAAAATCATCGGATTGATAGCAGATTGCAAGGAATTCTTTTGTATTTTTTAGCGCTTTCAGCTACTCTTATTATAGAAGAAGATTTTGTTCAACTCGGGTAAATAAGGGCACTATTTATATAGAGGAGACGTGGTCAAATGCTTTATGGAAAGAAAGATCGACGTGAGGCGAGTTACTTGGAACCAATTTTCGGATCAAAGAATGAGGATGAGCTATTGCCGTCCTATCATTTAGGAAAAAAATCCATCGAACCGCGGATCGCCTATCAGATGATTAAGGACGATCTATTAGATGAAGGAAACTCTCGTTTGAACTTGGCGACTTTTTGTCAAACCTTCATGGAACCAGAAGCAGTGAAATTAATGAGTGAGACTCTCGATAAAAATATGATCGACAAGTCTGAGTATCCCCGAACCGCTGAGATGGAAAACCGCTGCGTGAATATGATTGCAGACCTGTGGCATGCTAGGGGACCAGAAAAATACATCGGAACGTCTACGATCGGCTCATCCGAGGCCTGTATGCTAGGCGGTATGGCAATGAAATTTGCCTGGCGTAAGCGGGCTGAAAAGCTGGGTGTTGCTGTTCAGGCGAAAAAGCCGAATCTAATCGTTTCGTCGGGGTATCAGGTTTGTTGGGAAAAATTCTGTGTTTATTGGGATATTGAGCTTCGTGAGATTCCAATGTCAGCGGATCATTTATCTCTAGATGTTGAAAAAGCCATAGAAGCAGTTGATGAGTATACGATCGGTATCGTAGGTATTCTTGGGATCACCTACACAGGACAATATGACGACATCGAGAAATTGGATCAGCTGGTGGAAGCATACAATCAACAGACAGAACATAAAGTGTATATTCATGTGGACGCAGCTTCAGGCGGGTTATACGCGCCGTTTGTTGAACCGGAGTTGGCATGGGATTTTCGACTGAAGAATGTCATTTCCATCAATACTTCAGGGCACAAATACGGTTTGGTTTATCCGGGTGTTGGCTGGGTCGTTTGGCGAGACGAGAAATTTCTCCCAGAAGAGCTTGTCTTTAAGGTCAGCTATCTCGGTGGGGAGATGCCGACCATGGCGATCAATTTTTCCCATAGTGCGTCTCAGATGATCGGACAGTATTATAATTTTGTTCGTTTTGGCTTTGAGGGGTATCAAAGTATTCATCAACGAACCCATGATGTAGCAGTTTATTTGGCTAAGGAAATCGAACAGTCGCGCCATTTTACACTTATCAATGATGGCAGTCAGCTACCACTGGTTTGCTACAAATTAGCGGAAGATTCAACACGTCAATGGACATTGTATGATTTATCTGATCGGCTGCTAATGAAGGGCTGGCAGGTTCCTTCTTACCCATTGCCTAAGAACCTAGATCATCAGATTATTCAGCGTATTGTAGTTCGAAGTGATTTTGGCATGAGTATGGCACATGATTTTATTGAGGATTTGAAGGCGGCTATCAAAGAGCTGGAGAATAGTCATTTGGTATTTCATGAAGAGACCGAAATTAAAAATTATGGCTTCACCCATTAATGGAATATAAGGAGGCGTTTTAAATGAAAGTAGTTTTTCATGTCGATGAGTTAGGAATGATCCGAGAGGCCCGTCACAATATTGAGCATATCTTGTTATCGGAGCCAAAAGCAGATATTGTCTTGCTAATGAACGGCGAGGCCATCCAAGGATATTTATTGCCGCGTGTGATCAAGTTTATGAAAGAATACCCGCATATTACCTATCAGGCTTGTCATCATTCAATGCGTAATTTCCATGTTCGCTCAAAACAAATGCATGAGCAAGTTGAAATCATTGAATCCGGCGTCATTGGTTTGGTTGAATTGCAGGAGCAGGGGTATTCCTATATTAAGTGTTAAGCAGTTATCAAGTCCTATTTATTTAGGGCTTGTTTTTTTTCGCTTGGATCGCAATAAAGTCACTATCGAGAGGGAGAAGAGTGTGCTTTAATAGGGAGTGCATCTTTTTATTCAGTCTAGTTTTGCATTTTTTAATAGAAAAAGTTGCCATTTTAAGTAAAGGGCTTACATTGTATAGTTAATCTGTAAGCGGGAGGTAGTTATGAGACAAGAAAAAATTGTTGAATACTTATATGCAAAGAAGCAAGCGACTGCTCCCAAGGCATTGGCCGCTGCATTTCAAATCTCGGAGCGAACGCTTGCAAGTGATATTAAATGGTTGAAGGCTATCGGAACAACAGAAGGCTTCACCGTCGAACGAATTCGTTCAAAGGGTTATCAACTAAAAGTCATTGATCGGGAGAAGTTTCAAAGCTATCTTTCTCGTTCAGAGCAGCAAACCCACATTGATGCCTCTCTTCCACAAGAACGGATTAAGAATATCGAACTGCTTTTGCTGTTTCATGAAGAGTACGTCACTATGCAGCAGATTGCGGAGTGGCTGGACGTCAGCCTATCAACCGTTAAAGCCGATATCAAGCAGGTTGAACAGTTTTGTGAAAAGTACGAGCTGACGCTTTTTAGCAAAGCGCATTATGGCTTGAAAATTATCGGGACCGAAAGTAAAAAAAGACGAGCGATTTTATACCTGCTTCGTAACACGATCCACACCCCCGTATTGACCGAAAGGTATAAGGAGTTCAATTTTACATTCGATGAAACAGACTTAAGGCGTTTTTTACAGGAACGTCTACAAAAGAATCAGTTGAAAATTAGTGATATCGTCTTTGAAAACATTGTTCAGCATATTCGTTTACTGTGCTTTCGAATCATGCAGGAGAATACGTTAAACCAAGAAGAGTCTGAAACGCTGAGAGTCGTCGATAAGTACGATCATTTAACGGAAGAATTGGTGGGTTACCTTGAAGCTGCCTATTCCATTGTTTTTTCTAAAGCAGAAAAAAATTATTTGGAAGAACAGCTGCGTGGAAAATTTGCTGTACTTGATGATGTTGAGAACAATCAGCAGTTAAAGCAAGCAATCGAAAAAGCACTAGATTTTGTGGATCGGCGTTATCAAACGCATTTTTGTGGGGATCAAGCATTAGCCAATGCACTGCTGATGCATGTGGCCCCCTTATTGCAGCGGCTTTATACAGGCCATCAGCTAGAAAATCCTATTATCGAGGATATCTACACACAGTATGCCAATGTGTTTAATGTGGCGATGGTTTTTATTAATGAGCTGAATAAAGATTTAGAAGCAGATATAAGTAAGGATGAGATTGGGTATGTCGCGATTTACTTTGCAGCAAGCTTGGAGAAGCAATCCAATCAGGTGATTGAAGATTATCAAAAGATCGCGGTTATTTGTTCCACAGGTGGAGGAGCTTCCTATTTATTGAAAGTGAATCTGGAACGTCTTTTCAGCAACGCGGAGGTCGCAACTTTTGCCTTAAATGAAATTGATCAGATCGATGACACCTTTGATTTACTGATTTCGACAGTACCAGTGCAGCAGGAGGAGTTTGACCTTCCGATCATTTATACCAAAACAATCTTGAATCAGGCAGAGATCAGCAAAATTGAACAGGACCTGAACCTTTTACGTGAATCAAGAAATAAGGTTTTCGATGTTCATCAGTTCATTCTCAGTTTATTTGATAGGAAATGGTTCCAAATCCCTGACCATCCTGCCGAATATCTGACACTTTTGGAAAATGAAGGCGCTCGCTTAGAAGAACTGCAATGGGTGGAGCAAGGGTTCAAGCAAAGTGTCTTAGAGCGGGAAAAACTGATTGACACGATTTATCAGCATGGCATCGCTGGTCCTCATCCCATGGAACAGGCCGCGATTAAGGAAGTCATTGATGTCATTCTATTAAAAAGACCACTAACATATCGGGAAAAGCAGGTAAGAGTGATTTTCTTGATCAATATCAAGAAGGATCATTTAAATCTGCACAAAGAAATTAGTCGGTTGATGATTAAAATGATGGATGATCCGACATTAGATACCCAGTTGACAAAAATTACAAACTTTCAAGACTTTATGTCTTACATGAAAAGCTTAATGAAAGAAGGATAAAACAATGAACGATCAAGAAATGGATATTTTCAAAATTATCTCTGCGGCGGGAGATTCCCGAGGATCTGCCTTTGAGGCCCTGCGCTTAGCACGTAAAGGGAAGTTTGATGAAGCAGAAGCAAAAATGCAAGAAGCCAAAGAAAAAAGCATCGATGCACATGATGTACAGACTCAATTGATTACCAGTGAGATCAACGGCGAGAAAACGGAAACTAGCTTATTAATGGTACATGCGCAGGATCACTTAATGACCAGTATCTTAGCACGTGACTTGATCGAAGAAATGATCGGAATGTTGAAAGAACAAAGCGAAGCCAAGGCTTTGCATTAAAAATAGGAGGAAAAAGGAATGAAGACATTACTAGTTTGTGCAGGGGGCTTCTCAACCACCATGATGATGGAGTCAATGAAAAAGGTGGTCAAGGAGTCAAAAAGCTTAGACGAAAAGGATTATCCCATGGAAGCAATTGGTGTTGATAAGCTTGAGCGTTACATCAACGATTATGACGTGATTTTAGTTGGTCCACAATTAAGTCATAAATATGACTTTATCAAAGGTGAAGCGGAGAAGGCGGATAAGCCGACGGTTTTATTAACCTCAGATATTTATGGATCAATGGATGGAGCTACCGTGATGAAGCAAGCGTTAGTTGCCTACCGAAAAAATCAAGCATTAAAAACGCAATAGTTAGGAGAGAAAAAAATGGAAAATCCAAAGAAACAGGGTGCTTTTGAAAAAGTAGAAGCCTTTATTCGTAAAACATTGGTTCCAGTTGCTAACAAAGTTGACAGCAATCCTTACTTAACGGCTATTAAAAAAGGGATGGTCGTCATGACACCGGTGCTATTGCTAGGTTCTATCGCGGCGATCTTCCCCTCTATTCCAGAATTTATCAAAACACAGGCAGTAGCAAATTGGTTCGAGAATTACGGGTATATATTTGGTATTATTTCTAAAGTTTCCTTAGGGTTAGTTGGTTTATACGCGGTTTTAGCAATTTCTTATTTCTTAAGTGAGCACTATAAACTATACACCGTAGGCTCTATGTTGCTTTCTGCCATCGCGTTTTTGATCGTGGCGATGGATGTCGATGATAATGGCAATATTGTTGCTTCATATCTTGATTCAAAAGGGTTATTCACCGCTATTTTCGTAGCAATTATCTCAGTGAAGCTGTATCAGTTTTTTACGAAGCACAAGCTGGTAATTAAGATGCCTGAAGGGGTACCTGATTTTGTTTCTAGTTCTTTTGAGTTGATTACACCAACGGCCGCTATCGGCGTTTTATTCATTGTGATTCGGTCAGTTACCGATAGCTTATCTGGTGGCGTACTTCTTCCGCAGGTTATCATGGATGTTTTGGCACCAGCAATTGGTAGCTTGGATTCATTATGGATCATTTATTTTGTTTTGGTATTGCGTTTAGTCTTCTGGTTTTTCGGGATTCATTCAGCAGTATTGTCACCAATCCTTTCACCAATTGCCGTGCAGTATTTGTCAGAAAATATCGCTGCTCATGAAGCAGGCGAACCGTTACAGCACGTGATTACGAATGGTACGTTATCTGCGTTTGCGAATTTTTCTGGTTCAGGAGTGACGATCGGGTTGGTGTTGGCGATGCTGATCAGCAAGTCGTTACGCTATAAAAAGGTTGGAGCAGTGGCTTTATTGCCATCTTTGTTCGGGATTAATGAGCCGGTACTTTTTGGGGTTCCAATCATTTTGAATCCGGTGTTAATGATTCCATTTATTTTTGGTGGCGCTTTAGTTGGAATGTTCCCAATGATTTGTATGAAACTAGGATTATTGAATTTCCCAATTTTCGACCCGCCTTATGTTCCAGTATTTATGGAGGGCTTTTTAACAGGTTTTGACTGGCGTGCCATCGTCATTCAGGTGATCCAGGTAGCCATGTCCTTTGGTTTATATCTACCCTTCTTTAAGGTTTTAGAAAAACAAGAATTAGAGCGAGAAGCACAATTAGAAGCCGAAAAAGCCAATTCCGTCATTTCCGATGACGATGAACAATATTTAACGGATATTGACTTTTAGTCAAAAAAGGGTGTGACGAGTGTTTTGTCGCACCTTTTTTAAATGAGGGAGAGTGTCACATGAACGTGGATGAATTACGTAAAAAAATTGCTGCAGCTAATTTAGCAGGATTACTCGTGACAGATAAGATCAATCGCCGCTATCTGTGCGGATTTACTGGATCGAATGGTTTGTTGCTGGTTACAGAGAATACGCTGCGATTATTTGTGGATGGCCGCTATACAAAACAGGCGCAGCAGCAGACTAGTAATGTCGAGATTTGTGAAATACCTGTAGGAGGCAGCCTAATTGAAACGCTGCGGCCATTTATAAAAGGGTTAGCCCTAGGATTTGAAGCTGGAACGATTTCATATCAGTTGTTTAGTACCCTTCAAATAGCAGTAGCTGAAGAAGAGGGGCATTTAGTCGAAACAAAGAATATGATAGAAGGATTGCGAATGGTCAAACGACCGGAAGAAATCGCGGCAATCAAGCAGGCGGCATTGATCGCTGATCAAACCTTAGAAAAAATTCTGCCAATGATCCGTGTCGGAATGACCGAATTGGAACTAGCGAACGAAATTGACTATCACAGCAAAAAACTAGGAAGTGAAGGTGCGGCCTTCGAGACAATCGTGGCTTCAGGAGAACGAACCGCCTTGCCTCACGCTCATGCCAGTCAGAAAAAAATTGCGGAAAATGAACTGATTATGATTGATTTTGGGACGATCTATCAAGGTTATTATTCGGACATCACTCGAACCTTTGGATTTGGTGAAGTACCGAAGTCGATTAAAGAAGCTTATCAAAGCCTGCTATCCGCTCAAAAACAAGCCATTGCCGCAGTTTCGCCAGGGAAAAAGCTTGGAGAAATTGATCAAATGGCACGGATGGTTTTGGAGCAAAGAGGACTGGATCAATTTTTCAGCCACAATTTAGGGCATGGACTTGGCCTTTCTTGTCATGAATATCCTGCATTAGCGCCACAAGAAACGGTGACCATTGAAAAAAATATGACATTTACCATCGAGCCAGGCATTTATTTGCCAGAAGCAGGCTTTGGCATTCGAATCGAAGACGATGTGGTCGTGAACGATAGTGGAGACGCTGAGAGTTTAACACGATTTAATAAGGAGTGGATGACAATTGGTTGCAACGGATAGCTTATTGATGGCTCTTTCCAATCTAGATGCTTTACCGGGACAAGAGACGCAGGTCCAGCGAGCGTTACAAGAAACGATTGAAGGCCCCAATAGAAAAGACACGTTTGGGAATGTGTACTTTGGTGATTTGGAGGTAAAAAAGAAGAAAGTTGCATTATATGCTCATATGGATGAGGTTGGTTTTTTCGTCCATCGAATCACGGAGGATGGATTTGTTTACTTTTATCCTATTGGCGGATGGTGGGGCCATGTGGTATTAGGGCAACAGGTAAGGGCGACCTGTCGTAAAAATGGCGCTGTTTTGGAGGGTGTTGTGGGAACGTTACCCAAAGCAAGTCATAATATGAATGATGTTGTATCAATCAGTGAAATGTATATTGATTTCGGCGTCCACTCAAAAGCAGAATTAGAAGCAGCAGGTCTGCAAATTGGAGATATGATCTTGCCGAACACTCAGGCGAAGAAAAGCTTCAATCATGAAAACATCATTGGTAAGGCGTTAGACAATCGAGTAGCCTGTACAATTATGGCTCAGGTAAAGAATCAGGTTCAGACAAAAAAGATTGAACTTATCGGCGTAGCGACTGTTCAAGAAGAAGCTGGAACTCGAGGTTCGAAAGTGGCTGCTTCTCAGGTCGATGGGGATATAAACATCGTGATTGACGTCGCCAATGGAAAAGACACACCGAAAGCCGCAGAGGTGCCAAATCGAATTCAAGGCGATGGCCCGGGACTAGTTTTGGCGGATAAAACCGCGTTGGTAAACCTAAAATTATTGGACTATTGCAGAGAAATTGCTGAAAAGAAGAATATCCCTTGGCAGTATGATTTACTAGGTGGCGGCGGCACAGACGCAGGCTCGGTCCAATTGTTTGCTGGAAAACCGACACTGGTTGTTTGTATTCCTGTCCGCTATTGTCATTCATGGAATTCCATCGTAAAAATTTCCGATATAGAGGTAACGATCGAGTTATTATCAGCAGTTGTTCGTTCGTTCGACGAGGGAGGAATTGATTTTGAGCAATTTTAGGGAGCAACGGTCTCGTTATGACACCTATTCGACCCAATGGGATTATGTGCAAGATCGGTTTGGTGTGAAAAATTTATTGCCCTTCTCCATTTCAGACACAGATTTTATGATTCCTGGTGGAACGATTGATGTTTTGTCTAACGCGGTTGAACGTGGATTTTTTGGCTATACACGATGGAATCATCTGGACTACAAACAAAGTATCAGTCGTTGGTTCCAACAGGCGTTCACTTGCTGGATTGATCCGAACTGGTGTGTTTATTCACCAAGTGTGATCTATAGTTTATCCGTTTGTCTTCAACTTCTGAGTAAAACAGGCGAAAAAATTGTAACGTTCACACCTTGCTATGACGCTTTTTTCAATTGTATCAGTGGCAATGAACGAGCATTGATTACTTTCTCACTGACGAACGATAAGGAGCGTTTTACCATTGATTTCTCTGCTTTAGAAGAAATTTTTGCTGCAGAAAAGCCCGCAATTTTCCTGTTGTGTAATCCCCACAATCCTACTGGTCGCGTTTTTACAGAGGAAGAATTGACTCATTTGATTACATTGTGCAACAAATACTCTGTGGCAATCATTAGCGATGAGATTCATATGGATGTGCGCCGACCTGGTAAAAAACATTTGCCGATTCTAGCGTTTATTAATCAGATCGAAGTACCTGTAGTGTTGCTGTCTTCTGCTTCAAAAACCTTCAATTCTCCAGGACTTGGTGGGTCCTATGGGATTTTTCCAGAAGAAGTATTGCGGGAGAAATTTCTGAATATTCTAAAGGGGCGGGATGGTCTATCCTCTATTCCTTATCCCGCATTGCTAGCGACAATGGATTGCTATAATAATCAAAAACAGTGGGTAGAAGAACTAAATCGAACGGTGGACGAAAACTTCACCGCTTTAAAAGGAATTTTAGCAAAGGACCCGCGAATTGATTTTAGGGTACCGGAAGCCACTTATTTAGGCTGGATCAATATCGCTAAGCTGCCATACACGATGGACGAATTGCAAACCGTGTTAGTAAAGAAAGAAAAAGTAGCCATCATGAAGGGTGAGACTTATGGGGTGGAAGGGCAGCGTTATCTGCGGTTTAATCTTGGTGCACCTAAAGAAAAAATCGTCGATGGTGCCGAGCGACTCCTACGTGCGATTCGATCTTTAGATGAAAGATCCTCTAAATAGAGGGTCTTTTTTTTTTAAGAAAGGAAGTATAATTGTTGAAAACTTGTTATATTTTGAAACATTTTTGCATGGCTTTAAAAATGTTCAATTGAGTGTTCAGTGTTTTTTTATTTTTCAGACTATTTTTTTGGTCTACTAGCAAAAAGAGCGGCGTGCTACATTATGGATGAAGGTGAGGATGATAATGACGAATAAAAATGTAGATAGTAAGTACCGAAAATTTTTAATTGTAAAGCGGTTGCTTGATCAAGAACACTTGAGTTATCAGCAATTATCAGATGAATACTATGTTTCTCGGAGTAGTATCGCTAACGATCTTTCTTTTATTAAGGAACTATTTTCTAAGGAGGACTTGGCTCTTACCTTTGACAATTCAGGAACGTTTTTTAAAGGAAGCGAGGTTCAGATTCAAAAGATTTTGAAACGCACTATTTTGCACTTACTTAATAGTGATCTATCAGTTGAGATATTTATTGATAGTGAGTTGATGCAGAAAGTATCACAAGGTTTTTATAAATCATTAACCGAAAAACAAATCGAGATTCCTGAAAGCTATATGCAAAATATTATTGTTTCAATCGTTTTGATCATTCAGAGAGCTAAAGAAGATCATCATATTCATTTAGAAGGATCTAATCAATACGGACAATTCTTCTTAGAATTTGATAAATATCCATTAGTTTATGGGCTCTTGAATGAATTGGAGGAACAGAATATTTATACTTTTTCGCAAGAAGAGATTCAATATTTGACCTATTTGATTGTAGGGAGTGGCTTGCGATTCTTTATGAAAGACGAAGCGATTCCATTTGCTTTTCGTGGAAAAGTTCGGTTTCTAATTCAAAAAGTCAGCGAAGGCCTACAAACTGATTTAACACAAGACAGTCGGTTAGAGGAAGACTTAGTGATTCACTTATATCAGCTAATCTTACGTCTTGAGGCACAGTCTTCTGTCATAAATCCGATGATTGATGAAATTAAGCAAACGTATCCAGCACTTTACGGCGTCGTATGGTTTGGGTTGGTTGAATTTTGTAAGCATTACCAAATTACTTTGACAGATGATGAAGTTGGTTTTGTAAGCATTCATTTCCAAGCTGCGATGGAACGGGTCAAGAAAATGCATAAAGTCCTTTTCGTTTGTCCAAATGGAATCGGAACCAGCTCTTTCGTATCAGCAAAGATTCGAAGAATTCTACCAGATGTGAATAGCATTGAAACAGCCTCAACTTCAAAACTTGAAGATATGGATCTTTCTGATGTCGATTTTATTATTTCAACGGTAGAAATTCCTGATACTGAAAAACCAGTCGTTCGCATAAGTCCGATGGTGACGGTTCAAGATATGAAACGGATCATGAACCAATATATTGATCTGATTATTGCACGAGAAGAAAAAAATGCTCCTAAATTGGAGGTAGCAAGTGAGACAAAGGATTTTATTGCTCAAAATATTCTATTTCATCATTTTTCTACCAAAGAGGACGCCCTCAATTATTTGATTGATCGACAAGAATTTTCGGATGAACGATTGGCGGATAAATTTAGGGCTTCTGTCTGGGAGCGTGAAAGATTGCAATCGACCTATCTAGATAACGGCTTTGCGATTCCTCATGGTTCGCCAGAATTTGTTGAGAAAACAGCGATTGCAATCTTGATTTTGGATAAGGCAATTAATTGGGGCAATCAAAAAGTCGATATTCTCATTTTACTAATGATTAAGGAAGAAGACATCCAAAAAGTTGAACCTGTGATGGAGCTTGTAATGCAGGGGATTGAGGATAAGGAATGGTTTATATCAAAAATGATGGAGGTTAAGGCATGAGTTCAATAAATACAATACTGCCAAGAGAACAAATTCAAGTTATTGAAACAATGGACAGTTGGCAGGCTGCAGCTAAACTTGCTGGACAGCCACTATTGAAAAAGGGTTTTATTACGAAGAATTATATTCAATCGATGATCCAAAGTGTGAATGATTATGGACCTTACATGGTCATAGCCGATTATTTTGCGCTGTTGCATGCTCGTCCAGGTGAAGGAGTCAATCAACAAAGCATGAGCCTGCTGGTTATAAAAGAGCCAGTAGATATGCTGGGTAAGCCAGTTAAAATTTTTATGGTTTTGGCAGCAGAAGATAACCAAAGTCATTTAGATAGTCTACAGAAGATTATGGCAATTTTTATGGAGCCGAAAAACTATCAAATAATTTTAAATGGAAGTAAAGAAGAAATAATTACACTTTTTAGTGAAAGGGGAATTGAATGATGAAAATTTTAGCAGTATGTGGATTTGGGGTCGGCAGTTCAATGGTTTTAAAAATGTCAATTGATAAAGTTGTGAGGGAATTAGGGCTGAAAGCAACTGTAGAAAATACGGATCTTTCAACAGCAAAAGCGACACCAGCAGATGTTTATTTTACCAGCAATGAGTTATTGCCAGAATTGAAGGGAGCCGTCAAATCACCTGTCTATCCAATCAAAAAATATATGGATGTCGTAGAAATACGCGAACAAATGGAAAAATATCTAAACGAAAGAGAGGGGTAGGAAAATGAGTTTTATTACAGATCATATTCTAAAAAATCCGCCTGTTTTACTTGGATTAATTGCAATGATTGGATTGCTCGTTCAACGAAAATCAATTTCTGAAATTGTTAAAGGTTCTATGACTGCGGCTTTTGGAATGGTCATATTGACCGCAGGTGTCAATATGTTGGTAGGAACGATCGCGCCAATCAATGCTGCTGTTCAAACGCAGCTAGGTGTAAAAGTTGCTGAGGGATTGTCTGATGTTACTTTCACTGCAGATTATGGTGGAACAGTTGGTCTAGCTATGTTCTTAGGATTGATTCTACATTTACTGATTGCTCGCTTTACGCCAATTAAAACAATTTTTTTAACTGGTCATATGCTATGGTGGTTTCCATTTGTATTAGTCGCTGGTGGTGTTGAGGCTGGTTTAAAAGGGATGATGTTAGTTATTGTCAGTGCTGTTTTGTCAGCAATTTATTGGTCAGTTATGCCATGGATTATGCGAAAATATGTATGGGATGCTACCGGAGATGATTCTTTCTTGATTGGTCATCCAACCGGAATCTTATCATTGATTTCGGGATTTGTTGCTAAGCGTGTCGGAAATAAAGAACGTTCCACTGAGGATTTAAATATACCAGAAAGCCTATCGTTTTTTAGGGAAATATCAATTACTGGTGGATTAGTTATGTTTCTAATGAACTTAGTTGTAGGAGTCATTGCACCAGTTCTAATTCCAAATGACGGAAATTTAATTATGTTTGCGGTTGAAGCAGGTTTGAATTTTGGCGCAGGATTGCTGATAATGCTTTATGGCGTTCGTTTATTGATTAATCAAATTATTCCTGCCTTTCAAGGAATTGCTGAAAAGGTTGTTCCTGGGGCGAAACCGGCTTTTGACGTACCAATTCTTTTCAATTATCGTCCAAATGCTGTGATTATTGGTTTTATCATAGCTATGATTACTTCAACAGTCTTAGTCATTGTTGTAAATAGTTTTGATTTATTCGGTATTTTAATCGTTCCATTAGTTATCACTAGTTTCTTTGAATGTGGTGGCGCAGCTGTAATTGGTGAAGGTCAAGGAGGGCTTCGCGGAGCAATCATAGGAACCGCTGTGTCAGCTATCGCTATGGTTCTGTTAGTGGGTTTTTCAGCAGTTGTCTTCAGTACCACAATTCAGAATTGGCTACTGATTTTCGGCGGAAATGATCTTTCTTTATGGGGCATGGTTGGAAAATTTATCAGTAGTTTGTTTGGAGGGTTTTAAATGTTTCAATATTTTGATCGTATACAGGAGATTTTAAATGAGGTTGAAGTATCGGAAGCTTCCGCCATCAATCAAACAATTGATCTGTTGACAGAAGCAAATTTAAATCAAAAAGGAATTTATATTTTTGGTGCTAGTCATGCAGGGATTTTAGCTGAAGAATTGTATTATCGAGCAGGTGGGATGATGACGATCAATGCAATCTTTGGCAGAGAGTTGATGTTGGATCAATCTCCCATAACAGTAACTAGTAAAATGGAACGATTGGAAGGGTATGGTACAACATTAGCTTCAACGATTCCTTTTAATGAAGGGGATGTGTTGATTCTTCATTCAGTATCTGGTCGAAATCCGGTAACGATTGATTTAGCGTTTGCGGCAAAAGAAAAAAAAGTGAAGATTGTTGCTTTAACCAACGTAAATTACTCAAAGCAGATTACTAGTAGACATTCTTCAGGAAAACGATTATTTGAATTAGTGGATGTTATTTTGGATAATCATGGAGATATTGGTGATGCCTGCTGCTCAATCGAAGGTATCGAACAAAAAGTTGGTCCTAGCTCAACAGTCGTAGGAGCAACAATGCTAAATACGATTATTGTTGAAGTAACTCGTAAATTAATTGAGCAAGGAATCGAATATCCACCAATTTTCTACTCTGCAAACATCGATGGCGGTGATCAATTGAATCAGCAACTATTCAAGAAATATGAAAAAGTTATCAATTACAGTCTTTAAAGAAAAGAAGTCCGTTTTAATTATCTTGATGATTATGGGATTATTACGAAAAAAGCAGAGAAGCAGCCAACAAATTTTGGCTACTTCTCTGCTTTTTCGTTCCATTTTTTGGGGCTCCAAATATTCCCCTCTAATGCTACTTGAAGACTCTCGTTGTCGTCTTCTAGCTGTTCGATGTATTTAATTACTTCATCAACAACAAATTTATTCTGCTCATTGGAAATCGCAGCCAATTGTTCTTGCAACCATGTATTTCGCATTTACTTCACCTCAAAAGCAGTGTAGCATAGAATTAATTAGTAGTCGGTGCGTGATGCTTGAGAGGAGAAATACAATGGAATTGAATGAAAGCGTTCTTTGCGAGATAAAAACAGAATTAGCTGCGGCAAAAATCGAGCTGGAACGATTGAAGCAGTTAGAATTCTCTAGTGAATTAAAGAATCAGCGTATAAAAACGCTACAGCAAGAAATTCAACAGGCAGAGCGCCTATTGAAAGGCTAAGCAGATTCTTAGCCTTCTAAATTTACGGGTGGTAAACTATTGTTAGAAGTAATCATCGGTATGAATGAGGAGGGCTTATTATGGCTAACAATGATGAATTAAAAGGAAAAGTAAACGAAGCAAAAGGAAAAGTTACAGACGATGAATCAACAGAATTAAAGGGCAAAATCCAACAAGGTTTCGGTAAAGCGAAGGATAAAGCCAAAGAAGCCGCAGATGATGTTGCTGGTAAGATCAACAAGAAAATTGACAAAGAAAAAGAAGATTAGTCTTTTAGACCTGCCGCGGCAGGTCTATTTTTATATTTTCTATCAGGGGCGATAAACAGTGAACGTGACATTATTGTCTCGTAGTAAGAGTCTATTAGTGTTTGACATATAATTTCTAATGAAAGCCTTTTTTATTTGCATTATAATTAGATAAAGATGAAAGGGGAAAGGTTGGAGGTACATGTCAAAAAGCGCATTATTGGTAGTAGACGTTCAGACGGGAACTATAGCACCGTTGATTGGAAAAGAGCCTTTTTTGAAAAACGTGAATGCGGTAATTGATCAGTTTCATAAAAAACGTTTGCCTGTGGTTCTGATTAAGAAGGCAGGTTATGGAGAGTTATCACCAAAGCTGCATCAAGAAGCCTGTGATTTAGTAGTAACGAAAGTCCAGATGAACACTTTCAAGGCAGCAGAGTTTAAGACGCTAATGGAGGAAAATGATTTCGAAAATTTCGTTGTGGTTGGTTTGATGAGCAATGCATGTGTTCAAGCGACCTGTAAAGGAGCTTTGGCAGAAGGCTTTCCTGTGACATTGATCGAGGATGCTCATGACTCTGTACTAAAGCCTATGCGGAATATTTGGAATAAAAAGCTGAAAAACGCTGGTGTAATGACAATGACCACAAAAGAATATATTGAAAAGCTAAAAAAGGAGTGACAGACTGTGCGGATTTTAGTAGTCGGTGGTAAAGGAACAATCGGACAAGCAATTGTGAAGAAATTAAAGGACAATCACGAACTCATCCTTGCGGGGAGAACAAGCGGGGATGTGCAGGTAGATTTGACATCGGTGGACAGTATCGAAACAATGTTCAAAAAAGTGGGGCACGTCGATGCGATCGTCAATGCATCAGGAACCGCAAAATTTCAGCTGGTAGAAGAGATGACACCGGAGGACAATATGGTAGCTGTGCAAAGTAAATTACTTGGTCAGATTAACCTTGCATTGATCGGACAGAAATACTTGCGACGTGATGGGAGTATTACTCTTACAACAGGGATCATGAAGGACGATCCTATTCCTGGCGGTGCTTCGGCAGCGATGGCGAATGGCGGTGTCTTAGCTTTTGTAAAATCAGCAGCGATTGACTTTACTCAAGGGATTCGTATTAACTGTGTCAGTCCGAACGTTTTGGTGGAATCTTATGATAAATACAAAGATTCTTTTAAAGGATTTGTACCAGTGCCGGCAGAGCGTGTAGCAATGGCCTATGTTAAAAGCGTTGAAGGAAAACAAACGGGTCAAGAATATCAAGTTTATTAACAAGAGACTCACTTTCGCATGAGCGGAGGTGAGTTTTTTGTAAACGTTATTGCTTTTTATGGAAAAATAGTTTCATATATTGTCTGATTAGCCTATAATAGAAATTAATACTATAAAAATAGTTTCGAAGGTGTTGCGATGTTAGCGAAAAAGCTTTACTTAGATAGTCATTTAAAGGAATTGATGGAGTTTCCAGATAATGCGTTTCCTTTTGGTATTTGGCAGGATGACTTTAATGAAACGGTAGGCCAAATGTTGAACTATCATTGGCATGAAACAATTGAGATGAATGTCCTGTTAAAGGGAACACTGGACTATCGTTTAGATGACCAATGCTTTCTCTTAAAAGAAGGAGATACTATGATTGTCTATTCAAATAGTTTACACGGAGCGGCTCTAAGTAAAAAGGAGACGACTGCTGAGATGCTGACCATTGTCTTTTCGCCAGATCTGCTGACAGGCGGCGGTGCAGGAACTATCTATCAAAAGTATTTTCAATCATTGAGTGAAAAAGGCTTTCTTGGAGAAAAAATTGAACACTCTGGAAAGATGGGACAAGAAATGTATAAACGACTCATCGATTTAGCGACTGTCGATGAAGGAGCGGGCTATGAGCTGAGAATCCTCTCTAAACTTAGTTCAATTTGGGAAAAACTATTCCTATATCTGCTGGAAAAAGACAAGACTCCACTGAACAAACGCCCGGAAAAATACGAGAAAGAAATAAAAGCGGTTATGAACTATATTCAGCAAAATTATATGAAGCGTGTGACGATTCAAACAATTTGTGAACACAGCAAGATTAGTCGTTCAGAATGTTTTCGGATTTTTGCTCGTTTTACCCAAAAGAAGCCCATGGAATATATCAATGATTATCGACTATCAATGGCTATCGGGTTGATGCTGAATACTAAGTGGACAGTCGAGCGAATCGCGCAAGAATGTGGGTTTAAAGATGCCAGCTATTTTGGCAAGCTGTTCAAGGCCCGTTTTAATCAAACACCTAAAAGCTATCGGACAAAGCAAAGAAAAGAGGAACGATCAATTGGATAAGATTGCAGTATTGATCCCTTGCTATAATGAGACACAGACCATTCAAGCAGTGATCGATGATTTTAAACAGGAGTTGCCAGAAGGGACAATCTATGTGTATGACAACAATTCCACTGACGATACCTATGAGATTGCCAAAGCGGCAGGTGTAAAGGTCAAGAGGGAAAGTCGACAGGGAAAGGGAAACGTTGTTCGGACGATGTTTCGCGAAATTGAAGCAGAATGCTATTTGCTAGTAGATGGAGATGATACCTATCCCGCAAAAGATGCGCGCCATTTATGTCGTGAAGTCTTAGAGAATGGTGCGGATATGGTCATCGGTGATCGCTTATCTTCAACGTATTTTTCAGAGAATAAGCGACCATTTCATAATTCTGGGAATGTTGTGGTTCGTAACCTAATCAATTACTTTTTTAATGGGAACATCAAGGACATTCTAACGGGCTATCGAGCGTTGAGTCCCTTGTTTGCTAAAAGTATGCCGGTCTTGAGCAAAGGCTTTGAGATCGAAACGGAAATGAACATTCATGCCTTAGATAAAAACTTTGTGATCAAAAATATAGAAGTCGATTACCGTGATCGACCAGAAGGCAGCGATTCAAAATTGAACACGATCTCTGATGGGCTGCGAGTGATCAAAACAATCTTCCAACTATTCAAGGATTATCGTCCGCTAGTGTTTTTCAGTGTATTGGCAACGATTTTAGCAGGATTGTCGATTATCTTAGGTAGTCCTGTTTTTCTAGCCTATTTACGTACTGGGTTAGTAGAGCGAATGCCAACACTGATCACCGCAGGATTTTTGATGCTAGCTGCTTTACTGAATCTATCCTGTGGCTTCATTTTGGATACAGAGAATAAAAAAGCACGACAAAATTTTGAGCTGCAGTTGAATATTTTACAGCAGCTTATTAGAGGAGGAAATATATGATTAAGGCTGTAGCAGTAGACATGGACGGGACATTTTTAAATAGTCAAAATGATTATGACCGTACGCGATTTGAAGCACTTTTTTCTCGGATGAAGGAGAAGGGGATTCGTTTCATTGTGGCTAGTGGAAATCAGTATTATCAGCTCCGCTCGTTTTTTAGCGGAGACCGAGGAATTACTTACGTTTCGGAAAATGGCGCATTGATCTTTAACGACCAAGGCCTACAATGGGAACGTCATTTCTCAAAGGAATTGACAGAAAAAATCATGACGTTTTTAGTAGAGGGCGCCCATGATTTAGAGTTTGTTGCGTGTGGGGTCAAGTCTTCTTATTTATTGGAAAGTGCCAGCGAAGAGTTCAAAAAATTTGCTAGAATTTATAGCTATCGACTAGAAGAGCTGGCGGATTTTGAGGATCTTCCAGAAGATCCGATTGTGAAATTTGCGTTAGATGTGGAAGTTGAAAAGACGTATGAGATCGCCGCTCATTTGAATGAAGCCTTTGGCGGAGAAATCACAGCGGTTACTAGCGGTCATGGCAGTATCGACATTATCATCCCTGGGGTGACGAAGGGTCGAGCAATCAAAAGCTTACTAGATGAATGGGGAATCGAGCCCAACGAACTCGCGGCCTTTGGCGATGCGAACAATGATTTGGAGATGCTCGCCTTGACAGAGTACAGTTATGCCATGAAAGAATGTAGTCCAGAAGTTTTAGCGACAGCCAAGCATCAAGCGCCGTCTCATAATGAATCTGGTGTTTTGCAGGTGTTGGAAGATTTAATTCAATAAAAAGGAGTGGAAACAGCTATCTTTCGCTGTTTTCACTCCTTTTTTATTTGTCTGCTTCTTCTGTATATTCCTTATACGATCGGGTTTTATATAGTTCTTCTGTTGAATGCTGATTGTTGTGAGAATAAACGCTGGTAGATTTTTCTCCAAGCTCTTTTTCGATGTCTGTTAAGTCTTTTATCGAGTTCTTGTAATTAATGTCCTCTGTTTTTACAGGTTTGATCCCGCTGTCATAATAAAAGCGCAGCAAATCGCCATTATTGATTTGATCGGAGGTGGCTAATTGCTCATCTACTTTCTTCTTCACTTCTTTAGCCGATTCAACGATTTCAGGATGGCTAAAGTTTAGTAAATCTCCCGTCTGGTTATCGTAAACATCGCCTTTGTGATAGGAGTAATCTTTTGTAACGAAATTGCCGTTGCGAAAGGCCACTACTTCGTCTCTGTTGGGCGAAAGTAAATCCTGCCCTAGCAGCATCAAATGATCGGACTCATAACCAATTAGGCTCAGAAGGGTTGGCAACACATCCACTTGTCCGCCATAGGTGTGATTGATCGTTCCCTTATCTTGACCAGGAATATGGATAATGAGGGGGACTTTTTGTGCTTGTATCGCATCAAAGGTGGTCCAGTCCTCTTTGCCAAACAATTCTTTTGTATCCTTGATACGAGAATCTGAAATACCGTAATGATCGCCATATAAAACGATCATAGAATTTTCGTAGAGCCCACTTGCCTTTAGATAATCGAAAAATTCCTTGATGGCCGTATCTGTATAATTAGCTGTCGCGAAATAACCATCAATTGTTGAATCGCCAGTATTGACCTTTGGAAAACCGTTCTCAGCTTCCGGTAGTTCTGAAAAAGGATAGTGGTTTGAAACAGCCAAAAATTTTGCATAAAAAGGCTGCTGCAAATGCTCTAAATATTTTACCGATTGTTGGAAAAAGGGCTTATCATGCAACCCATATTGGAAAGAATTCTCATCGTCCAATTTGTAATAGCTGGCGTCGAAGAAATGCTGGTAGCCAAATTTTTTATAGGTTTCGTTTCGATTCCAAAAATTCCCAGCGTTTCCGTGGAAAGCCGCTGTTGTATATCCTAATTTTTGATCAAGAAGTGCCGGAGCTGCATTAAAGGTATTTTTCCCGCCTAATTGTGAAAAAAGAGAGCCTTGATTCAGTCCAAATAATGAGTTCTCCAATAAGGTTTCCGCATCACTGGTTTTTCCTGCGCTCACTTGATGGTAGAAATTATCGAAGCTAAAGGAATTGTTGCTGTGGTACAAGCTATTTACGAAGGGCATCACCTCATGTTCGTCCCCATTTTCGTCCTTTAGTTTGTAATCGATCAAGAACTGATGGGCGCTTTCCAAGTGTACATAGATGATATTTTTCCCTTTTGCAAGGCCAAAGGTTTCTTCATTCTTTTCTTTAGGCTGCTGCTTCAGCTTGTCTGCTATAACCGCCATATCATTTGGACTGGCTTGCGCGCGGATTTGGGAAACTTGATAGGTCTTAATCCCGTCATAAACGGTGTAAGCGTTGATTCCTAGATATTTCACTAAATAATCTCTAGAGAAGGTTCGTGTCAGTAGTCCAGGTCGGCTTGTTTCCGCTAAAGCAATGTTTCCTAATAGAAATAGCAGTGAAGCAATCGTAGTTATAAAAGCAAACTTTCCACGTACCGGACGGGTATCCAGCGGAATCTTTTTTAAAAGCAAGGCCACCAATACAACGATACAATCCAGGAAATAAAGAACATCATGCGGCCTAAATAGCCGAATCGCACTTTCACCCAGCCCACTTGCGACTTTTCCAGCACCTAGTATCGTATCGATGGTAAGAAAATCAGTGAACTCCTGATAATAAACGACGTTCGCAAGAAGCAAAATACTTAATAATAAGTAAATCAGATAGCCTGTAACATAAGCAGCTCTTGTTCTTCGGATAAACAAAAAAATCGATAAAAAGAGCATCGTTGTCGCTATCGGATTGATCAAAAGAATAAATACTTGTAAGGCATTATCTAACCGCAAATCAAAATCAATAAAGTAGGCGAATACGCTTTTTCCCCATAACAGCAATGTCAATAGTAGAAAGAAGCCGAAGCGTGCATTCATTTTAGCTTTGAACATACAGAAACCTCTCTTAATCAGCTTTGTAATTAGTTTATTGTACCGAAGATTGAGTGGCTATGTAAAGGCTATCATAAATGCAACTTGCTAAATTTATAAAAAAAGCAATAGTGGATGGCGAAACAACAAATTATTTCCATCTTTTGAATTCTTTGCAGAAAAAAAAGAACGATAGGTTTTTCTATCGTTCTTAACTTATGCTTCTTTGGGTTGCTGTTGATGCTCCTTGACGAAGGCTTTTGCTTCTCTATTGATCGTTTTGAGGTCGCAGCCCTGTTGCTTTGAGGCAAAAACACAGCCGCAGTAGCATTGACGATACACATCGTATTCCTTACACATTTCAATAGAGCGTTGATAGCCAGAATTCTTCTTAAAATCACTAGGCAGATAATGTGTATTGTAGATTTTTTGAATATCCATGCCGATTTGATTGATTAATTGACTATTTTTTTTCGGAGAGATCGTCAGAGCGCTACCGAAGTAATCATATCCTCGTTCCAATGCTTCTTTTGCTGCTAAATCGAGGCGCATATTGAAACATGCAGTACAGCGTTTGCCGCCTTCAGGTTCTTCAGTTAGATTGTTTTGCTGCATGAATTGAATAAAGTCGTTTGGCTTATAATCATCAATAATCAGCTCCACATGATTGCCTGTCGCCGCGTTAAAATCATTGATAAATTTTTCTTGGACGAGCACGCGTCGTTGGTATTCACTCTCTGGATGAATGTTTGAGTTGGAAAAGAAAATAGTTACATCTGCATGCTGAGTTAAAAATTCTAGTGTGTATGTGCTGCAAGGCGCGCAACAAGAATGAATCAGAATGCGTGGGCGAACCTTCTCTTTTTCCCATGCTTGAATCATTTTGTGAAGCACTCTATCATAATTTATTTTTTGATTGCTCATTTTTTCAACGATTTCCGTTGCATCAATTGTATTCATAAAATCACCTGAAGGTATTATAAGTGAAATGTCGTTAGAAGGAAAGCGGTGATAGGTAGTCCACTATCTTAAAACAAGCTAGATTAAACGTTAAAAGTCTCTTAGATGATTGAATTTTATCCATTATCAGTATAGTATATACTAGAAGGTATATACCGAATAGATTCCTGAGAAGATTAGCCTAGCCAAGGTATGAAAGAATCAGTATAGTGAAAATGATGATTAAAAACGAAATACATAAAGCGAATGAAGGAGAAAGTATGGAAGAGAAAAAATCAACAAAGGCAAAATTTGATCAAGTCTCCGCCGAAATTGAAAAACGCATTCATGAGGGTGTGTATGTCAGTTCGCAGAAATTGCCTTCTGAATACGATTTGGCAAAGGAATTTGACTGTAGCCGATTAACGATACGTAAGGCGATTGATGATTTAATCACTAAGAACATTTTAGTGAAACGACGAGGCAAAGGCAGCTATGTGATGTCACAGCCAAAAATTCAAAGCGGACGCTCCGGGCTGCAAGGCTTTACTGAAGCAGCGAAAGCTTATGGAAAAACCAGCAGCACAGAAGTTATCTCTTTCCAGCATGTTACCGAACCCTCAGAAGAGATATTGAATGCCTTGCAATTAGAAGAAGATCAGCCAATTTATGAACTTGTTCGGCGGCGAATTCTAGATAATGAACCAATGACGGTGGAAAAAATTTATTTATCCGAATATTATGTCAAGGGCTTAACCAAGGAGGACTTCAACGGCTCCCTATTCCAGCTATTAGAAGAAAAAACTGAGATTGCTTATTCCCATCAAGAAGTAGAAGCAATTTTAGTACGGCCAGAACTATCAAAACTTTTGGATGTGCCAATGGGTGATCCGTTGTTACAGGTTTATTCCGTAACCTATGCGTTAGATGCGACACCAATATTTTATGATATTTCATACTATCGATCAGATCGCTATGTATTTAAAACAACGCTGACTCGATACAACCACTAAACAAATACATTGTTGATAGAAACGAGGAGACTTCTCATGACCATTGATTTTAGAAGAGTAATTGAAGAAAAGAAAGAGCAGTTTTATCAGGATCTTGATCAGGTGATGCGAGTGGAGAGTGTGAAAGGGGAATCTGCAGAACACGCACCATTCGGTCAGGGACCAAAAGCAGCTTTAGAAACGGTTATGGCATTGGCCGAGACCTATGGTTTTAAGACCGCAATCGTCAATGATGCTGTTGGGTATGCGCAATGGGGGGAAGAGGAAGACTATATTGCTGTCGTAGGACACTTGGATGTTGTTCCTACTGGGGAAGGCTGGACCTTTCCCCCCTTCAAATTGAGCAAAAAGGATCAGCGTTTTTATGGTCGCGGCATTTTAGACAATAAGGGCCCGATTTTATCCTGTTTGTTTGGATTGAAATTATTAAAGGATATGGATTTACCAGTAAAAAAAACCATTCGAATTGTCTTTGGAACCGATGAAGAAAGCGGCAGTTCAGATATCCCGCTTTATCTAAGTGAGGAACCAGCACCAGTGTTTGGTTTTACACCAGACTGTAAATATCCAGTAGTTTATGGCGAACGTGGGATTGTAAATTATGAGATTTTAACCCCATTTGCTGAGGAAATGCTGGAGCCTATAGGAGAATTTGTCGGGGATCAAGCAAGAGATCATGTGCCCGATGACTTATCGGTGAGGATCGACGGGGAAGAGGTTCGTGTTACAGGGAAAAGAGCTCCATCGAATGCGCCAGAGCTTGGGATGAATGCCATTACGTTATTAGCAGAAAAAATCAATCAGGAAAGACGACTTTCAGGAAAACTGCAAGAATACTTTTTATGGCTAGAAAAAAGTTTGGCGAACAAGCATTATGGGGAAGGACTTGGTATTGATTTTTCGGATACAGACAGTGGGAAACTAATGGTCACTCCTTATGAGCTGCTCAAAAAGGGGAATCAGTTGTCTCTTTCATTAGCCATTCGCTATCCAGTTTCTGTGACAGAAGCAGAGGTAACGAAAGCACTAGAAAAACATCTTCCACCTAAGAGTCAACTATCAGTGGTTCGCCGCATTCAAAGCAGTCATTTTCCAAAAAATGATCCGAACGTTCATGCTTTGTCAAAGATTTATGAAGACGTTACAAAGCTAGATGGGACGCCAGTAACAACTACAGGAGCCACTTACGCACGTTTTTTACCCAATATCGTCGCATTTGGGCCGTCATTCCCTGGACAAAAGGGGATTGCCCACAATCAAGATGAATATATGGATGAAGAAGATTTATTGCTGAATATGGAAATCTATATGCGTGCCATGTTAAAACTAATTGAATAAAACCAATGAGACCTGACATGAATTGTCAGGTCTTTTTTCATGGCGTGATACTTTCTGGGAACAAAATAAAAAAAATTTAAATTTAGTATATACAAAACAGTATATACTATTTATAATGAGGTCAGATTTTTAAATGTAAACGGTAACGAGAGGGGCATGAAGATGGCGTGGGGAGCGATTGCCACATGGCGTATGGCGCACGATGGCGTAGTTGAAGCAATGCGATTATTAGAAAACAAAGCAAATGCAGGAGATGCTGTGGAGGCTTTAATCAAAACAGTGGAGGATTATCCCTATTATAAATCAGTTGGATTTGGAGGGCTGCCAAATGCGGAAGGTATCCTAGAAATGGATGCAGCCTTTATGAATGGAGACACGTTTGAAATTGGCGCGGTGGCGGGCATCACAGATGTAAAAAATCCAATTTCTGTCGCACGAAAATTGAGCAAGGATAAATTTAATAGCTTTCGCGTAGGTGAAGGGGCAACGAAATATTCAATGCTGGAGGGGTTTGAAAGAAAAAGTATGCTGACGGAGCGTGCTCATAAAATATGGGAGAAGCGTTTGAAAGAAATTCAGGAAAACAATTTGAACCCTTACGACGGTCACGATACAGTCGGAGCTATTACATTGGATCAAATGGGCACCATGACTGCGGGAACCTCTAGCTCGGGACTCTTCATGAAAAAACCGGGGCGTGTAGGAGATTCACCATTATCTGGTTCTGGTTTTTATGTAGATAGTGAAATTGGCGGCGCGGCCGCGACAGGGTTAGGAGAAGATTTAATGAAGGGCTGCTTATCTTATGAGATCGTTCGATTGATGGGAGAAGGTCTAAAGCCACAGGCTGCCTGTGATCAAGCGGTTTATGAATTCCATGATAAATTAACGGCGCGTTATGGAAAAGCTGGCGCCTTCTCATTGATTGCGATGAACAAAGAAGCCGAATGGGGCGTAGCGACGAATGTTGAATTCACCTTTAGCGTTGGAAATGATCACGAAGAACCGCAAATTTTTATCGCTAATATGGGGGCAGAGCATACTACTATTATTGAGCCAATTACACAAGATTGGCTAGACGCTTATGAAAAACGGATTAAGGCACCAATTGTATAAAAAAATTTAGGAGAGTGAATACTATGAGTAAAAAACAAATTTATCTATTTTGTGATGCAGGAATGTCCACAAGTATTATGGTCAATAAAATGATGGAGGTTGTAAATAAACATAACATGCCTCTTCAAATCACTGCTTTTCCGGTCGCACGGTCACAAGAAGTTGTTGAAAAGGAAAAACCTGTGGCTATTCTTTTAGGTCCACAAGTAAAATTTCTATTGGAAAAAACCAAGGAGCAATTCGCACCATTAGGCATACCCGTCGCTGTAATCGCTCCAGAGATTTACGGGATGATGGATGGCGAAAAAGCGATGAAAGAAGTTTTGAAATTAATTAAACAAAATAAAAAATAGTACCTGATTGATTGGAGGAAAAAAAGATGCAGAAGTTTTTAAACTGGTTGGAAAGAGTTTTGACCCCATTGGCTAAAATTATCGGGGAAAATAAATATTTGATTGCGATTCGTGACGGATTTTTGATTTCCACGCCATTATTAATTGTTGGTTCTTTTTTCTTATTACTGGCGAACTTTCCAATTCCTAATTGGAGCAACATCATTACTCCAATTTTAGGAAGCAACTGGGAATCGTTGATGTCTGTTCCTGCGTCAGCCAGTTTTGATGTCATGACGATTTTAGCTGTCGTTGGAATTGCCTATAGCTTGGGACGTCAATTGGACATTGATGCGATACAATCCGGTGCGTTAGCTCTAGTATCTTTCTTCATTTTGACCCCTTTTACAACCCAATTTACGCCAGAAAACAGCACACAGGTTTTTGATGTTACTAGCTTACCGCTGAAATGGATGGGTTCAAGTGGTTTGTTTTTAGGGATGATTATTTCTTTAGTATCTACACGAATTTTTGCAGCAGTTATTCATCGCGGCTGGACGATCAAAATGCCTGAAGGGGTTCCACCAACCGTAGTAAAATCCTTTGAAGCATTAATTCCGAGTTTTGTGGTTGTGACGATTATGTTTGTGATCAACTGGCTAGTTTCATTGACTCCAATGGGGAATTTGCAGGATGTCATCTTTAAGTTTTTACAAACGCCTTTACTAAGTTTAGGAAACACTTTAGGCGCCATGATTATTTCTTATCTGTTTTTACATTTCTTCTGGTTTTTTGGTATCAATGGAAGCAGCGTGGTAGGTGCGGTATTTAATCCCGTTTTACGTGCGCTGTCAGTTGAAAACATGCAAGCCTTTAAAGATGGACACCCAATTCCAAATATCATCACAGGGCAATTTCAAGATATGTTCGCAACGTTTGGCGGTGGCGGCTCCACCTTATCATTGATTATTGTGATGGTCATCTTCTGTAAGAGTCAGCGAGTAAAAAAATTGTCTCAATTATCACTAGTACCGAGTATTTTCGGAATCAATGAGCCGATTATCTTTGGATTGCCGATTGTCTTGAATCCGATTCTTCTGATTCCTTTTGCACTTGTTCCTACTATTAATATTATTATCTCTTACTTCGCAATGGATTGGGGAATCGTTCCTTATACAAATGGGATTCAGCTACCATGGACGACACCGCCGATTATTTCTGGCTTCTTAGTCAGCGGCTGGCAGGCGTCTGTCTTGCAGGCACTACTTATTGTATTGGGTATGGCGATCTATTATCCCTTCATTAAAGTATTAGACGATCAATATTTACGACAAGAAAAAGAAGCAGAAGAACTTGATGCAGAAGAAATCGACTTTGATACGTTTGATTTTGACGAAATCTAAGATAATCGAAAAGCTAAAAGTATGCTAGTAACTTGTAACGAACAAAGCACCATGAAAAGATAGTAAAAAGTTAGTAGGACGGATTTATTTTTACATGTAGAAGGGATTTTTGACAATGAATGACGAGCAACTACAAATAGTGATGGGCTTAATCATGAATACAGGAAATGCAAAGGGGGAGGCAGTTGCAGCATTAGCCGCCGCAAAGAGCAACGATTTTTCTGAGGCGGAAAACCGAATGACTGCTGCAAATGAAGCATTGGTGGAGGCGCACAACACTCAGACAGGTTTATTGACTGCCGAAGCCAGCGGGAACAATGCCGAAGTCACATTACTAATGGTGCATAGTCAAGACCATTTAATGAATGCTATCTCTTATATCGGATTAACACAAGAATTAATCGATGTTTATAAGCGATTAGCCGAATCTGATAAATAGTCTTACAAGAAGATAATTTAAAAAAAGTATATGCCTATTTAAAAAGCGTTCGATCAAATATGATCGAGCGCTTTTTAATAATCATTCGGGTAGTGTACGACAATAAATTTTACGACATTACTTGTTTGGTTATCCCAGTTATGATCAATCGTAGAGAAATAATGAGCAGAATCGCCAGGATAGAGCTGGTACGTTTTATCTTCGATCACCAGTGTCAAAATTCCCTCCAAAACATAAACAAATTCTTCGCCCTGATGGGGGTAAGTAGTAGGTAATTCTCGTCTTTCATGAGGCATAATCTCAATCATTTTCGGAGCAATTTTTTTATCCTGAGGCGTTCGACTCAGTTGCTTGTAGATCATGTTGTTCAATTCATGGATTACCGGCTGATCGTACCCACGTATGATGGGTTCTACTTCTATTTCTTCTTCAAAAAAATAATTCATTCGGACTTCAAATAAAGCAGCGATTGTTGATAAATGTTCCACTGCAATAGTAGTAATTCCTCGTTCGAATTGAGACAAGAAGCCCGTTGATAATCCAGTCGCTTCGGAAAGCTGCTTAAGAGTCATTCCCCGTTCATTGCGCAGACTTTTTACTTTTTCACCGATATTCATTCATTTACTCCCTTACATCTTTTTCGCTATTTTTAGTATACCCGAAAAAAGATCAAATTCCTAACCATCATTTCAATGAAAAATACAGATAAAAAAAACTAAAATGTTCATTATTGTGAATTAAGCGCTTGCAAGTGCTGACGAAGGACTTTATAATGAGAGATGGGAGGGAAGCACGTGAAAAAGCCTACGATATTTAATATACAAAAATTTTCGACCCATGACGGGCCAGGTATTCGTACAACGATTTTTTTCAAAGGGTGTCCCATCAGATGTGAATGGTGTCACAATCCAGAGAGCCAAGTTTTTGCACCAGAGGTTATGTTGAATAAATATGGGAAAGAGGAGCTGATTGGAAAAGAGTACTCCATCCGCGAATTGGTAAAGAAAATTCAAGCAGATCAAATTTTTTATGATCAATCTGGCGGAGGAGTGACATTTTCCGGTGGAGAAGTGATGGCGCAAAATATGGATTACGTCATCGAGCTTGCGAGTGAATGCCAACGATTGGGGATTTCTGTAGCAATCGATACGTGTGGTGTTGCACCAACTGAGAATTATCGCCAGATTTTACCTTATACGGATTTATTCTTGTATGATCTAAAGTTCATAAATTCACATGATCACCAACTATATACCGGTGCAGGGAATCAATTGGTTTTAGAGAATTTACGTTTCTTATCGGAGCAGCAGGCAGAGATAAATTTACGCTTGATTTTATTAGACGAAATTAATGCAGAGGAAGTGGATGCGAAAGCAATCATCGATTGGTTAACAATTGAAAAAATTCACGTGAGTGAAATATCACTCCTTCCATATCATGATTTCGGTCGGGATAAGTATGAGCGCTTGAAGCGGGTTTGTACACAAAATTTTATCAAACCTGCGGATGAAAAAGTAGAAATGGTAAAAAAAGTCTATCAAGAAGCTGGCTATCAAGTGACGATCGGCGGCTAAAAATAGTTTAAAACAGGAGGAAAAGCAATGACTGAATTAACACTGGAACCAACAAGAAGGGGAAGTACAGAGCGCATCAAACGATTGCGGGAAATCAGTGACAAAGAATGTACACCGAGTATTTCGATGGAACGGGCCGTTTTGCTGACTGAAGCATACAAAAAGTGGGAAGGCAAAGTTTCCGCACCGGTTTTACGTGGATTGGCCTTCAAGTATATTATGGAAAATCGAACAAACTACATTGAAAAAGGCTCACTGGTTCTCGGTGAAAAGGGAGACAAACCTTGGGCGGCTCCGACTTTTCCTGAGTTATGCTGTCACACGTTAGAAGACTTCGATAATATGCACAATCGTGAAAAAGTTTTCTTCCGTGTAAGCGAAGAGGATCGTCGAATCCAAGAAGAGGTAATCATTCCTTATTGGCATGATCGTGCGATGATGACACGGATGAATCGTTTACTACCTGAAGAATGGCACTTATTGTTTGATGCAGGATTATATACAGAGTTTTTGATGCAGCGGGGACCGGGCCACACTGTAGCTGATGGAAAAATGTATCAAAAAGGATTCGCCGATTTTAAAGCAGACATTCAACAAGAAATTGATCAACTAGATTATAACAACGATATGGAAGCGTTAAATAAACGAGAAGAATTAGAAGGAATGAAATTAGTCTGCGAAGGCATGATCATTTATGGGAAACGTTATGCCCGGCAATGCCGCGATTTAGCCGAAACTGAAACAGATCCACAGTGGAAACAAGAATTGCTGGAGCTAGCTGAGGTCTGCGATGTTGTACCTGAACATGCACCGCAAACCTTCCGCCAGGCGATTCAAATGTACTGGTTCACTCATATCGGCGTGACTGTGGAAATGAATAATTGGGATGCTTATTCTCCTGGAAAGTTAGATCAGCATTTAGAACCATTTTACGAAAAAGATATTGAAGAAGGGCGTTTGACTAGAGAAGAAGCTCGAGAATTATTAGAAAATCTGTGGATTCAGTTTAATAATCAGCCAGCACCACCTAAGGTAGGCATTACGCTAAAAGAAAGTGCGACCTACACTGACTTTTGTAATCTCAACACAGGAGCATTACGCCCCGATGGAACGAGCGGGGTGAGTGATGTCAGCTATCTGATTCTAGAAGTAATGGATGAAATGAAGCTGCTTCAGCCAAGTTCGAATGTTCAGATTTCTCGAAAATCACCTGAGAAATTTTTACGTGAGGCGCTAAAAGTTTCTCGCAAAGGCTGGGGACAGCCTGCGATGTACAATTCAGAAGCCATCTTGGCTGAATTAAGCTATTTAGGAAAATCGGTGGACGACGCCAGAGAAAGCGGTATTTGTTCAGGCTGTGTAGAGGTTGGTGTAGCAGGTAAAGAAGCCTATGTGTTGACTGGCTACCTTAATATTCCGAAAGTATTTGAATTAGCAATGAATCGTGGATACGATCATTATACGGATAAGCAAGTAGGAATCGATGTAGGAGATTTCACGAAAATGAAAACCTACGAAGAAGTCTTTGAAGCTTTCCATAAAGAATTGCAGTATGTAGTGGATGTGAAAGTCGCTGGGAATAATATGATTGAAAGAATGTACATGGAATTCATGCCAGTTCCTTTACTTTCAGTGATGTCTGATGATTGCATTTCAGTTGGTAAAGACTATAATGCTGGTGGTGCTCGTTACAATACAAGCTACATTCAATGTGTGGGGATTGCAACAATCACTGACTCATTAGCCGCGATAAAACACAATGTGTTTGAAGAAAAAACGATGACAATGCAGGAATTATTAGATGCATGCGAAGCGGATTTCGAGAACTATGATGAAATCTATGACAGAGTGTATAACGAAACACCTAAATACGGGAATGACGATGAATATGCAGATACTCTACTGCGGGATGTAGCAGAATCTCTGCAGGAAGTAATCGCAGGACGTCCAACGCCAAAAGGCTCGAAAACAGTGGTTGAATTCTTACCGACGACTTGTCACGTATACTTCGGTCAAGTCATGGAAGCTTCACCAAATGGTCGTCATAAAGGGATTCCATTACCGGATGGTATTTCACCGGAAAAAGGAGCTGACCGTAATGGACCGACGGCGGTAATCAAATCGGCCTCAAAAATCGATCAAACCAAAACAGGTGGCGCCTTACTGAATCAGAAGTTCACTCCTAGTGTAGTGGCAGGAGAAGAGGGAATTACCAATATGGCCTCACTGGTTCGTAGTTACTTTGCTTTAGATGGTCATCATATTCAATTCAATGTAATCAATCGCGAAACTTTGCTAAAAGCGCAAAAGCATCCGAAAGAGTATGAGAACCTGATTGTACGCGTCGCAGGATACAGTGATTACTTCAATAATTTGGAGAAAGCCTTACAGGATGAGATCATCTCAAGAACCGAGCAGGCGTTTGGTTAAAGAATCGTTTTATTAAGTCAGAGAAAAAAATTCTCTGACTTTTTTTATGCAGATTTTTATTAACTTTGTAATTCAGATTAAATAAAAAAACAGAGAACCCTTTCAAAACAGAACAAAAAAACTTTTAGGTAAAACTGATTTATTTTTTAGGAAAAATAGGATGTGTTGAGGACAAATAAATGAATCGGCAATCTCATATATTTAGAAGAGACATATAATGTGAAAACAATAACTTTTAAAAAGTTATTAGGATAACAAGGGATAAATTAGAAAGAAATTTTGCCTTGGAAAATAAATTTGAAATATTAAAATATAAAATAAATAACGAAAAAATTGAATTTAAAACGGATTGCATAGTTAACTAAATGCTGGTAGAATGGGTTCCGAAAGATAAAGTCGTTTGTCGACAATCGACCTTAATGATCAGTATTACAATAGTTGTAGGTTTTGAATAGTAGGATTTATGCATGTTCGTTTGGTCACAATATTTGCGGACTACAGCTTTTTTAGTAAGCGCTAACATGGGAGGGGATTGAAATTTTATCGTATTTTATAAAGAAAGGGATGAAGGAGAATTATGCAAGTGTATGACGTTATTATCATCGGGGCTGGACCAGCAGGTTTGTCAGCAGCAATTTATGGGGGTCGGGCGAGACTAAAAACATTACTTATTGAAAAAGGAAAGGATGGCGGACAAATTATACTGACTTCTGAGATTGAAAATTATCCTGGAAGTCTCGAAAAAGAATCTGGACGTTCACTGATTCAGCGGATGACTGAGCAAGTCGCATCATTTGGTGTTGAACGAGTCTCTGATACAATCACCGAGGTACATTTAGCAGAAGACACAAAAGTCATCAAAGGGAAAAAAGATGACTATCATGGGCGTTCGATCATTATAGCTACAGGAGCATTCCCTCGGCCCATCGGCTGTGAGAACGAAAAAGATTTCATGGGCAAGGGACTATCATATTGTGCGACTTGCGATGCTGCTTTTTTTGAAGATATGGAAGTCTTTGTCATAGGTGGCGGAAATTCCGCTGTGGAAGAAGCCATGTTCTTATCTACCTTTGCACGCAAAGTAACCATCATTCAAAATTTGGCTGAGCTTACCGCGGATGCAATCGCAGTTGAACAGGTAATGGCTAATGAGAAAATTCATTATGTTTACAATTCTGTAGTAGAAAGCCTTGAAGGTGACGGTATTGTTGAAGCTATCACGATTCGAAATACAGAAACAAATGAAACGACCCGCTTCGAAGCGGACGAAGAAGATGGACTGATCGGCATTTTCAGCTTTATTGGTTATTTACCTCAGTCGAAAATCTTTGAATCTAAGGTTGAAATGGAAAGCGGCTATATTAAAACCGATGAAAAAATGGCAACGAGTGTTCCAGGTGTGTATGCGGCAGGAGACGTTCGTGTGAAAAATGTGCGACAAGTTGTAACTGCTAGTGGTGATGGTGCAACAGCAGCAGTTGCAGTGGAGAAGTATTTGCGTCATTAATAATTTTTATTGAAAAGTGGAGTAGAAATTTGGATAGGGAGTGTTAAGCGATGAAAGTTTTAGATAAAAAGAACTTTGAAACAGAGGTGTTACAAAGTAAAGGAACAATGTTGGTAGATTTCTTTTCAGAAGGCTGTGAGCCATGCCAGGCCTTGATGCCAAGTATTGAAGAATTCGCTGAAAAATATGGAGAGAAATTACCATTTGCAAAACTAGATACTGCAAAAGCAAGAAGAGTGGCTATCGGCCAAAAAATTCTTGGTATCCCAGTGATTGCGGTTTATAAAGAGGGTGAGAAAATCGAAGAGTTGGTCAAAGATGATGCTACACCTGAAAATGTAGAGGCAATGATTCAAAAGTATATTTAACGGGAAGTCCCGATTAAATAATAAAAAACAAGGAGGAAATATTATGTTGCTGAAAGACAAAAAAGTAATCATCCTCGGCGACAGAGACGGTGTTCCTGGTCAAGCCATTGAAGAATGCGTGAAACCATTAGGCGCAGATGTAGTGTTCTCATCCACAGAATGCTTCGTCTGAACGGCCGCGGGAGCGATGGATCTGGAAAATCAAAAGAGGGTCAAAGAGTTTACAGAGGAGTTTGGTGCGGAGAACATTGTTGTTCTTCTTGGCGCATCAGAAGGTGAAGCTGCTGGATTAGCAGCTGAGACTGTAACTTTAGGCGACCCTACGTATGCCGGTCCATTAGCAGGAGTCCAGTTAGGACTTGACGTATATCATATCGTTGAACCAGAAATCAAAGAAGTAATCGACTCTGAGCTATACGAGGAACAAGTTGGGATGATGGAAATGGTATTAGACGTTGACGATATCGTTGACGAGATGTCTTCGATTCGAAGTCAGGTAAGTGAATAGATTCAATGTACAGCTTTTATGATACTGGACATTGATTTGTTCAGTATCATTCCACAATTTTGAAAAGAAAGGATGTTTCTATGTATAGCGTATTGAAAGGGTCGAGTTATTTTCTGGCGCATACGCCAGATATGGTAGTACACAATGGCACTACTCAAACACTTCAAAGAAAAATTGATCCTGATTCAGAATACTTAAAAAGCATAACGAAACACTTAAGAGATTACGAGGCTTGTGTGTCTTATCCACCTAACCAAGTCTATATTGGCAATATGACACCCGAAGAACTGGAAACAATTGAAACACCTTGGTATAACAAAAAGACTGATGAAAAACGTCAGGGAACATTTGGTGAAATCATGCCCGAAGATGAATTTATAGGCATGATGAAGTATGTCGATGTTTTTGACTTGGTGAAATTGGCTGATGATTTCAGCAAGGCAGTAAAAAATAAGTTGGCAAAGCATCCATTATTGGATGAGAAGATCTTGGAAAAGCTGGCAGAGGAGGTTTCTTTCGAAGAAATCTCGGGTTTCATCGAAAATGAGAAGGCTGAACCAATTTATTTTAATGGAGAGATAGTCGGCTGTGTAAAAGCCGCTCATAATTTAGACGATACTTTATTTGCTCATGTTATTTTTGAAAATCTTGTCTCCAAAGCTTCTTGTACAATGGCGATTTTACATTTGCTTCAACAGACGGGGATCAATAAAACGGATATTGAATATGTTTTGGAATGTTCTGAAGAAGCCTGCGGCGACATGAATCAGCGCGGGGGCGGGAACTTTGCAAAAGCAGCAGCGGAAATGGCTGGCTTGGAAAATGCAACAGGCAGCGATGTTCGCGGTTTTTGTGCTGGCCCGACCCATGCACTGATTCAGGCGGCATCTTTGGTGAAATCTGGAGTATTTAAAAATGTAATCGTTTGCGCGGGCGGTTCGACGGCGAAATTAGGGATGAACGGGAAGGATCATTTAAGTAAAGATATTCCAATCTTAGAGGATTGCGTCGCAAGTTTCGCAGTATTGATTTCCGAAAATGACGGTGTTAGCCCAGAGTTGAACATTGATATTGTGGGACGGCATACTGTTGGCACTGGGGCTTCTCCACAAAAAGTGATTTCCTCCTTGACGAGCATACCATTAGAGAAGGCAGGGTTAAAACTAACGGACATTGATAAGTACTCTGTAGAAATGCAGAATCCAGATATTACAAAACCGGCAGGTGCAGGGAATGTACCTGAAGCAAATTACAAAATGATCGGTGCTCTGGCAGTAATGAAAGGTCAGATACAAAAAGCTGACCTCCCGGATTTCGTCAAGCAACACGGAATGGTTGGTTGGGCACCAACGCAAGGTCATATTCCTTCTGGTATTCCGTATTTAGGCTTCGCTCAAAAAGATATTCTTTCCGGTGAGATCAATCGAGCGATGTTTGTAGGAAAAGGGAGTCTATTCTTAGGACGAATGACTAATTTGTTTGACGGTATATCCTTCGTGATGCAAAAAAATAGTGGGAAACAGGAAGAGTCAGTTTCTGAAGCACAAATTAAGCAAATGATTGGTGAATCTTTACGAGATTTTGCGAATCATCTTGCTGGAAAGTTGGAGGAATAACTCTATGGCCGGAAAAGAGACAAAACAGATGATCGCTGATGTGTTTCAAGAGCTCGCGGATACACTAGAAACTGGTCGAAGTGTTTCATCAACAGTAGCCTTGACTGCTTTAGGCAGTGAGCATGACGAAGCAGAATTGGTCGAAGCAGCAAAAAATGCCGCGGACAAAGGTATCTCTGTGAAGGTTATCGGAACACGAAAAATTGATTATTCAGGGATTGAAAGCTGCTTAGTTTCAGACGCGGATGAAGGGCATAAAAAGCTAGAAGCGCTTTTGGCAGAGGGAATAGTGGATGCGGGGGTAACGATGCACTATTCATTTCCAATCGGTGTTTCTACTGTTGGTCGTGTTATTACTCCGGCTAAGGGAAAGCATATGTATCTGGCAACGACTACAGGTACATCCGCTTTGAATAGGGTAGAAGCATTAGTGAAAAATGCCTTATATGGCATTATTACAGCCAAAGCCTGTGGTGTTGCAGAACCAACCATAGGTTTATTGAATATTGACGGTGTACGCCAGGCGGAGCTTGTCTTAAAGCAGCTAGCAGAAAATGGTTATCCGATTCATTTTGCGCAGTCTAATCGCAGTGATGGCGGAGCAATCATGCGTGGAAATGATTTGCTTGCTGGAACTTGCGATGTCATGGTGATGGATTCTCTGACGGGAAATATTTTACAAAAAATCTTTTCTTCCTATAATACTGGTGGCAATTATGAAGCTCTGGGGTTTGGGTATGGACCTGGTGTAGGAGAGGAGATGGATAAATTGATTATGATTGTTTCCCGTGCATCAGGTGCGCCAGTGGTGAGTGGTGCAATCGAATTTGCAGATGAGCTGATTCGCGGAGACTTTATCCAGATCCAAAAAACGGAATTTGAAAAGCTGAAAGGAGCATCATTGGATGCATTATTAAAGGGAGTTCAAGCGCAAAAAGAAGAAGTACAAGAAACCGTTGCTCAACCTGAGAAAGAGATTGTTACCGAAGAGATTCATGGGGTTGAAATTCTTGATCTTGAGGATGCGGTTCAACAGTTGTGGAAGCATGGAATTTACGCTGAGAGCGGTATGGGGTGTACGGGGCCAGTGGTAATGATTGCAGAAAAACGTTTGTCAGAGGCTAAGAATATTTTGGCAGATTCAGGATATATAGGACGCTGACTTTGTCCGAAAGGATGGAAAAGAATCCATTCAGATATTAATAGAGGCAATTAGGGGCTCTAGAAGAGCTGCATGAAATGAGAAGGGAGCAAGCAAATGAAATTAGATATCGCAAATTTTCATGTTAAAGATATTCAATTCGGTGAAAAAACGGAATATGTCGATGGAATTTTGACTGTAAATAAGAAGGAAGCGTTAGACGTTGTTTTTGAAGATGAACATATTACTGAAGCAGATTTGCATATTGTAAAGCCAGGTGATGAGGTCCGATTAGTTCCTGTGAAAGAAGCTGTAGAACCTCGTTATCGCGTGGGTGGCGGTCCTGTATTTCCTGGTGTAACAGGAAAACTAATGCAGGCAGGTGATGGTGTCACGCATGCTTTAAAGGAGATGAGTGTTTTAGTGGTCGGTCAACATTGGGGTGGGTTCCAAGATGGATTGATCGATATGAGCGGTGAAGGTGCGAAGTATACGTATTATTCTCAATTAAAAAATGTCGTGCTGGTGGCAGATACTGATGAAGAGTTTGAATGGCGTGAGCAGCAAAAGAAAAACCATGCGTTACGTTGGGCAG
Organism: Enterococcus raffinosus; assembly: GCF_019175485.1. Taxonomy (NCBI): domain Bacteria; kingdom Bacillati; phylum Bacillota; class Bacilli; order Lactobacillales; family Enterococcaceae; genus Enterococcus; species Enterococcus raffinosus. The sequence continues at coordinate 964,665 of NZ_CP072889.1, forward strand.
GTATGCGTTTAGCAGAATATCTTGGCGCTTGTACAAAAGGCTTAAAATCAGATGAAGTTGAAACCTATGAATTAGCACCGATTACGAAGCGCGAGGCGGCGGTGAACAAATTACCAAGTGTGGTTTTTGTTTTACAGCCGCAATCGCAAATGGAAGACAGTGGCTATAACGATTTGAACTATGGTTGGGATTGCAATTTAATGTTACCAACATTTATGCATCCCAATGAGGTGTTGGATGGTGCGATGATTTCCGGTTCGTTTATGCCATGCTCATCAAAGTGGTCTACGTATGATTTTCAGAATTTCCCTATGATCAAACGCTTATACGAAGAGCATGGTAAAACAATCAATTTTCTAGGAATCATTATGTCGAATCTGAATGTTGCCTTGGAGCAGAAAGAGCGTGCGGCTTTGTTTGTTGCCCAAATGGCTAAAAGTTTAGGGGCTGACAGTGCAGTAGTTGCTGAAGAAGGTTATGGGAACCCGGATGCTGATTTCACTGCTTGTTATGTAGCGTTGGAGGATGCCGGAGTAAAAACGATTGGATTAACCAATGAATGTACCGGTCGTGATGGAGCGAGTCAACCACTGGTATCTATGGATGAAAAATGTGACGCAATTGTATCAACAGGAAATGTTTCTACTTTGATCGAACTACCTCCAATGAAAACTGTATTGGGAGAATTAGAAGCTTTGGCACGTGATGGGCTTTCTGGAGGATGGGCCAATGATGAGATTTTAGGTGCTTCAGTAAAACCTGATGGATCGATCATCATGGAAAATAATGCTATGTTCTGCGGAGATCAAGTCGTTGGTTGGTCGACAAAAACGATGGTGGAATTCTAAGGATAGTTTATTGATAAGTGGCTCTTTCCATTGAAAAAAGGAGGAAAAATATGAAAGCGATTTTATATATTAATCAGTTTTTCGGTCAAATCGGCGGAGAGGAATTCGCTGGTCACGAACCTGAAATTCGAGAAGGGATTGTTGGACCTGGAATGGCCTTTGCAAAGGCCTTGAAGGATGAGGTTGAGATCACTCATACGGTTATTTGCGGAGACAATTTTATGGGTTCAAAGACAGAGGAAGCGATTGAACGAATTCTAGGATTTTTAGACGACAAAGAATTTGATCTCTTCTTTGCCGGCCCAGCATTTCGTGCAGGACGATACGGTGCAGCCTGTGGACATATTTGTTCGGCAGTTCAAAAGAAATTCGGGGTTCCAGCAATTACTTCGATGAATGAAGAAAATCCTGGTGTCGAGATGTATCAGAAGGAAATGTATATTTTTAAAGGCGGTGCTAGTGCGGCAGCGATGCGAAAAGATGTCGCAAAAATGACCGAATTTTCGTTGCGGTTGTTGTATGGAGAAAAACTTCATTCGGCAGAACAGGAAGGATATTTTGGACGCGGTATTCGCGATCAAATTTGGCTAGATCCGCCGATTCCTGCGACTGATCGTGTCATCAATATGCTGCTGAAAAAAATAAAAGGGGAAGAATACCAGTCGGAATTGGTGATTCCAAAATCCGAACGGGCACCTATTGCTCCAGCTATTCCAACAGAAGAGCTGACAAAAATCAAAGTAGCATTGGTTACTTCTGGGGGGATTGTTCCCGTTGGAAATCCTGACCGAATTCAATCGGCTTCGGCAACCAAATGGGGAAAATATAACGTGGATTCAATGGACAAGCTGAAAAAAGGCGAGTTCATGACGATCCACGCTGGATTTGATCCAGCTGCGGCGAATGATGATCCTAATGTGGTTCTGCCGTTGGATGTCATGAAGGAATACGCAGAGGAAGGAAAAATTGGTGGGGTTTATCCATATTTTTATGCAACAGTTGGAACAGGAACCACTCAAGCAGAAGCTACTCGGATGGGACAAGAAATCGCACAAGAATTGATTGAAGATGGTGTTAAGGCCGTTATTCTCACCTCTACCTGAGGCACCTGTACTCGTTGCGGTGCAACGATGACCAGAGAAATTGAAAAAGCCGGAATTACGATCGTTCAAATGGCGAACTTGATTCCAGTTGCTCGTACAGTAGGCGTGAATCGTATTGTACCAACCATCTCAATTCCTTATCCTTTGGGAGATCCAGCCACACCGAAAGAGGTTCAGCATGCTCTTCGATATCATCGTGTTGGTGTCGCTTTAGATGCTTTGTCAACTGAAATTGAAGAACCTCGACTCTTTGAAGTGAAAATTTAACAGTGAAATGACGAGCCGCACTGCCGGCTCGTCTGATAAAAACTTTGAAGAGGAGAGTTTATATGAAAAAAAATATCGTTTTTTATGTTTCTCTTTTAATTACTGCTGTGATCGTGCTAGTTGGTTTGATTGCGCCCGAACCATTTGCACTAGCGATGAACAATACAAAAGCCTTTTTAGTTGATACGTTTGGCTGGTTCTATTTGATTGCTATGTTTGCTTTCGTCGTCTTTTCGCTGCTTATTGCGTTTAGCAGATTTGGAAAAATAAAACTAGGACCTGATGACTCTGTTCCTGAATACAGCAACCGTTCGTGGTTTGCGATGTTGTTTGGCGCAGGAATGGGAATTGGACTGGTTTTTTGGGGCGTCGCAGAGCCGCTAAATCATTTTACTACGTTTGGCGGAACCGAAAAAGCTGCGGATTTAGCCATGCAGAAGTCCTTTTTACATTGGGGATTTCATCCTTGGGCTGCTTATTCAATTATTGGCATGGCCTTAGCTTATTTTCAATTTAGGAAAAAGACGCCAGGGTTAATTAGCAGCATTTTTCTACCAATTTTAGGAGAAGAGGGTGTCAGAGGCCCTATTGGAAAACTTATTGATATCTGTGCTGTCTTTGCAACTGTAGCTGGTATCGCTACGTCACTTGGTCAAGGAACGCTGCAGATTAATTCGGGCTTGAACTATTTGTTTGATATCCCGACAACGCGACTGGTGCAAATCGTGATTATTGTTGTTTTGACAGTTATATATACTTGGACAGCGGTTAGTGGTATTGATAAAGGGATTAAGCTGCTATCGGATATCAATTTGTTTTTAGCGGTTGCACTTCTTTTAGGCGCTTTTTTAGTGGGACCAAAAATTATGTCATTGAACATTTTTACTAATTCTTTTGGCGGTTATATCAATAATATTGTATCAGAAAGCTTTTCAATCAATCCATTTGGTGACAATTCGTGGCTTGGTTCATGGACTATTTTTTACTGGTCGTGGTGGATTGCCTGGGGGCCTTTTGTAGGAACGTTCATTGCCAGAATTTCCAAAGGAAGAACCATTAAAGAGTTTGTTTTAGGAGTAATTGTTGCGCCATCGATGGTTTCCTTTGTTTGGTTTTCAATCTTTGGTAGTTTAGGCCTGAACCTGAAGATGGAGATTATCAACAAGGCCAAGGAAGTGACGGAAACCGCACTTTTCGTGGTCTTTGCTGAATATCCTTTGGGTATGTTTTTCTCAATAATTGCGATTTGCCTGCTGTGTACTTTCTTTATCACTTCAGCTAACTCAGGAATCTTTGTATTGTCAATGTTTTCTTCAGAGGGCGACTTGAACCCTGGTAACGACAAGAAGATTTTGTGGGGAGTGATTCAAGCTTTGTTAGCACTGGTTTTGCTGATGACAGGCGGATTGGATGCGCTGCAAACCTGCTCGATCGTAGCGGCCTTGCCATTAACAGTAATCATGCTGCTGTGTGCAGTCTGTCTGGTGAAGGCTTTGATACAGGAAACGAGAAAGCAAGCAGAATGATTACCTCTACTTAATTGATGAACTGATAACAGATCAAACCAACATGTGAATTTAAACACAAACGTGGCTATCAGGTTGCTGAAAGTGGATTCTCAGCGAGACTGAAGTGAATGAAGCGATCAAATGCCGAACGACAAGAGACTTAGTAAAGGCTTTCTGATATAATTAGTTGGATATATCGGAAGGGGAGCTGATTTATTTATGGATATTATGCCTAGATACGAAAAACAGAGTTTGAGCGATATGGTCGTATCTTATGTTAAAAATCGAATCTTGTCGGGGACATTAAAAGGCGGCGATCGATTAATTGAAACGGATATCTCAAATCATTTTAATATTAGCCGAGCTCCGGTAAGGGAAGCCATGCGTATCTTGAATGAACAGGGATTGATTACATTTTCTCCCCGTAAAGGAAACCATGTGATTGAAATGGAACCGGCTGAAATAATGGAAGTTTTTGAAATTCGAACGTCACTTGAAACGCAGATTTTAAGAAAAATCTTACGAAATCAAATGATCAAGGAAGAAGATTTTCAACAGTTGACTGAAATCGCGATGGAAATGAAAGATGGAGAAAACCGCTGTCGCAATGAAGAGGATAAGGTCTTTTTATTGAATACGCTAGATATTTCATTCCATAAATACCTTTGGGAGTTGTCTGGGAGTGTAAGAAGGGCTCAAATTCTGGAGAGTCTATTCTATCAATTACTAATTGCTATGAATGAAGATTTGTCTTCATTGGGAATCCTTGAAAAGAAATCGGAAGAACATCTAGCGTTTGTGGGGGTTTTACGGAAGAATGAGCTACCTTTAGTGGTCCGTGCGTTCCATAAGCATATACAAGATTATGTGCGAGCAACTTTACCAGAAGAAGAACAAAACTTCTGTTTGGATTGTTAAAACAGTAATTCTCCTTGCCAGTTTCTGAGTTTTGGAGGAAATATGACAAATAAAATAAAGGTTTGGACCAAACAACATAGCGCTATTTTGGATGTGTTGGAGGAAAAAGGTCGATATATTGTGAAAAAAGAGTATATCGAACAAAAAATGGAAGACCACAGCGGTCTTTATTTAGGTGTCTATGAATGGTATGTTCATACGGCCTCACATTTTGTCTCACCGCCTTCAGATGTGATGTATCCAATTTGGGTGTCTTTATCGGAAGAAGACAGCATTCAAAATAGTGAAGGGAATGCCCTTATAGAAATCGAGATTGACAAAGATCAGTTAATTATTGTCGATTTGTATAAATGGGGGAATATTGTGAATCACCTGTATATTCCTAAAGATTTAGAAGATCAGAAAGAACATTCACAAATGATGGATAATTATGGGATTGATGACGTCACTGCCTTTATGACACCCTTTTATCCTAATATTAAACGAAAGATTCAGCGAAGCCATGAACGCCTTTTTGATGACACGAGTGTACTAGGAGAGATGAAGGTAGGGACAATATGGGAAATTCGCAAAGAATGGATTACAAAGATAACCAGGTGATACTCTATACTTCGCAAAGCCAAGTAGTTATTGAGAAGCTATTGAAAAGGGATCGACACATTGTGGAGCGTACTTTTATTCAAGAAAAATATGGTGAGGTGTCACAAGCTTTTTTGCAGGTGTATTCATGGTACTGTCAAAATGCTTCTCAAATTGTTGAACGGCCCACGGATGCCGAATCTGGAATCTGGACCTTCTTAAGTTTGAAATATCTCGATTGTTCTGCTGATGCACAACTCATTAAGCTGCATGTTCCAATTGAAAAAATTGTATTTTTTCGTATGTCTGATTGGAATAAGATTTTGAATTTGCGTCTGTTAGGAACTACTGAGGAAGAGCGCCAATATGCAAATAAGTTGAAAAAGTTTAATGTGGCCTATGAAGGGGACGTCTTTACTACGCCCTTTTATCCACATTTGAAATCAGAGCTGGTTCAGAGCTGGCAAAAACTTTTTCAATATGACTCTAAAATCAAAGAAACAAGGATGCTGCCTTTTGAGGATATTCAAGGGGGACTATGGGAAATCCGCCGTAGCTGGATAGCCTCTTTTTTGAACGGATAAATGTGAAGAACAAAAGGAACCGCCCTTTTTCGGGACGGTTCCTTTTATTTTTTTAAAGCAATTTGCTGAGCTTGGACTGTTTCTAGGAAGGTTTGATCGTGTTCGACAATCAGCATCGTAGGTTTGATTTGCAACAGGAGTTCTTCCAGCTGCTTTTGATTGAAGACATCGAGATAGTTCAACGGCTCATCCCAGATATAAAGCTCTGCTTCCTGAGCGAGGGATTTTGCTAATTCCACTTTTTTTCGTTGTCCCATACTCATTTCTTCAATGCGGTTTTGAAAAACATTTCGTTCCATGCCGAGCTTTCGCAGATTATTTAAAAAGGCAGAATAATCCAACTGATTTTTTTCAGCGAAGTCTTGTAAATTCCCGCTATTGTTTTCGTAGTTTTGGCGTACATAACTGACTCTAGCAGATGGTCGAAGAAGCCCACCGTCGGCCTCTCCTTCAAAGGTACCTAATAGGTAATGGAGGACACTGGATTTTCCTATCCCGTTCGGTCCAGTTAAAGCAGTGATTTCTCCACGTTTCAATTCAAAAGATAAGGGAGCGAAAAGTGGTTCCTGGTCCGCATATCGAAGTGTTAGATTCTCTAATTTTAGTAATTGTCCATGTCGGCTAGGCTGATAGTTCATCGTTAAGCGATCGACATCTTCCAAGTCTTTTAAAAGACCTTCTTTGGCTTCGATTTGATCATACATTCGCTGTTCAATTGTTTTGGAACGCTTCATTGTGCGCGCCGCACGAGCACCAATGAAGCCAGTATCAAAAATACCGCCGCTGCCCTTTTCGGAGGGCTTACCGTATTTGTCGGTTTCACGAGAGCGAGACCATTCGGCTTTTTCAGCGGCTGTTTTCTTCAAACGACCCACTTCTTTTTTGATTTTTTTATTTTGAGCTAATTCAAATTCATCTCGTAGTTCTTTTTGTTCTTCGTAAGTGGCGAAATTTCCTTGGTAGAGCACTAACTGACTTTTTTCAATCGCTAAAGTGTGGTCGGTTACTTGATTTAAAAATTGACGATCATGGCTGACGACGATAAAGCCATCTTTCCGTTGCAAATACTCTGCAACATGCTGGCGACCCTGCAAATCCAAATGATTGGTTGGTTCATCAATCAATGGGAAAAAATTCTCTTGAGTAAAGAGCAGTGCTAATAAAACCTTGGTTTGTTCGCCTCCAGAAAGGGTTTGGTACGGCTGCCATAAAATCTGCGGGTCTAATTGAATCAAGTTCATTTCTCGTTCCAATTCCCATAATTCAAAATCCGCCAGTTCCAATAAGGCATAATAAGTCAGCTGTTCAGGCTCCTCAACAGCCGCTGGAAAATAGACCGGCTGCAGGGGAAACTGAATTTCTCCTTGATAGGCATGATTCCCTAGCAATAGCTGCAGTAATGTTGTTTTTCCGCGACCGTTCCGGCCAACTAAGCCCAATTTCCAGATGCTATCAATTGTCAAATTAGCATCCTCAAATAATAAATCTACTTGCTTGTCAAAGCCAAAGGTCAAATGTGTAATTTTAATTGTAGACATAAAAAATTCCCCCTCTTTGTTTCACTATGGAAACAAAAAAATCCGTTCCAATTTTCAGGAAAGGACTAGGGGGTGGGTGGTAGCCTTTTTCTGAGTCGACTGCTAACAGCTAACTCATTGCTTAAGAATTCGTTTTTCAAAAAGTGAAAAATGATTCTATTTTCTTGTGCTCGCCATTCTGCTAAAAAAGCTTGTTCGCTACATTCACGAAAGGGTCATTTCCTTCTCATATGAAGCAAACTGCGAAAAGCATAACTGGCAAAAAAGAGACCATCCCTTGAAACCCTAAGCCAATCCTGAAAATTTGCCCACTAATCCCTTTGATATACGTTAATCTAAGATTAGCTTGCAACTTCCAACATTCGCTTAGTTTTTCAATGGCATAATCCCTCGTTTCAATAATAGTTGTCTTTATTAAAGCAAAATTTACTGGCTTTGTCAAAAAAATACGGACGCAGCCGCTTCCCCAAACATGCTACGCCCTGGAGTGATCCTCGATATACGAGGCGAAGAAAAATTTATTCTTCTATTATTATAGTAGCATATTTTGGCTAAAAAATGGTTTTTGAACACTTAGGAATTGATTAGAGTGGAGGAGCTATTAGAAAATTTGGTATAATCGATCCAGAAATGGAGGTGTAGGGATGAACGATGCAGGAATTTATCATCGTCCCGAGAGTGAGTATGCGTTTCTATATAGCAAAGACGTGATGCGGATTCGCTTACAAACCGCTCGTAATGAGATAAAAACAGTGGGGTTGATCAGCGGCGATTTTTACACTTTTGCTGAAGAAAAATGGTATCAAAAGGATCAACCAATGGCTAAAACGTATACGACAGCTACACATGATTATTGGGAAATCGAAGTAACAGCACCGCATCATCGCTTGGCTTATGCTTTTTGTATCACAGATTTTTCTGGGAATCAGGTGTTTTACACTGATCAAGGTATCTTTGAAAAAGAAGAAGATCGTTTGGCACGGGATTATTTGTACTTCAGAATGCCTTATTTTCAAGAGATTGATCGATTTAAAGTGCCAGATTGGGTAGCTAAAACCGTTTGGTACCAAATTTTTCCAGAGCGTTTTTACAATGGCGATCCCTCTAACGATCCAGAGGATACTCTTGTTTGGGGAAGTGAAAAACCGACGCGCACGAATTTTTTTGGTGGTGACCTGCAGGGGATTATTGATAAATTAGATTATTTAGAGGATTTAGGTGTGAACGGGCTGTATCTTTGTCCGATTTTTACCTCACCTTCGAATCACAAGTATGACACGGTAGATTACTATGAGATTGATCCGCACTTTGGAACGAAGCAGCTTTTTCGTGAATTAGTGGAAAAGGCTCATGAACGCGGCATTCGTGTGATGCTGGATGCGGTTTTCAATCATTTAGGGTCGAGTTCCCATCAATGGCAAGATGTCATTTTGCACGGTGAAGATTCAGCGTATGCAGACTGGTTTCATATTGATTCCTTTCCACCGCGTTATACAGCAATTCCTGATTCAGAATACGCTAAGGAAATCACTTATGACACCTTCAGCTTCAATCCTAATATGCCGAAGCTCAATACGGCGAATCCTGAAGTTCAGAGATATCTATTGGAAATTGCCACCTATTGGATTCGGGAGTTTGATATTGATGGCTGGCGGCTAGATGTGGCCAACGAAGTGGATCATCACTTTTGGAAGGAATTTCATGAAGCCGTTTTACGCCAAAAGGAAGACTTGTACATTTTGGGAGAAATTTGGCACTCGTCACAGCGTTGGCTAGAGGGAGATGAGTTTCATGCGGTAATGAATTACGCATTTACCGACAATATCAAGGCGTTCTTTGTTGAGGAGACGATCTCGATCTCACAAATGATTTTTGGTATGAATCGGCAACAGCTGTTGTATCGCGATCAAACCAATGAGGTCAGCTTCAATCTCTTAGATTCCCATGATACACCAAGAATTTTGACTTTATGTAAAGGAAACAAGGAATTAATGAAATCGGTGCTGACCTTCATGTTTATCCAAAAGGGAACCCCCTGTATTTACTATGGGACGGAAGTCGGGATGGAAGGCGAGATGGACCCTGACTGTCGACGGTGTATGGTCTGGGAGGATCAGGATGAAGACCTAAGAAACTTTTTCAAACAGCTGATTGCATTGCGAAAACAATTCTCTGAAGTCTTCAGCTATGGAACAATGACTTGGCATTATGATGATGATAAAAAAACATTCTCACTAACACGTAGTTATAAAGAGACAACGTTAACCGCGACCTTTAATCAAGGAGAGTATTACGAAGTAGAAAAAGAAGGACGACGGGTATTTGGTCAAAATTACCGTGAAAACAACGGTTACCAATTGCAACCAAACGGATTTATCATTGAAGAACGTTGATTACGAGTCGCTTTAATTGGAAAAAAGTAAAAAGATGAATATAGTAAATGAATCAAGGATAAAGGGGTTCTATTTATGGAAAGTATCATTTTTTTACTTTCTGGACTTATTGGACTGCTTCATTTAGTTATCATGGGTTTAGAAATGTTTGCATCAAAGGAAAAACAGGCGAAAACTTTTGATATGCCGTATGAATTTGTCACTCAAGCAAATGCTCAAATCGCTTTGAAGAACATGGGAATCTATAATGGTTGTTTAGGATTAGCGATGCTGACAAGTTTATTGCTGTTTCAAGGGGAAGTACGTTTGATGGTTTTATTGCTATTTAATCTTTTCGTAGTCATTGTCGGTCTTTATGGCGGAAAAACAGTTACCAAAATGATTTATTTGATCCAAGCACTACTCGGAGCAGTAACAGCATTGCTTATTCTGTTTCAATCAATATAAAAGGGGTTCGGCTAAGAGTGATTTCTTAGTCGAATCTTTTTTATTTAGCGAAGGATTCCTGAAGGATATGGTATAGTTAGAAAACTAGTCGGAAGTATGGAGGAAAAAATGAATAATAACGATTTATTGCTGCGGTTAAGATACGCGTTGGATATTAAGGACAGCGATATTGTAGAAGCTTTTCAATTAGGCGGCGTGGAGATTTCTAGAGAAGAAGAAAGAGCTCTCTTGACGAAAGTGTATGAACAAGACAAAGAGAAGGCACCTTTTGAAAAGAATGTCTACGAGAAGATGCTGAACAATCAGGCATTCGATGCATTTTTAAATGGCTTTATTTTGTTGAAAAGAGGACAGCCAAAGAATCCAGCGCCGCAACCGCAAAGTGGTGAAATCAAGCATATCAATAACGTTCTATTGAAGAAGGTGAAGATCGCGTTGTCACTGACCAGTGAGGATCTATTGGATATTTTTGCTGAAGCGGAGGTTTATCCTTCTAAGGGCGAGCTTGGCGCAATTTTGCGAAAGGAAGGGCATCGCAATTTTAAACCCTGTGGTGATAAATATGCTCGGAACTTTTTAAAAGGGTTAGCCCTGTATTATCGAGAGTAAGCTTAGGAAGACCAATCTTTTAGGAGAGAGGTCTTTTTTTATACCTAGATTCAAATCAATTCTAGAGAATGGTTTTTAACACGGCTTATATGTGCGTAATAAAATTATATAAACATCTTATTGACTTTATATAATCATCGTATTACACTGGAATCAGGTTAAATAAAATTATTTTAAGAGGAGAAGCGCATGAATCGTTGGGTTTACTTATTTTCAGAAGGTTCAAAAGAACAAAAGGATTTATTAGGCGGCAAGGGAGCCAATCTTGCTGAGATGACAAAATTAGGTCTACCAGTGCCAACCGGCTTCACGGTTACAACAGAAGCATGCTTATATTATTTGAATCATGGCAATCAACTGATTGAAGAAATGAAGGATCAGGTGATGGAGGCTGTTGAGACTCTATCTGCTAAAACAGGGAAAAAATTTGGTGATCTGGAGAATCCCTTGTTGGTCTCCGTCCGAAGCGGTTCTAAATTTTCGATGCCGGGTATGATGGATACTGTCTTGAATTTAGGCTTAAATGATCAAACCGTAGCAGCTTTAGCTGAAAATAGCCAGAATGAACGGTTTGCTTATGATTGCTATCGTCGTTTGCTGCAAATGTTCGGAAACGTCGTGATGGGAATGGACAATAGCGACTTTGAGAATCGAATTACTGCTTTAAAAAAAGTGAATGGCCTGTCTTTCGATAATGAACTGACAGCAGAGCATTGGAAACAAATTGTAAGCGAGTACAAAGAAATCTACCGTAAGAAACTGCAGCGTGATTTTCCGCAGGATCCGATTGAGCAATTGTATCTAGCAATCGAAGCAGTTTTTGGAAGCTGGAACAATCAGCGTGCGAAAACCTATCGCCGTCTCCACAGCATCAGCGATGATTTGGGAACTGCCGTAAACATTCAGGAGATGGTGTTTGGAAACTTTGGGGATACTTCGGGCACCGGGGTAGTGTTCTCACGGAACCCATCGTTAGGCGATCCCGGTCTATTCGGGGAATACTTGATCAACGCTCAGGGAGAAGATGTGGTTGCCGGTGTACGAACACCAAAACCGATCCAAGTTTTAGCGGATGAATTGCCAGAACAATTCCAACAATTAAAAACGATTTGCGAGAACTTGGAAAAGCATTACCATGATATGCAGGATGTTGAATTTACCATTGAACGGGAAAAATTATTTATCCTGCAAACTCGTAGTGGGAAGCGTACATCAAAAGCAGCATTAACCATCCTATTGGATTTTTATAAAGAAGGGATCATTGACGAACAAGAACTAATCAGCCGAATCGAAGCGAAGGATTTGGAAGCAGCACTGCATCCAAACTTTGATGAAAAAGAACTAAAACTGCATGAATCATTTTTATCCGGCTTAGCGGCTAGCCCCGGCGCTGCAACAGGAGCGGCATATTTTACTGCCGAAGCAGCGACCGAGGCCAAAGCCCGCGGAGAAAGACTGGTATTGGTACGAGAAGAAACATCTCCAGAGGATATTGAAGGGATCGCAGTCAGCGAAGCGGTTATTACTAGTCGTGGCGGCATGACTTCCCACGCGGCGGTGGTTGCTCGCGGAATGGGCATTTGTTCAGTAGTTGGCTGTGAGCGTTTAGACGTATTAGAAGAAAATAAAGCAACTGTCGGAGACAAGGTAATCGAAGAGGGAACCATTCTATCTGTTGATGGAACAAGTGGCAATATCTATTTTGGTGAAATACCAATGGAGGAAGTGACCAATACAGTGGCTCTGGATGAGCTGCATGTGATTTGGGATCGACACGCGGAAATCAAGGTACGAGCCAATGCGGAAACACCGAATGATATCGAAACCGGGATGGCTTTAGGCGCAGTCGGTATCGGTTTGGCACGGACAGAGCACATGTTCTTTGAAAAGAGCCGCTTGCTGCAATTCCGTCAGTTGATTTTGGCGGATAGTTTGAAGGAACGTGTAGAAGTATTGAAGAATCTAAAAGAAGTGCAAAAGCAAGACTTCAAGTTTATGTATGAAGCAGCCAAAGGCAAAGCAACAACGATTCGTTTGCTGGATCCCCCATTGCACGAATTCTTACCAAAAGGTGCAGACGAGTGCCGCGAAGTAGCAAAAGAGCTAGGCAAGACTTTCAATGAAGTGAAACGCAAAACGGATAATCTAGCAGAGGTCAATCCAATGTTAGGCTTCCGCGGGCTTCGATTAGGTGTGGCCTATCCAGAAATCTATCAGATGCAGGCTGAGGCCATTATTGAAGCCGCCTGCGAGGTAACGAAGGAAAATGAGTTTACCATCCAACCAGAAATCATGATTCCATTTACGATTGATGCAGAGGAATTTGCTCGTGTTCGTGCATCTATCGAAGAGGCGATTCAAAGAAGCCTGAAAGAGTATAAACAGGTGCTGGACTATCAAATCGGAACGATGATCGAAATTCCAAGAGCCTGTTTTGTGGCTGCTGAAATCGCGAAACATGCAGACTTCTTCAGCTTTGGAACCAACGATTTGACTCAAATGGCTTTAGGGCTATCCCGTGATGACTCACCACGAATCATCAATCAATATATGGAAACGGGAATCTTTGCGGATGATCCGTTCCAAGTGTTAGATGAAGCAGGGGTCGGTGCCTTGATGAAACTTGCGATAGAAGGTGGAAGAAGTGTCAATCCGAAGCTGAAGATTGGTATTTGCGGTGAAGCAGCGGCCCATCCGAAATCCATTGCCTTTTTAAACCATCTAGCGATCGATTATATTTCTTGTTCGCCATTCAGAATTCCGCAGGCGAAGATGACATTGGCACAAGCCGCAGTGAACGACCAGTAGGAAAATAAAAAAACAGTAATATGAGTTTTTGGTTAAAAAACAAAATGATTTTAAAGAGAAACAGCCTTTCGATAGGTTGTTTCTTTTTTGTTATTATCTGGAAAATTCAAAAATTTAATATTAATAATAGATAACAAATAAATGAGAAACAAAGCAGTTAAATTAATGAAATATAATTTGTAAACGGATACAACCTTCGTTATACTTCTTATAGACTTTAAATATGTCATGTCACAATAAAATAGCCTCTTTTTTTTGATTAGCTTGAATAACAAAGGTTCTTTACGAGAAAACTTTATTTTTAATGAAAATCAACTTTTTTCTATTAAATGATGGTTTTTTCACAATGACTTATGAATAAAAATACGGTATAATGCTGACTTGGGAGGTGAAACAAACTGCGGAATTAGGAATCATAGAATAACATCTTGACATTCATGAGCGGTCTTTTCCGTTGATTGTTTTGACGTATTGCATCCTCAAAAGGGACCGTGAATTCGTCTTTTTAAGAAGGTTATTCTAAGCTGTCAAAATTTGAAAACTATATTTAGACATGATCTTTCTAATGAATCTAACAGGTTCTTGAACTTGTTACAAAAAAAAGAAAGCAGGGATTAAACAATGACAATTGATTGGCAAAAAGAAGTAGAAGCACGCAAAGACGACTTACTGAAAGACTTAGGCGATCTTATTCGTATCAACAGTATTCGCGACGTGGAACATGGAACAAAAGAAGAACCTCTTGGACCTGGACCAGCTGCCGCATTACGTAAAGTATTAGAAATTGGCGATCGCGACGGATTCGTTACGAAAAATATCGAAAACGTAGCCGGCCATATCGAATACGGTGACGGAGAAGAAATGTTTGGTCTTTTAGGACACGTTGACGTGGTTCCTGTCGATGATAACTGGGATACAGATCCATTCGAACCAGTGATCAAAGATGGGAAATTGTACGCACGTGGGTCAGCCGATGATAAAGGACCTTCAATCGCTGCTTATTATGCAATGCGCATCATCAAAGATTTAGAATTACCGATTTCTAAAAAAATTCGCTTTATCTTCGGTACCGACGAAGAAAGTGAATGGGTTGGAATTCATCGTTACATGGAAGTGGAAGAAATGCCAAAAGTTGGTTTTTCTCCAGATGCACAATTCCCAATCATCAACGGTGAAAAAGGAATCTTATCTTATGAAGTGACTTTCGCAAACAAAGACAACGCTGAAGCTGGCGATTTTGATCTTGTAAGCTTCAAATCAGGCTTGCGGACCAACATGGTACCAGGGGATGCAACAGCTGTACTTAAGGTTAACAACGAAGCAAAAGTTGCAGACATGAAAGCTGCATTTGATGCATTTGTTGAAAAATCTGAAATCAAAGGCGAGTTCGCGGAAAGTAACGGCGAAATCACTATTACAGTGATTGGTAAAGGTGCTCACGCACAAGAACCTAAATTCGGTGTAAACTCTGCAACATTCTTAGCAGCATTCTTAGCTGACTACAACCTAGACGGCAATGGTGCCAACTATATTCAAACAACCGCTGAATACCTTCACTTAGATTACAACGGTAAGAAAATCAATGCTTACACAAAACACGATGTAATGGGTGAAACGACTTCATCAGCGAACTTGTTCGATTATACTGCAGAAGGCGACAAGAAGATTACGATCAACGTTCGCCATCCAGAAGGCATCGACAAAGATACCATCTTAGCTAACATGGAAGAAGTCCTTAAAGCTGCAGACGTTTCAATCGCGATCATTGGTGACGTGAAAACTCCTCATTATGTTCCAGCAAGTGATCCATTAGTGAAAACCTTATTGGACGTTTACGAAGAACATACGGGTCTTGAAGGCCACGAAGAATCAATCGGCGGAGGTACTTACGGTCGAATCCTAGAACGTGGTGTCGCATACGGCGCGATGTTCCCAGGGGAAGAAAACGTAATGCATCAGCCAAACGAATTTATGCCTATTGATAGCTTGTTCAAAGCAACAGCTATTTATGCTGACGCTATTTATCGCTTAGTTAAATAGTCGGTAATGAGAGACAGGAATCCTGTCTTTACAGGATTCCTCATCTCGTTGGGGAAAAGATAGTAAGGAAGGAATTTCAAAGATAATGAAAAAACTCTCAAAAGACGCTTTTGGTGGAGTAGCAGGGAAAGATTATGTCCCGTATGTAGCTGATAAGCCTAAAAAATCAGGCTCACCAATCATCATGATTTTAGGTATTTTGCTAGCTGCGCTATTCGCTGCATCAACCGCTTATTCAGGTATGAAGGCTGGTTTGACTGTAGCCGCAGGTATCCCAGGTGCAATTATTGGATCAGGGCTAGTCGCTCTATTTGTAAAACCTAAAACTATTTTAGGGAAGAACTTATTGCAATTGATGTCAAGTGGTGGGGAATCTGTCGCATCAGGGATGATTTTCGTATTACCAGCCGTAATTTTAGTTGGCGGTAAGGTGAACTTCATCGAAGGTGTTGGGTTAGGTATCGGTGCTGTTTTACTAGGTGTCGGTGTTTTCTCAATCGTTCAAGATTACATGTTGGTTAGTGAACACGGTAAATTAGTTTACCCTGAAGCAATGGCTATTTCTGAAACATTGGTTGCTTCTGATACTGGTGGCGACTCATTGAAATACATGGGTATCGGTTTTGGTATCGGTGGGATTTTAACTGCTTTAACAGGTTCAGTGTTCGGTATTATGAACAATGTAATCAGCTATGTCAATGAAAGCTTCTATAAATGGAAATTTGAAACAGAAGTAAACCCATTATTAACGGGTATCGGATTCATCGTTGGGATGGATGTCTCTGTCTTGATGTTTGCTGGTTCAATCTTAGCGAACTTCGCGATCGCTCCATTACTTGGTTACTTCATGGAAATGGCTAACAGCAATGCCCATGTCTGGGACAATGCGGCTCAATTATTGAGTGCATCAGACTTCGCTGTCATCTCTGGTTCTTATGTTAAATACATCGGAGCAGGTATGATGATTTCTGGTGGATTGATCGGCGCGATCAAACTGATCCCAACCATCATTTCTTCTATCTCTGCAACCTTAAAAGGTCGTAAAGATGGAGTTGAACAAGAAGGCGGCGGCATGCTTCCATTAATCGTTGGTGCGGTTATCGGTATCGTAATGGGCTTCATCATTACTGGAAGTGTTGCAATGGCACTTGTTGGTGGTCTATTGTCAATTATCTTAAGCTTCCTGTTCGTTATCGTTGCAGGCCGTTTGACTGGTACGATCGGTACGTCAAACTTGCCAGTATCTGGTATGACGATCGCTTCAATGGTAATCTTGACCTTAGTCTTTGTTATGATGGGCTGGACTTCAGCTGAAAACACACAACAATTATTAATGTTTGGTACATTTATCGTACTTGCAATTTCAGTAGCTGGTGGTTATTCACAATCACAAAAAGTTACTTTCGTAATGGGCGGAAACTTCAACGAAGGCCGTCGCTACTTCTTAATCTCTAATATTGTCGGTGTGGTTATCGTTACTGGTATGATGGTGATCTTATCTCCACAATTAGCGATCACTGGTTCGAACCCTCCATTTGGTTTGCCTCAAGCGAACTTAATGGCAACATTGACTTCAGGTATTACATCTGGTTCATTGCCATGGCACATGGTAATTGCAGGTGCAGTTATGGGGATCGTGTTACACTTCATGAAAGTCCCAATCATGACATTTGCGATTGGTTTCTACTTACCAATTTCAACAACTTCAATCATCTTAGTTGGTGCGTTGATCCGTCAATTGATTGATGTATTGAACAAGAAGGAAACAGAAGAAGTTGCAGAAGAACGTATTACTTTAGGTGTCAGCTTGTCATCTGGTTTAATCGCTGGTGGTTCAATCATCGGATTGATCGGAATTATTTTACAAGTAACTGGTGTCGTAACACCTGGAACACCAACTGGCTTCTTAGGGTCTAACGGGTCCGCATTCTTATTGCTAGCGATCTTAATCGTTGCAATCATTGCGCCGTTGTTAAGTGTGAAGAAAGTGAAACACAATGACTAATCAACAGCCAAATGCTGTGAACCCTGAAACACAAGAGCTGTTAGAACGTGTCTATCGCATCAAAGAAGGCTTGCATTATGAAGTACGTGACGGCATCGTCTTTGTTATCACGGAACAAAATGCCTGGATCCAACGAGTCTTACGCAAGATTCATTACAAGATTCCAGAAACCACTGAGATGGAGCTGGACAAATATGGCAGTTTTATTCTTCAACAAATTGATGGGAAGCGTACAGTCAAAGAAATTGGCGAAAACCTTGGCGCAGCCATCGAGGAAGCCAATAATCAGTTGTACGATCGATTATTGATTTATTTACATCATTTAGAGAAGAATGAAAAATATATTGAGTTAGTATAGGGAAAACCACTTCAAGCAATCCGCTTGAAGTGGTTTTTTCCTTTATTGTTAGATTTTTTTACGTTAATCATTTTTCTTTAATCGTTGTTCATATTCGTGGGCATCTTGCCGCTATCCACACTATTATTAGAAAAAAGGTGGAGACCAATCAATTTTAGTTGATCGGACTTCACCTTTTTCAAGAGTTCAATAAATTATCTAAGCCGTTTAAGCTTTTTTCCAGCGCTTCAGATCTGGGAAGAAGCTGTTCAAAAATTCTAACGTTTCTTCTTCGGTTTTTCCTTGTTCTGCTAAGATTCCTGCTTCCTTCATATGGTTAATACTGATAGTGATCATATCCTCCATGGTGAGGTCATCTACAAAAGCCCCATGTTTGTAGCAATATAGACAGTAGTCGCTGCTTTTTGCCCCATCATGCTCAGTCCCGTGTGTTCCTTCGGTTAAGGGCATCCCGCAGCTTTGGCAATAAGTCATTTCTGTCATTGGTCATCCTCCTTAATAAAACTGGTAATCGTTTTCATTAAACTTTAACAAACCGGTCAAAAGGATTTGTTATAATTATTTTATCAGAAAAAAAGCAGAACTAATACAGCTTTTCTATTGTCTTTATTTTTTTTGAGCGAGTGATGAAGAAAAATGATGCTGCAGCTGCTTTATCTGGAATAAATGCAAAGATGAAAAAGGAGAGAAGTAAATGAAAATCAATCAATTTGGTTTAAAACGTGTCTCACTTGAAGAAGCGAAGAAGGAGTTGACCCAGGCGGGCTTTCTGACAATCGATTCAGCAAAAGACGCTACGAAACTGTGGTTTGAATTTTTACGTAAGAGCTTTTTAACTGTGAAGGAAGAGAGCGGATTTATTAGTAAGCTGGGCAATTTCTTAGCAGACGAAACGACAGATCTAGCCGCTTTTTATCAGATGAATACTCCTTTGACTAAGGAAGTTTTTTATACAATGGGGTTGCAGCAGTTGGATTTCGAACCGACGATTGATTTCGAGCCTAAAAAAGTTCTTGATGAGGCTGAAAAAATTGGTATTTCCATGATCGACGGCGATTTTTCCGATAAAAATACAGTGATTGAGGCGTGGTATTTGTTATTAACCAGCCATACGAAAAATGGGTTGAACTATTTAGATAAATTAGCTTCTGAAGGGTTTTACCAGGATAAAGAAGTCAGCAAGCCGTTCTTCTTCAATGGAAAAGCACAAGCGGTCTTTGATACCTCACGCCTGATCCGTGAAGTTGTCTATGTGGAAGCCCCGTTAGATACGGATCAAGATGGCAAGCGTGATCTTTTGAAATTAGAAATTTTACGACCAGCAGAAACAGAAGCAGGGCTGCAGGTCGCAACTTTATTTACCGCTAGTCCTTATAGCCAAGGAGTGAATGGTCCTGCTGGTGAAGAATTGACCTATGATGTGAATGTGCCATTAGAACGCAAAGAACCGACAGAAACAACCTATGAAGAAATTCAATACCAACCAGTAAAGCCAGATTTACCTGCTGAACGAGAAGTGAAGGGAAAAGCGACTCATGCGACCGAAACCTTTGTTCGCGAGAATAACCATAGCTTGAATGATTTCTTCTTGGCTCGCGGCTTTGCGGTAGTGTATGGATCAGGGATCGGAACGAGAGACTCTGACGGGATTCAAACCTGCGGCTCTGTTGAACAAACGACGGCGATGGTAGCTTATATTGAATGGTTGGCTGGCAATCGTCGCGCCTTTACCAATCGGACCGATAATATCGCCATTAAAGCCTGGTGGAGTAACGGAAAAGTTGCGATGACTGGGAAATCCTACTTAGGGACCTTAGCGACGGCATGTGCGACCCGCCAAGTGGATGGACTTGAGACAATTATTTCGGAAGCGGCGATCTCTGATTGGTATCAGTATTATCGTGACAACGGCTTAGTCATCGCACCTGGCGGCTTCCCGGGAGAGGACGCGGATGTGCTGGCAATCGAGACCTTCAGCAAGATGCGTAACGCCGGAGACTACCTTCACAGCAAGAAATTTTTCTTAGATTATTTAAAGGAGATGGCGGAGCTGCAGGATCGCAAGACAGGCAATTACAACACCTTCTGGGATGAACGCAATTATCTGCCGTTTATCAAAGACATCAAATGCGATGTGGTGATGGTTCATGGATTGAATGACTGGAACGTGAAGCCGCGTCAGGTCGCTGATCTATGGGATGCTTTGAAAGAGGTGCCAGTGGCGAAGAAATTGATTCTTCATCAAGGACAGCACATTTATATCAATAATATGCCGTCATTGGATTTCCAAGATATGATGAACTTATGGCTGAGTCATAAACTATATGGTGTGGAAAACAAAGCCAAAGAAATCTTGCCTGATATCGTTTATCAAAACAATACCACTCCAGAAATTTGGGAAAGTCTAAAGGACTGGACTCCAGTAAGTGAAAAAGTGTATCACCTAGGTGAAAAGGAATTATCTGAAAACACTGTGTCAGGTCAAGTTTCCTTCAATGATCAATTACCGGAAAAACAATACCAAAGCTATACAAAAAATATTGATCTTTGGGAGAAGGAATTGAAGGAAGACGGCGCCATGAGCGGGCATCGCTATTTAGCGAAGACTGAAGCTTTAAATGAAGCAATCTTTTTAAATGGTCGGCCAAAGGTGAAAATCAAGGTTGCCTCTAGTGTGGATCTTGGAATGTTAAGCTTTGAGTTGATTGATTTCGGTACGGCAAAACGTTTGAAGCCGGTGCCAGATGTAGTGGCTCTCCATGGGTTGCCATTAGGCAGAAATTGGCGCGAGGATAATTTGGTTGAATTTAAGCTTGGCGCAGAGGATGATTACAAGCTGATCAGTCGCGGCCACATTAATTTACAGAATCGTGAAAACCCTTGGAAAAATGATGATCTGAAGGCGAATGAATTCGTTGAGGTGGAAGTGGCTCTTCATCCGACGATGTATCATCTACCAGCAGGGCGTCAAATCGGTCTAGCCGTTTATGGGACAGACTTTGGAATGACGGTTCGTGGCAATCAGGATATCACCTATACTCTAGAGTTAGCAGATTCACAGTTGATTTTGCCGATCGGGGAGTAAGTAAACGCTTTCTAACAAGCCCAAATTATTGGGCTTGTTTTTTTGGCAAAAAAGGATCTGGAGGATTTGTATATGAATGCTATAATGAAGAGAATTCTTTGTTCCACCTAGTATTTTCATTTAAAAAGTAATAATTATTTATCGGTAAAATGAGAGAATGCAAATTATCATTAGATCCATAGTAAAGGAGCAGACAATGAAGCTTAGGGGGATTGGCTTAGCGTGTTCGGCGGGGGCTTTATGGGCGCTGTCGGGAATCATGTGTCAGATTCTTTTTGAAGAATATCAGGTTTCGCCAGAGTGGCTGGCGAGTGTCCGTCTTTTAACGGCGGGAGTGTTATTAACAGGATTAAATGCATTTCAAACAAAGGCTCCGCGAAGAAAATTTTCGGCACGAGATTTTATGGGCCTCTTGCTATTTTCTTTGATCGGCATGTTAGGGGTGCAGTATACGTATTTTAAGGCAATTCAATATAGCGGGGCTGCGATTGCAACGATTTTGCAATTTACAGGTCCGATCTTCATTTTTATTTTTTTGGTCTTTAATAAGGAAAAGAAAATCAATGTTTTAGAAGGCCTATTGATGGTCGCGACTTTCGTCGGTGTTTTTTTGATTGTGGCGGAAGGAAATCTTCAGACACTGAATATTTCAACGATGGGCTTTGCAATGGGAATGGCTTCAGCGGTCACATTAGCATTTTACACGCTGCAGCCGCGAAAGCTACTGGTAAGGTATGGCGAGATGCGAATTGCTGGCTTGGGCATGCTCATTGCAGGGGTGGCCTTTCAACCCATTCGCCCGATTTGGCATCCGGAATTTCAAATGGATGGTTATTCGCTTGCTTTAGTGGCAAGTATCGTTGTTTTCGGAACAGCAATGCCCTTTTTGTTTCAGTTATCGAGCTTACGTTTTATTGAGGCTTCGCTGGCAAGTGTATTGACAGTGGTAGAGCCAATTTTGGCGACGATAGTAAGTGTTGTTTTGTTTAATAGTCACTTCGTCGCCGTTCAAATCATTGGTTTTGCAGTCGTTATTGGTTCTGTTCTCCTGCTGACTCGTTTGTCAGATAAACAGGTTTTGCCAAAGAAGGAACGGGTCGAGTAAAAATAATTTCATAAGCTCCCCTTATCGTTATTCTTTTTTAGTTACTTGGTATATGATAGGTCAGAAGAACGAAAAGGAAGTGGAATAGATGAAGGAGCGCGTGGTTGTTTTTGGCGATGCCATCATTGCGATTATATTGACGATCATCGTCTTAGAGTTGCCGATTCAGACTGCTGCAAATGGGGCAGTTGATCTGTACTCGTTATTTAGAGCGGTGGGAATTTACTTTATAAGTTTTTGTTTTGTAGCAAATCTGTGGTTTCAGACGGGGTATGCTTTTAACAAAATCGATCAGGTGAAGAATAAAGAGCTAGTCATTTATTTACTGCTGCTATTTTTCTTGTCATTAGTTCCATCGGCTACGCGGTTGCTAATTGAGGATACAACAAAGCAAACGCTCTTGATTTATGGTGTTTTGACATTGATTGTTACAGGAATCATGCGTCGTTTGATAGTAGCCTTGACAGCTCAAGCATTTAAAGAAGAGAAGCAGCGGAAACGGCGAATCAATGAGTTGAACAAGCAAGATTTACTGGCTATTGGTTTTCGGGTTCTCGTCTTGATTTTTGGTTTATTTTACGTAAGACCAGCATTGATCATCTATCTGATCTTACCGATTTTAGCCTTCTTGCAGAACATTATTGATCGCGAGGAGGACAATCTGGTTGCTGCTTTGGACGATCAGCAGCAAGCCGATTATTTTCAGGATCGGAATCAAGTCTGGGGGAACTCGATGCGCCGTTACTCAACATTACTACGAGATTCATTGATAGCGAATCAGGATCAGGATCCTGACCGTTGGAAGCAAGTAATGGCGGATTGGGAAGGCCGTATCAATAATGAGATCAATGATCGGAAACAGCGTCTATCTTCATTGGATGAAAAGGAACGGCGGCGAGTAGAAAATGAGATCGACCGTTTAGAAAAACAGAAGCAGCGGATGACCTTTCAGAAGGAAATGACGGAGCGTCGCCTAGATCAGGAAAAGACAAAGACGGAGCAGCGTTTAAATCAGGAGAAGGATAGGACAAATCGACGCTTAGGACGAAAAGAAGAAAAATAAGGACTAAGGCGAGATGTGAGAGACATTTCGCCTTGGTATTTTTTTAGTCTTAATTATATAATGAAGTATAAATATCGCAGGAGAGATAGGTGGCAAAATGACAAGAGCATTCATTGAACATCCAATTAAAATGTATATTCGTCGCGATCTAGGCATCACTGTTGAACAATTTGGCAAACTTGCAGGGATTCCTCAATCCACCTTAGCTACTTGGATCAAACGGGAACGGCGTGTTGAAAAGCTGCCGATTGATTTTTATAGCGCACTGGCGACGGTTCGTCAACAGAAAATCGAAGTCGTCTATGGTGAGCTTTTGAAATGGCAGCAAAGCTATGATCGCTATAAACAGGAAAGTTTACAGGCGATTGCGGAGGAACAGCCGCTGTTTTCGTTGGCTGCAGAAGAGGGACGAAGGATTTATCGTGAGTATCGAGGGCGGAAAATGGAAAGTCAGTTACTAGAGCCTGCTCGACGTTTGCGAAAAGCGATTGATCAATTGAACGTACAGGCTTTTATTCAGGTCATGATTTTGATTTATGCCACAGTCGAAATCCCTATGCCTACTTGGATCGTGAAATCCTTTAATAAAAGTGAACTGAAGGAAATTGGACAAGCATTTTATAATGAGTTATTGATGAAGGGATAGACCTGGCGGGTTCGCTAGGTCTATTTTTTGTAAATGAGCTATAAAAAAAGAAGCGAGATTTCGCTTCTTTAAGGTTGGTTATTAAAGCTCTTCTTTGATTGTGTTGGTGATCTTCTTCAGTTCATCAGTCATTTCACCGGAATGCTTAATGATATCTGACACGCGCAAGAAGCTGTTCTTGTACATCGCCACTTCGCGAAATTTCTTATATTTTTCTTCGATCTCGTTAAAGGTTGCGGGCTTTCGATCATCCTTCTCAACTGTTTCCGACCCATTCACATAATGCATCCCTAAAAATGAAAGGGCATCATTGATCCCATCCAAGAACGCCTCATACTCCTCTTGGCGAATCTTGCCATCTGCTAACCGCTGCCGCTGTTTTTCAATAAAAAGCTCAACTACTTGTTCCATTCCCAATCCTCCTGCCTCAACGCATTTTTCTTGTTGCTCATCCAGTTTATTGTACTATGAAACCGCCTCTTTGTGTTATAAAAAAATGTTTTTTTTATGATAGTTTCCATAGATAAAGAAATTTTATAGTGAGAGGAACAAATTTTCAAAATTATTTGACAGTTTAAATTTTTTTGGGAATAATAAATGAAAGATTAAAACTACCTAATAAATAGGTGAATTGAAGGAGACGTTCATATGGAACAAAGTAAACGCAAGCAATTATTAAAGCTGATCGAATCCGACTGTCGGTTAAGTATGGAAGAATACGCGGTGATGCTAGGCGAAGATGAAGTGATCGTTTCTGCAGAAATCAAACGACTGGAAGAAGAAAAAATTATTTGCGGCTATCGGGCCTTGATTGATTGGGATAAAGTAGAGGATGATTGGATTGAAGCGTTAGTTGAGGTACAAACGATTCCAAAAGGGGAGGATGGCTATCGTGAAATCGCGGAACGGGTACGTAAATTCCCTGAAGTGAAATCCTTCTTCTTTGTCAGCGGCGGCTTTGATTTTATTTTGCTGCTGCAGGGGCGGAATATTAAAGAAATCTCGAAATTTATCTCTACCAATCTAGCGTCGATTCCTGATGTTTCAGGGACGCAGACGCATTTCTTGCTAGACAAATACAAGGAGTGGGGCATTGATATGTATCAAGATGACTCCGACCCTAGAATTCAGGTGAGCCCATGAGAAATTTCTTAACGAAAAAAATCACGGATATCCAACCTTCAGGTATTCGAAAATTCTTTGATATCGTATCAGAACAGCCAGACGCGATTTCTTTAGGAGTAGGGGAACCAGATTTCGATACGCCTTCTCACATGACCCAAGAAGGAGTTCGTTCGATCCAAGAGGGACGAACATTTTATACCGCGAATGCTGGTCTAATCGAATTACGTGAAAAAATCAGTGATTATTTGCTTTTCCGGAACAAGGTTGCTTATGATCCCAAGACTGAGATTGTGGTGACAGTAGGAGGAAGCGAAGCGATCGATATTGCGCTGCGTACCTTTGTTGATCCAGGTGATGAAGTGATTATTCCTCAACCGAGCTTTGTATGCTACGAGCCGATCACACAAATCGTTGGCGGGACACCAGTGACAATCGATCTGAAAGCAGAGAACCAATTTATGCTGACCCCTGAAGAGTTGGAAGCGGTATTGACCGATAAAAGCAAGATTTTGATCTTGTCTTATCCCAACAATCCGACAGGCGGTACGATGGATCGCGAGGCATTGATTAAGATCGCAGATGTCGTGAAAAAGCACGACCTACTAGTCATTTCAGATGAGATTTATGCGGAACTGGTTTATGATGAGCCTTTTACAAGTATTGCTGAATTGCCTGGGATGCGTGAACGGACGATTGTCATCAACGGGTTTTCTAAGGGCTTTGCGATGACAGGGTGGCGCTTGGGCTTTATGGCCGGTCCAGAAATGTTTATGGAGCAATTGTTGAAGCTGCATCAATACACGATCATGGCAGCACCAACAGCTAGTCAATACGCAGCACTAGCGGGATTGAAGAACAATTGGCAGGAGACGGTAGAACCGATGCGTCTGTCTTATGAAGAACGGCGGAACTATCTGCACCATGCATTGGAGAAGATGGGCTTGCCATGCTATAAGGCGAAGGGCGCTTTTTATCTCTTCCCGCAAATCAGTCAATTCGGGCTGACCAGTGAGGAGTTTGCGTTGCGTCTATTGGATGAGGAAAAGTTGGCCGTCGTTCCCGGTTCGGCTTTCGGAAAAAGCGGCGAAGGCTTTTTACGCCTTTCCTATGCCTATTCGATCTATGAATTAAAAGAAGCGATTCAACGTTTGGAGCGTTTTGTGACGCGATTGAAATAACTAGGAGGAGCGGAGTATTCCGCTTCTTTTTTTAAGACTAAAATGCAGTTCATTTCTAGCTGAAGAAAATAAAATTTCTTATTTATTGGGAACTTCTGTACTTTCTGTAAAACTTCTGCTTTAATTTTACAAAAAGCATTCTTACTTGTTGCAAGAAATGATAAGATGAAGCCATATCCTTGGGGGATAAGAATTTTTAAGGAGGCGTTTATGCTGACACGTTTTAAACAATCGAAGTTATTCTTTTGGACAGCGGAGATTGTCTTGACTATTATTGGTATTTATTTTTTACTGCAAATGCCTAACATTTTCGAACCAGTGTTGGGGATGATTTCTGCAATCATTCTGCCACTATTAGTTGCGGGTTTTCTCTACTATATGTTCGATCCTATCGTTGTATTTTTAGAAGAAAGAGGCGGTTTGCCGCGGGTTGTAGGTTTTCTCCTGTCCTTTATTGTCATCGCCTTTATCATTGTTCTGATTATGATGAACGCCGTTCCGAAGGTCATTGAGCAAACCGTTCAACTAACGCAAAACCTGCCTGTTTATGCAGAAGAATCAGGTCGTTGGCTCAGCGAGCTGGCTAAGCGTGATGAATTCAAAAATTTTAATCTTGAGGAACAGCTTGCTTCAGCTAACTTGACGATTAATAATTTGATCAAAGTAGGAATTGTCAGTGTGACGTCTAGCTTGTCACGGATCGTTGGCTTTGCGATGAAATTTTTCGTGTTGCTGTTCACGGTTCCTTTTATTTTGATCTTTATGTTCAAGGATGGGCATAAGTTTTTGGATGCTATATCGCAATTCTTTCCATTGTCTATCCGAAAAGAACTGCGTCAAACGGTACGAGAATTGAATGAAACCTTATCTGCGTATATCAGCAGTACGGTTCTAGATGCTTTCATTATTGGAATCTTAAGCTTTATTGCTATGACGATCTTTAAGCAGCCCTATAGTTTGCTGTTGGCGTTATTCTGCGGAATTACAAACATCATTCCTTATGTCGGTCCTTTTATCGGGGCGGTGCCAGCAATCATCGTTGGATTATTTATTTCGCCGTTACAGGCGCTTTATATGGTCCTTTCTGTGTTGGTGATTCAGCAATTAGATGGGAATTTGATCAAACCCTTGCTGTTTGGCAAGTCATTGAACATCCATCCATTAACGATTATTCTTGTTTTAATCGGTGCGGGAAGTGTCGCTGGTATAGTCGGGATGTTGATCTGCATTCCCGTTTATGCAGTGATCAAAACATTGATTATCAACATTCATAAAATCTACCAACTTCGCCGAGAAAGTCATCTGTTCAAGGATGGCGGAGAAGGGTAAAAATAAGATAGCCCTCCAAGTTTATAAACTTGGAGGGCTATCTTTATTGTAAGTGGTATATATAGAAAAAATAACTGATTTCACTTTTGGTTGTCAAAAAGATGAAAAATTTTATTGAATATCGGTTTCCTTTTTTCGAATTTCACATGGTAAATTCCCAAAAGAGCAAGAAACCAGAGGGGTGAGAAGATCAGTGCTTCCCGGGTATCTTCCGCCAATGCTAGAACGAACAAAACGAAGGCGAGAAATAAAAAGACTAGATAGTTCGTATAGGGAAAAAGTGGTAGTTTAAATGTATTTTTTTTCGCCAATTTCGAGTTTGTTTTCCGATAGCGCATATGGGTAAAGACGATCATTCCCCAAATAAAGAGAAAACAGATGGTGGCAATCGAGCTGATCATTGTAAAGATCCGACTTGGGACAAAGAAATTCATGACAACCGCGAGAAAAATGACGAGTGTAGAGAAAACCAACGCATTTCCTGGCACACGATTGCGTGTTAATTTTGTAAATCGACTCGGTGCACTGCCTTCTTGTGCCAACGAGCGAACCATCCGACTTGTACTGTAGATGGCGCTGTTGCAGGCAGACATGGCAGAGCTAAGGACAACTAAATTGACGATCGAGGCCGCTACCGCAACTCCGATTTCGGAGAAGACTTGAACGAAGGGACTTTGATCCGCAGACAAGCTTGACCAAGGGTAGATTGACATAATCATGAAAAGTGATCCTAGGTAGAATAAAATGATACGCAGCGGAATCGTATTGATTGCTTTAGGCAGTACGGATTTAGGATCAGAGGTTTCTCCGCCGATCAGTCCCACCAGTTCAACACCACAAAAGGCAAAGGTCGCCATCTGAAAAGAGAGCATGAAGCCATTTGCTCCTTTTGGGAAGAAGCCGCCATGCTGCCATAGGTTGCTGATCCGCACGGAACCTGCGCTAGTCTTAAAACCGGTAAAGATCATAAAAGCGCCAGCGATAATGAGAGCGATGATCGCAACGACCTTGATCAAGGCAAACCAAAATTCCATTTCACCAAAAAGTCCTACGGCGACAAGATTCAAACCGAGTAGTAAAGCTAACGCAATGATTTCCGGCAACCATTGAGGAATATCTGGCAGCCAATAGCTGACATACATCCCAGTCGCGGTCAGGTCCGCCATGGCGATGGCGATCCAACAAAACCAGTAGGTCCAGCCAGTGACAAAAGCCGCTTTGTTTCCTAAATAATCTGCGATAAAATCTAAAAATGAATGGTATTTTAAATTTGAGAGCATCAGTTCACCCAGTGCTCGCATGATCAAGAAAATAATACAGCCGGTGATAGTGTATGAAAGAAGAATGGAAGGACCAGTCAGCTGGATGGTTTTTCCGGCGCCGAGAAAGAGTCCTGTACCAATAGCGCCCCCAATTGAAATTAATTGGACATGGCGATTTTTCAATCCTCTATCCAATTCTTCATGTGTTTCCAATAGAATCAGTCCTTTTTTTAAGAATAGAATGAGTGTATCAGAAACCAATCTGAGGGTGAAACATTTTCTGTGAGTACGCTGAAGAACTGGAATTTTCTAATAATTGTAAAATAACATAAAAATAAAAAGAGTTACTAAAGTTTTTCCTATCACTTGTACTTTGCCAGGATTAAAATGCTATAATATTGACAAATTGCCAAGATTTTTTTACAAGATTAATCGAGAGAGAATGGAACATCAAATGAAGCGTTCTTTTTCGTGCTTTTCGAAAAAGGACTTTACTAAAACAAATAAGGGGGAGCCGGTTTGAACAAAAAAACAATCGGTTGGGTAGTATTAGGACTGGTTGTGTTTGGCGCCGTAAGTTTTGCAAGCTATCACATCTACCAAGAGAAAATGATCCAGTCAGAAAAAGAGACCAAGAAAGTGCTGAATGAGCGTTTAGCCGACCTGTATGAAGATCAAAAGGCAGGCTATTTTAAAGCGGACATCTCAAAGGATGCGTTTGATGATCTGTCGACAGAGGTAAAAAATCAACGAGGTGAGAGTCAAACGCTAGAAGACATTGACCATGCTAAGAAAAACTTTGAGATTCAAGAGGCATTGAACCAGCTTTTTGAAAGTGACGTGTTAAATGGATTAGACTTGTCTGCACATCCAATTTTGAAAGACCCTGAACAGGAAAAGATTAAAAATTTGAAGGACCAATTGAGTGAAAGTACCGCGAAGGATAAGGACTGGGGACAAGATATCAGCATGCTTTTACGCATTGCGGAGACTCAGTCGAAGGATTTTACGAATGCGGAGAGCGACGTGACGAATCTGCTGAATAAGGGAGACAGCTTGACCTTGTCTGATTATTTAGCTGGCGTGAAAACATTAGCCGTTTTACCTGATGGAAAATACAAGCAGCAATTGCTAGATAAATTGGAACCAGTCAAAAATCAACTCTCCAACGAGAACAGCAGCTTTGCAGCTCAGATTCAGCAAAGTGATGCTTCAATGGCGGCAGCAGAGAAAAGCTATCAGGAACGCCAAGCGAAGGCACTAGCCGAACGAACAAAAGAACTAAATGAACTGAAAAAAGATTTTGCTGAGAAGCAGGAGACCTATGATTCCTATAAGGAGATCCTCGATTCGATCGAAGATAGCAAAAATGATGAGTCTTCTCGGAAAAAATCGGAGTCAGAGTCTCGTTCGCGAGAGTCCGATTCTTCTCGATCCTCTAGCTCATCAAGCTCAAGCTCCAGTTCTTCAGCGGAGCATCATCAAGATGGAGACTAAAAAAAGAGCAGCGACTTTACATAAAGTCGTTGCTCTTTTTTAGTGTCATCTTTTCATTTGAAGAGGCCTGAAAGTCCTCAAACAATGCGAAAATCTGCGTTCGCTTTTTTATCTCCAGCTTAATAAAAATGTTGTGGACATGCGTTTTGACCGTTCCTAATGAGAGGAAGAGCTGATCGGCGATCTCCTGATTGGTATGATGGAACAGCAGCAATTCAAAAATTTCTGTTTCCCTTTGCGTGAATTGGTGAGCATGGCAAAATCTTTGGATCAGAATCGATTGTTCTTGTTCTTCTGGTGACGTTTCTCCATCTACTTGACGCTCCTTCAAGAAGAAGTGCAGCAGTAACAGACAAACGATGATAGAAAAAATATCTTCTGAGAGGCTCCGATTATTGATTTTCGTAGCAAGCGAGCTATATTGATCAACATTGAAGATGACGAAGCTGTCCTCGATCACGATTAAGATGCTAAATAGGATATTAATGATCGCGAGTTTCTTTAAATAGCCTTTGTTTAAGTCAGGAAGCTCTTTCTTTGTGCCGCGCCAGCAATAAAAGCCTAAATAGAAGAGAAACACTTGATTCCCCAAATAATAAAGCCAGACTTTAAAGGCTGAGTTGGGCATTAATGGCGTGGTGATCATCCATACTGCTAAGATGATTAATAAACCATAATGGAGTGTTTTCAGTTTTTCTTTTCGTAATTCCGCAATAATTGAGACAGAGAAAAAGGCATTTCCCATGAAAATGATGGTCTTGACAGCAGGTGCACTCATAAACGCTTGGTCATAGCTCTGAGCGAAGGAGTTGATGAACTCGGTCATATAAATAATGATATTGTCAAAAATGAAGAAGGCCAAATAGAGACTGATCAGCAAAAACAGCTTGTTCTTTTCTTTTAGATAGGAATTTATTGCAAACGCCATAGTGATGGAATATAGAATGATCAAAAGAATATTATAAACGAAGATAGCTATCATATTGAATCCCCTTTCATTTTAGAATCAAAAATCTCATTTCTCAACTTAAGTATAACATCATTTATTCTCTCTTCGTGTCAAAATACGCTAAACTTTTACCTAAACTTTTCTAAACCCTTGAAAAATAAAAGGTTTACATCCAAAAATAAACCAGCTTAAAACAGGTGATAAGCTAAATGATAGCGTTTACATCCTTTAGCTTATCGTAAACTTGGGATTTTATCTCTAAAGTATGGGATGTAAAGCAAACAAATTACTTAGGAGGCGTCAACATGGCAAAGAGAGATTTTATTACAACAGAAAATTACACGAAGGAGGAGATTCAGTACATCGTTGATTTATCATTGAAAATCAAAGCTTCTATTAAGAACGGTTTTTATCCGCCATTATTAAAAGATAAAGTGTTAGGCATGATCTTCCAACAATCTTCTACGAGAACTCGAGTTTCATTTGAAACAGCGATGACGCAATTAGGCGGACACGCTGAATATCTAGCACCAGGACAAATCCAATTAGGCGGACACGAAACGATTGAAGATACAAGTCGTGTACTTTCTCGATTAGTCGATATTTTAATGGCACGTGTAGAACGTCATCATAGTGTCTATGACTTGGCAAACAATGCGACGATTCCAGTCATTAACGGTATGTCCGATTTTAATCACCCAACACAGGAATTAGGCGATCTTTGTACAATGATCGAGCATTTACCTGAAGGCAAAAAAATCGAGGACTGCAAAGTTTCCTTCATTGGCGATGCGACACAAGTATGTTTCTCATTAGGTTTAGTCGCAACGAAAATGGGCATGGAATTTGTACAATTTGGTCCAGAAGGGTTCCAATTGAATGAAGACCATCGTGCAAGATTAGATGCCATTTGCAAAGAATCTGGCGGTTCATATACTGTCTCTGATCAAATCGAGGTTATTGAAGGGTCAGACTTCGTTTATACCGATGTATGGTATGGATTATATGAAGCAGAACTATCAGAAGAAGAGCGCATGAGCACGTTCTATCCAAAATATCAAGTAAATGACGAGTTGATGGCTCGTGCCGGCAAAGATGCGAAATTCATGCATTGCTTACCTGCAACTCGAGGAGAAGAAGTAACCGATGAAGTGATGGATGGACCAAATTCAATTTGTTTCGATGAAGCAGAAAATCGCTTGACTTCGATTCGCGGCTTGCTGGTGTACTTGATGCACGATTATGCAGAGAAGAACCCAATTGATGAAAAGAAAAAAGCAGCAGCCAAAGCAGACTTGGAAGTCTTTTTAGGCAAAGCACTATAGACTCAGAGGTGAGGACGGAAATGATCTGCAGCTTTATGTAAAAATCATCAAGATTATTTCCATTCGGGGATTGAGGCGATCCTCAATCCCTGTTTCTACCGGAAAGGAAGAAAAAATGGAAG
This sequence comes from Enterococcus raffinosus, assembly GCF_019175485.1. Lineage (NCBI taxonomy): Bacteria > Bacillati > Bacillota > Bacilli > Lactobacillales > Enterococcaceae > Enterococcus > Enterococcus raffinosus. The sequence continues at coordinate 997,356 of NZ_CP072889.1, forward strand.
AAAAAAAGAAAAAATTTAGTTTGATGAGTGCAATATTATCCGTTATCTGTGTCGTATTCGTGGCAGAGGCAGCGGCGCCGGTTGCGGCGATCGGGAATTCCCAGTTTTTTTGGTGGATTTTCCTACTGATCGCGTTCCTTTTACCCTATGGTTTGATTTCTTCAGAATTAGGGACTACGTATATTGGTGATGGTGGGATTTATGACTGGGTGACTCAAGCGTTCGGGCATCGTTGGGGGTCGCGGGTATCTTGGTACTATTGGATTAACTATCCGCTATGGCTAGCTTCACTAGCTGTTGTTTGCCCAGATTTATTAACAACAATCACAGGGATTGAATTTTCAACTCTACCAGCTATTTTGATTGAGTTGGTCTTTATTTGGGTCATTGTTTGGATTAGCTTTTATCCAGTAGCTGACAGTGTATGGATTTTAAATGGTGCGGCAGTGATTAAGATGCTGTTGGCGATCTTAATCGGGGCATTAGGACTATATACATTTGCTACAAAAGGCGCGGCGAATGAGTTTACCTTGTCTTCGATGCTGCCAAGTTTTGATCTGAACAGCTTATCCTTTATTTCGGTTATCATTTTTAACTTATTAGGTTTTGAGGTTATTTGTACCTTTGCGGATGATATGGAAAATCCTAAGAAACAAATTCCGCAATCAATTATCGCTGGTGGTTTAGTGATTGCGGCGATCTATATCTTCTCAGCATTCGGGATCGGTGTGGCGATTCCAACGGATCAAATCAGTACCGGTAGCGGCTTGATGGACAGCTTCAAGCTATTGACGGGGTCAACTGGCGGTTGGTTCATTATTGCGATGGCCTTCCTGTTCTTACTGACGTTGTTCGGTAACATGATTTCGTGGTCCTTAGGGGTTAACAATACCGCTTGTTACGCAGCTGAAAATGGCGATATGCCAAAAATTTTCGCGAAACGTGGCGGAAAAGATGAGATGCCAATTGGTGCGGCAATTATGAATGGAGTGGTTGCTTCAGTTGTCGTTGTGATTGCACCGATTTTACCGAATCAAGATTTATTCTGGGCATTCTTCTCATTGAACCTCGTAATGTTCTTAATGTCCTATGTACCAGTTTTTCCAGCATTTTACAAATTACGTCAAATTGATCCAGATACACCACGACCATTCAGAGTGGGCGGAAGCGATGGTTTCTTGAAGCTTTTGGTTGCATTACCAATGATTATGATCGTGATTTCATTGATCTTTACCGCATTGCCGTTGCAATTTGATGCTGAAACGTTAAGTCAACAACTACCGATTACGATCGGAGCTGTCGTCTTCACACTCTTTGGTGAAGCGATTATATGGGTGAAAAAAATCAAGAAAAAAGGAGTAATTTACAATGGCGAAGAGAATCGAAAAGACAACACCGAAACAAGACGGGTTTAGAATGCCTGGCGAATACGAACCACAGGAAAAGGTTTGGATGATTTGGCCGGAGCGTCCAGATAACTGGCGTGATGGTGGCAAGCCAGCACAGGAAGCCTTCACAGAGGTAGCAAAAGCGATCAGCAAATTCACACCGATGAATGTGGTGGTTTCTCAGCAGCAATTCCAAAACTGTCGTCGTCAATTACCGGAAGAGATTACGGTCTATGAAATGTCCAACAACGATGCCTGGATTCGTGACTGTGGTCCGAGCTTTGTCATTAACGGCAAAGGAGAATTACGTGGGAACGACTGGGGCTTCAATGCTTGGGGCGGTCTTGTCGACGGCTTGTACTTCCCATGGGATCAAGATGATTTAGTGGCACAAAAAATTTGTGAAATTGAACATGTGGATTCTTATCGCACAGATGATTTCATTTTAGAAGGCGGTTCTTTCCACGTAGATGGAGAAGGTACGGTGTTAACGACGGAAATGTGTCTGCTAAGTGAAGGGCGCAATCCTCACATGAGTAAAGAAGAGATCGAACAAAAATTATGCGATTATTTGAACTGTGAAAAGGTTCTTTGGTTGGGTGATGGGATCGATCCAGAGGAAACAAATGGGCATGTGGATGACGTTGCCTGCTTTGTTCGACCAGGTGAAGTGGCATGTATCTATACAGAAGATGAAAACAGTCCATTTTATGAAGCCGCTCAGGATGCATACAAACGTCTAAATGAAATGACAGATGCTAAAGGCCGCAAGCTAAAAGTTCACAAGATTTGCTGCCCAATCGAAACAGTGACAATTGACGGCAATTTCAAGATTGACTATGTAGAAGGAACGATGCCGCGTGAAGACGGCGACATCTGTATCGCTTCTTACATGAACTTCTTGATCACCAACAATGGAGTAATCGTGCCGCAATATGGAGACAAAAACGATGCTCTCGCATTAGAACAATTAGAAATGATTTTCCCAGATAAAGAAATTGTGGGTGTAAATACAGTTGAGATCGTCTACGGCGGCGGAAACATTCACTGTATTACGCAGCAGCAGCCACAAAGATAGGAGAGACCCATGTCAAAAATCGTTATCGCATTGGGCGGAAACGCATTAGGAAATTCTGCCAATGAACAATTAACCAAAGCTGAATTAGCGGCAAAATCCATCGCGGATCTGATCACAGCAGGACATCATGTGGTCATCGCTCATGGGAATGGCCCACAGGTCGGCAAAATCCGCTTGGCCTTTGAGGAAACCAGCCAAAAACCAGAGGATACGATGCCGTTTCCAGAATGTACAGCGATGAGTCAAGGCTATATTGGCTATCACCTGCAACAGGCGATTGATGAAGAATTGGTGTCACGAGGAATGGCAGACATTCCGGTAGTGTCCATGCTGACGCAGGTGGTAGTAGATCCAAATGATCCAGCATTCTCTAATCCGACAAAACCGATTGGAGGCTATTACAGCGAAGAAGAAGCCAAAAAACTGATGGACGAAACGGAGGATGTCTATGTAGAGGATGCGGGAAGAGGCTGGCGCCGTGTAGTGCCGTCACCAAAACCTGTCGATATCTACGAAAAAGTCAGTCTGCAAACCCTCGTCGACGCGGGGCAAGTCGTGATCGCCTGTGGTGGAGGAGGCATTCCGGTAGTATATGAAGGTACCCGATATAAAGGCGTCGATGCAGTCATCGACAAAGATTTCGCGGCAGCGAAAATGGCGGCACTGATCGATGCGGATGTGTTCATTATCTTAACTGCGGTAGATCATGTCTTCGTCAATTTCGGCAAGCCAGAACAGAAAGCACTAGAAACAACTAGTGTAGCGGATATGCAGAAATATATCGAAGAAAAACAATTCGCTCCAGGCAGTATGCTGCCGAAAGTCGAAGCCGCTATCGACTTCGCTGAATCAAAAGCCGGTCGACAAGCCATTATAGCTTCTCTAGAACAAGCGTCAGAAGCAGTGAAGGGCAATAGTGGAACGACGGTACAAATGTAAAGAATCAAAGCTCGTATGCTTGGTAAATATCACCCAGTATACGAGTTTTTTTACAAAATAATTGAACCGGTTCAATTATTTTTCAAAACCTATTGTAATTATTGAAATCGTTTGCTATTATTTTTTTTGAACCGGTTCAAAAAAGAAAATAGTTAGGAGTTTTATTATGAATCTCGTAGATAAGCTGTCTGAGAAATTATTGCCGATTGTGTCAAAAATCAATAATCAGCGTCATCTTCTGGCCATTCGTGATGCCTTTATTATTACGATGCCGTTAGTAATGGCCGCATCCTTCATGGTCTTATTGAATGCCTTAATTTTTTCGAATGCCGCCGTACAGAAAATAGTTGATTTGAGTTTTTTGTCAGAATTGGCTGTCATTGTTAACAATGGGACAATGAGTATTTTAGCGATCATCGTTTGTTACAATATTGGTGTGAATCTAGCAAATTTTTATGTTCAATCAAAAGCGATTGATGATCCAGCCTTCAATTCTGTTCACGCTGGGGTATTAAGCTTAGCGACTATGTTTATTTTAATGCCTGTAAATACCTTAGTGACTCTTGCTGATGGTGCTACAGCTGAAGTTGGAGGCGTCTTCTCACAAGCCTTAACCTCTAGTTCCGGCTTAGCAACTGCAATGATCTGCGCATTAGTGAGCACCGAGCTGTTTGTTCGGTTCGCAAAATTCAAAAAGCTGAAAATAAAAATGCCAGATGGTGTTCCTCCAGCAGTTGCAACGTCATTCAACTCTTTGGTTCCAGAAGTACTCGTTGTGTTGATTTTTGGACTGTTCGTTTTTGTATTGAAGAAAGCGACGGGGTTAAATGTTCCCGATTTGATCAATTTAGCCATTCAAACGCCATTAAAAGGATTTGTACTATCTGTACCAGGAATGCTGTTCATTCAATTCTTTTCTGATTTTCTTTGGGTATTTGGAATGCACGGCTCTAGTATCTTGGCACCAATCAAGCAAGCACCGATGCTGCAGTCAATCGAAGAAAATATGCTGGCCTTTCAAAATCATCAGGATATCCCAAATATTATTACCGAGCCCTTTGCCAATGCTTTTGGCTTGATTGGCGGAGGCGGCTGTATTCTTCCTTTAGTTATTGCTATTCTTTGGGTATCTCGCAGAAAGGATCAACGTCAAGTAGCGAAGCTTGGATTGACTACCTGCATGTTCAATATTACAGAACCAGTGATGTTCGGCCTGCCAGTCGTGATGAATCCAATCTTTATGATTCCTTGTGCGATTATCCCGTCTATTAATTTGATTATCGCCTATTTTGCTACAAGTATCGGTTTAGTAGGAAAAACAGTGGCAGCAGCACCGTGGATCACACCACCGGTGATTCAGTCCTTTATCGCAACAGGTGGAAATATCATGGCGAGTGTTTTGACAATACTACTAATCGTATTGGATGTTTTCTTATTTATGCCTTTTGTGATCGCATCAAATAAGGAAGCTCAATTGAGAGGAGAAGAATTGCTTGAGTAAGTATCCGTACCAAGATCCAGCCCTGCCTATTAAAGAACGTGTGGCGGATCTGTTAAGCCGAATGAGTATAGAAGAAAAAGCGGGTCAGGTGAATCAACACCTGTATGGCTGGGAATGCTATGAAAAGAAGGCGAATGGACAGGTCTCGTTAACAGACAAATTCAAAGCACATGTAGAATGGGGCGGAGGATTGGGGGCCTTATACGGCCTGTTTCGTGCCGACCCATGGTCAAAGGTAGGATTTGAAAATGGGATAGCTGCAGCAGATAGCTGGAAGCTTGCCAACCAAGTACAAGAATATGTGATCAATCATTCCCGCTGGAAAATCCCGGCTCTACTCGTGGAAGAATGTCCTCATGGTCACCAAGGACTAGAGGGAACGTCTTATCCAACCAATATCGGACGCGGAAACAGCTTCAATACAGAGCTTACGAAAAAATCCAGTCAGTTAATGGCACAGGAGCTTGCAGCTAAAGGTGTTCACCTAGCACTTGTATCGACGTTGGATTTAGTGAAGGACCCACGCTGGGGACGATCGGAAGAATGCTTTGGAGAAGATCCGATACTAGCCGCAAAAATGAGCGAAGCGGTAGTTGCAGGTTTTCAAGGGGATTTAATCACAGATGAAAAAAGCTATCTCGATCTTACCGTTGATGAAATCAATCGACAACCGGATCAAATCGGAGTGGTATTAAAGCATTGTATTGCACAAGGAGAGGCGCTAGGGGGACATAACTCTGGAACTGTGACGCTTGGAAGAAGAGAATTTCAAGACGTGTACTTTCCCTTACTAGCAAGTACAAGAAATGCCGTAGGAGTAATGGCAGCCTACAACGATGTGGACGGTGTTCCTTGTCATATCAATAGGCAATTGTTCCAAAACATCCTGCGTAAGCAGTTGGGCTATCAGGGAATCGTCATGGCTGACGGAATTGCGCTAGATCGATTACAGGATGTTTTTTCTGACAAGGTAACCAGTGCCAATGCTGCATTGCAGGCTGGTGTTGACTTGAGTTTGTGGGACGAAACATATTTGCAGATCGCTGATGGAGTAAAAGCAAAAAAAATTACGGAATCGGCTCTTGATGCCGCCTGTGCCCGCGTTTTAGGTATCAAGTTTCTATTAGGGTTATTCGAGCAGCCGTTTGTAAAGGATCCTAGCCAGAAACTGACGAAAGTACTCAGTGCTGCAAAAAAAATCAATGCTCAGGCTGCTGAAGAATCATTGACGCTGCTAAAAAACAATGGTCTTCTTCCACTGGATCGGTCTATAAGAAAATTAGCTGTAATAGGTCCAAACGCAGATAGTGTCTATGCGCTATTAGGCGATTATTCAGCACCGCAGTCGTCAGAAATGGCTGAGAAAACAATCTATCAACAAGTGAAACAGGCATTTTCTGAATCAGAAGTTGTTTACGCAGAAGGCTGTGAGGTGCGCAACAAGGAGAACCAGCACGAAAAAATTGAAGAAGCGATAAAAGTCTGTCGAGGCGCAGATACGATTCTCATTGTTTTGGGCGGATCTAGCGCACGGAATTTCGATATGGAATTTTTAAACAATGGCGCTGTTTCTTCTAAAGGAATTAACATGGATTCTGGCGAAAATGTAGATGTGGCTTCCTTGTCTTTGGGTGGGGAGCAGTTAACGTTACTAAGAAAGCTAAAAGAAATAGGAATACCAATTGTAACTGTGATGATCCAGGGCAGAACCTATGATCTTCAAGAGGTTCAACAGCTTTCTGACGCTGTTTTAGTTGGGTGGTTTCCTGGTCAAGAAGGAGGAGGCGCTATTGCTCGAACCTTGCTGGGTATCAACAATCCTAGTGGTCGCTTAAGCGTCAGCTATCCACTGAATTCAGAACAATTGCCCGTTTATTACTATCAACGAGCGGCTTCAAAAAAAGACGATTATTATGATGAGCCGGGGGCACCTCTACATGCGTTTGGCTATGGATTGAGTTACACGAGTTTTTCCTATGAGAACTTGCATGTCACCCCAGAGTCTGACAAAATAATTATAAGTCTTACTGTCAAAAATGACGGAGAAATTGCTGGGAAAGAATCGGTGCTCGTGTTTGTTCGTTTACTGGGTGGAGCCGTGATTCAACGACACAAGCTGTTGAAGGAATTTATCAAGGTAGAATTGGCACCGAATGAGTCAACAGAGGTAACCTTTAGTGTTCCTTTAGAGGCGCTTTGCTTTACAGATTTCGATGGAAACTATAAGCAGGCGGAGAGCTGTCGAATTATGGTGCAGGAGCTATCGCAGGAAGTGTCGCTTACTAGCTGATTCTCTTTGTCTAGTTAACTTTTCAGACAGTAACAATAGCAGAACAGGAAAGGAATCGATCAGATGTCATCTATTCGAAAAGTTGCTGAGTTGGCGGGTGTTTCATTAGGAAGTGTCTCGCGCTATCTTAATGGTCATCAGCTGAAAGAACAAAATATGAAAAAAATTGCTGCTGCCATCAAGGAGCTGGATTACAAGGAAAATATCATTGCTAAAGGGCTTAAGAACAATCGCAGTTTTTCTGTCGGCCTTTTGATGAATAGCATATCCAGTCAATTTGGTGCTGAAATTGTCAGTGCGATTGAAGGTGTGATGGAGCAAAATGGTTATTCTGTTTTGTTAAGCGGGTTCAAGGGTGACGTTTCTCTGGTTGATCAAAAAATTGATTATCTTGTCCAGCATGCGGTGGATGGGTTGATTGTGTTTATGTCAGAACAAGATTGGGACGGAATGGAGCGCTTAGCCGAGCTGCCGATTCCTGTACTGACTATAAACAGTCCAATTCAGCTGCCGGGCGTGGATCGTGTACAGGTAGCGGACCGAAAAAGCGTCCATGAAGTAGTAGAGCATCTTATTCAGGAAGGCCATACAAAGATTGGCCTTTTAGCGGCCCCGCAAAATGATTATGTGGCAAGGGAACGCTTATCGGGAGCGAAAGAGGCAATTGCGAATCATCCTGAGGTGTCATTAGAAATTGAATATGGCGATTATTCTCGGATCAGCGGGTATCGAGGCGGAAAGAAATTGATCGCTAAAGAGATAACGGCCCTGATAGTGACCAACTACAATATGATGACGGGAGTCCTTGAGTATCTGTCCTCAGTCTCATCCGATCAAAGGGAGCTGGTCTTGGCTCACTATGACTATACGAGTGAGATGGCTGCGCTGTTGGAGAATCGGATTGTGATCAAAGCACCTACTAAGCTGATTGGTCAACGCGCTGCACAGCTGCTGCTAGATCGAATGAATGAAGACGCGGAGGCAGGGAAAGAAGAAATTATTGAGAATGAGATTTTTGGACTGTAATTGCCCGTTCTTAACCTATCTAAACAGAGAATATATCGCAGCGATTCATAAATAGATGAGTCGCTGTTTTTATGAACAGAAGCAATCGAAAAACGTAAACTTATTAAAAAGGGGAGTTATTTATGCATCAATTTCCAAAAGATTTTTTATGGGGAGCAGCGACAAGCGCACCGCAATCAGAAGGAGCTGCGTTGAAGGATGGGAAAAGTCCTTCGACTTGGGATAAATGGTTTGAAATGGAGCCAGAGGCCTTTTATGATCAGGTCGGACCAGAAAATACGTCAAACCTTTATGAAATGTATCGGGAAGAAGTCGCCAATATGAAGGCAATGAACCTGAATTCTTATCGGACATCAATTGCTTGGACACGATTACTGCCAGATGGGAAGACCTTAAATCCCAAAGCTGTTTCCTTTTATCGTGCCTATTTTCAAGCGCTTATTGATAATGGGATCGAGCCGATAATCAATCTATTTCATTTCGATATGCCTTGGTGGTTGATGGAGAAGGGCGGCTGGGAAGTTAGAGAATCTGCGGATTCTTTTGCCTACTATGCTAGTGTGGCTTTTGAGCAGTTTGGTGATATTGTAAAAAAATGGGCGACATTCAATGAACCGCTGGTGCATATTGAATGCGGGTATTATGGGGATGCTCATTGGCCGAGAGTGCGAGATTTTAAGCGTGCTTTGCAAGTAGGGTACCATACGATGCTGGCTCATGCGAAAGCGGTAGAGGCTTTCCGAAAAGCCGCCCTCAAGGATGGGAAGATAGGGATTATCTTGAATTTATCGCCGGTTTATCCTAAAAGTGAGTCACCAGAGGATAGGGAAGCCGCTAAATGGGCAGATCATCTGTGTATTCGAAGCTTTTTAGATTGCGCTGTTAAGGGCAGTTTCTCTGAGGAATTTGTAGATATGTTGAAAACTTCAGACTTATTGCCTAAGACAAACGAGGGGGATAAGCAGCTCTTTTCAAAAAATACCGTTGACTTCATTGGCTGTAATTATTATCAGCCATTACGCGTACAAGCTGTATCAAAAGAGATGAAAGCAACAATAGAAGGACCGCAGGATCTGTATCAAGGGTATGATTGGCCTGAAAAACAGATTAATCCTCATCGAGGGTGGGAAATTTATCCAAAGGGCATCTACGACATCGCGATGCGGCTGAAAAATGATTATAGTGAAATTCCGTGGTATATCTCTGAAAATGGCATGGGTGTCTCTCAAGAGGAGGTCTTTGAAAATGAAGAAGGGATCATCCAAGATGACTACCGTATCGAATTTATAAAAGACCATTTAGTAGAATTGCATCGAGCGATCACAGAAGGCGCCAATTGCTTTGGTTATCATTTATGGACATTTTCCGATTGCTGGAGCTGGTTGAATGCCTTCAAGAATCGTTATGGTTTTTACCGAGTTGAACTAGAAGAAGAGTATAAGCGAGTGCCTAAAAAGTCCAGCTTCTGGATGGCAGAAACAATCCAAAGAAACGGTTTTGAGAACGTGGAACGCTAAAAAGAGAAAACTCCTGAATACTTGGCAACAATCGTCCAAGTATTCAGGAGTTTTTTGTCTATATAATCAATGTTTGCAATATCTTCTCAATGTCTCGCTGAATCAAGCTCTGCATGCTTTCTTTATAGTGATCGAGGGTCAAATTTTCTAGCTTGTGGCGAATGTGGGGAATTGTTTTGGGCTTTGCCTTAGCTAAATAGGTCAAATAGGGAATACATTGACGTACGACTGGGGCTTTAGAATCGTCCAAAACGCCTAAAATATCTTCCAAGTGTTTCTCGATGACGCCTTGCGTATCCCAGCGGGCATTGATCATAAAGAATTTGAAGGTGCGTCCTCGCCCACACGAAGCTTCCGTTTTAAGGGCAGGTAGAAATTGTTCCAGCTTATCCGCGAAAATGGGTTCGTTCAGACATTCTGTTTGCAATTGATTGAACTTAGCCAAGGCTTCTTTCGTATCCTTTGCGGTTAAGAGTGCATAAACTTTTTCCATCGACTTCAGTCCTTTCTCCTAGTATAAGTAGAGTAAAACAGTCGCCGATTTGGCGACTGTTTCTTTAATCTTTTTCCTCTTCAAGCTGTTTCTTTAGCTCATTGATCCGCTTATCAAGGTCCTTGCTTTGATTTTTTGTCTCATTGATTTGATCCTTGACCGTGTTGATGGCAGAATCACGAGCAGCCTTTTCGTGGGCGTACTCGGCTTCTTTGTTACGATAGACACTGGTGTATTGCTCTGAAAGAGTGCCGCCAGAAGGCTCGACTTGCTGAACCAGGGCGAAGACCTCTTGTGCATATTGATCAAAGGTTTGCCAATTATCCTGTGTATCGGTCACGATGATTTCAAATTGATTCAACGTATCGATTCGCTCAGAAATCAATTGGTTGCTAAAGGTGGAGGCTTCTTCCACCATTGGTGTGCTCAGCTTCGCTGCTGTTAGCTCATTGGCCTTTTGCTTAGCTAAGGTATCAATGTTGGTCGTGGCTGTCTGCAGCGCATTTTTCCGTGTCGCCAATACCTGTTTGGTTTGACTGGAACGGGTAACTAGCTGACCGCCGGATTTTTGTACCGAAGACGGCATCTGAAAATCAACATCTTCTTTGCCATTATTCAGAAGATCCATTGTTTGCTTAAAGATTTCTTTTGTTGCTTGTCCTACGCTGGTGTTGTCCTGTGGCTGAGGCGTGTCATCACCGGCCCAGACCGCTACTGTGTAGTAAGGGGTCGCTCCGACGGTCCACAGATCCTTCGCTTCATCCGTCGTTCCCGTTTTGACAGCCCAATATTGATTATGAGCCAAGGTTAATCCAGCAGCGGTTCCGTCAGCGTTCTGATGAACAGCTTTCATCGTATCAATGGTCAAGTACGCCGCATCATCGCTGTAAACCTTTTGTTGAGCGATGTCATTTTGCGAGAAGATTTCCTGCCCTGTGTCTTTGCGCTTGATCGTTTGGATATTTATGGGTGCGCGGTAATTTCCTTGGTTTACTAATGTTGCGATACCACTGGCCATTTCTTGCGTGGTCGCCCCATAGGTCATTCCGCCCACTGCGATGATTGGGTTATCGTCTTCCACATCGAGTCCGGTAAATTGCATTTGCGCCAATGGCTGATACACCGGTTCCTTCAATTCATTCCGGTTTTCATCAGCCAGTTTATAGGCGACGACGTTGGAGGAAATCGCCAAGGCATTGCGTAATGTCAGGTTTCCTTTCGAACTGTTGTATACATTGTTTGGATACGTATTATTTGGTCGATCATCCGAAACGGCACTGCTTTCTAACAACCCCCGTTCGTAGGCGGGAGCATAGGAGACCAACGGCTTAATCGCCGATCCCGGCTGACGATAGGAGAGAAAGGCTCGATTATAGTGGTTGCCTTCTTCACCGCGACCGCCAATACTTGCCACCACGTCTCCTGTCTGATTGTCAATGACTGTCATAGCCGCCTGTTTAGTGTAAAAATTATTTTCCCCATTTTGATCCTGCCAAGCATTCATGACGTTGCTGACGATCCCTTGCAATTGATCATGCAAAGCGGGGTCAATGTTGGTACTGATTTGATAACCGCCGGAAAGAATTCGCTGATATACTTTGTTGTACGCAGATTTGTACTCTTCGTTGTAGCGATCCTCTTCTTCTTTGGAATCAAATTGGTATTGGAAACGGAAGTCCTGCTGTCCCATCAAAATCTTGGTGGCATTGTCCACTGCCAAAGCGACTTCGTTATTGTCTAGCTGATTGTTCAACGCGTTGCTGTGGATTTTCGCCGAAATATCATCCGCCACAGCCTTGTCGTATTGATCTTTAGTGATGTAGCCTTGCTGATTCATTTGTTTAAGAATTAGCTTCGCCCGTTTTAACGCATTTTTCTTATTGGTCGTAGGATCGAAAATTCCCGGGTTATTGGTGATCCCTACAAGCGTTGCTTTTTCCAGCAGGCTGGTATCATTGATGGACTTACCAAAATAGACCTTTGCCGCAGCATTAATCCCATAGGCACCATGACCGAAGTACACATTGTTCAAATAATATTCTAGAATTTGGTGTTTGGTGAAGCGTTTTTCTAGTGCTTGGGCCATCACCATTTCTTCGATCTTCCGTGAAATAGAAACCTCCGGCGTTAAGTAAATATTTTTTACTAGCTGCTGAGTGATGGTAGAGGCCCCACGGACACCGCGTCCAGTCGCTGCATTTATCCCAACGGTCAATAGCCCTTGGGTATCTACCCCGTGGTGGTCGTAAAATCGTTTATCCTCGATAGAAATCAATGCTTGAGAGACGAGAGGGTCCATCTTGTCATAGGTGATGTAGTCCCGTTCTTGGGTCTTTAATTCCTTGAGAACCTGCCCATTTTTATCCAAAATCGTCGTTGGATGGTATTGCTTAAAGTCACTTTCTTGGATTTTCGCCGCATGTTCTTCCCCAGCATCAATCGCCGCTGTGACTTCTTTTCCATATTTTTGGAAGAAGAAAATGGTCCCTGCGACCACTACTAAGAGCATCGCCGCTAAAATACTCAAGGAGATTTTTGTGGACCGGGATAGTTTTCCCCGTTCCGTCTTTTTCCTCGTGGGTTTTATTCTCTTTTCTTTTTTTTGTTGATGTCGTTCTTGTCTGTTTGCCATATCCGCCTATCCTTAAAAAATCATTTCCTCTAGTGTAATAGAAAATGACGAGAATAACTATCATATTCATATTTTTCCAAGAAAAAATTTAGATTATTTCATAAAAATAGGCTGAATTTCACTAGAAATACTTGACGCTTGCTTAATTTGTCGCCACAATGTAAAGGAGATGAGGTGACCTATGGAGACAAAGAAAAAATGGTTGATCTTTTGGGGGATTCTGGCCGCTTTGTTTGTTGGGACATTTGGGATCGTTTTAAGCGGCAATTTTCCGCAATTCACGATACCCTTTAGTGTTTTTGCCAGCGATGACAAGGTAAAGAAAAAGGAAGAACTACCGAAGTTAAACGTATTGGCGTTGAAGGATGTCAACGATCAGTCATTATTAGAAGAACAAACGGAGAAAATCGATGCATTGAATAAGGCATTTGAAGACAATAACAGCTTTTCAAGCTCTCAAGCGATGGCTGACGCGATAGAAAAAGTCTACGGGAAGGCGAAAGACGGGAAGAACATCTTTAACCTTTATCGTAAAATTTATCCGATGGTGAGTTCGGAGGAAAGCGGCTTTGTCAGTGTCAGTTTAGTTGGATTTGGGCAGCGTCTTGTAGACGATCAGACGATGACGACGCAGCGACAGGTTTGGAGCTTTACCGATACTAGCGGTTCGCGTCACGATTACACCATTAACATACGTTATAACCAAAAGGAGCTGAACGAATTAACCGCTGAAGACGGCAGCGAGGTAAAGTCGGTCATCACCAAAGAGGATACTTATTTAGATAAGTCGGCAGATTTTGAAACGGCATGGACGGAACTGGTACGACGCGGAACAGATACTCAGCTTTACCGTCAAATGCAAAAAGCGGGAATGGACAGCAATCAGACAGAATTCAAAGCGTTGGAAAAAAGCATCAATGTGACGGATCAAAATGGGTTCTTTGATTTATTCAAGGATACTCGGGGAGATATTGCTCATGCGTATCTTTCTGGTTTTTATCATACGAATACACCCACAGATGGGCAATCGGATTATTACTTCCGAGTACCTACTTCTGAAAAGGACGTGGCTACCTTTGTAGTCGTCTATGATCGCCTACAACAAAAAATTGTTTCTATTAATAAGCAGTAATTATGGGAAGTGAAGTGACCCCAAAAAGTTAGACTTATTTCGGAGTAGAGAAATCTACTCCGTTTTTTGTTTGTTAACATGGCAATTACGCCGCTTTCTGTGCAGCTTTTCGAAATTGAACAGGGCTTTTCCAATTCAATTTCTGTTTCATCCGGTGATTGTTGTAGTAATAGATATAGTCATCAATCGCCGTTTTTAGTTCATCAAAACTGTGATAGGTTTCCCCATGAAAGATTTCTTGTTTTAGAAGACTGAAGAAGTTCTCCATGATTGAATTATCTAAACAATTTCCTTTGCGAGACATACTTTGAAAGATTTTCTGTTTCTTTAGTTTTTGCCGATAGGACTTCATTTGATAAGCCCAACCTTGATCAGAATGGAAGGTGCGACGATAGGGGCAATCAGCCGTGATCGCGATCGCTTCTTCTAAACCTTCCATAATTGCCAAGGCATTCGGCTTTTCTGAAATGCGGTACGAAAGAATCTCGCTATTATACATGTCCATGAACGGGTCTAGGTATAACTTTCTTTGTCGGATCACGCCTTTGGTATCTATTTCAAAATACTTGAATTCTGTTGTATCTGTCGTAATTTTTTGATGACAAATACTCGTATAAAAATGACGACGAATCCGGTTTTTCGCCACTTTTCCAATCTTTCCTCGATAAGAATTATAGCGACGTGATTTACGTGTGTAGGAACGGACTTCGATCCCTAGCTTTCGAATCAAACGTTGAACTTTCTTTTTATTGACATGAAATCCGCGATTTTTTAGTTCATTCGTCATTCGTAAACAGCCATAATTTTTATGTTCTTTACGAATACGAAGCATTTCGGCTTCGATTCCTTGATCGGGATTGTCTCTGTCAAATCGTTTTTGCCAGTACATAAACGTCGCTTTAGGAAAGTTTAACGTCTCAAGAAGCTCAACTAATTTGAATGATCCTCGGAGGCTGTTGATGATTCGTGCGATTGATTCGTTCGTCTTTGTTGGGCTTCCTGTTTTCGCAGCTTCCTCAGCTCTTTTAAAAAGGCATTCTCAATCTGAAGGGAACGCACTTGTTTTTCTAATTCTTTAATACGGTCTCGTTCTTCCGGTGTTGACTCAATTGAACGCTTCTTTTTCTGTTCTTTTTTCTCAGCCAAGGTAGATGGACGTCCTTTCGTTTTTGTGAGTCCATCGATACCATCATCCCGAAATTTTCTCATCCAACTGGCAATGAGAGACGGATTATTCATTTTAAGTACATTGGCAATTTCACGATAAGACAGCTCACTAGTTTGATATAACTCTATCGCATCCAACTTAAATTGAACAGAATAATTCGCATTTTTACGTTTTCTGAGAAGACCTTCTTCGCCAAATTCCCGGTAGGAATTCACCCAATCTAGTATTTGTTTCCTATCCTTAACCGAATGTATCTTTGCTAAATAGCTATAACCTCCTTTCCCATCTAAGTATTCTTGAACGACTTTCAATTTGAATTCAAAACTATATTTAGCCATAAAAAGTACCGACCTCCAAGAGTTAGATTTTGGTCTAACTTTTGGGGGTCGGCTCAAAGACCATCCATGTGGATGGTCTTATTTTTTAGGATAAAACCGTAAAAAGCAATCATAATATTAAATATATTATAAAATATATGGTGTTTCGCAAAAATATTTCGTCATAATCCAAATATTTTTTTTGAATTTTGAGAGATTATAGAAATATATCACAATTATTGTTATATTTTGTTTAACAGGAAAATTACCCAAAGATCACATTTCTTAGAGGCGGGGAAACATGAGAGAGCAATTCCTGTAATCCAACAGATTTGTTGGTATGCTTTTTACTTGATGGGGGGTGGTATATGAGACGTGCTTCTGTTTTTGGCCAAAAACAAACTCCGAAAAAAATCGACTACTGTCTTCCTTTTGAAGGCAGTGGTTTCAATCGTTAGGGTAGGTTTATTTGTTGTGCATTTTTGCATAGGGCAAAGAACGAAAAGGAGAGCGAAATGAAAAGAAAAGGGTTAATGAAAAAGTTAAAGGGGATCATGTCGTTGGTAACGCTGTTGATTATGACAGTGTCTTCGTTAGGGATACCAGCACAAGTTTTTGCAGCAGATGAGGGAAACGTTCCTGCGAATCTGACAGTCAAACATAATGATACGCAGAAATGGACAGTAATTCAGTTCGATAAAGTCGAAGATGCCGACAGCTATAAGATTTATCGAGCAGAAGAGCAAGATGGAAATTTTGAACATATTCAAACACTGAAGAGTGATACTACCTATGCGGTCGATCCTTATACGGAGCTGAAGACCGATGGGACTCTGAAGGCTGATTATCTTTACTACTATAAAGTGTCAGCTGTTGTCGAGGGTAAGGAACAAGAAGCTGCTGGTCCAGTAGCTAATCAAGACGTTGCCACAAAAGCTAGTGATGATCAAATCGAAGAAGCCGCAGCAGCACCTTCAGTAGTAACTGAAGAAAAAGCAGAAGAAGTGACAGAAGAAACAACAGAAGAACAAACAGCTGCTGTGCAAACATACAGCTCATCTAGACACGACAAAGACTGTGATACTAAGCACAGCAGTAGAAAAAAATGTAACTCGAACAACTGGAAACACGGCGACTACTGCGACAAGAAACATAGTGGTAAAAAATGTAATGAGAAAAACTGGAAGCATGGCGACTATTGTGATAAGAAGCATAGCGGACACGGCTGTAACGAAAACAAATGGCAGCATGGGAAAGATTGCGACAAAAACCATAGCGGTCACAACTGTAACGAAAACAACTGGAAGCATGGAAAAGACTGCGATGAAAAGCATAGCGGCCACAACTGCAACCATAACTGGAAGCATGACGAAGATTGCGATAAAAAGCATGACGGAAAAGAATGTAACCAAAATAACTACAAAGAAAAATGGGATGCAGTGAAAAATGTCTGTGTAACTGAAACACAGCACCATTGGTTGAAGCTAAGCTGGGAATCAAAAGGCAGCGATGCAGAATACAAAATCTTCCGCGCGACAAAAAAATGCAACGACTATAATTCAAAAGACTTTAAAGAAATCGCTACGGTAAAAGGACAAACCACGTATAATGATACCAAGTTGAATCACAATACGACTTATTGCTATAAGGTAATGGTAAAACGTCCGAAAATTTGCCCATACACGATCGAAACAGTGAGCAGTTCGAATGTCGGTAAATTTACTATTTGCGGAACGACATTGAACCCATCGATCAAAGCAACCGCCGTTTCTGATAAGGCGATCAAAGTAACATGGACAAATACGAAGAGTGACAATGCGTCAACACGTTACGCAACAAGCTATACATTGTACCGCAGTACAACAAACAACATCAACAAAGCAACTGCGATTACAGTTGCCGGCAAACAAGACGGCTCTGAAATGAGCTACACAGATGATTGCTTGAACCAATGCACGACCTACTACTACTGGGTTAAGGCAAATTATGGTCAATGGAGCAACTGGGTGAGTCCGCAATGGGGACCAAGCTGTGCGACAACCTTGAAGAAAAAAGATATTGGTACGGACTTGAAGGGCTGTGTTAAGAATTACCTTAAATGCGGTTGCATTCCAACTCGCTACTATGGGGCACAAATCTTCTTAGGAACGAAGAAACCAACAGATTATACAAAAGTTCGTGTGTATCGTCGGACGAGCTCAGGAAAATATACCTCTGCTTACAAAACGATTGATGTTCGCTATGCGAAATATATGAATGGTTCATTTGGTAAAGGTTACTACTTGGATTACACATTAAGCAAAGTGTGCCTATCTAGAGGAACGTACTATTTTGCAATTCAAGCTGTTGGCTATGATGGCGGAAAAGAAATCACCGGACCAATGAAAGAAATTGGCTGTGCATATGTAAAATGGTAAGCCGACCAAAAAGCAGTCAGATTAGAATGAGGCGCTAAAACGTCAATCAAAAAAAAGAAATCGCTGTTTTTAATATACCTTCATGCAGCGAAGATCGTCCAAAAAAAGTGTTAGGAGAGGGGTCTCCTAACACTTTTTTATTGTTCATTAATCAATGAAAAGAGCCTCATGGCCGGTATATGGCAAGAATTTCTCAAATAGATCCGCTGTTTTCACCTTCATATAATTGGTGACAGACCCAGAACTACAGCCATACCATTCTCGTTCGGCTACTGATTTGTCGAAGACCAGCTGAATCTCGTGTTCTGGGTCCATCAATAAGCCGAAGATTGTTGCTGCACCAGGAATGACGCCTAAGCGTTCTTTCAGTAAATCCGCTGAAGCAAATGACACTCGGGGAATTTCTAATTTCTTACCGAAGTCCTTTGTGACGAACTTGAAGTCGGCTGGTGTAATGTACAGGTAAAACTTGGTTTTCTTTTGATTGCATAAAAAGATGGTTTTAACGACTTCGATCCCTAAACGATTATCGATATCGATACAGTCCTCCATCGTCAATGCTTCGCCCGTAGCCACTTGATAAAAAGGAATTTCAAGCTTTGCTAGTGTTTCGTAGGTCTTTTCCTCTAATTCAGATCCAAATTCGGTTGGTGGGGTAGTCTGCATCTCGCTAACGTAAACCATGACGGCCTCCTTGTTGTCTGTAATACATACTACGATACTATTTTTTAATCGAATCCACAATATATTTTCATTTATTTCTCTGATTGAGCCAAATCTTTCTTTACTAAACGATCAAGTATTACTTCAATATCCATGAAATCCGTAGTCGTGATATTCGAACGAATGATCACGGATTCTTGACCTTCAGAGATGAAATTTTTACAAGTCGGTGAGGTTCCGATGATTAGCTGAGCCTCTTGCGGTGTTTCCACGAAAGTTAGATGATATCGGTTTTTAAAGTGTAAATTGATCTTTTCTTGAATGAAAATGCTGAAGAGATCGCTATGTTCAGAAAACGCATACACCGAGATTTTCGGTAGGCAGTTTTCTAATGAATAGAGTGTTACACAGGTCAGGAACGAATAGACACGTAATTGACGATGATCATAACTTGGTATCGCTTGAATAAAGTCTTTCCAAAAAGCTTCAAAGCGTCGATAATAGTAAGGAAACTGCTGCTGTACGTGGTTTAACGCTACGCTGTTTCTAAGCTCATCAATCATTGGATCATTTAAACGGAAGAAAGACAACGCCGCATAATGCTGTTTGATTTTTCGACCAACAAATCTTTGCTCGCGACTGCTTAATTGTCGGAAATGAGCAGAAAAAGAGCCGATCCAATGGGCAGTAGCTTGATTGAAAAAAAGTTCTCTGGAAGAATTTTTCGGTTGAAGCTCAAAATCATTTAACAATGAGCTGTATATCGCATACAGGAAAAAACGCCATTCATTGGTGTTCCAAGTTTTTAAAAAGCCTGGTTTTTTCGGATATTTAAAGCGATTTAATCTTTCAAGTTCGATAGTGTTAAAAACGAGTTCCCCTTTTTTACTGAGAGATTTGTTCGTTATCAATAACCAAAAGCAGATCATCTCCAGATTTGTTGGGTTATGGGGAAGCTTTAAGTATTCTTCTATTTGATTCGCCTGTTGCGTATAGCTGTCAGTATTAATCCATTCTACTTGAGTGAATTGATGGTATAAACCGCGAACAAAGATATAATAAAAGCGGCGAATGTCCACTTCGCGTCCCTTCAGGCTGATCTTTGTCGAGCATGAGATGTAGAGGTTGTAATCCGTCAACTCTTTATTGATTTCTTTGATTTTTCGACGTAATTTTGATTCACTGATATTCTTATCCATACAGAATTGAATCGCAGAAATTTTCCGTCGAGTTAAAATGTCGCGAATGATTTCACAGGCGAGATCATGCTGATACAGGTAACTGGTTAAGGATTGGAGGTTAGTGGAGGAACGATCCAATTGTATTCCACGTCCATTATCCATGCGAAGCTTCAAAGAATAGTCCTTTTCTGTATAAAGCTCTTCAATGATAGACTGTAGCTCTTTGCAGTTCACACGAATCGTGCCGAGGCTGGCATAGCCAATTTTTTCCTGCAATTCCTTCAAAGAAATTGGCACTTGCAGACCATCTAATGTATCAATGATCTGAATTTTTAATAACGTATTCTTATCCATTCCCAGCATGAGTAATCCCTCCATTCTTATTTAATAAAAATTAATCGCATCATTTTATATAATAAATCGAAATATCATTTAATACAAATAATAACCTAATAAATGGCGAAAAATAAAGTCTTTTTCTAAAGAATTCATAAAAAACTCGCTTTTATTAAAAATAACTCAAGTTATATTATTTAAGTTTTCTTATCCTGTAAGGATATTTGGAAAAAATCATGACTTCTCGAACTTTTTATGAAAGCGGTCGTTTCCGCTTTTATTCTAAGGTATAATGAATCTAAAAGGAGTAAGGAGTCAGCGATGAAAATCTCAGAAATGAAAAATATTGGTGTAGTAAATGAGGAAAAGTTGGAGCAGGTAGGAATTACAACGCCGGATCAATTGCGGGAGTTAGGAACAGAGGCGGCATTTTTAAAGATTCGTCATCTAGTAGATGATGGGGCATGCTTGCATTTATTGTACGGACTAGAAGGAGCTATTCAGGATATTCCTAAGCGAGAATTAAGTGAGCGCCGAAAAGCAGAGCTGCGTGATTTCTTCAAAAAATTAGATTAGATTTTAGCGGCTTTGCTTGCTGCGAGAAATAATTCACGTTACACTAAATACAAAAAAGAAGGTGGCTTTTTGTATTTAATCGCATTAGTGATTTTTGTTATCCTTGTCGGCGCATATAATATTTTTATCAATCTTGCCCGCCGGAAAAAGAAGAATGTGACCCCTTTGATGGTGAACATTCAGGTAACGCTGAATTTGATTTTGATTGTAGCAGGTCTGATATACTTAATTTTTGGATAAAAAGAGAGGAAGACAGCTGTCGTTCCTCTTTTTTTAACGATAGATTTACACTAATTTTGACAGTAGTCATAAGTGCCCGCCGCCTTCTTAGCGAATGGAGACAATTTGGGCGCCAAAAGGCATCAGAGCTAAGCGAGCAAGCTTGAGGGATTGTGCAGCAAAGGGAATACCAATAATGGTGACACATAGCAAAGCAGCGCTGAATAGATGACCGATCGCCAAAGGAACCCCCGAAACAATCAACCAAATTATATTGACGATAAAGTTTACTCCCGTGGTGTGATACACGATATCCTTACCAAAGGGGGCAAAGCTCAGACTTGCAAACTTAAAGCATTGCAGTCCGATTGGAATACCGATAATGGTGATACACCATAAAATGCCGGCGAGACACCAAGTCAATCCACCGATCAAACCGCCGAAGATGAACCAAATGATATTTCCTATACAAGACATAAGTCATTCCTCCATTTTGTTTAAGTGTACCATTTTTAAGAAAAGTTACCTCCAACTTTAGATGGATTTCGATAATTTACGTTTTTTTAGAAAGGAGACAATCATGGCAGAAACATTTGAATTATACTCCGTGGATCAAAAAACAGTACTTCAGGGCTATCATTGGTCGTGCGAAGAACCACGAGCAGTCTTGCAATTGACGCATGGAATGGCTGAACATTTGAGGCGATACGAGCCATTGGCGAATTATTTGAATGACCACGGCATTGCAGTAATCGGTCACGACCATTTAGGACATGGTGCCTCTGTGAATGAGAACCCTCACGGCTATTTCCATGATGAGACGATCAAACATGGGTTGGTTCAGGACTTGTATCAAGTAAGCCAGTGGGGAAGAGCAAAATACCCAGAATTGCCTTTTTTTCTACTGGGGCACAGTATGGGCTCCTTTGTATTGAGAAATTATCTTTATGAATACGCTGATGAAATAGCAGGTGTGATTGTCGTCGGAACCGGTCAGCAGCCGATCTGGTTAACTCGTTTTGGTCGAACCTCTGCGAATCTGCTAAGTAAAATCCAAGGAGACAAGCATCCTAGTAAGTTGATCGATCAGCTTGCTTTCGGAAACATGAATCGCAGAATCACTCACAAACGAACCGATAAAGACTGGCTGGTCAGTCTATCAGAAGAGGTGGATAAGTATATCGCCGATCCCATGTGCGGCTTTTTATTCACACTAAGTGGCTATCAGGAGCTCTTTTCTTTGATTATTCGCGCGCAAGACCCGGAGCTTTTGAAAGAAGTCCCTAAAAAGCTGCCAATGCTCTTTTTATCTGGTAAAGAGGATCCTGTGGGTGATTACGGTAAAGGAGTAATGGCGGCAGCGAAATCATACCAGTTAGCTGGTGTAGAGAAGGTAACCGTTCAGCTATACGAAAAAGCTCGCCATGAGCTCTTAAATGAACCCCAAAAACTTACAGTTTTTCATGATATTTGCAAATGGATGGAAAATATTTTTGAAAAATGATATCATTGTAAAAATTTTAGGTAATTGAGGGATCATATGAAGGCAGAATTTTTGATTGATTATTGTCACCAAGAAGATTGGGCACCTCAGGGAGGTCATCGCCAATCACCTATCGATATCCAAACAACTCAAATTGAAAACAATGATACTCTTGCAACTATAGAAGTAAATTTTTCGGAATCCACTGCTACGTTTCTAAATAATGGGCAGAATCTGCAACTTTTGGCAGCGGGACAGGCATGTTTCAACCATCGCTTGTTTCAATTTGTCCAAGTCCATTTTCACGCAGACTCCGAGCACCGTCTCAATGGGAAGAGCTTTCCGTTGGAAGGGCACTTTCTTTTCCAAGCACCCAACGGTCAATTAGGTGTGATGGGGGTGTTCTACGAAATTGGCGTTTTTAACCCTGATTTTGAGCAAGTCTTGAATCAGTATGAGCAGGAAAAAGGGGAAGGGACCTTCTCTGTCTCAGAATTGATTCCTAAGGATAAAAGCTATTATCACTATATTGGTTCGTTAACGACTCCGCCTTTGACGGAAGGTGTAGAATGGTATGTCTTGAAAAACACGGTAGAAGTCTCTGAGGAGCAGGTTCAACGATTTATTTCTATTCATGGAAAAAATAATCGTGATTGCCAATGTATGAATGAGCGCAAAGTATTAAGCTATAACGAATAAAGTCGCCGCCAGATCATTCTGGCAGCGACTTTTTTTGCGGTTAAAAAGCTCAAGAGAGATAGTCGTTTAGTATATAAGCGACGCCAGCTTCTTCATTTGTTTTCGTTAGGGTATCAGCGATTTTCTTTACTGCAGGAGCAGCGTTTCCCATCGCGATACTCTTGCCGCTAAGCTTCAGCATCTCTAGATCGTTCTCCTGATCCCCAAAGGCCAGTACATCTGCGAGGTCGATGGTTAAATAGCTTGTTAAAAATTTGAGGGCAGCCCCTTTGTTTACTCCTTCAGCCATGACCTCCAGCCAATATTTATCGGAATAAGAGCTGTTAATTTGCTTTTTTTCTAATTGTGAACGCAGTTTTACTAATTTGCTAGTATCCCCATCAGTAAAGGCCAGCTTAAAATAGCTGATTTCTTCCTGTTCTATCTGTTCCAAAAGCTCCTCAACCTTTGATTCTTTCAAATTGAATTGCGCATAATAAGGACTGTTCACTTCATTCTTATCCTGGGCAAAGGAGATGCGGTCGTCTTGAGTCGCGCGACTTGCTACCACCGTCACCTCCGTTTTCATCGCAAGAGAAAACGCTGTGTTGACCGTTTCTGGAAGAATAGTATAGCTTTTTAATACATCTTGAATTTCTCCCTTTTCGATTCGGGCAACGTATGCGCCGTTGGAGGCTAAGGTGTAGCCACTAAGTTCTAACTCAGCAAAAACTTCTTTCGCTGATTGAATAGAACGGCCTGTTGCTAGTACAACAGTTCCTCCTTGACGATCAAATGCTTTTAACGCCTTCGCGTTTTCCTCTGATACGACACCCTCTCTGTTCAGTAAGGTGCCATCGAGATCTATTGCTGCTAATTTCATCTCTATCCGTCCTTTTTTTCATTAATCTAGTATAAGAGTAGTCCAATTTTCAGAAAATGAACAATTAAACGCTCATGTGATTACAAGTTCAAACTATATGCAAGAATTTAAAACTATTCTTTAGAAAAAATTAATAATTGTCAAGAAGATGCAAATGACAAGTCTTTTCATCGATTTTTTGAAGAAATGAGAGGGGTGTCAAAGCATTAATTTTGATTATTTTCCGTCAGGCGTCTAGTCTGGAATCTGTAAACAACTGTTATTAAACATATGAAAAAATGAGATAGGAGTGAAAGAATATGTTCTCAAAAATTGAGGAAATCCCTGTAGTCACAGCAGCTGACGAAAATTACGCTCCTTATCTGAGTGTAATGATTGCAACATTGCTGGACAATACTTCAAAAACTACACCAATTCGTTTCTTTATTATTGACGATGATCTTTCCGTTTCAAGTAAGAAAAAGTTAATCGAAACCGCCCACAAACATTCAGAGGCGGCTGTTATTCAATATGTGAAAGTCGATGAGGAAGTTTATGAAGACTTTTTAGTAAGCGACCATATTACAACGACTGCTTACTTCAGAATTTCCATGCCTAAGATGCTGGCTGGTAAAAATTATCGAAAAATTCTGTATATTGATTCGGATACATTGATTCTCGATGATATCCAGAAATTGTATCAACAAGAGTTAGATGGAAAAACGATCGGCGCTATTATTGATCCAGGTCAAACGAAAGCATTAGAACGTTTAGGTGTAGACTCCCAAGATTATTACTTTAATTCAGGCGTAATGGTCATTGACGTAGAGCGCTGGAACCAACAGCACATTACCGAAAAAACCATTGAGTATCTAAAAAAACATGGCGATAAGATTATCTACCATGACCAAGACGCGTTAAATGCGGTGCTGTATGAACAATGGCATCCATTCCATCCGCGCTGGAATATGCAATCGTCGCTTATTTTCGACAAGCATCCAGCACCAACAAAACACTACGATGATTTATATAAAGAAGGACGGGAAAATCCAGCCATCGTTCATTTCACAGGCCATGACAAGCCTTGGAACACGTTAGCAGGACATCCTTATCAGGATTTGTACATGGAGCTATTAAATAAAAGTATATTGATGAAGACGGTGAGGGTAAAATGATGAAAAAAGAGAAGATTACGGTAGTATCAAGCTGCAACGACGCATTCGCTGAACACGTATCTGCATTATTTGTTTCAGTCCTAGAAAATGCTGAGCAACCTACGGAAAATTTTGATTTTTACGTGATTGATGATGAGATCACGATTGCAAATAAACGCTTAATGCGAGAAACAATTAAAGGATACGATGCATCCTTGCACTTTATGACGATTGATAAAAAGTATTTTGCAGATGCGGTGGAGAGTGATCGTATCCCGGAAACCGCGTATTATCGCATCGCGATTCCAGAATTATTCCGAGACAAAGGTCTTGAAAGAATTCTCTATCTTGATTGTGACATGATCGCTTTGACGGATATTTCCGAGCTGTGGGAGGTTGATCTATCCGGTTATATCTTAGCTGCGGTAGAAGATGCTGGCTTCCATCATCGTCTAGAGAAAATGGCTGTCGCTTGTGACTCAACAAAATATTTCAATTCGGGCTTTATGCTGATCAACATGGAAAAATGGCTTTCGGAAAACGTGACGAAACGCGTCCTGCGGTACATTCACGACAATCCTGAAAAATTGAAATTCCATGATCAAGACGCATTAAATGCGATCCTCCACGATCAATGGCTGCAACTGCATCCAAAATGGAATGCCCAAAGCTATATCATGAAGCGTGAAGTTGAACATCCAGATCCAGAGGGGGAAAAGGAATATTTTCAAACCCGACGCGACCCTAAGATCATCCATTATTCTGGACATATCAAACCTTGGAGTAAAGAGTGTACCTCTTCGTTGAAAAAGTATTATGAAGAATACGAAGAATTAACGGCATTTACAGAGGATGATGAGGGTGAGAAGGCCTCGCTGAACACAGCTTCAACAAGAAAACTAGGCTAAAGAAGGAGCGCATTTATGAAGACTAAGATGAAAAGTAAGTGGGAACAACCAAAAAGTCGTTTTTCTACTAAGAATAAATCAAATAGAAAACAATCTACGCAAAAAAATAGCGCAGTTCGTTCATTGTTAATGAAGCTTCTGTCTGTTTTTATCATTGGTTTCATCACAAAGAAGCTTAACAATCGAAAAAATAAATAATTGATTGAGGCCTATCAGCGAAAGTCTGGTATGGCCCGATGAGATAGACAAGAGCCTTAGAAGAAAAATAATCTTCTAAGGCTTATTTTTTTGCTGTTATGGACGGCCCCGCTGATCACGAGGCTTGTGTTTGACTTGGGGTTCAAGCTCGTTGATCAATTTGGTCAAGATATGGTCGAATTGTTCCTTTTCCTCGTGACTTAAAACATCCAGTATAACGGGCTGGAAGTCATCGCTCTGTTGAGCGGCGATTTTTCCGCGAGCAGTCAAATGGATATTCATGACACGTCGATCTTCCTGCGATTTTTCACGTGTGATATAGTCTTTTTTTTCCAGTTTGCGAATCATTTCAGAGGCTGATTGTGGGCGCATATCGAGCTGGCTAACAAGCGCCTTTTGCGAGATCGTTCCATGTTCACGGATAATCGCTAAAATTTGGCTCTGACCACGATTCCGGTTTTCGAACTTGAAGGGACCACGAGCGTTTTCGCGGAAGAATTGCGTAAATAAGTCGTTCAAATCAAAGTATTTTTGGGTAACAGTTACATTTAATTCTTTTTCGTCCATGGATTCATAACTCCTATAAGCAGAATAGTAGGGATTGCTTCATCCTATATTTTATCAGGTTACCGAAATAAATTAAAGACATCCGCTGAACCGATGATTTTAAAATGAAAGAGAGAATAGTCGCTATTTATTTTTAAATAGAGAAAGGACCATATACATACGATAGCGAATATGCTATCATATGTATATGGATAAACCTCAGTTTGATTTCATTAGGAGAAAAGACGGAACAAGTGAATTTGAAGATTTTCTAAATTCGATACCTGAAAAAGATTCTGCTAAGTTGTTAGCGATAATCAGTAAAACAGAAGAGCATGGATTGCTGGTAGCGCAGAGAATGGAGTGGGTGAAAAAACTTGAGACGGATTTATACGAGTTGCGCTCAAAAGTCGGTAAGAACATTCAACGAGCGATTTATTTTCAGAAAATCGGGAATGAGTTTTTGATCACACATGGTTTTACTAAGAAACAGCAAAAGACACCGAGAACAGAGATAGAGCATGCAAAAAGTGTCAGAGCACAGTATGAGAAAGGAGAACTACGATGAGTAAGATTGATGACCTCATCAGTAAGAAGAAAGTGGAAAGCGCCACATTTGCTGATGAATATGAAAAAGAAGCACAACGTTTAGATATCGCTATTGCTTTGACGAAACTGCGAGAAGAACTAGGTGTGACGCAACGTGAATTAGCTGAGAAAGTCGGAAAGCCTCAATCAACGATTGCAAGAATTGAAAATGGCTCAATGAATCCCAGCCTAAATATTCTATATGAGATTGCAACAAAAGTTGGAAAAGAGCTGCATGTTGAGTTCAAATAGATTGAAGTGAATACAAAAGAATATTTCATGTAAGTGACCAAGCGAAGGATAGTATCGTTTGGTTTTTTTGCAGGTATCGGCAAACGTGCGAAACAGAAAACCAGCTGTTTTACGGAGGATGGAAGTTAAAAGTTATACGGAAAAATCTCTTCACTAGCGTTACAAAGTAGCTACTAAGCGTATTGAGTGTCTCAGATTATGAAGACCTTTTTAAGGAGAAAAGAGTGGTAAAACCAGCAAAGGTGATATAACCAATAGGGCTTGAACAAAGTGAGAACTGGCATCTTAAGTCACTAGCTAGTAGTGGAGCCTTGCAGCAAATTACTCTATTAAAGGGTGTTTACGTTATAAAAAATTAGAAATGAAAGTATCATCGTTATTTATTGAAAGCAAAAACTCGATTAAATCCTATTCATAGTCACAAGTCCTTTATGTTAATTTCAAATAAAACTTTTGGAATTGCAAAATCCGTAAAAAAGGGCTTATTTTAGTTGTGTAGAGCTCTCAGGTGAAAGTAATTATCAAAATGGAGGAGACCATGAAAGATTATGGCTTAACTCGGCAACAGCTGTTCCAGTTAACAAGAGGAACGTTGGAAAAACGGATAAATCATTATTTCAAAGAAACTCATGATAGCAATGGAACGATTCAATTCTTAGTTGCGTTGCAGGTAAGGGATGAATTGTGTGAAGGAGATTTTTCACTGCTGCTGAAGGATCTCGTGCAATACATTTTTTTGCATATGCGTTCAACGGCTTTGATGCGGCGTTTCTATGGGTATTTTGCCGAATACTTCGATAAAAAGGAATGGCGTCTGTTATCTGTAAAATTATTTCCAGCGAAAACATTTGTTTCTGACAAAATAAAAGCGCTTTATTCGCAATTGATTAAGGAACCATTCGCGAGAGTAGCGGAATCATGATGAGATAAAAAGTGCAATACACGAAAAAATCAGAAAGGAAGAAAGCGATGTTCACATTAGATGCAGAATTTGAAAATAGCGATGGCAAATCCCAGCATTTGCGAATTAAACACTTTGACCCTACGAAGACTGGGGAAGAAATAAAAGCCTCTTTAACAAAATTAACCAAGCTGAACCTATTTGAAAAAAAGGGTGTCGGCTTATTTAAGAAGGTCAAACATGCGACCTTGATTGAAACCATTGAGACAGAACTGTTTAATAAAACCCTTGATGAAGGATCAGAGACGGCTCAACTGGAGAAAGAAGGGACACAATTAACAGATATAGCGGAAGAAAGCCCACAGACGGTGGATTTTGTTGTTCGAGAAGAAAGGCTTGAGCCAGGAATGCTGATCCAGCAAATCGAATTGCCGGAAGAAATAGACCCAAGAGAAATGACACAGGAGCAAGCACTGTCTTTGATTTCAGCGTGCATGCCGGACACGTATACGTTGGAAAACATTCAGATAGAGGATGAGGAGAAGCCAGCGCGGATAATCTTGACAGAAAAGTTGAAGGAAAAAAATGTGTCATCCACACACATCCAGCAGACACTGCCTGCTGCCCCTTCGAGAAAGCGAAAGCGACTACTTGAGCGCATCCGAAAACGAGAATAGCGTGTAATGCTGAATTCTTATCGAAAATCCAACGTTGGGTGAGGAAGAAGGTGTGAAAAAGTCCTATCACATCTTCCGTTCTCGAATAATCGATGTTCCAGAAGTAGCTTCTTCTGGAATAAGCCGAAATTTCTTAAAACGGCTTACTTCTGTCATAAATGCTGATAGTAAAAAATTTTGTCCACTAGCACAGTGGGCTCTTTGTCGTGAATTGTGGCATAATTCGTTATCAAATAAGAAATTTTGTCAAGCAGATGAGTCTGAAATAGGCGCATCTGTTTTTGCTTTTTTTGAGATAATTTTGAAAGAAGAGGTGATAGTAGTGTTATTAAGGTTTTTTTGTCGAATTTTATCAAGTGATCAGGCACATGTTTTTTTGCTTTTTCTGAAGAGTGATACGATCAATTTAATCATTGAGAGAGATCTCAAAAACTTATTTTAAAGGGAGCGAACAACATGGGAAATCTATTGAAATTATTCGGTGTAGCGGCAACAACTTTTCTAGTCTTGGATTTATTCTGGCTACTTGTATTTGCGCGACGAATGTATCAGGATCATTTGGGGCATTTGATGGGACAGACAAAGATTGTACCCGCTGTGCTTTTCTATTTGCTTTACTTGATAGGAATTCTCTTTTTTATCGTTACTCCTGCTTTAGAAAAGGATAGTCTATTTTATGCGGTGG
Source organism: Enterococcus raffinosus (assembly GCF_019175485.1). Taxonomy (NCBI): domain Bacteria; kingdom Bacillati; phylum Bacillota; class Bacilli; order Lactobacillales; family Enterococcaceae; genus Enterococcus; species Enterococcus raffinosus. The sequence continues at coordinate 1,027,161 of NZ_CP072889.1, forward strand.
CCGCAGGAGGGTTCTTAGGGTTGTTATGTTACGGGACGTACGATTTGACCAATTTGGCGACTCTGAATAATTGGCCAGCCTTCATTACCGGTGTGGATTTAATTTGGGGTACAGCTGTTACAGCCGCAGTGTCAGGAGTCACTGTTTATGTAGCACAGCAGTTCAACTGGAGGTAACAGAAGATGGAAGTTCGTCAAACAAATTCAGTCATTGATCCGAAGAAATTACTTTTTGCTTTTCATCAAGGAGCGATCCAGCTAATCAATGAGAAGCAAGTCCTGAATCAGATAAATGTTTTTCCTGTTTCGGATGGGGACACCGGCAGCAACTTAGCATCACTGATGCAAACTATTTTGGAGGAGACATCCGAGGAAAGCAGTACGGTCGTTGAGGTTTTTGAGCAGGTAGCGGATGCTTCTTTGTTAGGAGCAAGAGGAAATTCAGGGATTATTTTTGCTCAATACTTTAATGGCATATACAATCATCTACTGCAGATGGAAGAGAAGGAGACTGTACAAAGTTTTGTTCAAAGTGTAAGATCAGCGATCACAGAGGCGTATCAAGCTATTGAACGACCAGTAGAAGGAACGATTATTACAGTGATCCGTTCTTGGGCGGAAGCTTTGGATGTCAGTGACTCCTTCGCTACTTTGGAGACATTATTGCCCCATGCCTTGATTAAGGCGAAGCAGGCGTTAGATAATACCACGAATCAATTGAAGATTCTGAAAAAAAATCAAGTCGTTGATGCGGGAGCGAAAGGCTTCTACCTATTTCTCGAAGGCTTCACAGAGGCTCTTGTGGCTAAAAAGCCGGCATTGCACTTAGTACAGTCTGCAATTAGTACGGTTTCTATCGAGCGATCGATGGAGACACATATGCATACTGAAGAGCCTGTTTATCGGTATTGTACAGAGATTCTACTCGATCATGTGACGTTGACTAAAGAAGAATTGCAGAATAATCTTCGCTCTTTTGGCGATTCATTGATTGTCGCAGTAAACCGAGGCAAGGCACGTGTGCATATTCATTCCAATCAACCTGCAGAGGTTTTAGGCTATTTAAGTAGTGTTGGAAAACCTATACAGCAAAAGGCGGATGATATGCTATTGCAATACCAAGTCAATCAGCGTCGAAAGGCCCCTATTGCGTTAGTGACTGATTCTATCGCAGATATTCCAGCGGAGTACCTGCTGGATCATCAAATTCACGTTTTACCAATGAATATCTTAATGGGCGATACTAGTTATATCGACAAGATTACCCTTCTAACGAAGCAATTTCTTACGCTGTCTAAGCAGACGGAAGAGCCTGCGACCAGTTCACAGCCAGCATTAAAAACTGTAGAGCAGCTTTTTTCTTTCCTGGAGACTCGGTATGAAGCAATCCTAGTAATTACTGTCGCAGGTAAATTAAGCGGGACCTATTTTACAGTGAAGGAAGCAGCCAAGCGGAAGCACGCAATCCCAATTGAGGTCATTGATTCTAGACAGAATTCTGCAGCGCAAGGCTTGTTAGTAATGCAGGCAAATGAATGGATTCAAGCAGGAATTCCCTTTAAGACGTTGAAGTCACGACTTGCAAAAAAAAGAGAAGAGATCGAGATTCTAGTAAGTGTAGATGACTTAAATCCCATGATCCGTTCTGGACGAATTCCTCAAGCAGTAGGCAGGGTCGCAAAAGGAATCAATTTGAAGCCGATCGTCAGCTTGGATGAGTATGGTGAAGGGAAATTGAGCAGCTTCGCCTTGAGTCGGCACGGAAACGAAAGAAAAATCTTCCGTAAATTGGTAAAGGTTAATAATGAGCACGGACTTAAGCGATATGCAATCATTCACGTGGGTAACGAAGACAAAGCCATTCTTTGGGGACGAAAACTTACTGAGCAGCTTGGATTTCCACCAAGCTTTATTACGGATAGCTCAACAGTAATTGCCATGAGCGCCGGAGAAGGAAGCATAGCGGTAGCGTATGAAATGGAAGGGGATGAAAAAGGATGATTGTTTGGTCAATAGTCGTCATTCTATTTATATATTTCACGGCCTTATTTTTTCTGGCACAGGCACTTCATAATAATTCTATCGTTGATTTGGCGTGGGGAATTGGTTTTGTCATTGTTGCGTTGGTGGGCTATTTATTGATGCCTGAGAAAACAACAGCGGCGGCTTTTGTGGTGATTCTTGTGACTGTTTGGGGGCTCAGACTGTTCTTTCATCTGGCGAAACGAAATATTGGAAAGCCGGAAGACTACCGATATGTGAATATGCGTAAACGGTGGGGGAAACGGTATGCCAAATTAAAAGCCTATCTCAATGTTTTTGTTTTGCAAGGGGTTCTTTTATGTGTGGTAGCACTACCGATTTTCTTAGTTGTGACTGGCTCAGAAAAAGCTTTTTATTGGTGGAACTGGCTAGGAATCATCGTCTGGGGGATCGGTTTTGCCTTTGAAACTATTGGAGATTATCAGTTAACGGTATTTAAACGTCATGCTGAAAAGGGAACACTGCTGACGACAGGTCTATGGTCTTTAACGAGACATCCAAATTATTTTGGAGAAGCATTGAGCTGGTGGGGAATTTTCTTGATCAGTTTGAATGAGCCACGCAACCTCTGGGGGATTATCGGTCCTGTCACAATTACGCTGTTATTGCTTTTTATTTCAGGTGTCCCACTGCTAGAAAAGAAAAATAAAGAGAAGCCCGGATATCAAACGTATGCGAATAAAACTCCGAAATTTGTCCCTTTCATTGGAAAAAAAGGGATTTAATTGGAGAAAAGCAGTCGAGATTATCGGCTGCTTTTCTACGTCCTTGGGCGGATGGTTCTTTTTATGATTTCAGGTATAGTTAGGGGGAAGGAAGGAGAGGACAATGAATGATGTTTCTAGGCTGCTTATTACTTGTTATTGCATTAATCGTTCTTTATTTTTTTCTACCGGGTGGTACTGCCTGGAAAAAGTATTTGGCGGAGGTTGAATCTTCTTTTCGACAGGAACCAGTTTCAGAGGAACCACAAATGATTACTGAAGAGGCGATAGCGGAGCTGCCGCCACTGCTGCAAAAATACCTCAGGAAGAATGGGTACGTGAATCAACCATTGATGCGGAACATGTTTATTCGCTTTGGGCATACGAGGTTTCGAATAGCTGCGGACAAGGCCCCGATCCCAATTGAGTTTTGTCAGGTTAATTTTGTCGAAAGACCCGATCGCTATGCCTTCTTGAAGGCGCGGATGTTTGGGCTTCCCATCCAAGTGACAGATCAAGTCCAGAATGGTCGCGGCGCGATGATCGGAGTGTTGGCAAAACATTTCAAATTATTTCACTCAACTGGACCGGAGATGGATCAGGGACAGCTGATTACGTCCTTGGCTGACGCAGTTTTTCTGCCAAGCCTATTTTTACAGGATTACGTGACGTGGCGTACCCATGACGAACGCACGATCGAAGGGACGATCAAATGGAATGGCGTGAACGCAAAAGGGCGGTTTACCTTTGATGATTCTGGGGACATTGTTCGCTTTGATACTGAGGATCGATACATGGACGAAAATGGAAAGGGCACCTCATTAATCCCTTGGTTTGTTCTGTATGAAAATTACGAAAGTGATCAACCGTACCGCAGACCTGGTTGTGTCAGTGTTAATTGGAGGCTGCCAGAAGGAATCGATAACTATTTTGTTAGCGATCAGATTGACGTGAAGTACTCAGTTGATGTAGCGGAAATAAAACAAGCGTAAACAGAACGAGGCATCACTCTCAATGACGAGAGTAATACCTCGTTTTTTGTACTTTCTTTCAAGGAAATTCGCATAAAACCAGAATATTCCTAGAAATTATTTTTAGTGTCCTTTATGCTTTTCGCGTTTTTTGACTTGCCTTTGCTGAAAACGAGCTTCTGCATCTGCTATTTTTTTCTGCCGACGCCGAACTTTGCTTTCACTTTTAGCCTCTGCTCTCAAATCGCTGATAGCCTGCTGCGCTTTGGTCGAAACCACTGGCTGCCGCTTTTCACGATTGATTAATCGTTGCATTCGCTTCGGATTCACTTTTTTCTCCGGCTTTTTTTCAGAAGAAACAGTTCCTGACTGCGATAATAATTTAGGCAAGCGCGTCGCGATAAATGCGAAAATATCCGCATCCTTTGGCTCTGGACCAAAGACATATCGAATGGCTTGGTAATGACCGTCGAATTCAGCTTCCACCAAGCCGCACCAAAAACTGCCATCGAAGTAGATCGTCAACTTCATGATGACACCTCCCTTAAATGAATTTCAAGCAAGGGACAACCCGGGAGGGCAGGTTACTGACATTTTCATGCGGCGGACTACCAACCACCATGTGTTTTTATGCTTGTCTTTAGTTTACTAGCTTTGAGAAGAAATACAAGCGTGTCAATAAAGCTGATGAATAGCTATTTGACATTTCATTCCAGGGTCATTACTCTATAGATAGTTTAGTAAACAGTAAAAAGACAGGAGGGTATATATGGCTAGCATCAGAGACATTGCTAAATTAGCCGGGGTTTCAGCCGCGAGTGTTTCTAGAATCCTCAATAATGATGAAACGTTTAGTATTAACGAAAATACACGTAAACGAGTAATTGAAATAGCGACTAGCTTGAATTATTCGAAAAACGAAAATAGAAAAAATCGAGACGTGGGGGATAAGAACACGATTGCTCTTATAACACGTCATCAAATAGATGATGAAAAAAGTGACCCCTATTTTATGTTTATCCGAAAAGGCGTGGAGTCGGAGGCAAAAAAATGGCGCTTAAAAACCTTTCGGGCATTTTCAATGCGCGATAAAAAGAAAGAAGTTTACCAGCTAAAAAAATATGGTGCCGTAGTAATTATTGGAGAGATGACGTTAGCTGCCTTGAAGGAAATCCAAAAGATTAATGATAATATTGTATTAATTGATTCCTATTCAGAATATGCGGAGTTTGATTGTGTTCAAACGGATTTTGCCCAAAAAACACATGAAATTCTTGACTTATTAAAGAGCAAGGGGCATAAAAATATCGCCTTTGTCGGCGGCTTGGGAAGTAAGGTCGCTCTTGACGGAGAGGTCGTCTATTATAAAGAGGAGATTCGTGCTGAAAATTATCGACAATGGATGATTTTAAACCATCTTGATGAATATACAAATGTACTACAGGGGGAATGGTCTCCAGATACTGGGCTAGAGCTTGGCAATCAGATAGTGCAGATGGAGCCGAGACCGACCGCTATCGTGGTAGCCAGCGATCCTATGGCTGTCGGTGTCTACAAAGCAATAACAAATGCGGGGTTGTCTATTCCTGACGATATTTCAATTATTAGTTTTGATGATATTGAGATGGCAAAGTTCATGTCACCATCTTTATCTACGGTGAAATTAAATGCAGAAGAAGTGGGGAAAATTGGTGTAGAGTTAGTTCGTGGAAAATTATTGAATGTTAGAGCAATGCCCGTCCGAGTCATTTGTACAAGCGAGTTAGTGCTCCGTGACTCAGTAAAAGATATCGCGGATAAAGAAGTTTGAGGTTCTTTCAAACTTTTTTATTTTTTTACTTGTGTAAACGTTAACTAAACAACTATACTGATGTTAGTAAACGTTTACATACTAATAAAGGAGTGTTTTAAATGAAGTTCTTAGATAAAATGGCCGCAAAAATTGTTCCATTAGCACAAATTATTGCTGACAACAAGTTCTTATTAAGTCTTCGTGATGGCTTTATGGTAGCGTTTCCCGCGACCATGTTCGCCTCCATCATGATCATTATTCAAAATTTTCCGACAACCTTTGGCTTTGCCGATAAGCTGCCGGAAGGCGTCAATGTTTTTTTGAATGATTTTTTTGGTCCAGTCGGAAATGCGACAATGAGTGTTGGAACGCTCTTTATCGTTTTTGGTATCGGATATCAGCTCGCAGATAAATTCGGACAGCCGAAGTTATTTGCAGGAGCAATTTCGTTATCTTCTTTCTTGATGTTGTTGCCATTCAGTAGCCAGGAGAAATTAGGGACAGTCATTCCAATATCAAAATTAGGTGCGGAAGGTATGTTTGTTGGTATCGTGACAGCAATGATTGCGACGATTATTTATTCAAGAATCAGCGCGGCAGGAATCACTATCAAAATGCCGGATTCTGTTCCTCCAATGATTGCACAATCATTTGTAGCGATTATCCCAGGGGCGGTCCCACTATTCATTTTTAATATTATCCGCTATTTGTTTACCTTTACAGAATGGGGCAACGCAGTTGATTTTGTTTATCAAATTCTTCAAAAACCATTGATGGGGCTTGGAGGTACACTACCAGCAGTGTTGATTGCTGTATTCTGTATGCAATTTTTCTGGTGGTTTGGGATTCATGGAACGTTGGTTGTCAATGCCGTAATCGATCCAATTATGAACGCTTTAGCTATTGAGAACTATGAAGCATATAAAGCGGGGGCTTCTGAGCTTCCTCATATTATTAATACGACTTTTATGGGGGTATTTGTCAATCAGGGCTTACAATTAGGCATTTCGATCACCATGGCCTTTTTCATTGCGCGTTCTATTCGAATGAAGAAGTTAATGAAGACAATTATTGCGCCGTCAATTTTTAATGTATCTGAACCAATGACCTTTGGGCTGCCAATTGTAATGAACCCAATTGCCTTTATTCCATGGATACTTGCGCCATTGGCATCAACGACGATTTCTTATCTTGCTATTTATATGGGACTTGTTCCCAGACCGATTGGCGCTACAGTTGTGTGGACCACTCCAGTATTTCTTTCTGGTTGGATAGGGACTGGCTCAATAGCGGGGGCTATTTTACAAGCAGTAACATTAGCTGTGATGGTTCTAATTTGGGTACCTTTCCTTGTTGTGATGGATAGGGAGTACTTGAAAGAAGAGAAAGACCTGGAAATGACCCACTCTGCGGCAGAGTAAGGGGAGGAATGAGCGTTGAGAATCGATACACTAAGTTATAAATACCAGATAGACGTAAGCAAGCAGCGAGTATATGAGGTTATTCGAAAAGAGCAGGAAACTTATTTCCGCTCAAAGGGTTACGTAGGAAAAGGGCTAAATGAAGGAGCGGCAGTTACTCTCTCTATGCCTTCAAAGCTTGGAGCAACGAGCATTCCTGCCTCTATTCAATTATCAAAGCTTAATGAGAATGAAATTGAATTACTCACTTCTCATAGCAAAGGAACAATCACTCAAAAATATCGGATAGATGAGCGTTCCGATTCTAAGACACAGGTGATATATACCGAAAAGAACGCGTTTACCCATGCTAGAAACCAGTATAGTTTTATCTTTCTAGCTTTTGTGTACAAATTCTTTTATAACAGAGGGATGAAAAAGAGGATGGTTTACCTAGAAAAACAATGTTATGAAAAAGAGGATGATGCAAAGTGATTGAACTTCTGAGTAAAAACATGTTTCATCTGCGAAATGAAAAGATTAGTTATGTGATCAATGTTTTGCCAAATGGTCACCTAGGACATGTCTATTTTGGAAGAAGTCTGGGAAAGATTACCATTGAGGACATTCAATACATGGCATCAACAGAAAGCAAGTCTGCCGGGACGGTCAAGTTCAGTCCGGCAATTCCGAATTTTAGCTTACAAGATCAATATCAGGAAGTCCCTGTTTATGGAACCTCGGATTTTAAAGAAGGCATACTGAAGGTTTCAGAGGAACAGGAGTGCTTATATTTAGACTTCCAATATGTTTCTCATACAATAAAAAAGAAAAAACAAAGAGAGTTGGGCGTTCCAGCAACATTTGCGGAAGAGGGGCAGGTTGAAAGTATAACGTTTTGTCTTGAGGATTCTTTCAATCAGTTAAGGTTAGAAGTGACTTACTCAATATTTGAAAACCAAGGAACCGTTTCTCGCGGGCAAAAGCTTACCAATCTTGGAGCAAACAAGCGACAGGTTCTTCGATTTTTAAGTGGCGCTTTAGACATGAAAAATCAGCAGTTTGAGTTTCTTCATCTTTCTGGCGCCTGGCTAAAAGAACGACACATAAAGCGACACTCTTTAGAACAAGGGACGGTTAGTATTGGTTCGTTAAAAGGGGCGTCCAGTCATCAGCATAATCCTTTTGTCGCCCTACTGCCAGAATGTTCTTCTAATAATCAAGGCGATGTGTATGCAGCGAATTTGATATATTCGGGAAATTTCTTAGCACAAACAGAGGTTGATGAATGGAACAACATACGCATGATGCTAGGGATTCATCCGAGTTCATTCTCTTGGGAGTTAGCGCAGAATGAAACGTTTGAGACGCCGGAGCTGTTATTGCATTATTCAGCGGAGGGCTTGAACGGTCTTATGCACGAGACTGGCCAATTTATTGAGAAGCACGTCATCAATCCGACCTGGTACCAAAAGAAACGACCTGTGGTTCTTAATAATTGGGAAGCAACATACTTTGATTTCGATCAGGATAAATTACTAGCTTTAGCTGATAAAGGAAAAAAATTAGGTATCGATTGTTTTGTTGTCGATGACGGCTGGTTTGGAGAGCGCGACAATGATCGGGTTTCGCTTGGTGATTGGGATGAAAATCCAAGAAAGTTCTCAAAAGGAATAGCCGCATTTTCAGAGAGTATTCATCATTTAGGATTGCAATTTGGCCTTTGGTTTGAACCAGAAATGGTTTCGCCAATCAGCGACTTATACAACACTCACCCTGAATGGGTGGTAAGACACACGGATTCTTCACGGGTGGCTATTGGCAGAGGTCAGTATGTTCTTGATTTCTCCAATCCAGAGGTGGTGGAAAACATTTACCAGCAAATGAGAAAAATTATTTCTTCGACAAAATTGGACTATATCAAGTGGGATATGAATCGTAACATTACTCAAGCCTATTCGACGTATTTAAAACAGCAGGGAATCCATCAGTCAGAATTTTTCCACCGCTATATACTGGGTGTTTATCGCCTGTACGAAAGGATATTATCAGAGTTTCCACATGTTTTAATTGAAGGCTGTGCCGGAGGAGGCGGACGATATGATCTTGGAATCCTCTTTTATAGCCCTCAGATTTGGCCAAGTGATGACAGTGATCCAGTCGAGCGTTTAGCCATTCAATCAGGAACGTTATTAGGGTATCCTTTATCATCATTTAGCAACCATGTTTCAGCTGCGCCTAATCATCAAGTCCATCGTCACACTTCTTTAGAGATGCGAACGAATGCAGCACTGTTTGGCCCTTTAGGCTATGAGCTGAATTTGTTTGAGCTTTCTACTGAAGAACAGGCACAGATAAAAAAAGATATCTCCTTTTATAAAAAGAATCAAAGACTGCTAACTTTCGGTAGGTTTTACCAGCTGACGGACATTCTCGATCGTCCCAATGAATATGGCTGGGCAGTTTTCGATGAAAAGAACGGCAAAGGGATGATTGGTTTCTACCGTATTTTAACTGAAGCGAACAGCAGTAATCGAGAGTTCATGAAGCTCCCATTTCTAAAAGAGACTGAAAGCTACCTCGTAAATGGTGAAAAGCTATCCGGTAGTGTGTTGAAAAGAATGGGGATTAGAAAGCCGTATCAATTTAATAGTGTTAATAAGGATAAAGCACAAGTGATGGGAGATTATCAATCATTTATTTATGAGCTGCAAAGGGATGAATGAGAGAAATTTTTTTCTACTTCTTCAGCTTTAGTGTCGTATTCCATAAGTTGACCTTCATGATTTTTATCGTGAAGGTTAATTTTTATCCTTTATCGAGAAGAAACGTTATTCTTATAAGGTTTATCTCTATAAGTATGGTTTGTACAATAGTATGACTGGATTTTTATTTATAAAAGTATAGACATATAATAACTTAGTCTATATAATGTAAATAAATCGAAGGGAAGAGAAAATATGATTGGTGCAATTGAAGCAGGTGGAACAAAAATAATTTGTGGGATCGCAGAAGAGAATAATGTAACCGAAATCATTGCTGAGCAGATAGTCAAAACGGGTGACCCAGTAAACAATATCGAACAAATTATTCGATTTTTTCCGGAGCATCCGGTAGATGCAATTGGTGTCGGGTCTTTTGGCCCAATAGATGTCGATCGCGACTCAAAGACATATGGGTATATCACCAATACGCCCAAAACAGCATGGAAAAACGTCGATTTCTTAGGAGCTTTAAAAGACTTGGAAAGCCCAATTTATTGGACGACTGATGTCAATGCTGCGGCGTTCGGTGAAATGTGTTATGGCGCGGCTAGACGGACTAATAATTCAGTTTATCTTACTGTTGGAACTGGTGTCGGCGGCGGAGTAATTTTAAATAAGGAGCTCTTACCTGGCAAGAAGCATCTTGAAATCGGGCACATCTCTGTTGCTAGAAAAAAAGGGGATCACTTTAAGGGCGTATGTCCCTACCACGAAAATTGTTTGGAGGGACTCATTTCGGGACCAGCGATCTATCAAAGATCGGGCAAGAATGGGGAAGAATTGAACCAAGAGGCATCTGTTTGGGATACGGTGGCGTATTATCTTACTGAATCCTGTGTGAATTATGCCTTGTCCTTTGCTCCTGAACGAATTGTTTTGGGTGGTGGCGTGATGCATCAAAAACATTTATTTCCGCTTATTCATAAGTACTATGCCCAACTTATGAATGAGTATTTACCAACAAAAGACATCGAACAGTTTATTGTTCCCAGCAAGTTGAATAATCGGGCAGGAATGATTGGCGGATTAGCGTTAGCCAAGAAAATTTTAGGAGGCGAATAATTGATGGATATCAAATTTCCAACGAACTTTTGGTGGGGAGCCGCTACCTCAGGACCCCAATCAGAAGGACGCTTTAACAAGGAACATGCCAATATGTTTGACTATTGGTATGATACAGAACCAGAAGCTTTTTATGATCAAGTAGGTCCTAATCTTGCATCTAACTTTTTTAATGACTATGAAAAAGACATACGATTAATGAAGGAGATCGGATTGAACTCTATTCGGACGTCTATTCAGTGGACACGCTTGATTGATGATTTCGAAACCGCTACGTTAAACGAAGAAAATGTTCAATTCTATAACAACGTGATCGACGAATGCTTAAAATATGGGATCAAGCCGATAATCAACCTGCATCATTTCGACTTGCCAGTGGAGCTCTATCATAAGTATGGGGGATGGGAGTCCAAGCATGTTGTGGATTTGTTTGTAAAGTTCGCTGAACAATGCTTCAAATTATTTAGTGATCGGGTAACAGATTGGTTTACATTCAATGAACCAATGGTGATTGTAGAAGGGGAGTACTTGCACCAGTTTCATTATCCCAATCTAGTGGATGGTAAAAAAGCTGTTCAAGTTGCCTATAATATTCAGTTAGCTTCGTCTAAGGCAATTGCTAGTTTTAGAAAAATAAATCAGAACAAAGCAGGACGGATTGGGATCATTTTGAATTTAACTCCAGCTTATCCAGCGACGCAAAAAAACTCTGATCTAGCAGCCGCAAAATTTGCGGATTTATGGCTCAACCAACTGTATATGAATGCTTCGACTTTGGGAGAATTTCCAGCGGAATTGACTGAGACACTGGAAAAAGACGGTGTTCTTTGGGAGACTAGCGACGAAGAGCTGGCTGTCATAAGAAACAACACGATTGACTATTTAGGGGTAAATTTTTATCATCCACATCGTGTAAAGGCACCAGAGGTTTCGCCCGACAGTCTCGCAGTGGATTGGCTGCCTGAAAAATATTTTGAAGAGTACGAAATGCCGGGAAGACGGATGAATGTGGATAAGGGCTGGGAAATTTATCCTAAAGCGCTTTATGATATTGCCATCAATATTCGTGACAACTATAACAATATTGAATGGTTTGTTTCAGAGAATGGCATGGGGGTTTCTCGAGAGGAACGCTATTTGAACAGCCAGGGAATGATTGAAGATGATTATCGCATTCAATTTATCCAAGAGCATCTTTATTGGCTACATAAGGGAATGGAAGAAGGCTCTAATTGCTTCGGGTATCATTTATGGACACCAATCGATTGCTGGTCCTGGAAAAATGCTTATCGCAACCGCTATGGTTTTATTTCTACAGATATCAGAACACAGAAAAAAACCATAAAGAAATCGGGGTATTGGTTTAAAACGGTTGCGGCTACTAATAAGGTGGCGCTTGAAAAAGATATCGTTAAAATTTTAACTAAACAGGAGGATTAGGAAAGATGAAAACAATTATGTTAGTTTGTTCGGCAGGGATGAGTACAAGTTTATTGGTGACAAAGATGGAGGCGGCAGCTAAAGATGAGAATTTTGATGCAGATATTTTCGCGGTTTCCGCTACGGAAGCTAACGGTGTTTTAGCTGAAAAGAATGTGGATGTTCTGTTATTGGGTCCGCAAGTGCGCTTCATGTTAAAACAATTTGAGGAGAAGGTTGCGTCTAAAAATATTCCAGTAGCGGTCATTGATATGGCTGATTATGGAATGATGAATGGTCAAAAGGTCTTGCAAGAAGCAAAACAACTAATGAATCAATAAGGGGGGATAGGCAATGGAACAAGAAAATTTGGAAGCGATTATGGGGTTGATCGTCCATTCAGGAAATGCCAAAAGTGATGCGGTTGAAGCGATACAGGCTGCTAAGCAGCTGGATTTCAATGAGTCGGAAGCGAAGATTACGGCAGCAGAGAAGGCGTTGACAGAAGCTCATCACGCGCAAACAGGATTGCTGACTCAAGAAGCTCAGGGAAACAACATGGCAATTACACTTTTAGCTGTCCATAGTCAAGATCACCTGATGACTGCCATCGCATTCACTGATTTAGCGAAGGAGATAGTTGATATCTATAAAAGAATTGGTTAGCAAAAGAGAACAGTTGGTAAAGTGAGGGATGAACCTTTGAGGTTTGTTCCTCTTACTATATCGATATAGTAAGCGTTTGCTAAAAGTCGTAGAACGAAATGAATAGCCTGTCTCAAACCATTCATTTTTAGCTGTTGTGTGTTGGAGACGATAGATTTTTACAAACATATTTAAAAGGAGAATGGAAGATGAATCTTTTTGTTATTGATATTGGCGGCTCAACGATTAAGTATGCGGAATGGAATGGCGAGACATTAGAGGGCAAAAGGAGTCTTCCCACGCCTAAAACATGGGAAGGCATGAAACAGCAATTTGTCTCGGAGCTAAAAAAATCTACATGGAAGTTTTCAGGCGTGGCGATCAGCTCCCCTGGTTCGGTAGATACAAAGACTGGGATCATTTATGGTTTGAGTGCGATTGAGTATATTCATCGATTTGAGATTAGAAAGGAACTGGAGGCACTTTTCGGCCTTCGTGTTTCTATTCAAAACGATGCGAATTGTGCGGCTTTAGCTGAGGTTTGGAAAGGAAATGCCGCGGAGGTATCCAATAGTGCCTTTCTTATTATTGGCTCAGGAGTAGGGGGCGCGATCGTTTTAGATAAAAAATTATTTCCAGGACCCCATTTATTCGGCGGAGAGTTCGGCTTTATGATTTTAAACGAGAAGCAGCAGACACTCAGTGAACTGGCTAGTCCCGTAACTTTAGCTAGAAACTATTCTCTTGAAAAGGGGACGGGGGAAAGCTATGACGCAGTCCATCTATTTGATGCGGTTCAAGAGGATCTAGCCCAAAAGTATGTCAATCAGTTTTATCGCGCATTAGCAATAGGGGCTTTTAATGTGCTAGTGAGTATTGATGTTGAACGATTGTTAATCGGTGGAGGTATTTCGAGAAGACCTGGTGTCATCGAACGTCTTAGAAAAGAGGTCAAGGAGCTGTTAAATACTAAAAAAGCTCAAGATTTAACTGCTGAAATTATGACATGTAAATACTTCAACGAGGCAAATTTAATTGGAGCTGTTTATCAATTTATGCTGGAATCAACCAAATGATCGTAATAAGATAAATTAATTCCTTTTCACATGACTAAATAGTGTAAAATAATTTGCTTAAGGACAAGCGTGATCGATACCTGAAAAAAGGAAATCGGCACGCTTTTTATGCGTGCGCGAAACGCATGACTATGTTGACTAAACTAGTAAGTAGGACAGAAAGAAATTCACTGAATAACGAGAATAACTATTTGATAATCATATTTTTACTTTCTATAGAAATAATTGATAAAGACTCAAAGTGCACTTTTTTTGCAAAAATCTTGTGTTATTAAATTCGCTTGTAGAAAAAGCGTATGCATAAACAAACCAAGTATTAATCAGATTCACATGAATGATGAAGAACAACAAAGAAATCATTAAGTTATAAAAAAATAGATTACCTTAACTATAAAAATACTTTTTTAGAACACTTTTTAAAAATTAGATTAACAAGTGAGGAAATGTCCTGTATCGTAATATTTGTAGAATAACAGCGTATATTTAAAAAGCGATTTAAGGAAAGGTGTTTTTAATAATGATTAAATTATATGGCTCGTCGAGTTGTAATTCGTGTAGGAAAGCAAAAGCTTGGTTGGAGGAACAAGGACTGGCTTTTGAGGAAAGGAATATGATCGCTGAACCACTGAACAAAAGAGAACTTAAAGAAATTCTCGCGTTGACTGAAAATGGGACGGAAGAAATCATTGCGACACGTTCGAAAGTATATAATAAGTTTTCTTTTGATTTTAATGACCTCACGTTTAATGAATTAGTAGCAGTTATTGAAGAGAATCCTACGTTGCTTAAACGGCCGATTATTATCGATCAAACGAAATTACAGATTGGTTATAACGAAGATGAGATTCATCAATTTATTCCACGAGAAGTACGAAAAGTTTATTCGAAGAAAATGACGGAAACATTATTTTATATGGATATGAAAAAGCAAAAATTTGCTTAACAGAGAGCTTTGGAGAAATAGAGTAGCCGCTTGAATGAATCAAGCGGAAGGTAAAAACCGATTGATCAAAATACTGTGCCCCTCAATTGGAGAGATACAGCCAAAAAAGCGAATGATTGAATAGTCGGCTAAGCCGCATCCCCACCAGAAAAGGTGACGGTGCAGTGTCTTTTTCTGCCAAGGTTTCATCAACAAGCTAAAGGATGAAGATTGGTGTTACACACTGAAGGAGGCCTATCATGACGACAGATTTTGAAGAAAGAGCCATCGAGACGATGCTGCAGGCGGGAATCAGCATGGCACATATTCAGGCACAAAAAAGAACTTTTTTCCAAACGTTGCCTGTAGACAATTATTACAATGAAATTGAAAATAGTGAAGAGCCTAACTTAGAGATTCCGGTGAATAAAATTCTCGCGATGCAAACGACATGGCCTGTAGAGGGGAAGTCGGTTTATGATCTTTTTATGGGGAAAACAAATGATGGAAAAGACAAAGCAGCGTTCAAGGCTCATTTAGCATCATTGATGAAATACGGACTTGATTGCCAAAACACCTCTTATGCTAGAAAGCAGAATCTTGACGGGAATAGACCTATTTGTTTCAATTATTATAAAGAAGATGATTGCTATATTCTGCAAAAAAATGGCGCCCACCGTACAATTGCTGCGAAGATGTTCAATGCGCCAGTCATATCAGGTATCGTGACTACCTATGAACGGGATGAAAAGAAAAAAAAGCTTTATGAAGATTATGAATCCTTGAAGGAAATTCTGCGGTTAACAGACCTTAAAGGCATGACATTGGATTTTTTTGAAGAAAAAAAGAAATCTCAGAAAAAAAATTCCTAAATTTTTTGAATTAAAAGGGCTCTTTGTCAAATAGGACTGATAGAGTGAGATAAGTACATCTAAGGTAGAATTCCTTTTCTACTTTAGATGTTTTTTGATTCATAGGTAATCAGATTATTTAGTAAGAAAATTCTAGTCTTCATTTTCCGAAAGCTTCGAAAGCCATAAGCGACTCGTTTTAATGCTTTGATGTGGGTATGCAGATTTTCTATTTTGGCATTTGAATAAGGCAATTCCAGGGCTAAACGAATGCCGGATTCATAGGTTATAAAAGCTTTTTTTATATGATGTAGTTCTTTTGGAACGGAATTGGGCATCGTTCTTACAAGTTTAAAGAAAGTGTCCGCCTCTTTGTCGTGAAACGCTTGAAGAATTTCTTGATAGTAAAAATAGGCGATTCGTAATTCGTCAGAGATTGAAAGCAGACGATCCACCACTTCACTTTCGGTGAGATACGCCCAACCAAAATTGCGCCATTTGGTCCATTTGTCATAAACAAGCTTGTCCTGTCGTTTGATCAGAAGCCGAGACAACGCCTTTAATTGTCGATAATGTTTGGCTTGTGTTGGATCGTTTCGATCAAAGCTTTTCATGATTCGTACGCGTATATCCTCAAATTTGCGAATGAGATGTTTGACAATGTGAAAACGATCCACAACGAGTTTTGCCTTTGGAAAACATTCCTTTATCAGAGAGGCATAAGAAGCATTCATGTCCGTCACGATGACCTTTACCTTCAATCGTGCGCGTCGTTCAAATTGCATAAAATAAGAAACGAGGGCTTTTTTCTTCCGTGAAGGAAGAATATCCAGTAATTTTCCAGTATCGCCATCCATACAAGAAAAGGAATAGGGACCGACTTGATTTTTCAGTGAACGAAATTCATCCATTAATAAACAACGCGGTAACCAATTTCTTTTTACTTTTGTCATGGGGATCAGAGAAGCGAGTGTCCGAGAAACGGTCGACCAAGAAACGCCGCAATGCTTAGCAATTGTCGTCATTGCTTGTTTTTCCGTTAGCTCTTCTAAAATTTTATAGCGCACTTGTTTAGCGATAAAGCAGTTTCTATCAACAATGTAGGTATTCGCCGTAAAATAGGTGTGGCAGCCACGACAGTGGTAGCGTTGTTTCGCTAAAGCAAGATAAGTCAGTTGGTTCGCACATTTATTAAGTTGAATGAGCGATTTTTTCTTTCCGTTCTTGACGATCATGCCTTCATGGTTCACCTGTTTACACAAAGGACAGCGGTAAATTTCTTTACTCAATGTCGCAGAAACAACAAGACTCTTAATCTTTTTAATCCTCTTCGATTCTACATTTGTGATGAGAATGTTTTTATCTTTGATTCCAAGTAGTAGTTTGATATGATGAAGATCAGGCATACAGAACGCTCCTTTGATTGTGTTGTGGTGATTCAATTCTAACGGAGCTTCTGTATGTTTTGTTTTTTCATGCTCAAAAAGGACCGATAGAATGATTTTCTATCAGTCCTAGAAATTATAGAGCCATTAAAAGCCCTGTACACTCCAGTTCAGACAGTGGAGTATACAGGGCTTTTGTTACATATATCCCTCAGCCTCTTTACGCGTCAGCCAAAAGTGAATGCCGCCAGTGGAGTCTGCCCAGCGATTGGGATTGAAATTTTCCGCAACAACGTATTCACCTACACGGTACACAAAATCCCCATCCACGTATGAAACGGCTTCGTCGTAATCCTCATTGGTGTACATATCCTTGATGGTCAAAACCTTCGCCTTATCACAGCGGCAGCAGGTATTCGTCGCAGAGGTTCTGCGGGCATCTGCTGGGATCAATAATTGTACGATCCGGTAATCAAAGCATTTTTTGTAGCCGATAAAAGGGCCTTCCGCAGGACAATAAAGATCAAAAAATTGGGTTCGGTCGTCATGAATAATGTCCGTCAAGTCCGCGTGCTCCAGCATTGCGAAAAATAAATTCGCCCCCGAAATATCTGCTCCTTCCAGGCTGCATCCCTGAAAGTCGGTTCCCTGCAAAGAAGCGTCACGTAATATTGCCTCTGAAAAATCACAATCAATACATAGACAGTTGCTTAAATTCGCCCCAGTTAAATCTGCATTTGAAAAATTCACACGTTCAAAGGTCATATCATGAAAATTTGCCTGCTGCAGCTGACGAAAGGAATAATCATGATTTTTTAAGATGGCAGTCATTTTACATCGCATCCTTTCTCAGAAGTCTTCTCATCACTATTTTAGCATCCTAGCAGGCGTGAAACTATCTTTTATCTGTTAAATCAATCCAATAAATCTGAACTATTTGGCCATCCTCATGGACAAACGTTTTTTCCAAAACCCCACCATTTTTTTGGATCGTTCGAGCAGATGGAACATTCTCTTCATAGCAGGCGACCATGACCTTTTCAAGTCCCAGCATTTTACAATACTCTAAACCTAAACGCAGCATCTCCGTAGCATAGCCGTTTCCACGTTCAGTAGGTCGCACGCCAAAGCCGATATGTCCGCCAAACTCCCGTAAAAATTCATTCAGCTCATGCCGAATATCAATGGTACCGATGATTTTCTGATCCTTTTCCCGTACTGCCAGCAATGTAGTAGCAACAACCCAATCAGGCGTTACAGTTGTTTTGCTGGATTGCTTGATCAAATGAGTCAGCCAATCGCTGTAACTTTCCATTTCTGTCAGCAAGGAAGAGCCATGTAAGGAATCTTCGCCTAAGGAGAAATGCTCCTGCATATACTCTAGAACTGCCGCTTCATGGTTCTTTTGGGGTGGAATAAGTGAGATCTTTTCCATGGGATTCACCTCTTTTTTTATCTTGCTGCTAGTTTAGCACGGTTCTGTTGAGTGAAGTAGTTCTTTTATACGCATAAAAGAGTTTCTTCATTTGGATTTGAAGGATAGAGAACAAATAAAAAGAACGAATCCTCTTTTTATCTAGGAAAAAAGGATTCGTTCTTTGTTAATCATCGATATAGAAGCCGACAACATTGTACCAATGCCGCTCGTCCTGATACATATGATAGCGGTCCGTTGAAAAACCAGACAAGGCATAGCCCAGCATCATCAGAATCACCCCGGCACCGATCAAATAGGTCGCGAGCTTTGGTAAAAGAAGTTTGGATTTCATACTTGGACCACCTTTCGTTGGAAAATATTGCGACGAATAATTCCCATCAAGCTGCGGTGCATATTCATGAAGACCGCGCTGAATTTATACGTCAGCCACATACATAAAAGACCGAAGCCGAATAAGAACATGCCTGCACCAAGCTGTGTAACCCCCATAAAGAATGAATCAAATAGAACAAAAGGACTTGTGAAGGCCGCAGCTACGCCGCCAATGATCGTTCCGGCAGCTAGACAAGCGCCTGTAAAAGGGATACACCAGATCACGATGTCAATACTCAACAATACCAGAAAGGCCGCTAGTGCCAAACTGCCCCATAAAGGAAACCCTAAGATTAAAAGTGTGATCCATAGCCAACTGAAACGGCGAGGCACTTTCACCTCTGTTGGGATACCTGCAGCCTCATAGGCCAACTGTTTTGGATCGCCTAATTTCTTAACAGCGGCCCGTTCAGAGTACCCGTCCTCCATTAAATCTAGAATCATTTCATCGTAATATTCAATCAAGCGATGGACTTCGCTAGGTCTGACTTCGTAAGCTAAATGATTACTTAATTCCTTAATAAACTCTACTCGATTCATTCTTCAACACTCCTTTTAATAAAATTGTGAACGGCTTCTACATCGTTCCATTCCTTTAAAAATTTCTGAATACTGGCAACACCTAAATCTGTCAGATGATAGTACTTTCGCAAACGCCCATTATGGACTTTGGAATAGGTGGAGACTTTTTTATTGGTCTCCAGTCTTTTTAAGATCGGGTACAGTGTTGACTCAGTAATTTCAAGATGGGGATGGATTTCTTTGACGATTTGATAGCCATAGGAATCGATCTCCACTAACGAGGCCAACACGCAATACTCAATCAACCCTTTTTTCAATTGACTATCCATCAGCAACACCTCTTTATACGTTATACTATACATTACATAGTATAGAGGGACTATAGGACTTAAGGCGTATTTTCCGATTATTCAAAAAATTAGCTACATCAAATGCTCCTTAGCGATTATCCCCATGACATTGATAATAAAGAGGATACTGAAAAAGAAGAAGATCAAGCAAGCGCCGTACATGAAAATCATTGATATCGAAAAAAGATTGGATTGTTTATGTAATATAGAAGGAAAAAGATTTCGATGATGCAAAATTCGGTTATTAAAACACTTGTAGCAACATATAACCGAGCTTTTTAGTTTTAATAAATTTTTTCATAGATTATCTCCATTCTAAGAATGATAGTAATTAGAAAATAGCTATATTCTAGGTTGTAAACATCTGCCTATTCAATTAGAATTTAATTATCATATGCTAGTATGATAATTAAAAATGGAAAAGAGGACACTTGTTTTGTTAGAATTTTTTAAACAACTTTCGTTAATCAAGCGAATTGTCATTGGGATTGTCGTGGGGGCAGTATTAGGGATTTTTCTACCTCAATGGAGCTTCATTGCAATACTAGGTAGTTTGTTTGTCGGGGCGTTGAAAGGGATTGCACCGTTATTAGTATTTGTATTAATCATGTCTTCGGTATCAAAACATCAAGCAAACACTCAAACTTTTATTAAGCCCATCATTTCTTTGTACTTATTTACTACTTTATTAGCAGCAACAGTTGCCGTATTGGCTAGTTATATTTTTCCTTTGACTATTTCTTTACAGGAAGTCTCTGGTTCTCAAGAGGCACCCAAAGCCCTGATCGATGTATTGACGACAATTTTGAATAATATTGTTCAAAATCCGTTACAGGCCATGATCGATGGAAATTACTTGGGGGTTTTATTTTGGTCAGCTTTAATTGGGTTTGCATTGCGAACACGAAAAAATTCGGTAAAAGAAGTTATTGACGAATTCTCTCAAGCAATCACTGGCGTTGTTCAGTTAGTCATCGCGATGGCGCCCTTTGGTATTGCTGGACTAGTCTTTGATTCGGTCGCTTCAACGGGACTAGCTGGATTAACACAATATGGTCGTCTCCTGTTTCTATTGGTAGGGACCATGCTGGTTGTGGATTTGGTTGTATATCCTTTAGTCGCTTTTGTGCTGATTAGGCAAAATCCGTATCCTCTTGTTTGGTTCTGCCTAAAAGAAAGTGCGATTCCGGCATTTTTCACTCGCAGTTCTGCAGCGAATATTCCAATCAACATGATGTTGGCAAAGCGTTTAGGGTTAACTAAAGAATCCTACTCAATTTCGTTGCCATTAGGTGCAACCATCAATATGGGGGGAGCTGCGATTACCATCTCGATAATGACTTTAGCGACGGTTCATACTTTAGGAATTGATGTCCCTTTTAGTCTGACCTTAATGTTATGTGTATTATCAGCTTTGGCTGCTTGCGGTGCATCAGGGATTGCTGGAGGTTCGCTATTATTGATTCCGTTAGCTTGTAGTCTTTTTGGCATATCTAATGATATTGCTATGCAAGTTGTGGGTGTTGGTTTCATTATTGGTGTGATTCAGGATTCTGTTGAGACCGCCGTTAACTCCTCAAATGATTTATTTTTTACTGCGATCGGTGAATTCTCAGATCTGCGTAAACGGGGAGAAAAAGTCGATTTAAAAGAACGATTGTCGGATAAATAAACGACAACTTATTGTTTTAGTAGAGAGGTCAGTAATAGATCATCAGTTCTAAATTAAAACGAAAAAAGTTTTAAGAACAAGCTAAAAACCTTACTAAATGTATCTTGCATTTAGTAAGGTTTTTTCTATAGTAGAAAAACGATTCCGACAGTATAAAAAATATGCGGTAGTGTAAAGACGCAATAGGCGGTTTCTTCGGGTAGAGCTTTCAATCCAATAAACAGACGCCATTCTTTACAGCGAATGGCGCCTATTTCATGAGTCATCATTAACGCCAGTTCGATAGCAAAAAGTAGAGTGAGAAAAATCTCCATGCTCTCTCTTACTTTAATTCTAGAGTATGAGACAGGAATTTGAATGAGGGACCAACAGAATTATTTGTTTGATGGTAAAATAAATAAAATAGCAGATTAGTAGAGGAGTTTGTCCGATGATACATATATTCTTAGTGGAAGATGACCAAGCCATCGCAAAAAATCTGATGATCTTACTTGGATCTGAGGGCTTTTTAGTTACCCATGCCGGAAGTAAAAGTGAGGCTTTGAAAACTTTGTCGAAAACTAAATTTGATCTGGCGCTCGTTGATATTTCTTTACCTGATGGCAACGGATTTACGGTTTGTACAGAGATTAAAGCGGAGCAGGAGATTCCAGTCATTTTTTTGACCGCTTCAGGTGATGAATCTAGTGTTGTTACTGGTCTGAACATGGGGGCGGAGGATTACATCACGAAGCCCTTTAGACCACGGGAGTTGTTGGCGCGGATTAATAATGCCTTGCGAAAAAACGGACAGACACCAGCAACCTTTGAATTTAACGGACTTTTTGTCGACAGTACTAGTGGCATTGTGCGAAAGAATGGCAGCGAGGTCTTTTTGTCTGCTTTGGAGTATCGCCTACTGCTCGTTTTTGTAAATAATCCAAAGATTATTATCACCCGAGAGCGTTTATTAGACGAGCTCTGGGATGCGGCGGGGGAATTTGTCAATGACAATACGTTGACTGTTTATATCAAACGTCTCCGGGAGAAAATCGAAGAAGCTCCCACTAAGCCAACGATTATTCTAACGGTTCGCGGCATGGGCTATCGATTAGGAGGTAGTAATGGTTAGAAACCGAGAGTTCCGTAAGTTTACGTTCGTATTTCTGCTAGTCACGCTCATTCTGGCTATTGTTGGATTTAGTCAAAACACCGCTGCGGGCTTACTTACAATGGTTGCGGCGGTAATCTTTGGCGGTTTATTTTGTTTTTTTACCCAAGCTAGATACCGACAGATTGCTCAAATCGCTGATCAGATTGATCTGGTTTTACACAATGAAGACCGTTTGTTCATCGAAGAGCTGGACGAAGGAGAGCTGTCGATCCTACAAAGTGAGATTGCCAAAATGACTCTGCGGATTCGAGAACAGAACGCGGCGTTGCAAAGGGAAAAGGAAAACTTGGCAGATTCTTTAGCAGACATCGCCCATCAACTGCGGACGCCGCTGACTTCGGTCAATCTACTCTTGTCCTTGGCGGGTGAAACAACCAGTGAAAAAGAGCGAAAAATGACGCTTCGTGAAATTGAAGCTTTGCTTTTGCGAATGGACAAGCTAATCACCGCTTTACTGAAATTATCTCGCTTGGATGCGGATGTAGTAGCGTTTCAAAATGAACAAATTTCGGTTTCTAAGCTGATCGAGGAGGCTTTGCGTCCTTTTTTAGTGAGCTTAGAGTTGCATGAGATTCAGATAGAAAAGCAGATTCCTACAACTTTAACGATCCAAGGTGATGCCAATTGGCTATCTGAAGCGCTTCAAAACATCTTGAAGAACTGTATCGAAAGTATCGGGGAACAAGGGACAATCATTATTAACGCAGAGGACAATCCGTTATTTTGCGCGATCACGATCCATGATAGTGGCAAGGGATTTGAGACAGCAGATTTGCATCACTTATTTGACCGCTTTTATCGCGGTGAAACCGGCAGCCAAACAGGCTTTGGCATCGGCATGTCCCTCAGCCAATCGATTATCAAGCGTCAGGGAGGGACAATTACGGCCAAAAATCATCCTGCTGGCGGGGCGATATTCATCATCCGTTTTCCAAAGTGACGAATCTCTCACCTAGAAGTCACCGAGCTGAAAGGTGTGGCTTCTATGATAGAGAAGAACCATGAGGAAGGGGGGCTCATAAAAATGGAGCTGTTAAAAATCGAACACCTTTGCAAAGTCTATGGAAAAGATGAGAACAAGGTTGTGGCACTGGATGATGTATCTTTAACGATTGAAAAGGGAGAATTTGTCGCAATCATCGGGGCATCCGGCTCTGGAAAATCAACGTTGCTGCATATGATTGGCGGGGTGGATGTACCTACTAGCGGAAAAGTTTGGTTAGATGGACAAGATGTGTATGCACAAAACAATGATAAATTAGCGCTTTTTCGCCGCCGTCAGGTTGGATTGATCTATCAATTTCACAACTTGATTCCAACGTTGAATGTGGTGGAAAATATCACCTTGCCGGTGTTGATGGACAGACGGAAGGTTAATCAAGAGCGGCTCACTGAATTATTGGCGCTCTTAAGACTAAGTCAACGGAAGAGCCATTTACCGAATCAACTATCTGGCGGACAGCAGCAGCGAGTCTCCGTTGGACGGGCATTGATGAACGCGCCGGCAGTCTTACTGGCAGATGAGCCAACCGGCAGCTTGGATAGTAAAAATGGCCATGAAATTATCCATCTGCTGAAAACAAGTAATCGTAAGTATGGTCAGACGTTGATTGTTGTTACTCATGACGAGGAGATCGCGCTGCAGGCAGATCGGATCATCGGGATTTCCGATGGCCGCGTGACACGAGATGAGAGGATGATCCAATCATGAACATCTTCCACAAAGTCACCCTGCAAAATATGAGAAAAAACCGCACGCGCACCTTGGTCACGATTCTAGGAGTCATCCTATCTGCGGCGATGATTACCGCGGTTGCCAGTTTCGCCATTTCGCTTCAACAGTATATGGTGAAGGGAGCTGAGCAGAAATACGGCGATTGGCAGGTGGCATTTTTGGATACTAATGCTGCTTTCGTTAAAAAGCAAACTCAGGATAAGGATGTTCTAAAAACAACGACGTATACAAATATTGGTTATGGTCAGCTTGAGGGAGGGAAAAATCCCAATAAGCCCTATCTATTTGTGGCTGGCTTCAATCAACAGACCTTTGACACACTACCAGTTAAACTCATCGATGGCAGATTGCCGAAAAATAGTCAAGAAGTAGTAGTACCCGCTCACGTGGCAGCCAATGGCGGTGTAAAATATACAGTCGGGGAAACTTTGGCGTTAACGGTCGGTGAGCGCTTGGCTGATGGCAGACGTCTTAATCAGCAGGATGCGTACAAGAAACAAGAAGGATTGAAAAAAGCTGCCGAAAAAAACTATAAAATTGTGGGTATTTGCGAGCGACCGGGGTTCGAAAGCCAGCATGCACCAGGATATACATTAATTACTTGTGAAGATAAGATAGGGCCTCGGGAGAATGTTAGTGCCTTTGTGACGCTCAAAAAACCACGGATGGCTCAGGCCTATGCCGCTGCTGTTGGAAAAAAGCAATCCTATACTTTCAATGAAGAAGTGCTGCGTTTTACTGGTGCTTCTAATGATCGACTGTTTAATTTATTGCTGTATTCTATCGGCGCGATATTAGTTGTTTTGATAATGCTGGGATCTATTTTTCTGATTTACAATGCCTTTACGATTTCTTTGAATGAGCGGACACAACAATTTGGTATCCTGTCATCGGTAGGGGCGACACCTAAACAGCTGCGAAATTCGGTTTTATTTGAAGGGATATGTATCGGTACAATAGGAATTCCCTTAGGCATTCTATTAGGACTTGGCAGTCTTTCTTTAGTGATCATGCTTGTTGCCAAAAATTTCAGAAATGTTCTTTATGCCGATGTGCCATTAGCTTTATCCGTCTCCCTACCTATATTGTTGGTAGCGGCTGGAGTCAGCTTGCTCACTATTTTGATATCGGCGTATCTTCCCGCGAAAAAAGCGGCGAATACACCGATAATGGAGAATATCCGCCAAACTAATGAAGTAAAGATTTCAACAAAGGATGTTAAAACCACGAAGCTTTCAGAAAAGCTTTATGGTCTGGAAGGGCTACTGGCTTTAAAGAATTTCAAACGCAATAAGAAGCGCTATCGATCGATTATTTTATCACTGGCTTTTAGTGTAGTTCTTTTCGTTTCGGCTCAGGCTTTTGGTAATGGCCTGCAGCAATCAGCTAAGCAGATGGTGGTTGACTCAGATTACGACATCGTCTTTTCTAGTGCTGAGATGAAGGAGCAAGAGCTGTTTCGATTGTATGAAAAATTTCAAAAGGTTGAAGGAATCACTAGCAGCTCTTATCAATCCATTCTGCAGTACACTAGCCAAATAGAAAATAAGACACTTTCTCAGCATTATCGCGAATTGGAGAAGATAGACGCGACCAAAACAACAACATTTCAGGCAGATATCCAATTTATTGAAGACAAGGAATACGTGAATTTTATCAAGAGTCTTGAGCTTCCTGTGAAAGATTTTACTGGTGACAATGCTAGAGTGATCGCTGTCGCGAAACAGCGGATGAAATTATCTCATGAGAAAGAACAGTTGGTTGATCTTTTTCCAAAAGATCGAATGACACTTAGAATTGCACCGACAATTGGAGGAAGAACGGATACAAATCAACAGCAGGTTATCAATGTACAATTCGCCGACACCTATCCATTAGATACTTTGCCACGACAGACTAATGAAAAGCACTCCTATGTGTTTATGCTCGTCGCACCGTATCAGCTGAAAACACGCTTTTCACCGGAAGGGATCGATCAAGTTAGTGGTCTGACCTTTCTTTCAAAAGACGCAGCCCGTTCAACTGCTGACATGCAGAACATCCTTCAAAAAGAAGGAGTTTCTATACCTTACGAGCTCTACAATGTACATGAAATATTTGATCAGAATCGTAATATTCTCTTTGTAGTGAACCTTTTCAGCTACGTTTTTGTTGGGATGATCGCATTGATCGCACTTGCGAATGTCTTCAATACGATCTCTACCAACATTAAGTTGCGGCGGCGTGAGTTGGCAATGTTGCGTTCGATAGGAATGACTGATCATGAGTTTAATAAAATGATGGTTTATGAATGCATATTTTATGGCTTCCGTTCATTAGTATGGGGAATTCCAATCGCAGGGCTCTTCTCTTGGTTGATTTACCAAGGAATGGTAAGAGGTGGAGCGGAGATTGCTTATCAATTTCCGTGGAGCAGCCTATTGATCAGTACGCTGGGCGTACTTCTCATTGTAGCGATCACGATGTTCTATGCTGTAGGGAAAATTAAAAAGGAAAATATCATTGATGTTTTGCGGGGAGATTTGGCTTAAATAAAATAAAAAATCAGGTGTGGATAATACACCTGATTTTTTTGAGGATGCAATGGTCAGATAGTAAATTTAGGGAGTTTATGCTTGCATCCGCCGAATCATTTCTTGAGTAATTTGCTCAACGATATTGATAATAGTTTTTGGAGTGCGTTGATTTCTAGGGACATCGATTGGGTAAATTTTTGCTACACGACCGGGATTTGCATCCATCAAAACGACGCGATCAGAAAGCTGTACAGCCTGCTGAACATCATGAGTAATCATAACGATGGACTTCGTAGCAATTTGGTTGCCGAGCCAGATGGATAGTAGGTCATTGGATAGTTGACTAGCGGTAATAATGTCCAAAGCGGAGAAGGGTTCATCCAGCAATAAGAGGCTAGGCTCGATCGCCAATGCTCGAGCAAAGCCCACTCGTTGCTTCATACCGCCGGAGAGCTCGCGAGGGTAGGCCTTTTCAAAGCCCTCTAGCCCGATCATTTCAATCAGATTACCCACGCGTTTTTTGATTTGTTCCCGTGATAGTTCCTCGCGATTCTCTAGCCCAAAGCTGATATTTTTCTCTACGGTTAACCAAGGAAAAAGTGCGAAATGCTGGAATACCATACTGATGTTGGCATCTGGCTCAGTGAGTATTTTATTTTCAAAGGTGATTTCGCCCTTCGTTGGTTGGAGCAGTCCGGCAATGCTTCTCAATAGAGTGGACTTTCCAGTCCCTGATTGTCCAATGATACTCACAAATTCGTTGGTTTTAACAGTCAAATCAATATTTTCTAAAACCTTTAAATGCTCTTTATGTCCTTCAATTTCAAATTCTTTGCAAACGGATTTTACGTTTAATAATTCAATATTTTCCATGCTTTTATTTCGTATACCGGAAAATCTAGTCCCAGCATACTTCTCCTTCCGATTAAACTTTTATGCATACTTGTACGCATCAGTAATGAAATTTTTCTTTTGCGACACGATACAAAGGTTGCCAAACAAAGGCGATACAAAGCCCTACCACAAAGCACATTGCCAATGTACCTAGAGCCGATTTGTCCTTGATACCGTCGTTCACCGAAATGTATTGGCCCAACCCAGTCACATTGATAGATTTTTTCCCCCATTGAATACTTTCAGCAGCAATATCTGCGTTCCAAGCAGCGCCGGCAGCATTAATAATCGCGGTGATAATGTAAGGTAAGATCGAGGGGATGAGATATTTAACCCACCAATGCCATTTCGATAATTTGAAAATTTTTGTCACGTCTCGAATATCATCTGGAATTGCTAAGTATCCAGCAATCACGTTAAAGAAGTAATACCATTGACACCCGACCATTATCAAAGGCAGAATCCACCATTCCAATTTATCAAACCCCATGCTTATAAAGATAACAATAAAGGGCGTATAAACATTAGAAGGAATCGAACCTAAAATTTGCCCAATAGGTTGCACGATATTTAACCGACGATTGTCACTAGCTACCCAAATAGCCAGAGGGGTAAAAATCAGTCCAGCTACAATCATTGCTAAGGTTACACGTAAGGTGGTGTAAAGTGTTAAACGTGGAATCATTCCGAAATCCTGATGAGGCAAAAAATGATACAGCTTGATAGAGCAGACAATGATTAAGACCCCCAGCCCGATATACCACAAGGTTTTAAAGAAATTCCGCAGTTTAGCGATTCGTTTATAGAGTCGATCAAGCTTCAAAAAATACCAAATTTTCGGTAGTTGATAGATCCAAAATTGACTAAATAGTGAAAAAATATGAGAACAATAGTGCGTCAATGTTGCCTCTTTGAGCAAACGATAAATAATAGATCGTGGCGGGATAGTACTTTCAACATCTGTCTCATACTTAAAGTAATAGGTTGCGCGAACCAATGGTTGAAAAACTAGAAAGTTCAGAATGATAACATTCAGTAGTAAGGCTAAGACAGCCCATAAGCATGCTTTAAAATCAGCACGGTCCAACGCGATTTGAATATAGGAGCCAATTCCCGGCAAAAAAAGTGTCGTGTCTTTCGGAAGAGCAACAGAAGCTTGTTCACTGGCCACCAAGGCGAACCAAGCCGCCGTTTGGGAGATAATCACGTTCCACAGCAATCCTGGAATCGCGTAGACAAATTCTAATCGCCAAAATTTTTCCCAAGGGTTGTATTTGAACTGATCTGTAACATTCGATAAATCAGAAGGAATGACCTCCATGATTTGGTAAAGGGTCAACATGATGTTCCAAGCTTGACCGGTAAAGATCGCGAAGATCGCCACACATTCGGCACCTAAGACATTTCCAGGGAAAAGCCCTAGCAGCCAAGCGGTGGTGAAAGTCAAGAAGCCAAGTAGTGGAACGGACTCTAAAAAATTGACCATCGGTAAAATAATCCGTCTAGCGGTTTTATATCTTACCGCTAGAACACCGAACACAAAGGAGAAAAGAAATGACCAAATCATCCCGATGATCATTCGAAACATCGTTCGAATGGAAAAATAGAGCAGGTTTGAGATGGCTAAGAAATCGTGTGTTTTACTAGGGGTCGATAAAACCTCTTCTGAGGGTAGAGAATCTAGCGGTCGATTCATTTTTATTAAGGAAAAGACCAAAATAAATGCGAATAACGCTAAGATTATCACAAATGTCAGATTTCCAATGCTTTTCTTTAGCGTGGTATTCTTTTGAGATGGAGCGTGTAAAACTTTCAATGTAAAAAACCTCCTAAATAATCATATTAAGGAGGTCACCGAATAACTAATTTTATCAGGAAATCACGTTCATTGAGCTTTGGCTTTCTGAGACGTAAGAAAAGTTTCTAGTTATCTTGAGAAAGCCTTCATTCGACAATCCCTGCTTTACTCGTTACTGTCTCTCGACATTTCCGAGCGATAACCTATGTTCTTCAGAGTAACCTCACCTAATATGATTTTTATTTTATTGTGCAAACCCATCATACTCGTGAAAAAGGGGAAAGCAATCGAGAAAAGCTTATTGATGAATAAGCAGCAAGAGTGAGCTATTGGGAACAAAGGGTTTCTACACCTTTTCGTTTATTAAGGAATCGCATTCCAGATTCATGAAAGACGTTTTCCTTCAAATTTCAGAAAAAAAGCGATCAAACGTTAACCTCTGTTAAAGAATATCTGTTATTTAATGTTCTTTCTTGATTGTTTGGCCTATAGAGGAGCAAAATTAGGTTGACCTAAAATACTACATGTTTGGATGTGAAAAAATGTCAATCGAAAAATTAGAGTATTTCTATATTATCGCTAAATATAGCAGTCTTTCTAAAGCTTCTCAGGAACTCTATGTAGGAGTTTCTTCATTAAGCTCAGCATTGAAAAGTCTCGAAAACGAACTCGGCTATGATCTATTTCTTCGTCAAGGAAAGAAATTGATTTTAAGTGAAAAAGGAGAGAAAATCCTCCCTGTAGTCAAACGTATCATTGATGAAGCTAAGAAGATTCAATTTCCGCTCTATCAAATGATTGATCGACCAATCTTTAAAGTAGGCATCAGCGAATCTATTTTCATTTTTGAAGCTGGAGAATGTGCATGCAAAGAGGTGGATTACACGATTCGTTATGTGAATGCTGCTCCATTAGAGTTATTCAATCAATTAAAAAACAGGGAAGTAGATTTGGTGATTACTAGCAGTTTGGTGGAAGATCCTCAATTTGAGCGAACGGCATTGATTCGATCAAAAGTAGTTTTGGCCGCAAATACCTCCCTAGTAAAAAATGAATTAAATCAAGCTGACGCCAAAGATCTAGAAAAAATACCCTTCATCGTTTTGAGCGATCACCTTGGCCATCAGCAATTAACACAACGGACAGCGGACTTCTTCAGTATTACACCTGAGTATCTCTATTGCCCAGACAGTTTGGGGATTCATAAGTGGTTGAAGGAGAAAAAAGGGGTGTTCGTGATTCATGCGATTGAAAAAGAATTGTTATCAAGGGAATCGATTCACTTCCTGTCATTGCCCAATGGATTAAACTTAGAGTTCTATTTATACAAAAATAAAACAAGCGCTCCTGCTTTTGACATTGAAGAAGTAGAAAACGACTTAAAGCAGATATTCAAAGAAATTGAGATGAAAGGAAGAAATCGGTCTGAATAAATTTGACCTCCAGCAAAGGACAGCAAAAAGCGTATACGTTTCTTAATCAAAGAATGGTGGGCTACCCGTCAATAGGACAATGAAATAATGAATGATTTTTAGAACTACTCTTCGCTTCTTGAAGAGTAGTTTTTAACTTTTCTAAGAAACAACTACCGCGCTGCCGCTTGGTTGGTCATGCGTTTCAAACACAAAACAAAGGACGTTTTATGTTTGAAACGCACGAATGATTAGGCTGCTTCGTAATACAGATTGTGATACTCCATCGGTGTCAACACATGCAATTTCCGTTGATAGCGCCCATTGTTGTAATAGTCCATATAATTCGCAATCATCGTGACTAGTTCTGTACGACTCGTAAATTTCTTGCCGTAATATTTTTCTCGTTTGATCATTCCCCAAAACCCTTCCATCGGACCATTATCGATACATTTTCCAACACGAGACATGCTTTGCGTCATTTCAGCTTCAATGATTCTGTTATAAAAATTCTGATGCGTATATTGGAATCCACGATCGCTATGAAAGAGCGGGTGAGCATCAGGTTCTGTTTCGATTGCTTGATCGAAGGTATCAAAGGCAATATTCAGGTCATTGGTATCACTAATGACGTAAGAAACAATCCGACGATCATAGAGGTCTAAAATCGCGCTTAAATAAACCTTGTGGATTTCTGGTCCCTCATAATATTTGAATTCCGTTACATCCGTTAGCCATTTTTGATTCGGCGCTTCGGCAGTAAACTTACGATCTAAAATGTTTTCGGCGGTGTGGTAGGGATGATTCGCTCCTTTTGTAATACTGTTGGCAGAGTGTTTGATGGTCGACTGAATCCCTTCATGTCGGCAGATACGCAACACGCGTTTGTCATTGACATGAATATCGTGTTCTCGAAGCAAGTCATTATTAATCCCGCGATACCCTTTTTCAGGATGTTCATTATGAATGATCCGTATAACTTTCGCCAATTCCATGTTTTCTAGCGTCCGTTCACTATAGGGATGTTCGATCCACCGCAAATAAGCCGAACGAGTGACACTCATGATTTTACACATGGGTAAGATGGCATAGGCTTTTTCTTCGTGAAGTTCTTTGATTGCTTCGTAAGCAACTACTTTTCTGACTTGTCCTAGCGATCCCTTCTTTCTAATTCCTTTACTTTTTTTAACAGGTCGATCTCCATCTGTTGGTATTTTACTTGTTCTTCGAGTTGAGCGATTCTGATTTGCGCGTCTTCCTCTGGGGTGCGACTTTCTTGTTTGGCTTTTCGTTGTCCACGACGATCTTCTAAACCGGCCTTGCCTTTTTTTTCGTAACGCTTTACCCAATTGTAGAGATTGGCATATTTCACTTGGTATTTGACTGCGGTCCTGCTGTAATCATAGTCATTTGCGATACAATACAGGACCATTTCTACACGTTCTTCCAAACTGAATTTTTTTGTTTGTCTCACGTTGCTTCCACCACTTTCTGATTTGAAGTCTCCATGAGTATTATATCTCTTAATCCAGTCTCGAAGTTGAGTTGTACTTCTTAATTCGTATCTTTTAGCTACTCTCAATAGGCTGTCTGAGCCATTCAGATAATCAAGAACGGCTTCAAGTTTTAGTTCCTTTGAATATCCCTTATTCTTTCTTGTGGCAATCAACCCAGCAGGACCTTCGTTTTCATAAATTGCGCACCATCGTTTCAACGTAGTGGAACTAATTCCAGCTTCTTTAGCGGTTCGAGCTGATCCTCGTTCTCCATTCAAATACTGCTTAACAAACTGTACTCGTTTTTCCACAGTAAGTTTCATCTGTCTTTTTCCCATAATAAATACCCCTAACTAGGACTTAATTATTTCTTTGTCCTAGTTAGGGGTAGCATATCAGAACGCATACGCTTTTTAGTTAACACCTTATCAAGGAACAAAGCCATTTTTCGTTTTAACAGTCGGAAGCGAACCCGTCTCAGTATTTCCCGGTGTTCCAATATAAGTGTTGCCGTTATGAGAGGTAGATTCCTTCTCTTCAGAGGCTTCATCCTGAACAGAATAGTCGCTTTGATAGAGGTAATTCCCATTTGTTTGGAAGACAAAGTCCTTCTTATCTTGTTCATTCTTTTTATCTATTCCAAGACTTACTCTCAATTCATGACTGACGTAGCGAATGCTGTCTGGGTATAGTTCCACCATACTACGCCCCTGATTACTGAAGGTTCGCCAATCAAAGGTGAGCCGTTGTTTGTCATAATCGCTGTAAGCCAAACTATTTTTCATCAGTGTTATTAGCTGATTGCCAGTAATATTGGTTTGGATATTGTTGTCAAACGAGTCAATGATTCCTGTAAGGTTTTAACGGTATCCTTTGACTTTAATTTCTTTCCCACCGCCTGGATAATTTCTTGCTGGCGAAAGCCCCGCATGATATCGTTATCGCTGTGACGTTCTCGTGCATAGGATAAAGCCTTTGTTCCATCAACGTGCTGTTTCCCTTCATCGAAGTGGATGGCCCCTGGACCGTCTTTTGTTACACCATCAAAGGAATGCTGAACATTGATATCGATCCCGCCAATGGCATCAATAAACTGAATAAAGGATAAGAAATTAAACACGCAATAATGAGCAATCGGAATCTTCAGTAGCTTCTCTACCGTATTGACAGATGCAGTCGGCCCGCCAAAGGTATAGGCGGCTTCGATCCGCTGATTGCCGTGGTAGTTCTTGGCCTCAATAGGTACAAAGCTATCTCGCGGCAAACTGCAGAAGGTAAGCTTTTTCGTTTTATTATTGATGGTGATAACCATCATGGCATCCGTTCGAGTGGTGCCGAGCTTTCTTTCAATGGTGTTGTCTAAGCCCATAATCAAAAAAGCTTCACTATCTTGCTTGCTTTGTGTTTGATACTCATTTTTTATGGGGTGATAGCCGTTAGCCAGAGCTTTTTTTAAATGCTGATTGGCTAATAAGAAATAGGCGGAGACAGAAATGGTACACATTAGGATAGCCGTTAGACAAAGTAAAATTATTTTTTGCACGCGTTTCATGATAAATCTTCCTTTCAATTTAAAATTGTTTATATTAACAAAAAGGACAGCCTTCTTACACACAATAAGAAGGCTGTCCTTTCATGTCCTCTCATCGTCTGAGTTTTAGCACTATACAACGTAAAGAAAATTCTTAGCTATTTTTAGAAGAGCCTTAATTCGACCATTCGTGTTTTACACATTGGCATCTTTCGATGTTTTTGCGCAATAGCCTATGTTTGTATAGAAGCCTCACCTAACAAGATAATTAAGCTGTCAACTGAACATATAATAACGAGGAGAGATCAAATAAAACAGTTGAATCGTTTTTCTTAACAATATATTTATAAAAGACATTATTAAATAAACATTATTAAATAGGTGAAAAGTCTTTACGAAAAATCCGTAATGAGAAAGATAAAAGAACAAGAATATACAATAATATTTTTTAAAATAACGATTATTTCGTATTTAGGAAGGAGTGTTAGCGAAGGCCGTCTTTTAGGAGCGAAAAGAGTTGAAACAAATCATAAAGAAATGATTTTCACTGAAAAGGAATAGACATGGGATAACGTAACTCCTTTAAAAAAAGCCTGATACAGAAGGTCATTGTACAAATCTTCTTGTTGCGAAAACACGTCACTTGCGATATTTTAGGGTTGCCTAAAATAATTAAGAAGCCGTTTTTGAAAGAAGGAATTTGATTGAATGATCCACAGCAAAGTAAACGGAGTGTGTCACACACAAAACATCATTTAGTTGAGTATGCAAACGGACCATCACTTGAAGAAATTAATGGAACCATTGAAGTTCCTAAGAACATGAATTTTTGGAGAACCTTGTTCGCCTATTCTGGACCAGGAGCTCTTGTTGCCGTCGGCTATATGGACCCCGGCAACTGGTCGACTTCAATTACTGGCGGCCAGAATTTTCAATACCTATTGATGTCAATCATTCTCATGTCCAGTTTGATCGCGATGCTTTTGCAATACATGTCTGCCAAGCTAGGGATCGTCTCTCAAATGGACTTGGCACAGGCGATTCGGGCGCGAACCAGCAAACCGTTGGGCATCGTACTCTGGCTTTTAACGGAGTTGGCCATTATGGCAACGGATATCGCAGAGGTTATTGGTGGAGCCATTGCTCTTTATCTGTTATTCCATATTCCATTATTCATTGCGGTATTCATTACCGTTTTTGATGTCTTGTTACTGCTGCTATTAACAAAAATCGGATTTAGGAAAATCGAGGCGATCGTTGTGGTGTTGATTGTCGTCATTTTCATTATTTTTGCTTATCAGGTAGCGTTGTCAAAACCAGTTTGGCGAGATGTGATCAAAGGATTGGTGCCAAGTGCAGAAGCGTTCTCTACAAATCATGCAGTCGCAGGACAAACGCCATTAACAGGAGCTCTAGGAATCATTGGCGCAACCGTCATGCCGCATAATCTTTATCTGCATTCATCCATTGTGCAAAGTCGCAAGATTAATCACGATGATCCAGAGGATATTGCCCGTACCTTGCGTTTTTCAAAATGGGACTCTAATATACAGCTGATAATGGCCTTTTTTGTCAACTCTTTGCTCCTGATTATGGGCGTAGCGGTTTTCAAAACGGGCAGTGTCAAGGATCCTTCATTTTTCGGTTTGTTTAAAGCCTTATCAGATCCCAATGTCATGAATAATGCCATTTTGGCTCACATAGCAACCTCTGGAATACTATCCATTCTTTTCGCAATTGCTTTATTGGCTTCTGGTCAAAATTCAACGATTACTGGGACGCTTACAGGACAAATTATTATGGAAGGATTCGTTCATATGCGAGTACCTATCTGGTTGCGGCGGCTAGTCACTCGATTACTGTCTGTCATTCCTGTATTAATCTGTGTGTATATGACAAGTGGAAAAAGTGAAGTGGAAGAGCACCTTGCGATTAATAATCTAATGAATAATTCACAAGTTTTTCTGGCGTTTGCTTTGCCATTTTCCATGTTGCCCTTATTGATATTTACAGACAGTCATGTAGAGATGGGAGAACGGTTCAAAAATTCTTGGCTAGTAAAGTTTCTAGGCTGGCTATCCGTTCTTGGGTTGATTTTTCTAAATATGAAGGGACTTCCAAATCAAATTGAAGGCTTTTTTGGCGATACACCCACAAAAGAGCAGTTTAAGTTCGCGGACAATCTCGCGTATGGAATCATTGTCGCGGTTCTTCTTGTTCTTATTTGGACCATTGTTGAGCTATATAAAGGAGATAGGCGTTATGCCCAGCAATTGAGGCGGAAAAGTATGGAAAGGAGGCATGACGATGAGCTTTAGGAAGATTATGGTTGGCGTAGACGAGAGTCCAGATGCGCTAAAAGCATTTCATTTTGCTATTCAGGAGGCACGTCAAGAGATGGCCGAACTAATTATTGTTTCTATTTTGGAGGAAAAAATTATCAATGTTTATCAGTCTTTAGATAAGAATTATTGGGAAAAGGAGCTAAATGATTTAAGAGAGCGAAGTGAAAAATACAAACAGGAGGCGCTCACTTCGGGTGTGGTACATGTAACCACGATCGTGAATAAAGGAAATCCCGGAGAATTGATCGTTAATAAATTTATCCCATTAAATCAGCCGGATCTGTTAGTCATTGGTTCAAAGTCAACGAGTAAAATCAGAGACTTTTTCGGAAGTCAGGCCGCTTATATGGCCAGATACGCAAAAGTCTCAACAATGATCATTCGTTAGACCGAAGGCTTTACACAAGAAGGCAAGAATTCAGAAAAAAGGTTCGCTTGTTACTAAAAACAGGCGAACCTTTCTTTTATCGCGGATCAATTTCATTTAAAGCTTTTTCCGGTACTTGATCTCTGCGAACTTCTTCGTAAGTTTCTACATGAGCACCTTTATTTGTTAGCTTCAGGTAACGATCGGTTTTTAATTCAGAGAGGCCGTTAAATTGAATCGTCCGTGTCTCTCCCTCTTTATTGGCTGCTAATTGCTGGTAGCTGGCTGTCCCATATTCATTGACAGATTGTGGTTTTGTTGTCTTTACATAGAGCTCACTTTCCTTTACTAATGGGTTTAGCTGATCCATAACCCCAGCGATCTCGCTGGATGAGTTTTTTGAGTAGAGCATCGATCCAAAGAGTAAAATGGTGATGAAGGCGATAACGCCTAATATTTTTTTGATCATAAGTAGTATGACCTTCCTTTCATTGTTGATACATATAGCGTATCAAGAAACGTTCTTTCGAAAATCGGGCGAGGGACCTATCTGAAACGAACAAAATTGTCACAACGTTAAGCTGAAAGTTGAAGGAGGAGAGGAGAGTGGTATACTCTAGATAGGAGAGAAAACGCTTTATTTTTTTAGTTGTTAGCTAGGTACAAATGTGACTGTTGCTGATGGAACGACCTATTATAGGAGGAGAACATGAAGTTTTTTCTAGATACGGCAAATATTGAAGAAATTGAGCGGATCAATCGACTGGGTTTGGTGGATGGTGTCACAACAAACCCAACGATTATCGCAAAAGAGGGCAGAGACTTTGAGACGGTTATCAAAGAAATCTGTGCGTTGGTACCTGGACCAGTCAGTGCGGAGGTCACTTCGCTGGAAAGTGAAGGGATGATTCGCGAAGCGAGAGAAATCAGTCAATGGGCGAAGAATATCGTCGTTAAAATCCCGATGACCGAAGCAGGCCTACAAGCGGTCTACACCCTCTCAAAAGAAGGAATCAAAACCAATGTGACGTTGATTTTTTCAGCGGCGCAGGGCTTAATGGCAGCAAAAGCCGGCGCCACTTATGTCAGTCCCTTTTTAGGACGTTTGGATGATATCGCTTCAGATGGAATCCAATTAGTCAGTGATTTACGAGATATTTTTGATATTTATGATTTTGATACAGAGATTATTGCGGCGAGTGTTCGGCATCTAGGTCACGTGGAAGAAGCGGCGTTAGCTGGGTCAGACATTGCAACGATTCCAGGCAGCCTGTTCCCGAAATTGTGGAGCCATCCCTTGACTACCAATGGCATCGCTCAATTCGAAGCTGATTGGCAGGCGTTTCAATCAAAATAAAAAAATCAGTGAGCGAAGGACTTCCGCTCACTGATTTTTTTATTTTTTACGATTGCGACGGATCATAATAAAAGCGATAAGGGCCAAAATAATTACCCCAGCAACCGTCAACCAGGTTCTTCTCTCTTCACCGGTTTTTGGTAGGAAGCCGCCTTTGTCGTCTTTTTTGTCAGTATCATTTTTTACTGGTGCTTTATTTTCAGCACTTTGAGTCGTTGAGGCTGTCGTAGATTCCTCCGTGGTGCTGGTGGTTGTATTCGCAGCTGTACCATTGCGAATAGCGTCATCTTTCGAATAACGTGCGATCCAAGCGATGATGCCTGGGAAAAAGTCGCCGTCCGTACCAATCATCTTTTCTTGAATTGGTGAAATGTGTTTCAGAACATTGGTTAATTCCTGATTGCTCATTTGACGAATCGGCATGAATGAGCTGTTACTTGGATAAAGCGCGGCTAAATATGCCTGCAAACTGTCAATTTGGTCCGCCATTTCAATCGCGTTGGTGTAATTACTAGGATTGTAATTTAAGATATTTTGGATTTTATCCCAAGATAGGGTGTTGTCTTTGTAAAGTGCTTGAAGAATCCGAGCATAGCCGCCAACATCTAAACCATAGGTGTCTGTGCTGATTCTAACACAAACTGTCATAGCATTTAATAACTGCTGGTCGGTATAGCCATCCACTTCGCTAGATGAAATGATACTCTTCATTGATTCGTCCTTCAGCATCTCACGAATCTTATCGGTATCCTGTTCATTCCCGATAGGGTCGCTGCTCTTTTTCACGCCCGTTTCCTTTTCAATTTGATCAACGGTTTTATCCTGTGCTTTCTGAACATCTTTTGTTTCGCTGTTTTCTGTGCCGCTGTCCATAGTTGCATCAGCTGGTGCACTTGAGTCAACCACAGTATTGTCGGCGCTTTGATCTTGGACAGGTGCTGATTGTTCGGTTGAAGCTACAGCCGCGTTGTCTGACACAGTGGAGCTTTCAGTTTCTGCATAGGCACTGATGGGGAATAGAACGAGTAATGATAAAGCTACTAATGTTTTTTTCAAAAATCTCACTCCTTTAATGATGTGAACTCATTTCTTATGCGATACTCAACCACTCACTTCTGAGCATACTGGAGTTGAAGAATATCTTTAATTATTTCGTAACAATATTGTAACATAAGAAATGTATCTGTAAAGTAAAAGTGTGAATTTTCTTTCAAAATTTATTTTGGTGCCCGATACCCCGCCTTTTTTGCCTCCTCAATGGTTTTGAACCATGCCTTGGGATTTGTGGTATTGTCGTAATACTTACTACCTGGCAGATGATAGACTCCGCTTTTTGAGCCTTTGATCAATCCTTTTCCGTTACTATCGACATATTCCTTGCTTGAAGATGGGGCAGAGGACGAAGTATGGGTGCTTACTGTTTTTGCAAGGGTACTGGTTCCGTCCGCATAGTTCAAAGTGACGCCCTCTTGGACATTAAAGATGTACACGTTAAAATGAATCGCGTCACTGCCAACTGATTGCGCCATCATATGAACGCCACGAGCAAGTAATTCATCTCCACGGAACACGGGAACAACCGAGTAGCGGACATAATTTTTCGTACTTTTCTCGAGGTAATATTTGATATCCATTTCAAACCGCAGCATTTCGGGACTATTTAACTGGCGAGTGCCAGTAATCAAGTTTTTCCAGTTGGCATTTTCTCCGCTTAGCTGATAACCGATCAGGTGAGAACGATTGTACAAATATTGGCCATTGATTTTTTTACTGTGCCATCCAGTAGGCGTCACACTGGAAATTTCTCCCCGTTTTTCTGTTGGCATTAACTTTTTATTCAATAATGCTTCCGCAGCTGTTGCTCGATTCAAAGAATCTAAATCTCCGTATTTTTCCCAAGGCCCCTTTTCAGTGGAAAGGTCTTCTTTGGAAAATGTTGGTTTGTTTTGGTTAATCTCAATGGTTTGAGTGCCTTCGTATTCAAGTTTGGCTAAATCCTCCTGCCCAGAGATTACATGTGTTTGAGAGGCAGTAGGTGACGTTGTTTTTGTATCTTGAAACTGATCTTTTACGCTATACACAGCGAAACTAGCTGCCGCAATCACGATTGCAGCAACTAGTTTAGTTTTCTTTGACAAGGGAATTGCTCCTATTCTTTTACTATCTTTGCGTTGCTCGATTTATTCTGGTGCACCGATAATCTTGATATATTCATCAGGATTCATGATCTCAAAGTGCTTGGCAACAAGCTGATTTCGTTTATTCCGACGCCCCTCGATATGAATTCTATATTTATTTTCCGGCAGACGGAAAACGTAGCTTGATAAATAGCGGTCTTTGATCAAGACCTCTGTTTTGTTCTCGCCATCACTCATAATCAACAAAGACATCATGATCGGCTTTTCTTGCAGTAAAATCGTTTTTTCTAATAAGCCGCGATATTCTTCCAAAAAATCACTTCCTTTTTTATAAAAATCTATAGCTTGATTTTAGCATTTTTAGGCAATTAATGCTTTGATAAAGAAATAGTTCGCACTTTCAAACGTATATTTGATAAGATAAAAGAAAAAAGCAGGTGAGCACATGGCAATGTGGAACCCGTGGCGAGGCTGTCGCCGCGTTAGCGAGGGCTGTAAATACTGTTTTATTCATGAAGGTGACAAAAAACGGGCGATTGATACAAGCAAGATTGAAAAATCTGCTCAATTTGATGCGCCGATCAAAAAAACGAAAAATGGCTACAAAATGAAGGGTGGGCAAAAGGTTTACGTCTGCTTTTCCAGTGATTTTTTGATTGAAGAAGCGGATCCGTGGCGTGAAGACTGCTGGCAGATGATCAAAGAACGGAAAGATTTAGAGTTCATTTTCTTAACGAAGCGCATTGAACGGTTAATGGACGTAATTCCTGAGGATTGGGGCGATGGCTATGACAATGTGACCATCGGTGTATCTGTAGAAAACCAGACGCGCGCAAATCAACGATTGTCCTTGCTGCAGCAGCTGCCGATTAAGCATAAAAATATTATCTGCCAACCTTTGATTGAAGAAGTGACCATCAATGATTATCTCGACGATGTGGAATTAGTGGTGGCAGGCGGAGAGTACCATAGAAATGCTCGACCCTTGAATTATGATTGGATTTTGAAGGTGAGGGAGGAAGCCATTACACGGAACATTCCCTTTGAATTTCGTCAATGCGGCACCCATTTCATCAAGGATGGAAACGACTATAAATTAACCTATCGCCAACTTTTCTCACAAGCGAAAAAGGCCGACATTAATTGGTATCCAAGCAAATAAAAAAACAGAAATCCTGTTAAATAGGGATTTCTGTTTTTTATTATTCCGATAAATCTTCATCTAATTCTTTAGCAGCCAATGCAACACGTTTATTGCCTTTGTGTAGTTCAACGACTGTCCATACTAGCAGAGCCAATACTGCGGCAATCAAAACATAGGCAATGGTATCGGCAGTTGCGAGTTCCATTGCGGTGGCATTGTCACCGAAGAAGCCTTCGATTTGGCTAGGTAAGCCAATCAAGTTCAGATACGTCAAACCCACCACTGAGACCCAACCGAGGAACTGAATGATTCGTTTGTTTTTAAACCGTTCGCCCATTTCGACTTTACTATTGGTCATCATTAACAACGGCAGCATAGAAAAAGGCAAGGCAAAGGCCAAGAAGACTTGCGAATTATTCATTAAATTGTTCAAGGCTTCATGCTCTTCAACCACTGTATCGCCACGAGTAAGCAGCACGCAGATCAATACAGGCACGACCGATATTAGACGAGTAACCAAACGACGAAGCCAGATTGGCATCCGCATGTGGACGAAGCCTTCCATGATTACTTGTCCAGTTAAGGTACCAGTAATCGTCGAATTTTGACCTGAGGCTAGTAATGCAACGGCGAACAAGGTGGAAAGTGCGCCAGTTTTTGCGACACTCATTAAAATACCGTTGCTCATAGTAGCTGGATTTGACAAGGCTTCATAGAGACCAAAGAATGAGGGGTCCTTGACAGTGCCTGTTTTAAAGACTGCCACCCCCATGATTAATAGGAGCGCATTGACTAAAAAGGCTAAAGACAATTGAATATTCGAATCCCAAGTGGTGAAACGAACCGCATTTGCAACATCTTCTTCATCGTCATGATCGACTTCGCGAGTTTGTGAAACCGCGGAGTGAAGATACAAATTATGGGGCATAACCGTTGCCCCGATAATTCCTAAGGCTCCTGTTAACGGGGTTTGCCCACCAATTGCAGGATCATTGGCGAATGTTTCGCTTGTCGGGATAAAGCCCTTTAAAACATCCCCCCAGTTAGGATCAGACAAGGCCACTTGATAAATAAAAACGAAAAGAATCACAAAAATCAAACAAACGACAATCGCTTCGATCTTCCGAAAGCCGACCTTTGTCAGCAGCAGTAGTAAAAAGACATCAAAAACAGTAATGAAGACAGCGATGACCAGCGGAATATTGAATAAGAGATACAAGGCAATGGCAGCTCCGATTACTTCCGCAATGTCTGTTGCCATAATCGCCAACTCAGTCAATATCCAAAGAACAAGCCCCAATGATTTGCTGGTTCGCGCGCGAATCGCTTGCGCTAAGTCCATGCGAGTAACAATTCCTAGTTTAGCCGCCATGTATTGCAAAAGCATCGCCACTAAACTAGAAATCAAAATAACTGACATTAAAAGGTATTGGAAGTTTTGCCCACCGGTAATCGAAGTTGACCAGTTTCCTGGATCCATATACCCGACAGCAACGAGTGCCCCCGGTCCTGAATAGGCGAGCAATGTCCGCCAGAAACTTTTTCCTTTCGGTACCTTGATCGTACCATTGACCTCCTCTAAAGAAAGTCCGTTTGTATGTTCTAAAATGGGATGTTTGTTTTTACTCAAAAAGCTCCCACCTTTCTATAAACTTTTCTACGAAGCAATCATACACCCAAAATCAGGAAATGAAAAGAAAAAGATTCGGCATGCCTAAAATTACGAAAAAGCATATTTCTTTTGTGAAAATCGAATGTATTTTACACTAAAAAGAAGAAACTGAGGTGGAAGCATGAAAAAATGGCAGACGCAGCTTGATGGCACTTGGACAATCAAAGGTACGACGTTTCCTATGTGGTTGTCTGAGAAAAGAAAACATCCGCGAATCACTTACAAACGAACGGAGAAAAAGACAGTAGAGCTACTTGATCTGGTGGAATATGAAGCCAACGGAAAAACGAAGCAGATTAGAGGAATCGATCGTTTAGCGGGAGATCAGTTTGTCTGGCGTGGAGTCGGTATGTTGAGATTATTAAGTAGTCATTGGAAAGTCGTAACGATGAAGGGAGATCTATTGGTCATTCGGTTTGAGAAGTCTTTAGTTACACCAGCAGGAATTGATGTGCTGATCAAAGAGGGGACGGAAGATCCAAGTTTACGTCAGCACGTGATGGAGAATTACGAAAGTTTTGGCTTGACGTTAAAGGAATGTAAAGAACTTCAATGGTTATAAAGACA
The DNA here is from genome assembly GCF_019175485.1 of Enterococcus raffinosus. Classification (NCBI taxonomy): domain Bacteria; kingdom Bacillati; phylum Bacillota; class Bacilli; order Lactobacillales; family Enterococcaceae; genus Enterococcus; species Enterococcus raffinosus. The sequence goes on from NZ_CP072889.1 coordinate 1,070,674, forward strand.
ATATGAAAGGGCTTCGAAATGGGAAGCCCTTTTTTCCATTATTCTGATAGATCGATGGCTCTAGACCGGCTTTCATACCACAGTTCTTGAGGAGAATAACGGTCTTTGCCGAATAAAAGGACTGTACCATCCTCTAAGATCTCAATTTCAGTGCCAAGCCACATCGTTGATGGCCCACCGCCGAAAAATAAACGTCTCTTACCTCGTCCTTTTTTTAGAGAATAGGCATCTAAGTAGTCATCAAGGTAATGGGATCTTAAGTAGCGCGTTTCTCCATTATCAAAAGTGATCATTAGATAATTAGCGGCATTCTCTACCTTTATCGCTTTTGGAACGGGTCCTTTTGGATACTCTGGTTTTGATTCAGGGGCATTCTTTTTCATAGTCCTGTTTCCTTTCTTTGAAAAGAGGGCCTCGAGGAATGATGGTGAAGCATTCCCCAGCAGTTTATCTGTCGAGATATGGAAAAAGTCACTCAGCTGAAGCAAAGTGTCTAGGTCAGGATAGCTTTTGCCAAGCTCCCACTTGGACACGGCTTGAGGTGTAACGTGCAGATGCTCTGCTAGCTCTTTTTGGGACATTCTCTTAGCCTGTCTCAATTCTTTGATAGTTGTTCCGATCTCTACCATTAGTTTATCCTCCAAGATATACAATAGGCAATCAACCTTTGATTGAACGCGTGAAAAAAGCCCTCAACTAACAGTTGAGCCTTAGTATTACTAATTAAATAGTATCACATCCCGTTTTATCGTGGATAGAAAAACGAGGAGCTTCTCTCAAAATTTTTCTTGAATCAAATTACGAAAAAAACTCCAGCAATTCTTCCTAGAAATAGGAGCAGTTGCTGGAGCAATTCTTATAGGCTAATTTAGTAGATTATTTACTGACTGATCTCGATCACACGATCGGTCCAATCCTGATAAAAACCTTCCTCATGGGAAACGACGATAACGGTGCCGGCAAAGTTTGCCAAGCTTTCACGCAGACTATCTTTTGTGGCTTGGTCGATGTGGTTGGTTGGTTCATCGAGAATCAATAAGTTGCCTTTTTGCATGGTCATTTGACATAGCTTGACCTTGGTTTGTTCTCCACCACTTAAGGTGCTAAGTGGTTCCTGAGCGAGTTGATTTGGCAACCCTGCTTTTGCAAGATGCTTCCGCAATTCTTTCACGGTTTCTTTTGGGAAATGTTCGCTTAAATATTGCAGCGGTGTTTGGTACGGATTCTCCCATTGCAGGTCCTGCTCAAAATAATTAATTTTTGTATTGGCTGGAAAATGGAATTCACCCGCTATTTTTGGGATTGCTCCAATCAATGTTTTCAGCAGAGTGGACTTACCAATTCCGTTAAATCCACGAATCGCGACCTTTTCCCCATAACGTAAAGTAATGTTGATGGGAGCCAACAGCGGTTTTTGATAGCCGATCTCAAGATCAGTAGTTTCAAGTGCTAGTGTTGTTACAATCGGCGCATAAGGAAATTCAAAGTGAGCCACTGCGTTGGAAGAGGGTGGAGTCAAACGTTCCACCTTATCCAATTGCTTTTGACGGCTTTTCGCCATTGTTGAACGTGAACCGGCCTTGTACTTGCGAATATAGGCTTCTGTTTTTTCAATCTGACGTTTTTGTGCAGCGTATTGTTTCATATAGGTTTCTTGGAATTGTTCTTTTTGTTTTAGAGCCTTCGTCAAATTGCCTGTATACTTGGTCAATTTCCCAAATTCAATGTCGGCGATATGCGTGGTAATTTGATTCAAAAAATCACGATCATGAGAAATCACCACAAAGGTACCGGCAAAATCTTGAAGAAACTGACTCAGCCATGCAACATGCTCATCATCTAAATGGTTTGTCGGCTCATCCAAGATCAATACATCTGGTTTTTCCAACAATAATTTTGCTAAAATCAGTTTTGAACGCTGTCCGCCGCTCAAGTCTTCCAGCGGGGTGTCCATACCCAAAACATCTAAGCCTAATCCGCTGCTCATTTCAGCGATCAAGGTATCAATTTGATAGAAATCTCCTTGGTCTAACTCTGTCTGTAAGCGCCCCGCTTTTTCTAACAGCTTATCATCCATAGATTCGCTGTAGGCCATGTAAAGCGACCCGATTTTTGCTTCTTTTTCAAAATCTGCCGCATAGGCGGTTTTCAAGAACTCCTTGATAGACAGGGTTGGATCAACTTCAACGTATTGGTCTAAATACCCTACATGGATATTTTTTTGCCAGGAAATGGTGCCTTCATCCGGCAACTGTTCTCCGGTAATGATTTTAATCAAGGTACTTTTTCCTGCGCCATTTTGTCCAATCAGCCCAAGGTGTTCCCCTTTATTCAAATGTAATTCTAAATCCTCATACAGGATTTTGTCGCCAAATTGTTGGGCGATGCCTGTTAAATCTAAGATACTCATGTTTCTCCTACTTTCTTACTCAAACTCTCATCTTCTAACAAAAGAAGGGGATAGTCAAGAAAAAAAGAGCCCTTTTTTTAAGGACTCCGGAATTTTTAAAGCTGGGCAGAGAATAAATAGACAATAATATCCGAAATGATATCAATCATTTGTCCAAAAAATTCCACGCTCCAGCTGATTAAGCTGATAAAAAAGTCAATTATTAATTCAATCATATCGATTCCTCACTAATTAAACAAACCAGCCACCCAATGAATGGGATGAAGGGTCAGATGCAACGTCATATGAGCCAAGAAATAACTTACTGCGAAGAATGGAAATAACATTTTTTTCATGATTTTCAACCTCCGTATTTTTTTGTTGCTTTAGTATAGCTTGAATCAAGCAGAAGAAGACATGGATTTACCTTATCATGAACGAACAATTATGTAAGACGAAGACACAAAAAAGCCCCTGCTTTCCATTCATAAGCAGAGGCTTTTAATTATAGGCTTCATTCATTGAGAGATGCGCTCCTTAGGCAGATTTTTTTAAGTCATAGATCGCTTGTTCAATGGTGATTCCAGTTCCTTGTTGACCAGTAAGAGTAGAATAAACAATGAAGATGTTTTCTTCCAGATCAAATGTGACACGGTAAGGCTTTTCTTGTTCGAAAAAGGTCATGTCTTTTCCTCCTCTCCTTCTTTTATTTAATAACAAGATTACAATTAAAAGTATAACACATTAAAATATAATAATAAAAGAGTTTTGTATTCATAAATTATTTTAATTATTTAGATTTTGAACGAACAGAGTCAATAGTGAAGTCGTTGGTTAGTAGAAGGTCACTTGTTGAAAGGAGGAATGGGTGGGGGGACAAATCAGGTGAAATCGAAAGGCTTTTTTTAATAAAAATAGCACCTTCAATCAATTAGACCATCGCTCTAACTTTTTGAAGGTGCGTTTTTAAGGTTACTATTTTATGGAATGTATGTTTTACCCAATCATATCTTTTTCATTTTCTAAGCTATAGGCTACCTGATCCGCTCGGTGTTCAGGTGTTGGATTGAGATTCCTGCGATCTCTAAAGAATTTTGTCAAGGCTGGCCAAGCATAAAAGAGGGTCATGATAACGGCCATAAGTGCTACATCATTCCAAGTTATGCTGTAACCCTTCATTGATTCTCCAGTTAAATCGCCAGAAAAAATCGGTACTAAATTATTATTTAAGAAGTGCATCGCAACAACTGTCCAAATGTTATCGGTCTTCATGTAGGCATAAGCGTAAAAGATTCCCAATGCCAGACACACAACAACCTGATTGGTTACTGAAATAATGCCGTCCGCTGGCGACGTATAAAAGAAGAAATTCAATGGTAAATGCCACAACCCCCAAAGAAGTCCGAGAAGTAAAACGCCCTTAATCGAGCCATATCTTTTTTGTAAGATTGGCTGGAAGAAATAGCGCCAACCGTATTCTTCGCCAAAATAAGGGACGAATAAAAGAATATAAGAAGCCAATGTTGAAAAAAGAGCGATCCAGGTCATTGAATCTGAGAAGGTCTTGATTAATGGGTCTATCCCACCTTCAAAAAGAAAAGCGACCAGCATTCGTGCAACGTATAAAATGAGATACAGCAGGACCATTCCTATCGTTGCTTTCCAATTTTTTCGGCTCAACCCATAAGCCGCACGTCGTTCCTTTTTGGCGATTCCTAAGCAAATCAGCAATAGCAGGCCACCCACCAGCATAATGATACTTGCTTGTTGAACGAGAGCCTTACTATCGGTAAACAGCCCCATTAAGCTGAAGCCGATCATCACGACAGTCTGCAATAAATAGCAAATAAAGAAAGGTTTAGGCAAAAGCTTATTGTCTCTTCCGCCAATCATCAAGGCGATCATCGCTCCAGCAGCAGGATAGTACATATGAGTCATAGAAAATAAATCAATATTTTCCCCTTGGCTATAGCCATACCACATAAACAACCCCATAATGACAGGCATGCCAAAAGCAATTGCAGAAAAAATGGTCAACTGCTTTTTTTCATTCTGTTCATCCTCGTACATTTTTTCACTCCTTCATAAAAATTATGTTACAAAAGTAAGGATATAGGAAAAGTCATCCTTAGCGATGCATTCTTCCTAAACGGTTGATTCTTTGTCCTAAACGACGGTTATTAAGTGTCAAATATCGCTAGTTCTTGGATAAACTCACCATTTTGCTGCTTCGTCTCACTTAAGATATTGTTGTATTTTTGAACAACCTCTTGATAAATGGACAGGCCTAAACCGCGGCCGCTTCCTTTCGTAGAGACACCACGATTCCTAATTTTGGCGAGATTGACCTTTTCTTGACAGGGATTCTTCACCACAAGGGTCAATTTGTCCTCTTCTTTGTAAAAAAGAATGTCAACTCGACGGTTTTCGTCTTCACATTGAGCCGCCTCCACTGCGTTGTCCAACAGAATACCCATGCAACGAATAAAATCATTGGTGGCCATTTTGATCTCTTCTACCGTTGTAGCGACTTCCAAGTTAAAGAAAACATCGTGTTGCTGTGCTAAAAGCATTTTAGAAAGCAGCAGTCCCTTGAGTTCTGGGGAAGCGATGCTGGTTAATTGGTTGCTCCATTTCATTTGTTCTTGAATTCCTTCATCCATGTTTAACAAGAATTTCTCAATATAGCGCTGAATTTCCTTAGTATCGCCGTCTTTTGCGTGGAGGTAAAGTCCGGTGATAAGGTTTTTATGATCATGCTGAATCGTCCGCAACTCATTTTGAATGGCTTCTAACTGCTTCATATAGGCTTGCTGCTGCAAAAGCAACAGACGAGATTGTTTAAGCTCCAATGTTTTACTTAAATTTCTTGAATAAACCGCGATTAAAAACAGACAAAGTAGGAAGCTGATCACGATAATGCCAGAAATCGCAAGACTCCAATACAGCGTATTTTTCGCAGCATGCAGAAGAGAGTAAGAAGCAATTTGAATTACCGCCGCCACCCAGCAAAGCTTGATACATAGTGAGCGTTGCTCAAAAATTTCATACAGGTAATTAGAAAAACGAGTACGCAAAAGAATAACAAAAGCCCCAAAAAGAAGAAGGGCGTCAAATAGATAAAAAAATAGTGGAGCAAATGCATTGCTGATTGGTAGAATGTCGCCCTGATTAGTAATCAGAACAATTAAAAGCAGGAAAAAGCCCGAAATCATTTCTACCAGAATGTTCAGATGCAAAATCAAAATGGAGAGCATCATGATTTTATACAATGGAAAATGTTTAGTGTTTAAATGAATCAATAGAGACATAGCGAAAACAAAAAAGGCAGAATAGATGGAAAAGACTACTATTCGTGCTAACAACGTTAAGCTGCTGTCACTCAATAGAAAAACAAAAACGGATTGAACGATTGAAAAGCTGCCTATGGTAAACAGGTTGACTGCCCGCTGTTTCCTACCCTCAACGTGTAAATTAAATACCTTTATTAGAAAGAAAAAGCTGATAAGATCTGTCGCCAAGAGGGGTGGGGCATGAAAAGGAATTGATTTTAGAAACAGTAAAAATTCAGTCATATGTGTATTCCTCCCTTACTCTTCCAAAAGCGCTAAAATCTCATTCTTTTTAGTACGTGAAAGCAAAACAGTATTGCCATTTGTTAAATGAATCAATTTTTTTTGTTTATTTATCCCTGAGATAAACGAACGATTAACTAGATAGGAGCGATGGGTGCGAACGAACGCTTCGCCTAGCTGCTCCTGAATATCTGCAAGCTTACCGTAAAACTCAATAAAAGCCCCTTCCGCCACGAGATTTAGAACGTGCTTTTTCGTTGAAGTTTCAAAATAGACAATGTCCTCCAGCGGAACATAAGAGGTTTCATTCATCCGCTGAACAGCGAAAAATTCTTTTTTCTCACGCTTGTCATTTTTGCAGCGTTCGTTAATATCTGCAAGGCATAAAGCAATTCTTTCCAGCATATGCTTTTCATCTTCTTTGGGGATATAATCCAACGTCTCTAACCGATATTTGAACGTCTCAGTTAAAAGCTCCGAATGAGACGTGACATATACGATAAAACCACGAGTATCCAGTGAGCGAATCTGTTTTCCTAATTCGAACCCATTCATTGTTTCATCTTTTAAATCAACATCTAGAAAATAGATGCCTTGTCTAGGATTCGAGGAGAGTGCGGCTATTATTTCTTGAGGAGAGGTAGTGACGGTCTCTACTGTGAAATCGTAGTCCTCGATCATGCAAATATCGGTAATTTTTTTCTGTAAAAAAGTCAATATAGTTGGATCATCTTCACAGATGTGGATAGAGATCATAAACATCCTCCTTTTTTTAAAAGATTTTTTACAGAATACTTACAATATACACTAATTCAAATGAGAAAAATGCTCTTTTTATGAAATATTTATCATGATTATTGAAGATTCGTTAAAGGGCTCAGCAAAAGTACGTTGCCTTTCTTGCTATACTAGAAGCATAAAAGGTTATAGGAGGAAGTAGGCATGGAACAAAAGGTAATTGAGGAATTTATTGCAGCGATCAACGAGCAAAATCTTCCGCAGATCATTGAGAAGATGGCGGAGGATTTTCAATTCATTGATACATATGGTGACCGAGAAGGAAAAGAAGCGATGAAGCTAGGCTGGCAAGGGTATTTTGAGTGGTTTCCAGACTACCGTATTGAAATTGATGATTATGCAGCGAATGAGAGATTTACGATGATAATCGGTAAGGCCAGTGGCTCTTATTTAGGAAAACCTGAGAATCATTGGGCTTTTCCAGCTGCATGGAAGGTGGAAACTAAAGGGCAGCAAATCAAAACATGGCAAGTTTTCTGTGATTCAAAAAAGCAGTTGGATTCGATGATGGAGGATTCTGCAAAATGTAAAAATTGATATATGTTTTTCAGCCAGTTGCATACAAAAAAGCTAAAAATGCGACCTGAAATTATTGAAAATTTCAGGTCGCATTTTTAGCTTTCGCCCCTGCCAAGGACATCTATTATAGCATAAATTAGACAGGTTGATTATGAAAAATCAACTGCATGGCCCGTCTTAATGGGAAGTAGACGAGACTTACGATTAGAATCGTTGAAAAAATATTTATGACCGTAGCGGGCATAGTGGCTAATGCAGCGAAGAAGGCAGGCTTCAGCTGTGCCCCAGCGATCATTGCCATCACTGTTGCTTTAATGACCGACATGACGAATTTCGCAATACCAGCACAAATTCCGATAATGATAACCTGCCAAATGTGAGTAGGCTTGCGTTTAAAGACAGAAAAGGCAACGTAAGCAGCAGCGCCTACCACAAAGCTTTCTACTAAAAAGTAAGGAGCCTCCGCGGCGAAGCCATTTAAAATATCAAAGACAAAAAAACCGATCCCGCCAGCTAAAGCGCCTTGCCAATAACCAATTAATAAAACAGCTAAAAGCACCACTGAGTTGCCGAAATGAATGAAGGCGCCAGTCGGCAAGGGAATCTTGATCATGGTTCCCATCAAGGTAAGTGCCGCAAAGAGCGCGACCAAGACTAAGTTTTGAATTCGTTTATCACTGTTCATCTGAATACTCCAATCGTTTTTCTCCGTGGGTGTAGGCGCCATGCCAAACATGTCCTACATATGGATTGATTTGTTCACCCATTGTGATCGCGGCCTGTACAAAATCAATCGCTTGCTTGATGGCAGCCTCAACGGGATAGTTTTTTGCGATTGCTGCAGTGATGGCTGCGGCAAAAGTACAGCCGGCACCATGATTAAACGGTGTGTCAATGACTGGATGCGGATAGCGCTGGAAATTTCTGCCATCATAGTGCAAGTCTAAGGTTTCTTTCGAAGCCAAACGTGCACCACCTTTGATTACGACATGCTTGACCCCAAGCAAAGCAATTTTTTTTGCAGCTTTCTTCATTTGTTCTTCCGAAGTAAGCTCACCCAATTCGGATAAAATACCAGCCTCTCGTAAATTAGGGGTTGTGATTAGTGCTTGGGGCAATAAATTTTCCCGTAATGCTTGAACTTGGTCATTTTTAATAAAGTCTTGGGTTCCTTTGCCGCCAATAACGGGATCAACGATCAGTGGAATATCTTTCGGAAGAATCTCATTAACAAGACTTATGATTTCCTGCGATGGCAGCAGGCCAGTTTTGATCGCGTCAATCGGTCCCGCAAAGATAGAGGCAATTTGTTCTTGAATCAGCTCTAATGGAAGGGTGTGTAAATGATGCGAACCAGTTTCTGGTTCCAAGGTAACAATCGAAGTGATTGCCGCCAAACCAAAGGTACCAAATTCTTCAAAGGTTTTTAAATCTGCTTCTAAACCGCCTCCGCCTGTAGCATCAGAGCCGGCGATGGTTGCAACTTTTTTCATATAGAAACGCTCCATTTGTTTTTTTATAGCATAGCTTTTTGATTCTCAGCTGAAAACAGCCAATTGGATTTGTTTTCCCTCATCCAATTTACATAATAAAGTGTACCACTAGCAGAAGAAAAAGAAAAAACCTTGAGCGAGGCTCAAGGTTAAAGGTAGTTATTTCGTTTTCATCCATTGATCACGGATCTCATCCGTCAAACGAATGATTCGTTTGCCAACTTCAGGATATTGATTAGTGGCTAAGTTTGCCAAGGAAACCCGCACGGCCCACTCACTGCTGCCGAAAGCATTGGCTTTTAATAGCATCAATTGTTCTTTTTCTGCTAAAGAGGTTAGAACCTTAGTAACGGTCCATTTATTTTTCAAATAATCTGCGAAGGCGTTGCCGTATCGTTTACGCGTCCACTCTTCGTAATTGATCTCACAATAATAAGCAGTATCTAAGTCTTCTAATGGTTCTTGTAGACCTAAAGTATGGAACAGTAATTTTTCCCGCTGGCGGCAAATATCCATGACTTCCGCTTTATAGGCTTTTCCTTCGTCCAATAAACTGTACAGGCTGAACATCACCATCATGACCTGCTGCGGTGCGGAAAGACCGGAGGCATGGTTCAACGCCACGTCACGACTGTCTGCCACGATTCGATCAATAAAGGTGATTGTCGTTGGATCAGCAGTCAATGATGCATATCGTTCATTTAGCAGCTCAATCTTTTCTTGCGGTAGATTTGCGATCAATTCATCAAAAAGATTGTGCTTAGCTACAGCAATGGTTCCTACACGCCAGCCAGTTGCACCAAAATATTTTGAATAAGAATAGATGCAGGCGGTATTGTAAGGAAGTTCGGAAAATAGAGAAGTAAAGACTGGAACAAATGTACCGTAAACATCATCTGTCAAAATCATTAACTCAGGATTATCTGTTGCAACAACATCTTTTAGTAAATCAATGGTTGGTTGTGCTAGTGCGTTTGCTGTCGGGTTGCTTGGATTGACGACGAAAACAGCTTTAATATCAGCATCTCGCAATTTATTGATTTCTTCGTCTGGATATTGGTACGTCATTTTTCCGTCAATCATTGTTTGTTTCGCTTGAACCTTAACGATATCAAAGGAATACTTTGGTAACTCTGGAATTTCTAAATAAGGTGCGAATGTCGGCAGCATCAAAGCGATCTTATCGCCACGATTCAATAAGAAGTTATTTAATAGGGTGTCAAAAATATAGCAGATCCCCGCAGTTCCGCCTTCAACAGCGAAAATATCGAAAGGTATGCTGCTGTCGGAAAATAATTCCTGACTCAAATAAGCTTTAATAGGTCCTTCGCAGGCAGTCAAGCAACGAACGGGGTTTGGATAATTGTCCCCGATAATGTGGTCCAGCATATCAGTCAACCAGGCCTCTTTTGGCATTCCAAGATAATTATTGTCAGAAAACCAGATTTTCTTCAAAAAATCGGCACCTTTACCTGGATGTGCTGCTAAAAAATCAACGAAACGTTGTCCGCGACCTGTATCAGATTGGATCATTCCCGCAGTTAATTCCCCTGTGCCATATAACGTTTCTTGCGTAGCGAATTGACCAAGCAAAAAGAAAGCTTCCCGCGGAGTAGGAGCGGTCCAGTTAGGGTTTCCTCGTCCAGCGTTCAAAAGGTTGGTAACCTTTTTATTTTCGTGGATCTTTTGTTCCAAAAAGAGACTTAATTCAAAAGGACTTAATTCTTCTAAGGCTTGTTCAGTAATTGTAGACACAAATACGACTCCTTCAACGGTTTATTTGCTTCCATAGTAACGAGAATAATTTTTAATATAGCGTAAATACGCTTAGAGTTTATGAGAAAGTTTCTGTTAAAATACAAAGAAATAAAAGTCGTTTTCTTTTACTTAATACTAAAAAGAGCGATACAACAACAAAGAAAACGATTACAAAACTCTTAGAATTCTTTTTTCTTGAATTTTATGATCAGATATCAGACTTTCGACCCATGCCAAATAGTAAGAAAAGAGGCATACTATACCTATAAGTTGATCGTAAAGACAATTGATGGTTAAAGTATATAGATAGTTAGTAAAGGAGGATTTGAAGATGGATCAATTAATCGCCCTTGCGTTTATCGCATTATTGGTTTTCTTTGTCGTGAAGGTTGGTTCTGTATTATGGCGTATCGCCGGCGTCTTGTTTTTGCTCTTTATCATTTATGTGTATAAGGACCAAGTGATCTCTCAGGTTCAAAATTTTATTGCGAATCCTAATTTTGGCGGATTGTGGCAAAGTGTTTCTGGTTTCTTCGGAGATCTGTTTGATAAGGTAGCGGGCTTTGTAGGTACTGTGATCGAATAAAAAGAATAAATGGAAGGCTGCAAAGTTGATTGCAGTCTTTTTTTCTGGAAAAAAACCAATAAATTTAAACTTTTGAAAAAGAATAGTTATACGAAATAAAGATTGTCTCAGGCTAAACAGCAAACTCCAGCTATAATCTAATTAAGGTGAAAGGCAAAATTTGTTAGTGCACAGCAGGAGGGATGGGCCATGGGAATGACCTCAGAAGCCTCAGAACAATGGGTCACGATTGAAAAGAAAAAAAGAGGAAAATTTAAGCATGCTGAAGAAAAGAGGAAACCGCAGTTTTTACACTCGGTTTATGACCTTTTTCATGAAGTAGAAAAGATCAATCTACGTCTTAATGGCCAGCCTGAAGCAAATTTTTTTAGTTTGCAGGCACGTAAATGGCAAAATCGAATGACGACAGTTGCTATTATCGCCATTCGCGCAAAGGACGGGTTGATTCAGTTTGTGACGGAATACGAAGAGCCTGAACATGTTAAAAATAAAAAATTTGGTGATCTGAGGATTAGGAAGAGTCCAAACTATCTGATCACTTTTACAGCGAAAAGGAGATGCAAAATAAAAGTAAGGAATAAAGAAAGATCGTATTCTGTTAGATGAGTACGATCTTTTTGTAAATAAAAAAAACGGGTTATTTCCGTTCGATATTCTCCAAATATTTTCGACAACGTCGATAGCTGTCCAATACGTTCTCAGGAACCTCTACATGAGGAATGAAATTTGCGCCTTTTGGTCCATAGCCTTCGGAATCATCATTCAATCGACGGATTTCACCAACAACGAGAGATAAGAAATAATCAGGTGCCCACCAGTCATCCATTACAGAATTTTTAAAATGTGGGCGTGTATCAAAATCAATCAGCTCTGGTTGTTCAAAAAAGAGCGGCTGGATTGCTGATAGAGGCAATTGCCATTCTTTGCTGAAGGTGACATGGCTGCGTTTTTGGACCATGGGATCCTGAACTAACCAAAAGCTTTTTGGTGCATTCTGGTTAAAAAGCTCGTAAGAAAAACGGGCATTTTCCCCAGTATTGGTGGATTTTCTTTCTAATAGAAAAGTAAGCTTGCGCGAACAAAACTGCAGAAATATCTCTTGGGTAATTTCAGCCTCTGAAAGCTGGTCCCATTCTGGTCGAACAAGCGCCGGATAAAATTTCTTGCAATTGGTGATCAGAGGTTCTGTGCCATGACCAATTCCTCCAACAAAAATGACACGCTTTACAGCATTTTCCCTTTGGCAAAATTGTGCAGCGGAAATAATCAATTGAGGTAAGCTGTTTCCAGCAATCAATAATGTATCAGATTGAAAAGTTGGATTTTCCGGGCTGGTCGTTAGATAGTCCACGAGTATCGCAAAATTAGACATAGTTGCCTCCTTATTAATAAATACACTGAATAACTCTATATAATAGTAGCAAACTTTCAGACAGAAAAAAACTGCCGATAAATTATCGGCAGGGAAGAGTTAAAATAAATAGCGAACAAAGAAGAAAAGACAACAAATGAGAAGAATGACCGATAATGTCAACCAACTTTTTTGCTTCATCCATAGGAACTTTCCGTAACAAAAGGCAGAGGCAGCACCTGTAAAGAGACTAAACAGATCCATAACCTCGCGATGCTCCACGACACGTGCGAGCATTAAGATGCTAAAAAGAATCAAGCTGAAAATACCCGCTGTGGCCAAAGCCAAATCTGTGCTGGTCTGTTCTTTTCTTTTTTCCATACGATGCCCTCCATTTCGTAAAATAAGTTCTGTGCTCTTAATTTCATATTAAAAATTTTAGCTTCCTTGCTTAATCACAAATATCCTTATTAAAATCAAGGCGATATAGGATACATTGTGCTTTTAATTATAGATGAATCCGATTACAATGTCACGTGTATTCACCGCATCCGTTTTATAAATCAGTTATTTTTTGTCGAATTTATCAAGGAACTTCTTTTTTTTGATCGTTTTCACCGATTATTGGTGTATACTGGGTGGGAGAAATCCATTGAAGCAAAAGTTAAGCTGCAGGTTGTTGAACCAGTTTGACTGATTGCTCTATTTTGAGGATTATGAGTACAGGGAGTGAGAGTGTGACGCAATTCTATTTTGTTCGACACGGAAAAACAGAAATTAATGAAGCAGGACGATTTAATGGGGGAACCGTTGATTCTCCACTGATTCCAACAGGAGTTGAGGCAACGAAGCGAATGGCGCAATATCTTAAGGATGTTCCATTCGATGTTGCATTGACTTCACCTCAAATGCGCGCGCAAACAACTGCGCAGATCATTCTTTCAGAAAATAAACGGCCGCCTGAATTGACGATTATTGAGGATTTACGAGAAATGCGTTTAGGCGATTGGGATGGTGAGAAGATTGATCAGATTACTGAAGCCTATCCGGAAGATTTAAAAAATTATCGCACACGTCCAGATTTGTTTGACGCAGAGAAATTTCACGCGGAATCTTATTCACATTTAATCGAAAGAAGTAAAGCAGTGATTGACAGCGTGACAGAAAAATATCCAAAAGAAAAAATATTGGTCGTTAGCCATGGAATTTTGCTAATGGCTCTATTGAATACCTTGAATGGAGTACCACTAGCAAAAATTCGTGAGAGAGGAATCTTAGAGAATTCAAGCCTAACGATTCTCACTCATTCAACAGACAAAACAGTGATCGAGACGTGGGGACAAACCTTCTAATCAAGAAGATTAGTAAATAATGAAAAAATACTGCTTGTCCATCTATAAATAGACGGTTAAATTCAATTTGTAATGTTTTTAACACAATCTTAACATTTTTAAAAAGAACTATATATTAATTTGAACATATTTAGAAAAGAACGCTCATATAACTATTTTAGTTATTTATGGGCGTTTTTTGATTGTCTTGAATAATAAAAAATGACATTAAATAATTTGGCAACTCTCTAAGATACACTTATTTTTTTCTTATAAGTGATTGAAGAAAAGATAATTTTTACCGAAACTCGTCTAGAGTTAAACTGAAAAAGAAAGGTAACTTATATATAACTTTTAGAAGGTTTCTTAAAGTCTTTTCTGTTTTTGTTTTTTTATTATGTAAGTAATTGAATGCCGATAAAATAAAAAAACGTCGTTCGCCTGATTAAAAAGACTTTGGAAAAGAAGAAACAAGAAAAAAACCCTTCGATTTTTTAATCGAAGGGCTCTCATTTTATTCTAATGTTGATGAGATCATTCTGTAAATAGATCTTTTCGCTTTAAGCGATAAGTTAATTCAATCATCGTTTCTTGATCTTCTAAAGGGACTGAAGCATCCGTTAAAAAGTACTCATAGCTGCGGAAAGTGAAGATGCCATTTTCTTGCTTAATCGCATCGATCAATTCTTTATAAGATGCTGTTAAATCATCGTAATCCCCAACATAAAGTGTTCGAACTGCTTGATATCCTGGAAGTACATAACTTTGGAATTTTTCTGTTGAAGGAATTTCTTTATCAATAGGAAAACCAATCTCTACATCTAATAATTCATCTTTAGGCTGCCCTGTATCATCAAGGTTTAAGTAGGAAATAAACGGTGTTCCTACGAGCTCAGCTCCGTGTTTTTGAATATATTCTAACAAATCCATAAAGGAAGTTCCGATATAATCTGGTAGATGCTCATGTGAGATATGAGTAGACATCGAAACGATTGTTTGTGCTGGTTTAGTGATTTTTTCAATTTGCATATAGCCATCCCTCATTTCATAAACTCCTACGCTGATTGTAACAAGGAATGAAATCGAATACAAATAGGAGCTATTCTTCCTCAGTAGAAAATCCTAGAACTTGCCCGTGCTGGTTCAAATAGTTAAAGAAAATAGGGAAGAGATCGACGTCTTCCTTTTCTAACCGATCTTTTTCATTGATTCGTTGCCACGTTTTAGCAGAGACACCTTGAGCTAATCTCTTTTTTGCTTGTTTAAAGGAAGGCTTTCGTTGATAGACGACTCGATTCAAGAGCTCTCCTTTAGCATAAAGGTAACAGTAATAGCCATCATCTTCAGGTAGTATTCCTACAAAGGTTTGGTTTTGCATGATTTGGATCAACTGCTTATTGCGGCGCAGAAACCTCTGAACAGTCAAGTAATTGTTCCACCATTGTGCAGAAGCTTCGTAATCGTGTCGCTCACTAGCTGCTTGGACCCGCTGATCAATTCGAGTAAGCAGAGCGGTGGACTGACCAAGCAAGGTCTCTTTGATTTCTTGCATCCGCAATTTAAACTCCTCATCTGGAGAGATTTCTTTGTAACTCTTGACGATACCGGCAACATACTTTAAAGGACCATCTAGACGATAGGTGCTATTAATTATTTCCTTCAGCTCTTGAATTTTACTTTCCTTATAAAAGGGACCAATGACTAGCCCATCTTCTGACCACTCACTCAGAACTTTCAAGTAGGGTGGTTTGTTGAGAAATTGAAAGTAGCCGTAGCCTTCATAGTAATTCATCATTCGATTATATCTTGGGCGAAGTTGATGAATTAAATGGCATTCTAATAAGAGCGCATCAAATTCAGTTGCCACCAATTCATAATCAAAGTCGTCGATCAAGCGGACCATTTCTTGAACTTTACGGGAGTGTTGCTTATTTTTAACAAAATAGGAACTCACACGTTGTCTCAAATTTTTCGCCTTTCCAACGTAGATTACTTCCCCGCTAGTGTTTTTCATTCTATAAATTCCAGGAGTTCTTGGTAAATTCTTAATTTTCTCTTTTAGCACATATTCACCTCATTTGTTCGATTTAACAAAAAAGATTTTTAAACAACTTTTAAACGAGCTGTTTCAGAATCATTTTTTTAACAAATTTGAAAATAATTGAAAAATAGGCCTTTTTGGTCTATTCTCTTAAAAAATAATCTAAAATATCAAGAAATGCAGTTCATTAACAATGACCTATCATTTCCATTGTGTTATAATTAATATTGTTAAGAAAGCAATGAGAGAGAGAATGGAGAGATGTTAAATGTCAAATAAAGTTTTAACCCGACGTGAACTACGTCAACAGAAACGCCAGAAGACCACGAACTATCGCTATCTTAAAAAAGGGTCTGCTGTAGTAGGTACTGCCTTAGTAACGGTTTCGGTAGCGGCACCATTACTAAACACACATGAAGTAGAAGCTGTTGAAGGAAAAACGACTGCAACTACGTCAAATATTGATAAAAAAGCGTTTATCAATGAAATTTCAAATGAAATCAAGCCATTAGCTGAAAAACATGACCTGTATGCTTCTATTATGATTGCTCAAGCCATCGTCGAAAGTGACTGGGGACAAAACGACTATGCGGAAGCCCCTTATTACAACCTTTTTGGATTAGAAGGTCAGTATAAAGGCAAATCAGCAATGCTGGATAAGAAAAATTCAGAAACTGGTCAAACTGAAAAGAAAGAGATGAAACAATACGGTTCTTATAAAGAAGCAATTCAGGACTATATTGAAATCATCAAAACAACTTCTCGTGACGGTAACGAAAATTACTTTAGTGGTACTTGGCGCAGTAACGCAAAGGACTACCAAACAGCCGCTGCAGCTTTAGAAGGACGCTTCAATGATGATCAAAGTTATGTTCAAAAATTAGTGTCAACTATTCAAGAACATGATTTAACTAGCTATGACGCAACAGAGCCAGTTACACCGCCAGTCGCTCAACCTGCTGTGGAAACACCAGCTCAACCGACTGAATATACTGTCCAATCTGGCGATACGGTTAATTCTATCACGGATCAATTCGGAATTGGTGTACAAGAGTTTAATGATTGGAACAATATTGAAGACAATAACATCTATGCTGGTCAAAACGTTGTTGTGGGCAACGGTACAGTAAGTGAAGAACCAGCGACAGTTGCACCAACAACCCAATTAGAAAATACCACACCGATTGTGGATCAACAACCAATCGTAGATCAACCGCCAATTGTTGATTCTACATCAACACCAGAAGTAACACCAGCACCAGAAACGCCGGTTGTAACTCCTGATGTAGCACAAACCACACCGGTTCAACAGGAAGAAGCGCCTGTACAGGAGGAACAAGCAGTACAAACACCTGTAACAGAGACGCCAGCGACAACAACGCCGGAAAAACAACCTGAACAAGTGCAGCAAGAACAACAAACACAACAACAGGATCAACAGCAACAGCAGACACAACAAGATCAGCAACAAACAACGACTGATCAGTCAACCGACACAACTCGCGGTCAACAAATCGTGAATGAAGCGGAAAAATATATCGGCACACCATATGTATGGGGTGGAAAAGACACGAGCGGTTTCGATTGTTCTGGTCTTACTCAATATGTTTACAAGCAAGTAACGGGTAAAGATATTGGTGTTTGGACTGTAGCACAAGAATCATCAGGTACGACAATCGATGTTAGTCAAGCACAACAAGGGGACCTATTATTCTGGGGCGACCAAGGATCAAGCTATCACGTAGCGATCTCAGCTGGGGGCGATCAATATATCCACGCACCACAACCAGGTGAAAACGTGAAATATGGTTCAACTCAATATTACGCACCAGACTTCGGTGTCCGCGTATACTAAAATTAACTTAAAAATAATATCCAAGAAGGCTTAAAGTGACTAAGTCTCCTTGGATATTTTTTTATTGAATTATAGAAATAATAGTCATTTCATTTATAAAGAGGACATTTTCTTTTGATAGCAGAGATTTTGCCTGCGGAAAAGCTGGGTCAACCCCGAAAGAAGAGTATTTCTATATGAACGCAACAAGGTAAGGAGAGAGTTGAAAAGCACCAAGAGAATGAAGAAACCACACTATTCAATAAAAAAGTCCATCAAAATAGAACTACAAAAATATTTGAAATAGTTTCTCCTGCTTATTTACTTCAACAAATAAAATATTACCACCATGCTTCTCAACAATTTTTTTACTAATGGCTAAGCCTAGTCCACTACCATTTTGAGTAGAACGTGAGCTGTCACCGCTGACAAAAGGATCAAATAATTGCGTTTGTAATTCTTTAGGGATGGGAGTGCCATCATCCTTGATTTCAAAAACAATTTGATTATCAAGTGTATAGAGTTTGAGTTGTACTGTTGTTTCAGGCGGATTATGCTGGATGCTGTTTCCGATCAAGTTATCAAAAACACGCCTTAATTCAGTTGGATCTCCAGAAATCTCTAACGCGGATTCTGGCAGGTCGAAATTTAAGTGGATCTTATTTTTTTCTGCGACATCAAGTTGTTCTAATAAAACTTCTCGGATCAATTCGACTAAGTCTAGATTTTGGCAGTGGAGCTGATAGTCAGGACTATCCAGCTTAGAAAAAATCAATAAGCGATTGACTAGTTCATTCATATGCGCTGTTTTTGACATAATGGTTTCCATCGTTTGAGTCAGCTTGTCATCAGAGACTAACCCATCTGCTACAGCTTTAGCAGTTCCTTGAATTGTAGTAAGAGGAGTACGTAAATCATGGGCCATATTGGCAAAAAGCAGCTGCCGTTCTTTTTCGTAAGAAGTTCGCTGCTGGGCGGCTTTTTTTAGCTGATCCGCCATATGGTTGAAGGAATTTTCGATTTCGATATATTCGTATTCCGCGTTCATATGGATTTTTTTACTATAATCCCCTTCATTAATCGTCCGTAACCCATCAATTAAAATGGTATTTGGTGCGACGATGTGTTCTTTGACCGATTTCGAGTAACGTCTAAGACAAAAAATAAAAATGAGTAGGATCGGAAGTACTAGAAAAGAGAGACTCTTAAAAATTGTTACAGCAGTAGGGGATAAAAAGCTGTTAAAAACGGGTCTTAAATTTCCTTGAATACTTTTTTGCGGGATTTTGGAAATACAGATGTATTCTCGTCCATCTGTTGCTTTAAAAGGAGCATAGGTCGCCATATATTTTACGCTTCGGTCGTTTTGCTTAAAAGAAATAATGCCGATTTGATAGACTTTTTGACTAAGAATGGATTGAAGTGCATCCATTTCAAGTAACTGCTTCTGCGTGTAATGTGTCTTCTTTTCACCCACTTCACCTTTGAAGTAGATGACCTCATTTTTTTCATCGAGAATTTCAATCCAGCCACCGAAATCTTTTAAAGTAGAAACATCGATATTTTTATAGTCAGGTCGTACAATTGTTTGTGCACACAAAGACTTCACTATATCATTTGTCCCAGAAACAAAAAATTGAGCAATCGTAGCAAAGAGTGAGATTAATCCCAGTAACAAAATCGAAGTCGTAAGATACTTCTTCGTCAAAAATCGTCCTAGTGTCTTGGGCTTTTTTTTCATGGCACTATCTTATATCCTAATCCGCGAATTGTTTGAATATAAGATTCCTCCTTTCTAGTTCCCAATTTTTCTCTGAGTCGACTAATATAGACCATGATATTGTTATCATCAACGATATAAGTATCTTCCCAAACTGCCTCATAAATCTGCTTTTTTGTGAATACTCTTCCTGGAGAAGCCATCAACAAACGCAGGATTTTAAACTCAATCGAAGTTAAGTTTATTTGTTCTTCTTCTTTAAAAAGGAGACATTGATCGAGATCAAGAGTCAAATCATGAAGTTTGAGAATTTTAGGCAGATGAACTTCTCTCGAACCTAATGAATAAAAGCGACGAAGCTGAGCACTGACACGCGCGACTAATTCTAAGGGATCAAAAGGCTTCGTCACATAGTCATCTGCACCAATATCTAAACCAAGAACCTTATCCGCACCGGCATCTTTCGCGGTCAAAAAAATGATTGGGATATTTTTTTCTGCCCGAATTTTTTTGATTAATTGATAGCCGTTGAGTTTAGGCATCATGATATCTAAAATGGCGAGATCGATTTTCTCTTGTTGGATACAGGTCCATGCCTCTTCACCATTAGTGGCCGATACTACCGTATATCCGTCTTTTTCTAAATATAAGGTAACAAAATCAATAATCCCTTGTTCATCATCCGCTACTAAAATTGAGAACCCCATTAAATGCACCCCCGTTACAAAATAGTTCCTTCTATTATACCTTTCTAATCGGCTATTTTATATCTACTCTTTTAAAAAGTAGGGAAGTCAAAAGTAAAAGACAAATAATAAGTACGATAGAAATAAGTAATGCGGGAACTACATTTTCAGCTTTGCCCGCAATCAGGTTGTTGCTTACAGATAAAGCAGAATATTTCAAAAGCTCAAGTGCATTCGTATTGATCAAATAATTTACGGCAAATAAGCTGACTAATGAAAAGATAAATGCAATGAAAGGGGACAAAAACAACCCTATCAGCAGCGTAACTGCCATAAACAAAGCAAGATGTAGAAAAATGAATCCAATCGTGGCGATCACTGTTGGCAAATCAATCGTGGAGGAAGAAAAATTCCCATTTCCAACATCAGTGTTTGCTATAAAAAGATAGTAACCGCCACCAGCTGTGAGAGTAAACAAAGTAAATGCACCAAAAGTAGTTGTTAGCAGCGCCAAAAATTTTGCAAAAACAATTGGACCTCGTTTTCCGATACGTAATAGCGTCATTTTTATTTGACCGCTGGAGATTTCTCCCGAAAACTGAAAGGCGGTTATTAAGATCAATAGGATTCCCCAAACACCTAAGGCACTAAAGAAGAGCCATAGGGTGGTAATAAAATCTAAGCAAGCAAATTTTCCATCAGCGGATAAGGCATCGCCAGTAAAAGTCAGCCCTCCAGTTGAAATACCAAAAGCCATAATAGCGACCAAAATTGACGGAATTAGCAGGATCAAACTATTTTTTCTTTTCAATGTTTTAATCATTTCCATTTTGTATATTGTCCAAATCTCCATAATTACTTGCTCCTTTTTTATCTCATTAACTCGATTAATTGTGCTTGTTGGTTGTCAAAATGTTCATTATGTTCAGAGTAACTAATTACACCATTGCTCAATACCAAGATATTATCCGTCAATTCACAGACTTCCTGCATCTGATGGCTGGAAAAGAGGATCGCCGTTCCTCGCTCCTGACAAAGCTTTTTCAGCAGTTCCTTCACTTCTTCGACACCAATAGGATCAAGGCCGACAAAAGGTTCGTCCAAAATCAACAGGTCCGGTTTTGTGATTAATGAGAGGGCTAAGGCCAACCGTTGTTTCATTCCAAAGGAGAAGTTTTTGACTTTTTTCTTCGCCGCATTACTGAGTTCTACAAATTCCAAGCTTTCTTGAATCAATTGATTACGTTCTTTTCGTGAAAGGGATTGAATTAACCGAAGGGAAAGTAGTAAGTTATCGTAGGCAGTCAAATCTTCATAAAACTGTACATCGACAAGTGAACCAATCTTCATTTTTGTCTCGGTATCCGTAGTATTTAAGTCTTTTCCATTAAAAGTCATTTTTCCATGATAATTTGTGGTAAGACCCAATACACATTTCATTAAAGTGGTTTTTCCTGCACCATTGCGCCCCAGTAATCCCGTGATTTTCCCAGGAAGTAGCTGAAGCTCTATTCCTTTTAAAATCTCGTTTGTTCCATAGCTTTTCCGCAGATTTTTAATTTCTAAAATCGTTGTTGTCATGTTTTATCCCTCCATTACTTGATAAAAGAAGTATAAAGAGACAAGCTTGCATAGAACCAAACTTAACCTTAAAGTAACCTTACAAATGACAAGTAACGGAAAAACAAAATTCGAAAAATGAAATAAGCGAAATTTATTATTTGTAGTCTTATTTTGGTATAATTAAGGTGATTCATGGGTATGGTTTTACAGATTCTTAAAAATAGTTGGTTGAGATAAAGCGTGAAGGACGAGTATCGTGGGGTGGGAGAAACGATGAAGATATTTTTGATTTTTAGTTTAATAGCTGCAATCGTCATAATCGTTCTGTTTATTAAGCAATCAAAAAAAACAGAGGCGGACGTTGTCACCTATGATTTGATTGTTTCGATAAAGGTAGCGCCCGCGCCTAATATCCTTCAACATCCGAAAATAAAACAAGCAGCAGCTTGGGAAGTATATGGTGAGGGTGTTTTTAAGGGGAAATCCGTTATCACTAAAGAGGAAATGCAGTCGTTGCTGATAAAAGAATTATGTTTATCAAAAGAGGATGTTCTTGTGGTAAATATGAGAGAGTACAAGAAAAAAGAAGTACCTATTAAAGAGGAAGACTAAGACAGTCTTCCTCTTTTTAGTAAACGAAAGATTATTGGACACACAGCCAGGAGCCTATAGCAATGAAAGATAGAGAAAGGATATATAGGACAACACTTGTACATAAGACGATAATCTTTCCGTTTTCACTCAGCAATGTATCTTTATAAAAGAATAGAAATAGCTCGTATTTACGGAAAAGGAACACACGACCAGCGACGATCCCAGAGATAATACCAGATAATAGTAAAAAGACTGAAAAGCTGATGAATGACATTCGCTGTAGAAAAATACAAAAGGACAGTACAGTTAAATATACATATTTTTCCAAGATCATCACCTGATTCCTTTAAGGCTTTCGTTTCTTCTTTTATTATACGAAAGAAAGGTGAAGGAGGGACGTTCCATTTTTTTAAACATTTTAAAAAACTAGGGAAAACCGATGCTTGGGTATGTATAGTTAATCAAATCTATTCTTTCCACAAGAGCTCATATTTATAGAAAGCTATTCATCTTTCAAATATCGCCAAAGAGTGGTGCGGCTGATTCCTAATTGTGCAGCTGTCTTGGTTTGATTGCCGCTATTTTGCTCCAAGACATTTAAAATGATTTCCTTTGAATAATCAAACAAAGTTGGCTTTTCCACCTTTGTTTGTAGATGGAAGCTGTCTGAATGAGCAATGGAAAAATTTTGAATCAAGCGTTCTTTTCTAAGCAGTTGAATAACTTGGTGCTCAGAAATATAGTGAGTAGTGGAAGTGATTACCAATTCCTTTATAGCAGATTGCAATTGGTTAAAATTCCCCGGCCAATCAAAAGCCAAAAACTCCTTCATCGCCTTGGGGTCAAAGCCAATGATGTCTTTATTGCATTCAATATTCATTTTGTTTAATAGCAGAGTTGTGATTACACTTAACTCATGTTTTCGTTCTTTAATCGGTGGTGCGTAGATGCTAGCACAGTTAAGCTCGAAAAGCAATCGATGATAAATTTTCTCTTCGCTGGCGTTATTAGTGTTATAGGTAAACAGCAGATTGTTTCGCTGCAGCAGCTTCGTATTTTTTACAATCGTAATCAGTTGTTCTACATCTCGAATAGAAAGCTGTTCTACATTTTGAAATAGTAATGTGTTATTTTCATCTACCAAAGGGCCATTCGTTGGATTGACGAGAAATTTCCACATTTTCTCATTCATTAGTTTGGTGTCAATTGAAATCAGTTGGTTCGTATGAATTTCTTGATTTAGAAAGGCTTGATAGGCAATACTAGATTTCGCTGTACCTGTCTCACCCGCAATAATAAGCGAGTGATAGAAGTTATTTACTTGCTGCAGCTTCTGCTTTGTTTCCTCCTGAATGAATTGTGTAAACATCAGCTTTTTAGTAAACATCTCTGCAACTTCTACTGGCTTTTGATAAAAGATTCCAAAACGATTATTGATGATTGGTGGTGTCGAGAGCTTCAAGGTACAGCTAAAATAGGTTGCATCATCAACGCGAATTTTTTTGATGGTAATCATATAGACGTTGTTTTTATAGGTATGATAGTATTGATTTTCGTCAATGCTGTCTTTTTTTGTGCTTAGAAATTTTGCGATGGTGTTCGATAAATCGTTGGAAACATTGGAGTAATGGACGTGAAATGTCGCATCATAAATGATTAATTCTTGTTTTTGTTGCTTCATACTTTCCTCTAGTACTAATTTGTTATGTTGGACCTTTTTTAAATGCTTTGCGATCGTTAAAGCTTCTTGGTAAGCATGTTTAACACTTTCAAATCCTGATGTGATCAAAATGGTATTGATAGATTTTGTCAAGGCTAAACGGTTTGTAATTGCATCGCATAAAATCATTTCGTAATTTTCTTCAGCTAAAACATCCAAAGTCATACTCGCATCAGTCTTATCGTCCAGTGTGATGATTTTAATGTTGTAGCCCAAAATATCGCATAATAGGTGAGCCATTTCAGTGATGCTGGCATAGCCGACAATGGCAAAATTTTCTGTGTAATTTCGAGCTAGCCGAATGGTGCCAAGGATATCATAGATGGAAATAGATACGTCAATAACTGGAATAGAGACCACCTGTCGAATTAAATCAGCCGTTCCACCACGGGAGATGATGGCATCGTAGTTGTTGTTAAAAAGTTTTGTCGCAATTTGCTGCCCTTCTTTCAGATCAGCAGTATAGATATCCGACGCTACCTCTTTAAATTGTTTGCTGACAACACTCATTGAATTGTTTAGCTCTTCGTAAGGAGCAATCCCTAAAATTTTAATTTTTGCTGACATCGTATTCCTCCTAGTGTTTCATATAGTAACAATTATATCTGACTTTTTCTCTAAAATATATTGATAGGGAGAAAACGTTTCAATGTTAAACGGTTTTTTTTATTTTTGAATATCATTGATCGAGTGTGCAGGCTAAAATGAAAACATGAAATTTAAGGTGGTGAACGGATGATAAAGCTGCTAGTGATCGCAGATGATTTTACAGGGGCGCTGGATACGGGAGTTCAATTTTCGAAACAGGGAATTTCGACGCTCGTCTCAACGAATACAGAAATCAATACTAATGAAGTAGATGAAGACATAGAAGTATTGGTGATTGATACAGAAAGTCGTTACCTGAGTAATGATGAGGCTTACAAAATAATCCGCGACTTAATTGTAAGCGCTAAAAAAATGAAGATTCCTTTTATTTACAAAAAGGTAGACTCAGCATTAAGAGGAAATATCAGTGCTGAAATCAAAGCTGTTTTAGATGCTAGTCAAACAACTGCGATCCCGTTTTTACCAGCTTATCCCGAAATGAATCGGGTATTGATTAATGGCAATTTATATATCGATCGGGTACTAGTTTCGCAAAGTGTCTTTGCAAAAGATCCTTATGAACCGGTAATTGAAAGTAATGTGCTACGACGATTAAAGAAAGAGGCAAATATAGAGGGGCAGTTGATAAAAAATCAACTATTGCCAGATACATTAAAGGGTGTTCTTGTCTTTGATGCTGAAAGAGACGAGGATTTAGAAAAGCAAGCCACTCTATTAGAGAAGGCAAACTTACTATCTATCTCCATTGGCTGCGCAGGATTTGCAAAAGTATTGGCGACAAAGCTTTTTTCTAAAGTGGAGTCCCACGAGTATTCATTGAAGAAGCCGCTTGTGGTGATTTGTGGAAGTGTTAATCCAGTAACCCGCAAGCAAGTCGATTATATTGAAAAAAAAAATTACCCTCGAATTTCCTTAAGACCTCATCAGTTATTGCAACAGAACTATTGGTCCAAGGAAGGAAAAAAAGAAATTGCCGACTATCTGTCATTGCTTGAAGACCAGTCATTGATTCTTTTTGAAACGTTAAGTGAAGAGACTAGTCGAGGAATTGAATTAGTTAGTAATGAGCAAGGACAGGATGTTACGGATTTTCGGTTTAGAATTGGACAAGCGCTGGGGGAACTTACTCAGGCATTATGGTCGGAGCATACGGAGAATACCTTCCTATTCACCGGAGGAGATACACTGTTTCAATCAATGAATGTCTTAGGAATCAATCAGATAAAACCAATCGCTGAAATCAGCCCCGGAGTCGTCCTTTCAACAATTATTTGGCAAGAAAAAGAAAATCAGGTGATTACCAAATCAGGCGGCTTCGGAAATGAAGCACTATTTGAAGAAATCTGTCACTTAACAGAATAGAGAAAAAGAGAATATTTAGGAGGAATCGGAATGCTTATAGATTATAGTTTAAAAATGCCGAAAAATATTATTGCTGGCGAACATGCTATCGAACAGTTGGCATGTATTATCGCTAAAGATGTAAAAAAAATCGTGATTTTTACTGATAAAGGAATTTTAGGAGCAGGCTTAGCCGAACAGACTAAGTCATTAATCGAAGAGGCCGGGATCAAGTATGTAGTCATATCAGAAATTCCCGCAGAGCCTAACTACAATGAGGCACAAGCGATGGTGGATATCTTCAAAAAAGAGCAAGCAGATTTCATCATCGCTATTGGCGGCGGCAGCGTGATGGATGTGGCGAAACTTGCTTCGATCTTAGCAACGGACGATTATACGATCAAAGAGCTTTTAGATAATCCTTTATTAGCGAAGAAGCAGGTCCAAAGCTTAATGATTCCAACGACAGCTGGAACAGGCTCTGAAGCAACACCAAACAGTATTGTCGGAGTCCCAGAAAAAAAACTAAAAATTGGCATCGTAAATCCTGAAATGATTGCGGACTATGTCATTTTAGAGAGCCGTATGATTAAGAATCTGCCAAAACCAATTGCTGCTGCGACAGGTGTGGATGCTTTATGTCATGCGATTGAATGCTTTACCTCAGTGAAAGCCAATCCCATCAGCAATACTTTCGCACTCGAAGCACTTGATTTGATTATGAACAATATTGTTGAAGCTTGTACAAATTCAGAAGCGTTAGAAGCCAAAAGCAAGATGTTGCTAGGTTCCTTCTATGCAGGTGTAGCGATTACTTCTTCTGGTACAACTGCGGTTCATGCGTTGTCTTATCCATTGGGAGGAAAATACCACATTGCTCATGGTGTTTCCAACGCGATGCTGTTGACACCGGTAATGAAATTCAATCAGCCGGCAATCAAGGATCTCTTGGCAATAGCCTATGACCGTGTGATCAAAGACGGGAATAAGGAGCTTTCAATAGAGGAGAAATCAGCGTATATGCTAGCGCAGCTGGAAGATATCGTTAAGGTGTTAGAAATTCCAACAAGCTTAAAGGAATTTGATGTACCTGCGGAGGATTTGGATGATCTGGTAGCAGCGGGAATGGAAGTCACACGATTATTAGTCAATAACAAACGGGAAGTAACACCAGAAGATGCAAAAAATATCTATTTGGAAATTTTATAGTAGGAATGGAGCAGAAAAAAATGACAGAAATCAAAGGAATCATTTCGCCGATTTTGACACCGATGCATGACGACGAAAGTGTAAATTATGAAGAGTTTAGAGTACAAATCAATCGGTTGATCGACGGGGGCGTACATGGAATCTTCGTTTTCGGAACAAATGGCGAAGGCTACATTCTTTCAGAAGAAGAAAAAGGTGAAATTATGAAGGTTGCGGTAGAAGAGGTCAATGGGCGAGTTCTAGTTTACGCATCGACTGGATTGATAGGGACACAGGATACGATCCGCTTGTCACAAAAAGCAAAGGAAATTGGCGTTGACGTACTTTCTATTATTACCCCGGCCTTTGCCGCAGCTTCGCAGGATGAATTGTACACCCATTTTAAAACAGTCGCTGAGAATGTTGATATGCCGATTGTTCTCTATAATATTCCTGCTCGAACAGGAAATGCACTTGCACCAGCCACGGTTGGAAAATTAAGCAAGATCAAAAACATTGTTGGTGTGAAAGATAGCAGTGGGAACTTCGATAATATTTTACAGTATATTGAACAAACACGGGATCGCGCCGATTTTGCTGTACTCTCAGGCAATGATTCATTAATTTTATGGACCTTGTTCGCTGGTGGTCAAGGTGGGATCGCAGGCTGCTCAAATATCTATCCATTCGTGATGGCACAAATTTATGAACAGTTCTTAACGGGAAACATCGAAGAAGCGAGAACTTATCAAGATTCGGTCCGTTCCTTTAGAGATTGCTTTAAATTTGGTAATCCTAATACGATTGTGAAGCATACGGTTGGTTTACTAGGGTATCCGGTAGGCAAATGCCGTGCACCTTTCAATCAAGTGTCAAATGAAGCGACAGAAGCCTTGAAAAAAGTAATTGCTGAAAACAAAGCAAAGGGCATGAAATAAGAAGGGGGAAGTCAACGTGAAAAAAATTATTGGCATTACGATGGGTGACCCTGCTGGGATTGGGCCCGAAATCGCAATTAAGGCCTTTAACAAGACAGAATTATATGACCGCTGTCATCCAATATTGATTGGAGACAAAAGTGTATTGGCTTACTATTTAGCAAAGCATCCAGAGTTGAAGCTGACAATCCATGTAGTTGAAAAACCAAGTGAAGCGAAGTTCTCCTTTGGAACCATTGACTTGATTGATTTGGCAATCGTAGACATGTCGAATTTTTCAATAGGTGAAGTATCCGAGGTTGGGGGCGATGCCGCGTTTCAATATGTAAAAAAAGTCATTGAATTAGCGATGGCCAAAGAAGTCGATGGCACCGTGACCAATCCGTTAAATAAAGAAGCAATGAATGCGGCGGGGCATCATTATGCCGGTCATACCGAAATCTATGCGGACTTAACGAATACGGAAAAATATACCATGATGCTGGCTGATGGCAATTTGCGTGTTGTTCACGTTTCAACCCATGTTTCCTTAAGAGATGCGTGTGATTTGGCAACCAAGGAACGAGTATTGGATGTCATTCGAATCGCTGATCAGGCCTGTAAGAATCTAGGAATCAAGGAACCAAGAATTGCTGTGGCGGGACTAAACCCACACTGCGGCGAAAACGGTTTGTTTGGACAAGAAGAAATCAATGAGATTAATCCAGCGGTTGAGGCAGCTCAAGCAGAAGGGATACAGGCATTCGGTTCACTGCCAGCAGATACAGTCTTCTCGAAAGCAAATGGTGGAATGTATGACATTGTTGTAGCGATGTATCATGACCAAGGCCATATTCCTTTAAAGACATTAGGCTTTGTTTATGATCAGAAGTCTGGCGCTTGGGAAGCTGTTAAGGGTGTAAATATTACGCTAGGATTACCGATTATCCGTACTTCTGTCGATCATGGAACGGCCTTTGATCAGGCAGGTAAATGGACGGCCAGCGAATTCAGTCTTGAAAATGCGATTGATTACGCGATTCGTTTAGCTGAAAACTCTTAGGAGGGTGTGAAAATGATTATTGATGCTGTAGCGAATTTAACCCACTATAACAAGCTATTTCCGGCGATTCCTGAAGCCGTGGAGGCGATGAAAAGTATTCAACAGCAGGAATTTGGCAAAAAATATTTCTTCAAGGGTGGTTACTTCTTCTTTCAAGAAGGAGTGACCAAACCTATCGAAGAAGCGCAATTTGAAGCACATCAAAAATATGCAGATCTCCAAATTGTCTTAAAGGGCGAGGAGTATATTGCCTGGAATAGACTAGCGGATTTAACGGAGGTTTTGCCCTACGACCCTGAGAAGGATGTACAGAAATTTACAGGACAAAATACTCATAAGATGAAAATCTCGGAAGGCATGGCGTATATTTGTTTCCCTTGGGATGGTCATCAGGCGGTTTTTCATGTGGATCAGCCGCTACATTTTACGAAAGCTGTTATTAAGTTGGAGCTTAATACAAAATAAAAGGAGGAAAAAGAATGACGAAAGAACTACCAAAAGTGAGACAATCTGAACCGAATGGGGTCGTTTATCGGGACGAATTTATGAATATCGATTTTGCATTGATTCCCACAGGCGGAAAAGCGACGGCTCATGCGCCTGCATTGATTGAAACGAAGGATGGCGGCATGCTGTGTGCTTGGTTTGCTGGAAGTTTCGAAGGCAGCGGGGATATTTCTATCGCTGTATCTAAGCTTGACCCTGAAACACAAGAATGGTCTGAAGCAGAAATTGTTTCTCGCGGGGAAGATCGCAGTGAACAGAATCCTGCATTCTTCAGAGCGCCAGATGGCGATATTTGGTTGATCTATACTTCTCAGTTGAGTCGCCAAGAGGGGAAAGACAACATGCAGTTCACCTCTATCATCATGGTTCAAAAATCAACGGATGAAGGTCAAAGCTGGGGTGAACCTGAAGTTCTGTTTAATAAGGAAGGAACTTTTTCTCGGCAAGCGATTCAAATATTAAGTAACGGCCGCTGGATCTTCAGTACCTGGCTATGTGAAGACTCGCCTGAAGGTTTGACTAACGATCCAACAGAGTTCCAAGTTTCAGATGATCAGGGGAAAACTTGGAAAGCGGTTCGGATGCCTGACAGTAATGGGCGGGTTCATGCCAATTTGAATGAGATGGAAGAAGGACATTTAGTCGCCTTTATGCGCAGTCGTTTCGCGGATCATGTGTATAAGAGTGAATCCTTTGACTACGGAGATACTTGGACAGTACCTGAAGCGACCGTCTTACCGAATAATAATGCCAGTGTAAGTGCAATTAAGCTGCAATCAGGCGAAACCGCTTTAGCTTATAATGTGAACGCTGCCAATAATGCCGAGTTTGGTAAAGTTGCTTGGCCAGGCTTACGTAATCCCGTCGCTATCTCTATTTCCGAAGATCAGGGACAGACTTGGCCGATAGGACGAGTTTTTGAACCGGCGGAAGGCTATATTGGGATCGAAAACAAAACCAATAATTCTCAGCATGAATATCCGACCTTGTATCAAGACAGCAAAGGAATTCTACATTTGGTTTATGCCTATAAAAATCGGTTATGTGTGAAGTATGTACGGTTCACAGTTGAAGAGTTGTTTGGTGAAAAGAGAGAAGCTGAAGGCGTCTATAATCCAACCTCAGGAGAAGGCGTTTAGAAATAGGTGTTCGTGGTTATATAGTGAAAGATTTTTCAAGTTAAGGTTGTAAAATTCCAGCATCAGTGTGTTGCGCTGCAGAGCGACCGCTGCTCAGGACTTAGAATTGCGTTTAGTGGGGCTCCATAAGACAAAAGCCATTGCCTTGTGGAGCAACAACAAGTGAAAAACAGTTTTATTAAAGGAGAATACAAAAATGACAATACAAATGATTCTCGCCCTGGGTATTTTGATTTTCATGATTGTTTTGATCATGTCAGACAAATTGGCCTTTGGCGCACCCCCGTTGTTAGCTTGCCTATTATTGGTAGTTACTGGTTTATCGACTGTTCAAGAGGCTTTTGCCGGGTTTATTAATTCGAGTGTCGTTATGGTTGCCGGATTTATGGTAGTCATGGCCGGGTTGATGAAAACCACGCTGATCAGCCGCGTGCAGTCTGCGATGATTTCGCTGGTGAATCGCGGCGGTTATAAGAGCTACGCGCTTTTATTAATTGTTGTGATGTTAGGCGCCAGTCTGACTGGCTCAGGCTCTACTGGTTACTATGTACTTATTTTATCCCTAGTATCAATGATTCCTTATAACAAAAAAATGCCTACATCTAAATTGATGATGCCTTTAGGTTTTGCGACGAATCATCCGCTTGTGCCCTTTAACTGCGCGCTTTTTTATGGAGTGACGGTCAGTGTTTTAGAAACGGCAGGCTATAAGGACACGATCTCCATGCCGAAGTTTGCGGTAGTCAATTTTATCTTGGCAATGGGCTTTCTGATCTGGAGTTTGGTTGCTTATCGTTTACTGCCTGATCATGAAATAACAGAGCCAGGTGAAGAAGATAAAACTGAAACTACAGCTACAGAAGTATTGCCAGCTTGGAAAGAAAACACAACGATTGCTTTATTTATTCTTAGTGTAGCTGGCATGATGATGATGAACACACTTGGGGATGCTTCTTATGTAATCCCTGGACTAGCCGGCGCCATATTATTGGTGATGAATGTTTTAGACTTCAAGGAAGTACGAGACAGCATGGGTGCACCAGTAATCTTGATGATGGCCGGAGTTATTGGCGTAGCGGACGCATTAGCGAATACGGGTTTCACCACAATGATCGGGGACCTTGTAGCAGAAACCTTGGGAACGAATATCCATCCCTTCTTCTTGATTTTAATCTTTGCTTTACTGACGAGTACGTGTGCGACCTTCACAGGTTCAAATATGGGATCGGTCTATATTTTCGCACCGATTGCGATTGCTACTAGCATCAGTTTAGGAATAAATCCAGTAGCGGCAGCGACAGCTGTGGTAATCTCTGGTTGGAATGGCGGCTATATGCCGGTTGACGGTATGCCTGCGATGATCTTAGGAATGGGAAAATACAAACTTCCTGAATTTTGGTTGTATTCTGTTCCAATGTATTTAATCCGAATCGTTGCTTTGTGTGTAGGTGCTGTTGTTATGTTCCCATTTAATTAAACGGGCGTAATGATTATTTTACCAAATGAATTATTAAAAAATGAATCCACATAAGGGAGTAACTGACAATGTAGTGTTGTGGCAGCATCACCAATCCTGAAAGAAATTTCTGGTGCTGTCTTAAACGGTGAGACTTGTGTATGTTGACTGAAACATACGCAGGTCTTCTTTTTTTATAAAAACATAAGGAGGAAGTTATGACAGAATCAACAAAAAAACAAAGTACAATGGCCTTTTATGCTTGTTCAGAGGAACGTGTTTTGCAAGATGTGCAATCTTCTATGGTCGGATTGAGTGGGGAAGAAGCTCAGAAAAGATTGCAGGAATATGGAAAAAATGAACTGGCAGAGGGCAAAAAGAAAAGCATCCTCGTGAAATTTTTCGAACAGTTTAAGGACTTTATGATTTTAGTTTTGTTGGCAGCGGCGATCATTTCGGCGATTGTTTCTCATGAAATCGTGGATTCGATTATTATTTTATTGGTTGTAGTAATTAATGCCCTAATGGGAGTTTTTCAAGAGGCGAAAGCGGAGCAAGCAATCGAGGCATTGAAGCAAATGTCTACTCCAAACGCCAATGTTTTAAGAGACGGGCACACCTTATCTATCAAAAGTGATGAATTGGTTCCTGGAGATATTGTACTATTGGAAGCCGGCGATGTTGTTCCAGCCGATACTCGCTTGTTGGAAGCAGCTTCATTGAAGATCGAAGAAGCTGCCTTAACCGGTGAATCAGTGCCGGTAGAAAAAGAAACAGGCGTATTGCCGGCTGGTGATATCGGCATTGGCGATCGGATAAATATGGCGTTTTCCAACAGTAATGTCACGTATGGTCGTGGTAAAGGAGTAGTAGTAAACACGGGAATGAGTACTGAAGTCGGAAAAATAGCTGACATGCTGGCGCAAGCGGATGAAACAGAAACCCCATTAAAGAATAATTTGAATGATCTTGGCAAGTTTTTGACAATGGCGATTATTGCCATTGCGGTTATTATGTTTATTGTAGGGACCTTAATTAATGGGACTTCTTTTGTTGATATGCTTCTGACATCTATTTCCTTAGCGGTAGCGGCAATCCCGGAAGGATTACCAGCAATTGTTACAATTATTTTAGCCTTAGGCACACAAGTGATGGCTAAGCGAAACTCTGTTATTCGTAAACTACCAGCAGTTGAGACGCTTGGTAGTACCGACATCATCGCTTCCGATAAAACAGGAACACTGACGCTGAATCAAATGACTGTAGAAAAAGTGTATGACAACTTTCAGCAAAAAGCTGCTAAACAAAAAATTGAAGCAGATAATCTGACATTAAAAATTATGAATTACGCAAATGACACAAAAATTGCGCAAGATGGAACGTTGATCGGTGATCCAACAGAAACGGCCTTGGTCCAGTTCGGAATCGATCAGCACTTCGATCTTAAGGAACGTTTGGAACAGGAACCGCGCGTAGGGGAATTGCCCTTTGATTCAGATCGTAAATTGATGAGTACCGTGCATCAACTAGCTAACGGAAAATATTTAGTGGCGGTAAAAGGTGCACCCGATGTGCTTATTCAACGAACCAATCGCGCATTTGCAGATGAACAAGAAATTCCGCTGACGGAAAAGCAGAAACAGGAGATTCTATTTAATAATACCGATATGGCGAAGCAGGCTTTACGAGTTCTGGCGATGGGCTTTAAAGTACTTGATGACTACCCTCAAGAACTAACTTCAGAGGTACTGGAAAATGAGTTATGTTTCGCTGGATTAGTGGGAATGATCGATCCTGAGCGAAAAGAAGCGGCGGAAGCTGTTTGGATGGCGAAAGAAGCAGGCATTCGTCCAATCATGATTACCGGAGATCACAAAGACACCGCTGAAGCAATCGCGGTTCGTTTAGGCATCATTCACGCGGGTAATTCTAATGCCGTTTTGACCGGTGCTGAGCTAAATGAAATGAGCGATGAGGAATTCGCGAAACAGGTGTACAATTATTCTGTTTATGCCCGCGTGTCACCGGAGCATAAAGTTCGCATCGTAAAAGCCTGGCAGCAAGAAGGAAAAGTGGTGGCGATGACTGGTGATGGTGTCAACGATGCTCCGTCACTTAAGCAAGCGGATATTGGTATCGGTATGGGAATAACAGGGACGGAAGTATCCAAAGGGGCGTCTGACATGGTTTTAGCAGACGATAATTTTGCTACGATCGTTGTCGCTGTTGAAGAAGGGCGCAAAGTATTCTCAAATATTCAAAAAACAGTTCAGTATTTGCTAGCAGCTAATCTTGGCGAGGTATTGACGTTGTTTATTGCTACTTTATTCGCGTGGGATACATTACTGCCGATCCACTTATTATGGATCAATTTGGTCACAGATACTTTTCCAGCAATTGCGTTAGGAATGGAGCCAGCTGAAAAAGATTTAATGAGTCATAAGCCAAGAGGACGTAGCTCCAATCTATTCTCAGGCGGGGTGTTTAGCAGCATTATTTATCAAGGTATTTTGGAAGGCGGAATTACGCTATTCGTTTATTGGTTTGCTATCCAAAATCCTGCACATACAGCATTGAACATGCTAGGTCTTTCTGCTCAGGCTTTGTATCAGCTGCAGCACGCCGATGCCTTAACCATGTGCTTTGCGACACTTGGCTTTATGCAGCTGTTCCACGCATTTAATGTGAAATCTGTAAGACAATCCATCTTCAAGGTTGGACCTTTCCAGAATAAAACCTTTAATTGGGCAATTTTACTGTCCTTTGCCTTAATGGGAGTAATCATCTTAGTTCCTGGCCTCAATGATATTTTTCGAGTAGCCTCATTAAACGGTATGCAATGGGGTGTGGTTGCCACAGCCTCCTTCTCAATTATTCCAATCATTGAAGTTGTGAAGGTCCTTCAGCGAAAATTATCTAGCGAAAAAATTGAAGAAGCCGTGATTGAGTAATTTTTAAGAGTTTCTATAAAGCAAGAAAGCAACGTACTGTTCAGTGTACGTTGCCTTCTTTTTATGCAGTAAGTTGTTTTTTAAGACATACGTATTTTGCTGTACTTGTTCCGACAATTATTGTATTGACGTAAATTTGTTCAATGATCCCTGTTACTTTTTCTCCATGGCAATCATAGGTGGTGATTTCATTTCCAATAACTAATTCCATCAATTACTCATCCCTCTCTGTGGCTATGCTAACATTGAAAGCTAAAACATTCTCTTCAATAATTTATAAGGAAATGAAATAATTAATAGTGCGTTTTACTTGTTATTATTCATTAGTTGAACCAATGAAGCAGACATTTCCTAAAAAATTTTATTGATTTGATAATTTCAGAAGCTTGGAACAAAGAGAAACGCTATAATGGAGATATTATACAAACTTATATAAATAGAGAAGACTAATTCTCTTTAAATATAGAGGTGCTTTGATGAAATCAAAGGAAAATGAGAAAGAATTGATGGTCAGAAAAGGTATGCCATCTTTACCAACAAAAACAATGTTGCAACCGGCACTGGCCGAACGAATCGAGCGTTATCCGGAAAATAAACGCCGACCTGTGAATAAGACAGTCTTTAAAAATGACTATTTTCAATTAACCTACAATACAAGAAACCATTCGATGGCTATTTCTTCAAAAGGGGATCTTGTTTATTCAGCGATCCCTTATGATACGGCTCGGAACTATATTCAACGAGCGGCGATTCAGTATTTGCTTCATCCAGAAGAAATCCGCCGCTATATCGAACTGCATCAAACAACTGTGGAAAAATATTTGACGTTAAGTATTTTTCAAGTGACCGGCAAGCGAGTGGATGAACATTCATTTGAAGTAAAGCAGGCCTACAATGCCATTTTACAGAATCCGCTATTGGAAATTCAAATTGCTGGACGGCTAATGCAGCATGATGAAACTGGACCGCTGTCTGCCAATCTAGCAGGAAAATTTCTCTTTAGTGAAAATAGTAAAACAGGAATCGCCGGTTATATTTCTGAATACTTGAACTTTGTTGTGCAAGTGGCGAATTCATTGCCTTTAATGATCGACGGGAAAGAAGTACAGTTGCTGGAAAAAGCAGGGCAGGATCAGCAGTTAATCGAGCAAACCTTATCCATTCATTCTGATATTGAATCCGCATTGTCACTATTGCCGAGTGAAGTCAAGCAGGGAATCGAAAATGCCCTCGTTTCAGCAAACGCCACAGGTGTAATAAACACGCAACCTCTTTTACGCTCTGAATATGGCGAAGAATTATCTAGGCTGCGAGAAAATTATATTGCACACAGTGTTCATCCAGACGAGGCTGAAAAATATTTTCAAAATGTCCATTCAACGGAAAATCGTAATCTGATCAATGTGGTTTCTGACATTCATGCCAAAGACGGGAAGCTGCCGTTTCTTAATCGTCACTTCAATATTTTAACGGGGGATGTTTCTGATTCACATGTGAGGGACGAAGAAGTTTCCGGTCTTTATATTATCGGCGGGCATGAGTTAGTGGATGTGCTGCCTGAAACGACGGATCAAACGGATGTACAGTGGGAGAAGTGGCGCCCGTTTTTCAATTATGAATGGTTTAAAGAACTGCTGCAGGACCCAGATGAGGCGTGGTATTTATTACCTACAGGAGAACATCCATTCTATGAAGTGGTCGAGGCTGAGCTGGCTGAACGATTCCCTAAAATGAGTGTGCTGAACAATCAAAGTGTTGTTCATGAGGGCGTTCGTTATATCGGACTTACGATTCCTGTAGCATTGGTCAAGAGAAAAAAAGCGCAGCAGCAATTTATACTAAATTCATTAGAAAAATTATTGGCAGAAGATTCAGAGACTCCGACAGTAATTGTCTCACACGCGCCGTTATTCAATGAGCTGAGTTTGCTTCCCGAAACCAGCGATACTTACAATAAAGATTACAGCTGTGAAGAGCCGAAAATAGAGAAATTATTTGAACAATACCCGATTATCGGAGTGATTCATGGACATCACCACATTCCTGCTTCCTCACGTCGATTTAAAAAGACTGAGTTTGCTGGGAAACAACTGTTTGTGGTTTGCTCGATTTATTCAAAAGTGAATACTGGATTTGAATTAATGAGTTTACTTTAGGATGAAAAAGAGCACAAATGTCTGTTGCTTAAATAGTTAGATTCAACCTAATTTGAGAAAAGCTTGCCTTCTTAATGAAAAGAAGCGCGAGCTTTTTTGTTGGGGCTAGATTATTTTTAAAGATTGCAAGGGGAAAACTTTTCTGTTGACAATATGTCTAAAAGACCTATAATTAGCACGTTGATATATCTAAAAGACTGAAACATATTTATCGGTAGGGAGGATTACATGTACGATTTACTACTTTTGGGTTCATTGATTTCAGGGGATAAGACCGGCTATAAACTACAAAAAATCGTGGGCTCTGCTTTACAGCCAATGCGTAAAGTTTCCAGCGGTGTATTGTATCCTTCATTAGAAAGATTAGAAAAGGAGGGCCTTGTCACTTCTACCATCTATGAAGACGGAAGAAAGATGAAAATGTGGCATATTACCACAAAAGGCGTCGATCGCTTTATTGAGCTGATGAAAGAAAAAATCCCTTCTGATGCGAAACGCAACGACATGATTCATTTTAAGCTGCGCTCATTAGATAGTGTGACACGATCGGAACAGCTGAATATTTTAGAGGAGTTTCAATTATTTATTGAAAAGGACTTGGCTTTCTATCAAAAAGCCCAAGCGGATATGGTAGAGTATCAAGCACGTTTTCCAGAAAATGTGGAGCGCTTCCGAGTTCTGGCAGAGGCTTATGAACTAGATATTCAACTCGCTTTGACAAAATTAACGTGGATCAAGAAACAAATTGCTGATCGGAAATAAAGGATGATCGATCAAGCAATGGATATTTATAGCTAGTAGGAGTGTTAACAATTATGGAAAATTCTTCAAAAAAATGGTTTTCATTGGTCGCGATGTCTTTGGGCGTCTTTATGGGACTTTTGGACGTTACCGTAGTGAATGTGGCGTTACCAACAATGCAAAAGGCCTTCAATGAACCTTTTACCCAATTGCAATGGGTATTAAATGCGTATACCTTAGTTTTTGCGGTCACTTTATTGATCGTGTCAAAAATGGGAGACATGTATGGCCGGAAAAAGGTCTTTTTAGCTAGTTTAATTTTATTTGTCATTGCTTCTGTAGTGAACGGTTTTGCACCGTCATTACTCATTTTAGATATTGGTCGTGGTGTGCAAGCGATTGGAGGAGCAGGGATGATGTCCTTATCTATGGCTCTAGTTGCTTCTAACTTTGATGGCAAGCAGCGTGGGCTAGCTTTAGGAATACTAGGTTCAGTTATTGGCTTATCCTCTGCTTCCGGTCCCTTAGTGGGAGGATTGCTAGTGGACGCGTTTGGCTGGGAATCGATCTTTTTCATTAACTTGCCAATCGGAATTATTGCGGTTTTAATGACGATTCGTTATGTCAATGAAACACCCAGCTATGGAAGAGACCATAAAATTGATTTTATCGGAATGCTTCTATCGGCAGCGGCATTATTCAGCGGGATCTACGGATTGATTCAAAAAGAAACCCATATCAGCTTGAACTGGACAAACCCTAAAGTAGGCGGTTGGCTGCTTTTGGCCGTTGTTCTTTTAGCGCTATTCATTTTTGCTGAATCAAAAGTTGAATATCCGATGATGAACTTGAAGATGTTCAAGAATATCAATTTCATTGGCTCTGTTTTAGTCGCTTTTGCCTTAGGTTCAGGAATCTATGCTTTTAATACGTATCTGACTGTGCTTATGCAAAATTATATCGGTTGGTCCGCTTTTGACACAGGTATCCGCCAATTAGCCTTGTCTGTTTGGTCATTAATTTTAGGACCAGTCGTTGGAATTCTCGGCAATAAATTTTCTAAAAAGTGGATGATCGTGGCAGGACTATTAGTCAGCGGTGCTGGATTTCTCTTTTTGATTGGTCAATTGTCACCAACAATGGGCTATGCTCAATTGTGGCCAACGCTTGTAATGATTGGAATCGCAAATGGAATTGTTAATCCGGTGTTGAATTCTGCTGGATTAGAAGGGGTGGCTCCTGAAGAGATGGGAATGGCTTCTGGGTTATTGAATGTCTTCCGTCAATTCGGAACCAGTTTTGGGGTAGTGATTTTAGGATTAGTCGAAGCCAATCGCTATGCGGCTGTTGTGAATCAACATGCGACAGCCATGCATTTGCCTGAAAAACTAACCAACGCCTTAATCAAAGCAGGGCCATTTTCTGGTCATGAACTTGCTTTTTCTGATGCGTTAAGTAAGGCGCCGTTTGCCCATGAATTGCAAAAGGTTGTAGTCAATGCTTTTGACAAAGGATTGATCCAAATTTGTTATGTTGCTGGAACGATTGTTTTGATCGGTGCAGTTGGTGCGGCGATTTTTATGCGAGAGCGTAAAGAAGTTATTGAGTAAAAATTTCATTGTGGTCTTAAACAGCTTTCGATTTTATCGGAGGCTGTTTTTTGACGTTCTTACTTTTTTTTTGCTATTGTGTTTTATAAGATTAACTATCTATGAAGGAGGGAACAGAGGTTGAATCTAATAATCAAAGACATAGATGAGACAAATTGGCGAGCAGTTGTGGCGCTCTCTGTAGCGAAAAATCAGGAAGAGTTTATCGAAAGTAATGGGCAATCCTTGCTAGAGGCTGCGTACGATGTTTCGCTAAATTGGCGACCATTGGCGCTATATGATGAGAACCAACTTGTTGGCTTTTCCATGATTGGTGCCAAACGAGATGAAAGCATGTGGCTAGATCGCTTGATGATCGATGCGCGCTTTCAGAGAAATGGTTATGGTGGTCTTTTTATACCGTTACTGATTGATTATATGAAGGCACATTATTTGATTAAGCGGATTTATTTAAGTGTTCATGAGGAAAATAAAAAAATAATTCCTTATTATCAGCGTTTCGGTTTTATTGACAGTCATCAATATGATCCTGAAAATGGGGAACGTATCATGTATTTGGAGGTTTAATAAATATATGATTGCCTTTTCAGTGATTCGTTGCTAAAATGAATGGAAAATATGAAGAACTTTTAGCAAAATCGCCGGGTTTTGTTTTGAGTAGCAGTCTACCCATTAGGCCAATGGAGGGTAGGATGCTATTTTTTTGTGGAGGGAATCAAATGAATGAGATCAAAGGGTACGTTACTCGCAGTGTGTTAAGCACGTTGGGCTTGTCGTTGTATATTTTAGCGGATACTTTTTTTATCGCAAATGGAGTAGGGGTGCTGGGATTAGCTGCCTTGAATATCGCTATGCCTTTATTTAATCTGCTGACTGGGCTTGGTCTGTTGCTGGGGATGGGCGGAGCGACACTTTTTGCGTTAAAGGGTGGAAAAGGGAACTATTTTTCTCAACTGTTAATTGTCGGTGGGATCATTGGACTGATTTTTACGCTAATGGGTCTCTTTTCTAGCCGATTCTTGGCGCTATTATTAGGAGCTAGCGGAGCAACGGTAGATTTGACGACGATGTATATGCGTTTCATTTTGATGATGGCACCATTTTTTATCATCAATAATCTGTGTTTGGCATTTATTCGAAATGATCAAAATCCGCAACTGGCTATGAAGGCCATGATTTGCTCCAGTATTTTTAACATGATTTTTGATTACATTTTCGTTTTTCCACTGAATATGGGCATGGCTGGAGCCGCGTTGGCAACGGTATTGTCCCCTGTGCTCAGTTTGGCTATCTTAAGCACCCATCGAAATTTTTCGAAACGGCGAATTTCGCTGAGCTGGGTGAGGCCTCAATTTATGACAATCATCAAGAGTATTCAACTAGGGCTTTCTTCTTTTCTCGCAGAAATGAGTACTGGGGTGAGTATTTTGGTTTTTAATCAAGTACTGACTGGCTTAGGAGGGGATATCGCCATTGCTGCTTACGGCGTACTAGCGAATATTCTCGTTGTAGCTCTGTCCTTATTCACTGGCGTTGCACAGGGAATTCAACCCTTGATAAGCCGCGCCGTAAGCAAAAAAGAGACGCTGACTGTTCAAAATACATTGAATTTTGGCTTAAGAACCAGCTTTGTGATGGCAGTTGCACTCTATCTGATTCTGTTTTTCCTTAAGTATCCAATCATCTCTGCCTTTAACCGTGAGAATGATCCGATGCTGATTCAGTTAGCGGCGTACGGCATTCCAATTTTCTTCTTGTCTTTATTTGGCTCGTCATTAAATTTAGTATTCAGTATTTTCTTTTCTGCCATTGGTCATGCCAAACAAGCCTTTGCACTAGCGTTGTTTCGTGGATACTTTTTCTTAGTACCATTGGTAATTGTACTCGCGGGAATTTTGGGGCTGACGGGTGCTTGGGTCAGCCTGCCAATCACTGAAGGACTGACGTTGCTATTTTCCTTTTACTTTTTACAGCAGTATCGAAAAACAAACATTAGCCCTACAAGAATGTAAACAAAAAAATCAGCGATAACCTTATAAGGCTATCGCTGATTTTTTTGTGGAGAGCGTGTTTATGAGAACAGTTGCATTAAGAATCCTGAAATAATCAATACAAGAGCCCCACCTAAACGGTTACCCATTTGAGCAAAGGCGATTAATTCCATTCTGTTTGCAGCAGATAATACGGCTACGTTTCCTGTTCCGCCCATCGAGTTGTTACATAAGCCAGCGGTGATTGTTGATTCGATTGGGTATAGTCCAAACAAACGGCCTACAAATCCAGAAACAAGTGAAATAACAACCACACTGGTTAAACATAAAACAACAAATTGCCAGGTTAAAGCAGAGGCCAAAACATTTAAGTTCAGCAAAGCAATACCGATACCGGCAAGAACTGCGGCAGTAAGATTTTTAACAATTAAGTTGTTGAACATGATGGCTGCATCTTCATAATATTCAGGTAGGATATTCGTAATTTTACAAATTACGACAATGATAATCATGAAGGCATAAGCATGAATTTTTGGAACAAAGAAGTTACAGATTTGCCCTAAGATGAAGAAGGATAGCGCAACCATCAAGCCAACACCAAGCTGAGCAATGTCGGGTTTTACTTCTCGAGGTTTACCATCTCCAAGGTCGCCTTTTTCCATTAATTTACCATTACCGTTTAATTTTGGTAACGACTGGCCTGCACGTGAAACTAAAGCGGCACCGATAATTGCTAAAACATTCGTCATCGCTGTTGCAGGAATTAAACGAGAAATAATGGATGAAGCATCCGTTCCTAGAACATGTGCATAAATTGTTGATAATGGAACGGCACCTGCACCGACACCACCAGCCATAGCGGGTAATGAGATGTATAAAACAGAATTAGCAAAACCATTACCGATCAGCATGCCGACGATTCCTACGGCGAAGAAAGAAACAACCATTGAAATAAGAGCGACAGGAATAAAACGAACAGAAGCTTTCATCAATAATTTACGGTTCATCCCAAGAATACTACCTGTAATCAAAGCGGCAATGTAAAAATCCAAAAAGCCCATATTGGTTACAAAGTTTTCTGTCGATTTAACAACAGCATCAGGTAAGATACCAAAGGTTGCAATCGCTGCAGAGGCGAAGATCGCAAAAACAGATCCACCACCTAAGTAACTCTTGACGATAGGAATTTTGTTCCCAATAAAATGAAATAAGTTCCCAAAAATAACTAAGATAGCGATTGGCCCAATCATATTCGTTGGTAATTTGCCTAAGGCCATGGCTACGATCAAAACAACGACCATGATCAAGTAAATAGGCAGGCTAACACCGGAGATTTTTGTTGACCAGAAGCTGGTCTTTTTTTCTTCAACTGGCATTGCAGTTGATGTTTCTTTTTGTGCCATTAATAAAAGATCCTTTCTTTAGTAAAGCGATGTTTAATCCTATAAAAACGGGAGTAGCATTTTATCTACTCCCGTATTCAGAGAGTGTTTCTATTTATCTAATAAACCAAGCAATAAGAGAGGGGTGAATGGTTTGGATTAATCTTGGTATTCAGGAACCCATTTAGCAGCTTCGACAGCGGCTTTGACGTCAGTGATTTCCTCACGGTTTAATTGTTGATCAACAACAGATTTTGCGACTGTTTCAGCAATGATTTGTGAAAATTCAGTAATTTTTGCTACTGGAGGCAAGATAGATGCTCCTGGTTTTGTCACATCAACGATACCGCCTAATGCACGACTTGCTTGAGAAATAATTTCATCGTTTACGCGAGTAGAAGTTGAAGCGATCAAGCCTAAACCTAGGCCAGGGTACATTAGAGCATTGTTTGCTTGACCAATTTGATAAGTAACCCCATTGTATTCAACATCATCAGCAGGAATCCCAGTTCCGATTAATGCTTTACCATCTGTCCATTCGATCAAATCTTTTGCTGTCGCTTCAGCTAATTTTGTTGGATTTGATAAAGGCATAATGATTGGACGAGCAGTGTGGGCAGCCATATCTTTAATGATTGCTTCACTGAAAGCTCCAGGTTGCGTAGATGTACCGATCATAATTGTCGGATGTATTTCTTTTACCACGGCTTCTAAGTTTGTTAATGCTTCGCTGTTTGTAAATTCAGCACGTTTTCTAGCAAATGGGATTTGACCAGGTGTCAAGCCTTCAGTATCTTCAAACAATAGTCCTTGTTTGTCGACTTGGTAGAAGTGTTTGCGTGCTTCTTCTTCCGGTGTTCCTTGGCGAACCATTTCTTTTAATAAAATATTTGCGATACCAACTCCTGCGGTACCAGCACCAAAGGTTAAGATTGTTTGGTCTTTCAATGCTTCGCCAGAAATATTCAATCCGCCTAGAACACCAGCAAGTACGACAATACCAGTCCCTTGAATGTCATCGTTAAAAGTGGTGATCTTGTCTTGATATTTTTCTAAAATGTTAGCGGCATTGCCCCGACCAAAGTCTTCCCAGTGTAATAGCAGTTCAGGGAAAAGATCTGTTGCAGCTTCAACAAATTGGTCAATAAAGTCATAGTAAGTATCGCCTTCAACACGTGCATGACGATTCCCTAAATAAAGTGGATTATTCAATAATGTTTCATTGTTTGTTCCAGCGTCAATAGAAACAGGTAATACTTGTGCAGGATTGATACCAGCTGCAGCAGTATAGACCATCAATTTACCAATCGCGATATCTACACCGTTAACACCCCAGTCTCCCATTCCTAGAATGCCTTCTGCATCAGTCACAACGATCAAGCGAATGTCACGGCCGTCTGCAGCGTTTTTTAGGCTGTCTTTGATGCTTTCTGGATCA
Organism: Enterococcus raffinosus; assembly: GCF_019175485.1. Classification (NCBI taxonomy): domain Bacteria; kingdom Bacillati; phylum Bacillota; class Bacilli; order Lactobacillales; family Enterococcaceae; genus Enterococcus; species Enterococcus raffinosus. Next base: position 1,115,121 of record NZ_CP072889.1, read on the forward strand.
TCGATTGATAAGAAAGCAGCGTCTTGTGGTTCAACGAAGATTTCGTTGTATTGTTCGATGGAATCCGCAACTACTGGATCGTAAACGATTGGCATGAATTCAACTAAATGTTGCCCCATTAATTTGTAGAACAATGTACGGTTTGTGTTGAAGATGTTCATTAAGAAAATACGTTTTTCTAAATCAGATGGTTTGCTTAGGTATTGTCCATAAGCTTGAACAGATTGTTGTTCAAGTGTTTGAACAGTGCTAGGAAGCATCCCTGTGATGCCATATTTTGTCCGTTCTTCTTTTGTAAAAGCAGTCCCTTTGTTTAAAAAGGGATTATTCAATAGGTTTAAACCTTTAAGCATAAATAAATCCTCCTATAAATTTGATTGCTAGCGCAGTATAAAAGGAGAGGAAGTTTATAGTCAAAATATTGGGTAACAATAAATATTGTTTATATGAGAGGTTTTGATTATCTTGTTAATGAATGTATGGAAACGAAAAGATTTGTTCGCTTATCCTGAATTTGAAAAAAATAAAAGATTATTTTTGAATACCTTTGCAAAAAAATAAAATGAGTCGTCAATTTTTTCTTTTATGTAGAAATTTAAGAAAAGCACCGTTCCAATAGGATTTTTTATTTAAATATGATGCAAGTTGGATTTTAAAATAACTAATATAAAAAGGAGCTTTTTTTAATACCGTTTATTAGAAGCAAATAGTTTAATAATAAAAGATAATATTTTAACTAAATCATCTTTTGGAAGATTTAATTCTAAACAATAGAATAACATAACGCAGATATGCAAAAAAATATAATAAGGGTCTCCTAAAAATTGTTGACAGAAAGGATAAACGTGTTATTTGTTGCAAAGCATTTTTCTAGGTTGATTTTTAATTTGTTGTTAGATTTCACTTAACTTAAGTAGGCTCTTTTTGCTGGCGCCAGCAAAGAAATCAATTCATCAAATTTTTAGGGGGATTTACGATGAGAAAGGATTATCGAAAACTGATGGATCAAAAAGCTCGTGCGAGGCGACGATCCAAAAAATATGTCTATGTAGGAACTTCTGTTGCAGCGGGTGTTTTATTAAGTTTAGCACCTGTTTCTGTAGTAACTCCGTTTTTTTCAATCGAGTCAACTAAGGCCTATGCAGCGCTTATAGATGGTCAATTGTTTAGCAACTTAACCTCTTCTAATTCAAGTGGAACAAGCATTGCGAACCCTTTTCCAATTGAGAATGCTAGTAGAAATGTAGATTTTACTATCTCGGCAGACAGTGGTATTGATCTAAGTCTTATTCCTGGGAATAGACGTGCTGTATTGGCCGTCCCTGAAGGGTTAAGAGGCCACGTAACACCAAATGGTACGGGAACGTTTTCAACAAATATATTACTTCCAGAAAATGGCTTGGCTCCATTATTTTCAATTGTCAATGGTGCGACAACCACTCTGATCAATTCAATCAATGCATTGATCAATTCAAATCCATTGCTTAATATCAATTTGGATGACGTATATTCTCAGCTAAATCAACTACAAAGTTTGAGTAGCCTGACAGCGGCAGATGTCGCTTTGCAATTACAAGCGCAAGGAGATCAATACATTTATGCCGATCTAGATGGGGTATTAGAAACAATTATTAGACAAGATTTAATTGAAGTATTGACGGATTTGGACAATGCAGTTCAGGCATTAACGATAACTGGAACGGGCGCAGCACTTTTGAATCAGACATTAAACCTAACGATCAAACCAGTTTTTAACGCGACATTTGAGACTGCAGAAGCACTGGTAAATGTTGGGTCAACATTACTAGGCGATCTTGTGGATGCTAGCGTTTTAGGACAAACAACAATCATACTTCCTACAACCATTACAGATCCTGTTTATCAAGATTTAGTCAATCAAGGAATAGATATGAATAATCCTTATGAAGCTGGCTTCTTGGCTACTATTGTCAAGTCGAATGTACTTTCTATTAATATCGCATCTGGAAATGATGGCTACACGCCAATCTATTATAGAGCCGCGACTGTAACTGCTCCCTATGATGTCGCAGTTACAGGAAGTTCATCAACTGGTTATGAAGTTACTGGTTACGCAGATCCGAATACTATAGTTAGAATTTACAAAGACGATGTATTAATAGCTGAAGGTCAAACAGATGGCACGGGTAGATTTACGATTCTAGTTTCTGCAGACGATGTTGATGCGTTAGATGAAATCGAATTAATTGCTTACGATCAAAACAATATTCCTAGTCTTCCAACGCCAGCGATCATTCCGGATGATGATGAAACTGATGCCGACGCTGATGCCGATGCTGACGCCGATGCTGATGCCGACGCTGATGCCGATGCTGACGCCGATGCTGATGCTGACGCCGATGCTGATGCCGATCGGGATAGAGCAGTGGCTCTATTAGCAGATAATCTTGGGACACCTCCACGTAGCTCTGGCGGTAGTGGTTATATTTCCAGTGGCGGTGGTACAGGGTCCGGCTATACAAGCAGTGCGAAACAGTACCCTGCAACTGGTGAAGAGCAAAGTGGCGCGTTAACAGCTTTAGGTGCTCTGGCCACCTTTGTTACTGGTATAGGCATATGGAAATTTAGAAAAAATAAGAAAGAAAACTAATTAATCGACGGTTGATGAAGAAGTATCGCTTCTTCATCAACCAATTATGGGGTGATCGTTTGTCTATTTATACAATTGAGAATCGATTTCAAAGTGTAAGAAATATTCTGGAAAAAAATAAACAAGAAAACGTGGAACCTTTGATTATTGTAAGCTGGGGAGAATTTGATAACCGAGGGCAAGTTAATGAAATATATGGAGAAACTCATGAAAATGTTTGGAGTGATTTTTTAGCTTATTATAATGAAAAGAAGCTCGATCAAAAAAGCTATTTCAGAGTTGATATACTGACTAAGGAAAAGCTTGTAAGTTTTGAAGAGTTGAAAGAAGTGATAGGTCGTATTAAAAGAAATAACTACGGGGATTTCAATTTTCGAGTCGTAGGAAAAAAACAGCGTAGTTTTTTAATGGAGGAATTAACTGGAAATGCTATTTTAAAACCAAGCAAAAAACATAGAGTGGGACGAAATCTTCCTGAACTATCAATTAATGAACAAAATTATCGCGGCTATGTGAAAAGAAAGTATGGAGAAAGAGACTCTGATTTAAGTTACCTAGAACAAGCGGTTATTTACATATTTGAGACTCAGGCCTTCTATTTTGAGGCCGATCAAGCTTATTCTCTAAAGGATTATGGAAATGGTAATCGTGTCAGAGCAATTACGTATTCAAATTTAGCAGAAATGACTGATTTAGTGATTCATCATGGGACAGATTATTTAAAAAATCAGTTAACCTCCAGCGGCCAATTCATTTATGGTTATTTTCCTTGCTATGATCAGGAAATCAAAGGCTATAATTCGGTCCGTCACTTTTCCTCTTTGTATGCATTATGTGAAGCTGCACAATACTTAAAGGCCGAAAGTGTATATAGCGATTTAAGCAAAGGAATTCTTTGGGGAATTCAACAGTTAACGTCAACTATTCATGGTTATACAATGGTAGGGGAGCCCTTAAATACGAGGATTGAATATAAACTAGGCGCTCAAGCAACGGCAATTCTAGCAATTGCAAAATATACTGAAGTGACAGGAGACACCCAGTTTAATTCATTTTTGAAAAAATTGATTATGTCTGTTGAAGATAAATTTATGACTAAGGACAATCGAACGATTCATGTATTAAATGAAGATCTGTCGATTAAAGAAACTTTCAGAATTGTTTATTATGATGGTGAAATTCTTTTCGCTTTGCTTCGCGCATATGGGATATTTAGAGAAGAGAAGATTTTAAGAACTTGCGAGGCACTAATGAAGCAGTTTATCGAAAATGACTATCAAAAATACCACGATCATTGGTTAAGCTACGCCACCAACGAATTTTTAAAATATCAAGAAAAAAAGGAGTATTATCGTTTTGGATTAAACAATGCATTAGGAAATATTCGCTTCATTGATAAAAGAGATACTGCTTACCCAACTATGTTGGAGTTGTTGGTGGCTGCTTCAAAGATGGTGAACAAGCTTGCGGTCAGTGAAATGAAACCAATGATTTTTCAAAAGGAGGAAGAGTTTTTAGCGGTAAAGGATCGAATAAACGCTGTGATGAAAAAAAGAGTCCAGCATGAATTATCCACTGGGGTCATGTTTCCAGAGTTTGCTCAGTTTTTCAAAAAACCTAGTAAAATCAGCTATGGTTTTTTTGCAAGGCATGATCGATTTAGGATGAGAATTGATGATGCGGAACATTTTTTGTCGGGATTGATTAATTTTAGGCTTCATGAAATGGAGGAGAAGAAACTATGGTAGGAACAATTCGTTTTATTGCTTTAGCTTTGATCGCTGTTTCCTATCTAATTACACGATTACGAAAAAAAGAGGAACATAAGAAAAAGCCAGCTTCTTTAGACTTTAGTAATTATGAAAAAAATGAAGCCGGACTTTATCCTTGGGAGGTTGATACTGACGACTCTCCTGAACGCATCCCTGAAAACGCGAAGCGATATGTGAATAAAGCGAGGCTTAAGCGTGGAAGGTGGTAAAGAAAAGCTTTCGCAGAAAAAGACCTTAGGAACTTACTCCTATGGTCTTTTTGCTGCGGCCTAATTTCCTTTCATATCTAGGAAAGAATAATCGCGAACATCAAAACGATTTCGGCTGCGGGAATATTCGATGGGGTCCCCATTTTGCTGATAGGCGATCTGTCGAATTTCCAGAACAGGATCGTCTACTGCGCAATCTAGATACTTTTGATCGTATTCAGAGCTTTTATCCGCTCGAATTGTTCGGTAAGCACCGGTAATTTTTATACCAAGATCATTTTTGATGTATTGATAAATTGAGGATTCAATAATCTCCTTTTTCAGGTTAGGAACAGCCTGGATCGGCATATAAGTGTGTTCCAAAATGAAAGGATTATCATCTAATACTCTTAGACGAATGATATTATAGACGGGTTCTTCCTCAGATATATGCAATTTTTCTTGAATTGCTGTATCGGGAAACTCAACATTAAACTCGATGATACGGCTTTCCAATTTTCGATTGGCTTTTTCCATTTCAGCGCTAAGCCCCTCATAGTAGGATAAAGCTGAAGTGTCTTTTGTTAAAAAAGGATGGTGTAGAACGGTTGTCCCAACTCCCTTTTTTGATGCAATCAATCCTTCTAGAGTTAAAATCTCTAGGGCTTTTTGAACAGTCATGCGACTGACAGAAAATTCCTTCACCAATTCGATTTGCTTTGGTAATAAGGAGCCAGCAGGATACGTCTCGGTTTTTATTCGGTTTCGTAATGTATTAGCGATTTCTTCGTATTTTGGCATGTAATCACCTCGATATGATTATACCTAAGTTTAAATGTCTATACAATAAATAAAAAAAGTTAAGACAAACTTTTTAGGTCTATCTTAACTTACTATTCATTATTCAATATCGAAATTCGGCTGCTTGTCGAGAATGCGTAGGAAAGGATACCAAATAAAGCCGACGATAATGAAATCAAGGACTTGTAATGCCCCTCCTAACCAAGAATTTGTAGCCAAAATACCACTGGCGACGATAGGGACAGTCCACGGAACAGAAACACCGGTTGGTGGAGGTACGATACCGGCAGCCATGACTAGATAATTAATAGTCGTAACGACCAGAGGAGCCAACACCCAAGGAATCAAAATGGTCGCATTTAATACGATCGGCAAGCCAAAGATCGCCGGCTCATTCACATTAAAAATCCCAGGGGCAAGAGCTAGTCTACCCACATCACGGTATTGTTTTTTCTTCAAGACAAAGGCCATCAAAATAACTACAGCCAAGGTCATACCAGAACCTCCCAGTCCTACAGTAAAAGTTTCCATAAATGGTTTTGAGATGATGTGAGGCAACGGATCTCCCGCTTTATAAGCTTCCAGATTGTCTAGCATTAAGGTATTCCAAATTGGATCCATCACTGAATTGACAATAATTTGTCCGTGAAGACCAAAGAACCATAAAAATTGTACTAAGAAAAGAGCCAATAGTGTAGCGGGTAGGCTGCTGCCAAGACCTGTCAAAGGCTTTTGGATCACTTCGTAAATAACATCATGTAAGTTTGCATGGAAAACGCCTGTCATAATTGCATTGACAATTAAGAAAACAGTAAGTGTCATAACGGCAGGAATTAAAGCAGCAAATGATTTTGTTACTGCAGGCGGCACGCCATCAGGCATCTTGATTTGCCACCCTCTTTTAGTAATTCGGCAGTAGATTTCGGCTGCGATAAATGCGGCGATCATCCCAATAAACATCCCTTTTGCACCAAGCCGATCCAATGAAAGAACACCGCCGAGTTCTTCACCATTTTCTAGACTCATTACAAAAGGTGTCAAAATTAGAAAGCTGGCGAAAGAAACAGCGCCACCAAAAATTCCTTCTACTTCATATGATTCTGATAAATAATAGCCAATCCCAAATGTAACAAACACAGACATGATGCTCATCGTCGCATTTTGACCGTTACCAAAGAGTTCAGATAACATTCCTTTAGTAGCGTCGTTAAAAAAGGGCAGGTTGTTAATAACAACCACGATTGAACCAAACATGGTCAGTGGAAATGACAACATAAATGCGTCTCTTAATACCGTTAAGTAGCGATTTTGTCCTAGCTTATTTGCGAGGGGCATGATTTTCTCCGCCAGTTTATCCATAAACCCATTCATTCTATTCACCTCTTAAATTTTTTGTAATCGATTACAGGTATAATTTAACACGATTACGAAATTATGTCTAGTCATAGTTTTAAAATGATTGATTTTTATTTTTAATTTGTTTATGATTGACAAGAGAAATAAAGAGTCATTTTGTTTCGAAGCAGAATAGATGTTGAAATTTAGGAGGAAGAAACGATGAAGTATACATTTCCAGAAAAATTTTGGTGGGGATCGTCAGCAAGTGGACCACAGACAGAGGGAAGATTCGAGGGAGATGGTAAGGGTGAAAATATTTGGGATCATTGGTACAAAATAGAGCCTGAGAAGTTTTTTGATCGAGTAGGTCCTGATAAGGCCTCTCGAGTTTATGAACGATTTCAAGAAGATGTGAACCTGATGAAGCAGACGGGTCATAATTCATTCCGAACCTCTATTCAATGGAGTCGTTTGATTCCAGACGGGGTGGGAGATGTCAATCAAGAGGCGGTTAGGTTTTATAATCGTTATATTGATGAGCTTTTAGCAAACGGGATCGAACCTTTTATAAATCTATTTCACTTTGACATGCCTTTAGCACTTCAAGAAAAAGGTGGATGGACAAATCGAGAGACGGTTGATGCTTATGTAGCTTATGCGAAAACGTGCTTTGAGTTATTTGGTGATCGTGTAAAAAAATGGTTTACGCATAATGAACCAATTGTTCCGGTGGAAGGCGGATATCTTTATCAATTTCATTATCCGAACCATGTCATTATGGAGGAAGCCGTGATGGTGGGGTATCACGAAAATTTGGCCAGCGCAAAGGCGATACATGCTTATCATGAAATGGGACTAGCTGGAGAAATTGGTATTATTTTGAATTTAACTCCTAGTTATCCAAGGGATGAGGACAATTCAGCAGATGTAAAAGCGGCTCAAATGGCAGATGCCTTTTTCAATCGTTCTTTTCTAGATCCTGCAGTGAAGGGTGAGTTTCCTAAAGAATTAATTGCAGTGGTGAAGGATTTAGGGATCGTGCCAGAGATACAGGAGGGAGATTTGGAAATCATCAAAAATAATACGGTTGATTTGTTGGGAATTAATTACTATCAACCGAGACGGATCAAAGCAAAGGAAACACTGGTTGATCCTACACATGGCCCCATGCCTGATGATTATTTTGATTATTATGATATGCCAGATAAAAAAATCAACCCTTATCGTGGATGGGAAATTTATGAAAAAGGCATCTATGATATCTTGACGAATGTACGAGAAAATTACGGAAATATTCGTTGTTTCATCTCTGAAAATGGGATGGGTGTCGAAGGCGAAGAGCGTTACATTAACGAGCATGGTCAGATTGAGGATGACTATCGCATTGAGTTTGTTTCAGACCATTTGAGATATGTTCATCAAGCGATTCAAGAAGGAACCAATTGTTTAGGTTATCATATGTGGACTTGCATGGATAATTGGTCATGGACCAATGCCTATAAAAATCGATATGGCTTTATCTCGGTGGATATAAAAAATGATGGCAAGCGAACGATCAAAAAATCCGGTCACTGGTTTAAAACCGTAGCGGATAATCATGGCTTTACAGAATAAAGAACTAGAGGCTGTGACATAAGTCTCAAAAAAAAGCACTAGAAACGACGTAAAAACGTCCTTTTCTAGTGCTTTTTGGGTAAAATAAAAGAGTACGGTAGCACCCGTACTCTAAATCATTCAATCCCCGAAAGGATCAAAATCATGCATACAAATTATAACATGAATCAACTCACTTTAGATATCACAACTTCTTATATTCCAAAAAAAGACAGCACTGCTTGGTTTATTAATGAACTCGTTGAATCTCTTGAAATCACGGATTCCTATCTTTTTGGTCGTCCCCGGAACTATGATTTGAGTGCGATGTTAAAACTGGTTCTTTTTGCCTATACCCGTAGTGTGTTTAGCAGTCGGAAAATTGAACAGTTGGCAGAAGAAAGCCTACCGGCTCGTTGGTTGACCCAAGAACAGATGCCTACCTATCGAACCATTGCCCGCTTTCGTGTTTCCAATGAGTTAGAAACATTGATCGAAAAAGGGTTGGATTCGTTGGTCCATTATTTAAGAGAGCGACAATTGATTAATGATTCGATTTTTATCGATGGAACGAAGCTCCTCGCAGATGCCAATAAATACAGTTTTGTTTGGAAAAAGACCACGCTCAACTATGACAAAATGAATCGTGAGCAGATCGTCTCTTTGATGTCTGAACTGAAAGAGGCACATTTAGCGAGTCACGTTCCTGAAGGAACCTCACTCACATTAGATATGATAGATGAAGTACTGACGAGGTTGGAAATACGGCTAGAAGAATTGGAACAAGAAGTACTTGAAACCAGAAAGGTTTCACCAAATCCAGCCAAACAGCAGCGCCGTTTATTAAAAGCACAAACACGAAAACTAAATGAACGGCGTGAAAAAATGGTCGATCATCAACAGCGCTTAGTTATTTGTGGTGCCCGCAATAGCTATTCAAAAACAGATAACGATGCCACATTTATGCGTGTCAAAGAAGATCCTATGCGCAATGGGCAATTAAAACCTGCGTTCAATCTTCAAATAGCCACCAGTAATCAGTTCATTTTGGGTTATGATGTCTATCAAAATCCAACGGATACCAAAACCTTTCCCACGTTTATAAAAAAATTGAACGTGGCGAATCGCCTCCCAATGCATATTGTCGCGGATGCAGGGTATGGTTCAGAACAAAATTATCGGTACCTTGAAGATGAACTACCGAACCACACTGCATTGATCCCTTACTCAACGATGTTGAAAGAACAGAGTAAGAAGTGGCAATCGGACGAACGAAAAGTGATGAATTGGACGTACAACGAACAAGAGGATTATTATCTTGATCCAAAAGGTGTTCGTTTTAATTTCAATGCGTACAGAACAGAGACGGATAAAGTCGATGGGTTTGTCCGAGATTTTAAAGAATACAAAGCAGAGAAATACACAGAAAACAAAGAAGTGATTCAAGAAGCGTTGACCCAAGGGGGAAATACACGCATCATTAAGGTCAATCCTTCGTTAGAATATTTTAAAGCCAAACAACGCACCTTGCTTTCAGAACCTGAAAATGGAAAAATCTACGCACAAAGAAAAATTGACGTAGAACCTGTTTTTGGATGGATGAAGGCTTGTTTGCATTTCACTCGGTACCATGTTCGAAGCATGGAAAAGATGAAAAAGGAAACGGGCATCCTTATCATGGCATTGAATATGAGAAAGTTAGCGGCAATGAAACGGCTGGGCACCTTGGGTACATAGAAATTGGCGTCCATAAATCATTTACTGATTTATGGACGCCAATTTTTTCCTATTAAAGACTATGACTTATGTCACGGCCTCTAGTTCTTTATATTAATAGAAGAAAAGTTTATTGCGTTTTAACACAAACGTTCTAAGTAGACAAAATTGAGAAGTTTTCTTTCTACATACTGAAAATTTGCGAAACAAATTGATGACCAAAGAAGCAATCTATACTATAATATGAGAAACTATCAATGAGATTCTAATTTAAAGAGCATTATTCTAAGAATTTCTATGGAAATGAGTGAGACGATGATCGATACGGAAGTCAAAGAGCTAGAAGAGTTAGTTACTACCATGCGTCGAGAGCTGCACCAAATCCCTGAGTTAGGTTTGGAAGAAAAGCAAACGGCTGCATATATTCGAAAAAAATTGGCATCCTATGGTGTCAGTGAAACGTATGAAGTCATTGAAACAGGTACGATTGCAGTCCTACGAGGAGAAAAACCAGGGAAAACATTGGCTTTTCGTTCAGATATTGATGCATTGCCGGTCGAAGAACAGACAGGCTATGAGTTTGCTTCAAAAACAGCGGGGAAAATGCATGCTTGCGGGCATGATGGTCATATGGCAACGTTACTGGGGTTTATCGCTTATTTGCATAAGCACCCGGAAAAAGTTCAGGGGACACTCGTTTTTGTCTTTCAACCCGCTGAAGAAGGACCTGGCGGCGCAGAATTGATTATGAAAACGGGGATTTTGCAAAAATTAGGTGTAGAAGAAATCGTTGGTTTGCATGTCTTTCCAGATTTGCCAGCGGGGAAAATTTCTTGTCGGCCAGGACCGATGATGGCTCGTAATGCCGAGGTGACGATCACGATCAAAGGAGTCAGCACTCATGGTGCTCAGCCACAGCTTGGAGAAGATGCGATTGTTGCTGCAGGCGGCGTCATTTCAGGGCTAAATAGTATTTTAGCCAGAAATATTGGTCCCTTAGACAATGTCGTTTTGACTTTCGGCACGATTCACGGCGGAGAAGCGATGAATATCGTAGCGAAGGAAGTCGTTTTGCATGGAACTATGAGAGCCTTTGATGATCAAGTTTATGATGAGGTGGTTCGTCGAACGGAGCTGTTGGCTGGAGAAATAGCGAAGGGCTATGGCTGCGAGGCAATAGTTGATTTTAACCATATGTATCGGGTGGTGGATAATGATCCGAAAATGGTTGAGAAGCTGGAAAAGGTTGCGGCGGATTATTATGTAGAAACATCGCCATATTTGATTGCGGAAGATTTTTCGATGTATCAGCAAGAAATTCCTGGGATGTTTTTCTTCTTGGGTATTCGAGATGAGGAAAAAGGCTATACGTATCCACTACATAGTGGAAAGATGAAATTCGATGAAGTAAATCTGCTTTTGGGAATTCAGACCTATGTAAATTTGATTGCTGGATTGAATGATAACTAATTGAGGGGGCTTACAATGGAATTTGAAACAAAAAATGGACATTTGATGTGGGATGGCTGTGACACAGTTGCTTTGGCAGAAAAATTCGGTACACCGCTTTATGTTTTTTCGCAAACGATGATTGAAGAAAAATGCCAAGAACTGCAGCGAGATTTTGTAGATAAGTATGAAAATGTTCGGGTAGCATTTGCTAGTAAGGCATTTTCTACGTTAGCGATGCTGAAAATTATTCAGCAGCAAGGCTTTTCTCTAGACGTTGTCTCTGATGGAGAGCTCTACACAGCGATCAAAGGGGATTTTCCGGCTGAACATATTGAAATGAATGGTAATAATAAATCTATCGAAGAACTGGAAATGGCGATTGATTATGGTGTTGGCCGAATCATCATTGATAGTCTGCAGGAAGTGGATCTGATTGCGGCGATTGCCAAAGAAAAACAAAAAACAGTGGACATTCTATTTCGAATTACACCGGAAGTGAATGTACAGACCCATTCCTTTATTTCGACTGGGCAAAAGGATTCAAAATTCGGGATTCCGATTGATGAAGCGATTTTATTCCCGCAGATTCAACAGGCGATTGAGACACCGGAAGTGAACTTTCTAGGCTTTCATTTTCATGTCGGCAGTCAATTATTTGATAACCAAGCACACCTTGCTGCAGTAGCTATCGCGTTGGATTTGGTTAAAATGGTGAAAGAACGCTTTGCTTATACCGTAAAAGAGTTGAATTTTGGTGGTGGGTTTGGTGTTCGTTATACAGACGCGGATCAGCCGAAGCCTTTTAGCTATTTTACTGATCCAATGATGGAGAAAGTTTTAGCGTTTTGTGAGGAGGAGAATTTTTCTCAACCCGCAGTCGTTATTGAGCCGGGACGCAGTATTGTAGCAGAAGCAGGAATCAGTTTGCACAAAATTGGCGCGATCAAAGAGCTTCCTGGTTTGCGGAAATATGTCAGCATCGACGGTGGAATGACAGATAATATCCGCCCAGGGCTTTACGAAGCAGAATACACCGGGATTTTAGCGAATAAGGCTGAGGAAAAAGCTGTCGAAAAAGTGACTGTTTCAGGGAAAGCCTGTGAAAATACTGATATTTTAGTGAAAGATATCGCGTTGCCAATAGTTGAGACAGGAGATATTTTTGCTACCTTCTCAACAGGAGCTTACGGGTATTCAATGGCTAGTAATTACAATAAGCTTGCTATTCCAGCAGTTGTATTAACAAAAGCAGGAAAGGCAGAACTGATTGTCAAAAGACAAACATTAGATCAAATTATTCAAAATGAAGAAATTCCAAGTTTCTTAAACTAGAAACACTGAAAGAGAGGCTAGAGCATGAAGGTTCCTTTTTATAAAATGCAAGGTGCTGGAAATGATTTTATTTTAATCGATAATCAAAAACAAAAATTTTCTAGTGAGCAATTAGCGATTTTTTCAGCGCGTGTTTGCACTCGACGTATTTCAGTTGGCGCAGACACACTGATTGCAATTGAAAATGCTCGTGAAGATGGCGACTTTTATGCACGCTTCTTTAATGCAGATGGGTCTGAAGCAGAGATGTGTGGAAACGGAGCTCGTTGTGTTGCTCGTTGGGCTTATGAGACCGGAGTAGCAAAAGATAAAATGGTTATTGAAACGATTGCTGGCAATGTTCCCGCTGAACGATTGGATACTCGAACCTATCGTGTACAATTAAATTCTCCGACTGTTTTCGAAGCAGATAAGCAGCTTTTAGTTGATGGAAAAGAGGTCAGCATTGATTATGTCGAATTGGGGAATCCAGGAATTCCTCATTTAGTTGTTCATATACCGGATCTTGCAATGACAGAATTAGAAACAATTATTGAGTTTGCTAAAAAGCTGAGAAATCATCCCGCTTTTGAAAAGGGAGCGAATGTAAATTTCTATGATATTTTATCTGATCAAACGGTCGTGGAGCGCACCTATGAACGAGGGGTAGAGGATTTCACGCTGGCTTGCGGAACAGGTACAGGTTCAACGGCATACGCCTTAACAAAAAAAGGCTTAATTGCAACGGATCCAGTCGTAATAGAGGTTTTAGGTGGACAGCTAAAAGTGAATGTTGTGAACGAAGAACTTTATTTAATAGGGGATACCAATATCGTGGCTGAAGGCACAATATTGGATGAAGACTTAGCGTAAAAAAAGATGACCGAATCTGGTCATCTTTTTTAGTTAATCGATCAGAACAATTTTTTGCTTATTGTATTCCTTACGCACCTTATCTGGAATTTCCTCAGAAATTAAATAAGTGAGGTCGTCAACCGGTCCCACAATATGGTTGCTGATTGTTCCAAATTTGTCATTCGTAATCATTCCAAGAACTTCAGTAGAGATACGGATCATTTCTCTTTTTATTTCAGATTCCTGAGTAGTTGGAACACTGGTCCCGGCATCTATATCTAGATTGTAGATGCCCATAATGTAAAGATCTGCGCGAATATTTCTCAGCTGCTTGTAGGCTTGCACACCGATGTTAATCATGGATTGCTTATAAAAAACACCACCAATATTTATAATTTCAATATTCGGATGCTGTGCTAATTCAATAGCGATCGGAGGGCTGTTCGTAATAATGGTTGCCCGGAAGTCTTGCGGGATTTCTTTGGCTAAAGCTAAGTTTGTTGTACTGCCATCAATAATGATCACGGAGTCTTCTTTTAGAAAGGGCAGTGCTTTCTGTGCTAACTCTTTCTTTCGTTCACTAGCTACAGTTTCTCGATAATTAAAATCCGTAATGGGAGGACCTACACGTAAAGCCCCGCTATGGACTCTTTTTAAAAGACCTTGTCCATCTAATTCCTTCAAATCACGACGAATTGTATCTTCTGAAACGTTGAATCGCTGGCTTAAATCGCTGGCGATAACTTTTTGTTCAATATTTAATAGATCGACAATTTTCTGGTGACGTTCTTCTTTTAACATCTTGCGCACTCCTTCTTGTTTTCTCCTGTTTATCATGCCATGTATGCGTTTTTATGTCAACGTTAGCTATAGTTATACGAGTTAACGTGCACAAACATGCAAATAGAATTAATTTATTTGCATGTTTGTGTTGACTTGTACTTGTTAAGCGGTTACAATGAGCTTGTAAATGAAGGACACTGTTTTACTAACGACCAACGTTTACAAAACCTTTCAATTACAATCTGCAGAATGTTCAATTGAATAGTAGTGTCATTAAAATGAATGAGGAGAACATTTATGGAAAAGAAAATCATTTTATCGCCTTCAATCATGTGCGGCGATTTGGTGAATCTAGAAAAAAGTATCAGTGAGTTAGAAGCTGTGGGTATGGATACTTTGCATATCGATGTGATCGATGGGTCGTTTAGCCCAAGCATGCCTTTGGGAATCGAGACGATTAAACGAATGCGGGAAATCACATCGATGGCCTTTGATGTGCATATCATGTCAAATGATAATGAATTTTTTATTAATGAGATGCTGAAGGTTGGTGTTGAAGGAATCACTTTCCACCAGGAAACGAGCTTGCATATTGATCGCTATATTCAATTAATCAAGAATACAGGGACAAAAGTTGGGGTAGCGTTGAATCCGGCAACACCGCTAAATGTTTTGGATTATATTTTACCTGAGATTGATCGTGTGTGTTTAATGTTGATTAATCCCGGCTTTGCGACGAATAAGGCAGAGAAGCAGATTCCTTACGCCTTAAAGAAAATTGCCGATCTTCGTAAGTTGATTGATACGCAAGAATTAGCGGTTGATCTTCAAGTGGATGGGCGCGTTTCACTAGTAACAATTCCAGATTTGTTAGATGCGGGTGCGACAAACTTAGTGTTAGGAAGTACAAGCCTGTTCATTGCAGGAAATACGTTGACAGAAAATCGTCAATTATTGTCTGAAGCAGTGAATAAATCGATATTAGTCAGATAGGGAGGAAACGACGTTGGGGTTTAAAAGTGTGGAACAGAAAATCGTCGATGAGATTGCAGCGACATTAGATAATATTGCCGTAGAAGAGGTTGAAGAACTTGTAGCGGAGATTGAAAAGGCCGATCGGGTATTTTTCGTTGGTGTCGGTCGTGTATTGCTATCGTTAGAAGGCATTGCGAAGCGTTTGGCGCATCTAGGTATCAAAACGGTGGTGGTAGGACAAATTACTGAGCCGGCAATCACCGAAAAGGATCTATTAATTGTTGGATCTGGCAGTGGCGAGAGCTCATTTCCGTTAGCGATTGCCAAAAAAGCGAAAAGCTTTAAGGCAGCGGTGGCACATATTGGATCGAACGGAAATAGCTCAATGAAAGAGTACACGGATTTGTTTATAAGAATACCGGTTCAAACAAAATTGGCTTTGCCAGGTGAGATACCTTCCGTTCAACCAATGACGAGTCTATTTGAACAATGCCTTCTTTTACTAGGGGATAGTATCGCTTTGATGATGGTGGAGGAAAAAGCGATTGATATGCATAGTTTATGGCAGTATCATGCCAATTTAGAGTAGGTGATGAGGATGAAAGCAGTACATTTTGGCGCAGGGAATATCGGTCGGGGATTTATCGGTCAGCTCTTACATCAAAATGATTTTGAGGTTTGTTTCGTTGATACAAATGAAGAACTGATTCAACAATTGAATCAAGACGATGGATATTTGGTTGAGATCATTGATGAAAAGGCGTCAAGGGATTTTGTGGATCAGGTGACGGCGTTGAATAGTTTGACTGAGACAGAAAAAGTGGTTTCAGCGATTGAAGAAGCAGATATTTTAACTACTTCCGTGGGTGCGAATAATCTGGCAAAGATCGCACCGTTGATCACAAAGGGGCTAAGGAAACGTTTTGAACAGAGGCGCAGCATCAATATTTTGGCTAATGAAAATGTCATCAATGCCAGTGATAGCTTGAAAAATAAAGTCTATGAGTTGCTGTCAGAAGAAGAAAAAATAAGCTTTAACCAGTTTGCTTATTTTGTGAATACGGCCATTGATCGGCAATCCCTTGGAAAAACGGTTGATGGAAAATCAATTGCTGTTGTAGAGCCGTACTTTGAATGGGTAATCAATCGGCAACAGCTTGATCCAGCAACCTCCTATAAACTTAAAAAAGTGGTTTTAGTCGATGAGATGCAGCCGTATATCGAACGAAAACTGTATATTGTCAACGCCGCCCATGCCGCAATTGCCTATCTGGGAGCGTTGAAAAAGTATCAAACGATTCAAACAGCCATTCAAGATCAAGCTATTCTACAGGTGGTCAATCAGTTTCTAGCTGAGAACCTGGAATATTTTGTACAGAAATATTCGTTTGATCGGGAGGAGCTGACAGGTTTTATTGAAAAAACACTGAAGCGACAGAGCAATCAGAAGCTTTCAGATGAGATTTCCCGTGTTGGCGGTTCACCCATCAGAAAATTGGGTCCAACTGATCGTTTGGTTGCTCCAACGGCAAAGCTAGCAGACTTGAAACTCGCTCATGAAGCAGGTGTCAAAGTAATCGCAGCAGGTTACCATTATCGAAACGCTGCTGATCCAGAGGCTGACAAGCTGGCTGAGATGATTGAAGAAGAGGGATTAGCAGCCACGATCAAGACGATTTCTAAACTAGATGGAGCGTTGCTTGATGAAGTGATTGCCGCTTATGAGACGGCAACACTGGTATAGGAGGAACAAATGTTAAAAGAGCAATTAACAGGGAATACAAAATTTGTTGAAACGGTTGGGTCTTGGCAAGAAGCCATTCGATTAGGAGCTAAGCCGCTTTTAACGCAAGAAATTATCGAAGAAGCCTATGTAGACGCGATGATCCAAAATGTATTGGACAACGGCAACTATATTATTCTATTACCTCAAGTGGCGATGCCGCATGCACGACCAGAAGCCGGCAGCAATGGTATTGGAATGACGTTTTTACATTTGGATCAGCCAGTACTATTTCCTGGAGACGAACCTGTAAAAGTTTTATTTACCCTTTCGTCAGATTCACCGGACGGACATTTAGAGTTAATCGCAAACTTAGGCGAGTTATTAAGTGATGAGAAATTATATCAGAAATTATTTGAGGTAGAGACAGAAGAAGCGTTGTTGGATTTGGTTAAGGAATAAAGGAGAGAAGGAAATGGATGTAACGAATGAAGGGAAACAAGTATCAATGCGGGCGAGAGTCCAGGCATTTGGCGGATTTTTAACGAATATGGTGTTACCAAACATCGGCGCATTTATTGCATGGGGGATCGCGACCGCGTTGTTCATTCCAACAGGTTGGTTTCCAAATGAATCGTTGAATGAATTGGTTAGTCCGACGGTTAGTTACTTATTGCCATTACTACTAGCATATACTGGCGGCCGGATGATCGGAGGTCATCGTGGTGCAGTATTGGGTTCTATTGGAACGATCGGCTTGATTATTGGGTCAGATATTCCAATGTTTATGGGAGCCATGGTGATCGGCCCTTTAGGTGGCTGGATTATGAAGAAAACGGATGATTTTCTTGAGGGAAAAATTCCTGCAGGCTTTGAAATGGTCGTGAACAATTTTTCGATTGGTATTATTGGTTTTATTTTGATGTGTTTGTCTTATTTGGTGATCGGTCCAACGATCCAATCGGCGAATCAATTTGTAACGAGCGCGATTGAAGCGTTAGTTTCGACGGGGTTCCTCCCGTTGCTTTCGTTGATCAATGAACCGGCAAAAGTGTTGTTTTTGAACAATGTAATCGACCAAGGAGTCTATTATCCACTAGGAATGCAGCAGACTTTAGAAGCTGGAAAGTCCATTTACTTTATGGTGGCATCCAACCCTGGGCCTGGTTTGGGCTTACTTTTAGCCTATTCTTTCTTCGGAAAGAAAGTGGCGAAACGAACAGCTCCTGGTGCGATCATCATCCATTTCTTCGGTGGGATTCACGAAATGTATTTCCCGTACGTACTGATGAAACCGATTACTATTTTGGCAATGATTGCAGGGGGAATGGCTGGGACGCTGACTTTCCAATTGTTGAATGTGGGATTAGTTGCTGGACCAAGTCCCGGCTCCATTTTTTCTTATCTCGCTTTGACGCCTCGCGGCAATTTCTTTGGAGTGATTGCAGGAGTAGCTATCGCAACAGTTGTTTCGTTCTTAGTCACTTCGGTGATTCTGAAGGCAGATAAGACTTCTGACGAGGATGAAAGTTTTGAAGAATCTGTTCAAAAATCAAAAGCAATGAAATCAGAAGGAAAAGAGTTACTAAATAGTGAGAGCAGCAAGTCTGCGAACAGTATAATCGCAAACTTGAGAAAGGTTTCCTTTGCTTGTGATGCGGGAATGGGCAGCAGTGCGATGGGGGCTACAACTTTCAAGAAAAAATTGCAAAAAGCGGGCATCACCGATATCGAAGTCAAAAATTATCGAATCGAAGACGTACCGAAAGATAGTGACATGGTGGTCGTTCATCGAGACTTAGAAGAACGGACCCGTAAGGCACATCCACAAATGATGATTGTTACGTTGAAGAATTATTTGCAGGATCCAGCAATCGATCAATTAGTCGATGAAATCGTTGCAGCTAAAGCGAAAGAATAAAAGCATGACACCGGTAAAATTTTATCGGTGTTTTTATTATAGGAAGAAAATCATTATTAAACGAAGCAGAATACCAAGAAAGGTTCTCAAATAAGCCGCTATTCCTTTCGATAATTAATTTTCGTTGACGTGAAAATTCACAGGTCGTATCATGAAGTGAATACGATTATCTAGGAGGCTGACATGATAAAATTTAAGAAGATGGTGGCAATCGAGCCAACCAAGTTATTACCGGAATGGGATGAAAAGTTAAAGGAATTGGCGGAAGAAGCGATTTTTTATGAAGATATTCCAACTGAGTCCGCAGTCATCATTGACCGTATCGGTGATGCAGATTGTGTAATGTTAAGCTTTACAAGTTTTATTGATAAGGAAGTTTTGGATGCTTGTCCCAACATTCGCTATATCGGTATTTGCGCAAGTTTGTATGCACCAGAAAATGCAAATGTTGATATTCGTCATGCGGAGAAGAAAGGAATCGTTGTAACAGGTGTACGGGATTACGGGGATGAAGGCGTAAAAGAATACGCGATCAGCGAATTGGTTCGTTTATTACAAGGACGTGGATCAGCGATGTGGAAAGATGAACCTATGGAACTGACAGATGTGAAAGTCGGGATTGTTGGAATGGGCACCGTCGGCAGTTTACTAGCGCGAACAATGAATTTCTTTGGGATGGATGTCAATTACTATAGTCGAACGCGTAAACCTGAAATGGAAGAGGAAGTCGGAATGGCGTACTTACCTTTGGATCAGCTGTTAGACGAAGTAGATATTTTAATTACATGTTTGAATAAAAATGTCGTGTTATTAGATGAAGCAGCATTTCAAAAATTTGGCAATGGGAAAATTTTGATGAATGTTTCGATTGCTCCCTCACATGAGGTATCTGCACTAAGAAAATTGTTAGACCAGCCAGGAAACTATGCTTTCAGTGATACTGAAGCTGGTTTGGGTGAGGAAGTGATTGGGTTGCCGAATGTTTTTGCAGGTAAAACAAATGCAGGTCTAACCTCGATGGCAAAAGTACGTTTAGCGCAAAAAGTAATCCAAAATATCGAAGAATTTCAAAAGAATAACTAAATCTTCTGTGAGGAGGTGTGACAAAAGACCTGTCACACCTTTTTTTTGAATAAACGGTGTTCCATAAGCCAATTCTTCGGAAATAAGCCGAAATTTCTTGAAACTGGCCACTTCTCTCACAAGCTCCTTTTTGAGTACAAGTCATAACCATGTAACTAAATGTGACGTTTATTGTCTTCTTTTTGAAAAAACCTTACTATTATGTCATAAAATATAACATAGGTTATTGAATCTCTAAGAAAAGCTAGGTATGATAAAAATATAAACTAGTTGACGTTTTAAGTAGATGATGGTTGAAAAGAAATGGGGACGAAATATGGAGGATCAATATGTAGTTCAGGTGAAAACGATCGTAGGGGAAATGATCGAGGAAACGTTTGAGACACATCGGGAAGCGCTCTGTTATGCAACGAATTATGGAATAGTCAAAGCAAGCAAAGTATTTAAATCAGGAGAAGTCGTGCATGAGTTTAATTATTAAAACATCTGCTTGAAAACAGAGTAAAAAGAAAGGGATCGCCTATTATAAGCGGATCCCTTTCTTTCGTGAGTCAATAAGATTGCCCAATACAAAAATAAGAATACCTAACCAGATAAAGGCAAAAGCGATGAATTGGGGTAAGGCATACGGTTCATGAAATAAAAAGATGGCCATTGCTAGCATAATGGTAGGATTAACATATTGTAGGAAGCCAAGAGTGATGTAAGATAATTTTTTTACGGCCGTTGCAAAAAGCAGTAAAGGAATCGCCGTGACGATGCCGGCACCTACCAATAATAAATTTGTGTTTAACGAGTAGTTCATAAAGCCCGTTGGTGAAAGAAAGAATAAATAAATTAATCCAAAAGGCGCGATGATCAAGGTTTCCAAAGTAATACTAGTAGCTGCACTTAACTTCAGTTGTTTTTTTGTTAGGCCATATAGGCAGAAGCTAGCGGCCAAGAAGATCGAGTTGAAAGGAAAAACACCTGTTTGAATCGTCAGCAGCACTACCCCTGTTAATGCGGAAAGACTAGCAAGCTTTGCCTGTTTAGATAGTGGTTCTTTTAGATAGAGTGCACCAGCCAGTACATTCATCAATGGATTAATATAGTACCCGAGACTAGCCTGCTGCACTTGGCCGATCGACACGGTATAGATATAGATTCCCCAGTTTAATGAAATAAAGATAGCGGCGATTATGATCGCTAACGTATTGCGTCGGCTCTTCAGAAGCTCTGTGACCTCTTTGATAAACAAGGGGATTTTTCGTAATATGACTAAGTAGAGAGTCATAAAAATCAACGACCAAATAATTCGGTAAAATAAAATATCGACAGCACCGACATTTCCTAATAATTTCCAATAAAGCGGCAGGATGCCCCAAATAATATACGCGCCAAACCCATAAGTCAATCCAGATTCTTTTTTCATTGGAACCTCCTAAATAAATAATGTCTTATCATTTTAGCACAAATCATTAAGGAAATTTTCAGAAATAAAGAATTTATGCCGCTTCAAAACAATAAAAAACTAGAGACGATATCGTCTCTAGTTGAAGTTCTTAAAATGCGTAGGCGATCAGTGATATCCCGGCCATCATAAAGTAGAAGCCGACTAAGAAAGCGAGTGTTAATGCTGAAGTTACTGGGTTAAATAAAAGCATGAAACCTAGAATAACTCCGATGACATTAAGAATGATGTGGAACCAGTAATAACCCGTACTCTCAAGCCTATAAATTCCTGCGGTCAATAGAGCCACGATAGAGTCAACTAAGAACCAAATCGCAAAGACAAAAGGCAAAGCGATTAATCCGGCAGAGATATTGAATAAGAAGAAAATACCAACCAATAAATCAAAGATACCAAGAACGATTAAAAGTGTTGATTTTTGATTTGTAAATTCATGGATTTTCCGTCTAAAGAATAATTCGAAGACACCTTTTAAAATTGCGGAAACCGCAAAAATATAAACGATTGCAAGTAAGCTACTTTGGGGATCTCTAAATGAGATTAAAGCAACGAGAATAAAAAGGATGCCCATTAGAAAATAAGGCCAGCTAAAGCTAGATTTTCTTTCCATTTCCTTCACCTCCTTGAGAAAATCTTATCACTTTCTGAAAAAATATGAAAAGAAAATGATCAGATAAAAGTCTATTTCAAGGAGAGTCCTCAAATTATTGTCGATTTTGTGCTTCCTTTATTGCTTTAAAGGCATTGATACCGAAAGAAATAAGAAAAAAGAAGCTTGCTAATTTAAGTATTTTTCCATCTTGAACGGCGAAAAAAAGTGAGACAAAAAAATAGGAAATCGCCAAATAAGTGTACATATTGTTGAAATCTCTCAAATTCATTGTGAACACCTCTTTCTGGGAGTATATTCCTAGATTTCCCTGAGGTCAAAATAGAGGCTCCAAATACTGACTATATCTGTGGGAAGATTGCAAAATGAAAAAATGGACAGCTAATCCAAGATTAGGCCGTCCATTCCATAAATAATTCAATCTCGTTTGTATTTGTATCCAACGCTTTTTTTTGAATGATAAACCCATTTTTCAGATAAAATTGAACCGCATGACTATTTTTTTCGTAGACATGTAAGCCAAGTTTTGTGTATTCAGACTGTACTTTTTTAAGTAATTGCGTCCCAATTCCAAGCGACTGGAATTCTTCCAGCAGAAATATACCTGCAATGTAATGATCGACGATTCCAAGAAATCCAACAATTTCATTCTCGTAATAATACAAATAAATATCTGCAGTTAGGAAGGCTTCCTTAACATAGGCGTAATTGTCTAGCCAATAGCTTGTATCAATAAAATGATGGGCGGACAAATTACTCTTCAGCCAAATGTCAGCAATTTTATCAAGGTCATCCGCAGGTAATTTTTCAAATTTCTTAATCATAAAGAACTCCGTTTTTTAACAAGTATAGCACAACAAAAAAAGCCAATCATTAATCATTGGCTTTTAAGCAGCTATTCATTGAATTTGTAATCGTATCAGAAAAGAAGACAAGTGCAGAGCCAATCATCGTCAGCAAAATGTTGCAATCCCAAAAAACGGCAGTAAATATCATAATGATGATGCCGATGTAAAAAAAGCCATTAGGTTTTACTTGGTTCATACATTTCATGTAATCGTCCCCTGTACTAAAATAGTTAGGATAAGATGCTGGTGGTTTCAGCAACTTTCCTTAATATAAGTATACATATTGAAAATATTGGTAGAAATAGGACTTTAGAATGAAATTCGAGAAAGGTTGTAAAGAAGCCATCCAGTTTTTTGAATGACTACGATTTTGATTTGTCTTTGAATCGTGAAAATAAAATAGCAGAACCAATTACAATTGTGTAATACAAAACAGGTAGGAAAGGCGACTGGAAGCTTTCGAAGTAATAGTAATAAAACACCAATGATCCGCCAGAGAAGAAGCACGCAGCGAGCATTTGAAACAAAGAGGGTCTTTTTTCCGACAAAGCAATTGTATAGGCGCCTAAAATAGCACCTAGTGCACAAAGGGCAAAAGCAACAATATCTTTCGTTAACATAATAAGCACCTCCGATTTTATTATACATTATCTCACTTTATAATTTCAGCAAAATCAGTAGGAAAGATAGAAACAACAAAAAATAAGCACCTACCGTTGTTTACAGTAGATGCTTTCAGTACGAACAGTAATTGTCCATTAGAGAATTACACTCCTTATGCGATTTTTGCTAATTCTTGTACTGCATTTTCAATTGTCGTACCTGTCGCAAATTTGTTTTCGTCTTGTTTGTCGAAAACGATAAATAGATTTAAGTTAGTATCTAAAGTTACGCGGTATTCCAATTTGTTGTTAGTGAATGTCATAGAGCATTCTCCTTTCTCATTTAGTGACGAAAGGCAACTAAAACGTTCATAACGAAATTCCAAAACTTAGTATACCACAAATCAGAAATTTTCCCTAATAAGCAAGCTCATAAAGTTAGATTGAAAAATTTTTTTATTTTAAAGCATCTATTTTTTTCTGAATCCGTTTTTGATCCATTCGATAGATAACGTTCAAAATACAAAAAACTATCATGCAAAATAGAAATAGAAAGAAGAAACTCGGATGCATTGGATGATACTTTTCAAATAAGTCATAGGAAAAATAAATACTATTGAGTAATCCTGCAAGAGAAACATAAAACCAAGCAGTCGCTTTGTCAAAATAAAGCAGCATTTGACGTAATGTGTCATCACTTAGATGCAAGCTTTTAAAAATACACACAGCTCTATTTTTCTCTTTGTGGATTTTGAGAGGCGGGAAAATCCAGTATAAGGGAGAGATTTTTTTACTTGCTATTTTTGAAGTTACTTGCTTTTTAAAGGCAATAGCTTGAGCAGATAACTCCAGACAGGCTTGATAAAGAGGAAACGTAAACAAAAGCCATACACCTAGAAGACCGCATAAATCAATAAAAAAATCCATAATATCACCTTTTTAAAGAAATGATAGCTTAAGTAAAAAAGAAAATCCAGCGACACACATTCAAAGGCAATCAAGTGAAACTGCTTCGCTGATAAAAAATGACGCTCTTACAAAACTGCAGTCTTGTGAGAGCGTCGTTTTAAAATTTTTGCTTAGTGAATGCGTAAATCGCGGTAAAAATAGATAGTATAAGCAAGAAAAAACCAAAAGGGATGCAAAAGAATGCGGGCTCAATCAGCATACCATTGGAATCAATATAAGAACCAATAAGGGTAGAAAGTGAAAATAATAAAATGCTTAAAAAAAGAAATAAGAAGGATAATCCATACTTCTTCACTAAAAATACCTCCATAATTTTTTAATATCATATAAAAAAATAATTAAGAAAAGGTAAGCATGACAAAAATGTAAGTGATATCCTCAAAAACGGTGAAACTCCCCTACCTAAAATAGATGGGGGAGTTTCTTTGTGGGGAGTAATTATCCAATTTTTGTTGTTCCGCTGCCAATATGGGCGACATAAAAATCTGGGGCATAGCCGACAATTTTTAGATACGCGTCATAGACATTATTTTTGAAGGTGGCAATATTTTTTTCTTTGACTAAGGCGATTGCACATCCTCCAAATCCTGCACCAGTCATGCGAGCACCAATTACACCTTCTTGTGCCTGTGCGGCATCAACGAGTGTATCCAGTTCGATTCCAGTAACTTCGTAGTCATAACGCAGAGAATGGTGAGAGTCATTGAGCAGTTTTCCGAAAGCTGCTAGATTTCCTTTTTCCAATTCAGCCTTGGCTTCTAAGGTTCGTTGATTTTCAGTTACTGCGTGACGTGCTCGGCGAGTTAAAGTATCGTCGGCAATTAAAGAGCTATTCGCTTCAAAAGTTGCCACATCTAGTTCACCTAAAGACTGGATGTCTAATTTTCTTTGTAGACGAGCAAGAGCTTCCTCACATTCGCTACGGCGCTCATTGTATTTAGAGTCCGCAAGTTCACGGCGTTTGTTGGTGTTCATGATGACAACGGCGTACCCATCGAGTTTTACTGGGACCATTTCATATTTCAATGTGTTGGTATCTAATAAAATAGCCTGATCCACGTCACCAAATCCAATGGCAAATTGATCCATGATGCCAGAGTTTACACCAATAAATTCATTTTCGACTTTTTTTCCTGTTTGAACCAACTCAAGTCGATCCGTTTTCAAATTAAATAAGTCCTCCAGCATCACGCCAACCAATAATTCTAGTGAGGCACTGCTAGAAAGGCCGGCACCATTTGGAATCGTTCCTTCGACTAACAGTTCAAAGCCATGATCAATCGTATGTCCGGCTTCTTTTAGTTTTAAGACCATGCCTTTTACATAATTCGCCCAATTGTCTTTTTTATCGTACTCTAAATGGTCAATATCGAAGGAAATCACACCGATATCATCAAAATTTGTCGAATAAACCAACACCTTTTTATCTTCACGAGGTGCTGCGACGCCATAGGTTCCATAAGTGATTGAAGCGGGGAAGACGTGCCCGCCATTGTAATCCGTATGCTCACCGATCAAATTGATTCGACCAGGAGAAAAATATTGGGTCGTCTCTCTTGGACCAAATACTTCAGCAAATTTCATATTTAATTCGCGTTTAATTTCCATTTCAATCCGCTTCTTTCAAAATTATTTTGTATTCAGTAATTGTTTTAAAGGGTTCATTGGCAGGTAAGACGATTGAACCAAAGGCAGCATATTGTTCCGCACCAGGGGCGATTTGTGTCTCAAACGTAATTCCCCCATGATTTGCTAATTTCTTCCCACGAATCTCTGGGCCTTCATCACCAAAGTTTGCGGTGAAAATCACAACACTGGATGAGTCAGTGGACACTGATAATTCGATCTTCCCATCGGGACTCGTTAATTTTGCTGCTGGGATATCCAAATTGCTTTCATTTAAGAAGAAAGGATGATCGAGTCCGTTACACAAATTCTTTTGTTCAAAGTCACTGGCAAATACCTCTGCCAATGCTTTTTCGGTTTGAAAATCAAAGGCTGTGTCCTTTGTATCCATTTTTTCACCAGTTGGAATGGTATCTGGACGAAGGTAAGCAAAGGAGTCGCTATTTAGCCAAAGCTTATGTTCATCAATTGCTTGAGTCACGTCGCCAGTCAAATTAAAGTACACATGGTTGGTTGGATTAAACAGTGTTGTCTGGTCACTAATTCCAGCAGTTGTTACGCGCCAAATGTTATCATTTGTCAACGTATGGCGTACCTCAACCTCTAAGTTTCCTGGAAACCCATGTTCACCATCAGGGCTGAGCATGGTAAAAATAACCGAGGCTTCACTTTCGTCCTTCTCGATCGTATAGGCCCATTTTTTTTCCTCAAATCCCGGCTTTCCACCATGAAGAGAATGTCCAGTTGCTGGGTCTGTGGACACTTGGTAGTCTTTTCCATCAAGTGAAAATTGACCTTTCTCGATTCGTCCGGCTGTTCGACCGATTGTTGCGCCAATAAAAGGATCCTTTTCTAAATATTCTTGAGCAGAGTCAAAACCTAAAATCAGTTCCTTATCCTTGCCAAGACTGACAATTCGAGCTCCTAGATCAGTCACAGCCATTTGGAAACCGTCTTCATTTCTAAGGGTAATCAAATGATAATCTTGTCCAAAATCTTTTTCTGTAATGTGCATTAAAAAACCTCTCTTCATAAGAATTATTCAATTTCACGTGTCTTTGTAATTTTACCGATATATGGAGAAAGTGACAAGGACTAGAAGTTTTATTATTAAGTCTAAAGCTATCTTAACAAGTAATCGTTTTCTGTGTTACGTATTTCTGTGACGACTATTTAACTTTTTGTTGCATATATTTTTAAGAAATAAAAAGATAGAAGGTTGATAGTAGTGGTCCATCAAAGCAATTTTAGAGAATATTTTGAATGGATTTAACTTTTTCATGTATAATTTAAGGGGAAGCTGAAATGGAGGAACAGGCAATGGAACAAACGATTTTTTTGAAAAAGAAGCAGCACTATATACAAACAGATTTGCATTTTGATTTTTGCGGTATTTCTAAAACACTTCCTTTTCATTCTTTTGGTCCAGCAGTTCGGCAGAATTATATTTTGCATGTCGTGATGGAGGGCAAGGGAACTTATCATGTGAAAAATCATCATTATCATCTAAAAAAAGGAGATCTGTTCTTAATTCGTCCGGGGGATTCAACTTTCTATTTAGCAGATGGAGAGGAGCCGTGGATGTATTGCTGGCTTTCTTTCGGTGGTTCTGCAGCAAATGAAATCATCCGTCAATCTCATTTTAAAGAAGCCCAGTATACGATGATCTCTTCAGATATTCAAAAATATAGTGAGACAATCTTAGACTGCTTGTCTTATGCGGATGAAACACTAGAAAATGAGCTGCAGTTGAATGGATTAACATATCATTTTTTAGCGGACCTATTATCTGATGGAGGAAAAATTCATTTAGGCGATGAAAAAAATTATTCACCGTTAGCTGTAGCTGCCGTGGAATATATTGAAGCACATTACGCAGAGCAATTGACCGTGGAAGAGATTGCGCAGCATTTATCGGTGAATCGCAGCCATTTATCTCGAGTCTTTCGCACGCATATGGCTATTAGCATGAAAGAATATATTTTAGGAGTACGGATTAATCACGGGGCATTTCTATTGTCTATGACTGACGAATCTGTCGAATCAATTGCAGAACAAGTTGGGTTTAATAGTCTGGTTGTTTTTAGTCGAATGTTTAAAAAATTAACTGGGGAGACAGCCTCGGCTTATCGAAAACGAATGAAGAATGGGGATTTTAAAAATATTTCGTTAAATGAATTAAAGAGCCAATTAGAAAAGCAAACAGTAGTGAATCGTGCTACCTAATAAAGTGAAAAACTTAGCAAAGTGAGCGTTTACAATGAATAGCGGATATTCTATACTTAAAATATAAGATATATGGTTATTTTTCTTGCATAAAATTGATAAGTGCAGAGAAAGCAATCAAATAAAAAAGCAGGAGGGATTCACCATGAAAAAAGCAAGCGAGATGACAGTGGAAGAACTAGGTGCCTACATTGATCAATCTGTACTGAAGCCAGATTTTACCGAAGCAGAGATTCGCAAGTATATTCAAGAAGGGATCGATTATCATTGTGCCACTGTTTGTGTCAATCCATCTTCTTTGGATATTGCGGCGGAGATGACAAAGGGAACAAACACAAAAATTTGTGTGGTGTGTGATTTTCCATTTGGAACTAGTACGACGGCCTCCAAAGTTCTTCAGGCAGAAACGTATTGTCAACGAGAGGATATTTATGAACTCGATATCGTTGCAAATTTTGGGTGGATCCGCAGCGGAAAATATGAAGAGGTGACGAAAGAACTTCTGGTGATTGTTGAAGCCTGTCATGCTCATGGAACAGCGGTTAAAGTAATTTTTGAAACGGACACATTAAATGAAGAGCAAATCCGTCAAGCCTGCGAATGTGCGATTGCTGCAAATGCGGACTTTGTTAAGACAAGTACGGGGTTTATTACCGGTTATGAAAGCAAAGGTGCGACAAATGAAGTGATTCAAATTATGATGGATCAATGCAAAGGCCGCATTAAAATCAAAGGCAGCGGGGGAATTCGAACACGTGAACATTTCTTAGAATTAATCGATATGGGGATTGATCGCATGGGAATCGGCTTTAAATCTACGCCCGTTGTTTTGGGAATAGAGGAATAGTATGGATAATTGCTTACAATTTGAAACACGTCAGGAATTTCGTGTCTGGCTAACAGAAAATGCGACGACTAGCGAGGGTGTTTGGCTAATATTCGGAAAAACGAAACAAGTAAAAACTCTGAAGGCAGGGGAAGCGCTGGAGGAAGCTTTGTGTTTTGGCTGGATTGATGGTGTTATGAAAAAAGTGGATGAGCATTCCTACTTGAAATATTTTGCTAGACGGCGCAAAAACAGCAAGTGGTCAGAAAAAAACAAAAAAATTGTGGCAAAGCTGGAAGAACAAGGACGGATGACTGACTTGGGACGTGAAAAGATAGCGGAAGCGAAGGAAAATGGACAGTGGGAAAACGCCACACGTCCTTCAGCGGTCACGGATGAACAGATTGCGGAAGTCGCCGCACTACTAACAGAAAATGCCGAAGCCGCAAAGAATTTTGCCAACATGTCTCCATCTGTTAGAAAAACCTACACGCGTGCTTACTTTGATGCGAAAACAGAGGCTGGAAGAGCTAGCCGCTTGGCTTGGATGATGGAACGTCTAGAAAAAAACTTAAAGCCGATGTAAAAAAACGCTGGAATCCTAATAAGGTTTCAGCGTTTCTTCTTGTTGAATATAAGTTGTTAGCTCTTTTTGGTACTCCTGCCACTTTGCAATTCCAGTATTTAAATAGTCAGCCATTAGATAGCCGATATAGGGACCGGTCGTTAAACCAGAGGAACCCAAACCGCTAGCAACAATCAACCGGTCATTTAACGGCCCAAAAAATGGCGCAAAATCAGAAGTATACGCACGTGTACCAACGCGATAATGAAACGGTGTGCCAAGTAATTTTTCGGGTTCAGCTAAAAAATTACGAGCACCAGCAGTCAGCTGTTCAAAAGCAGTGGTGGTTTCATCTAAGTTCCAGCCGGATTCATTTTCATGCGTCGCGCCTAATAGAATTTTGCCGTTTAAGAAGGGAATCAAATCCGCTTCACCATCTAGCATGGCAACTGGGAAATCTCCGCTTTTTTTGAGTGCAGTTTGGAAGACCAAAAGTTGCCCCTTTTGTGGACGTAAATCTACCCGATAGTCTAAGGGAGCGAGCAGCTCTTTCAAATGCGGGCCGGCAGTTAAGGCGATTTGGTCAAAGACATCTTTGTTTTCGCCATAGCTAATGGTCTGATCATCTGTCAGCTGAACATGCTCTTGAATAATAGTAACTCCTTTTTCTTCTGCTCTTTTTTGCAAATGAGTCAAATAGGCCTTTCCATCTAATCGGCCGCCACCGCTGATTTTGATTGAGGGTAAAGGTTCTAATAACGGTAATTCTTTTTGCGTTTGTACCCCCGTAAGCAATTTAATCGTACCAATTTCAGGCGCCTCTTTTTTTCGCCCTTCTGCCAACTTCAAAAGCTCCGCAAGCTGTTTTTCGGGTCGCAGAAGCAAGGTGCCAGATTGTTGATAGATGTTCTGATCCAATTGGAAATCCTGAATCAGCTTTGGAAAAAAGGCGGCGCCATCTCTTGCTAGATTGTACCATTGCTTGTTTCGCCGTTTTGATAACCAAGGGGAGATAATCCCTGCACTGGCCTTTGTTGCTTGACCTGTAGGATCATCAAATAAAGTGACTTGATATTTTGTTTGATCTAAATAATTTGCCAACGTCATACCTATGATGCCGCCGCCAATAATAGCGAGTTTCTGCATATATGTGACTTCTTTCTTTTTTTAGATAATTGCGAAATACTATTCCATAAGTTAAGTAAACTGGAAGCTTCTGCTGATGATTTTGCCATAACGAAAATTATTTTTCAACAGATCTGGAAATTTTTACTTTACCTGTCGTAGTAATTGTCGTACAATGATTACAACGACAGATGAAGTAATTTTAGGAGGTGGCAAAATGATTTCGAGCGATGGAATTCGCGGGTACAATGATGTCATCATTTTGTCCGTACTAAAAGATGGCGATTCCTATGGTTACGCTGTTTCTCAAAAGATTCGGGAAGTAAGTGAAGAAATATATGTCATTAAAGAAACGACACTTTATTCCGCCTTCAACCGTTTAGAGAAAAATGGCTACATCCTTTCTTACCCAGGAGAGATTACTCATGGGAAGAAACGAACGTACTACCAAATAACAGACAAAGGCTTGACTTTTTTAGAAGAGAAGCGGGATGAATGGAAGCAGACTAAAAAAGTTGTGAACCGATTTATGAAAGAAGGGTAAAAAATGGATACGATCAAAAATTATGTAGAGACATTGTTTCTCGAATTTCCAAATACGAAGGAAGTCCAGCGAGCAAAACAAGAAATTTTAACAATTATGGAAGATCACTATTTAGCTTTACTGGATGAAGGAAAAAGTGAGCACGAAGCCATCGGTCAGGTGATTAGTGAGTTTGGCTCGGTGGATGAGCTACGTGAGGAACTGGAATTTTCAACGCGTGAACGAGAGCCTGAAAATGGCATTGAGGAAGAAGAAATGTATCATTATTTAACCGAACGAAAAAAAGACGCAAAAGGCCTGAGTTTAGGGATCAGCGGGTGTTTGCTAGCTGTCGGAACACTGATTGGGTTAAGTATCAGCGGTGCGGAAATGATGGGCTTCTTACTATTCTTCATTCTTATTGCCATTAGTGTTGGGGTGATTATTTATAATGGCATGCAATTTTCAAAGAATAGTGTGGTATTGAATGATCGTTATATTCCGGTTGAATTGAATAAAGAGGCACAAAAATTAAAACAAGGGTACCAAAAAAGCTTTCAAGTTAGTTTAGTTTTCGGAATTTGTTTATGTGTACTAAGCGTCTCTCCAATTTTCTTCTTTCAGATGTTTACATATGCAGAATATGGTATCCCGGTAATGTTTTTCTTTTTAGCGATAGGAGTATTTTTGATCATTTACGGAAGTATTAACTACAGTAGCTTTGATAAATTTATCAAGGAAAAATATTTTATTGCAGATGAGGATGAAATGGGTCCTAATGCGATGCATGAAAAATATGGTGAATCTGCTCGTACTAAACATTTGTTGGCAAGAGTCTATTGGCCGCTGGTAGCAATGATCTATTTTGGGTGGTCTTTCTTGACACATTCATGGGGATTCAGCTGGATGATTTTTGTGATGGCAGGAATTTTTTACAGTGTATTGGAGGCTATCTTTGTAAAAAAGTAGCGTAGGCTTTCATAACAAAAAAACGTTCCAAGCATTTATTCAATGTTTGGAACGTTTTTTTTGTTTATAAGGGATTTCTTTTGGATAAGCTGCTGCTGTAAAAGTAGTCTATGTTTTATCAAATCCACAAATTGATCCGGTTTGATTACCTTTACACGAGCGCCAAAGGATAACACGTTGATCAACAGCTCTGTTTCATCTTTTTTTTCATAGAAAATAGTCATACGATAAAGCGATTTGTCTAAACGTTCTAATATTTTTCGATAATTCGAAAAATGAAAGGTTGCGCGTTCAAGAGCACTGCGTTCATCCTTCAATTCGCAAACGATGCAGCAAAGTTCTGTGTTCATTTGAACAATATCATTAGGAAAAGATTCTTTTGTTGGACTGACGTGTTGGATATTCGAGCAATTAAAAACAACTTCCTTCCAGCTACTATTTGATTTTCGCCTGCCTAAAACCCGAAATTTATTGTTTTTTGTAGAATATTCAAGCTTTAGAGGTAAAAATAGATGTTCTGTAGTGGTTCTTTTTTTTGCTGATTGGTAGGTTAAGGACACCACCTTTTTTTCTTGAATGCTTTCTAACAATTGCTGGATAATTTTTATATAGTTTTTCTCAAATCGATCCTCACTGACAAACTGATCAAAATAATGATAATCCTGCCAATCAAAAAGAGGTTCAATTGTTTCTAAATCAAAAGCCTCTCCTAAACAATTAAACTTCGGATCTTGTTGGATTGCGGCTAACCAAGCTTTTTCCAATTTTGTCAACGGGAACGGTTGAGGACGCTTTTTTAGAATGGATTGATGCCCTTTTAGTAAGTGCCAGCCTTCCTCGCTATCTTTTAAATAGTTAACCATCTCAAATGGTGTTTCTTTAAAGCCATTTTGCTCCAGTAATTGTTGTTGTTGTTCAAGACTTACGGTCTGCAAGATTTTAGTCATCAGCTGATAATATAAACTATTTATTTCCGAAAAAAGTTCCATTCTATTCCTCCAGTCCGTATAACTTATTCAGACTTTCAATATCTGTCCAAAATTGATTTTCCCAAGTACGATTCGTTGAATTAATTTGTACGATCCGACCAATCCAAGTTCTTAGCCAAGGCTCTATACCTTTCGGATCTACTAAATCAATTGAAAACTGATAAAGATTTTCTCCAACCTGTTCCACGATGCCTTGCCTTTTTTCTCGAAGCAACCGTTTGTATAAATAGTGTTCTGGTAAATGAAACAAAATATTATAGGTGACAGGTTTGCGAGAGGCAAAAGAGCAGTTCCAAGTAGTTGCTTCGGCTTCGTTCAACTTTGCCAACCCTTGGGAATAATTTTCAGCAGGTCCTAATAATTTTCCACTTTCCAAATAGTCCAATCGCAGAGAGTATAGTCTTCCAGAGTGTCTTCCTGCTAAATATTGACGACCACTCTCACTGCTAGAATAGATTTTTAAGGGTGTCAAATTGATTTCCACACCATTAGTCTTAATTAATTTCACTCTTTTTCTTTGTTTAATTGCTTGCAAAAGAAATAATAAAATCTCACTATCCAATGTTTGGCTATCATATTTATGTTTAAAACAAAAAGGTGAAGGAGGAGTATCATATCGTTGCAGTAGAAGCTCACCAATCACACCAGCTGGAGCGATTTCTTTATAGAATTGTATTGCTCGGATTTGTTTAGTCGTAAGCTCAGTCTTCTTATTTATTATATATAGCCACTGTTTTCCTTGTTTTTGCCTCCGTAAAATTTCTAAATCCGCATATTCATTCAGCTTGTTACGAATGGTTAAGCTATCAATCAGGTAGTCGTCATCAAAAAGAGACAGATAGTCATCAATCGCTTGAACGATTTCATTGACAGTCAAGGCAGATTCTTGAGTTAAAATATCCAAAATGACAAAGTGCAGAAAAATATCATTTCGGGTAAACGATTTTGTTTGCCATAAAATATGCAGCGGATTATCAGCCTGGTTTGCCGGCAATACTAAGCGGTAGATTTTTTTATTGTTGAGGGTTTCCGATTCGATATAGTTATGAAGCAGGCTCTCTAACCGGCGTCGCTCATTGTCATAGGTACGAGGACTGGAGAGTGTGATTTCTTCACGACTTTTAAAGCCATAAATCAGGAATTCACGAGTGTAGTTTCTTAATGTAGTGAAATTCTTCACCAATTCTTGAAATTTTTTTGCCATTTTTTTCTCCTTATTTCTCTTATTGTATCAAGCTCGCACCCTTTTTTAAAAGAACTATTTTTAATAGTTCGTTAAGATAAAAACAAGAAAACATAAGGAGGAGCAATCATGGCAATTCTAACTCTTACTTCCGATCATCCGGAATTCACACAGTTAATCAAGAAGCATCCGGAAGGTGGTTTGCAATTGAGGAGGATTCGTAATGGAACTGGTTTCGGCTGGTATGAATCTCTAGAAACATACTGCATGTATTTTCAAGATTATGGAACGAATCTGTCGTTTCGTTCGACGAGAGAGGAACAGCAGCATTATCTAAATGTGAAGCAGTATTCGGCGCCACAGGTCTATTTATCCTTAATGACGGAGTTTTTGAAGTCGGCAATGAAAATACAAGAATCAGGAAAATCATACAATCAATTAGTTATTTCGATGATAGAAATAAAAAAATACGAAATGTTTCTATCAATCTGTCGAATATTACCAGAGTTTAGAATCACAGAAGAAGTAGTGATAGATGGCTTTTATCAAGTGAAGGTGACAGCTGATTCACTCTACCAGCTTTTACAAGGGACCTATCTAGTTTTGCTGCTGTTAGCTAAGGAAAGTAGTACTTTTTTAGATGAAAGTGACTCATTGATTCAGCGTGGTATTCAAGCGCTTCAAAGCATTAAAGCGCCGTATTATTTGAGAAATTTGTTTGTTCGAAAATTTTTGTATAAGAAAGAGTCCTTTTTTAAATACAAAGAAGCAACTGAAAAAAATGGTCGAGAAGAAATTGTTTTTTCTTATCGTGGGACGGGTTATTCACGAATTGAAAAGGTTAGGGAACTTTTAGATATGAAGCACAGTATTTTGGATGTTGGCTGTGGGGAAGGTGCATATTTCAGGTTTGCAGATAAGGTTGAGTCCTATATAGGAGTGGATATTGATTCTGAAGTTTTGGCTTATGCCGCAGATCGCAAGGAGCGGATGGGACTAGAAAATATTCAACTGTTCTCTTCATTAGATGAAGTCCTTTTTCAAGAGGGGATGGATATTCTATTGATGGAGGTTATTGAACATATGTCTTTAAAGGAAGCAACAGATTTATTGCAGCGTTTGTTGAAAAATCCGTTTCATCGTCTGATTTTATCCACACCCAATAAAGGTTTTAATGTATTTTATGGATTATCTAATAATCAAATGCGTCATGAAGATCATAAATTTGAACTGGAAGCGAGTGTTTTTCAGAAGTGGCTTACAGAGACTGTTGGTAATGAATTTACGATTCATTTTTTTTCAACAGGAGACCAAGTTAACAGGATTGCTACTACTCAAGGCGCAATGATTGAAAGAAGGGAGACTTATCATGAAAATCACTACTAAAGTCCATACGATCTTTTTGCTAATTGGACCTACAGAATCAGGAAAGACAACTTTCGCTAAGGATATACTGATTCCTCAGTTGGCTTTTCGGGATAAACAGAAAAATTTTGAAACCAATATTCATCATTTGTCTTCCGATGATATGCGTAGAGAACTATTAGGACGAGATTATGACAAATATGCCGCAAGTATGTTAGAAGCATCAGGTGTAACATTTCCTTATTTGAAGGCTAAGTTGGATTTTTTAACCAGCTATCCAATCAATGCGGAATTTATAATTGTTGATACCATCGGACTAGCTGAAGATTTTCGTCAGGAAGTAAAGGCAATCGCGGATAAAAATCACTATCGTGTTGAGGTAATCATTTTTGACTATCCTAGAGAAGATTTATACGCATCAGAGCGTTCCAAGGTATTGATTAACAAACATGTAGACCGCTTAAAGCGCGAAGTATTACCAAAGCTGGCGAAGGAGAATTATGCAGCGGTTCATCGGATCAAACAAAAGGATTTTCAAGAATTTAGCGTTGAGATAGAAAGGAAGGAAGACTATCTAGGCACCCTATTGTCCAATGAACAGGATTATGCTGTGATCGGCGATGTTCACGAATCTGTAGCAGATTTAAAAAAATTGGTTTCAAAATTGGGCTATCGAGTAAATGGAAATGAAATGACTATCGCTGGAAACAATCCGTTATCCTTAATATTGCTAGGGGATTGGATTGATAAGGGACATCAAACAGCCGAAATGGTTGAATTTCTTTATCATAATCAGCAACATTTCCAGTTTGTATTAGGAAATCATGAAAATTTTGTTTACCATTACTTAAAAGGTGAAATCAAGGGAGCCGATCAGGAGACAATCAATCAGCATTTCACTTCAATCGGTTATTTGATGAAAGAATCGACAGTTTTAGCAAAGTTTAATCAATTAGTTGAACGAAGTCAGCCATTTTTACGGCGAATTGGTAATGAAAAGCAATCTTTTATCGTTACACACGCCCCTTGTCATCAGCAATATCTGGGGAAAATGGATAGTGTTTCATTGCGAAATCAGCGGAATTTTCGTTTGAATCGAGACAAAACTGTACAGGAACAGCTTCAATGGTTAGAGGAAGAGAGCATGTATAATTTACCAGTTCATGTATTTGGTCATATTGCGTCTCATGGAATTTATCGAATAAAAAATAAATATGGGATCGATACTGGAGCTGTATATGGAAACAAATTAAGCGCCATTAAACTTTTCAGTCGGGGGAATGCACTTGTTTCGGTCTCTTCTGAGCAAGCACAATCTGAAGCATTACCGGTACTCTTTCCACGCCCTAAAGTGCAGTCTTGGGAAAAATTAGACGATAAAGAGCGTAAAAGATTATTTCATCTGGTGAAGAATCAAGTTCAATATTTATCAGGAACAATGGCGCCGGCTGCGGCTGATAAAGAGAAAAATGATTTGGAGTCTTTAGCGAAAGCACTCGATTATTATCGTCAACAAGAAGTGGATCAGGTCGTCTTAGAGCCTAAATACATGGGATCTCGAGCAAATGTATATTTGTTTGATAAGCTGGAAGACTGTTATGCTATTTCTCGTAAAGGCTACAAAATTCGTGTTCCAGAAATTGAGAGAGTCTTTGCTGATCTACAGATACAATTTTCTGACTATATGAAGGAAAATAAAGTTCGTATGTTGTTGTTGGATGGAGAGTTACTACCTTGGCGAGCAATGGGGGAAAATTTGATCCAACTAGAGTATCTACCAGTCGCTAAGGGGATTGAAACGGAAATAGCATTTTTGAAAAACAGTCACTTTTCCAACCTGTTTGAAGATTTAGGCGATCAGGTAGCTACTTCTGATTTTCAGACAGATAGTTACCATTTATCGAAAAAGCAATTAGCGAAAAAATATGGCGAGCATCAGACACGTCAGTATAGAGAATGGTTAAAAGCTGCACCCCAGCAAGTATCTTTACAAGAACAGGAAGAAGCCTTGACTTTGTATCAGCAACAAATCGACTTGTACGGGAAAGAAGAACCTTTGCATTTTAAAGCTTTTGATTTACTGAAAATCGTTTATCAAAATAATCAGGAGGAAATAATAGACCAACCAACATCTGACATTTATCAGTTTTTAAATAAGGATAAATTTTTACTATTAGATCTAACTGCAGAAAATGCACTTCAACAAGCTCAAAGTTATTTCGATCAAATGACTTTGGAACAGCAGATGGAAGGAATCGTTATAAAACCAGAGCAGCATAAAAAAAATGTTGCCCCGTTCTTGAAAGTTCGAAATGAAGCATATTTAACTTTGATTTATGGGTATACTTATCGCAGTCATCAGCACTATCAAAAGCTGGTTAAAGGAAAAAATACTTCTCACAAATTACGGACGTCAATCAAAGAATATGAGCTTGCACAGGAGCTTTTAAAGCTTCCAACCACTCAATTAACAACAGAGAACAACAATTATTTAGACCTATTGGCTAATTTATTGTTTGAGATGGATAAGGAAGTTTCTTTTGATCCAAGACTTTAAACGCTAGGGGGATGTATTAGGGGGGATGTAAATGAAGAAAAAAATTGAGCAAGCCTTGCAGGAAATCGAAAAACAAGAAAATATCGAAATCCTGTACGCAATCGAAAGCGGTAGTCGAGCCTGGGGATTTCCTTCTAAAGATAGCGACTATGATGTTCGCTTTATCTACCGCCGAAAGATAGAGTGGTATTTGAAATTAGACAAAAGGGCAGATCATTTGGAATTTCCCATCGATAAGCAATTAGACATTTGCGGCTGGGATTTAGACAAAACGCTAAAATTGCTGCAAAAGAGCAATCCAGCATTATTAGAGTGGTTGAATTCTCCGATTGTTTACTCTATAAACACACAATTTTTAACCGAGCTGCGTAAGTTGAGTGAGGAGAACTTGAATGAACAACGACTGATTTATCACTATCTGCATATGGCTGATGGAAATTATCGTGAATACCTGAAGAAGGAGCATGTTCGAATTAAAAAATATTTTTATGTCCTTCGTCCTATATTGGCATGTATGTGGATTAAAGAATACCATCAAAGACCTCCTGTTGAATTTGAAAAACTGTTGGAACTTCCGAATTTATCTTCGGAGCTATTAAAAGTAATCAATGAACTTCTAATTCGGAAAAGACTTGGGGATGAATTGGCTATAGAGATGGCGA
This sequence comes from Enterococcus raffinosus, assembly GCF_019175485.1. Taxonomy (NCBI): domain Bacteria; kingdom Bacillati; phylum Bacillota; class Bacilli; order Lactobacillales; family Enterococcaceae; genus Enterococcus; species Enterococcus raffinosus. Next base: position 1,154,359 of record NZ_CP072889.1, read on the forward strand.
TTCCACTGCTAAATGCTTTCTTAGATCAGCAATTGCAATTTTTCACTGAATATGTAAACCTTCTTGATAAAAGTCCTAAGATTCCTTCTACAGATTTAAATAGCTTTTTCTTAAGATGGATAAAATAGATCCGAATTTTTTAATAAAAATGCTGTAGGCGGGAAGACGATTAAATGTTTTCCCGCTTTTTCTAGTTACATGAAAAATAAAATCGTCTTCATTAAAAATTGGCTATAGATTATTTATGAGTAATTCATTGACAAAAAATCAGAATAAACTTAAACTTAAGTCGAACATATGTTTGGTTTTTAAGGAGGTGGTTTTGATGAACATTTATGAAGGAGAGCCAGTCAGAGATGTTTTTTGTATGGATTCTAAAAGTTTTTATGCCAGTGTTGAATGTATCGAGCTGGGCTTGGATCCACTAAAAGACCTGTTAGTCGTTATGAGTGGGGATCGGGAAAATGCTGGCTTGGTTTTAGCGGCGAGTCCGATGGCAAAACAAGAGTTAGGCATCAGTAATGTTAGCCGTGGTTTTGAAATTCCTAATCATCCAAAGCTGCATATTGTACCACCGCGGATGACTTTGTATATTCAATACCACATGCGCATTCAGGAAATTTTTCGTTCATATATGGCAGAAGAGGACATTCATACATATAGTATTGATGAGCAGTTTGGCGATCTGACTCATAGCTGGAAGTTGTTTGGCAATAGTTCGGCGGAGGTCGGAAAAAGGATTCAAAAAGAAATTATAGAAAAAATTGGTATTTATACGTCATTGGGGATGGGGGATAATCCTTTATTAGCGAAAATTGCGATGGATATCGAAGCAAAAAAGCGGAAGGATCATTTCGCTCAATGGCACTATCAAGATGTACCAGAAAAAATTTGGCCGCTTCGTTTGAGTAAGTTTTGTGGAATCGGCAACCGGATGGAGCGGCGCTATCAAATGATGGGCTTAAGCACTATGGGCGATTTAGCTCATACCGATCCGTTTGTTTTAAAAAATCACTATGGTGTGATGGGAATGCAGCATTATATGCATGCGTGGGGGATTGATCGCTCAGTTCTTTCCCAAAAGGATTTGTATCCAACTAAGGAAAAGTCTATCGGCAATTCACAGGTCTTGCCGAAAAATTACGCACATAAAGGAGATATCCTGACGGTCATTGCTGAAATTTGCGAGCAGGTTGCCCAACGTTTGCGTAAAGCGGATGTCTTAGGCGGCACGCTGCATTTAGGGATCGCCTATGCTTATTTTGGAAGTGGAAAACGCGGTGGCTTTCATCATCAATTAAAAATTCCGCCTACCCATCAGGCGAAGGAACTGACTCGTGTAGCTTTTGCGCTGTTTGAAAGATATTGGGACAATTCTGAAGTACGAAATATCTCTATTACAGTTTCCTCACTGCGACCTGCTGGAAGCTTGCAACTGAATCTTTTTGAAGACCCACTTCAAACGATGAAGGAAGAAAAAATTGATGAAGTCATTGCACAAATCCGCAGTCGCTATAAATTTACGTCGATCGTACGGGCGCATTCACTAAATGAAGGGGCAACCGCTATCAAAAGAGCTGGCTTGGTCGGCGGCCACGCTGGCGGAATGGAAGGAATGGATTAGCCATGATCTATGATGATGATAGTGCAGAGAAGCTTTTTATGGAAGCAAAGCAGGTCTATCAGGACCGTGGAATGATGAAATGGATTGGTTTTTACTTATCGGATCATACCGCGGTGCTGAATAAGGAATCGAAAGTTCGAAATCATATCAATATTGAAAAAGAGCAAATGAGCCTAGAGGAAATCGGTGAAACGCTGCAGCAGGCATATTTGAAGAATAAGCGAATCGCTATTCAACTAGAATCGTTAGATAACGAAGGGAACTATTTGGATGATCTGGTGGGAAAGATTGTCGGTCAAAGAGAGGAACAGATCTATTTGAATGAGGAGGAGCGGGGAATGCTTCATTTGACAATCGAACAGATTCACCATGTCGAAATACTCGGTCCCAAAAAGATTCTTAACGAGAAAATCACGAAGTAGCCACTCTATTTTTTGGCACATTGAGGAATAGAAAAAGTCATGACAGAGTCGTCATGACTTTTTCGGTGCCTAAAAGAGTTTGAATTCATTTAATGGCCAGAAACGTAAAATTACTTTTCCTTGGATTAGAGATTTATCAACGAAACCGAAGATGCGACTGTCTTTAGAGATCAAACGATTGTCGCCTAAAACAAAATATTGATCATTAGGCACGGTCACATCAAAATCATTAGTGAAGCTCGTTGCATTAGCTGCTTGTTCCTGAAAGGCTTTGTTGTAGGAATATTCGTCAAAAAGCTTATCTTTTTTGAATTTTTCCTTGAACTCATTCAGGTAAGGCTCGTCGTATTCTTTTCCATTAATGGTCAAAACATTATTCTTCATTTCCACTCGATCGCCGGGTAAACCGATGATTCGTTTCACCACATAAATACTTTGATTATCTGGCTCTTTGGTAGTAATGATGTCCTGTCTATCCAGCTTCGATATTTTGGATGTGATTAATCGTTGATTATCATGAAGTGAAGGATCCATTGAGTGGCCTTCAACTTTTACAGGAGAAAAAACAAACATTCTAGCAAGAAAAATTAATACGATAATGATGACTACAGGAAGCCATTCTTTTATTTTATTGTTCATAAGGTCACCTCAATGGTAAATTTTATCATTCTTCAAAACAAAAAGCTTCTTTTAACCACTGCTTCAAGGAAAATTTCAGCAAGCACTAGAGAAATTTTACCTTTTATGGGAAACTGAGAACATGAATGAATGGATAGGGGAAAGAAAATGACTAAGAACTACCCAGCATCACCGATTTTACCGAAGAATTTTACTGATGATTTTTATTTAGAAGATGAGGCTGTGATTGATGAAGTCCATGCTATTGAATACGACTATAGTTATTTAACGTGTGAAAATCTTGTCCTGCGCCGAACAATTTTGGAGAAGGTAACGATGCAGCGGACAAAATTGATTCGCTTCGAAGCAGGGAATGTCCTTTTCAAAAATTGTGATTTCTCAAATCTTGAGTGGATCGGCGGCAGTTTTCATCAAGTTGTGTTCGAAAATTGTAAACTAACGGGCTGCAACTTTGCGGAAAGCTATTTACGAGATTGTCGATTCAAAGATTGTATGATCAATTTTGGTTCATTTAGTGGGACGAACCTGAAAAATGTTGCTTTTGAAAATTGCAAACTGACGGATAGCGAGTTTTTCGAGGTAACTTGGAAGCATCTATTTTTAACAGATAATGAATTAGATAATAGTAATTGGATGCGGACCAAACTAGCCGATTTGGATTTTACGAGTAATCAATTTAGCAAGATTGCTTTTTCGATGGAGCAATTGAAGGGCTTGAAGGTGGATTCCTATCAGGCGATGATCATTGCGGCTGGATTAGATTTGCAAATTGTGGAGGGGTAAATGAAACAAGTAAAGAAGCGAATTAAGGGAATTCCAGTTGTATGCTGGGGTGAATCCAGTGCTAAGGGAATCTTAGCCTTTCATGGGGATCAATCGCACAAAGAAGATACGGTCATTCAGTTATTCGCAGAGGCTGCGGTTAGAGATGGCTATCAGGTCTGGAGCTTTGATCTTCCAGAACACGGGGAACGCAAAGGGGAAGTTTATGCCCTTAATCCGCAAAATGTTCTGGCAGATACAGATAAACTAATTGCTGAATTGGCTGAGCAAACAGAAGAGATTTCATTGTTCGGCTGCAGCATCGGGGCTTATTTTGGCATGCTGGCGACGCAAGATAGAAGGATCAAGCAGAGCTTTTTCTTGTCTCCAATTGTCGATATGCAAGAATTAATTGAGAATATGCTGATCTGGTTCCACCGAACATTGGAGGAGCTAGAGAAGGAAAAACGAATTGAAACCCCCATCAACACTTTGGATTGGGAGTACTATTCATATGTTGCGGAGCACCCAATCAGCTGGAAAGTGCCGACAAAAATATTGTATGGTGAAAATGACAACTTGACTTCAAGAGAAACCATTGAAAATTTTTCTGAAGCTGAGGATATCTCCTTAACGGTTGTAGAAGCGGGGGAGCATTTCTTTCATACACCAGAACAGCTTGATGTTTTTCAAAAGTGGTTAAAAACAAATTTATAAAAGTAAAAGCATCCTAGCAAAATCTTGCTAGGATACTTTTTTACATTATTTTACTTTTTTACGGCTGAAAAACAGCAATGTAGTGGCAAGGAATAAAATACTGATACCTGTGATAAGGTAGCTTGGCGTATAGCGCTCACCCGTTTTAGGCAATTTTTTTGCTGTCGTTTGGTTAGAAATAGTTCTTCTAGACGGATTGTTGGATGATCCAACAGGTGTCATGTTATTCTTCTTACTTGAATCAGAAATTTCTCCGGTGGTTTGACTGCTAGTCTCAGTGCTTGCGGTTGGAGCAGTTGTCGTGGACTCGCTGTCGTTGGTACTAGTTGTTGGAGTCGTTGTAGACTGATACACATAAGTGACTGTTTGCGCTTTAGCGCTAAAGGTTCCCTTAGCGTTTTTTGGTAATTGTTTTTTATCCAATGCGTACCCCTTGATATCCGGTTGATAGTCTTTACCGGATACATCAAACTGGGTGTCTAGTTTTCCTTTTATAACCGTTTCTTTATGAATTTTCTTTCCATTTTGATCAACATATTGAATGGTTACCATCGGATCAACCACTGTAACTGTCGCTTTTGCAGTGGCAGAATCACCGGACCAGCTTCTGTTTGGAACACGAGCGTACGTATAGGTAATTTCGTATTTTCCAGCTGTTTGATTGTTAACGGTCCCTTTGACAGAAACATCGCTAAGGGCGATGTTTTCTCCATTAGGAGCTATCCCGCCATCGAAATTATCTGCGGGGTCCCATGGATCGCCGACAGAGATCATTGAGTCATGCGCCTTCAACGTTACGTCGTTTCGTTTATAAATGTATATGACAGTTTGCATATCCGCAGTAAATTTCCCAACGGCGTTTTCAGGTAATTTTGTGTTGTCTAAGGTGTAGCCGTCAATAGCAAGCTGATAAGTTTCGGTGGTTGTATCGTAATCCTCACCAACGTTTCCGTTATAAATTTGTGGTGGATGAATATTGTCACCGTCCTCATCAACATATTTAATCGTCACTCCTGGCGAAGGCGTCGTATGCTGCACGTCAAATTGATGCAGGTAGGTTCCTGATGAAATAGCATAGAACGTAAATCTATCCGGTTGATTATAAGAACCTGCTGGGTTATTCAAACGAGCATTGTATTTAAAGGTCTTGAGTTGGTCAAATTCATCCTGTGTTACACCAGATACAGTAATCCCTTCATCTGTAATCGCCAATCGGCTGCTGTCTAGCTGTACGCCATTGAAGTCAAAGTAGGTTTGACTATCGCTATTTGACGTTGTGAAAGGCGGTATATAGCCATCGTAGTTGGTCATGCGGTTCGGCATGATTGAAAAGGGAACATAGATTGTTTGTTTGTCTGCATCGTAATTTAACGCTTGGGCATTGATCGCTGTAGCTGAATCATTTCGTCCAGTATTTTGACCATAGGCAGCAAGCTGAGTTAATGCTGGCATTTGATTGATCGGGCGAAAATCCGTAATCCCGCAAAACTGAACACGCAATTCAGTTAGCTTTGTTAAAGCTATCGCAGGTTCGATTGTTGTGATATTCATATTTGATTCAAAGGTTAAGGACTCTAGGTTCGTCATTTTGTTGATTTTGTCGTATACCTTGTCAGTAACACTTGATCCAGAAAGGTTAAGTCTAGTGATCGTTGTACCAAAATTCGGAACATTTTCATCGTTAACATTTGTGCCCATCAGATAGACTTGTTTTAGTTTTGGCAAAGCAGCTAAAATTGAAAAATCCGTAATTTGATTATTTGAATTCATATAAAAATAGTCCAAGTTTGTGGCTAACTCCAACCCTTGTAAATTAGCGATAGCATTATCTGAATTTTGAATATACAAGCTAGTAAGTTTTGTCATATCTTCTTGAGTCAAGGTATCTTTAGTTTTGCCAATCGTTTTTGCAACAAGCTGCTGTAAGACAGGGTCTGGCATCCACGAGTCTACAGAGGCTATACGTGGTTCTGGTTCAAGTGTTGCGGTTGAAGAGCTTGATGGTTGTGAATCCGCTGTAGAAGGTTCAGTTGTTCCCAGAATGGGCGCTACTGTACTATCTTGCGTTGCGGAGCTTTCTGTTGTTGATGAGAGACTATTCACTGAGCTTGTCGTGTTCAGTGGTTCAGAGAAAACCGTACTGTTTAGAGCGCTGCTGTCAGTAGATGTTTCAGCGTTACTTTGGATAGGAAAGGTCGAGAGAGGGCCCAACACGATTGAACAAGCAAATAATTTATATAAATTCTTTTTCACAAATATAACTCCTTTATAATAGGTATGTAATGGGTAAATAATAATTCTTTTTTAATAAATAAACTGCTCAAGTTTTAATTTTTGCATTATTTTATTTGACCATTTTCTTTTTAATAAAGAAGTTATTTCACTTGATTAGACGCGTATTGTATAAGAGCTTACTAAATAATATAGTGTTCAAATTACTTGTGATTATTCGTTCTTTTATAAAAAGAAGGTTTTTAAATACCATAAAAAGGTTTCTGATCCTAGTAAATTTTTAGTAAAGGATTTTATAAGCAAATGTAAAGAAAGTCGTATTTTCTTTAGAATATTTTGCTATTTACTGACAAAAAAAGTAGTATTCTTTGTGAAAGTAAATATAAGTAAACTTGTTAGGTGAGGCTCCTAAACAAACATAGGCTATTGCGCAGAAACGTCGAAAGACGCCAATGTGTAAAATAGGAATTGTCGGATTAAGGCTTTTCATAAAATAGCTAAGAGTTATTCTTTACGTTGTTTAGTGCTAAAACTCAGACGATGAGATTGATTGTGTGAGACACCAGACTTGTTAGTTTTTTTCGCTAACGTTTGGTGTCTCTTTTTTAGGTTATTTATTGTGGACTCTCTCGTCTCAAACAATTACTTGATGAAGGGAGAGATGAACATGATGAAAAGAAAAAAGATCGATTGGCTGCTGTTATTACCTTATTTGGGGACAAGCCTGATCGGTCTTTTAATTGTTTTTAGTGCTAGTTCTTATCGTTTGATGGCGGAAGGGGAAAATCCATTGTCGCTATTTAGTAAGCAGGCGGTTTTTATGGGGCTAAGCTGGCTGCTGATTGCTGTGCTTTTTCATGTGAAAAATAATGTACTAATAAATGGTAAGCTAGCGCAAAGTTTATTAGCAGTTGGACTAGTTAGTTTACTGTTAGTGAAAATAAGTGGCGTCAATATTAATGGTGCACAAAGATGGGTCTCCTTATTAGGTATTCAATTCCAGCCTTCTGAAGTCACAAATGTGGCACTGATTCTTTATTTGGCGTATTTTTTCCGCGTGAAGCGCACCAGAAAGGAAATGCTGGTTCCTTGTGGTCTAGTGGCACTTAGCGGATTATTGATTTTGCTCCAGCCTAAAGTGACAGGTGCAATCATTATTTGGGGAGTCGCTTTAGTCATTATTACGACTGCGCAATTGCCCTATCAGTGGTCAGTACTTATTTTTTCAGGGTTGATTTTGGGGATTGTTTTAATCGGAGGCGCGATACTTTTTTTGGGCAGCCACCATCTTTTGCCAGAATTATTTGCCCATACCTATGATCGTATCCGCTTAGTGAGAGATCCATTTCTAGATCCCTACGGTAAAGGATTTCAAATGAGTAATTCGTACTACGCGCTTTATAACGGTGGTTTTTTTGGTAGAGGGCTGGGAAATAGTATTACTAAAAAAGGCTATTTACCAGTAGCGGAAACAGATTTTGTGTATTCGATTTTGGTGGAGGAATTAGGCGTTGTTGTCGGCTTACTCGTATTGGCATTGCTTTTTCTGATTGCTCTTCGTCTATTTGTTTTAGCGGCGAAGGAAGTGAATCAGCAGGTCAGCTTAATTTATTTTGGGGTTGGAACGCTTTTGCTTCTCCAAACCAGTATCAATATTGCTAGTATTTTAGGACTAATACCTATGACAGGAGTGCCGTTACCTTTTATTAGTTATGGGGGGACGAGCTACCTGATTCTTTCTATCGCGCTGGGTATCTGTCTAAAACTTTCTTCGGAGGATCGAACAAATGATCAAACGTTTGAGCAGCGAATTTAACTATTCTTTATTTTTACCCATTTTCATCTTTTATTTAATTAGTATCGGCGTACAATCGATGGCGGCTGAGCTAGATGGGGCTGACGTTAAAAATGTTGTAACGAAGCAGATTGTTTTTTGCCTGATTTCTCTATTGACCATGGGGATCGTCAGTAAATTCAAAACGGCTACTTTGTTAAAATATGCGCCCTTTTTTTACGTTGTATCGTTAGGGATTATGGCGCTATTGTATTGGTTTTATGATCCGGCGATGTACACTGTAACGAACACGAAGCGCTGGCTGCGTATCGGCGGTTTTTCTTTTCAGCCATCAGAATTGATGAAACTGAGTTTTACTCTTTTTATGGTTCGCTTAACACTAATCGATGAGTTGAATTGCTCTCAGCGAACCTTGAAAAGTGATCTACGTTATTTAGGTAAGGTGGCATTGTTCAGCCTGCCGACATTTTTCTTGATGTTTATTCAACGAGATTTTGGAACGAGTTTAGTATTTATTGCTATTTTAGGTGCGCTGTTTGTAATATCCGGGGTTCATTGGAAAATACTTACGACGATTACGGGTATCGGAGCAGCTTTAGGTACCACTTTATTGGTTTTGGTTTTCAGTGAATGGGGGAATAAGCTGCTATATTGGCTGCATTTTAAAACGTATCAGCTAGATCGTGTGCGTGCATGGGTTGATCCCTTTCAATACCGTGATTCTATTGCCTATCAGCAAGTACAGAGTCTTTACGCGATTGGATCGGGCGGCTTGTTTGGTCGCGGCAGTGAGCAGGCATCCGTATATGTGCCTGTTCGTGAGTCAGATATGATCTTTACGGTGATTGGAGAAGGCTTTGGCTTCATTGGCAGTACTTTAGTGGTTTTTCTATACTTCTACTTGTTTTATCAAATCATTTCAGCTGCGATGAAAACAAATAATAAAGGCAATCTCTATTTGGCGGTTACTTTTGTATTTGGTTTGCTGTTCCAAATTTTTGAAAATATCGGAGCTGCGATTGGTATTTTGCCATTAACGGGTATTCCGTTGCCGATTTTAAGTCAAGGAGGAACCTCCTTGATTGTTCTAGGTGTTGGCTTGGGAATCATGATGGGCTTTCGAGAAAAAGAACGATTAATATAAAAATTGAATGGAGAATTGAACAAAATGATGCGAAAAAAGTTTTTCCTACGAAGTGCAGGTATGCTCCTTTCAGTCATGGTGATAACTAGTGCTGTCGCAATGAATGCACACTGGATGAAAGGGATAGATGCTGTATTTCTCCAAAATCGCTTACCAAATATTTCCTATTTAACGGCTTTTGTGGGAGGAATGGCGAAAATCGCTACTATCGGTCCGATGGTGATTATTTTTGGACTTCTTGCTGTCTACTTGTTGAGAAAACACGAGCGGGCATTAGCTGTTTGGTGCATGGGAAATCTGATCTTTATCAGTGGGGTAGGTTATTTATTAAAGCAGGTGATTCAGCGGTCGCGTCCAGACCAGATTCAATACCTTTCTCGTTCCTCCTATAGTTTTCCAAGTGGACATTCGTTGCTGATTATGACGCTTGTTTGCACGCTGATCGTGCTCTATTTTTTCAGAGAACGGCGCATGCCTCTATTACTTAAAATAGGATTATTTTTCTTAACGTTCATTATTGTAGGTGGCAGAATTTATTTAGGCGTTCATTATATGAGTGATGTTTTGGCGGGGGTGTGTTTAGGCGGAGGTCTCACTTTCGGGACGGCGGGTTTCTGCTATCCATATTTACAAAACCCCCGTCAGTCCCCACGACGGAAAAGAAAGAATGGCCTTTTAACTTGGCAGAAGGTACTAATTGGCTTTCTTGCAGTGTTAGTGGTATTGGTTTCAGGACTAAGCGCGTTTGCATTGAAGTTTTATCATAGTTCACAAAAAATGGCGGACTCTATGTACTCCCCAGTTGAGCGTGGGGGAAAAACAAAGACGCCTCAAGCTTCAGAACCTATGAGTATTTTGATTCTCGGAATTGCCAATGATGCGAAAAGAAAAACAGATTTCCGGGCCAATACGATCATGGTCGCGACGCTAAATAATCAAACGAATGAAACAACCTTAGTAAGCATTCCACGGGATTCTTTTGTAGAGATTGTTGGAGCGGATTATGAAGATAAAATCAATCATGCCCATTCAATTGGCGGCCCTGAGATGATGATGGATACAGTTGAAAAATTTTTAGATATACCGATCCATCACTATGTTTCGGTTAATATGGATGGCCTTCAAACGCTAGTGGACGCCGTTGGCGGGGTGACTGTGAACAATGATTTTGCTTTTTCGGCAGAAGGAATTGATTACCCAAAAGGTAAGCAACACTTGAACGGGTGGGAGGCTCTTCAATATTCTAGAATGCGGTATGAAGACCCAAAAGGTGATTATGGACGCCAGGGTAGACAGCGTGAAGTAATGGAATTATTGATAGAGAAGATCCTTTCAACTAAAAGTATTTTTAGCTACCAGAAAATTTTAGATGGAATTGGCGAAAATGGGAAAACAGACTTAACCTTTGATCAAATGCAGAAAATCTTGACTGGGTATCACTCTTGTTTGACTAAGATCGACAGTCAACAGGTTCAGGGGGAAGGATTTACTGGAGACGGTTTTACAGGACAAGCGGGGATCTCCTATCAAAAAATCCCGCAAGAAGAAGTAGATCGTGTGAAAACGTTGCTACACAAACAATTAAATTTATGAAACAGGAAAACGTGAAGCAGATGAGAATCGATGAGCGAAACGGCTATGTTTTCTGTAAATTTTCATCGAATGATTTAATATATTTACTAAATTTCCTGCTTTAAAAGAAAGTTGCGTTATAATAGCAGCAGAAAGGCGGGAAGATATGCTTAGTCAAATAGGAGTATTACTTATTGTCGGTGTATTGGCCGGAATACTAGGATCGATCTTAGGAATCGGTGGAGGAATTATTTTAACGCCCTTTTTGACGTTAATAATGGGATTGGACATTCAGTATGCGATTGCGGCTAGTATTGTTTGCGTGATCGCGACAAGTTCAGGCGCTACTATCGCTTATTTAAAGGATGATATGCTGAATTTGCGTGTCGCAATGTTTTTGGAGATTGCGACCACGATTGGAGCGATCGTAGGCGCATTACTTTCAGGCGTAGTGCCGAGGGGCTTTTTATTTATTTTATTCGGCGGCTTCTTGCTCTTTTCAGTCATTAACATGATTCAAAAGCTGCGGGGAAAAACAGACAAAGCGATTGAAAAAGTTGCAGGAGATTCGTTGGCTGAAAAGCTGAAATTGAATGGCTCATACTATGATAAAGTGTTGCATGAACAAATTGATTATCAGGTAGAGAAAGTACCAGGCGGCTTTGCCATGATGTTTGGAGCGGGAATCGCTTCGGGGTTATTAGGAATCGGCAGTGGGGTCTTTAAGGTGACAGCGATGGACACTATTATGAAAATGCCTTTGAAGCCCTCTAGCGCTACCAGTAATCTGATGATGGGGGTCACTGCGGCTGCTTCCGCGATGGTTTACTTTTTCAGCGGAGCCATTTTGCCACAAATCGCTGCTCCTCTGGCATTAGGTGTGTTAGTAGGTGCAACAATAGGCTCGCGAATCATGACGCGACTTAAACCGATCGTGATTCGAATGATTTTCATTCCGATTTTATTCTTTATGGGACTACAAATGGTTCTTCGTGGATTTGGGGTGATCATCTAATGGAAAACAAGGAAGAAATGCTGAAGATTGAGCGTTCCATCGGATACATTTTACGAATAGGTGTGATAGTTTCAGCCATAATTATTTTGGCGGGAATGCTATTGCTGTTCTTTTTGCCAAGTTCGGGCCAGGTTCCCAGCAGTCTGCCGTTGATTTTCAAAGGAGTACGGCAGTTGAATGGGGAAGCCTTTATCATGTTGGGCTTGTTTTGTCTGATTTTGACCCCCGTTCTACGAGTAGTTGTGTCTATCTTTGCATTTGCGAAAGAAAAGGATTATTTGTATGTGGTTATTACGCTGATCGTATTGGTCATTTTGGTGATTGGCATGAGTTTTGGTCTAGTAGAATAGGAAAATCCGAGCTGACGTTTAGGCTGCAGCTCGGATTTTTTGTTAGCTTTTACGGGTTAAAATTTGACTGGTTAAGCGTTCAAGCTTTTCTTTAGTACCAAAATAATTGTCCGGCAATTTCCGAATATCCTTTAAGGCCTGTTCGGTATACTTTGTTGCTAATTGTTGCGCATAGGCAACGCCGCCTAGTTGATGAACGAGCTGTTGTACGTGCAAAGTGTCATCATCTGTCATTTCCTTTTTCTTTTCCAAGTAGGGCCGCAACTGTTGCGGCGCTTGATTCAGTGCATAGATTAAGGGGAGAGAGTAAACGCCTTGGCGAACATCCTCTAGAACTGGTTTTCCTAATGTTTCAGTATTTGCTTCGTAATCCAATAAATCATCCATAATTTGAAAAGCAATCCCAATATTCAGTCCAATAGTACCGGCTTTTTTAGCAAAACGTTCACTATTGCCGCTCTCAAAAGCACCTACTGAACAACTTAAAGCAAAAAGCTCCGCAGTTTTTCCAGAAATATTCTCCAAGTATTCGTCGACTGTTTGATCAAGCTTGTAGCGGTCATCCATTTGACCTAATTCACCATCAAGAATTTTTTCCATGCTGCGAGAGTTCAATTGTAGGCTCCGTAAAGAAGTAGCGTAATCGGAGAGCAGTTTGAAGCAGCATATGAACAAATAATCACCAGCATAAACGGCCGTATCATTCCCAAAAGTAGAACGAATCGTCGGTAAACCGCGGCGTAATTCGGATTCATCAACAATGTCATCGTGGATCAAGGTTGCTGTGTGAAGCATTTCGATGGATGCCGCCAATGATGTTGCCTTCTTCTCATCCTGATCTGGTCCAAATTGTGAAAATAAGAGTTGATAGGCGGGGCGCAGCAGCTTTCCGCCAGCGTGGATCATGGCTAGTACAGCAGCCTCGACTTTTTTATTTTTTAATTTGACGACGTTTTCCATTAGTTCAAGAGTGATCGTCAATTGTTCAGCAAGGTCAGGATAGTCTTGCCACATAGGATGAAGTTTCATTTTTGATAGCCTCCTGATCCTTTCTTCGATTTTTTTGATAATTCATAATCTAATTGAAATTTTTGCAACGCTCGGACATGTACCAATAGATAGTTTCCTGCGATTCCGATAACGATTCCAGCAAGAATTCCTAAGAGAGACATGACTGGCAAGTAGAGCATCACCGTCCAAGATTGAGCGATCCAGCTAGCTACCAGCAGCTGGCCCACGTTATGAAGAAAACCACCTGCGGCACTGATGCCGATAATACTTACTCGTTTAGGTCCCAGACTTTTTACCAGCAGCATGCCGAAATAACTTAATAAAGAACCACTCATGCTGTATAAGAAGGTGGAGATTGTTCCGCCTAAAAGGGTGGTCAAAATCAGACGCATCCAGATCAAACGAAAGCTGTCTCTTTTAGGCATAGTAAAAATCGCAACAATTGTTATTAAATTGGCGAGTCCCAGCTTTGCCCCCGGCGCAAAGGCGAAAGGGGATGGAAACATATTCTCGATCAAGCCCAAGATAACCCCTTGAGCGACTAAAAGTGCTATGTAAATCAGTTTTTGTGTTTTATTCATAGTAAGGGCAGTTAATAAATGACACTGCCGGGTTCCCCTCCGTCTGAGGATTTGACTTCGATTAGCAATTTATGGGGCAAGCAAACAATGGTTTCACCAGATTGGTCAATCCACCCGCGGCGTACACAGATTTGATCCCCGCAGTCTGCTTCTTTGATCCGAATGCGGTTTCCTTTAACCTCGATCAGGTTGTAGTCGCCATCTTTATCCTCGTAACGATAGGTGTAGGCCTGCGAGTTATCTGAGAGATCAAAGGTTTTGATTTCTTTTCCGTCAACCGAAAGAACCGCTTCTTGTGTTGGACTCGATGCTCGATTGAGACTGAAGACCAATACAGGCGCAAAAGAGAGCAGAATAAGTATCACGACAATGATGCCATCCCAAGGCCGAAGCAAACTATTTTTTGCAAAATCCTTCAGTTTCAAAGTCCACACCTCTCTTATTTTTCTTGTACTATCCATTTTGACAGATAAGTAACCTGTAGCTCCTACAAAGCATCAATAAATCTTTTCTTATCATAACATAAAGAAAGTTCTAAAGAGAAAAACAAGCCCTTTAGAACTTTCCATTATTAAACAGTCAAATTAGTTGGAATTTTCTTTTCCGTAAATGGATCTCGGTGTTCCGTACCACCATTTGCCGGCAGTGCGCTGAATCCAAGGAATTACCCAACGATCCAAACCAAGTGCTCGACCAGAACCATTCATTAAAGCAAAGGCAACTGGAATGAACCAGATATTTACCCAATAGAACATGCCTGATAAGCAGAAAGCAATTACTAAACCGATCGTTGCAGCATTGGCCAACCAAGTGAATAGACCAAAGATTAAGGCTAATGCAATACCGATTTCGACAAAGGTCATAAATTTCTGCATAAACAAAGCGACATCTTTATTTGGCATCATGAATTCCATGATTTTTGCGAACCAATGAGGCATCTTTTCGAAAACCGGCATTGGATTTTCGCCAAACGTATAGTTGAAGCCGAAATGAGTGGCCGCAGTTGCTGCCGCGTCAGTTGCTCCGCCCGCAGCGCCAGTCGCCGCAGTCGTAGCTTCAGCCGCATGCGAACCAGCAGCAGAAGCACCAGTTGTTACTTGCTCTTGTAGCCAAGGGAAGGGGAAGACAACTTTGTCAGTAAACCATGAGCCGCTGCCAAACCAAGAGCTTGGGTTCAGATAACTGCCATCGCCAACGACTTTTTTCGATGCTTCGATCAGCCACATAGAGCCGTAGAAGACACGCAATGGGACGCTCCAAAGGACGTTTCCATACCGAGAAGAATGGCCGCGAGTAACATTGCGATCGTTTTTGATGTGGAAAAATTCATGCATCATGTATTGGAACATATAGTAACCAGAACGCATATCAAAGAAGTATTTCAAGTTAACGATATGTTTCATGACGATTGCCATAAAGCCGGCTAAATGAACTTTATCCATCAAGTTGGCAACACCCCATTTAGAGCCGATGGAAACCATGAAGCCTTGATAGTTACTCTTGAACTCATGTTTTGGTGTGTTTTTAATTTTAGCTACAATGTTCGCTGCGGCAGTATGCGCTGTTTGTTCAGCAGCTTGAACAATTTGCGGTGTTGGTTTGCCATCGTTGTTTTCTTCATAATAAACCAAGTCACCGACAATGTAGATATCTTTGTCTTCATAACCTTTGGCTTGCATGAATTCATTGGCGTATAGACGTTGACCACGTGCTGCTTCTAATCCAAAATCAGCCGCATCTGTCGTTCCTTTTACACCAGCAGTCCAAATCAACGTATTGGTCGGAATTTGCGAACCATCTTTTAAGACAATATGATCTGCTGTGACTTCAGTGATTGGCGCGCCTTTTTTCAATTGAATACCTTTTTTCATCATGAAGCGTTCGGCCTTTTCCGCATCTTTGCGGTCAAGCATATTCAAAATAGTCGGTAGGGCTTCCACAACCATCAAAGTGAATTCTTCAGGACGTAGCTTGTGCTCTTTTGCTAAAACATTTTTCCATTCCATTAATTCACCGATCATTTCAATTCCGGTGAATCCAGAACCGCAGACAACGAAGGTCAGCATTGCCCGACGAGTCGCTTCATCTGGCTCCAGCGCTGCTTTTGCAACTGTGTCTTCGATATGCTTTCTGATTTTGATTGCGTCCTCCATTGACCAGAGGGTAAATCCGTGTTCTTTAACACCAGGCGTCCCAAAATCATTTGGTTCACCGCCCATACCAATAATCAGTTGATCAAAAGGATACTTGCCTAATTTCGTTTGAACAATTTTCTTCTCTTTGTCGATGCCGATCACCGTATCTGTTACAAGAGAAACATTTTTCTTACGAGCAAATAACCGTTGCAGATCATATTGAACTGCTTCTGGTTCTACTCGTCCGCCAGCTACTTCGTGTAATTCGGTCATCATTGTATGGTAAGAGTGACGATCAATCAACGTGATCTCAACGTCATCTTTTTTTAACTTCTTGGCCATGAATTTCGTTGCTGCGACACCTGCATACCCTGCACCCACAACGACAATCTTCTGTTTTGCCATTGAAAATCCGCTCCTTATTAGTAAATGATAATGACTGCACAATAATAATGAATTGATAACTCCTGAACAATCGAATATATTATACATATAGTTGGTTTCTTTGTCTATTAGAATTAATATAAACTAATATAGGGTCTTTTTTAATAAATTAATTAGAAAAAGTAGGTTATATATAAAAAGGGATGTACAAAATTAGGATAGTGATTTAGAATGATTCTTGTTTAATGAATCACATAAAATAGTAAAGGTGGAGTTTAATCATGAAAATGAAAAAAATAGTATCAGGATTTGCTGTGGTGGCGTTTTCTACACTTGCGTTAGCTGCTTGTGGCGGAAACAATGATAAAGATACGGCTGCAAGCTCTTCAACAAATTCTTCAGAAGCTGCGAAGCCAGCGGAAAAAGTAGCAGGCGCTGATCTTAAGGATGGCACCTACAAGCTTGAAGAAAAGAATTATAGCAATGGGTACCGTGTGGTTTTTGACATGACTGTTAAAGATGGCAAAATTACGAAATCAAACTATGATTACTTAAATGAAGACGGTAAATCAAAACAAAAAGATGCTGATTACGAAAAAAACATGAAAGAAAAAACAAAAACAGGTCCTAAAGAATACATTCCTGCGTTAAATAAATCTTTAGAACAAACGCAAAATCCAGATTCAGTTGAAGTAGTTACTGGTGCGACACATTCAAGCGAAAGCTTTAAAAATTACTCTCAACAATTGGTTCAAGCTGCTCAAGCTGGCGATACGAATACAATTGAGATCGACAATGGCGCAGATTTGAAAGATGGTACGTATACGTTAGAAGAAAAGAACTACTCTAACGGTTACCGTACAGTCTTCAACATGACTGTTGCTGGAGGAAAAATCACTGAATCAAACTTTGACATGGTAGATAAAGACGGCAAATCTAAAAAAGATGACGCTGACTATGAAAAGAACATGAAAGCAAAAAGCGGTGTAGGACCAAAAGAATACATCGAAGAATTAAACAAAGGGTTAGTTGAAAAAGGAACACCTTCAGAAGTCGAAGTGGTAACTGGTGCAACTCATTCTTCACATGCTTTCCAAACATATGCTGCACAATTAGTGAACGCTGCTGAAAAAGGTAACACAACAGCGATTCAAGTAGACAACATCGTAACTAAAAATTAATTCCTGATATTTAGGGAATCTTGGAAGAGCTGGGGTTTCCCAGCTCTTTTTTTTGAAGAGGAAGCATAATCGGTTGAAAAAGCTTATCCCGAACAGAATAATATTTTGATTGTCCAGCTTTTCAAACGATTTAAGAGCTGCTGTGGAACAAGTAGTAATTTGGCATCGTAAATCAAAACGAGTTTGCGATTTTATTATGAAAAATACTTTGAAAACCTTGCTAAAAACGCTATGATAAGGTGACAAAATTTTAAATAGATAAAGGAAGTATGAACGTGAAGAAACGTGCACTGTTGATGATACTTGGGCTGCTTGCAATTTTGTTGACCTCTTGCGGTAGCGACAAGCCAAAAATAAATGAGAAGCCTTATGATGATAAACAATTTTTAATGGGTACATATGTCCAGATTCGTATCTATGATGATGGCAAAGAAGCGGCATTAAAACCTGCCTTCAAACGAGTAAAAGAGCTGGCTGATAAGATTACGGTGAATCAAGAAGGATCGGAAATCGATGCGATCAATCAAGAGGCGGGCGTAAAGCCAGTGAAGGTAAGCGATGACATGTATTACTTACTTAAAGAAGCCTACAAATATAGTCAAGACTCTAAGGGTGGCTTTGATATGGCGATCGGTTCGATCACTTCACTATGGCGTATTGGTTTTCCTGATGCTCGTAAGCCCGATCAGAGTGAAATTGATCAAGCCTTGAAATTAGTCAATTATCACGAGGTTGAATTCAATGATTCAGAGAAATCTGTTTACTTGAAGGAAAAGGGAATGAAGCTAGATTTAGGCGCGATCGCTAAAGGATATATTACCGATGAAGTCGTGAAGGTGCTAAAAGAAAAGGGCGTAACGACGGCAATTATTGACCTTGGCGGAAATGTCTATGTGATGGGGCATAGCCCTAGAGGGGATCAAAAAGAGGACTGGACGGTAGGAATCCAAGACCCTAATCAGGCTCGTAATGTCGTTTTGGGTAGTGTTCCAGAAAGTAATATGTCACTGGTAACGTCAGGTATCTATGAACGTTATTTAGAAGTTGATGGCAAAACGTATCATCATTTGTTTAATCCTAAGACAGGATATCCTTTTGACAATGATATTGCTGGTGTCACGATCATCTCGAAAAAATCAATCGACGGCGATGGATTGTCTACGGCAGTCTTTTCGATGGGGGTAAAAGAGGGCATTCAGTACGTGGAAAGTCTGAAGGATACGGAAGCAATTTTTGTTACTCGCGACGATAAAGTATACGTAACTTCTGGTTTGAAGGATGTTTTTGAATTGAACAAGGAAGCCGGATACACCATGGGCAACGATAAGGATTTGAAATAATATGACAAGAAAAAGCTTTTTTGATCTAGTGGAGATTCGTACCAAATTAGCAAGTTTATTTCCTTTTTTGATTGCGGTGTTGTTTACAAACAGCTATTTTCATTCCTTTCATTGGGGAAAGACTCTCTTTTTCTTTTTTGGTATGCTTGCCTTTGATATGGCGACGACAGCGATCAATAATTATATGGACTTTCGCAAGGCTCATTCTGAAGAATACAAATATCAAGAAAACGTCATCGGAAAAGATCAGCTGTCTGAACGAACCGTTGTTTTAATCATTTTTGCTTTGATCGGTTTTGCGGCGATCGTTGGACTAACCTTGGCTGTGCAAACAGGCTGGCTGCTTTTGGTGATGGGCTGTGCCTGCTGCTTCATCGGGGTATTTTATACATTTGGTCCGATCCCATTATCGAGAATGCCTTTAGGAGAAGTGTTTAGCGGTGTAACCATGGGACTGGGGATTTTTGCGATTACGATTTATTTGAATACCTATGACAAAAGACTCTTTTTCATGGAGCTGGACTTGCGGCATTTCGCAATTACTGGAATTACCACGGCAGCTTTAGCAGTTGTGTGGGCCTCACTTCCGCTGATCGCCACGATCGCGAATATTATGCTGGCAAATAATCTTTGTGATTTAGAACAGGATATCGCCAATCATCGTTATACGCTGCCCTTTTATTTAGGAAAGAAAAATGCGGTCGTTCTATTTAACCTTTTGATGTATAGCTGTTATGGAGCGATCATAGTAGGCTGGCTTGCTGGGATTTACCAATGGCCAATTCTACTCACGTTCCTTAGTTTGGTGAAAGTCTATCCACAAACAAGAGCCTTTACGAAAGAACAGGTGAAAAGCAGAACCTTCGTGATGTCCATCAAGAATCTTGTTTCGTTTAATAGTTGTTATGCTCTTGGTCTGTTTGTAACGCTGCTTTTGCAGGGGATCGTTTAGTCGAAATTTTAGCTCACCTTATCAATTAAGATAGGGTGAGCATACTTTACTTATAATAGAAGAAATAGGAAAATTTATGATTTAGGGAGTTCGTATGGACAATACTAAGAAACTAAAAGCTGGTCAGAATAAATTGACGAAAGAACATTTCTTTGAGCTTGTGCAAATACGTACAAAATTCGCTGGCATCTTTCCTTTTGTGATTGCCGTTCTATTTACCAATACGTATTTTCACTCCTTCCATCCAGGAAAGACGCTCTTTTTCTTTTTCGGCATGTTTGCCTTTGATTTAGCGATTACGGCTATCAATAATTATATGGATTATTTAAAAGCACATTCGGAAAAATACAAATATGAAGAGAACCTTATTGGTCGAGAAAATTTATCGGAGAAGCAGATTCAACGACTTATTTTTGGTTTGGTAGGCTTTGCGGCGATCGTGGGTTTGATCCTAGTGGTTCAAACGGGCTGGATGCTCCTGCCAATGGGTGCGGCCTGCTTCTTTGTCGGTGTGTTTTATACCTATGGGCCTATTCCACTTTCAAGAATGCCGTTAGGAGAAATATTTAGTGGTGTTACTGAGGGTTTGGGGATCTTCGCCATTACGATTTATTTGAATACCTATGATTTACGTCTATTTTATATGGAATTAAGCGTACAGCGTTTTGCGATCACAGGCAATACGATGGCTGTGCTTGCGGTTATTTGGGCAGCTCTGCCATTGATGCTGACTATTGCCAATATCATGTTGGCGAACAATTTAAGCGATTTGGAACAGGATATTGAAAATCACCGCTATACATTGCCCTTTTATATTGGACGCGAGTGGGGTGTGCGATTGTTCAACTTTCTCATGTATAGCTGCTATGGTGTGATCTTAATGGGCTTAATCGCCGGGATCTATCAGTGGCCGATCCTAATTACCTTTATCAGTCTTGTAAAGGTAATCCCGCAAACCAAAGTTTTCACGCGAGAACAAATCAAAAGCAAAACCTTTCCTATGTCTGTTGAAAATTTAATTGTCTTTAACAGCTGCTACGCATTGGGGCTTTTGGTAACCATGATGTTGCAGTATATCTAAAAAATGAGCCAGTGATTTAAATAATCACTGGCTCATTTTTTAGGTAGAGGAAGAGGGGATGTCCAGCTTCCTAACGTAATTGCAGCAAAAGAACGATCAGACTGACGATTCCTAAAATAGTAACAATCGCAAATAACAGCTTGTCTCGCTTGGTGGCGAAGACCGGTCGCTTATAAGTATGACTGTTCCATAACCAGAAAACAAAGCCTAATGCATAGATCCCAATGCAGTAAAGCAAATTCAAGATGCCAGAGGAATAGAGCATATAAAAGCCATAAATGATTCCTCCAAGAGCTAAAAATTGTTGATTTTTATGTTTTTTACCTTTAGCAACCTGCCATAAAAAAGCGGCGGACAAGACATAAGGAACTAACACCATTGTGGTCGCCGTATCTGTTACTGCTTGAAAGGCATCCATCGCCCAGCGAGAAATTAAAAAGACGATTTGCATGATTACGCCATTCAGTACTAGTGCGTTCACGGGAGCATTTTGCTTGTTGGCTTTACCTAAGAAAGCAGGGAACATCTTATCCTGAGCCGCATCAAAAGAAATTTCAGCAGCTAAAATCGTCCAAGAAATCCAGGCGCCTAAGACGGAAATAATGACACCGATATCGATCATACTGCCAGCCCAAGGGCCGGTCGATGCCCGCAGAACACCACTGAGTGAAGGACTCGGTAAGTTTGCCAGCTGCTCCTGCGGCAATGAGCCGAAGCTTAGCATAACGATTAAAACATAAATCGCCAGTGTTGTAGAATACCCAATCAATGTTGCACGCCCTACATCACGGGCACGTTTGGCACGTCCTGATAAAACCACCGCACCTTCGATCCCAACGAAAACCCACATTGTTTGCAGCATCGCGTGACGAATTTGTGTCGGAATGCTGCCTAACTGTTTTCCGTTAAGCATCATATTTTTGGCGAAGACATCCATCGAAAAGGTCTGGTATTTAAAATGGACAAATAAAAGAAAAATTGCTAATAAGATCGGAACGACCTTTGCGCTTGTGGCGATCGTGTTCAAAATACTAGCGGTGCGAATACCGCGAGCCACTAAAAAGATAACTCCCCAAATCATGAAGGTGCCTAGAAACAATCCGATTTGTCCCCCTGAACCGCCAATAGAGGGAATAAATTTGCTCAAAGCATCTAAAAAGAGGATGACAAAGGAAACGTTCCCGATAATGTTACTTAGCCAGTATCCCCAAGCAGAGTTGAAGCCGATATAGTCCCCAAAGCCATCTTTAGCATAATAATAAATGCCGCCGATAATCTCAGGCTCTTCCTTCGAGAGGGTTTGAAAGACCTTTGCGATAAAGAATACCCCAACACCAGTAATCAGCCACGCCAATAAGGAAGCCACCACACCAGCTGACTGGGAAATGCTACTGGGCAGATTAAAGACGCCGCCTCCGAGCATTGACCCGATGACGATCATACTTAGACCTAACAGACTTAGCTCTTTCGTATGATTGTCAGGTACTTGATTCTGTTCCATAACTATTCTCCTAATTCGTAATACGTTCATTTTTTTATCTAACTGCCTGCAAACTTTCAGTATTCCATTATTTGAAACAGCAAGCCGAATGTTTTAAGAAACACTCTTTCTATATAAGCATATTTATAGAAAAATAACCATAAAGAAGGGGTGAAACTAAACGACCTGATCATTAGAGAACCATCATTTTATTATCATTTATTCTAAATAATAGAATATCGCTTCTTTTTGTTGTTATTATTACTATGTTTGATACAGCCGATTAAGGGATTAAGTAGAGCGTTATTTTCATTAAGAAATGGGATAATTATTAAGAATTTCTACGTTTCTTTTTTAGAGAGGGTGTTTTTTTAATTGGCGGAGTGATAAAATTGAACCAGCGAGGGGGGCTAAGATGATTGACATTCGAGTAGCAACACCAGAGGACGCGTCTGCATTGGTCGCAATCTACGCGCCTTATGTTGAAGAGACGACGATTACCTTTGATTATGACGTACCAGATACAGAGGAGTTTGTCCAACGAATCCAAGAAACCTTGGAAAGATATCCTTATGTTGTCGCTGAAGAAAAGGGGCACATTTTAGGCTACGCCTATGCGCATGCCTATAAAGACAGGGCAGCTTATGATTGGGCCGTTGAAGTCAGTGTTTATGTGGATCGCAAGAAACGTGGCAATGGCGCTGGAAAGCTTTTATATCAGACCTTGGAAGAAATATTGAAAAAGCAGAATGTGGCCATTTTAACCGCTTGTATTACTGGCGGCAATGCGGGCAGCTTGAAATTTCATGAGAAACTTGGTTACCAAGAGGTGGCTCGTTTTCCAGCCATTGGCTATAAGTTTGATCAATGGCATGATGTTGTCTGGCTTCAAAAATTTATGACGGAGACAGAAGGGAAATTACCTGCGTTTATCCCTTTTGCTAAGCTATGATGAAAGAAAAATTAGCCAAACTCGATTCGTTAATGATGAAAAGAATCATGATCGGCGTTTTTGTCTTTGCGGTTATTTTTCGACTAGGATTGGCGGTGTTGATGCCAGTCAAAATTTATATGCAGGCAGGATATGATGACGCACTGTCGATCAATCAAGCACTGACCATTTTAGATGGAAAATGGTTGGGGGATTACGGCACTGGAACATTAACGAAAGGGTTATCCTTTACATTCTTTTTGCTTGTGAATCATTTTTCACACTTGTCTTATCCGTTGTTCTTGTGTTTAGTGAATATCGGTGCAGCTTTTGCTATGATCAAGGCGTTGGCACCGTTAATTAAAAATAAGTATCTCAGCGGCTTAGGCTTCTTATTCCTAATCTACTCGCCTGCAACGTTAACTTCAGATTTTTCGCTGCGGGTGTATCGAAATAGTCTGGTCTTTGCGGCGGTACTCGCAGTTTTAGCCGGAATTCTAGGGCTGTATTTGCGGAGAAAAGAAACCATCAAAAAAAGAATCCCCTGGTCGATTTTATTGATGCTTGCTTTTCCGTTTTTCTGGTATCTGCGAGAAGACTCCATCTGGTTATTGCCGCTTTATATTGTAGCAACGATCTGCACATTCTTTGGAATGATTGTACAGAACCAGCCACTGGGCACGTCCATGAAAGAAGGCATACACACTTTTTGGCATTTACTGAGGAAAACGAATAAGCAAAAGCTCGTTGGAAACCTCTTATTACTGATTGCTCCGATACTTTTAACCTTAGGAGAATCCTTAGCGATTTCAAAAATGAATCAGAATTACTACGGGATTTTTACGACGAACGATCGGACGAAAACATCCTTTGCCAAGCTGACAGAAAATTTGATTCAGATTGACAACAGCAAGTACGATTCTAAGGAAACTGCTGAAAACAGCGGCATTTGGGTCTCGAAAAAAACTTTTGCAGAAGCACAAAAGGTGTCTCCAACCTTTGCGAAATACCGAAAAGGGATCGATTGGATGCTGAACGAGTCGATTTGGCCGGATTCTTGGCCGATGAAAAATGGTGAGTTGCCGGGGGATATGTTTGTCTGGGGCTTACGAGAGATGTTTCAGCACGAAGGATTATATAAAAATGGTCGTGAGAATGAAAAAGTTTTTAAAAAGATCAATCAAGAGCTTTCAGAGGGCTTTAAGTCTGGGGCGTTGAAGAAGAAAAAAATGTTCTTCGTTTCGAAACAGAGCAATGGGAAAAAGCCGGAAGATATGGGAAAGGTTTTTGCTTACATGCGTTCTGGGATTTTGGAAACGACTCTTTACAAGAGCTATCAGACTAGCTATGGCGGATCGATTTTTATGCCAGATCAACCTGCTCAAGTCGTTTTAGACCTGTTGAATGTCCGTTCTGTTTCGACAGTAAAAAAAGGCATGAAGGCAGATGAAAAGCGTACAAAGCCAGTAGTGATCATCATCAATGGAATCATCTGGATATACCGAATCATAGCACCTGTTTTGCTGCTTGTCAGTTTAGCGGCCGGAGTGATTTTTGCGGCAGGCTTTTTCAAACGGCAAAAGACCCGCAAGGTTTTAGCGGATTATTTGATTATTCTTCTAGGCTTACTGCTGACCTATCTCCTTTACTTATTTGGTGTATCGTGGTTTTCGACTTGGGCGCCAGGTGGAAAAGGCCTGTTCATGTTTTTCTATACAGGGGCAGGTGTACCACTGATTCAATTAATTGAGCTGCTGGGTGTGGCGTTGATCGTTAGGAATGTTCAGAACCAATTGTTCGAAAGTAAAGAGTAATTAAATTAGAATCAGCTAATAGTATTCTAATGAAATTCATTAGGAATTGTTACGAGCCTATACCAATGGTTTGCTATCCTTGCATTGTACACGTAAGGAGGGCCCTAATAGCACAATGAAACGAGAGAGGAACACTTCGAAAAACGAAGTAAAAGCCACCGACTTTCTATTGGAAATGTTGGCGTTGTTCATTCTAATTTCCTTAACTATTTACGCCATTAGAACTGGGAAAATTTTTTAAAAGATACTTTTCTTTATAAGTATCTTTTTTTTACTTTTTTAACGGAGCTAGACCAAAAAAGATGATTTCAATTTCCTTATAGGAAAACTGAAATCATCTTTTTCTTATCCCTTCATCCGATCTTCTAAAGCCTTCATTTTTTGAATGATTAATTCAGGAGTGATGGTTTCCTTCATTGAATGAATCATTTCGCCTGGCGTGCAGGCCCTTTCCGCAACAGCTTGGTAGTCCTCTTCTGTTAGATATAGATTCATCGCCTCGAGGCTAGTCGGCAGGTTCAGTTGGTGGTAAAAGGGTAGCAACTGCTGAATCTCAGTCTGATTGTCTTCAATCATTAATTGTACAAGAATACCATAAGCAACTTTGTTTCCATGAAGCTGCTGGTGACTTTCAGGCAAGACAGTTAAGGCATCGTGAATCGAATGAGCGCCGGCAGTGCGCCCGTATTCATCGCCAAAGCCGCCCACCATACCTGCTAATAGAATATTCGCCTCAACGACGTCAATGAATGCTTGATTGATTTGACCTTGTTCCATCGCGTTTAGAGCGGCTGCGCTTTTGTCAAGGAGAATCTTTCGACACTGCTTTGCCGCGAACTCCGCGACTTGTACCTCGACGGGTTTCACACTTAACTGAGAAATGATGGCACAGGATTCGTACCATTTGGCTAGAGTATCCCCGATGCCTGCGATCATCAGCGGGCGAGGCGATTCTAAAATAATTGCCGGCTCGATCAGTACTAGATCACTAGCTTTCGGGAAGATATCGTAACGCAGCATCACGCCGGCTTCATTATAGACCACACTTAAGGGTGTATAGGCGGCACAGGTAGCGGCTAATGTCGGTAAAATAATAATCGGCAGCTGTGCTTTGTAGGCCGCGAATTTTCCTAGATCGGCGACCTTTCCCCCTCCTACAGCGATGATTCCATCAAATGCCTTTTCTTTGCATAAAGACGCAAATTCTTCTGCAGCTGCATCTGTACATTGTCCACCATAGTAATGAAAGGTTTTTGTTATTGATAGTTCAGGAAAGTAAGTTTTTACTGCTTTCCATGAGGCTTCTCCATGGAGAATGAGAACATTCTCAATATTTCTTCTATTTAAATGCATTTCTAACGAATCCCAAGCCTTTGTTTTTAGCTCGTATTCCTGCGGCGCACCGCGTACAATCAATTGTTTTGTCATCAGAAAACTTCTTTCATTATTTTTTTAGATAATTCTTTTTTTATTATAACTATTATGGTAGTATGAATTCAAGTCGTTTTTTGCATATTTATTCTATTAATTTTATATTATTATACATTATGATTCAAAGGAGCGGGATGGATGAAAAAGAGAATTGGTGTATTGCTGACGGTTGTACTAATGCTGTTCAGTTTTTTACCGGTAAAGGCACAAGGAGCAGAAAAGGATGAAATTTACGAACGAATTCAACAGAGCGGAGAATTAGTCGTTGGATTGTCGGCAGATTATGCCCCCTATGAGTTTCACGCAGAGGTAGATGGAAAGGATAAAATCGTCGGCTTCGATGTGTCAATCGCAGAAAAAATAGCAAAGGATATGGGTGTAAAGCTTAAAATCGAAGAGCTTGGCTTTGATGCTCTGTTAGGAGCACTGAAGACAGGTAAGATCGATTTGGTCATATCCGGGATGTCGATCACGGAGGAACGATTGAAGGAAGTAGATTTTTCTGATCCTTACTTTGTGGTTCAACAGAAGGTTTTGGTTCGTAAGGGCGATAAGAATAAGTTCAAGACGACGGCAGATTTCAATGGTTTAGCAGTCGGCGCGCAAAAACAAACGACTCAAGAGGATTTAGTTAAAAATGAAATGACTGGAGCGGAACCGACCTCGCTGCAAAAGGTTCCTGATTTAATAAACAATTTGCTGAATAAAAAGGTTGAGGCGGTCGTGCTGGAGCAGCCCGTAGCCGAAGCGTATGTGCAACAAAGCGATAATGTGGAGTTAGCCCCAGTGAAATTTGAGCAGGGAGAAAAAGTCACGGCGATAGCCATGTCGAAGAACACACCGGAATTGAAAAAGCATGTCAACGCGTCAATCAAGACGATCAACGACGATGATTTGCTGAAGGGCTATCAAAAAGAGGCCAATGAATTGATGTTCCAAGGAGAGAAGTCCTTCTTGCAAAAATATGGGCCTTACTATCTAAGTGGGGCTAAATACACGATTTTATTAGCATTTGTTGGGGTCTTATTTGGATTGATTTTTGGTAGTTTATTGGCATTGATGAAGCTGAGCAAGAGCAAGATCTTAAAGGCGCTGGCGGTCATCTATATTGAATATGTTCGGGGAACACCATTACTGGTACAAATCTTCATCGTGTATTTCGGGACAGGGGTTCTCGGTCTAGACTTGTCGAAATTACTGGCAGGTTGTATTGCAGTATCGTTAAACAGCGCAGCCTACGTCGCGGAAATCGTTCGTGCGGGGATCAATGCTGTGAACAAAGGGCAGATGGAAGCCGCACGTTCATTAGGGATGAATCAAAAGGAAGCGATGCGTTATATTGTCTTCCCACAAGCCATCAAAAATATATTGCCAGCACTGGGGAATGAATTCGTAACGATCATCAAGGAGTCATCAGTGGTTTCCGTTATCGGCGTATCGGAATTGATCTTCCAAACAGGTGTGGTACAGGGCGCCAGCTTCAAGCCATTCTTACCGTACGTCTTAGTATCGCTGATCTACTTTGTAATGACCTTCTGTATTTCCCGTCTATTAGGGTTAGTTGAAAGGAGAATGGGTCTGAATGATTAATGTAAAACAATTATCAAAACAATTTGGCGAGAATCAAGTGCTAAAGGCCATTGATCTCACAGTCAAAGAAGGCGAAGTAGTCGTAATCATCGGCCCTTCTGGAAGCGGAAAAAGTACGATCCTACGTTGCTTGAACCTATTAGAGGAGCCGACCTCTGGCGAAATCTTTTTCGAAGGGCAGAACATTACGGCTCCTGACAGCAATATCGATCAGATTCGTCAGAAAATGGGAATGGTGTTCCAGAGCTTCAATCTGTTCCCGCATATGAGTGTCTTAGAGAATTTGACGATCACACCAGTGAAGATCAAAAAAGAAGATCCGATCAAGGCGAAGGATCAGGCGTTAGCTTTATTGGATCAAGTGGGCTTGAAGGAGAAAGCTGATAGCTATCCTAGTAACTTATCTGGCGGTCAACAGCAGCGGGTAGCGATTGCCCGTGCCTTAGCTATGAACCCTGATGTAATGCTGTTCGATGAGCCAACTTCGGCCCTTGACCCGGAAATGGTGGGTGAAGTACTGGCGGTTATGCAGGATTTAGCGAAAAAAGGAATGACCATGGTAGTGGTGACTCACGAAATGGGCTTTGCCAAGGAAGTGGCGGATCGTGTGATTTTCATGGCGGACGGCATTATACAAGAAGAGGGCACACCAGAGGAAATCTTTGATCGTCCGCAAAACAGTCGGACGCAGGATTTCTTGAATAAAGTATTGTAGGGATACGAGGTGAAGAGGGATGAATAAAGAAAAAATTGCGCGACGTTTTCAGCAGCCGGCAGAGAATTTGTTGATGAAGATCGCGGTTTTAGCCAAGGAAAAGGAAGATATTATTGATTTGTCGATTGGTGATCCTGATTTGATCACTAACCCGGCGATCATTGAAGCGGCGTATGCCGATGTTAAAAAGGGGGCGACGAAGTACACAGCCCCTGACGGCAGCAAGGAATTTTTAACTACTGTCGTGGATTTTTATCGAAAGAAATATGGCCTCGATTTTCAGGTGAATCAGGTCCGTGCCACAGTGGGTGCTTTACATGGGATGTATCTGGTGATGCAGGTACTGCTAGATCCCGGTGATGAAGTGATTATCCATGAACCGTATTTTTCGCCTTATCGCGAACAGGTGACCTTATCTGGTGGAACGCCGATTTTTGTTCCAACCTATGAGAAAAATGGCTTTCAATTGGATGTGGCTGACTTAAAAGCGGCGATCACTGACCGAACAAAGGCCATCATCATCAATTCGCCAAACAATCCCACTGGTGCGGTTTTCTCAGAAAAGACGTTGAAGCAGATTGCGGAAGTAGCGATCGAAAAGGAGCTCTTCATTATTTCAGATGAAATCTACGAAGACTTTGCCTTTAAAGAAACATTTGTGCCGATGGCCAGTCTTGCGCCTGATAACACGATCACCATCAGCGGGGTATCAAAGGGCTTTGCCATGACTGGCTGGCGCTTAGGCTACATGATAGCGCCGACGTATATCAATCAAGTGGCTGGGATGATCAACGAGAGTATCACTTACTCCGCGCCGACAGCTTCCCAACGCGGCGGGATATATGCGTTAAAGCATTATGAAGAGCTTGTTTCTCCAACAGTGGCGATTTTCAAAGAACGACTGGCCTATATTGAAAAAAGAGTGGCAGAAATTCCTTATTTGTCCTTGCCATCTGTGGCTGGGAGCATGTATGCTTTTATTAATATCAGTAAAAGCGGCTTAGATTCTGTAACCTTTGTCGAAAAAGTTTTGGAACAGAGCGGTGTTTTGTTCGTTCCAGGAAAAGCCTTTGGTGAAAATGTCGGAGACGACTATATTCGTCTGGCGGCGACGCAACCAATGGAAGTTTTAGCGGAGGCGTTTGATCGATTGGCTGAGTTGACGTTTTAGCTCGCAGAAGACGGCACATTTTGAGAGGTAACTCTTTACTGATCCTATTATAGTAGAGGTAGGAGGAAAATGAATGGAATGGTTAGATCATTTTAATAACAGTATTGCTTATGTAGAGGAGAATTTGGCGCGAAGCATTGACTTGGACAGGGCAGCACAATTGGCGCAATGTTCCAGTTATCATTACCAGCGAATGTTTTCTTATATTGCTGGGGTAACGCTAGGGGAGTACATCCGACGGCGCAGAATGAGTTTAGCGGGTGTGGATCTGCAGCGGGGCGAAAAAGTCATCGATGTCGCGACCCAATATGGCTATGATTCTCCAACGTCCTTTAATCGAGTGTTCAAAAGCGTTCACGGAATTACGCCGAAGGAAGCTAAGCAATCAGGAGTGAAATTGACTAGCTATCCCATGTTGACCTTCAAAATAACCGTAAAGGGAGTACAGGCAATGGAATATCAACTGATTGACAAAGAAGCGTTTCATGTAACTGGTTTGAGTTTGAAAATCGAGCAGGATATGGAGATGGCGCAAAAGCGCATTCCAGAATTTTGGAATGAAGTTAGTGCCAGCGGAGACTTGGAAAAATTGATTCCCCTGATGGATCAAAATAATCCAGGAGTATTAGGGGTCAGTTTGATGACTTCGGAGGTTCAAGATACGTGGGAATATGTGATTGGTGTCGTTAGTGAAGAAGCCTCAGAAGAATTTGGAAGCTATGAAATCCCTGCGGCCAAATGGGCGATTTTCACAGGAACAGGTCCGATGCCTGGTGCGATCCAAGAATTGCAGCAGCAGGTCTTTCAGGAATGGCTGCCGACTTCAGGCTTTGAATACGATGAGCTGCCGGATATCGAGCTTTACTTGGATGCGAATCCAGAAAATGCCCAGTTCCAGGTTTGGCTTCCCGTTCGCGCGAAAGCTGAATAAAGCAAAAAAACAAGCCTCCGATACTGGATGGCTTGTTTTTTGTTCCATAGATTATAAAAAGGTAAGCTTCAATTTATTGACTTGTTTAGCCAGCGGCTGCCAGAGCAGCACATTGCACAGCATCATGATCGTGAATCCGACAAGAATTGGAAGAGTCATGGCGCCTACTGATAAAAGCTCGTGGAATAATCCGACCGCAACAAAGCTACCTAGAGTCGTTGTAATAACTAAGAAAAGGCGTAGACGATTAAATGGCTGACAAGATTTCATCACCGCAAAGCAGCTGATTCCGATCAACAAATAATACATCAACGTGCGAGTATCTAAGGCGGATAGGAAATGCTGACCCAAGAACCAAACAAGTACAACATTCACTAATACTAGGATGCCACTAGGCAGAGCACGCTTGATGGCCGTCGGTAAAAAGCGTCCCTGAATTTTCCGATTGTCCGCTTCAAAGGAAAGGAAGAAAGCTGGATACCCTTCAATTGCTAAATCAATTAAGGTGATTTGAAGTGGAATAAATGGGAACGTTGATACGGTTAAAATACAGAACAAAGACACCAACAATGAATAGATCGTCTTGATAAAGAAGACGCCAGAGGATCGGGTAATATTGTTAATGACTCTGCGGCCTTCAAAAATAATGGACGGCAAGCTGCCGAAGTTCGAATCCAACAGCACTACGTCAGCAATCTGCCTGGTTGCGTCATCTCCCTCTGCCATCGCGATAGAAATATCCGCCTCCCGCAAAGCCAAGATATCATTCACCCCGTCGCCGGTCATC
>NZ_CP072890.1:0-37686 GCF_019175485.1 Enterococcus raffinosus
AAATTTTAAATTTTTTGGAAAAAAACACTAAGTATATAGAGTTGTTACAACTTATAGATGACAATGAATCTAATTTCATTATAGAAAAATATAATCAGCTTCTGATCACCAAAAAAAATGTGTTCAACTGGAATGATTCAGGAGCTAAGGGAGTTGTATATAAATTTGATATAAAATTTTCCGATAAAGAAAAAATATTTAATGATTTGAGAAAAATCAATTCTTTTTTTTATAACACATGGGATAATAAATTGGGCGAAACAGTAGAAACTACTGAATTTGGATATATGAATATCGCTTTTTTTGACTCAAAAGGAAAATTATTATTCTATACCATTACACACGAAGGAATAGCATGGATTCAACACTAAAAAAGTTATATGTGTATTCTGCTGATCTAATAGAGGTAGATAATAACAAACCCCAGGACTTTGATTTATATGAAATTGAAGCACGTTCATCATTGGAAACAAGGGAATTGAGTTTAGTTGTTGATTTTATTAATAAAGAAGTATCAGGCGATATTGTCGCCTTTGGAAGTTGGTACGACTTAGACAAAGAAACTGTAATAGAATTATTAAATCAGTTAAAAAAAGAAAATAAAATTTTAAGAACATTCAACTTTATTTAAAAAAATAAAAAACGAAGATTAATCCTTATTAATCTTCATTTTTTTTAAATTTTTTAGGTGAATTTGCTTTAACGTATTCAGAAAATATTTTTAAAAGCTCTTCTGTTTCTTCAGGAGATAAATGTTCAATATCAAAATATTTTTCTAACAATGCTCCTTTTTGTATTAATTTCCTTGTCCTAATTTTTCGATTGACATTTTGCTCGCTATTCGCTCGCAAAATATTTTTTTGAATTTTTAGTTTTTCTATTCTTTTATTGATGTCATTTAAATCATTATTTGCCATAACTATTTAAGTAATTCAGAAAAATTTTGACTATTTTCATTTAGTAAAGTTTCTAATTCATCATAGAATAATTCTTTGTTTTCTTCAATTGATTCAATAGAAATATTATTTTTTGAAAGGGTAGAAAGAACAAAGTCACCAATATCTGCTTTAGATTTTAGAATTAATTCTTCTTTTTTCTTTTGTAATTCTTTAATTTGAAGTTCAATATCAGAAACAGTTTTCTTCTTTCTTTTTTTGGGCTTCGTTTTAGAATTAAAATTACCGTTAATTGCATTAATATTTTGATCTTGATTTTCCATGAAATACGCCTCCAAATATATTGTGTAACTCTATCATATTATACTATTTTTCTAAAATCAATAAATTATAACGGAAATGTCAGATTAAACATAGTTACTTTTTCATTGATAAGTGGTAAAATTAATTTATAGAGAATTCCCTTAGATCTTTTACTAAGGGCGCACTTACACCCACTAAATTACATTTGTGGTTAATGTGCTATAAAACGTAACATTCGTTCAGTTTTATCGTCAGGCGTGTTTGTTAAAATTCGCTACGCTCATGTTTGAAAATAAAGAGAGGTGATACAATTGGCAATCTTCCATTTATCTATGACAATAGCAAAAAGAGAAGGAGGAAAAAGAAGTTTAATTGCAATGGCTTCTTATCGAAGCGGTGAAAAATTATATAGTGAACTATACGAAAAAACTAATCTATACAACCATAGAACTGTTAAACCAGAAGCTTTTATTTTAAAACCTGATTATGTTCCTAATGAGTATTTAGATAGACAGACATTGTGGAATAAAATGGAATTATCTGAAAAGCAACCTAATGCTAGACTGTGTAGAGAATTAAATGTAGCATTGCCAATTGAATTAAATAATTCAGACCAAAGAATGTTGATTGAAGATTTTGTAAAAGATAACTTTGTCAGTGAAGGAATGATTGCAGACGTAGCCATTCATAGAGATGATGAAAACAATCCTCATGCTCATATTATGTTAACAATGAGAGAAGTAGATAGTGAAGGTAATATTCTAAATAAAAGAAAAAGAATACCTAAACTAGATGAAAATGGCAATCAGATTTTTAACGAAAAAGGGCAAAGAGTAACCGTTTCAATTAAAACAAATGATTGGGATAGAAAATCTCTTGTTTCCGAAATTCGTAAAGATTGGGCTGATAAAGTCAACCAATATTTAAAAGATAGAAATATCGATCAACAAATAACAGAAAAATCGCATGCGGAACTTGGAAAAAAAGAACTACCAACAATTCATGAAGGTTTTTACTCAAAAAAATTAGAAGACAAAGGAGTTATAAGCGAGTTAAAAAGAAAAAATTTAGAAATTCAAAGTTACAATGATATTCTAGCCGAACTTGATAAACTTGAAAGTCAAGAGAAAGTGTTAAAACAAGACCAAAACTTCACTTTAAAATTTGAAAAAACTTTCTCACCTTTAGAAAAAGGAGAACTGAAAAATCTTTCAAAAGAATTGAAATTATTTATTAATGATGAAAACATTGATAAACGATTAGGTGAATTAAAACGATGGGAAAATTCACTTATCTTTAATAATAAAATGGAAATTCAAAAACAACGTTTGATGTTAAGTAAAATTAGTAGTGAACGAGATATGCTTACAAAGGCAAATGAAATTTTAGACAAACAAGCAGAAAGATTCTTCAAAAAATCTTATCCAAGTTTGAATATTGACAAATTTTCAAATCACGAAGTTAGAGCAATGGTTAATGAAACCATATTTAGAAAACAGTTATTGAATAAAGACCAGTTAGCAGAGGTCATTTACAATGAAAGAGTAGTAGAAAAAGAAGAAAGTAAAAAGATTTTTAAAGAAAAACCATTTCAAACTAGCCGTTATCTTGATTCAAAAATTAAACAAGTTGAAGATAGTATAACAAAAGAAAAGAACCCTGAAAGAAAAGAAATTTTATCAATTAAAAAAGAAAAACTAATAGGAATAAAACAAGGATTGATAGAATATGTTCAATCAGAAGTTGAAAGAAAATTTGATAAAAATGTTTCAATAGATTCAGTCATAGAAGGCGAAATGTTACTTGCAAAAGCTGACTATTACAAAACAACTGATTTTTCTAAAGTCGAAGGAGTTGCTAGATTCAGCAGTGAGGAAATTAATTCCATGTTGGAACAATCAAAAGGTTTCTTAACTAACATTCAGACGGTGAAAATTCCTAATGATTGTCAAGGTGTATTTTTTGTTCAAGATAGCATGAAATGTATTGATGAACTAAGCCCATTAGCAAAACACAATCTGAAAAAGGTCGTTAATCGCAATGCTTATTTACCTGATTCTGATAAACTTGAAATAAGTAAGGAAATTGAAAATACTAATAAAGATCAATCCCAAGAATTGGGAAAAAATGAACCTGAAAAAAATGAAGTGTCTATAAAAATGTTCCAATTTGCGAAATCAATTAATCGATTGTTGAGTGGTAACCAACCACAGAAAAAACGAAACTTAGACAAATTGATTAAGCAAACAAAAGCAAAAGAAAATCAATCATTACAAAGGAATATTCCTTTGCGATAAAATAAAAACAAGAGGTGTATAATATTTCATTTGTCTAACTTAATTTGACAAATGAAATATTATAAACTATTTAACTTTTAGAACTCAAAAACCGTTTGTCTATTTAGAGTGTACCCTAAATAGACATGTATATAACATTGAAAAATATGGCTTTCCAATGTATGATTAGGGTGTATTTTATATAGATCGAGAAAGCAGGTAAAAATTAATGAAAATTGCATATATCCGAGTATCATCAATCGATCAAAATGAACAACGGCAAATTGAAGAAATGAAAAAGTTTGGTGCTGAAAAAATTTTCATCGAGAAACAATCTGGAGCGACTATTAGTCATCGTCCAATTTTCCAGGAAGCTTTAGATTTTGTCAGAGAGCAAGATATTTTTATTGTAGAAGCCATCGATCGACTTGGACGCAATTATGACGAGATTATCGATTCAGTTAATTATCTAAAGAAGAAAAATGTGCGACTCATTATCACCAGTTTGCCAATCATGGCTGAAGCAATCGGAAATCCTCTCCTGGATAAATTTATCAAAGACCTAATCATTCAGATTTTGGCCATGATTGCCGAACAAGAGCGTACTGAATCCAAACGTCGTCAGGCACAAGGGATAAAGATTGCTAAAGCAAACGGCGTCTATAAAGGTCGTCCTAAGTTATACAGTGCAGACACAAAAGATCCTCAACGACGCCTTGTTTATAAAAGCATCGTGCAGGATCTTGAGAATGGAGTTGCTATCTCAAAGATTGCAAAGGATCATAATGTAACAAGACAAACTATTTATAGAATAAAAGAAGATAGCGCGATCAACATCGATTAGATGATCATGCTGGTTTCTTATCTGTAAAACTGGCTACACTTGTATTATTCAATAGAATTTTATTTAGTAATACAATTAAAATAAAAGAAGTGACCGTAAACTAAAATTGTACCTGTAGGTTGGACACTCTTTTTTACAAGTGTCCTATCTACAGGTACAATTTTATTTATAGATTCGCTCTTTTGTCACTGCTACGTTTAATTTTATTTAGGATCACTTCAAATGTATCGATATCTAGTTGGGAAAACCAAAGTAAGTACTTCTTTTCCTTAGATGTCCAGTCAATATTAGGGTAGGAGGATATCAAACTGTTATATCTTGCTTTTTGCTCACTTGAACTAACTTCCAAGGTTTTTTAAGAATTTTTTCTTCTTCGATAACTAGTCCTCCTTTAAAATTTTTAAAATATATTTATTAAGTAGAAACTTTCTATTTAATAGAAAGAAACTAGTTTAAATATTTATTGAAAAATTCGTTTTCTCTTTCTTTTATTATATCTTTACTGATTGATCGGTTCTCAAAAATAATTTCTCTGTATATATCAATAGCAGCTTGAACCGATACATCTGTGATATAGTTTTTACCTTGTTTCTCAAAACTACGAACTCTTTCACAACACCTGAAAATATCTTCAAGTTGTTGACGATCATCTTGATTAAATTTATCATAGTTGAAATCCATTATTATATCGTCATCTTTGTGATAAACTCTATTTTTTGATTCCAAATTCTCGGAACTTCCTGAAAATGCTTGCTTAAAAAAATCTTTACCAGCGTATTCATAAATATATTTTTTTTGCTTAATTAATTGTTTATAAATATCACCAGTTTTAAATGCAATCACATCTGTATTTTCGTTTATTTGAGTTTCACACAACAAAAGAATAATATAATCAACTTCTTTACTATCAATTCTTTCTAACATTTCGACGACATCATTAAACATAGGCATAATGCCTGTTAAACTTTTTTTAGTACCTCTTTTATTGGTCAAGTATTTATTTTTAAATTCACTGTGTACCTCAATCAAAAAAGCTAGTTCTATTTTTTTCCCATTTGCTATTTTCTTCAGTTCTTCTCTATATGATTCTACTTTTGCCATATGCTTATTTAATGAGTACTTAAAAGAACTAATAAAAGTGGGATAATCGGTATTATTAACGCGTTTAAACTGATTCCAAATTAGATTTTGAATATCATTAATTGCTGCAAGATCAATCTCTGGAGATTCACCTATTTTTGAATTCCATCTATTAAAGACACTTTTAGACTCAATATTATGCATTATTCCTGTCGATCCCACTCTTCCGTCTTTTTTTTGCAAAGAAAGGTGATCTACTCTAAAGTGCTCTATACCAACAATACATTCATCACGTCTGTCATTTTGAAAAGTTTTTTTTACAAAATCTGGTCGTTCCTCAATTTCTCTATAAATAAAATCGCCGGAGAGTCTCGAGGCTATTTTTTTTGTAACTGAATGCTTAGATTTCCCAATCTGTATAGCTTTTTCCAATGCATACAATTCATTATTTTTTTTATTTTTCATTCAAAACCTCCTATATTGAATAGCTGTAATTAGTCTCCTCTTTAAATCATACACCAATCGAATTGATGACACACTCTTTCAAATGCAAAACTACTGCTAAACTCATTCTTTACACTTAATTTTCGTGATAGACCTGTTTGTTTAGCAAATTCTTTTAAATTCTAAGTTCTTCTTCTCTGAGATAAACAGTATTACCTGTTTGATTGCCTCTAATCAAAATCTATACAAACGTTTAAGCAAAGTTATTTTGTCCTATTTGAGGATCTT
The DNA here is from genome assembly GCF_019175485.1 of Enterococcus raffinosus. Lineage (NCBI taxonomy): Bacteria > Bacillati > Bacillota > Bacilli > Lactobacillales > Enterococcaceae > Enterococcus > Enterococcus raffinosus. The sequence continues at coordinate 6,132 of NZ_CP072890.1, forward strand.
TAAAAGTTTTTACAGGGAATATAAAAGCGTTCTAAGCAATGCAGCATAAGTACAAAAGATACAAAGATAAAAAACAAAAAAAGCGGATCTTTCATAGTAAGTAGTTCAGTTTTGGAGTACAAAATGACAAAATGTACTTCAAAATGGACTACTTTTTTCATTTTAACTTACATACCAAATTACATACAAAATGATTTATAAAATGCAATTGAAAATGATAATTGAATGAAAATTTGTGATTTTGTGGTATTATGATAATATAACTTATAGAAAAAATTGCTTATTCAACTAACGGGCAGGATAATGAGAAAAGGTTTTTTGATAGAAATAAGAAATTAGATGGTAAATTAGTTAAAAAGGCTGTGTTATAAATGAAAGTTTCTTTGATTGCTGCGATGGATAAGAATAGAGTGATTGGCAAAGAGAATGACATTCCTTGGAGGATTCCCAAGGACTGGGAATATGTTAAAAATACTACAAAGGGACATCCGATAATATTAGGTAGGAAGAACCTTGAATCAATCGGAAGAGCCTTACCTGACAGAAGAAATATTATTCTGACGAGAGATAAGGGGTTTACCTTTAATGGTTGTGAAATTGTTCATTCAATAGAAGATGTTTTTGAGTTATGTAAAAACGAAGAAGAAATTTTTATTTTCGGAGGAGAACAGATTTATAATTTGTTTTTCCCTTATGTTGAGAAAATGTACATCACAAAAATACATCATGAATTCGAAGGAGATACTTTTTTTCCAGAAGTGAATTATGAGGAATGGAATGAGGTATTTGCCCAAAAAGGGATAAAGAATGATAAAAATCCGTATAACTACTATTTTCATGTATATGAAAGAAAAAACTTATTGAGTTAACGGGTGCGTTAATTGAAGAAGAACAGTAAAGATAAAGCACAAGAGCTTGGGATTACTCCAAGCTCTTTTTGTCATTTGAAATAAATTATATCTTTCCAATCAAATTGTTTATCTGTAATCCCTAATCTTTGAGCAGGTGTCAAAACCTTTTTATCCGCTGATTTAAAAGGGCGACAAAAGTTGTAGTAAGTTCTTAGAATTGTAATCGCAAATTGAGCATACTTCGGATTGAAGTTAGCGTAAATATAGCTCTTCTTATCACCACGAGCTGTTGTTAATGGTCTTTCAAGAGATGATATATAACGTCTTATCTGTTGAATAAAGCTATTGGTCGAATGGTCATTAACATTTAATAGCATCTTTGCGATTTCGTTTGGTTCCAGAGCAGATAAATCCGTTCTACAATCAACTGAATAAAATCCTTTATCCTTAGTGGCTAATGGATGTTTGATAGGGTTATCGGCATATTTGCGATATCTTTCTCCATCTTTACTAATAGCCTCTTCGTGGAATTGATGACTTGTTAGTAATTCAGTTAGATAATGAGATGCCAAAGTCCGTAGAAACTTTGTTTTGAATCCTCTGATATCTCCCCAATCGAGCAGTTCTGCTTTTGCTTGTCCGAATTCTTTTAAGCATTGTTTTCTGCTTTTCGTCTTGTTAACTTGGCAAATAAAATGATGTGCATCGCTCAACCTTAATTCTTTCGTGAATACTCTATAAAAGGCGTTTCTAATAGAGAAGTCATCATCACTAATCATTCGCCATTCGTCGGCATTAACCATTTGTTTAATTAACCAATAGTGAGCAGTTGTAGTATAAGGAGCATCAACATTTAAACCATCGACAAATCTACTCCTATTAGTAATTTTCCCTAATTCGTGAAGATAAGCATTCCTATTTTCGCTATCGTTAGCGGATGGTTCTTGTGGATAATAAGACCAATCTAACCTATCATTTTTACGACTAAAAGTATTGAGATGGTCTTCTTTGAATTTTCTTGTATCTTCATTTAATTCATCCATTGAAATATTCCAATCATAGGCAACATCAGAACGGAACACATATCTTGATAAGACCTCAGCAGATACAACTATATACGTTTGCATATTAAGGTCTTCAAACCCCGTATATTTCTTTGAACCTTGTCCTTTCTTACGGACGTTATTTAGGTAGTAGTGCATCTTGTCCGTATTAAGCCACATCTCGTTAAATTTCTTTGTTTGAAGGGGTTGTGTCTCATATCGTTCTAAAAACTCCAAACAACGCCTATACAGCCACTCCAGCTTATGATAGTAGGTTCCAACTCCAATTCCTAAAATATCACAAGTACGACTGACTGAAACCCTTCCAACAACCATCTTAGCGAACATTGGAAGAATGGTGTTCTTTTGTTGGTGATAAGTAGTGGTTTCTTCTCTTTTTGGTAGAACATTAGTGAACTTCTTACACGCCTTACATTGATAGCGTTGAGATTTGCCCCTACTTTTCCCCCTTTTGTAAAATTGCTTCGGCTCATTGAATGGGGTTGATTCTTCTTCCGAGCAGCCTTCTTTATGAAATTGATAATCTGGCTCAACATCTTGGATGCTATTGATTTCTATAAGGCGTTTAATTTCTTCAACAACAGACCAATTAGATAAAGGGGTTACTGTACAGTTTTGCGATACACCTCTGCCAATAGGATTGTCATTGCAGTACATACCTTTATGACCTTTATCTTTGGAACTACCAGTCATTTTATATCGACTTGGTTTCCCTTTTACATCTTTGAATTTGTGCTGTTCTTTCCCAAAATTACAACAAAACGGATTGATGCAGTAATTATATTGAATGGGATATTCAGAACCGTTCCATTTAAAAGACGTTGGCAAGAACAACATTTTGTTATACCTTGTTGCAAATCGTTTTGGAGTTAATAAATCATATTGTTTAGCCCTATCTTTTAATTCTTCGTTTGAAATCGGAATTTTAACATCTACAATTTCATCTTCCTTCGTGGCTAATCTTTTAAGCTTGGTCATTGTCTATCAACCCACTCTATCTTTGATACCCATTTTTTCAACAATCCGCTTATTACTTCGCTTGTTGGCAATCCATTCAATAAACTTCTTATCGTCTAAAATGTTCAATAAGAATTCATCCACTGCTTCGCTTTCAGTACGCTCTGCATATTCAGCGTATTGCTTAACTATCACCCTTACTTGCTCTGATATTTCCCAATCCACAGACTTAGCGTTCTTATTTTTTGGCTCAAGAAATTGCATAGGAAAATGCACCCCTTTTTGCTTAGTAAATTGTAACCATTTTAACACACCAATTTGCATTCCTACAATAATTATTTCACGTTCGCATTTTTATATACATTTTAACTTACATTTTGTGGTGTAAATTAACAACAAACGTTGATTTAACAATAAAAAACGAGTATCAAATTCAGTTGCAATTTGATACTCATTTAGGTTTACATTTTCACTTTTTGTACTCCAAAACTGAACTACTTACTTTCATAGATTCGCTCTTTTTTCATTACTATGTTTAAATTTATCTAGAATCACTTCAAACGTCTCAAAGGTATCTATATCAAGCTGACACAACCACAACAGATACTTCTTTTCTTTGTAGGTCTAATCAACAGTAGGATAGTAGGACAGCAGACTATTGTATCTCGCTCTTTGTTCAGTTGAAGCAAGTTGCCAGCGCTTTTCAAAAATTTTTTCTTCTTCCATTACCTATCCCCCAAAAAGAGCATTGCCTGAAACTTCAATAACGGGCAGCACAAGTCTAATTTCGCAGATCTAAGTATAGCATAGCAAATATTTTTGAAAAAAATTTGAAAGGAATCTTTAGCTTTTATTCTGTTGAGCATATCGATAAATAGACATTATTTATGAAATAATGCATGAGACTATCATCAGTATCTCTCAGAGAAGCAGTTAAAACAACCTCATTTTTAAAGAAATATTGTCCCTCATCATAGCTAAATTGTGTGCGTTTTGCATAACTCAGCTTGACTAATTCATTTTCTTGACGAAGGTAAAACACATCATTGGGGGAAATATTCACTCAGGTAGAAGTAAGTTCCACTGAAATAATTAAAATTAGATTGTTTTCTTCCTAATGATTGACAATATGCATTGCCTAACAGACAAATATAAGGGAATGTCACACATCTCTTATATTTTTTTAATCTTCACTAGTAGCCTTTCCGTCATAGTAATCTGTTATGATTTTATTTTTCTTATTTCTTCTAAAAGATCAAATATGACCTTTTAGAAGCAAGTTTTTGGACACCTAATAACTTACTCAGCATCAATCTTTGAATTGTATAATAAGCTTGGAGTATTATTATTATGCGAACGACTACACTTGCTAACTGTTATATATAAATCCTTTAAGAGATTTATACTGGTAAGTACAGCCTCACCTGTATTCAATTTCTTAATTTGCCCAATTTGATTTTCAGAAAGATGATTTTGAATTGCCTTCAATTCATCTGGAGCTGTCAGCCTATGTACTAACAATGTTCCAATTTGACCTAGTAAAATTTTATCCACATCGTTTGGATTCTGCGTTGTTAGAAAAAGAAAAATCCCTTTTTTGCGCCCTTCCCTAGCAATAATGTTTAGTCCTGTACAAAATGAAAATCCTTCATTTGATACACTTTTTGTATAACGGTGAATCTCATCAATAAATATTATAAAGGGATTGATTTTATCTTTAGATAAATTAATTAGATGGTTTGTTATTAAATCTACAATCATCCCCCCAACTTCATCAGTCGTACCGATTCTTGAAGTATTAATATATAAAGATTTTCTTGTATCATTTGATGACCAATAGTCTACAATGTCTAGCAATCCTTGATTATCAGAATTGAAAAAATTTAAAAAACTTGTATTTGATAGTTTATAATCAATTTTTTGCACTAAATACTGATTCGAATTAAAGTTAAAATCATCGTAAATGAAATAATAATCCTTTCCACGCTTCTCTCTTTTGATAGCTTCTTTTGCTACCTGTTCTGATAAAAAACAAACCTCAAATTCTTTGTCGCTTGGAGAAAGTGACGCCATATGTTGCGTGACCACATCTACTTTTTTTTCAAATTTTTCATATATACCAGATAAATTATTTTTCTTTTGGTATCTTAACGAACTAATTGCTGAGGCAAGAACAGCTGGCTGAGTACCATCGTTTGTTTCGAATAATATAGACCATTGCTGCATGGATAAGGCAGAAGATGAAATAAAGGCATCTTCTCCCAAAATATACTTATCAACCTCTTCTTTTGTGAACGAATCACAATATTCCCCAGTAGGGTCTATTATCAAGGTTCTTATCTTATCATTGATCAGTTTATCCAAAATGCTCAAAGCAGATGTAGATTTACCACTATTAGTAGTCCCAACTGTCATTAAATGTCTGTTGAACAGAGTCTGCGGTTGTAATTTAATAGGGTAGCTCTGAGAACTGAAGGCTAAATTTGCAAAGTAAGACATCTGTTTCTCTCTCTCCGGATCAACCTCTATAGATTCAATAAAAAGTTCAATAGCTTTTTCATTTGCAATATACACTTTATCCGTAATACCAACTGTATTTGTACCATTGAGTTTAAAATACTTCTCGCCAAGTGGGATATATCCAAGTATATCAATACTTATTTCTGGAAATATTTTTTCTTGCAGACCATTTGTTAACATCTCATGAACACTATCTGAATTTGGAACTTTGGATTGGAAAATTTCTCCAAAAAACAAACCATTGCTAGAATCAATCAAGACATAGAAATTTATTGTATTTGGAGAGAGAATATCGGTTCTTAATTTCCTGTATGAAAGTAGCGAAAGATTTTCAATCTGAATCGTAGAATACGAACGATTTACTTGTGAAATCATTCCAAGGTAATAATTACTTTTATCAGCTACGTTGAAAAAACTGTCAATTTTCATCATTTAAGTACCTTCCACTCAAGTAATCCACTAAGTCGCTGTTCATAGTTGCTTTTAAAAATGAAATTGGGTAACCATCACACATTAAACGGATGAGTCCTGCCCAATTTTGATTATACTTAGAGTCTATCTCATCAAATTCAATATATCTATTGTCTTCTTTATCCCACTCTCTATTGGGGTCAATATTAAAATCGGTGACCAGTAATTTGAGGCTAGAGTTATTTTTTAAAGCTTGAGTAATCATTTGAGATATATGGTCGTCCGCAAAACTAAATCCAGAAGAAATAAGCAAAGTATTTGGACGCTTTATAAGATCTTGAAACTTTGCAAATAGTTCAAAATAAGGTTCTTGATAACTCTGTGCAAACTTGTCTGAGCTAGGAAAAACTATTACCATTTTATCCGTATCAATAATACTATGCTTATCTTTTCTCAAAATATCACCGTTATCTTGTTTCTCCCAGGTAAGGGATCCATGTATTTTTACCAGATTAAACGTCTTATCTTTGAACTCAACTTCTCTAGTTTTAATATTCTGAGCTTCTTTAACGAGGTTCCATTCAAATATATCGCTATCAAACTTTGGTACTGATGTAAAATTGAAACCATCAAATATAACAAAATTGTTTTCAGCTGCGGCTTGCTCAAATAAGTCATCATAATTTGTTGTAATAACTGAAAATTTATTTCCATCTTTTCCTGATAAATTAGATAAAAGATTTAATAATGCTCCGTGTTTCAAGACTTTGCTATCATATGAATAAGTTGTATTTTCCTTAATTAAAAGTAAAATTTTTTCGATAGTACTATTAAATTTTTCTTTATCATTATCAGGTACATATGGTCGATAATGAAATAATGTCGACAAGAAATCCTCTAGATTAAAATTGTCAGCCAGTTGAGGAATGTGTTCTGCTTTAATTTGATCTCTAGCTAATATGTATCCGTCGTTGTATTTACATTTTTCTGCTAATTGTTCCAATGTATAAAGATCATCAATCTCATGTAGCTTCAAATATACATCTTCAGCTATCATCTTTACTGTTTTCCCATACTTTGGATTTAAATCAGGCGCTACTGATGCTCCTGCACCTGCTAGGAAAACAATGTTGGAATACTTTTCACCATAAACTGTTTTACGGATTTTCTCACTAATTAAACGTTTAAAATCAATCTCTTGAAATTGACTTTGAGAATCATCTGTTAAATGTTGTTTCTCAAGTATACCACTGGAATCATAGAAATTCGTAACGCCAGAATCATTCTTTTCTATGCCAAATTTACTTGACTGCGACAAATAATGATACTCTATCTGACTCTCCTTAGGGTTACTAACTTCATCAAAAAAGAAGAAAAACATGGCACTTACTCCTCCACTTCAAACTTAGGTAAACTATTGATTATATCAACATTTTGATAGAAATCGTTGGTGAAAACCTTAATGATACCTCGTTCGCCAAGATGATCACTAACCCAACGAAAAGCTTTAACATGAGTAGCATATAGAACTTTTTAGTCAAGGCAGCCTTTGAATATGAAGCATAGATCTATGCGAGCTGCTTGTCTAACTTAGTATAAAAAATATCTTAATTATTGTCTTTTTGGCTAACTTGACCAATAGAACAAGGTGGATTACCAATGATAGAAGTAAATAATTCCCAAAAAAGAGCGCTGCGTGAAACTTCAATAACGCGCAACGCTAGTCTAATTTATGCAGATTTAGGAATAGTTTATCATATTATAGTCCACGTTCATAGTGTGACCAAACAGAGAGAATTGTGATCGTTTTACTCTCTTCCTCCACGCTGTAAACCAGTCTGTGTTTTATATTTAGACGTCTTGAATAGTAAGGTAATCCAGTTAATTTTTCGTATGGTGGCGGTGTCTGAAAAGGATTTTCCTTTATAACTTTGATCAGTTCATCAAACTTACTAGCTAGATTTACACTCTTCAATTTAGGCAAATCTTTGCGAGCATTCTTTTTAATCTTTACATTGTATCCCAATCAATTTCACCTAAGTCTTCACTTTCTTCATTATCAAAGTGTTTTATCCGATCCAGTACGCCCGCATTTTGTAAGTAGATTGTTTCTTGTAACGAGTTCCAATCGCTTTTACTAATCATTATTACGCTTTCTTCCTCTTTTGTACTTGCAATTTCTACAGGTTGACTGTCGGACACAACGTGCTTAATGATTCCGTAAAGATTTTTTCTTGCATTCGTCGGTGTAATTACTTCCATAAGTTCTCCTCCTTTTTTTATAAATCTCTTAAGTATATTATAGCGTACGTTTAAACGTACGTCAACAGAACCTATTTAAAGGCTTAATTTTTGTTATAATTTATAATTTGTAAAATATAAAATATAAATTATACTTTACAAAATATAAAAAAGGAAGAAGATTTATATCTTCTTCCTTTTTTCTTTCTTATATATCCGTTCTCTTTCCTGATCTTTCTTACGCTCTAATATTCGGTTGTAGGTTGTTTTTTGATTGTGATCGAAACGTGCAGTTCTTTCGTGAATTAATTCTTCGAGTAGTTCATAGGTATAATCATTATCAGTAGTATCAAGCAAAGCAGTAAATTCGCACCAGACTATGGCTGGTATACCAAGCGACTTGTTGTTTATCTTTAATACGTCTTCTTCAGGGTGAATATTTTCTAGTAAATCTGTGTTGTCAGAAGTAAATGCTGATTTCGGTTTAGGGATTTCTTTATAAGAATTATCAGGTTTTTGCTTTGAAAAGAAACCTGGTTTTACATTATCGGTCATGTTAGTTTTCTCCTTCGAATAACTTTATTCTATGAATGAAATCTTTTGCTAAAGGTACAAAAACTTCTTCATAAGCAAGTTTGTCCCAATAAGTGTCAGTATTTAAACCTGTCCTCGGTGTTGTTTGCACTCGCTTAACATGTGGTAAAATATTGTCAAAAAGGTTTTGATCACCAAACTTTTCGATAGCATCATTGACAACTTGGCGATCTATACTACCTTTACTCAACTGATTTGGAAGTATTCCAACTATTTCAGTCTTACAATCAAATTTTTCAACAAGTGGAGTGACTTCTTCTGATATATAATCTTCAACGCCATCTAAGCTATCGGATTGGGTTTGAAAAGCCATAATAATATAGTCAGAAGCGTAAGCAGCATTCCTAGTGAAATCAGACATAGTAGGTGGAGTATCGATGAGAACAAAATCGTATTCTGGCTTGACTGGCTCAAGTAAATCTTTCAAGACGGAGATTCTGTTTTTTTCGACCTCGATATAATCAGCGTCTATTCCTTCTATAGCGTCCCCATAAAGCTTGGTTAAATATTTTGGAAAGTTTTTAAAATCTATATGTGATGGAATGCAATCCAAGTTTTCAATAATTGGAAGAACTAATTGTTTTAAATCTCGTTCAACGATTCCAGCTAGCATAGTTTTTTCAATAATGAAAATGTCATCGTCTTTAGAGTGATAATTTTTAGTCAACAACATCGTCTTTGTAGTATTTGATTGCGGATCGGCATCCACTACCAACACTTTAAATCCCATATTAGCAAGTACGTAGCTCAAGTATCTTATAATAGTAGTTTTACCTACTCCACCCTTGGAATTTGCTACAGTAATAGTTAATGGTCTTCTGACGACATTTCTATATTCAAAAACAATTTTCAAGTTTTCTTGCGATAATTCCATTAAACAAACCTCCCGTTTATAAAATATAAAATATAAATTGCAAAATATAATATATATATCTGTCTAAGAACATTATACCAGAAGGAAATATGTTGTCAATTGTATTTTATAAATTATAGTTTATAAAATATAATTTATAATCAAGTCGCTTGATAATCTTTACAAATGTTTAAAAATAGGGTAACTTTGTAGTATAAAAAAAGGTTTACAGCATTAAAAAAAAGTTTACACTTTAAAAGAAAATTACATAAAAAAAAAGAGACGGATAAAAAAGTGAAATTGGCCTCACTATTCTATCTGAATCACATAAAAGCCTATGTGTTCTCGCTCGTCTCAGAAGTTATGTAAGTGGCTAACAACCACCTATGTGATTTGAATAAATCTATTCGGACTACCAATCCGAACCTATAGGTTTATTTTACCATTTTTTGACGAGCAACTCAATATATATACGCTTATTTTGTCATTCCTTTGAGACTTCTAAGCTATTGGGAGAACACAAATCTTTAAGATTATTTGTGTTCTCTTTTAGTTTGGGAAGGAATAACAGTCATGGCAGCTTCTTTGGATGTCGTATATTCGACGGTATTACAAAATGGTATCCGTAAATTCAAATATAAAAACAGCCACCTAAAACCGGTCTCTTTTAGTGATCAGTCGGGGAAGGGGGCTATTTTTGCGTACCGTTCAAAGGAACACATGATCGAGGGGATTGGACTAGTGATCACTTCAGAAGAAGGGGTGATCGAAAACAATAATCGATTCACTCATTGGACACCGAATGTATTTCGCTATGGAACGTATGCTGATGAAGCCAGAATGTTTACGAAAGGTCATTCGGAGGACAATTTACGTCAAATCAATACATTCTTTGTTGATTTTGACACATTGGATCCAAACTTTGACTATGGAGAAATTATCTTGGCCAGTCACGAGATCGGCTTTATGCCGACAATGATTCTACGTACACCGCATGGATTTCAAGCTTTCTATGTACTAGACAAGCCTGCATACGTGACGAAGAAATCAAATTTTAAAGTGATCAATGTGGCCAAAATGATCTCAAAAAATCTAAGGAATAAATTTTCAAATGATTATCGGTTTCCTGTCGATGTAAATGCCAATCATTTTGGGATCACAAGAATGCCTTCTGAAGAGAATGTTTTATTCTTTGAACCACAGTATCGTTATAGTTTCGAAGAATGGATCGACTGGTCAATGAGAGAAGATGCGGACAAAAAAGCGGAGATCAAGAACGTTTTTGTATTACCATCTACTCAAGAATTTCGTCAAGTCGATGAACCCTGGTTCCAGCTGTTGCTAAAAAGTCAAAAAATACAAGGTGAAAAGGGCGTATATGGTCGAAATAATGTCATATTTACCTTGTCTTTGGCATACTTTTCGTCAGGATACGAGGTAGAAGCATGTGAATTGACGATGTTAGAATTCAATGACCGCTTGGCTAACCCTTTATCTGATCGAGAATTAACCAGAATCATTCGTTCCGCTTACTCCGGAAAATATCAAGCAGCGCACAGAGAAAAAATTGTCCTATTATGCCAAGAGTGGGTCGATGTCAATCTTTCTGAAGAGCAGCTATTCAACAAAAAACGGGGTTGGTGGAAGTTTAAGAAAGAGCGAGCAGTACGAAAGTATTCTCATAGTCATGAATGGGCAGAAGATCTATTGTCTTATTTGAATGAGCAATCCTATGAAGAACAACCATACATTATTTCTACAAAAAAAGATTTAACTGAAAGTTTAAAGATCCCAAAACGCTCCCTGGACAAAGTACTGAAGCAGTTAAAAGAAGAGAACAAAATTCATTTTCGTGTTCGTGCTGGTAGAAATGGAGGTATTATGCTAGCTTCGATACATGGATTGATGCGCTCCGTTATCCGGCTAAAAAAAGAAAGCCAGGGGGCTTATTTCGCTGCGATCTCAGAAGCTTTTGGAAGAGAATACATGTTTATCCAGACAGCACTGAAACGCTTGATAGAACCAAATAAGATCGGCGTGCAAACAGATCTGTTCATGATCGATACAGGTTGAAATTAAAAGGTGCAAATTGCCTATTACATTATATCTATGATACGTTTCTTTTTTTTCTCCGCCTTGCTTGCTGGTCTTAAGAAAGAGTAGTACTATTATTGCAAACGTAATAATATGCTGGGAGGTCTTTCTGACTATGAGTATCAATACCTTTGTATATCCCTACCCGATCAATGTGTTTATTATTTCGCGGTTAGGTATGACAGTAGAGCAGTTTTGTGAGTTGCATGGATATAAGCAGAGTACAGTAGCAAGCTGGGTAACTAGAAACCGTGCAGTAAAAACGTTACCTTGTGATTTTTTATATTGTCTTAGTCTTTCTTCAGGCTGGTCAATGGATGGTGTTTATCGTCATTTACTGGTGTTGGAGGAGAAGTTCTTAAAGAGTATGGATCCAAAAAAGAAGAAAGAACAGGTGAATTGATTGATGACGGAGGAGGAGATAGCTGTTCTTAATAGGATCAAAGAATGGTCTGTTCTTTTGAAAATTTATTATGGGATTTTGACTTTATCTTTTACTACTGTTGGATTATTCGGTTCTGTTGCAAAGTTTTAAATAAAGAATAAAATCCCTTACGGTATCTATGATTTAAGCTGGGATTCCCAATAATACCTTGATTTCAGTACAGACCGAAAACCCGAAGAGAGTGCCTTCTTTTTGGGTTTTCTTATATAATCATCGAATGGCTTCCATGCCTTTAATCGTGGTAGAGGCAGTGCGTAAACTTCGATAGAATTTATTGCGTCTCTTTACTGGACGATGGTCTTGTTCAATCAAATTATTCAGGTATTTAATGGTACGATGTTCTGTCCCTTGATAAAAGCCGTATTCTTTTAGTTTCTTAAAGGCACTTGTAATAGAGGGGCTTTATCTGTGACTACAACCTTCGGTTCATCAAACTGCTTCACTAACCGCTTAAGAAAAGCATTGTTGCTATCGATCATTAAAGTAAAAAAAGAAGAAAAAGAAAGCTATATAAAGGCGCTGACAAATTCTTTTGACTTAGAGGATATATTCATTCAAGAGACTTTAAACAAGCTAGCAGAACGCCCCCAAAACGGACACACAACTCGATTTGTTTAGCTACGATACAGGCTGAAAATAAAACCCGCACTATGCCATTACATTTATATCTATGATACGTGTTTGTTTTTCTTTGCTGTTTAGTGAATGATTAGCAGAAATATAGAGAGCAAGATTTTAATTGATTATTAGGGGGGAGAAGGAGAGAGTAGCCCGAAAACTTTTAGTTGGCTTGGACTGAACGAAGTGAGGGAAAGGCTACTAAAACGTCGAGGGGCAGTGAGAGCGAAGCGAACACTTGATTTTTTAAGTTGCTATCATTTATAGGTCAATAGAGTATACTTATTTGTCCTAATATGGTTTTAGCAGTATAATTGACTTGATGAATAGGTCATTTAAGTTGGGCATAATAGGAGGAGTAAAATGAAAAAATTTATTTATCGAGTTTTAGAAAATGATGAAGTGGTGGCTATTTTTAATGAGCAACAATATGCGCAAGATTTTATCGCTTACGAAAAGACAATTTCTGATAAGCAATTTGAAATTGAAAAAGTAGATATAGCTGATTGGTTATTGCAACCGAGAGAATTTTAGAGGTTGGTTGAAAATGGCTAAAATTGGTTATGCACGTGTCAGTAGCAAAGAACAGAACTTAGATCGTCAATTACAAGCGTTACAGGGCGTTTCTAAGGTCTTTTCAGACAAAGCAAGCGGTCAATCGGTCGAACGCCCACAATTACAAGCTATGCTTAACTATATTCGTGAAGGGGATATTGTTATTGTTACTGAATTAGATCGATTAGGACGAAATAATAAAGAATTAACAGAATTGATGAATCAAATTCAAATTAAGGGGGCAACCCTGGAAGTATTGAACCTTCCTTCCATGACAGGGATTGAAGATGAAAATTTAAGGCGTTTGATTAATAATTTAGTGATTGAATTGTATAAGTACCAAGCGGAATCTGAACGCAAACGAATTAAAGAACGCCAAGCCCAAGGAATTGAAATTGCTAAGAAAAAAGGAAAATTCAAAGGGCGACAACCTAAATTCAAAGAAAATGATCCACGTTTACAACACGCTTTCGATTTATTTTTGAATGGTTGTTCCGATAAAGAAGTTGAAGAACAAACTGGAATTAATCGCCGAACGTTTAGAAGGTATCGATCAAGATACAACGTGACAGTAGATCAAAGAAAAAAACAATGAAAAGAGGGATAGTTAATGAGTACGGTTATTTTAGCTGAAAAACCAAGCCAGGCATTAGCCTACGCAAGTGCTTTAAAACAAAGCACCAAAAAAGACGGTTATTTTGAGATCAAAGACCCACTATTTACAGATGAAACGTTTATCACCTTTGGTTTTGGGCATTTAGTCGAATTAGCAGAACCAGGTCATTATAACGAAAAGTGGCAGAACTGGAAACTTGAATCTTTGCCGATTTTTCCTGATCGATACGATTTTGAAGTTGCAAAAGATAAGGGAAAGCAGTTTAAAATTGTTGCTGAACTTCTCAAAAAGGCAAATACAATTATTGTCGCAACAGATAGCGACAGAGAAGGTGAAAATATCGCCTGGTCGATTATCCATAAAGCAAATGCCTTTTCTAAAGATAAAACGTATAAAAGATTATGGATCAATAGCTTAGAAAAAGATGTGATCCGAAGCGGTTTTCAAAATTTGCAACCAGGAATGAATTACTATCCCTTTTATCAAGAAGCGCAAACACGCCAAATTGCCGATTGGTTGATCGGCATGAACGCAAGCCCTTTATATACCTTGAATTTACAACAAAAAGGCGTACAAGGTACATTTTCATTAGGACGTGTACAAACACCGACTTTATATCTCATTTATCAACGCCAGGAAGCAATAGAAAACTTTAAAAAAGAACCTTTTTTCCTGAATAATTCATAGTTTTACTAATAGTCTTTCCTAACATTGATTTAATAGTCTTTAAAGTATTCTGCTTCATCACCCATTAGGTGATGAAAAAAGAACCCCTTTCTGATTTAGCGGACAAATACTTTGACCTAATCTCAGAAGATATAAAAGAAAAAATAATAAAATATCCGATTTATACTTTGTATAAAGAACTAAAGTAGTTAGCAAATCATTTACAGCAAATCACTATGTTCCACATACCATTTTACATACTTACCTTATCCACGACACATGTTGAGATAGTATCGAAGATAAAGAAAGTTGCTCCATGTTGTTTTTGCGAGATGGGGAAATCAAAGCCACATTGACAACCATGATGAATAAGCTTGCTTTCAGTCATAAGCTAATCCTAGAACCACTTTTCAAGTCAGTTAGCCAAATCGATGAAGAAAGCGACCGTGAAAGAATGGACGCTATTGATAAGCTAATGGAGCAACTATTGGAAGAACGCAATACCCTTATTGCACTGATGTCCAAAGGTTTCCTAGAACCTGCTCTTTTTAATCAGGAACGAAATGTTTTAGATAGTGAGATTAAAAATCTTACTACCGAAAAAACAAACCTGGTAACGAACTCTGCGAGTGGGGTTTTGCGAGCAAACGAGATAAAGGACCTCATTAATTATGTGTCAGCAGATAATTTTAATGGTGACTACACGGAAGAACTATTTGAAGAATTTGTAGTGAACATCATTGTAAATTCCAGGGATGAGCTGACATTCAATTTGAAATGCGGTCTTTCCCTGAAAGAAAAGGTGGTGAGATAAATGGCATATATTCCATATGGATACAAAATTCAAGATGGAGTGGTTACTGTCGATGAAAAGGCAGCAGGTCAAGTAAAGGTATTCTTTGAGAAATACATATCAGGACTATCCCTTACAGTGGCTGGCGAACAGGCAGGTATTGAAAAGACACATTCTGTGATGGGGCGCATTTTGAAAAACGTCAACTACCTTGGAAATGATACGTATCCAGCAATTATTGATAAAGAGATATTTGATAAAGCTGAAGAAGTTAGAGATAAACGTGCAAAGGATTTAGGACGAGTGGTAGAGCTTGCCGCTTTCACCTCTCCCCCTCCCAAAGAACGATTCAAAATGAAAAAGGCAGATAATAAGATGCCAGTGGATCCTTTTGAACGAGCAGAATACTTATACAGTCTGATAGAAAGCGAGGAATAAAGTGACAGAGAAAAATATAATGGTTATTCCTGCTCGTAAAAGAGTAGGAAGTACAGCCGCAAAAGAAAAGATAAAGAAACTTCGTGTTGCTGCCTATTGCCGTGTTTCTACAGAAACAGAAGAACAAAATTCTAGCTATGAGGTTCAGGTCTCACACTATACAGAGTTTATAAAGAAAAATAATGAATGGGAGTTTGCTGGCATCTTTGCAGATGATGGTATCTCTGGTACGAACACTAAAAAGCGTGACGAATTTAATCGCATGATTGCAGAGTGTATGGACGGTAACATCGACATGGTTATTACAAAATCCATCAGCCGATTTGCGCGTAACACCCTAGACTGCCTTCAATACATTAGACAGCTCAAGGATAAGAACATATCAGTTTATTTTGAGAAAGAGAACATCAACACCACGGATGCCAAAGGTGAGGTTTTGCTGACTATTATGGCATCTTTGGCACAGCAGGAAAGCCAGAGCCTTTCACAAAACGTTAAGCTTGGGCTACAGTACCGATACCAACAAGGAAAGGTGCAGGTCAACCATAAGCGATTTATGGGCTACACGAAAGATGAAGATGGAAATTTAACTATTGTCCCCGAAGAAGCTGAGATTATCAAACGCATCTACCGAGAATACCTTGAGGGTCAGAGTCTAGTGGGCATTGGTCGAGCCCTTGAAAAGGATGGTATTTTAACAGCAGCGGGAAAACCAAGATGGCGACCAGAATCAGTTAAGAAGATACTTCAAAACGAAAAATACATCGGAGATGCCCTTCTGCAAAAGACTGTCACAGTAGATTTTCTGACCAAGAAACGAGTGAAAAATGAAGGGCATGTTCCCCAATATTATGTTGAAAATAGCCATGAAGCGATTATTCCTAAAGAGTTATTTTTGCAGGCGCAAGAAGAAATTCATCGGAGAAGCAATATCTACACAGGAGAAGGCAAGAACAAAAGAATTTACAGTAGCAAGTACGCTTTAAGTGCCATCACCTTCTGTGGAGATTGTGGCGATATTTATAGACGGGTCTATTGGAATATCCACGGAAGAAAAGAATTTGTCTGGCGATGCGTGACTAGAATCGAGCAAGGTCCTGAAGTTTGTAAGAACCGAACCGTAAAAGAAGATGAACTTTATGGTGCAGTAATGACTGCGATTAATAAGCTACTTGCAGGTGGGAACAATATGATAAAGACACTGGAAGAGAATATTCATGCTGTGATTGGCGAAACCACAGAATACCAAATTTCAGAGATTAACAACTCACTAGAGGAAAAACAAAAAGAACTAATCAAGCTGGCGAACAAGGGTCAAGACTATGACCACTTAGCAGATGAGATTGATGAGCTGAGAGACAAGCGACAGATCCTTTTAGTAGAAGATGCCTCCCTCAGTGGCGAGAACGAGCGAATCAATGAGCTGATTGAATTTATCCGCAAGAACAAATTCCGCACCTTAGAATATGATGATAAGCTTGTAAGGAAGATAATCCAGAGCGTTACAGTCTATGAAGGCCACTTCGTCATAGCCTTCAAATCTGGCATCGAAATGGAAATATGAAAACCAGAAGTAAATAGCCCATGACTCTACAGTAGAGTTGTGGGTTTTCTTTTGCTTGCTGATTATAATAATATTTTAATAACTATTGTGTTTATCAACCAAATGGTTTATAATATTCTTAGCGTAAACTTGGAGGTGCTGTATGACTACGGCAGAAATGATTAAAGAACTGTGTGAGCAAATGAATATAAGTGTTTCCGAACTTGCTAGACGTATTGGCCAGACTCCACAGAATTTCAATAAAAAATTACAACGAGAAACAGTAACCTTGGATGAGTTGAAGGCCATTGCTGATGTGCTAGGTGTCAAGTTTGTGCAGGCATTTATTTTACCAGATGGAGAAGAAATAAAAATATCTAACGAATAAAGGAGGATGTTTATATGGTAGGTAATGTTATTCAAATAGTAACAGAGAAATTATCATCTTTGCCTTTTATAGAAGGCATCGTATTAGGGGGCTCACGTGCAAGAGGCACCCATACAGAAAATTCTGATATAGATATCGGAATCTATTACAATTCAGACTCATTTGACCTGACAGCGATTAATCAAATTGCTACAGAATTGGATGATAAAAATAGAAACAACCTTGTTGTGCCTCCCGGAGCGTGGGGTGATTGGATTAATGGCGGCGGATGGTTATTTATAAATGGGTATCATGTTGACTTGATTTTACGTGATATAAAACGGGTAGAACAAATAATCAAAGATACGGAGCAAGGAATTGTTACTGCCAATTATCAGACCGGGCATCCCCATGGTTATATAAGTGCAATGTATCGTGGAGAATTAGCGATTAGTAAAATACTATATGCTAAGAACGAAAGCTTATGCGAATTAAAAAAGCAGGCAGAAATTTACCCTACTGCTCTAAAGAAAAGCTTGATGAACTTTTTTATATTTGAAGCTGAATTCTCTTTAATGTTTGTAAAAGCAAATGCGGGGGTAGAGGATAAATATTATATTGCAGGCCATGTTTTTCGTATTATTTCATGCTTAAATCAAGTACTATTTGCATGTAATAATGCTTATTGCATTAACGAAAAGAAAGCTATAAAACTGCTTGAAACTTTTGAATATAAACCTGAAAAATATGCCGAAAGAGTTAATCATATTTTTGAAGTACTCGGTCTTTCTCTTTTTGAATGCTACGATATGACCGAGAAACTTTATAAAGAAGTGAATGAAATTGTATCGGAGATAAATAACTTTTTAAACGAGGAGAGTTCAGATGAAAGAAAACAAATATGATGATAATATATTTTTTCAAAAATACAGTCAAATGAGTCGCTCGCAGAAAGGACTGGCTGGTGCGGGAGAATGGGAGACTTTGAAAAAGATGCTACCTGATTTTAAGGGTAAGCGTGTGCTTGATTTAGGATGCGGCTATGGATGGCACTGTATATATGCGATGGAAAACGGTGCTTCCTCTGTAGTAGGTGTTGATATTTCTCATAAAATGCTCGAAGTAGCAAAAGGAAAAACCCATTTTCCACAGATTGAATATGAATGCTGTGCCATAGAAGATGTGGATTTCCCAGAGGAGAGCTTTGATGTAATACTAAGTTCGCTTGCGTTTCATTATGTAGCAGACTATGAGAATTTAATAAAAAAGATATATAGGATGCTGAAGGCTGGTGGCAATTTAGTTTTTACAGTTGAACATCCTGTTTTTACTGCTCATGGAACACAAGACTGGTATTATAACGAAAAAGGAGAAATACTGCATTTCCCGGTGGACAATTATTATTATGAGGGCAAACGGACAGCTATGTTTTTGGAAGAAAAGGTTACAAAATATCATAGAACACTGACCACATATCTAAATACACTGCTTTCAAATAGTTTTATAATAAATCAGATTGTGGAGCCACAGCCGCCAGAGAACATGATGGATATTCCGGGGATGGCGGATGAAATGCGACGCCCAATGATGCTGATTGTATCGGCAAAAAAGAAGATGTAATAATATAGAAAAAATAAACGAGGAGTATGTAAATGAGATCAGAAAAAGAAATGATGGATTTAGTACTTTCTTTAGCAGAACAGGATGAACGTATTCGAATTGTGACCCTTGAGGGGTCACGCGCAAATATTAATATACCTAAAGATGAATTTCAGGATTATGATATTACATATTTTGTAAGTGATATAGAACCGTTTATATCTAATGATGACTGGCTTAATCAATTTGGGAATATAATAATGATGCAAAAGCCGGAGGATATGGAATTATTCCCACCTGAAGAAAAGGGATTTTCCTATCTTATGCTATTTGATGATTACAATAAAATTGATCTTACCTTATTGCCCTTGGAAGAGTTAGATAATTACCTAAAGGGCGATAAATTAATAAAGGTTCTAATTGATAAAGATTGTAGAATTAAAAGGGACATAGTTCCGACTGATATAGATTATCATGTAAGAAAGCCAAGCGCAAGGGAGTATGATGATTGCTGCAATGAATTTTGGAATGTAACACCTTATGTTATTAAAGGATTGTGCCGCAAAGAGATACTGTTTGCAATCGATCATCTGAACCAGATTCTACGGTTTGAACTACTTAGGATGATGTCGTGGAAGGTTGGGATAAAGACAGAATTTTCATTAAGTGTTGGGAAAAATTATAAGTATATTAACAAATACATTGATGAAGATCTATGGAATAGATTATTATCTACATATCGCATGGATTCCTATGAAAATATTTGGAAGTCATTATTTATATGCCACCAATTGTTCAGGGAAGTGTCCAAAGAGGTAGCAGAACTACTGGGGTTTGATTATCCAGAGTATGGTAAGAACATAACAAGATATACCGAGGACATGTATAAAAAATATGTTGAAAATGACTATTTTTAAAGATTAGCAAAGATTATTAACCATAAGCAAGGGGTGTAAATGTATGGAAAGTACTGATGTTATAAATGAAATTAGAGGTATATTACCTCGTAACTCAATTGGAAAATATGATTTACTAACTATTTTTACACATAAAACCGTTTTTGATAAAATTGTAAAAGTACTATCATTGGATTTTCAAAATAAAGTAGATTATGTGGCTGCCCCAGAAGCAATTGGATGGATACTAGGCACTGCCATAGCCAAAGAACTTGGAGTGGGGTTTATTGGAGTAAGAAAAGGTGATAAGCTGCCATACGCAAAAGAAGAGATTATTTCGACACATTTTACCGACTATTCAGGTCAAGATAAAAGCTTTGAAATATCTAAGAGTTCTATTGTGAGGAACAAAAGAGTTTTGATTGTAGATGATTGGATAGAGACAGGTTCTCAAATGAAGGCTTTAATAGCTTTGTTAGAGAAATTGGATTGCAGCATTATTGGGTTGGCTACTATTGGGATTGATATAAATGAGGTTACTCAAAAATGGATAGACAGCAGTTTTGTAGCTTATATTGGCTCAAACATATAATAAACCGAAAGAAAATCTTGAATCAAAATTTTGGATGGCGTTAATTTACAATACAACGAAAGATGTTTACTCTTTTTTTATAAATTTTAAGAGGCGTTAAAAAACAGTTTTCAGACGAAAGGAGATCGAAGTTGAGTATAGATTTAAGTAACAAAAAAATTCCGAAAGAAGCAATTCAAGCATTAAAAACTATAGCGGAACTACTTGATAATATGTTAATTGGGGTGTATTTGTATGGTTCGGCAGTAATGGGTGGTTTACGTATGAATAGCGATGTAGATATTTTGGTAATAACAAATCAAAGTTTATCTGAAAAAACTCGAAGGAATCTTACAAATAGGTTAATGCTTATATCTGGGAAAATAGGAAACATAAAAGATATGAGGCCTCTTGAAGTTACGGTCATAAATCAAAAGGATATTGTCCCTTGGCATTTCCCCCCCAAATATGAATTTATGTATGGCGAGTGGCTAAGAGAGCAGTTTGAAAAGGGAGAAATTCCTGAGTCGACTTATGATCCGGATTTAGCAATACTTTTAGCACAACTAAGAAAAAATAGTATTAACCTTTTGGGACCAAAGGCAACAGAAGTAATTGAGCCTGTGCCAATGACAGATATTCGAAAAGCAATTAAAGAATCGTTGCCCGGGTTGATAGCTAGCATTAACGGTGACGAACGCAATGTGATTTTAACTTTAGCCAGAATGTGGCTGACAGCATCTACTGGTGAAATTCGCTCAAAAGATCTGGCAGCTGAATGGGCGATACCTCAATTACCCGATGAGCATGCTACTTTACTCAACAAAGCGAGAGAGGCTTATTTAGGAGAGTGTGTTGACAAGTGGGAAGGAATGGAATCTGAGGTGGCTGAACTCGTTAATCATATGAAAAAGTCTATAGAGTCTTCCCTTAATATCCAATTACCTTTTCGAATAGTTTAAATATAACAAAGACTAGTTGTTAATGTGCATTATTGATTGCTTCGATATGTTCCCCCATATATCAGTTTCTTAAAAAATAATCAAAATACCGTTGATACGTTCCCGCGAACGAAAGGGTTAAAAATCAGCTTAAGACATCAATGCCATCAACTAGAGCCACGTTGAGACGTGTGTTTTATTGTCCCACAAAAGTGCAGACGATTTTATCAGTGTAAAAATGGAGTACGCAGACGACCGAAAAATCCAGCCAGATCGTATCACCTACAGGCTTATTCAGGAGTATATCGAAGAAAAGTACGGCTTCAAAGTTCACACTGCAAACATTGCAGAGGTCAAAAGAAACTTAGGCCTGCCGATGTACGACGCACCAAACGCAGTTGAAGAACTAAAACGCCCATATAAACCAGCACCAGAATATAAAGTAGAAGCTATTAAAGACGCATTAAGGCACTTCAAGGTCATAGATTAAAGTAAAGTACCCTTTCAGCAGATCATTACTGTTGAGAGGGTCTTACTTTTTCAGAAGCCGGCCAATGTAAGGATAGCCCTACAAGATTGCGGGTCTTTCTCTTCGAGCCATGTTTCCAGATTGCTTATAGCGATATCCTTTTGAATATGGATGCTCTCTTCAAATCGATATTCGATTGCACATGTAAGGATATCAACAGGTTCATCAAGAACCTTACCGCCAAGAACTGGGTATTCGTCAATTACAATCCAGTCAGGTGGGAGACCATCAAAGAGAGCCTGCGGATACAATTCCCTAAAGTGAATCTCAATTTCCATAGCTTCGATCTCACCTTGTTCTTTATCTGGGTAACAAGTGGCATAAGATACATCGAAGCCTCTAGTGAGCAGCATCTGAACGACATTGATGAGTTCAATATCAACAGGAATGGTCTTATCGGCGCATTTACAACAAGGCTTCGACCAAATTTCACTGTATAGCTCTAAACATCGTGGACACATCGTCATCATACAATCACTTCCTTCACCAGTTTATAGAAAGTAGTTCTTTTAAGATTAAGTGCCTGCATAGTTGCAGTTGCAGTTTGCTCGCCAGTGCGGTGATATTTACCGCCGGGTACACTGGAATAACCGAGGTTACAAGTCTATTGTTTGGAGATGCGTCAGCCGTTTGGAGGAAAAAGGATCTGAATGTACTGCCCCTACCATAAACGAGGAAACATTGCAGACAGCAGTGGTCAAGGCTATTAACGAACTTTTGGCTAACAAAGAACCCTTCCTCCAGGCGTTGCAGAAAAACATAGCTACTATACTTAATGAAGAAAATGATAATGCCACCAATGATATTGATAGCAAATTGGAAGAATTACAACAACAGCTTCTTATCCAAGCAAAATCCAAGAATGACTATGAAGATGTGGCTGATGAAATCTACCACCTTCGAGAATTGAAGCAAAATGCACTTGTTGAAAATGCAGAGCGTGAAGGAAAAAGGCAACGAATCGCTGAAATGACTGATTTCTTTAATGAACAATCCTGTGAGTTAGAGGAATATGATGAGCAGTTAGTAAGGAGGCTTATAGAAAAAGTTACGGTATTTCATGATAAGTTCGCCGCAGAGTTGGATAACATTATAGAGTAATTAATGCCGAAAACCGACTTTGCTTATAAAATTTTTATAATGTAAAGGAGGAAGAAATATATGTCCTTAATAAATGTTTCAAATCTAACTTTTTCATATGAAGGAAGTTATGACAATATTTTTGAAAATGTAAGTTTTCAGATAGATACAGATTGGAAACTCGGTTTTATTGGAAGAAACGGACGCGGTAAAACTACTTTCTTAAATTTACTGCTTGGCAAATATGCGTATTCCGGCAATATAAGTTCTACAGTTAAGTTTGAGTATTTTCCTTATGATGTGGAAGATAAGAGTCTATATACAATTGAAGTAATGAAGAGTATTTGTACGGAATGTATGGATTGGGAGATTTTTCGTGAAATATCATTGCTTGATGTTCAAGAAGATGCTTTATATCGTCCGTTTAATACATTGTCAAATGGTGAGCAAACGAAGGTCCTTCTTGCAGCTTTATTCCTTACAGCGAGTTGTTTCCTGCTTATTGATGAACCTACAAACCATCTTGACATCGATGCACGTAATGTAGTGCAAAACTATTTGAAACGCAAGAAGGGGTTTATTTTGGTATCTCATGATAGAAGCTTACTTGATCAATGTGTTGACCATATACTATCTATCAATAAAACGAATATCGAAATCCAAAAGGGAAATTTTACTTCTTGGTGGGAGAACAAAACGTTACAAGATAATTTTGAACTGGCAGAAAACAAGAAACTCCTTAAAGAAATAGGAAGGTTGTCTTATGCAGCAAAACGTAGTTCAAACTGGTCAAATAAAGTAGAAAAAAGTAAATATGGAACAACAAATTCTGGTTCAAAACTGGATAAGGGTTATGTTGGACATAAGGCTGCAAAAGCGATGAAACGTGCCAAAAATATTGAGTCAAGACATCAGGAAGCCGTTTTACAAAAATCAGAACTGCTCCACAACATTGAACAATATGATGACTTAAAAATTTCACCACTTGAATTTCACAAAGAGTGCTTAATAGAAGCGAATGATTTATCATTGTCTTATGGAGATAAAGAAGTATGCAGTAATCTTAATTTCAGAGTCAATATTGGTGATAGAGTTGCCATTATCGGAAAAAATGGGAGTGGTAAGTCTAGTATCCTAAAATTGATTAATGGAGATGATATTAAATTTACCGGAAATTTTATGCTAGCAAGTGGACTAAAAATTTCTTATATTTCGCAAGATACTTCATATTTAAAAGGTAATCTATCTGAATTTGCCTATAATAATAAGATCGATGAAACTCTATTTAAAACGATTCTTCGTAAACTGGATTTTAATAGAGAGCAGTTTGATAAGAACATGGTGGATTTTAGTGCTGGTCAGAAAAAGAAAGTACTAATTGCTAAAAGCCTTTGTGAAAGTGCACATTTGTATATATGGGATGAGCCATTGAACTATATTGATATTTTTTCACGTATCCAAATTGAAAAAATGATTTTGGAATATTGTCCTACACTATTGTTTGTGGAGCATGATGATGCTTTTTGCAATAACATTTGTACGAAAAATATTAATTTAGGTTTGTAGAGATTTTGAGTTGCCACAATAACTAAAAGATATTTACATGAAAGGGTGAAGAAATGTTAAAACAAAAAGAATTAATTGCAAACGTTAAGAATCTTACTGAGTCAGATGAACGAATTACAGCTTGTATGATGTATGGATCGTTTACCAAAGGAGAAGGTGACCAATACTCTGATATAGAGTTCTATATATTTTTGAAAGATAGTATAACCTCGAACTTTGATTCATCCAACTGGTTGTTTGACGTAGCTCCGTACTTGATGCTTTATAAAAATGAGTACGGAACAGAGGTAGTTATTTTTGATAATCTTATACGTGGGGAATTTCATTTCCTTTCTGAAAAAGATATGAACATAATCCCCTCGTTTAAAGATTCAGGTTATATTCCTGATACGAAGGCTATGCTTATTTACGATGAAACAGGGCAATTAGAAAATTATTTATCAGAGATAAGTGGTGCAAGACCAAATAGACTTACTGAAGAAAATGCTAATTTTTTGTTGTGTAATTTCTCTAATCTATGGTTGATGGGAATCAACGTTCTAAAAAGAGGAGAATATGCTCGTTCATTAGAACTCTTATCACAACTTCAAAAAAATACACTACAACTTATACGTATGGCAGAAAAAAATGCTGATAATTGGCTAAACATGAGTAAAAACCTTGAAAAAGAAATTAGCCTTGAAAATTATAAAAAATTTGCAAAGACCACTGCTCGATTAGATAAGGTAGAATTATTTGAAGCCTATAAAAATTCTTTGCTATTAGTTATGGATTTGCAAAGTCACCTTATTGAACAATACAACTTAAAAGTTACACATGACATTTTAGAAAGATTGTTGAATTACATTAGTGAATAGGAGAGTAACGTTATTCACAGTATTGGGTACTGAAAATTAACAGCATACCTCAGTTTTTCAAAAAACAGCGAAGCCTATGGATATGTTCCCGTCTACCGATAGTGCAAAAAGTGTCGTGGATATGTTTCCGAGAACGGACATACACAAATGACATTCATTCTGTCCTCTCAATCCATATTGAATGTGTGACTGTTTTAAGTAAGTAAGGAAAACATAAAAAAACGGGCTCTTTGTCAAATCGGACTGATGAGACAATACTGATAAGATAATATATCTTTTATATAGAAGATATCGCCGTATGTAAGGATTTCAGGGGGCAAGGCATAGGCAGCGCGCTTATCAATATATCTATAGAATGGGCAAAGCATAAAAACTTGCATGGACTAATGCTTGAAACCCAGGACAATAACCTTATAGCTTGTAAATTCTATCATAATTGTGGTTTCAAAATCGGCTCCGTCGATACTATGTTATACGCCAACTTTGAAAACAACTTTGAAAAAGCTGTTTTCTGGTATTTAAGGTTTTAGAATGCAAGGAACAGTGAATTGGAGTTCGTCTTGTTATAATTAGCTTCTTGGGGTATCTTTAAATACTGTAGAAAAGAGGAAGGAAATAATAAATGGCTAAAATGAGAATATCACCGGAATTGAAAAAACTGATCGAAAAATACCGCTGCGTAAAAGATACGGAAGGAATGTCTCCTGCTAAGGTATATAAGCTGGTGGGAGAAAATGAAAACCTATATTTAAAAATGACGGACAGCCGGTATAAAGGGACCACCTATGATGTGGAACGGGAAAAGGACATGATGCTATGGCTGGAAGGAAAGCTGCCTGTTCCAAAGGTCCTGCACTTTGAACGGCATGATGGCTGGAGCAATCTGCTCATGAGTGAGGCCGATGGCGTCCTTTGCTCGGAAGAGTATGAAGATGAACAAAGCCCTGAAAAGATTATCGAGCTGTATGCGGAGTGCATCAGGCTCTTTCACTCCATCGACATATCGGATTGTCCCTATACGAATAGCTTAGACAGCCGCTTAGCCGAATTGGATTACTTACTGAATAACGATCTGGCCGATGTGGATTGCGAAAACTGGGAAGAAGACACTCCATTTAAAGATCCGCGCGAGCTGTATGATTTTTTAAAGACGGAAAAGCCCGAAGAGGAACTTGTCTTTTCCCACGGCGACCTGGGAGACAGCAACATCTTTGTGAAAGATGGCAAAGTAAGTGGCTTTATTGATCTTGGGAGAAGCGGCAGGGCGGACAAGTGGTATGACATTGCCTTCTGCGTCCGGTCGATCAGGGAGGATATCGGGGAAGAACAGTATGTCGAGCTATTTTTTGACTTACTGGGGATCAAGCCTGATTGGGAGAAAATAAAATATTATATTTTACTGGATGAATTGTTTTAGTACCTAGATTTAGATGTCTAAAAAGCTTTAACTACAAGCTTTTTAGACATCTAATCTTTTCTGAAGTACATCCGCAACTGTCCATACTCTGATGTTTTATATCTTTTCTAAAAGTTCGCTAGATAGGGGTCCCGAGCGCCTACGAGGAATTTGTATCGATAAGAAATAGATTTAAAAATTTCGCTGTTATTTTGTACATTTAACTTGACGGTGACATCTCTCTATTGTGAGTTATTAGTGGTACAGTTTTCAACCGTTTTAATTATAAAAAAGTGGTGCATTTTTAAATTGGCACAAACAGGTAACGGTTATTGCAGGTGTATTTCTTATCTATGGGTTTAACATGGATTTTATCATTAAAATCATGAGTATTGTCCGAGAGTGATTGGTCTTGCGTATGGTTAACCCTAAAGTTATGGAAATAAGACTTAGAAGCAAACTTAAGAGTGTGTTGATAGTGCATTATCTTAAAATTTTGTATAATAGGAATTGAAGTTAAATTAGATGCTAAAAATTTGTAATTAAGAAGGAGGGATTCGTCATGTTGGTATTCCAAATGCGTAATGTAGATAAAACATCTACTGTTTTGAAACAGACTAAAAACAGTGATTACGCAGATAAATAAATACGTTAGATTAATTCCTACCAGTGACTAATCTTATGACTTTTTAAACAGATAACTAAAATTACAAACAAATCGTTTAACTTCTGTATTTATTTATAGATGTAATCACTTCAGGAGTGATTACATGAACAAAAATATAAAATATTCTCAAAACTTTTTAACGAGTGAAAAAGTACTCAACCAAATAATAAAACAATTGAATTTAAAAGAAACCGATACCGTTTACGAAATTGGAACAGGTAAAGGGCATTTAACGACGAAACTGGCTAAAATAAGTAAACAGGTAACGTCTATTGAATTAGACAGTCATCTATTCAACTTATCGTCAGAAAAATTAAAACTGAACATTCGTGTCACTTTAATTCACCAAGATATTCTACAGTTTCAATTCCCTAACAAACAGAGGTATAAAATTGTTGGGAATATTCCTTA
Source organism: Enterococcus raffinosus (assembly GCF_019175485.1). Lineage (NCBI taxonomy): Bacteria > Bacillati > Bacillota > Bacilli > Lactobacillales > Enterococcaceae > Enterococcus > Enterococcus raffinosus. The sequence continues at coordinate 34,271 of NZ_CP072890.1, forward strand.
CCATTTAAGCACACAAATTATTAAAAAAGTGGTTTTTGAAAGCCATGCGTCTGACATCTATCTGATTGTTGAAGAAGGATTCTACAAGCGTACCTTGGATATTCACCGAACACTAGGGTTGCTCTTGCACACTCAAGTCTCGATTCAGCAATTGCTTAAGCTGCCAGCGGAATGCTTTCATCCTAAACCAAAAGTAAACAGTGTCTTAATAAAACTTACCCGCCATACCACAGATGTTCCAGATAAATATTGGAAGCTATATACGTACTTTGTTTCAAAATGGGTCAATCGAGAATATCGTCAACTGTTTACTAAAAATCAGTTTCATCAAGCAATGAAACACGCCAAAGTAAACAATTTAAGTACCGTTACTTATGAGCAAGTATTGTCTATTTTTAATAGTTATCTATTATTTAACGGGAGGAAATAATTCTATGAGTCGCTTTTGTAAATTTGGAAAGTTACACGTTACTAAAGGGAATGTAGATAAATTATTAGGTATACTACTGACAGCTTCCAAGGAGCTAAAGAGGTCCCTAGCGCCTACGGGGAATTTGTATCGATAAGGGGTACAAATTCCCACTAAGCGCTCGGGACCCCTTGTAGGAAAATGTCCTAAGTGTGGCAACAATATTGTATTAAAAAAATCGTTTTATGGTTGTTCAAATTATCCTGAATGTACCTTCACTTTAGCTGAACATTTTAGAAAGAAAAAACTCACCAAAACAAATGTAAAAGAATTACTAGAGGGAAAAGAAACCCTGGTAAAAGGAATCAAAACGAAAGATAGAAAGTCCTACAATGCCGTTGTAAAAATCGGAGAAAAGGGATATATTGATTTTATCTCTTTTTCAAAATAAGCATAAAAGCCCTTTAAAGAGGGCTTTTATATATTAATCACAAATCACTTATCACAAATCACAAATCACTTGTGATTTGTGATTCCTAATGATACAATATTACTATACAAAAAAAGAATGGGGCGTAGTTATGGAGAAGGAAGAACTCAAAATACTTGAAGAATTAAGACGTATTTTAAACAGTAAAAATGAAGCGATTGTTATCTTAAACAATTATTTTAAAGGTGGTGTTGGAAAGTCAAAATTATCGACTATGTTTGCTTACTTGACAGACAAATTTAATTTAAAAGTTTTAATGATCGATAAGGACTTACAAGCAACATTGACAAAAGACTTAGCAAAAACATTTAAGGTAGAATTGCCACGTGTTAATTTTTATGAAGGACTGAAAAATGGAAACTTGGCTTCTTCTATTGTTCATTTGACTGATAATTTAGACTTGATCCCTGGCACGTTTGATTTGATGTTACTGCCAAAATTAACTCGCTCATGGACTTTTGAAAATGAAAGTAGATTGCTTGCTACTCTTTTAGCACCTTTAAAAAGTGACTATGATCTCATTATTATTGATACTGTACCAACGCCAAGCGTTTATACAAATAATGCAATCGTGGCAAGTGATTACGTCATGATCCCTTTACAAGCAGAAGAAGAAAGTACAAACAACATTCAAAACTATATTTCCTATTTGATTGATTTACAAGAACAGTTTAACCCTGGACTAGATATGATCGGTTTTGTTCCTTATTTAGTTGATACGGACAGCACAACGATAAAATCAAACCTGGAAGAACTGTACAAGCAACATAAAGAAGATAACTTGGTTTTCCAAAATATTATCAAGCGAAGTAATAAAGTAAGTACCTGGTCTAAAAACGGCATTACAGAACACAAAGGCTATGACAAAAAAGTTTTATCTATGTATGAGAACGTATTTTTTGAAATGCTTGAGCGAATCATTCAATTAGAAAACGAAAAAGAATAGAATCACAAATCACAAGTGATTAATCACAAATCACTTGTGATTTGTGATTGTTGATGATAAAATAAGAGTAAGAAGAAATAGAAAGAAGTGAGTGGTTGTGGGAAATTTAGGCGCACAAAAAGCAAAACGAAATGATACACCAATCAGTGCAAAAAAAGATATTATGGGGGATAAGACGGTTCGTGTTCGTGCTGACTTGCACCATATTATAAAAATCGAAACAGCAAAGAATGGCGGAAACGTAAAAGAAGTTATGGATAAAGCCTTAGAAGAATATATTCGGAAATATTTACCTGACAAACTTTAAAAGGAGTGAAAATGAAATGGCAGTTACTTATGAAAAAACATTTGAAATAGAGATCATTAACGAATTATCGGCAAGCGTTTATAATCGAGTATTAAACTATGTTTTGAATCATGAATTAAATAAAAATGACTCTCAATTATTGGAAGTCAATTTATTAAACCAATTAAAGCTTGCAAAACGTGTAAATCTTTTTGATTATTCTTTAGAAGAATTACAAGCCGTTCATGAGTATTGGCGGTCAATGAATCGCTATTCAAAACAAGTTTTGAATAAAGAGAAAGTGGCTTAATATGGCAAATATAGTCAATTTTACTGACAAACAATTTGAAAATCGCTTAAATGATAATTTAGAAGAATTGGTTCAAGGAAAAAAAGCGGTTGAATCGCCAACCGCTTTTTTACTTGGTGGGCAACCAGGGTCAGGGAAAACGAGTTTGCGATCAGCAATTCTTGAAGAAACACAAGGGAATGTTATTGTCATTGATAATGATACCTTTAAACAACAGCACCCTAATTTTGATGAACTAGCGAAACTTTATGAGAAAGACGTAGTAAAACACGTTACCCCTTATTCTAATCGCATGACAGAAGCGATCATAAGCCGTTTAAGCGATCAAGGCTATAACTTGGTGATTGAAGGTACAGGACGAACAACAGACGTTCCCATTCAAACCGCAACAATGCTTCAAGCCAAAGGTTATGAAACAAAAATGTATGTCATGGCAGTACCTAAAATCAACTCATATTTAGGAACAATTGAACGATATGAAACCATGTATGCAGATGATCCAATGACAGCCAGGGCAACACCAAAACAAGCGCATGATATTGTTGTCAAAAACTTACCGACCAATTTAGAAACCCTTCATAAAACGGGCTTATTTAGCGATATAAGGCTTTACAATAGAGAAGGAGTGAAACTCTATTCAAGCTTAGAAACGCCTTCCATTAGTCCGAAAGAGACCTTAGAAAGAGAATTAAATCGTAAAGTATCAGGGAAAGAAATTCAACCGACTTTGGAGAGAATAGAGCAAAAAATGGTTCAAAATCAACACCAAGAAACCCCTGAATTTAAAGCAATTCAACAAAAATTGGAAAGCTTGCAGCCACCTACACCACCAATACCAAAAATACCTAAGCTTCCAGGACTTTAAACCTTAAAATATGATAATATATCTTTAATAAGGAGACGTGATAATACGACAATTAGGAGATTGATATAGTATGAAAATCATCAAAATAACAAATAAAAATGATTATATAC